>NZ_NKFC02000005.1:0-1088153 GCF_002223215.2 Burkholderia sp. AU18528 | reverse complement strand
CAAGTAACTGTCGTTTTTTGCGTGCACAGCGCGGCTCGCCGGCGCCCTTGTCGCGGTCGCGCAACAAGGCCCGAAGCGGTCGTGCGAGCGTGCGTCGGACGCCTGCGTCACAGTCTTGGCGGGGCAGGCGCGAGCCGAAGCGGCGTGCGGGATTCTTGGAGATAAGGCGAGATTCTAACGCCAAACGCGGCCACAGCGGGACTTATCCACAGGCTGTGTTTGTGGGCCGCGGGGCCGGATCGGGGCGGGCCGGCACAGGCGAACGACGCGTAAAGTATTGACCGTCAACGGAAAAACGGTTTAAATAGCGGGTTCCGCGAAAACCAATCCTGTATTCCCGGCGATTGCGTTCGCCCGAATGCCTCCGGTTAAGGGCACGCGGTCCCCTGAATTTCGACATTCTCGAACAAGTGAGAACATCATGAAACGTACTTACCAACCGTCCGTGACGCGCCGCAAGCGCACCCATGGCTTCCGTGTCCGCATGAAGACGGCAGGTGGCCGCAAGGTCATCAACGCTCGCCGCGCGAAGGGCCGCAAGCGCCTCGCCATCTAAGGCAGGTTGCGCGCTGTGTCCGCCGTCCGCAGTCCTGCGGAAGGTGCCGTCGAGCCGGGTGCGAATCCGTCGCAGACGAAAGCCGCCTTCCCGAAAGCTGCGCGACTTCTGAAAACGGATGAATTTTCATCCGTTTTTCGTTTGCGCCCCTGGCGGCGCTCCGCGCACTTCGTGATTTACGGCAAGCCGACCGGTCAGCCCGCACGCCTGGGGCTCGTCATCGGCAAGAAGTATGCGCCGCGGGCAGTCACACGTAACCTCGTGAAGCGGCTGGCGCGCGATCAGTTCCGCCTGCGCCGCGCCGAATTCGCCGGTTACGACCTGCTGCTGCGGCAGCACACGCGCTTCGACAAGAAAGCGCTGCCGAGCGCGGCTTCCGCCCCGCTCGCGGCGATGTGCGCGGCCGAGATCCGCGAGCTGCTCGACAGGGCAGCCCGGGAAATCGCCCGCCGCGCGTCGAAGCCCGCGTCCGAGTGACGCATCCGTGCCCGGTGCGGCGTTCGCGCCCGCCCGGCCGGTTTTGACGCGGCGTCGTACGGCGCCGCCCAAGGTATGGAAACGGTATTGATCGCCTTGCTGCGCTTCTACAAGGTTGCCGTGAGCCCGATGCTCGGCAACCGGTGCCGTTTTTATCCTTCCTGTTCGGATTACGCGCGCGAGGCAATCCAGTATCATGGCGCCGCGCGCGGCACGTATCTCGCCGTCAGGCGCGTGTGCCGATGCCATCCGTTTTCCGCGGGCGGCATCGACCTCGTCCCGCCGCCCAACTCCGACACTCGCGCTCGCGGCGAAGCCGACGCGCGGTCCCATCGACTCTGAGACAACGCATGGATATCAAACGCACCGTCCTATGGGTGATCTTCTTCATGTCAGCTGTCATGCTGTACGACAACTGGCAGCGGGACCATGGACGCCCGTCGATGTTCTTCCCGAGCGCCACGCAGACGGCCCCGGCCGCCGCCGGCGGCGCATCGGGCACGGGCGCGACGACGACCGCAGGTGACGTGCCTGCCGCCGCGGCCGGCGCCGCACCGTCGACGACGGCACCGGCCGCGCAGGCGCAGCTGGTGAAGTTCTCGACCGACGTGTACGACGGCGAAATCGACACGCGCGGCGGCACGCTCGCGAAGCTGACGCTGAAGAAGCAGGGCGACGGCAAGCAGCCCGACCTGTACATCACGCTGTTCGACCACACGGCCGGCCACACGTATCTCGCACGTACGGGCCTCGTCGGCGGCGATTTCCCGAATCACACCGACGTCTACACGCAGCTGAACCCCGGCTCGACGTCGCTGACGGGCGACCAGAACACGCTGAAGCTGTCGTTCGAATCGCCGGTGAAGGGCGGCGTGAAGGTGATCAAGACCTACACGTTCACGCGCGGCAGCTACGTGATCGGCGTCGACACCAAGATCGACAACGTCGGCACGGCGCCCGTCACGCCGAGGCTCTATATGGAGCTCGTCCGCGACAACACGCCGGTCGAAACGCCGATGTTCTCGCATACGTTCCTCGGACCGGCGGTCTATACGGATGCGAAGCACTTTCAGAAGATCGACTTCAGCGATCTCGACAAGAATAAGGCGAACTTCGAGACCTCTGCCGACAACGGCTGGATCGCGATGGTGCAGCACTACTTCGCGTCGGCGTGGATTCCGCAACAAGGGGCGAAGCGCGACATCTACGCGAAGAAGTTTGACGGGTCGCTCTATCGCATCGGTGTGGAGCAGCCGGTCGCCGCGATCGCGCCGGGCCAGTCGGCCGACGTGCAGGCGCGCCTGTTCGCCGGTCCGGAAGAAGAGCGCATGCTCGAAGGCATCGCGCCGGGCCTGGAGCTCGTGAAGGATTACGGCTGGGTGACGATCATCGCGAAGCCGCTGTTCTGGCTGCTCGAGAAGATCCACGGCTATGTCGGCAACTGGGGCTGGGCGATCGTGCTGCTGACGGTGCTGATCAAGGCCGTGTTCTTCCCGCTGTCGGCGGCGAGCTACAAGTCGATGGCGCGCATGAAGGAAATCACGCCGCGCATGCAGGCGCTGCGCGAACGCTTCAAGAGCGATCCGCAGAAGATGAACGCCGCGCTGATGGAGTTGTACAAGACCGAGAAGGTCAATCCGTTCGGCGGCTGCCTGCCGGTCGTGATCCAGATTCCGGTGTTCATCTCGCTGTACTGGGTGCTGCTCGCGTCGGTCGAAATGCGCGGCGCGCCGTGGATTCTGTGGATTCACGACCTGTCGCAGCGCGATCCGTTCTTCATCCTGCCGGTGCTGATGGCCGTGTCGATGTTCGTGCAGACGAGCCTGAACCCGACGCCGCCGGATCCGGTCCAGGCGAAGATGATGAAGTTCATGCCGATCGCGTTCTCGGTGATGTTCTTCTTCTTCCCGGCCGGCCTCGTGCTGTACTACGTCGTGAACAACGTGCTGTCGATCGCGCAGCAGTACTACATCACGCGCAAGCTCGGCGGCGTGAAGAAGAAGCCGGCCTGACGCCAGTCGTACTCGCGGGCGGTTCGCCGCTCGCGATGCACGCAAAAAAAAGCCGCATGGTTCATGACCGTGCGGCTTTTTGCTTTTCTGGTCCGATCCCGGCTCAGCCCTTCTTCGATTCGCCCACGTCGCCGTAGAACTGCTCGACCAACTCCTGCACGAGGTAGCGATGATGCGGCGACAACGCTTCGATCTTTGACGCGAGTTCGATCGTCTCGGGCGTCGGCGGATAGTGCTCGTCGCGCGGCAGCGGTTGCGGCGTCGCGTGTTCGATCACGCTCGGCGACGGGCCGTAATGCAGCCAGTGGACTTCGACGCGCAACCAGTCGGCGAGCGTCGCGAGTTTGTCCGGCGTCGGAATCGTGCGGCCCGTCAGCCATTTGTGCGCGGTTTGCGGCGAAACGGGCTGGGCTCCGCGATGGCGCAGATTGAATCGGTTCGCCAGTTCCGTCGCGCCGGTGACCTTCTCCGGGCTGCGCCGCAGGGCGAACTTCAGGCGTTCCGAGAACGCGGCTTTTTCTTCGGGTGTCGGCATGGGAGAGATTGTGCAATTCGGCCGACGTTTCTAAGACAACCATATAGGATAAACGTATCCTGTTCAGACGAATCCCGGCCTCGTACGGGCACATTGGCGGAATTGAGGGGCAAATCGTCCGCCCCCGCCAGCAGGCATACTTGTCCGAAACGAAGAGTATGCCAGCACGGGGTACTGATACTCGACTTATCCCCGTCGGGATAAATTCGGGCGAGTCCGAATTCGGCGTCGCGTCCGGTGGCGCGGGTGCCGACACGCTACAATGCCGGCGTTCCGATCCGCGAACTGTTGCGCCGGCGCACCGACTACTCGCCGATTTCCCAGACTCCCCAGATTCGTCCGATTCCCATGCTCGCTACCGATTCCGATCCGATCGTCGCCATTGCCACCGCCGCCGGCCGGGGCGGCATTGGCGTTGTCCGCGTGTCGTTCGGGCGCGGCGGCGAGGCGGCCGCACTGCCGCTGATCGACGCGTTGTGCGGGCAGAAGCTCGCGCCGCGTCATGCGAGCTACGTGCCGTTTCTCGACGCGCATGGTGCGCCGCTCGACCGCGGGATCGCGCTGTATTTCCCGGCGCCGCATTCGTACACGGGCGAATACGTACTCGAGCTGCAGGGGCACGGCGGGCCGATCGTGATGCAGTTGCTGCTGCAGCGCTGCCTGGACGCGGGGCGCGGCTTCGGGCTGCGGCTCGCGGAGCCGGGCGAGTTCACGCGGCGCGCGTTCCTGAACGACAAGCTCGATCTCGCGCAGGCCGAAGCCGTCGCCGACCTGATCGAGGCGAGCACCGAGGCGGCCGCGCGCTCGGCCGGGCGTTCGCTCGACGGCGCGTTCTCGCGGCAGATCCATGCGCTCGTCGACGACGTGATCACGCTGCGGATGCTGGTCGAGGCGACGCTGGATTTTCCGGAGGAGGAAATCGACTTCCTCGAGGCGGCCGACGCGCGCGGCAAGCTCGCGAAGATCCGCGCGCAGCTCGCGCACGTGCTCGGCGATGCGCGGCAGGGCGCGTTGCTGCGCGAAGGGCTGTCGGTCGTGCTCGCGGGGCAGCCTAACGTCGGCAAGTCGTCGCTGCTGAATGCGCTGGCGGGCGCCGAGCTGGCGATCGTCACGCCGATCGCCGGCACGACGCGCGACAAGGTGGCGCAGACGATCCAGGTCGAAGGGATTCCGCTGCACATCATCGATACGGCCGGGTTGCGCGAGACGGAGGACGAGGTCGAGCGGATCGGCATTGCGCGCACGTGGAGCGAGATCGAGCGCGCGGACGTCGTGCTGCATCTGCTCGATTCGCGCACGGGGATGACGCCGGACGACGAAACGATCGCGGCGCGGTTTCCGGCCGGCGTGCCGGTGGTGCGCGTGCTGAACAAGACGGATCTGACCGGCGTGCCGGCGTGCGTCGAGCATCCGGCGGCGGAAGGCGATCTGACCGAGGTGCATCTGTCGGCGAAGCGCGGCGACGGGATCGACATGCTGCGCGCGGAGCTGCTGCGGATCGCCGGGTGGCAGGCGGGGGCCGAGGGCGTGTATCTCGCGCGCGAGCGGCATCTGATCGCGCTGCGGGCCGCGCAGGAACATCTCGCGCAGGCGGCCGATCATGCGGAGCAGCGCGCGCAGTCGCTCGATCTGTTTGCCGAAGAGCTTCGGCTCGCGCAGGAGCAGCTCAATGCGATTACCGGGGAGTTCACGTCGGATGATCTGCTGGGGGTGATTTTCAGCAGGTTTTGTATCGGGAAGTGACGCTCGCGCATTTGAAGTTCGAGAGTCCTTCGTGGCGCGTCATGCGTCTTTGAACGAGAAACGCGCTCATGATCGCTTCCCCGTTTGCATTGCTCGGCCTGTCATAAAATCCGCTGGCCGGTAAATATCACAACGTCGAATCCGCGCGTCAAAACAAATAGACGGCGCGCACTGGATCCGGATCTGGCACACGCCGTGAGCCTGGGCATCGTATGGCGCATACGGCGATCTCAACGATGTCGATCACGCCGGCTGGATCGCACGCAGGCCCGGATCGCTATGTCCGGACCTTCGCCCGCATCAATCCCAATGACGATGATGGTGATAATACCCACCCCCACCGTAATACCCGCCACCGTCAGGCACCACGATACAGCCGCTCAACAACACGGCGACGCCGGCAATCAGCAAAAGGGCCTTCTTCATCGCGTTCACCTGCTCGGATTCAATATGAAACCCAGCATAGCGAGCGGCTCCGGCCGAGGCTGTAAGCGATCGTATCCCCGCGCCGCAATCCGTAACGGCGGATTATTCCGGTCAAAATGACCGTAACAATTAGCCAAACAGCAGACGTTTCAGGCGACGACGACCCGGTTTCGCCCCGTATCCTTCGCCCGATACAGCGCGGCATCGGCGGCCTCGATCAACGCGTCGGGCGTCGACAGGTCGTCGGCCGACACAGTCGCGCAGCCGATGCTGACGCTCACGCGCCCGGCCGGCGAATCGGGCATCGCGAGGTCGAGCCGCAATACGGCTTCGCGCGCTTCGTCGGCCACCACCCGCGCACCGTGCGCGCCGGTATTCGGCAGCACGATCGCGAACTCCTCGCCGCCGTAGCGCGCGACGATATCGGTGGGCCGCCGCACCGCGCCGACCAGTGCATTCGCGACGGCGATCAGGCACGCATCGCCCTTCACGTGACCGAACGCATCGTTGTACGCCTTGAAGTGGTCGACGTCGACCATCAGCAGCGACAGCGGTTCGCCCTGCCGCCGCGCCTGCAGGAACAGCGTATGGAAATGGTCGTTGAAGTGGCTGCGGTTGAACGCACCCGTGAGCCCGTCGCGCGCGGACGAGCGAATCAGCGTCGCGTGCGCTTCGAACAGTTGCTGATACAGCATCGTCACTTCCCATGCGAGCACGCACACGAGCACGCCCGGCGTGAACATGCTGAACACGCGCGCGACATACCAGCCGAGCGTGAAGCGATGGGTGGACAGCAGGTTCAGCGTCGTATCGGTGAGGCACGCGAGCACCGCGATCGCGAGCCACAGGTCGAGCGTCGTGCGCAGCCGGCCGGTGACCAGCACGGCCACGAGCGCGAGCACGTTGAGGATCCACACGACGAGCGCGGTGCCGTTGACGGGCAGCACGGCCGCGTCGCGAGGCGGATGGAACGCGGGCGGCAGCGACACGTTCAGCGCGAGCACGCACAGGAGCGCCGCCGCGACGGCCGGGCCGCCGACGAGCGCGAGCGTCCAGCGGCGTGTTTCTTTCGCACCGACCGGCGCGCGCGTCAGCCGCTCGCGCGCGAACAGCGCGGCCATCACGAAGCACGGAAAGCCGGCATGCCAGAAGACCCACATCCATGCGGCGCTTTGCGGGCGCGCGCCGAGCAGGCCGTGCGGCGCGAACACGCCGGGAAAGGTCAGCAACTGCAGCGCGACGGCGAGCGCGGTGAACGCATAGGCGCCGCCGAGCGCACCGAGCATGGGCTGGCGCGTCACGGTGAACTGCGCGCCGAGGAAGAACGCCGCGATGCTCGCGGTCGTGAACACGGTGAGCGCGCACATCGGCATGAACGGCTCGACGGCCGGCAGCGCGACGTTCGCGTGCGGCACGGCGATCCCGAGCGTGAGCAGGATGACGAGCGCCGTCAGCGCGCCGAACCACAGCTGACGTTGCGTCGTGTGCTGGATCAGGATGCCTTCCATGGAGTCCCCCGGGCACGCGCGCGAAACGCCCGATCTTGCGCCGGGCGGCGCGCTCCCCGATCGCGGCGCGACCGGTGCGGCCCGATCCTATCGCGTTATTGGCATCCGCTCAAATGCCGAGCCCCGGGCCGAAGTTGCCGGCAATCCAGCGCGTGACGGCGTCGACGTCCGCGTAGTCCTGTTCGGGCAGGCCGTCGAGCATCGCCAGCACTTCGTTGCTGGCGCCGGCGTCGCGTGCGGCATCGACGATCGCATCCTTGTTCGCGGGATAGCAGACGGCCGCCAGCACATCGGCGATCTGCAGGTCGATCGTTTCGTTCGGGATATCGTGCGGAGGAAGGGCGGGCTTGTCGTTCACGTCGGTGTCTCGCGGGTGGGGCGGTAATCGGATCGAAGCGCAAGGGTCGTGCCCGCATGTTACCCGGCCTGGGGTGGCCGGCCCTGCGCATGCGGCGGATCGACGATGATCGAAGTCAATGCCCGCGTCGCACGCGGCGCCACGGATGCTTCCAGTCGATGTGCGGTGCGTTCTCGTCGCGCGGATGCTGGCGACGATGCTCCTGCCAGAGTTCGTCGGAAAACAGCGCAGCCACGATGACGAGCGGCAGCACGAGGAAAATTCCGAGGATGACTTGCTCGATCACGATAGCCTCCTTGCGGTGGCAGGAACCCTTGTTCCCATTCTAGGCTCTGAACTTCGCCCGCGTTCAATTTCTTACAGTGCGAAACGGGCCGGAACGCGGCCGCGCCGCAGGCATTCCGCGCATGCGGCGACATCAAAAAGGACACCAACATGCAACTTCAGAACGATACCCACACGCTCGCGCTACGGCCGCTGGAACGCCAGGATCTGCGCTTCGTCCACGAGCTGAACAACGACGCGAAGATCATGCGCTACTGGTTCGAGGAGCCGTACGAAACCTTCTCGGAACTGTCGCAACTGTACGACCGTCACGTGCACGATCAGCGCGAGCGCCGTTTCGTCGCGGTCGATGCGCGGGACGAACTGGTCGGCCTCGTCGAGCTGATCGAGCTCGACTACATCCACCGCCGCGGCGAGTTCCAGATCATCATCGCGCCGCAGTGCCAAGGGCGCGGCTATGCGGGCCAGGCGACGCGCCTCGCGATCGAATACGCGTTCAAGGTGCTGAACATGCGCAAGCTGTACCTGATCGTCGATACGTCGAATGCGGCCGCGATCCACGTGTACGAGAAATGCGGATTCCAGCACGAAGCCGAATTGAAGGAAGAATTTTTCGGAAATGGCGCGTATCACAACGCTTATCGCATGTGCATCTTCCAGCGCGATTATTTCGAGCGCCAGCAAACCGGATTGAATAAAGCAGGGTAAACACCACACGGACGAAATGCGCTTGCGACGGGGCACCGAGCGCGCCGAATAGAGGCGGCGACCTACGGATAAATACGGATGCGCCTATATCTGGCATTTTTCTTGTATCGGGTAAAGGCGCTGCCGCGCTGCGGTAAAAGTCGAATCATTTTGGATGACTTTATGTGCAACGCATCAAAATGAGCCGAATAGCGAAATGGATTATCCAAACCGTTCAATCGCCGCATTGTAACTTCGCTGAAAGCCTTGTCGGATAACGCTTTCCGCCGGGCGGCGCGGGCCCGTCCGCGATTCGGCAGCGTTTGCCGGACGCGCGCCGCCCGCGAAAAGCGGGCCGCGCACGGGGTGCGACAATCCGCCGCTATTGCGGTCGCACAACAAATGTGCTTGCTATCGTTTGCCGGTCTTCTAAAGTGAAAAACGCGGGTTCACGATCACCTTTAAACACATAGCTAACCCAGCCTGGTGCCCGCAAGCCTGGAGACAGAACATGATCAAGCGTACCGGTGTCCTTTTTGCCCTTGTCGGCGCGTTTTGCGCGGTGTCGATTGCCCAGGCCGGCGGCGATTCGGCCGTCAAGCCGAAGCAGGAAATCCAACTGACGAAGAACGCATGGGGTTGCCTGTCGAAAGACAATCTGGACTCCGTACTGAGTCACGAACGTGACGGCAAGTCGCAGGCGAAGCAGCAGTATTTCGACGACTTCCGCTGCCTGTCGGTGCCGGAAGGCCAGCGCTTCCGCGTGGTGTCGGTCGATCAGGGCGACGTGCAGTTCGTCAGCGCCGACAACAGCGACCAGCAAGGCCTCTGGGCCGATTCACGCTTCGTCAAGCAGTAACCGTCCATTCCCCGCGCAGTCGCACGACGCGCGAGCGCGCCGGCCCGACGAGCCGGCGGCGCGAACCGAACGCGGCCCGGCCCAATGCCGGGCCGTTGCGCTGTGGGGCGCGCATGACGCGCGCCGGACGGCCCGCATTCGGTATCATCACGGCCCGACCGAACCGAATGCCCGCCCGGGCCGTATCCGCATGGCGCTGAAATCCACGATCTACAAAGCCGAATTGCAAATCGCCGACATGGATCGGCATTACTACGCCGATCACGCGCTGACGGTGGCGCGCCATCCGTCGGAAACCGACGAACGGATGATGGTGCGCATCGTCGCGTTCGCGCTGTTCGCGCACGAGCGGCTCGAATTCTGCAAGGGGCTGTCGGACGTCGACGAGCCCGACTTGTGGCAGAAGGACCTGACGGGCGCGATCGACGTGTGGATCGAGGCCGGTCAGCCCGACGAACGGCGCATCTCGAAGGCGGCCGGGCGTGCCGGGCAGGTCACGGTGATCGCGTACGGCGGCAAGACGTCGGATATCTGGTGGCAGGGCGTGCGCAGCAAGGTCGAACGGCTGCGCAACGTGCAGGTGCTGTCGCTCGCCGACGGCGTCGCGGCCGCGCTCGGGCGGCTCGCGGCGCGCACGATGCGCCTGCAGTGCACGGTGCAGGACGGCGCCGCATGGATCTCGAGCGCGGACCACGATCCGGTCGCGGTCGAGTGGGCGGTGCTGAAGGCGCGCGCGGACGCGTAACGGCTCGCGCGTCGGCCGCGTTCAGCCGAGCGCGGCCGGCGGCCCCTTGAATTCGACCATGTTGCCTTCGGGATCGAACAGGTAGATCGACGGCCCGTAGCCGCCGGCGCCGTAGCGTTCGGCCGGCGCGCCGGGCCGCGCGCCATGCGCGGCGAAATGGGCGATCAGTGCGTCGGGATCGAACGGCTCGACGCGCAGGCACAGATGGTCGAGGTTGCGCCCGGCGCCGGGCGGGCCGCTGTCGGGGCGGTCGATCGGGCCGCCGACCGTCAGCAGGTCGATCAGCGCATCGCCGGCTCGCAGTTGCACGAGGCCCAGATCGGGCTGTTCCTTCTCCACATGGCAGCCGACGGCGTCGCAGTAAAAGCGCGTCATGGCCGCCATGTCGGTCACGCGCAGCACGATGTGATCGATTCCGCGGATGGTGGGCTTCATGGGCGGGACTCCTTCGCAGTCGACGAGCATCGAGTGTAGACGCATCGCGCCTGCGCTGCCGGCCGGAACGCGGCACAATCGACGGACGAAAAAAAGCCCGTTCGCGCAGAGCGGAACGGGCTTAATCCATATCAGGAGGAGACATGGAGGAGACAGTTCCAACTATACACACGGCGATGGTGCGACGCAATATTCCGATTGCAAAAAAACGTCAGGACGGCGATTTGTCGCATCCGCACTGCAGCAAAACGGTGACGGGACGATGACGGAAACGGCGCGCGAGCAGCCGCCGCGCGCGTTTCGTCGCATTTATCCCTATGGATGTGGCCCCGATTCGCCGACACGAATCACAGAGCAAGATCCAGGGCGCGACGGCATGTGCCGATGGCTAGAGTAGGCACCATCTACACTAGAGAGTGCGAGGTTCAGATGAAAACCGCCTATCCGACCGACGATGCCCGCTGGGGCGCCGTGACCGAGCGCGATCCGCACGCGGACGGCGCGTTCTTCTATGGCGTCAGCACGACCGGCGTGTTCTGTCGCCCGACCTGCGCGTCGCGGCAGCCACGCCGCGAGAACGTGTCCTTTTTCACCGATCCGGCGGCCGCGCGCGCGGCCGGTTTCCGGCCCTGCAAGCGTTGCCAGCCGGAAGGGCTGCCGCGCGAGCTGGAAATCGTCAATCGCGCGTGCGCGGTGCTCGACGCGCACGCCGAGCGGCTCACGCTGCAGCAGTTGAGCGACGCCGTGCACGTGAGCCCGTTCCACCTGCAGCGGCTCTTCAAGCGCGTGGTCGGCGTGTCGCCGCGGCAGTACCAGGCCGCGCAGCGCGGCGCCGCGCTGCGGCAGGCGCTCCAAGACGGCCAGCCGGTCACGCAGGCGGCCGTCGACGCGGGGTTCAACTCGCCGTCGCGGCTCTATGCGTCGGTGTCGCGCGAGCTCGGGATGGCGCCGTCCGCGTTTCGCCGCCAGGGCGCCGGCCTGCGGATCGACTACGCGACCGCGTCGACGTCGCTCGGCACGGTGCTCGTCGCCGCGACCGAACAGGGCATCTGCCGGATCGCGTTCGGCGACGACGCGGCGTCGCTCGTCGTCGAGCTGAAGAGCGCGTTCGCGCGGGCCGAACTCGTCGAATCGTCGGCCCGGCTCGCGCCGTTCGTCGCGCAGATCCGCGCGTATCTCGACGGCACGCGGCACGCGTTCGACCTGCCGCTCGACATCGCGCCGACCGCGTTCCAGCAGCGCGTGTGGGAAGCGCTGACGCATATCCCGTACGGCGAAACGCGCAGCTATTCGGAGATCGCCGAGGCGCTCGGCTCGCCGCGCGCGGTACGGGCGGTCGCGTCCGCGTGCGCGTCGAATCCGGTTGCGCTCGCGATCCCGTGCCACCGCGTCGTGCAAAAGGGCGGCGTGCTCGCCGGCTATCGCTGGGGCGTACGCCGCAAGGCGACGCTGCTCGCGGCCGAGGCGCGCCATGTTCACAACGATGAAGCCAAAGCCGAGACGGAGGGCAGTGCGGTTTGAGCATCGACACGATAACGATCACGTCTGTCGCGAACGGCGGCCCGGTGCCGCCGTCCGCGCAGATGGAACTGCGCTACAAGGCGCCGTACGACTGGGCGCGCGTGCTGCGCTTCTTCAGCGGGCGCGCGATTCCGGGCGTCGAGCAGGTGGCCGGCGGCGCGTATCGCCGCATCGTCGATCTGCACGGCGAGGCCGGCCGGCTCACCGTCACGAAGCACCCGCGCAAGCACTGCCTGATCGCGACCGTCGAAGGGGCGGTCGCGCGTCACGTCGACGACGCATTCGCCGCACGTGTCGCGACGATGTTCGACCTCGGCGCCGATCCGGCCGCGATCGGCGGCGGGCTCGCGCGCGATCCATGGTTCGCGCCGCTCGTCGAGGCCGCGCCGGGCTTGCGCGTGCCGGGCGCATGGTCGGGGTTCGAGCTGGCCGTGCGCGCGATCGTCGGCCAGCAGGTGAGCGTGAAGGCCGCGACGACGATCGTCGGCCGGCTCGTCGAACGGGCCGGCGAACGCGTGATTCATGAAGGCGACGGCGCGCCCGCGTGGCGTTTCCCGACGCCCGACGCGCTGGCCGCGTGCGATCTCGACAAGATCGGGATGCCCGGCAAGCGCGTGGCGGCGCTGACCGGCGTGGCGCGCGCGGTGGCGGCCGGCGACGTGCCGGTCGATCGCGCCCATGCCGATCTCGCGACGCTGCGCCGCGCGTGGCTCGATCTGCCCGGCATCGGCCCGTGGACCGTCGAATACATCGCGATGCGCGCGTGGCGCGACCCCGATGCGTGGCCGGCATCCGATCTGGTGCTGATGCAGTCGATCGCCGCGCGCGACCCGGCGCTCGACCGGCTCACCAGCCAGAAGCGCCGCACCGAAGGCTGGCGGCCATGGCGCGCGTATGCGGCGCTGCATCTGTGGAACGAAGTGGCCGACCGGGCGGGCGGCGCGCGCGGCGGGTAACTGCGGCGGCCGGCCGGGTGCGACCGCCAGCAGGCAGTGCCGCAACCCGTTGCGCACGCGATGCCGGCATGCGGCGAGTGCAGGCGTGACGCGGCCCGTCATGGCGATGCCACGCATTCGGCGCCGCCCCGATGCTGCGCGTGCGATGTCCGCGCACGCGTCGCTTCCCGATCCATTCAGCGGCATGGTTGCACCCGCGCGCCACGCGTTCGCCGTTCACGGTCCGTCAGACGAATTCCGCTGACCGGCGTGCCGACCGGCGTTGTCCGGAACCGGCGATGGAGGCCGGGACTGGCGCGTCCGGCCCGTCCGGTGGCCCGCTCAGGCCCGTGCGCCGGACCCGGCGCCACCTCAAGCGCGGGTTCCGGCGAGATGTTAAAGTGCCCGCTACCAACGAAGCGACCAACAATCCAGCCGGCCGCGCGCGGCGTTCTGCGCGCGGCCGTCACGCACTTGCGTCTCCATGTCGAACACCATGACTTACCGCCAGTCCGAACTGCTGCTGAAACGCCTCGACGCGCTGAGCTCGGGCCCGACGCGGCAGCATCTGCCCGACGGCCTGCGCGGCATCGAGAAGGAAAGCCTGCGCGTGACGCGCGACGGGATGATCGCGTTCACGCCGCATCCGCGCGCGCTCGGTTCGGCGCTCACGCATCCGGCGCTGACGACCGACTATTCCGAAGCGCTGATCGAACTGATCACGCCCGCGGAGCGCGACGCCGCGCTCACGCTCGAACGCCTCGACGATCTGCATCGCTACGTGTATGCGTCGCTCGGTGACGAGATCCTGTGGAACGACTCGATGCCGGGCCTGCTGCCGGCCGACGACCAGATCCCGATCGCCGACTACGGCACGTCGAACATCGGTCGCCTGAAGACGGTGTACCGGCGCGGCCTCGCGTATCGCTACGGCCGCACGATGCAGTGCATCGCCGGCATCCACTACAACTACTCGCTGCACGAGGAAGTGTGGCGGCGCCTGCATGCGGAAGAGGAATCCACGGCGACGCTCGTCGATTACCAGTCGGAACGCTATCTCGCGCAGATCCGCAACTTCCGCCGCCGCAGCTGGCTGCTGATGTACCTGTTCGGCGCGTCGCCGGTGCTCGACACGAAGTTCCTGCGCGGCAAGCCGCACAAGCTCGACACGTTCGACGCCGATACGCTGTACCGGCCGTATGCGACGAGCCTGCGGATGAGCGATCTCGGCTACTCGAATACGACGGCCCAGGCCGCGCTGCACGTCGACTACAACACGCTGCCCGGCTATCTCGACGCGCTGTCGAAGGCCGTCAGCGAGCCGTATCCGGCGTACGAGGCGATCGGCACGCATCGCGACGGCGAGTGGATCCAGATCAACACGAACGTGCTGCAGATCGAGAACGAGTTCTACTCGACGATCCGGCCGAAGCGCGTCACGTATTCGGGCGAGCGGCCGCTGCATGCGCTCGCGTCGCGCGGCGTGCAGTACATCGAAGTGCGCTGCCTCGACATCGATCCGTTCGAACCGACCGGCATCGCGCTGGAGACCGCGCGCTTCATCGATGCGTTCCTGCTCGCGTGCGCGCTCGACGAAAGCGCGCCGCTTGATTGCGACGCGTACAAGGAAGCGAACGCGAACTTCGGCAGCGTGACGCTGGACGGCCGCAAGCCGGGGCTCACGCTGACGCGCGACGGCCAGTCGGTCACGCTGCAGCAGTGGGCCGACGAGCTGATGGCCGATATCGAGGTCGTCGGTCGCCGGCTCGACGAAATCCGCGGCGGCGACGCGCATGCGCGCGCGATTGCCGCGCAGCGCGAGAAGCTCGCCGATCCGGAGCGCACCCCATCCGCGCGCGTGCTGCGCACGATGCGCGAGAACGGCCAGTCGTTCCTCGCGTTCGCGCTCGCGCAGAGCGAAGCGCATGCCGCGCATTTCCGCGCGCGCCCGCCGTCGGCCGAGACGCTGCGTACCGAGCAGGCGCTCGCCGCGAAGTCGCTCGCCGAGCAGGCCGAGCTCGAAGCGAAGGAGGCCGGATCGTTCGACGCATTCGTCGCCGCCTATCGCGCCTATACGCTGAACCGCTTCAGCGTGTGACGATCGCGCACGCGGCCGGCGCAGAATGCTGCGCCACGCCGCGATGCGACGGCCATCCGGTTCCATCGGCGATCAGTGATGGGCGTACGTGCCGCGATCGACCACGTGCGGCAGCGCCGGCTTGCCCGATTCCGTGCGGGCCCGGGCAGCGCCGCCGTAACCGGCCACGTCGCCTTCACCGCGCGCCTGCGCGGCACGCTGCAGGATCGCCTGCATGTTGCCCGGAAAGTCGGGACTGCTTGCGAGGCTCGCCCGGTAGCCGGCAGCCTGCAGCTCCACGAGTTCCTGGCGGACCTGCGCGCGCGTGAGCGTCGACGCGGCTTGCGCGTGAGCGGCGAACGCCGCGCCGATCAGCACGAATGCGCATGCCGCGTGTTTCATCGTCTTCATCGTGTGTGCTCCGTGAGGTTCCGGCGCCGCGCCATCGCCGGCGCGGCCGGAAACGATGCAGCCAGTCTAGGGTCCGGATGCCCAACGAAACATCGTCGCGGCTGGCAGTCACCTTTTCCGGTCGCGCAACATTGCGCGCACCGGTGAGCCGGCCGCGACGGGTTTCCTGTCGAGCGCGACAGCGGCGCGCCATCTGCCGGCCATCGTGCGGCGGGCCGCCCGCATCGGGCTTCTCCCCCTTGTACAAGCGTGCCGCGCCTCCTAACCTCTTTTAAGCGACCGATCGGTTGGCCGCGCAACGTCGTTGCGCATGCAAGCGCCCGATCGCGGCCGTGACTGCAGGACATCGCCTTGTACCGAACCCGGCGCATCGACATGCGAATTCGGGTCGACTCTGGAGACACGATGAATCCCACCGACGCCCTACCGCCCGGCATCGTCTTCGCGCAACCGTTGACGCCCGTCGCGCACTCGCTGCTCCTGTCGTTTCTCGTCGCCGTGATCCCGATCGCGGTCGCGCTGATCGCGCTCGGCGTGCTGCGCCGCCCCGCGTGGCAGGCGTCGCTCGCGGGGCTCGTCGCGGGCCTCGCGGTCGCGATCGGCGCGTGGGGGATGCCGGCCGGCCTCGCGTTCAACGCGGTCGGCGCCGGCATGGCGCTCGCGGTCGTGCCGGTGATGTGGATCGTCTTCAACGCGCTGCTGCTGTACAACATCGCGGTGAAGTCGGGTCGCTTCGATCAGTTCCGGCAGTGGATGCTCGATAACCTGCCCGACGACCGCCGCCTCGTGCTGCTCGTCGTCGCGTTCTCGTTCGGCTGTCTGCTCGAAGGGATTTCCGGCTTCGGCACGCCGGTCGCGATCACGAGCGCGCTCCTGATCGCGCTCGGCTTCCCCGCGCTCGAAGCGCTCACCTATACGCTGCTGTTCAACACGGCGCCGGTCGCGTTCGGCGCGCTCGGCGTGCCGATCACCGTGCTCGGCGCGGTCACGTCGCTGCCGCCCGCGACGCTCGCGCAGATGGTCGGCCGCCAGTTGCCGTTCTTCGCGCTGCTGCTGCCGTTCTACGTGGTCGGCGCGTATGGCGGGCTGCGCTCGATCTCGAAGCTGTGGCCGGCGCTGCTCGTGTCCGGCGGCAGTTTCGCGCTTGCGCAGTTCGTCACGTCGAACTACCTCGGCTACCAGCTCACGGACGTGCTGTCGTCGCTCTCGTCGCTGATCGTGACGATCGGCTTCCTGCAGGTGTGGAAGCCGCAGCCCGATCCGCAATACGCGCTCGCGCGCAGCGTGCCGGCCGCCGCCGGCGCCGCGCGCGCGGGCTTCGGCGGCTGGCTGCCGTGGCTCGTCGTGTCGGTGGTCGTGATCGTGTGGGTGCACGCGAACATCGCGGCGATCGGCGACGTGAAAATCAAGTGGCCGGGCCTGCACAACGCCGTGTACGTGTCGCTGTACCACAAGCCGTATGCGGCGATCTGGGATTTCCAGCCGCTCGGCACCGGCACCGCGATCCTCGTGTCGGCGATCATCACGGCCGCGCTGACGCGCACCGGCCCCGGCGCGTTCGTCGAATGCGTGGTGAAGACGTGGCGGCAAACGTGGATCGCGATCGTCACGGTGATGATGATCGTCGGGCTCGCGTACCTGCTGAACTACTCGGGCATCAGCTACACGCTCGGCACCGGCGTCGCGTCGACGGGCGCGCTGTTCCCGCTGGTGTCCGCGTCGCTCGGCTGGATCGCCGTGTTCCTGTCCGGCAGCGACACGTCGGGCAACGCGCTGTTCGGCAACCTGCAGGTCGTCGCCGCACGGCAGCTCGGCCTCGATCCGGTGCTGATGGCCGCGACCAATTCGTCGGGCGGCGTGATGGGCAAGATGATCTCGCCGCAGAACATCGCGACGGGTGTGTCGACGACGGACCTGAAAGGGCAGGAGGGCGTCGTGTTCGCCCGCACCTTCTGGCACAGCGTGATTCTCACGCTGTTGCTCGGCGTGCTGGTGTTCCTGCAGCAGCACGTGCTGACATGGATGATTCCGGCGCTGCCGAAGTGACGCACGGCGCCGCGACAGAAGGAAGGCACGAGGAAAACAACGAGGGAAGGCGCGGGAAAAGCGCCACGTACCATGCGGGAACGGCGAGCGCGCGGCGGCTCAGCGCGCGTTCGCCCGCCGCGTACCGCACGGCGGCGGCGTGCCGGTTGCAGGTTGGTTGCGCTCCGGCGCGCAGGATGGGCTTTTGGCGACTGAAAACTGTGGACAATATGCCGGGGCGACGGTATACAACGATCATTCGCCGATACGGCGCCCCCGTTTTCACCGACAGCTCCGCCGCCTGCCCGACCATGACTGCCCCGAACGCGCTCAGCGCCATCGAACTCCTGCAAAGCCAGTCGCTCGCGATGATCGTTCAGGACATGCTCGAGCGCGCGATCGTCTCCGGCGAATACGCGCCCGGCGAAAAGCTCAACGAAGTCGATATCGCGACGAAGCTGAACGTGTCGCGCGGCCCGGTGCGCGAAGCGTTCCGCGCGCTCGAACAGGCCGGCCTGCTGCGCAACGAGAAGAACCGCGGCGTGACCGTGCGCGTCGTGCCGCTGCGCGAGGCCGAGGAGATCTACGAAGTGCGCGCGATGCTCGACGAGTCGGTCGCGCGCGCGCTGGCGAAGCGCATCTCGCCCGACACGCTGAAGGTGCTGAAGGGCATCGTCCAGTCGATGAAGGACGCCGCGAAGGCGCACGACGTCACGCGTTATACCGAGCTGAACGTGCAGTTCCACGACGCGATGGTGGTCGGCGTCGGCAATACGCATCTCGTCGATACCTACCGGCGGCTCGTGCGCCAGCTCGGCCTGCTGCGCCAGGCGGCGATCGAGGCCGAGGAGGATGCGATCGCGGTGTCGGCGGCCGAGCACGACAGGATCGTCCAGGCGCTCGCGGCCGGCGACGAGGAAAAGGCCGTCGCGCTCGTGCGCGAGCACGTCGCGCATGGTCTCGCCCGGATGCGCCGCATGCATGAGCAGGGGTTGCCCGCGACGGGCAAGGCGGCGCGGGAGAAGGCGGGCGCGTGAATTGCCGCGTTAGCGGTTACCGCACATTGACGACGCACGGAGTGGGCCAACTGAATCACGGTCTTCGATAGAGATGCCGGCTGGCGCATCCCCGTTGCAGGGCAGAGCCCGACGGCCAGCTCTGCGCAGGACATCGATGATGTTCGTCCGAATGCGATGATCGCTCGCCGCCGATCATTGGCCGCGCTGCTTATCAAAGAAGTCGTCGAGTACCCAACCCGTTCCGGATTCGCAGCGCACTTGCGTGTACGCGTAAATCTTCGCAGCCCGATCCGTCACCGGGACGCAGGATTCGCCTTTCCTGACCGTGAAGATCGGATGCGTTCTGTCGTCGTTTGGCTCGGCGAAGGCTGGCATGTCACGAAGTGCCGCCCATTTCTCGTCTTTATATTTCGAGCACGCACCGATCATCATCGTGAGCGCGACAACTAGCAGCAGGCGTGTCATTTTTTCGGATACCGTCGGATTCCAATCAGGCGTTTCGAATGGCGCAGACCGGTCATCAAATCCGCAGGCGCTATGATACTCGGGAGTTGCCATCTCGGGTCGTGAGCCAGAATTCCCGCTTTGCCAAGTACTTCGGCTATGTTCGAGGAGCAATTGTTGTCGACGAGAGAGTATGGTTTGTTTTCGTGTAGCCGGCGTTTTATCTCGGAAACGATGATCCTTTTCTCATCCCTGGATGTATGAAGGAGATAGCCGATCGTATCGCGTTGCATCTTGGTCTGCTGGCGATTTAAGTAGTTCAGGATGCTATCTACGTCCCATCCCGGGTGCGCTCGGCCATATACGACCCCATCGACTGCAATCGCGACATGTCCGAACTGCGACCCTCTCGAGACGGATCGGGAATCGCTAATCAAGATTTCAATGGTTGTTGATGAGTGCATGAAAGAAAAGGCGGGATTCTATTTTTCGGATTGTTTGAATCCTATCATGCTGTTTTTGATAATAAAATCGAGATAATGAAATGACAAAAATAAAGCGTATGGATTGGTGCGCCGTTTTATAAGTTTTATTTTAGCTGGGACATGTCTTGTCGATGCGTGATTGTCCTCATGGGGGATTTTGCGTTTCGAAACAAAAGCGGCGCCTGGAATCGGACTTTTTCTATTAGCGGGATTTCCCCACCTGTTGTTCGGTCGATGTGCGGATTCGACAGAGGCTGGCGACATGATGGTGCCGGGGAGCCGCCGGCCTCTCCCGTTTCTCGCCGCATTCGCCCCGCCCGTTACGCCTTGTCCGCCTTCCCCGCCGCACTCGCCAACTTCGCGAGCCACGTATCGACGACCGACGGCTGCCGGTTCTCGTCTTCCGCGCGCTCCTTGCGGCGGATCGCATTGCGCACGACATGCGCGCCGACATAGCGAATCGGCTCCGGCGGAAACCGGCCGAGCGGGCCGCGCACGAGCGGGCTGCGCGTCCACGCGTTGTCGAGGCCGAGCACGAGCGACGACAGGATCTGCCCGCCCATGTAGGTCGGCCCGACGCCGTTGCCCGAATAGCCGAAGCCGTAGAACACGTTCGGCGCGTCGTCGAGGCGGCCGAAGAACGGGAAGCCCGTTACCGAGCGGTCCGACGGCCCGTTCCAGCTTGCGGTGATCGGCACGCCCGCAAGCGACGGAAAAAATGCGCGCAGGCTCTGCGTGAGCTGCGCCTCGTACGGCGAGCGCCGGTCGAACACGGGCGCGATGCGGCTGCGCCACGAGAACGTGTTGCCGCCCTTGCCGAGCATCAGCCGCCCGTCGGCCGTCGTGCGGTAGTAGTAGACGAAGATCCGCGAATCGAGCACCGACACGCCGTCCACGAGCCCCGTCCGCTCCAGCAATGCCGGGCATTTCTCGGTCATCACCATGTCGCTCGACACGACCGCGATCGTGCGTTCGAACTGCGGGAAGCGGCTCGCCATCCACGCGTTGATCGCGAAGACCAGCTTGCCTGCGTGCACGCTGCCGGACGGCGTCTGCACGGCGGCCGGCTGCCCCGGCGTGAAGTCGACGAGCGGCGTGCGCTCGTAGATCCGGATGCCCATATCGAGCGCGACGCGGCGCAGGCCGCGCACGAGCTTGCCGGGATGCACGGTCGCGGCGATCGGCGAGTACACGCCGTCGAGATTGCGTGCGGAGCCCGAGCGGCGCGCGACTTCGGCGGGCGGCAGATGTTCGTAGCTGTGGATGCCGCACGCGGCGAGCGCGTCGAGCACCGGCGCGAGCGTGCCGACCTGCGCGCGCGACGTCGCGGTGTACAGCGTGCCGTCGAGCCGCAGGTCCGCATCGATGCCGTGCGCGCGGCAGAAGTCGGCGATGTGCTGGACGGCCGCTTCCGACGCCCTCACGAGCCGGATCGCCTCGGCTTCGCCGAACAGGCGCCGCAGCGTCAGGAATTTCGCCGACCACGTGAGCAGGCAGCCGCCGTTGCGGCCGCTCGCGCCGGCGCCGCACAGGTCGGCCTCGAGGATCGCGATGTCGAGCGCGGGGTTGTGCTGCTTCGCCTGGATCGCGGTCCAGAGGCCCGTGAAGCCGCCGCCGACGATGCACACGTCGGCCCGCGTCGCACCTTGCAGCGCGGGGGCGAGATCGCCGTCGTTGAACAGCGCTTGTTCGATCCAGAAGGGGCGCATCGGAGCATTCGTCGATAAAGGGCCGTGCGGCGCACAGCCGGAAAAACGGGCGGCCGCATGCGTATGCGGTCGGTACGTCGCGTCACATCGTCATGCAGCCGCTTCGGCCGATAGGCGGCTGCGGCGCACATCCATCGCCTTCAGCGTGTCGGCGATCGCCGCGACAGCGCGCGGAATCCCGGCTTCGCCGACGCGACCGATGCAGTCGACGCGGAGCGTCGGCACTTCGGTCCGCTTGCCCGGATACCGAATGTAGGCGCGCTATTTGACCTCCTGATAACACCGCTTGAAGTCGTCATTCGGATCGTCCGGGCGCCATCGCCTTGCCTCCTGCTTTTTGCATGTTGTTGACAATCTACAAATCGTCCATTTTAATGTCAAGCATCGAAACACTCGTTCGGCGCGGCACGGGCGCCGACGGCTCACCGCTTCGCCCCGAAAGGAATGAACGTCATGACTGAAACGCCCGTCTCCGTGGAAGTGAACGGCCGCCGCTACAACTGGATGAGCCGGCCCGTGGTGGTCGTCTGCGTCGATGGCTGCGCGTATGAATATCTGGAAGAGGCCGCCGAGGCGGGCGTCGCGCCGTTCCTGCGCACGCTGCTGAAGCCGGGCACGGCACTGAAGGGAGAATGCGTGGTGCCGAGCTTCACGAACCCGAACAACCTGTCGATCGTGACCGGCGTGCCGCCGGCGATCCATGGGATCAGCGGCAACTACTTCTACGATCGCGACACCGGCGCCGAGGTGCTGATGAACGATCCGAAATACCTGGTCGCGCCCACCGTGCTCGCGGCCTTCGCCGAGCGGGGCGCGCGTGTCGCGGTCGTCACCGCGAAGGACAAGCTGCGCCGCCTGCTCGGCAAGGGGCTGAAGGGCATCTGCTTCTCGTCGGAAAAGGCCGACGAAGCGAGCGTCGAGGAAAACGGCATCGACAACGTGCTGGAGCTGGTCGGCAAGCCGGTGCCGAGCGTGTACAGCGCGGCGCTGTCGGAATTCGTGTTCGCGGCCGGCGTGCGCCTGCTCGAGACGCGCCCGATCGACCTGATGTACCTGTCGACCACCGACTACGTGCAGCACAAGTGCGCGCCAGGCACGGAAGGCGCGAACGCGTTTTACGCGATGATGGACACGTACCTGAAGCGCCTCGACGAACTCGGCGCGATCGTCGCGATCACCGCCGATCACGGGATGAACGCGAAGCACGACGACGCGACCGGCGAGCCGAA
The DNA here is from genome assembly GCF_002223215.2 of Burkholderia sp. AU18528. NCBI lineage: Bacteria > Pseudomonadati > Pseudomonadota > Betaproteobacteria > Burkholderiales > Burkholderiaceae > Burkholderia > Burkholderia sp. AU18528. The sequence continues at coordinate 1,065,672 of NZ_NKFC02000005.1, read as the reverse complement.
CGTCGTCTACCTGCAGGAGCTGTTCGACGAATGGCTCGGCCACGATGCGGCGCGCGTGATCCTGCCGATCACCGATCCGTACGTCGTGCACCACGGCGCGCTCGGTTCGTTCGCGACCGTCTACGTGCCGGCAACGGCCGATGCCGAAGCGCTGCGCGCGCGGCTCGCCGCGGTCGACGGCATCGACGTCGTGCTGACGGGCGCCGAAGGCTGCGCGCGCTTCGAGCTGCCGCCCGCGCGGATGGGCGACCTGATCGTGATCTCGAGGCAGGACGTAGTGCTCGGCACGCGCCGCATCAAGCACGATCTGTCCGGCCTCGACGTGCCGTTGCGCTCGCACGGCGGGATATCCGAGCAGATCGTGCCGCTGATCTTCAGCAAGCCGGTCGCGACCGACGTCGCGGGCCGCGCGCGGCTGCGCAACTTCGACATCATCGATATCGCGCTCAACCATCTGCAGTGATGCACGCGCATCCTTGGGGAGATACAGGCATGAACGCCTTTGCAGTATCGACCGCGGTGCGCGAGATTCGTCGCGAGGCACTGCGAATCGACGGCGAGCGGATTCAGCGGGATGCGGCGATCGACGTGCGCAACCCGTACGACGGCGCACTGGTCGGCACCGTGCCGAAGGCGACGCTCGACGACGTGCGCCGCGCATTCGCGGTCGCGCGGGCGTACCGGCCGACGCTCACGCGCCACGATCGCGCGGCGATCCTGCGCCGCGCGGCCGACATCGTGCGCGCTCGCACCGCGGAGATCGCCGCGCTGATCACGGCCGAGGCCGGGTTGTGCATCAAGGATTCGACGTACGAAGCGGGCCGCGTGGCCGACGTGCTGACGTTCGGCGCCGGCGAAGTGCTGAAGGACGACGGGCAGATCTTCTCGTGCGATCTGACGCCACACGGCAAGAAGCGCCGCGTGTACACGCAGCGCGACCCGCTGCTCGGCGTGATTTCGGCGATCACGCCGTTCAACCACCCGATGAACCAGGTCGCGCACAAGGTCGTGCCGTCGGTCGCGACCAACAACCGGATCGTCGTGAAGCCGTCGGAGAAGGTGCCGCTGTCGTGCTACCTGTTCGCGGACATCCTGTACGAAGCCGGCTTGCCGCCGCAGATGCTGCAGGTGATCACCGGCGACCCGAAGGACATTGCGGACGAATTGATCACGAACGCGGCGATCGACCTGATCACGTTCACCGGCGGCGTGTCGATCGGCAAATCGATCGCCGCGCGGATGGGCTACCGGCGCGCGGTGCTCGAACTCGGCGGCAACGATCCGATCATCGTGATGGAAGACGCCGATCTCGACGAGGCGAGCACGCTCGCGGTGTCGGGCTCGTACAGGAATTCGGGGCAGCGCTGCACGGCGATCAAGCGGATGCTCGTGCACGAGGCAGTGGCCGATCGCTTCACGGAACTCGTCGTCGAGAAGACGCGCGCATGGTCGTACGGCAACCCGTCCGATCCGTCGGTCGACATGGGCACCGTGATCGACGAAGCGGCCGCGCAATTCTGCGAGCAGCAGGTGAACGACGCGATCGCGCGCGGTGCGCGGCTGCTGGTCGGCAACGTGCGCGACGGCGCGCTGTATTCGCCGACCGTCGTCGATCGCGTGACGCCCGACATGCCGCTGGTCAAGCATGAAACCTTCGGCCCGGTATCGCCGATCCTGCGCTTTCGCGACATCGACGAAGCGATCCGGATGTCGAACAGCACCGACTACGCGCTGTCGTCGTCGGTGTGCACGAACCGCTTCGACCACATCACGCGCTTCATCACCGAGCTCGAAGTCGGCAGCGTGAACGTGCGCGAGGTGCCCGGCTATCGGCTCGAGCTGACGCCGTTCGGCGGCGTGAAGGATTCGGGGCTCGGATACAAGGAGGGTGTGCAGGAAGCGATGAAGAGCTTCACGAATACGAAGACGTATTCGTTGCCATGGTAAGCGACGTGTAAGGGGCCCGCGTCGGCATCGAGGTTGGCGTGGTCGTTATTCGATCGGCTCATATCGTTAGCCGATTTGCGTTTTTGCCGGGCCTTCCCGCATCGGTAGAATTCGCGGACCTCTCGAACGGCGCAGGCGTGCCGGCGGGATGATTCTCTCCAATCATTCGGGGTCCGCACCATGAAATTCCTCCGCTCCATCCTGATCGTCGCGCTGCTGCAGGCCGCCGCGGCCACCAGCGCGCTGGCTGCCGACGACCTGTCGCAGATCAAGTCGGCCGGCGTGTTCCGCATCGGTACCGAAGGCACCTACGCGCCGTTCACGTACCACGACGAGACGGGCAAGCTGACGGGCTTCGACGTCGACATCGCGACCGCGATCGCGCAGCGTCTCGGCGTGAAGCCGCAGTTCGTCGAAGGCAAATGGGACGGGCTGATCGCGGGCCTCGACGTGAACCGCTACGACGCGGTCGTGAACGAAGTGTCGATCACCGACGCGCGCAAGGCGAAATACGATTTCTCGACGCCGTACATCACGTCGCACGCGGTGCTGATCGTGCGCGCGGACAACACGACGATCCGCTCGTTCGACGACCTGAAGGGCAAGAAATCCGCGAACACGCTGACCAGCAATTTCGGCAAGCTCGCGGCCGCGCACGGCGCCGACGTGGTGCCCGTGCAGGGCTTCAACGAATCGATCGACCTGCTGACGTCCGGACGCGTCGATGCGACGATCAACGATTCGCTGTCGTACCTCGATTTCCGCAAGCACAAGCCCGACGCGAAACTGAAGATCGCGGCGACCGACACGAGCGGCGCGGGCGACGCGTCCGGCGTGCTGCTGCGCAAGGGCAGCCCCGCCCTGGTGGCCGCGATCGACAAGGCGCTCGCGGACATCAAGGCGGACGGCACCTACGCGAAGATCTCGCAGAAGTACTTCGGCCGCGACGTGTCGCAGCCGTGACGCGAGGCTGAACGATGCCGGCCTGGCTGCACCTGATGGCGGAATCGCTGCGCCCCCTGCTCGTTGCAGGGCTCGTGTTTACGGTTCCGCTCACGCTCGCGTCGTTCGCGATCGGCCTTTTGCTCGCGTTCGGCGCAGCGCTCGCGCGGCTGTTCGGGCCGCGCTGGGCGCAGGCCGTCGTGCGTTTCTATATCTGGCTGTTCCGCGGCTCGCCGTTGCTCGTGCAGTTGTTCGTGATCTTCTACGGGCTACCGAGCGTCGGCATCGTGCTCGATCCGCTGACGGCCGCCGTGATCGGCTTCTCGCTGAACGTCGGCGCGTACAACGCGGAAGTGATTCGCGGCGTGATCGAATCGATCCCCAAGGGGCAGTGGGAGGCCGCGTACTCGATGTCGATGACGCGCGCGCAGGCGCTGCGCCGCGCGATCCTGCCGCAGGCCGCGCGCGTCGCGCTGCCCGCGCTGTCGAATTCGTTCATTTCGCTCGTGAAGGACACGTCGCTCGCGGCCGTGCTGACGGTACCCGAGATCTTCCAGGCCGCGCAGCGCATCGCGGCCGTGACCTACGAGCCGCTGATTCTCTATACCGAAGCTGCGCTGATCTATCTGCTGTTCAGCTCGGTGCTGTCCACGCTGCAACGTCGCCTCGAAACCCGCTTCGGCCGGCATGCGCTGTTCCACGCGGAGTTGCGATGATCCGTCTCGAGCGCATCGACAAGTCGTTTGGCTCGCATCGCGTGTTGAGCGGAATCGACCTCGCATTGCAGCCGGGGAGCGTAACGGCGCTGATCGGCCCGTCCGGCAGCGGCAAGAGCACGCTGCTGCGCTGCGTGAACCTGCTCGAAGTGCCGGAGGCGGGCGCGCTCGTGGTCGGCGATGCGCGCATCGCATTCGTGCCGGGGCGCCGGCCGTCGCGCGACGCGGTGTTCGCGGTGCGCAAGCAGACCGGCATGGTGTTCCAGAACTTCCAGTTGTTTCCGCACCTGAGCGTCGTGCAGAACGTGATGGAGGGGCTCGTGACCGTGCAGCGCTGGCCGCGCGAGCAGGCGCGCCAGCGGGCGCTCGCGCTGCTCGACAAGGTGGGCATCGCGGGCAAGGCCGACGCATGGCCGGCCACGCTATCGGGCGGACAGCAGCAGCGCGTGGCGATCGCGCGCGCGCTCGCGCCGTCTCCGCAGGTGCTGCTGTGCGACGAGCCGACATCGGCGCTCGATCCGGAGCTGTCCGTCGAAGTGGTCGAGGTGCTGCGCCAGCTCGCGCGCGAAGGCACGACGATGCTGATGGCCACGCACGACCTGCGCCTGGCCGCGTCGATCGCGCACGATGCGGTGTTCCTCGCCGATGGCCGCATCGTCGAAGCCGGCGCGTCGCGCGACCTGTTCGGCCGGCCGCGCGACCCGCGCACCGCGAAGTTCGTCGCGACGCTCGCGCAAGGCGTGCCGGTGTTCTGACGACGCGAGGTGGCTGGCGGTCAGCGTGGCGCGTGCGCGTCGAGCACCGCGGCGACGATCGCCTCCGGCGCATCTTCCTGAACCAGATGGCCCGCGTGCGGGACGCGGATCAGCTTGCCGTTCGCGACGCGATCGGCGAGCGCCTGCCCTTGCTCGAGCGGAATCCATGCGTCGTCCTCGCCCCACACGATGCGCACCGGAAAGTCCGGCGGTGCGTAGCGGGCTTCCGCTTCCTCGATGTAGCGCTGGCGCATCTGCGCGATCTGGCGATAGAACGCGGCCTGGCCGGCCGGCGTGAGCCACGGTGCACGGTAGATCGACAGTGCTTCGTCGCTCAGCGGTCGCGCGACCGCCTGGCCGATATAGGCCGACACGAGCGCATGGTGCGCGTACGCGGGCAGGCCGGTGAACGCGGCTTCGTGCTGCGCGACGTGACGCACGAACGGCGACCCTTGCGGCGCGATCGCGACCGGGTTCACGAGCGTGAGATCCGCATACGCGATGCCGTCGAGAAAGTGCGCGCGCAGCACCGTGGCGCCGCCGTAGTCGTGCGCGAGCACACGCGGCCGCGCGAGTGTCCATTCGTTCAGCAGTGCGCCGAACATCGCGTTCTGGCGGCCGAGCGACACGTCCGCGTCCGGCATGTCGGACTGGCCGTAGCCGAGCAGGTCGTAGACATACACGCGATGGCGCCGCGCGAGCCACGGCGCGATCCGGCGCCATACCTGCGACGAAAACGGCGTGCCGTGCACGAGCACGAGCGGCGGGCCTTCGCCGAGCGTACCCCATGCAATCCGGTGGCCTTCGAAATCGAAGCGGTTCGGAAGTTCGAGCATCGGCTTCTCCGTGCTAACCTGTTTTGGTTGTTAACAGGTTACGCCGGATTTTCCGGATATGAAACCGATAGGTGAAAATAAATGGTTACTCGATCCGACCCGGCGCGGCACGGGCACGAATGGCGCGCGGCCGATTTCGTCGGCGGCCATCCGGCGCTCGACTTCCTCAACACGGTGGCCGACACGGGCAAGACGCGCGACGAGGACAAACTCGTCGACTGGCCGGCCGTGCGTGCGTGGGCCGGGAAAGCGGGGTTGCTGGCGCCCGACGATCTGGCGCGGCTGCTGCGTCATCCGCGCCAGGATGGCCCCGAGGAGCTGGCGGCGCTGCACCGCTTTCGCGACGACGCGTACGCCGCGATCGTGCACCTGACGGCCGCGGGCGGCGGCGGCGCGGGCGCGCGCGCTGCCGAGCGGCTTGCGCTGGCGATCCGCGAGGCGATCGGGCGGAGTGCGTTCGATGCGGTTGGCGGCCGCTTCGCGTGGCGACCGGACGCGCGCGCTGCGTCGCGCTGGATCGATGCGGCTGCGCTCGGTTTCGAGGATCTGATGCGCAGCGACGATTTCGCGCGCGTGCGGCAATGCGGCCGGTGTACGTGGTTCTTCGTCGATCGCGGCCGCGGCGTCGGGCGGCGGTGGTGCGACATGCGCACGTGCGGGAACCGCGCGAAGGTGGAGGCGTTCAGGGAGCGGTGACGCGCGGCGCGGCGGTTGCCGCACCGCGCCGAGCGTGGGTCATCGAGCGGCCTCGGCTTCGTGCGGCCGATGGTCGGGCCATAACGTCGCGGCGGCGAACAGCCCGGCCGCCAGGAACGGCGCGCCGATCGCGAACAGGATGGCCGTGAGGCCCCAGCGATCCCAGAAGCGATCGACGAGCGCACGCTCGGGCGTGACGGGATCGTACAGCACGTCGACCGCATCGCCTTTGTGGAGGCCCGGCGGCGACGCCGCGGAGCCCTGGGCGAATGTGATCAGCCGCCCGCTGTCGGTCGTGAACGCGACGATGGCCGAATACAGCGACGTGCGCGACCGCGACGGCCGCCCGTTTTTCGCGATCTCGACCACATGGCCGGTCGAACGCGCATAGTGGTGGACGATTTGCCACTGACGCAGCCCGGCCGCGCCGGCGCCGGCGAGGAAACCCGTGCCGATCGCGATCGGAATCAGCGCGATCGCGACATCCCAGCGGCGCCGTGCCGGCTTGCGTTCGACGTGGCGCGGCGCCGGGCCCGACTGCCGGCGGCGTCGCTCGCCCGCGAGCAGCAGGCCGCCGATGGCGAACGACGCGACGGCGAGCAGCGCCGGCACGGCCACCGGAAGCCAGCGTTGCGCAAAATCGTCGATCAGCGCGGGGCGCTCCGGGTGGTCGGGGTCGAGCAGGATGTCGACGTTCTCGCCGATGTCGTACGCGGGCACCGCGGATGCAGTATTGCCGGCGACTTCGCGGCGCCGGCCGTCGTTCGCGAGATACGCGACGATCGGCCGGTACGCGCGCATTGCATCGCTGTCCTGGACGATGCGCACGACCGTGCCCGGCGCGCGGACCAGGCGGTCGGGTTCCCGGCCGGCCGTGACGGCGAGCACGCCGGCCAGCACGAACAGCACGACACCGATCATCAGTGCGACCAGCGCGTCCTTACCCGGCATGACGCGATCCGGTTCTGGCGTCGCGCGGATCGGGGCCGGCCCGGGTGAGCGGCCCATCGCGACGGACAGGCCGATATCGGCGCAACCATGCCCTCTGAATGGTCGCGTCTCGTTCACATGCTTCCATGTCTGACGTCCCATGTTCTCTCAGTGCCGGCGGGCAAATGACGAACCCCGCGCCGGTCGTGTGATATTTGTCGGACGATTCTAGCGGAAACGATGCGCGACGGGCGTGCGGCGGCGTACCGCGAAAGGCGCGCGCTGCGAATACGGCGCGCCAAAACGGAAAAGGCCGGTCAGCTTTCGCTAACCGGCCTTTGAAATTCCTGGTGGGGCGTGAGTGACTCGAACACTCGACCTACGGATTAAGAGTCCGCTGCTCTACCAACTGAGCTAACGCCCCCAACAGAAGAAAGATTATGCCGGGGTTTTCGGGACATGGCAAGCCCTTTCTGCGAATTTCCCGAAAATATTTCGTCACGCCGGCGGCGGTTGCCGGCGCGGTAACGAGCGGTCGCAGTTTGCGCGCTCCCGGTATGATGACGCCACACGCGTTGCGCGGCGGTCGCGCAACGTTTTCTGGACATTCGAAGATGGACGAAAACGCAGTCCGCGAATTGCTGGATCGCCTGCTGGCCCCGTGGGTCCGCTCGCTGGGTCTGGTCCCCGTGTCGATCGGCGACGACAGCGTCACGTTGCGCCTGCCGTTTTCCGGCGAGTTCCGCCATTCGGGCGGCGTGATCTGCGGCCAGGTGTTCACGGCGGCCGCCGACACCGCGATGGTGGTCGCGATCTCGGCTGCGCTCGGCGAATTCCGGCCGATGACGACGGTGTCGCTGAACACGAACTTCATGCGTCCCGTGCGCAAGGGCGACGTGCTCGTCACCGCGCGCGTGCTGCGGATGGGTCGCAACCTCGTGTTCGGCGAAGTCGAGCTGTTCGACGAGGACGGCAAGATGGCCGTCCACGCGACGTCGACCTACGCGCTCGTCAGTTGAGCGGCGCGATGTTCGACCAGATCGTCTTTGCGGGCGGCGGCAATCGCTGCTGGTGGCAGGCCGGCTTCTGGGACGTCGCGCAGCCGGCCCTCGGCCTGCGCCCGCGGGTGATCACCGGCATCTCGGCCGGCGCGGCGACCGCCTGCATGCTGTATACACGCGACGCCGCATGGGTGATGCGCTATTACGAGGAGGCGCTGCGCCACAACCGGAAGAATGCGTACTGGGGCAACCTGTTCGGGCGTGAGCCGGTGTTTCCGCATTACCGGATCTATCGTCAGGCGCTGCTCGACATCTACGGCGAGCCGTTCGCGAAGCTCGCCGCGGCGCCGGAAATCCGCATCGGCGTGTCGCACGTGCCGCGCTGGCTCGGTGCGCGCAGCGCGGTCGCGGCCGGCCTCGTCGCGTACAACATCGAGAAGTACGTGCGCAAGACGCTGCACCCGACGCTCGGGCGCACGCTCGGCTTTCGGCCCGAATTCGTGCGCGCGCAGGCCTGCGCGCACGTCGACGAACTCGCCGACCTGATCCTGCAGTCGTCCTGCACGCCGCCGTTCACGCCGGTGCTGCGGCGCGGCGGCCGGCCGGTGCTCGACGGCGGGATGGTCGACAACGTGCCGGTCGATGCGCTCGATCCGTCTCCGGGCGACGTGCTGGTGCTCGTCACGCGGCTGTATCCGCGTCCGCAGATGTTCACGGTCGCGCATGGCGACCAGCGGCGGCTGTACGTGCAGCCGTCGAGCAAGGTGCCGATTTCGAGCTGGGATTACACGAGCCCGTCGCAGATGCGGCATGCGTACGATCTCGGGCGGCGCGACGGCGAGCACTTCCTCACGCGCGTCGACGCGATGACGGGCGGCCGCGTGGCCGCCTGACGGCGGGAATCGGGCAACGGGGCCACGCGACGCGCGCGGCCCGCGCGATCAGCGCTTGCGGATCGGCGTCAGCGCTTCGGGGTTGGCGACGCTCGACATGTCGCCGTCGTCGAACGCGAGAATGTTGCGGAATGCGGCACTGAAATACAGTTCGTAGCTTTCGCGTTCGACGTAGCCGATGTGCGGCGTGCAGATCACGTTTTCCATCCGCAGCAGGCTGTAGCCCTGCAGGATCGGCTCGCTTTCGAACACGTCGATCGCGACCATCCCCGGCCGGTTGTGCGACAGCGCGTTGACGAGCGCGTTTTCCTCGAGCAGCTCGGCGCGGCTCGTGTTGACGAGCAGCGACGTCGGCTTCATCCGCATCAGGTCTTCCTGCTTCACGATCCCGCGCGTGTCGTCGTGCAGGCGCAGATGCAGCGACAGCACGTCGCTCTGCTCGAACAGCGCTTCGCGGCTCTCGGCGGCCGTGTAGCCGTCGGCGCGCGCGGCCTCGAGCGAATGCTCGCGGCCCCAGATCAGCACGTTCATCCCGAACGCCTTGCCGTAACCGGCGACGAGCCGGCCGATCTTGCCGTAGCCCCAGATGCCGAGCGTCTGGCCGCGCAGCACCTGGCCGAGGCCGAAGTTCGGCGGCAGCGCCGACGTCTTCAGGCCCGACTGCTGCCAGGCGCCCTGCTTCAGGTTCGCGACGTACTGCGGAATGCGGCGCTGGGCGGCCATCACGAGCGCCCAGGTCAGCTCGGCCGGCGCGACGGGCGAACCGGTGCCTTCGAGCACCGCGATGCCGCGGTCGGTACACGCGTCGAGATCGATGTGGCTCGACACGCGGCCGGTCTGGCTGATCATGCGCAGGTTCGGCAGCTTCGAGAGCAACTGCGAGGTAATCGGGGTCCGTTCACGAATCAGCACGAGCGCCTCGACTTCCGCCAGACGGCTGGCGAGCTGTCCCAGGCCGCGCACCGTATTGTTGAAGACCTTTACGTCGTGGCCGGCGAGCATCTCGAAGCAGTTCAGTTTGCGGACGGCGTCCTGGTAGTCGTCGAGGATGGCAATTTTCATGGTGAACGGGTGTCGCGCGTTGAAAGCGGGCACGGGCGGCGGCGCATCTTGCGCACCTGTTCCGCCCGGCCGGGGCCGACATGATGCTACGCCGGCCGCCTTCGTGGGGTCTTTTTAACAGGTTGTTACGCTCCGCCGCAATGGGCGCCAGCCACCCCCGGCACTGCTCGCGCGCCGTGCGCAAGGGTGCGCTGTTGTGTCGCATCAAACACGTCCTTCCTGATTCGGCCGTTTACTCGACGAGGTTCACCCAATTGTTGCTCGCAGCAGAATAATTGGATCAACTATCCGCGGAAGGCGAGGATTTTTGACTATTTTTATCGTCAACCGGCCCGTTGTTGAGCAACTCTGCATCATTTCCGCTGTCGTAGGAGAATTACGCATTTGCTTCATCTTTTTGAAGTTGTAACAGCGGCAGGAGTCGTTTATGGATCATTTGCAGTCGATGCGCGTGTTCGTCAAGGTTGCAGATCTCGGCAGTTTCGCGCGGGCCGCGAGCGCAATGGATATCTCCAACGCGGTCGCGACGCGCCATGTCGCCGATCTGGAAGGCCGGCTCGGCACGCGTTTGCTTAACCGCACCACGCGCAGCCTCTCCCTGACGGAGTCGGGTCAGGTCTATCTGGAGCGTGCCCGCCAGATCCTCGACGAGCTCGAGGACGTCGAGCAGATGGTCGTCGCGCGCAATCACGAGCCGGTCGGCACGCTGCGCATCGTGGCGCCGGTCGTGTTCGGCCTGCACAACCTCGCCCCCGTACTGCAGTCGTACACGGAGAATTTCCCGAAGGTGGTGCCGGATCTCACGCTGGTCGACCGGCAGGTCGATCTCGTCGAGGAAGGCTTCGACGTCGGCATCGTCGTCACGCGCCAGATGCGCAGCGCGAGCATCGTCACGCGGCGCCTGACCACCGGCTGCATGACCGTGTGCGCGACGCCCAGCTATCTGGAGAAGCACGGCGTGCCGACGCATCCGGAACAACTCGCCGAACACCCGGCGCTGAGCCTGCCGACCGAATACTGGGGCGACGAGCGCGTGTTCACGGGGCCGGACGGCGAAGTGCGCGTGCGCCCGACCAACGTGATCGTCGCGAACAACACGGCGATGCTGCGCCAGTTCGCGTTGCTCGGGATGGGCGTCGCGATCCTGCCGAGCTACCTGATCGGCAGCGACATCGCGCGCGGCGCGCTCGTGCGGCTGCTGCCGGATTTCCGGCTGCCGCAGGTCGAGATCAACATCGCCTACCCGAGCCGGCGCCATCTGCCGGCGAAGGTGCGTACGTTCATCGATCATCTCGTCGAGCATTTCAGTCACTCGACCGACGCGACGATGGGCGAGCAATGGGCCGCGCAGGGCGCGACGCCGCCGCCGATCGGCGTCGAGATGCGTGCCGAGCAGCCCGAAACGACCGATCCGAACCTGCAACCGCGTCTTGCGCGCTCGCCGCGCACGCGCGTGGCGATGCCGTCGCCGCTGTAACGGCCCGGCGCCCGCCCGGTAGCAAGACGGCCGGCACGAAGAAAAAACGCGGATCGATCGATCCGCGTTTTTTATGGGTGCGCGCCGGAGCCGGACGCGCCGCAAGCGGCGCGCGGCGGCCGGGCCGTCACGAACCCGTCTTGCGGGCCGTCGTCTTGCGTGCGGCGGTCTTGCGGGCCGGCGCCGGTTTCTCTTCGGCGCCTTCGGTCACGGTTTCGGCATCCTTCGTCGCCGATTTGGCCGTCTTCTTCGCGGCGGCCGCCTTCGGCTCCTTCTTCTCGAACTCGAAGCCGATCTTGCCGTCCGGCTGCTTCACAAGGAACGCCTTGAAGTTGCGGCCGGTACGCGACGACTTGAAGTTCGGCAGCAAGTCCGTGCGGCCGTCGGCCAGCAGCTTGCCCATCTGCTCGCGCGTGATTTCCTGCTGCAGGATCACCTTGCCCGAGCGGAAGTCGCAAGTCTTCGGGTTCGCCACCGAGTGCTCGCACACGTAGCTCATCCCGTGTTCGAACACGCGGCCCTTGCACTTCGGGCACGCGCCGACCGGTTCCTGCGCGGAGAAGTCGGGCGCTTCGCCTTCCTCGCCGCCCTGGTCCTGGCCGAAATCGAACTCGAGCTTGTAGTTCTTCGTCTCGTCGTCGAACGACAGCTTCAGGATCGCCGAGAACGGGCGGCCCATCTTGCTGCGGAACCCGGACAGCGGCCCGATTTCCTTCTTCTGCAGCAATTCCTCGACTTCCGGGATCTCGAACTGCCGGCTGCCCGGGATCTTCGAGATCGAGAAGTCGCACTTCGTGCACGCGAAGCGGCGATAGTTTTCCTTCACCTGGCCGCCGCAGTTCGGGCACGGCGTCTGAAGGGTCGCGTAGTCGCCGGGGATCGTGTCGGAATCGTATTCCTTCGCGCGCTTGACGATCTGCTGCGTCATGCGGGCGATTTCCTGCATGAACGCGTCGCGCCCGAGATTGCCGCGCTCCATCTGCGACAGCTTGTATTCCCATTCGCCGGTGAGCTCGGGCGCGGTGAGTTCCTTCACGCCGAGGCCGCGCAGCAGCGTCATCAGCTGGAATGCCTTCGCGGTCGGGATCAGTTCGCGGCCCTCGCGCAGCAGGTACTTCTCGCCGAGCAGGCCTTCGATGATCGCCGCGCGCGTCGCCGGCGTGCCGAGACCCTTCGCGGCCATCGCCTCGCGCAGCTCGTCGTCCTCGACCAGCTTGCCCGCGCCTTCCATCGCGGACAGCAGCGTCGCTTCCGAGTAGCGTGCGGGCGGCTTCGTCACGAGCGCGACGGCGGCGATTTCGTCCGTCTTCACCTTCTCGTCCTTCTGCACCGGCACGAGGTTCGCGTCGGCGCCTTCGGCATCGCGGCCGTACACCTGCAGCCAGCCCGGCTCGACGAGCACCTTGCCTTCGGTCTTGAAGTGATGGCCCGCGACTTCGGTGATCCGCGTGGTCACGCGGAATTCGGCCGCCGGGAAGAACACCGCGAGGAAGCGCTTCACGACCATGTCGTACAGCTTCTGCTCCGGCTCGGACAGCGACTTCGGCGCCTGCAGCGTCGGGATGATGGCAAAGTGGTCGCTGATCTTCGAGTTGTCGAAGATCCGCTTGTTCGGCTTCACCCAGCCCTTGTCGAGCACCTGCTTCGCATGCGGCAGATAGTTGTGGCTCTCCTTGAGCATCTCGAGCGTGGACTGGACCGTCGAAAGATAGTCTTCCGGCAGCGCGCGCGCATCGGTACGCGGATAGGTCAGCACCTTGTGCTTTTCGTACAGCGCCTGGGCGAGGCCGAGCGTATTTTTCGCGGAGAAGCCGAAGCGGCTGTTCGCCTCGCGCTGCAGGCTCGTCAGGTCGAACAGCAGCGGCGAGAGTTGCGTCGACGGCTTCGATTCCTCGGACACCGTGCCGATCTGGTCGCGGCAGGCGGCGACGATCGTTTCGGCGGCCGGCAGGCTCCAGAGGCGGGAGTCGCGCTTTTCCGGATCGAATTCGTCGCGCTTGAATTTCGGGTCGAACCACTTGCCTTCGTAGAAGCCGCCCGCGCACGCGAATTCGGCCTTCACTTCCCAGTAGTCGCGCGGGACGAAGCGGCGGATTTTCTCTTCACGTTCGACGACGATCGACAGCGTTGGCGTCTGAACGCGGCCGACAGTGGTCAGGAAGAAGCCGCCGCCCTTGCTGTTGAACGCGGTCATCGCGCGCGTGCCGTTGATCCCGACGAGCCAGTCGGCTTCCGAGCGGCAGCGTGCGGCGTCGGCGAGCGGCTGCATGTCCGAGTCGCTGCGCAGGTTCGCGAAACCGTCGCGGATCGCCTGCGGCGTCATCGATTGCAGCCACAGACGCTGGACCGGCTGCTTCGCCTTCGCGTGCTGCGCGATCAGGCGGAAAATCAGCTCGCCTTCGCGCCCCGCGTCACATGCGTTGATCAGGCGGTCGACGTCCTTGCGCTTCATCAGCTTCGTGAGCACCTTGAGGCGCGACTCGCTTTTTGCGATCGGGTTCAGGTCGAAATGCGGGGGAATGACGGGCAGATGCGCGAAGCTCCATTTCCCGCGCTTGACCTCGTACTCCTCCGGGGCGGCGATTTCCAGCAGGTGGCCGACAGCGGACGAAAGGACGTAATCGTCGCTCTCGTAATACTCGTCATGCTTGGTAAAGCCGCCCAAAGCGCGTGCGATGTCGTTCGCGACAGAAGGCTTTTCCGCAATGATCAGTGCTTTGGACATGACAGGTGTGTGTTGGTAGACCGGGTTCGCCGGCGTGGGTCCCTTTTACGACCGCTTTATAGCACACGCGGCAGCGACGGCGGCTCGGCGTGTAAAAAGCGGCTCATCATAGAGGGGGGCCGCAACGGCGGCAAGCGTCCGGCGCGGCGCAGCGCGCGAACCTGCGCGAAACCTGCCGCGCCGGCCCGCGAATTCAGGCTTCGACGGCCAGGACGTCGCGCAATTTCGGTGCGTGCGGCGCACCGGGCACCGCGCTCAGGTCGGACAGCATGCGCTCGACGATCGCCGCGTGCGGGAGCACCGTGCCGAAGAAGCGCGCGGTGTGGGCATCCTCGATCAGGATGGTCGGGAAGTTCTCGACGTCGAGATCGTCGAGCCGGTCGGCATGGGTTTCGATGTCGATCCACGCGAAGCAGGCATCCGGATGCGCGTCGGCGAGCTGGTCGAAGGCGGTCCGGTAGTCGCGGCACGTGCCGCACCACTCGGCGCACAGGCAGGCGACCAGCAACGTGCCGGGATCGGCGAGGCGCTCGGCGATCCGATCTGCGTCGGTGTCGAGATTCAGCGCGGGCATGGCATTCCTTGGGTAGCGTCGGCGGCCGGGCCGCCCCTATGGCGGGGAATGTAGCACGCTCCGCGCGGACGGGGTGGGCGCCGCGTCAAGCCGCGCGAACCGTCCGCCGGCGACGCTCGCGACGCGGCCGGCCAGTTCCAGCGCGAGCAGCGCGCCATGCAGCACGTCGTCGGACAGGCCGCTGTGCTCGGCCAGCCATTCGTACGTCACGGGGCCGTATCCCAGGGCAGCGAGCACCGCCTGTTCCGACGGGGTGACCGGTGACGCGGCTTCGATCCGGGGCGATGCGGCGGCCGCGACGGCACGATTCGCCGGCGCGCCGCCGGCCGTTTCGGGTTCGCCGCTTTCGCCGGCGTTCGGGCCCGGGTTGGCGGCCCGTACCGTGCCGGCTGGTGCGTGCGCCGCCGGCTCGCCCAGCCCGTATTCCTCGAGCACGTCGAACGGCGCTGCGGTGAGCTTCGCGCCATCGCGGATCAGCGCGTGGCAGCCCTGCGCGAGCGGCGCGTGGATCGAACCGGGCATCGCGAACACATCGCGCCCCAATTCGTTCGCGAGCCGCGCGGTGATCAGCGAGCCCGAGCGCGGGGCGGCCTCGACGACGAGCACGCCGAGCGCGAGCGCGGCGATCAGCCGGTTGCGCTGGGGAAAATGCGCGGCGCGGGCCGGCGTGCCGAGCGGCCATTCCGACACGATCGCGCCGTGCGCGGCGATCTCGTGGGCGAGCGCGCGGTGCCGCGCCGGATAGACGAGATCGGCGCCGGTCGCGATCACCGCGACCGTGCCCGAGCGGCCGTCGAGCCCGCCACGATGCGCGGCGCCGTCGATGCCGAGCGCAAGGCCCGACACGATCGTGAGGCCCGCGTCGGACAGCCCGCGTGCGAAATGCGTGGCGTCGGCGAGCCCCTGCGGCGTCGCGTGGCGGCTGCCGACCACGGCGAGGCCGCGGGCGTGCAGCAGATCGAGCCGCCCCTTTACATATAGCAGCGGCGGCGGATCGTGCAGATCGCGCAGCCGCGGCGGGTAGGCCGGATCGCTCAGCGTGACGAGCACGTTGCCCGGCCCGTCGAGCCAGGCGAGTGCGGCGTCGGTGCGCGTATCGAGATCGTCGCGCTCGCTCGCGCGCACGGCCTGCGCGGCGGCGGGGCTGGCCACGGTGGCGATCGCCTCGTGGGACGCGCGCAGCAACGCCGCCGGCGAGCCGAACGCAGCAAGTAAAATCTGCAGCACGGCGGGCGGGAGGCCGGGCGCATGCGCGAGCTGCAGCCAGGCGCGCAGCGCGGCGGGCGTCAGCGCTTGCGGCGACATGAGACGGCCCTCGAATGCGGCGGCCAGCGCAGCGCGTGACGCCATGATAAAATTTTCATCATCCGAAATACTCGACAGGGCCGTGCGCGCAGGCGCCCGGCCGATTGCAGGAGGCGCGATCCGCGGCATTGATATGCCACGCATCCGCCTCATCTTCATTGCATCGCGGCGGCGGCGCCAGCCGGCCGGATGGCCGATGCGGCGCGCCGCCCCATCGAATACCGAACACCGAACACCATGGCTTTGCTCAATATTCTTCATTACCCCGACAAGCGGCTGCACAAGGTCGCGAAGCCCGTCGACAAGGTCGACGACCGGATCCGCAAGCTCGTCGCCGACATGGCCGAGACCATGTACGCGGCGCCCGGCATCGGCCTGGCGGCCACGCAGGTCGACGTGCACGAGCGCGTGATCGTGATCGACGTCTCCGAGGAGAAGAACGAACTGCGCGCGTTCATCAACCCGGAAATCGTGTGGTCGAGCGACGCGAAGCAGACCTATGAAGAAGGCTGCCTGTCGGTGCCCGGCATTTACGACGAAGTCGAGCGGCCCGACCACGTGCGCGTGCGCGCGCTCAACGAGCACGGCGAGGCATTCGAGCTCGACTGCGAAGGGCTGCTGGCCGTGTGCGTCCAGCACGAGATGGATCACCTGATGGGCCGCGTGTTCGTCGAATACCTGTCGCCGCTCAAGCAGACGCGTATCAAGACGAAGATGAAGAAACTCGAACGCGCGATGTGATGCGCGCACGCCCAGCCCGACCCCGAACGCTGTCATGACCCATACGTTGCGCGTGATTTTTGCCGGCACGCCGGAATTCGCCGCGGCTGCCCTTGCCGCGATCCACGAGGCCGGTTTCCCGGTGCCGCTCGTGCTCACCCAGCCCGATCGCCCGGCCGGCCGCGGGATGAAGCTCCAGGCGAGCGCCGTGAAGCGCTACGCCGTCGAGCACGGGATGACCGTCGCGCAGCCGCCGTCGCTGCGCCGCGCGGGCAAGTACCCGGCGGAGGCGGCCGACGCGATCGAGCTGCTGCGCGCGACGCCGCACGACGTGATGGTGGTGGCCGCGTACGGCCTGCTGCTGCCGCAGGAAGTGCTCGACATCCCGCGCGCCGGCTGCATCAACATTCACGCGTCGCTGCTGCCGCGCTGGCGCGGCGCCGCGCCGATCCATCGCGCGATCGAGGCCGGCGACGCCGAGACGGGCGTCACGCTGATGCAGATGGACGCCGGCCTCGACACCGGCGCGATGATCGACGAGGCGCGCACGGCGATCGCGCCCGACGATACGACCGCGACGCTGCACGACCGTCTCGCCGCCGACGGCGCGCGGCTGATCGTCGACGCGCTCGTGCGGCTCGAGCGCGACGGCACGCTGCCGGCGACGCCGCAGCCGGCCGACGGCGTGACCTACGCGGAAAAGATCGGCAAGCACGAAGCGGCGCTCGACTGGCGCAAGCCGGCCGACGTGCTCGCACGTCAGGTGCGGGCGTTCGATCCGTTCCCGGGCGGCGTCGCGACGCTCGACGGTGCGGCCATCAAGCTGTGGGCGGCCGAGCCCGTGGCGGTGCGCGGTGCGATTGCCGACGCGGCGCCCGGCACGATCGTCGAAGCCGCGCCGGAAGGCGTGGTGGTCGCCTGCGGCAGCGGCGCGCTGCGCGTGACCCAGTTGCAGAAGCCGGGCGGCAAGCGGCTGCCCGCGCGCGAATTCCTTGCCGGTTCGCCGCTCGCCGCCGGCCAGCGTTTCGTGCTGCCCGACGCTGACTGACACGGCCCGAGCGCCATTCGACCCGGTCTGCCGGCCCGGCGCAACTGGCCGGACGGCCGAGTCGCGCGGTGCGGCAGGCGCGCGTAGAATTTCCCTGCGCTTTCCGGTTTCGAGGTCTTCATGTTCGGCATCACCCATTTCGGCTTCTTCGTGTTCGCGGTTTTCCTGCTGAACATCACGCCCGGCCCCGACACGGCCTACATCGTCGGCCGCAGCGTCGCGCAGGGGCGCGGCGCGGGGCTGATGTCGGCGTTCGGCATTTCTGCCGGCTGCTGCGTCCACGCACTTGCGTGCGCATTCGGGCTGACCGCGCTGCTGGCGGCGTCGGCAACCGCGTTCACGGTGATCAAGCTGGTCGGCGCCGCGTACCTAATCTATCTCGGCGTGCGGATGGTCATCGCGAAGCCGTCCGCCGCGCCGTCGGGCGCGGAAGCCGTGCAGGTCCCGGCCGCCAGGCCGCTGCGCCAGCTGTTCATGCAGGGCTTCTGGACCAACGTGCTGAATCCGAAGGTCGTGCTGTTCTTCGTGTCGTTCTTCCCGCAGTTCGTATCGGCCGACAGTCCGCACAAGGCATGGGCGTTCCTGACCCTCGGCGCGGTGTTCGTCGCGATGAGCACGGTCTGGACGAGCCTGGTCGCGTGGGTGGCGGGCACTGTCACGCAGCGCTTTTCCGGCAAGCCGGGCGTCAAGAGGTGGCTCGATCGCACGGTCGGCAGCGCTTTCGTCGGGCTCGGCCTGCGTCTGGCCGCTTCGCAACGCTGAGATTGAATTTTTCCGGCGAGACCTTATCTAACAAATCGCTTACAATTTTCCGCCGTGCGCTGTGAAGCGCGGCGGGTCCCCTGACGGATAAGGAGTGGGTATGTTCAATTGGGTCAAAACGGCGATGCTGATGGCCGCGATCACGGCCCTGTTCATCGTGATCGGCGGGATGATCGGCGGCTCGCGCGGCATGACGATCGCGCTGCTGTTCGCGCTCGGCATGAATTTCTTCTCATACTGGTTCTCGGACAAGATGGTGCTGCGCATGTACAACGCGCAGGAAGTCGACGAGAACACGGCGCCGCAGTTCTACCGGATGGTGCGCGAGCTGGCCACGCGCGCGAACCTGCCGATGCCGCGCGTCTACCTGATCAACGAGGACGCGCCGAACGCGTTCGCGACGGGCCGCAACCCCGAGCACGCGGCGGTCGCCGCGACGACGGGCATCCTGCGCGTGCTGTCGGAGCGCGAGATGCGCGGCGTGATGGCGCACGAGCTCGCGCACGTGAAGCACCGCGACATCCTGATCTCGACGATCACGGCGACGATGGCGGGTGCGATCTCGGCACTCGCGAATTTCGCGATGTTTTTTGGCGGGCGCGACGAGAACGGCCGGCCAGCCAACCCGATCGCGGGTATCGCGGTCGCGCTGCTTGCGCCGATCGCAGGCGCGTTGATCCAGATGGCGATTTCGCGGGCGCGCGAGTTCGAGGCCGACCGCGGCGGCGCGCAGATTTCCGGCGATCCGCAGTCGCTCGCCACCGCGCTCGACAAGATCCATCGCTATGCGGCGGGCATCCCGTTCCAGGCGGCCGAGGCGCATCCGGCCACCGCGCAGATGATGATCATGAATCCGCTGCACGGCGGCGGCCTGCAGAACCTGTTCTCGACGCACCCGGCCACCGAGGAGCGCATCGCGCGCCTGATGGAGATGGCGCGCACCGGCCGCTTCGATTGACCTCCGGCATACCGCGCGGCCGTTGCCGCGCGGAGGCCGCCCCGCCACCCCGCATGCTCCGCGCTGCGGGGTGTTTCATTTGCGTGCGCCGTAAAGGGGCCAAAGGGGCGGCATGGCCGCACGCTACAATGCGCGGTTTGGGATCGCCAGGCCGTCTGGCGGCTGCGATCCCGCCGTTTGCCGCATTTGTTTGCCGCAGCTGATTGCCGCGCCTGTTTGCCGATTCCGCACCGATGACACGACCCCGTTCTTCCGCTTCGACTCCTTCCGGCCGCCCGGCGCGCCTGGCCGCGCTGCATCTGGCGCCCGATTCGCTCGGCTTCGCGCTCGACGCGGCCGCGCAGGCGGTCGATGCGGTGCGGCGCGGCACCGCATTGCCGGCGGCGCTGTCGGCGGTGTTCGCGCAGATGCCGTCCGGTGCGCAGGCGCTCGCGCGCGGCGCGACGCAGGACGTCGCCTACCGGACGATGCGTCGCCTCGGCAGCGCGGACTGGCTGATCGGCCGGTTCGTCAGCAAGGCGCCGCCCGCGCACGTACACGCGGTGCTCGCCGGCGCATTCGCGCTGCTGCTCGACCCGGCGGATGAGGCCGCGTACCCGGCGTTCACGGTGGTCGACCAGGCCGTTACCGTCATCGGTGCGCGGCGCGAATTCGCATTCGCGAAGGGGATGGTCAACGCGGTGCTGCGCCGTTTCCTGCGCGAGCGCGACGCGCTCGTCGCGGCGATGCAGGACGACCCGGTCGCGCGCTGGAACTACCGCGCATGGTGGGTCGATGCGGTGAAGCGCGCATGGCCCGACGCGTGGCAGGCGATTCTCGCGGCCGGCGAGCGTCAGGGGCCGCTGACGCTGCGCGTGAATGTGCGCCGCGCGAGCGTCGACGCGTATCTCGACACGCTGCGCGTGAGCGGGATCGACGCGACCGCGATCGGCCGGCACGCGGTGCGGCTTGCGTCGGCGCTGCCGGTGGATCGCATTCCGGGATTCGCCGACGGCGTGGTGTCGGTGCAGGACGCCGGCGCGCAACTCGCGGCCGAATGGCTCGGCGCGCGCGACGGCATGCGCGTGCTCGACGCATGCGCGGCGCCCGGCGGCAAGACGGGCCATATTCTCGAACTCGCGGACGCGGAAGTCGTGGCGCTCGAAAGCGACGCGACGCGCGCGGCGCGCATCGGCGAGAATCTCGTGCGGCTGTCGCTCGCGGCGGAGGTGCGCGTCGGCGACGCGGGCGCGCCGGACGCGTGGTACGACGGGCGCCCGTTCGATCGCATCCTGGCCGACGTGCCGTGCTCGGCGTCCGGCATCGTGCGGCGGCACCCCGACATCCGCTGGCTGCGCCGCGAGGCCGATATCCCGGCGCTGGTCGCGGAGCAGCGCCGCATCCTGTCGGCGTTGTGGCCGCTCGTGAAGCCGGGCGGCGAACTGCTGTACGTGACCTGTTCGATCTTCCCCGAAGAAGGCGAATTGCAGGCCCGCTGGTTTGAAGCGGCCTGTGAAGATGCGGTACGATTGGACGCCCCCGGCCAGCTGCTGCCGGGTGGCGCGCACGGACGGGCGGCCGCCGGCGCACTCGACCAGAACACCGATCACGACGGATTTTTCTACGCGCGGTTTCAGAAACGGTGACGATCAAACACCTTTTTCCCTTTCGGCTCGCGGCCGTCTTGCTGGTTGCGTTGACGCTATGCGTGGCCATCGTCCGGCCGGCGCATGCCGAATCGATCGCCGTGCAGCGCGCGTCGCTCCAGGCCGACGGAAGCGGCTGGAGCCTCGACGCGCGTTTCGACTTCGAGCTGAATCCGAACCTCGAGGATGCCGTCAACAAGGGCATCCCGCTCTACTTCACGACCGACTTCGAGCTGAGCCGCGCGCGCTGGTATTGGTTCGACGAGCAGCCGGTGTCCGTCACGCAGACGATCCGCCTGTCGTTCCAGCCGCTCACGCGCGAGTACCGCGTGTCGACGGGCGGCCTGCAGCTCGGTTTCCCGTCGTTGAAGGATGCGCTCGCGGTCGTCCGGCACATCACGTCGTGGCACGTGATCGATCGCAACCAGGTGCGCGCGGGCGAAACCTACACGGCATCGGTGCGGATGCAGCTCGATACGGCGCTGATGCCGAAGCCGTTCCAGGTCGATGCCGTGAACAACCGCGACTGGACGCTCGGGTCGGACTGGAAGCGCTTCAACTTCACGGTGACCGAACGTGCTAAATAAAGTACGCCGCGCGGCCAGTGGGAAGAGCCTCCTCGTCCGCGTGATCGTCTCGACCGTCGCGCTGACCGCGCTGCTGCTGCTCGTGCTGCTCGCGGCCGCGAGCGCGAACACCGAATTCTTCGACCGCTACTACTCGTGGCTGTACGCGACCAACATCGTCGTCGCGCTCGTGTTCCTGCTCGTGGTGCTCGGGCTGATCGGGATGATCGTCGCGCGCCTGAGGAAGGGCAAGTTCGGCACGCGGCTGCTCGCGAAGCTCGCGGTGTTCTTCGCGCTCGTCGGCGTGGTGCCGGGCGGGATCATTTACATCGTGTCGTACCAGTTCGTGTCGCGCAGTATCGAGTCGTGGTTCGACGTGAACGTCGAGACGGCGCTGACGGCCGGCCTGAACCTCGGCCGCGGGATGCTCGATGCGTCGCTGTCCGATCTGCAGACGAAGGCGCGGCTGATGTCCGACCAGCTCGCGAGCGTCGACGCGAACACGAACGGCACGACGCTCACGCTGCTGCGGCTGCGCGACCAGTTCGGCGTGCAGGACGCGACGATCGTCGAGCCGAGCCGCGGCGGCTCCGGCGCGGCGCCCGACCTGCACATCGTCGCGCAGGCGTCGGGCAATTTCGCGGCGCTGATTCCGGACGACCTGCCGACGCCGCTGATGCTGAGCCAGGCGCGCGAACACGGCGCGTATGCGGCGATCGAAGGCGAAGTCGACGGCGACCCGCGCGCGCACGGCGCGAAGGGCGCGCTGCGGCTGCGCGTCGTGCGGCCGATTCCCGATGCGACGACGTCGCTGCTGCAGCCGGCGGAGCGGTTCCTGCAGCTCACGCAGCCGGTGCCGCCCGGGCTCGCGCACAACGCGGACGCCGTGCAGCGCGCGTACCGCGAGTACCAGGAAAAGTCGCTTGGCCGCACCGGCCTGCGCAAGATGTACATCGGCACGCTGACGCTCGCGCTGTTCCTCGCGACCTTCATCGCGATGATGCTGGCGCTCGCGCTCGGCCAGCAGCTCGCGCGGCCGCTGTTCCTGCTCGCGCAGGGCACGAAGGAGATCACGGAAGGCGACTACACGCCGAAGCGCGAGATCAAGACGCGCGACGAGCTCGGCTTCCTCACGCAGTCGTTCAACGCGATGACGCGCCAGTTGTCCGAGGCGCGGCTCGCGGTCGAGAAGAACCGCATCGCGCTCGAGCATTCGAAGACGTATCTCGAGAGCATCCTCGCGAACCTGACGGCCGGCGTGTTCGTGCTCGACCGCCAGTTCCGGTTGACGACGGCCAATCGCGGTGCCGAGCGGATCTTCCGGCAGCCGTTCAACACGCTGATCGGCACGACGCTCGACCGGATCGGCGTGGCCGCCGGGTTCGGCGCGATGGTGCGCAAGGCATTCGCCGATCGCGAAGCGGCGTCCGACGGCGGCAGCGGCGATCGCGGTCACTGGCAGCAGCAGTTCGCGATCGAGGTGCCGGGCGAAACCGATCCGCTGACGCTGCTCGTGCGCGGCACGCGGCTCGTGTCGACGGTCGAGGGGCAGGCCGACGATCCGCAGACGTCCGGTTACGTCGTCGTGTTCGACGACATCTCCGACGTGATTTCCGCGCAGCGGTCGGTCGCGTGGGGCGAGGTCGCGCGGCGGCTCGCGCACGAGATCAAGAATCCGCTGACGCCGATCCAGCTGTCGGCCGAGCGGCTGCAGATGAAGCTGTCGGACAAGCTCGCGCCGTCCGACGCGGACGTGCTCAAGCGCGGCGCGACGATGATCGTGAACCAGGTGGCCGCGATGAAGCGGATGGTCGACGATTTCCGCGAATACGCGCGCACGCCGCCGGCGGTGCTCGCGAACCTGCAGTTGAACGACCTGGCGAGCGAGGTGCTCGGGCTGTACGGCGTCGGCGAAGGCAAGAGCCCGATCGTCGCCGAGCTCGCGCCGTCGCTGCCGGTGATTCGCGGCGACGCGACGCAATTGCGCCAGGTGATTCACAACCTGCTGCAGAATGCGCAGGATTCGGTCGCGGAGTCCGCGCATCCGCGTGTGTTGATCGAAACCAAGACAGTAGAATATGGCGACCCCGACGCCGAAGGCAAAACGCGCGTCGCGGTACGTCTGACCGTGTCCGACAACGGGCCCGGTTTTCCGGCACGCATCCTGACCCGCGCGTTCGAGCCTTACGTGACGACGAAGGCGAAGGGCACGGGGCTCGGGCTGGCCACGGTCAAGAAAATCGTTGACGAGCACGGCGCGCGGATCGATCTGCGCAATCGCATGCACGGCGAGACCGTCGAGGGTGCGCAGGTGTCGATTCTCTTCCTGCAGATGGCGAGCGATACGCCAGGCGCCGAACCGGGCGCGCAGGACGGGGCGACGCCCGCCAAGACAAAAGCAAGTGAGCAGACAAAGGCAGCGTAAATGGCAACCATCCTGGTGGTAGATGATGAAATGGGCATCCGGGAATTGCTCTCGGAGATCCTCAGCGATGAAGGACATGTCGTCGAGGCGGCGGAGAACGCGCAGGCCGCGCGGGAATACCGGCTGAAGCAGGCGCCCGATCTCGTGCTGCTCGATATCTGGATGCCCGATACCGACGGCGTCACGCTGCTCAAGGAATGGGCGGCGCAGGGGCTGCTGACGATGCCCGTGATCATGATGTCCGGGCACGCGACGATCGATACGGCCGTCGAGGCGACGAAGATCGGCGCGCTCGATTTCCTCGAGAAACCGATCGCGCTGCAGAAGCTGCTGAAATCGGTCGAGCATGGTCTCGCACGCGGCGCGGCGCCCGTATCCGCGAATGCGGCGGCGAAGGCGGGCGGCGGCCAGCCCGCAGGCCCTGCGGCGGTCGCGTCCGCGGCGGCGCTGCCGACGCTCGGCGACGACATGGCGTCGGCGCTCGGCCTCGCGGGCCAGACGGCCGCGATCCCGTTCGACATCCCGCTGCGCGAAGCGCGCGATGCGTTCGAGCGCGCGTACTTCGAATATCACCTCGCGCGCGAGAACGGCAGCATGACGCGCGTCGCGGAGAAGACGGGCCTCGAGCGCACGCACC
This sequence comes from Burkholderia sp. AU18528, assembly GCF_002223215.2. NCBI lineage: Bacteria > Pseudomonadati > Pseudomonadota > Betaproteobacteria > Burkholderiales > Burkholderiaceae > Burkholderia > Burkholderia sp. AU18528. Next base: position 1,041,072 of record NZ_NKFC02000005.1, on the reverse strand, counting down.
TGTATCGCAAGCTCAAGCAGCTCGGCGTCGAGCTCGGCAAGAAGCCGCCCGAAGGCGCGCTGTAAAATTTTTTGCGAAAGCACTTGCTCAGGGGTGAATAGCTCGATATACTTTCATTCTTCGTTGGCCCGGTAGCTCAGTTGGTAGAGCAGCGGATTGAAAATCCGCGTGTCGATGGTTCGATTCCGTCCCAGGCCACCAGCATTCAAAACCCCAAGAATCGGAAGGTTCTTGGGGTTTTTCGTTTGTGGTGGGTATCGCGTGTCGTGGGCCGCGGGCCCGGCAGCATTCGCCGGGGCATGATAAAATCCGTGCCCGCTCAATGACTTAGCGCATCGCTTCATGCGCATGGCCGGCCGCCCGCGGCGCGCCTGCCGTGGCGCGCGGCAACGATGCCGCGCGATGAGCGGTATAAGCGCGCCGCCGCATTCTCGGCCGACCGCGCTGCCTATACTGGTCGAGCCGGCGCAGGCCGGCCGTGTCGGGCCGCCCGGCGGCAGCCGGCCTCGGGGCGCAGCGCGACGCGAGCCTACACATTCACGGAGTATCACGGTGATTCGGACAGACGCTAAAGACGGCGCGCTCGTGTTGTTTTCCGGCGGGCAGGATTCCGCCACGTGCGTGGCATGGGCCCTCGAACGCTACCAGACGGTCGAGACGCTCGGCTTCGATTACGGCCAGCGTCATCGCGTCGAGCTCGAGTGTCGCGAAGGCGTGCGCGAAGCGTTGAAGCGCAAGTTTCCGGCGTGGTCGGACCGGCTCGGCGACGATCACATGATCGACCTGTCGGTGCTCGGCGCGATCAGCGATACCGCGATGACGCGCACGATCGAGATCGAGACGGCGGCGAACGGCCTGCCGAATACGTTCGTGCCGGGCCGCAACCTGATGTTCATGACGATCGCCGCGGCGATCGCCTATCGCCGCGGGCTGCGCGTGCTGGTCGGCGGGATGTGCGAGACCGATTTCTCGGGCTATCCGGACTGCCGCGACGACACGATGAAGGCGCTGCAGGTCGCGCTGAATCTCGGCATGGATACGCGCATCGTGCTCGAGACGCCGCTGATGTGGCTCGACAAGGCGCAGACGTGGCAACTCGCCGAACAGCTCGGCGGCGACGCGCTCGTCGAACTGATCCGCGTCGAGACGCACACGTGCTACGTGGGCGAGCGCGCGGAGCTGCACGACTGGGGCTTCGGCTGCGGCGAATGCCCGGCCTGCAAGCTGCGCAAGCGCGGCTACGAAGCCTACCTGAAGGGCGAGCGGGTGACCGAAGCGCCGCTGTGACGCGGCTCGCGCGGGCAGCGCTTGATGGACAACGGATTCTGATCGACAACGAGCGGCGCGAGCCGGACGAAGCACGATGACTTACGCGGTCAAGGAAATTTTCTACACGTTGCAGGGCGAGGGCGCGAACGCGGGCCGGCCGGCCGTGTTCTGCCGGTTCGCCGGCTGCAATCTGTGGTCGGGCCGCGAAGAGGACCGTGCGGAGGCCGTGTGCCGCTTCTGCGATACCGACTTCGTCGGCACCGACGGCGAGAACGGCGGCAAGTTCAAGGACGCCGCCGCGCTCGTCGCGACGATCGCGGGCCTGTGGCCGGAAGGCGAAGCGCACCGCTTCGTCGTCTGCACGGGCGGCGAGCCGATGCTGCAGCTCGACCAGCCGCTTGTCGACGCGCTGCATGCGGCAGGCTTCGAGATCGCGATCGAGACCAACGGTTCGCTGCCGGTGCTCGAATCGATCGACTGGATCTGCGTGAGCCCGAAGGCCGATGCGCCGCTCGTCGTCACGAAGGGCAACGAACTGAAGGTCGTCGTGCCGCAGGACAACCAGCGGCTCGCCGACTACGCGAAGCTCGATTTCGAGTATTTTCTCGTGCAGCCGATGGACGGCCCGTCGCGCGATCTCAATACGAAGCTCGCGATCGACTGGTGCAAGCGTCATCCGCAGTGGCGGCTGTCGATGCAGACCCACAAATATCTGAACATTCCCTGAGCCACGGCTTTTGACATCGTGCTGATTACCCGAAAACTCGAATTCGACGCGGGCCACCGCATCCCCGATCACCGCAGCCAGTGCAGGAACCTGCACGGCCATCGCTACGTGCTCGAAATCACGCTGCGCGGCGATCTCGTCGATACGGAAGGGGCGCCCGACCGCGGCATGGTGATGGATTTCGCCGATGTGAAGGCGCTCGCGATGGAGCACCTCGTCAGCAAGTGGGACCACGCGTTCCTCGTCTATGCGCGCGACGAGGTCGTGCGCTCGTTCCTCGAGCAGATGGCCGACCACAAGACCGTCGTGATCGACCGGATCCCGACCGTCGAGAATCTCGCGGCGATCGCGTTCGACATCCTCGCGAACGTGTACGACGCGCACTACGGCGTGAACCTGCGCCTCGAGCGCGTGCGGCTGTACGAAACGCCGAACTGCTGGGCCGACGTCGAGCGCCAGCCCGGCCGCTGATCCTGCCTGCCCCGGCAGCCCCGCCGTGCGGCGCGGGCTGCCCGTCGATGCGCTTTCGCGCGCCCACGCCCCCGCGGTCTCGCCGCCGCCAGTCCCGCGCCGGTACGGCTTCCCCCGTCAGTTCCCGCATCGAGCACCCCGCCGCGCTATGATCGTCGTGCGGCGCCGAAAAACGCTCGCGTGACCCATTGCGCGGCCCGCGCTGTCAGATCGGCCGTCCCGGGCCGACTCACGTTCTCGGGCGCGCGATCCGCCGCCGCCGTGCTTCGCTTGCCCGGCGGCGGGCGTTTCGCTTCGCCTGTTGCTTGTCCCGTTCGATTGCCGTTCCGCTCCGGAGGCCGTATCGATGAGCACGCTCACCAATTCCCTCAAACAACGCCTGCGCGACGGTGACGAGCCGCTGTACGGCCTGTGGCTGTCGCTCGGCAGCGACTCGGCCGCGGAAGCGCTCGCGCACGCCGGTTACGACTGGCTCTGCATCGACATGGAGCATGCGCCGAACGACAGTCGCGACGTGGCGTCGCAACTGCGCGCGATCGCCGCCGCGCACCTGCCGAGCGAGCCGGTCGTGCGCGTGCCGGCGCGCGAGCCGTGGCTCGTGAAGCGCGCGCTCGACGCCGGCGCGCGCACGCTGATGTTCCCGTGTATCGAGACGCCCGACGACGCCGCGCACGCGGTGCGGCTCACGCGCTTTCCGTCGCCCGAAACGCCCGACGGGCTGCGCGGCGTCGCGGGCATGGTGCGCGCGGCGGCGTTCGGCATGCGCCGCGACTACCTGCAGACGGCGAATGCGCAAGTCGCGGTGGTCGTGCAGGTCGAATCGGCGCGCGGCGTCGACGAAGTCGAGCGGATCGCGGCGACGCCGGGCGTCGATTGCCTGTTCGTCGGTCCGGCCGACCTCGCGGCGAGCCTCGGGCATCTCGGCGATATCCGCCATCCGGACGTCGAAACCGCGATGGCGCGCGTGCTCGCGGCCGGCAAGCAGGCGGGCGTCGCGGTCGGCATCTTCGCGGCCGATACGGCGGCCGCGCGCCAGTACCGCGAGGCCGGCTATCGGATGATCACGGTGTCGGCCGACGTGAGCTGGCTATTGCGCGCGACGCGACAGGCGTTGCAGGAGGTACGGTCATGAACGGCGCAGACGGTGCGTGCCGCAGGCGCGCGCGGATCGGGACGATGGTCGGCCTGTGGGCCGTGTGGGCGGCGGCCGCCGCGCAGGGCGCGCCGCCAGCGAAGCCCGATCCGTCGCGCGAGACGCAATCGGCGGTCGCCGACTACAACGCAGGCGACTATCGCGCGGCGCTGGTGCAGTTCCACGATGCGGCCGAGCGCGGCGATCGCCTCGCGCAGTTCAATTACGCGATGATGCTGCTGACGGGCGAAGGCGTGACGGCGAACGTCGACGAAGGGCTGCGCTGGCTGAAGCGCGCGGCGGAAGCGAACATGTCGCATGCGCAGTACGTGTACGGCCGGATGTTCGACGACGGCGAGTTCGTCGCGCGCAATCCGGCTGAAGCGCACCGCTGGTTCCTGCGGGCCGCGAAGCAGGGGCACGTGCAGGCCGCGCTGTCGCTCGCGAACCAGTTTCTCGACGGGCGCGGCACGCCGCGCGACAACCGGCAGGCGTTCACGTGGTACAAGCAGGCCGCCGACGCCGGCGAGCCCACCGCGCAGTACGTGACCGCATCGTTCTACGAGCGCGGCGGCGACGGCGTCACGCAGAACCTGAACATCGCACGGGCGTATTACGCGGCGGCCGCCGCGCAGGGCGACGAGACGGCCGGCCTGAAATTCAAGGAGCTGAGCGCGCGGCTGAAGGCGCCGGCATCGGGCGCCGGCGCCGGGCAAGACAAGCCGCGCGCGCCGCCGCAGTAAGCGGCCGCATTCGGCGGGCCCGATGCAAAACGGCGCGTCGCGGCGCCGTTTGCGTGTGCTGCGCGGTGCGGTGCGGGCCGCGCGATCAGCTCTTCATCAGCCGCCGCTGCCGGCCGACGCTCATGATCATCCCGATCGCGATGCCGAGCGTCGTGAGCGCGGTGCCGCCGTAACTCATGAACGGCAGCGGCACGCCGACGACCGGCAGCACGCCGCTCACCATCCCGATGTTGACGAACGCGTAGACGAAGAACGCGAGCGTGAGCGAGCCCGCGAGCAGCCGGCCGAACTGTGTCGCGCCCTGCGCGGCGATGTAGAGGCCGCGCGCGATCAGCGCCATGTACAGCGCCAGCAGCACGAGCCCGCCGGCGAGCCCCCATTCCTCCGAGAACACCGCGAAGATGAAGTCGGTGTGCTTTTCGGGGATGAATTCGAGGTGGGCCTGCGTGCCTTTCAGGTAGCCCTTGCCGAGCACGCCGCCCGAGCCGATCGCGATCACCGCCTGGATCGTGTGGAAGCCCTTGCCGAGCGGGTCGGACGTCGGGTCGAGCAGCGTGCACACCCGGTGCTTCTGGTAGTCGTGCATCAGCGGCCACTGCACTTCGGGCTGGCAGATGCGTTCCTCGAACACGGCGATCGAGCCGACCGCGATCACGCCCGCGACGAGCACCGGCACGATCAGCTTGAACGACAGGCCGGCCAGATAGATCACGAAGAAGCCGGCCGCGAACACGAGCAGGCCGGTGCCGAGGTCGGGCTGCTTCGCGATCAGCCCGACCGGCACCATCAGGATCCCGAACGCCGCGACGAAGTCGTACCAGCGCAGCCCGCCTTCGCGGCGCTGGTAGTACCACGCGAGCATCAGCGGCGTCGCGATCTTGAGGATTTCCGACGGCTGGATCACGACGCCGACGTTCAGCCAGCGCTTCGCGCCCTTCTTGGTCATCCCGAACAGCGCGACGGCGATCAGCAGCGTGACCCCGAACGTGTAGAGCGGGACCGCGAAGCGCATCAGCGTGGTCGGCGGGATGTTCGCGATCACCCACATCAGCACGAAGGTCAGCAGGATGTTGCGCAACTGGTCCTCGACGCGGCCCGGTACGTCGATCGACGCGCTGTACAGCGTGACGATGCCGACGCACAGCAGCAGGAACACGATGAGGGCGAGCGGGCGGTCGAAGCCCGCGAACATCTGCTTGATCTTGTCGAGCCAGGCGCGCTTGTCGAATTGCATGCCTTTCTCCGTTAATGAGCGGTGCCGGCGTCCGCCGCTTTCGCGGGGGCCGTCGCACGATGGTTGTCGTCCCGCGGCGCGGCGACGGCAGGCTGCGCGTCGCTGGCGGGCCGGCGCGGGCGGTGCGGGCGCCGGATCGGCGGCAGGCTCGCGGCCATCGGCGCCGCGGCGCTCGCGTCGGCCGGCGCCGTGGCGCTGGCGCCTGCCGCGCCCGAGGCGCCCGAGGCGCCCGACGCCGCGTCGGCCGCGCTGGCTGCCGACGGCACGACGGGCTGCGGCAGCGCGGTGAAGCCGGCCGCGATCGTGGCCGGCTTCGATGTGTCGCCGACCACGGGCGCGCTCACCGGCTCGGTGGCCGACGCCGCGGCGGCCACGGCCGCGGCTTCGTTCTTCGGGTTCTGGCGCTCGACCAGGTAGTAGTCGAGCACGCGACGCGCGACCGGGCCGGCGGCCTGGGCGCCCCAGCCGCCGTTTTCGACGACCAGCGCGACGGCGATCTGCGGGTGGTCGACCGGCGCATACGCGATGAACAGCGCGTGGTCGCGCAGGTGCTCGGCGAGCAGGTGGCCCTTGTAGTTCGAGCCCTGCAGCGAGAACACCTGCGCGGTGCCGGTCTTGCCGGCGGCGAGGTACTGCGCGCCGCGGAACACCTTGTACGCGGTACCGGACGGGTTCTCGATCACGTTCTCCATCCCGCGTTTCACGACGTCGATGTCGGCTGCCTTCAGCGGGATCACGTCGCTTTCCTTCGGCACCGTCAGGTGGCGCGCGCGCGTGATCGGATCCTCGACTTCCTTCACGAGGTGGGGCTTCATCACGACGCCGTTGTTCGCGAGCGTCGCGGTCGCGTGCGCGAGCTGCAGGATCGTGAACGAGTTGTAGCCCTGGCCGATCCCGAGGCTGATCGTCTCGCCGTCGAACCACTTCTGCTGCGCGGGCTTCTTGAACGCCTTCTTCTTCCAGTCGGTCGACGGCAGGATCCCGCGCGCCTCGCCCTGGATGTCGATGCCGGTGATCTGGCCGAAGCCGAACGGCTTCATGAAGTTCGCGATCGCGTTCACGCCGAGGTCGCGCGCGAGCATGTAGAAGTAGGTGTCGTTCGACACCATGATCGCCTTGTTCATGTCGACCCAGCCCTGGCCCGAGCGCACGTCGTTGCGGAACGTGTGGCCGCCGAACGTGAAGTAGCCCGGGTCCTGGAAGCCCCAGCCCGGCGTGCGCTTGCCGAGCGTCAGGCCCGCGAGCGCCATGAACGGCTTGTACGTCGAGCCGGGCGGGTAGGTGCCGTGCAGCGGGCGGTTCAGGAGCGGCTTGTCGGGCGAGTTGTTCAGCTCGTCCCAGGTCTGCTGGTCGATGCCGTCGACGAACGAGTTCGGGTCGAAGCTCGGCGACGACACGAACGCGAGCACGTCGCCCGTCTTCGGCTCGATCGCGACGAGCGCGCCGCGCTTGCCGGCGAACGCCTGCTCGGCGACCTGCTGCAGCCCGATGTCCAGCGACAGCACGAGATTGTTGCCGGGCGTCGCCTGCGTGCGCGACAGCGTGCGCACCGGCCGGCCGCCGGCCGTCACCTCGACTTCCTCGAAGCCCGTGAGCCCGTGCAGCTCGGTTTCGTAGCTCTGCTCGACGCCGATCTTGCCGATGTAGTCGGTGCCCTTGTAGTTGTTCGCGTCGCGACGCGGATCGTAGTGTTCCTGGTCGCTGTCGTTGTCGTCGCTCATCGCGTCGATGCGATCCTGGTCGCGCTTCGAGATCCGGCCGATATAACCGATCACGTGCGCGGCCGTCATGCCGAGCGGGTACTGGCGGAACAGCCGCGCGCGCACGTCGACGCCGGGGAAGCGGAAACGCTGCGCGGTGAAGCGCGCGACTTCGGCGTCGGTGAGCCGCGTGCGGATCGGCAGGCTCTCGAAGTTCTTCGAGTCTTCCTGCAGCTTCTTGAAGCGGCGGCGGTCGCGGGCGTCGATCGGGACGATCTCGGACAGCTTGTCGATCGTGTTGTCGAGCGTGTCGTCGAGCTTCGACGGCGTGATCTCGAGCGTGTACGCCGAGTAGTTCTTCGCGAGGATCACGCCGTTGCGGTCGGTGATGATCCCGCGGTTCGGCACGATCGGCGCGACCGAGATGCGGTTTTCCTCGGCCTGCAGCGCGTATTTGCCGTGCTGCATCAACTGCAGATAGAAGAAACGGCTCGCGAGCAGCCCGAAGCAGACGAACACGAACACGCCCGCCGCCGCGACGCGCAGGCGGAACCTCGAGAGCTGCTGTTGGGTGTCGTTGAATTCGGTCATTTACTGGCAATCTGGCCCGCGCGCGGGCGAGGGCGAGGTGCCGCCCCGGAGCGCGGCGCGCGGCGGGCGTGGGGGCGGCGGGTATTCAAGGTCGGTCCGGCTCAGATCGGGCGCGTATCGTCCGGGTCGACCGGGCGGCGTTGCGGCATCAGCAGCAGATGGCTCGCGATCGGCCACAGCGCGGCTTCGACGAAACCGTCGACGAGGTAGCGCCAACCGGGGAACGCGGCGCCCATCAGCAGGCGGATCACGAACGGCACGAGCTGCGCGGCGACGAGCAGCGGCGTGACGTACAGCACCTGCACGCCGATCGGCATCCACAGCACGCGGCGGTGGATCGTGATCGCGCCGTACGACAGCAGCGTATAGGCGAGCGCATGCTCGCCGAGCAGCCCCGCGTCGTGCACGTCCATCAGGATGCCGAGCGCGAACGCGACGCCCATCCCGACCTTGCGCGGCTGGTGGATGTTCCAGAACAGCAGCACCAGCGCGACGAAGTCGGGCACGCCGGGCAGGCGGCCCCACGGCATCAGGTTCAGCAGGAACGCGGCGGCGAGGCTGAAGACGATGAAGTACGGATTGACCGGCTGCAGGATGTATTGCGGGCGGTTCATCGCTGGGCTCCAGATTGCCCGGCGGCGGGCTTCGCGGGCGCGGCGGCGGGCTGGGCCGGCGCCGGCGCCGGCGCCGGCTTCGCGCCGGGCTGGGCCGCGGCGGCCGGCTTCGCGTTCGCGTCGGCCTTGTCGGTTTTCTCGGCCTTCTCGCCCTTTGCGGCGGCTTTCGCGCCCTTCTTGCCCTTCGCGTTCTTCTCGGCGGCGGGATCGGGCTCGGCCGGGCGCGGCGGGATGTCGTTCCGGTAATGCAGCACGAGCATCTGGCGCGCGCCGCGCACGGCCGCGACCGGTGCGCAGGTCACGCGCGCGAACGCGGTATCGGCGAGCTTGTCGACGCGCACGACCTTCGCGACCGGCAGGCCGGGCGGATAGACGCCGTCGAGGCCGCTCGTGACGAGCTCGTCGCCGGCGACGAGATCCGCGCTCGTCGGCACGAAGCGCAGGTCGAGCGAATCGCCCTTCGGCGTGCCGTAGATCACGCTGCGCAGGCCGGTGCGCAGCACCTGCACGGGAATCGCGAGATCGCGGTCGGTGACCAGCGTGACTTCGGATTGCAGCGGGAACACGCGCGTGACCTGGCCGACCACGCCGTCCTCGCTGACGACGGGCGAGCCGTCCTGGATGCCTTGCTGCGAGCCTTGGCCGATCACGATCTTCTGCGTGAACGGGTCGCTCGTGTCGTACTGGATCTCGACCGGCGTCGATTGCGTCGCGATGTGCTGGCGCAGCTCGAGCACCGCGCGCAGATGGATGTTCTCCTGCGCAAGCACCGCGGCCTGGTTGGCCTGCGTGGACAGTTGCAGGTTGCGCTTGCGGAGGTCGTCGTTCTCGTGGCGCAGCGACGCGCCGGTGACGGCGATGTCGGCCGCGCCCATGAACAGGTCGCGCGGCACGAGCGCCGCGCGTTGCAGCGGGTACAGCACGGTGCCGAGTACGCCGCGCACGATTTCGAGCGTGCTGAAGCGCGCGTCCGACACGAGGAGCGCGATGGCGAGGGCGACGAAGAAGATGAGCCGCGCGAGCGCGGGCGGACCTTGCTTGAAGAGGGGCGGCGGACTGTATTCCATGGTCGGCGCCGGGCGCGTGTGATCGGTTAAATAATGCTCAGACGCGCAAACGGCGCGGCGGTTCGTTCTGAACGAGCGATCCGGCCACGCCGCGGGTGCGCCATATCAAACGGGACTGCCTAGGCGATCACTGGGCGATCACTCGTACGAGAAGATGCTGCCCAGCTTGTCCATGCGCTCGAGCGCCATGCCCGAACCGCGCACGACGCAGGTCAGCGGATCTTCCGCGACGAGCACCGGCAGGCCGGTTTCTTCCGCGAGCAGGCGATCGAGGTCGCGCAGCAGCGCGCCGCCGCCCGTCAGCATCATCCCGCGCTCGGCGATGTCGGCGCCGAGTTCCGGCGGCGTCTGTTCGAGCGCGATCTTCACCGACGACACGATCTGGTTCAGCGGATCGGTCAGCGCTTCGAGGATTTCGTTGCTGGAGATCGTGAAGCTGCGCGGGATGCCTTCCGACAGGTTGCGGCCCTTCACTTCCATTTCCTTGACTTCGGAGCCCGGGAACGCGGAGCCGATTTCCTTCTTGATCGCCTCGGCGGTCTGCTCGCCGATCAGCATCCCGTAGTTGCGGCGGATGTAGTTGACGATCGCCTCGTCGAACTTGTCGCCGCCGACGCGCACCGAGCCCTTGTAGACGATGCCGCCGAGCGAGATCACGCCGACTTCAGTCGTGCCGCCGCCGATGTCGACGACCATCGAGCCGGTGGCTTCCGATACCGGCAGGCCCGCGCCGATCGCGGCCGCCATCGGCTCCTCGATCAGGTAGACCTGCGATGCGCCGGCGCCGTGCGCGGCTTCCTTGATCGCGCGGCGCTCGACCTGGGTCGAGCCGCACGGCACGCAGATGATGATGCGCGGCGACGGCGAGAACATGCGCGACTCGTGCGCCGTCTTGATGAACTGCTTGATCATCTGCTCGGTGACGGTGAAGTCGGCGATCACGCCGTCCTTCATCGGGCGGATCGCCTCGATGTTGCCGGGCACCTTGCCGAGCATCTGCTTGGCTTCCTTGCCGACCGCCTGGATCGTCTTCTTGCCGTTGGGGCCGCCTTCCTGGCGGATCGACACGACGGACGGCTCATCGAGCACGATGCCCTTGCCGCGCATGTAGATCAGGGTGTTTGCGGTGCCGAGGTCGATCGCGAGATCGTTGGAGAAGTAGCTGCGCAAAAAACCGAACATTCAGAATCCTGTTTCGCTCTGGGCCGGCCCTGCATAGCGAGCGCTGAGGGCGGCAGCGGAAAAAATAACAGCCTCGGGAAGCGTGGCGGAAGCGGCCGCCGCGGCGCACGAAGCTGCGAGTGATGTCTACCGGGGATCGCACGAAGCACGCACGGCTTGCCGAAACAGGGCGAAACGGTGCGGGAAAAGGCTGCCGGGTTTGGGTCGAACGCGTAATGATACCTTATAATTTCGCGGTATTTGAATCGAAACGGGCGGTATTTTTGCCGCTTCGGCCCCGATTTTTGAGGGTGGGATCGCACCCTCCAACCCCCCGCCGCAGTGCTGCTTCGATGCACTGCGCAGCCTTGTTTTTCCGGTGATCGCATGGCCCTGACCCTGACCGATGTGAAACGCATCGCGCACCTGGCGCGACTCGAAATGGCCGACGCCGACGCCGAGCACATGCTCGGCCAGCTCAACGAATTCTTCGGCCTCGTCGAGCAGATGCAGGCGGTCGACACCGCCGGCATCGCGCCGCTCGCCCACCCGATCGAACAGATCCAGGCAGTCGCGCAGCGCCTGCGCGACGACGCCGTGACGGAGCTCGTCAATCGCGACGACAACCAGCGTCCGGCGCCGGCCGTCCAGGACGGCCTCTATCTCGTGCCGAAGGTGATCGAGTAAGCATTCGATGACAAGCGCGCCGGCCGTCCAGCGCCGCGCGCCACCCAGAATTCCCAGGAAAACCACTCAATGCATGCAAAAAGCCTGACCGAACTGCGCGCCGCGCTCGCCGCCAAGGAATGCTCGGCCGTCGAGCTCGCGCAGCACTATCTGAAACGGATCGACGCCGCGCGCGACCTGAACGCGTTCGTCCACGTCGACGCCGACCTCACCCTCGCGCAGGCGAAAGCCGCCGACGCGGAGCTCGCGCGCGGCGCGGGCGGCGCGCTCACCGGCCTGCCGATCGCGCACAAGGACGTGTTCGTCACGCGCGGCTGGCGCTCGACCGCCGGCTCGAAGATGCTCGCGAACTACGAGAGCCCGTTCGACGCGACCGTCGTCGCCCGCCTGCAGGCGGCCGGCATGGTCACGCTCGGCAAGACCAACATGGACGAGTTCGCGATGGGCTCGTCGAACGAGAATTCGGCGTTCGGCGCGGTGAAGAACCCGTGGGACACGAACGCGGTGCCGGGCGGCAGCTCGGGCGGCAGCTCGGCCGCCGTCGCCGCGCGCCTCGCGCCGGCCGCGACCGGCACCGACACCGGCGGCTCGATCCGCCAGCCCGCGTCGTTCGCGGGCGTGACGGGCATCAAGCCGACCTACGGCCGCGTGTCGCGCTACGGGATGATCGCGTTCGCGTCGTCGCTCGACCAGGGCGGCCCGATGGCGCAGAGCGCGTCCGACTGCGCGCTGCTGCTGAACGCGATGGCCGGCTTCGACGAGCGCGACTCGACGAGCCTCGAGCGCGACGACGAAGATTTCACGCGTCACCTCGGCCAGCCGTGGGCGGCCGGCAACGACGCGGGCAAGCCGCTCGCCGGCCTGCGCATCGGCCTGCCGAACGAGTATTTCGGCGCCGGCCTCGCCGACGACGTGCGCGCGACGATCGATGCGGCGCTCAAGCAATATGAAGCGCTCGGCGCCACGCTCGTGCCGGTGTCGCTGCCGAAGACGGAACTGTCGATCCCCGTGTACTACGTGATCGCGCCGGCGGAGGCCTCGTCGAACCTGTCGCGTTTCGACGGCGTGCGCTTCGGCCACCGCGCCGCGCAGTACGGCGACCTGCTCGACATGTACAAGAAGTCGCGCGCCGAAGGCTTCGGGCCGGAAGTGAAGCGCCGGATCCTCGTCGGCACGTACGTGCTGTCGCACGGCTACTACGACGCGTACTACCTGCAGGCGCAGAAGATCCGCCGCATCATCGCGAACGATTTCCAGGAAGCGTTCAAGTCCTGCGACGTGATCATGGGCCCGGCGTCGCCGACGGTCGCATGGGATCTCGGCGCGAAGGGCGACGATCCGGTGCAGATGTATCTCGCGGATATCTACACGCTGTCGGTGAGCCTCGCGGGCCTGCCCGGCATGAGCGTGCCGTGCGGCTTCGGCGCGGGCGCGAACGCGAAGCGCCCGGTCGGCCTGCAGATCATCGGCAACTATTTCAACGAAGCCCGGATGCTGCAGGTCGCGGACGCGTTCCAGCGCGCGACCGACTGGCACAAGCAAGTTCCGGCGGGGGTGTAAGCATATGGCTACTCAGTGGGAAGTCGTCATCGGTCTCGAGACGCACGCGCAACTGTCGACCGTCTCGAAGATTTTCTCGGGCGCATCCACGCAGTTCGGCGCCGAGCCGAACACGCAGGCGTGCCCGGTCGACCTGGCGCTGCCGGGCGTGCTGCCGGTGCTGAACCGCGGCGCGGTCGAGCGCGCGATCCGCTTCGGCCTCGCGATCGGCTCGACCATCGCGCCGCGCAGCATCTTCGCGCGCAAGAATTATTTCTACCCCGATCTGCCGAAGGGCTATCAGATCAGCCAGTACGAGATTCCGGTCGTGCAGGGCGGCCGGATCACGATCCAGGTGCCCGCCAACGAAAAGGCCGGCAAGCCCGCGTACGAGAAGACGGTCAACCTGACCCGCGCGCACCTCGAGGAAGACGCGGGCAAGTCGCTGCATGAAGACTTCGCCGGGATGACCGGGATCGACCTGAACCGCGCGGGCACGCCGCTGCTCGAGATCGTCACCGAGCCGGAAATGCGCAGCGCGGCCGAGGCCGTCGCGTACGCGAAGGCGCTGCACGCGCTCGTCGTGTGGCTCGGCATCTGCGACGGCAACATGCAGGAAGGCTCGTTCCGCTGCGACGCGAACGTGTCGGTGCGCCCGGTCGGCCAGGAGAAGTTCGGCACGCGCGCGGAAATCAAGAACCTGAACTCGTTCCGTTTCCTCGAGGAAGCGATCAATTACGAAGTGCGCCGTCAGATCGAGCTGATCGAGGACGGCGGCGAAGTCGTGCAGGAAACGCGCCTGTACGATCCGGACAAGCGCGAGACGCGTTCGATGCGCAGCAAGGAAGACGCGCACGATTACCGCTACTTCCCCGATCCCGACCTGATGCCGCTCGTGATCGGCCAGGACTGGATCGAGCGCGTGCAGTCCGGCATGCCCGAGCTGCCGGCCGCGATGCAGCAGCGCTTCGTCGACGAATACGGCGTGTCCGCGTACGACGCGGGCGTGCTGACGTCGAGCAAGGCGATGGCCGCGTACTTCGAGGCGGTGGTCGCGAAGGCCGGCGCGGCGAACGCGAAGATCGCCGCGAACTGGCTGATGGGCGACGTGTCGTCGCAGCTGAACCGCGACGGCATCGAGATCGACGTGATTCCGGTGTCGGCCGCGCAGCTCGCGCAGCTGTTGCAGCGCATCGCCGACGGCACGATCTCGAACAAGATCGCGAAGGAAATCTTCGCGACGATCTGGGACGAGAAGGCGACCGACGAAGGCGCGGCCGATCGCATCATCGACGCGAAGGGGCTGAAGCAGATCTCCGACACCGGCGCGCTGGAAGCGATCATCGACGAAGTGCTCGCGGCGAACGCGAAGTCGGTCGAGGAATTCCGCGCGGGCAAGGAAAAGGCGTTCAACGCGCTGATCGGCCAGGCGATGAAGGCGACGAAGGGCAAGGCCAATCCGCAGCAGGTCAACGAACTGCTGAAGAAGAAGCTCGGCTGAGCATGCGCGCGCGCCTGACCCGCGCTTGACGACGGGCCGCACCGGACGCGTTCGGGCGGCCCGTCGCATTTGGTGGATGCGTTATCGTATGCATCGTACCGCCCAACGGAGGAACGAATGGCGAAACAACCGTCGCTCGACGATTTCCGCGTGCCGTACAGCACGCGCGAGAAGGAAGCCGCCGCATTCAAGCTCGACGCGTTTGACCCGGCCGCGAAGCCGTTTTCGTCCGGCTCGAAGGAGGCCGACCGCGAACGGCTGTCGGCGGTGTCGACCGAGCTCGACGTGCAGCAGGAGCGCCTGCACACGCAGCAGAAGAAGCGCGTGCTGCTCGTGCTGCAGGGGATGGATACGAGCGGCAAGGACGGCACCGTGCGCGCGGTGTTTCGCGAGGTCGATCCGCTCGGCCTGCGCATCGTGCCGTTCAAGGCGCCGACGCCGATCGAGGCCGCGCACGACTTCCTGTGGCGCGTGCATGCGCAGGTGCCGGCCGCGGGCGAGCTCGCGATCTTCAACCGCAGCCACTACGAGGACGTCCTCGTGCCGCGCGTGCTCGGCGCGATCGACGACAAGGAGTGCGAGCGCCGCTACCGGCAGATCCGCGATTTCGAGACGATGCTGTTCGAGAACGGCACGACCATCGTCAAGTGCTTCCTGCACATCTCGAAGGACGAGCAGCGCGAGCGGCTCCAGGCGCGCATCGACGATCCGACCAAGCACTGGAAATTCGACATCGCCGACCTCGACGCGCGCAAGCACTGGGACGCCTACCAGTCCGCGTACCGCGACGCGCTCGCCGCGACGTCGGCCGAGCATGCGCCATGGTACGTGATCCCGGCGAACTCGAAGACGCACCGCAACGTGATGATCGCCGAGCTGCTGCTGCGCACGATGACCGACATGAAGCTGGAATTCCCGCCGCCGAAGCCCGAGCTCGACGGCGTGAAGATCCGATAACCCTGTAAAAACATCGAACTGAACGGAACCCGACATGATGCGAGTGATTACCGCCAACCTGAACGGCATCCGCTCCGCCGCGAAGAAGGGCTTCTTCGACTGGCTCGGCGAACAGAACGCCGATTGCGTGTGCGTGCAGGAAATCAAGGTATCGGCCGACGACCTGCCGGCCGAATTCGTCGAGCCGCACGGCTTCAAGAGCTATTTCCACCACGCGGAGAAGAAGGGCTACAGCGGCGCGGGCGTGTACAGCCGCCGCGAGCCCGACGACGTGATCATCGGCTTCGGCAGCAGCGAATTCGATCCGGAAGGGCGCTACGTCGAGGCGCGCTACGGCAAGCTGTCGGTCGTGTCGGTGTACGTGCCGTCCGGCTCGAGCGGCGAGGAGCGCCAGCAGGCGAAGTACCGCTTCATGGCCGAATTCATGCCGCACCTCGCCGCGCTGAAGAAGAAGCGCGAGGTGATCCTGTGCGGCGACGTGAACATCGTCCACAAGGAAATCGACATCAAGAACTGGAAGAGCAACCAGAAGAACTCGGGCTGCCTGCCGGAAGAGCGCGCGTGGCTCACGAAGCTGTTCGACGACGTCGGCTACGTCGACGTGTTCCGTACGCTCGACCCGCGTCCCGAGCAGTACACGTGGTGGAGCAACCGCGGCCAGGCGTACGCGAAGAACGTCGGGTGGCGGATCGATTACCAGATCGCGACGCCGGGCGTGGCCGGCACCGCGAAACGCACGTCGATCTTCAAGGACATCAAGTTCAGCGACCATGCGCCGCTGACGATCGACTACGACTATACGAAGTGATGGCCGGCGCTGCGCCTGCGCGCAGCCGCCGAGCCATTCGTCCGGTCGCCGGACGCAAGACGGGCCGCCTGTCCGACAGGCGGCCCGTTTTGTTTGCCGCGGCGCTTACTGCTTGAGCGACGCCATGTCGATCACGAACCGGTATTTCACGTCGCTCTTCAGCATCCGCTCGTAAGCAGCGTTGATCTGCTGCATCGGAATCGTCTCGATGTCGGACGTGATCCCGTGCTCCGCGCAGAAATCGAGCATTTCCTGCGTTTCCGCGATCCCGCCGATCAGCGAACCCGCGAGGCGGCGGCGCTTGAAGATGAGGTTGAACACCTGCGGCGACGGATGGTCGTGCTCCGGCGCGCCGACGAGGGTCATCGTGCCGTCGCGCTTCAGCAGGTTCAGGAACGGATTCAGGTCGTGCTGCGCGGCGACCGTGTTCAGGATGAAGTCGAAGCTGTTCAGGTGCGCGTTCATCTGCGCTTCGTCCTTCGAGATCACCACTTCGTGCGCGCCGAGCCGCTTGCCGTCGTCGATCTTCGACGGCGACGTCGTGAACAGCACGACGTGCGCGCCCATCGCGCGCGCCAGCTTCACGCCCATGTGGCCGAGGCCGCCGAGGCCGACGATGCCGACCTTCTTGCCGGGGCCGACGTTCCACTGCCGCAGCGGCGAGTAGGTCGTGATCCCCGCGCACAAGAGCGGCGCGGCGCCGGCCGGGTCGAGCGTGTCCGGCACGCGCAGCACGAACGCCTCGTCGACGACGAGCTGCGTCGAATAGCCGCCGTACGTGATGTCGCCCGTCACGCGGTCCTGACCGTTGTAGGTGCCGACGAAGCCGTTCTCGCAATACTGCTCGAGGCCTTCTTCGCAGCTCGCGCAGGTGCGGCACGAATCGACGAGGCAGCCGACGCCGACCAGCTCGCCGACCTTGAAGCGCGACACCTGCGGGCCGGTCGCGGTCACGCGTCCGACGATTTCATGGCCCGGTACGACCGGGTAGATCGTGTTGCGCCATTCGTTGCGCGCCTGGTGAAGATCCGAGTGGCAGACGCCGCAGTAGAGGACGTCGATCTGGACGTCGAGGTCGCGCAGCGCGCGACGCTGGAATTCGAACGGGGCGAGCGGCGATTGCGAATCGGTCGCCGCGTAGGCATAGGTCGTGCTCATGCAATGGGCTCCTTGTCCGGAAAACATCCGGCGAAACAGACTGCCGCCGCACCCTGTGGCGATGCGGCGAGACAGGCCCTCATCGTAAGGAGCGCGGCGCCGCGGCGAAATACACGAAGGTCTGGAAGATTTGCCTATTCCTCTCGAATTGGCCGCGAACGGCCGTCAAAATACGTTCAAGGTGCTACATTGCGAGCCAGATTCTCTTGCCGGACAGGACCACGCCGATGAGCTTCCAGCCCCTTTTGGCCGACGCGGGCGAACGCCTGCAGCGCCGCATGATCGAGCTGCACACGCGCCTCGCGCCGAACGAGGGCGACACGCTCGCGGCGCTCGACGGCGTGCGCTTCATCCGTGTGACGCATCCCGTGCCGCGCATGCCGGTGCTGTACGAGCCGAGCATCATCGTCGTGTGCCAGGGGCGCAAGCTCGGCTATCTCGGCGACCGCTCGTTCGTGTACGACGCGCAGCAATACCTGGTGCTGTCGGTGCCGCTGCCGTTCGAATGCGAGACGTTCGCGAGCACGGACGAGCCGTTTCTCGCGATCTCGATCCGCGTCGATCTCGCGGTGATCGCCGAGCTCGCGATCCTGCTCGACGAGACGCTCGGCGCGGCGGTCAGCGAGCCGCTCGGCGTGTACTCGACGCCGCTCGATGCGCCGCTGGCCGATGCCGTCGTGCGGCTGCTCGAAGCGCTCGCGTCGCCGCACGACACGCGCGTGCTCGGGCCGGCGATCATGCGCGAGATCGCGTATCGCGTGCTGACGGGCGAGCAGGGCGACGCGATGCGCGCGGCGCTCGTGCAGCAGCATCATTTCGGCCGCATCGCGAAGGCGCTGCGGCGCATCCACGCGGAGCTGAAGGCCGATCTCGACGTCGAGACGCTCGCACGCGAAGCCGGGATGAGCCTCGCGGTGTTCCACGCGCAGTTCAAGCACGTGACGGCGACGTCGCCGATGCAGTACGTGAAGACCGCGCGGCTGCACCAGGCGCGGCTGATGATGGTGCGCGACGGGCTCGGCGCCGGCGCGGCGGCCGCGCGGGTCGGCTACGCGAGCGCATCGCAGTTCAGCCGCGAGTTCAAGCGGCTGTTCGGCCGCAGCCCCGGTGACGAGGTGCGCTGGATGCGTGACAGCGGCGTGCGCCCGGCGATGGCCGACGCACACGCGTAGCGCGCGGCGCCGTGCGGCCGCTCAGCGCCGCACGACCTTGCGCCGCTGCGCGCTGATGCCCGCGTAGTCGGGCAGCGATTCGACGCGCTTGCCCGTTGCTTTCGCGTACAGCGGCATCAGGTCCGGCAGCCGGTTCAGCAGATCCTGGCGGCGCGCGGCGCCGTACGGATGCGTGTAGATGAAACCCGTCGCCTTGTTCGCGCGCGTCGCGGCCGCGAGCTTGTCCCACAGCGTGATCGCCGCGCGCGGATCGAAGCCCGCGCGGGCGGCGATGTCGCCGCCGATCACGTCGGCTTCGGTCTCGTCGGTCGGATCGTAGTGGAGCGACTGCAGGCGCTCGCCGAGGTTCAGCGCCTGCGGCAGCGGATCGCCGACGCCGAACAGCGGCGGCAGCGCGGCCGCGCGCAGCGACGTCTGCGAGGTCGCGCCGAAGTTGCTGCGCGCGTGTTCGCGCAGCGCATGCGCGATGCCGTGCGCGAGCAGCACGCCGAGCTCGTCGTCGTTCAGGCGCACACGCTCGAGCATGCCGCCGTACACGAGCACCTTGCCGCCCGGCAGGCAGGTCAGGCGAATGTCGCGCGAACGGATCGCATTGACGTCCCATGCCCAGCTTTTCACGCGGTCGTTCCATTTCACCGAATACGGCGCGAGCTTCGCGACGATCGCACGCAGGCGCTTCACGCGCGGCTGGTTCGCGGGCAGCAGGCGGTTGCTGTCGGCGGCCGTCTGCACGATCTGCGCGTATTCGTTCGCGGTGAGCTGTTCGAGCAGCGGCGACGGAATCAGCGTGCGGAACGCGATCGCGTTGCCGTAGCGGACCTGCTGCGGCGTCGGCGTATAGGCCTTCGCCGGCACCGCGGCGCCGGTCGGCTGCGCGCCTTCGGCGGCGGACGGCGCGGCGGGCGCGGCAGACGTGGCGGCGGCGGGCGGCGTGGCTTGCGCCGCGGCCGGCGCGGAGCCCGCGGCCGTCGCGCCGGTGTCGGTCGCGTGCGCGGCGAGCGCCGCGGCGCCGACGCCCAACGCGGCCGCCACGCGTGCGAGACGGCGCAGGCGGTTACCGCGCACGGCTCGCCTCGCCGTTGCGTGCGGCACCGTTCCACGGCGCGATCCTGAACAGCAGCAGCATGCCGGGAATCGCGAGCGCGGTGCACACGATGAAGTAGTCGAACCAGCCGATCTTCGCGACGATGAAGCCGCTCGCCGCCGACGCGAGCGTGCGCGGCACGGAGGCCAGGCTCGTGAACAGCGCGAACTGCGTGGCCGTGTAGCGCGGATCGGTCGTGCTCGCGATGTACGCGACGAACGCGGCCATCGTCAGCCCGGTCGTGAAGGTTTCGAAGCCGTAGACGATCGCGAGCGCGACCGTCATCGGGCTGAATTGCGGCGTGACGGCGATGCCGAACACCGACAGCGCGGCCGCGATCGCGTGGCTGGTCGACACGGTGAAGTCGTACAGCATCGCGAGCACGGGCGAGCCGGGGCCGAGCTGCGCGAGCCATGCGAAGCCGAGCGTCGACACCATCTGCAGCGCGCCGAAGATCCACAGCCCGCGGCCGATGCCGATCTTCACGAGCCAGATGCCGCCGATGATGCCGCCGGCGACGCTCGCGACGAGCGCGGTGGTTTTCGCGACGATGCCGATTTCGGTGCGCGTGAAGCCGATGTCGAGGAAGAACGACGTCGACAGCGTGGTGGCCATCGTGTCGCCGATCTTGAACAGGAAGATGAACGCGACGACGAGCAGCGCGCCGGCCCAGCCGTCGCGCTGGATGAATTCGCGAAACGGCAGCACGATCGCGTCGCGCAGGTTGCGCGGCGGCGCGCCGGCCACTTCCGGCTCGCGCACGACGAGCGTCATCAGGATGCCCGGCAGCATGAATGCGCCGGTGATCGCGAACACGGCGTCCCACGGCATGTGGTCGGACAGGATCAGCGCCAGCGAGCCGGGAATCAGCGCGGCGAGCTTGTACGCGTTCACGTGCACCGCGTTGCCGAGGCCCTGCTCGGTGTCGCGCAGCAGTTCGCGGCGGTACGCGTCGATCACGATGTCGGCGCTCGCGCCGAAGAACGCGACGAGCGTCGTGAGCGCGGCGACCGTCCAGATCGAGTCGCGCGGCGACACGAAGCCGAGCGCGGCGATCGCGCCGGCGACCAGCACCTGCGTGAGCAGCAGCCAACCGCGCCGGCGGCCCGGCCGCCAGCCGGGCAGCCGCGGGATGTAGCGGTCCATCAGCGGCGCCCACAGGAACTTCCACGTATACGGGAACTGGATCAGCGCGAACAGGCCGATCTCCTTCAGGTTCACGCCCTCGGAGCGCAGCCATGCCTGCACGAGGTAGACGAGCGTGAACAGAGGCAGACCCGACGTGAAGCCCAGGAACACGCAGATCAGCATGTGCTTGTTCAGATAGGCGCGCCAGCCGGGGTGATCCTCGTGAGCGGTGAGTGCGGGCGCCTCGTGTGGCGTTTTCGACATGGACTGGAACTGGGTAGCGTTGACTGAAGGCGGCGGCAGCGCGGGCGGCGCGGCCGGCGAAGGCGGGGCGGCCGCGCGCGTGGGCGGGCCGGATCTTCCGTCAACGGCTCCCCGGCTCAGCTGCGCTTGACGCGATAGACAGCAAGACTACCACGCCAGTTCGCTCCCCATCGAATCGGCTGGCCTTCGTGCAGCACGACGCGGTCGAGGATCGTGACGCCGACTTCGGGCGCGAGCGCCTCGAAATCCTTGATCGTCAGCACCCGCACGTTCGGCGTGTTGTGCCACTGATAAGGCAGCGACTTCGACACCGGCATCCGGCCGCGCAGCACCGACAGCCGGTGCGCCCAGTAGCCGAAGTTCGGGAACGACACGATGCATTCGCGCCCGACACGCGCGGTTTCGCGCAGGATCGCGGCGGTCTGGTGGATCGTCTGAAGCGTCTGTGACAGGATCGCGATGTCGAAGCTGTGATCCTCGAACAGGCGCAGGCCGTCCTCGAGGTTCTGCTGGATCACGTTGATGCCGTTTTTCGCGCTCGCGAGCACGCCCGCGTCGTTCAGCTCGATCCCGTAGCCGGTCACGTCCAGTTCTTCCATCAGCAGCGCGAGCAGCGAGCCGTCGCCGCAGCCGAGGTCGAGCACGCTCGAGCGCGGCTCGACCCAGCGGGCGATCGTGCGGAAGTCCGCGCGCGCGGACAGGGAATTCAGCGCTTGCTGGTTCATGCTCCCACCTCGATGGCGATTCGTTCGTAATACGCGCGGATCAGGTTGTGATAGCGCGCGTCGTCCAGCAGGAACGCATCATGGCCGTGCGGCGCATCGATTTCCGCGTAGCTGACCGTGCGCTTGTTGTCGAGCAGCGCCTTCACGATCTCGCGCGAGCGCGCGGGCGCGAAGCGCCAGTCGGTCGAGAAGCTCGCGATCAGGTACTTCGCCTGCGTATGCGCGAGCGCGGCCGTCAGGTTGCCGTCGAACGCCTTGGCCGGATCGAAGTAGTCGAGCGCGCGCGTGATCAGCAGGTAGGTGTTCGCGTCGAAGTAGTCGGCGAACTTGTCTCCCTGGTAGCGCAGGTACGACTCGACCTCGAACTCGACGTCGAAGCTGAAGTTGTACGCGTCGAGCGCGCCGTCCGCGCGGCGCAGCGCCCGGCCGAATTTCTCGGCCATGTCGTCGTCGGACAGGTACGTGATGTGGCCGATCATCCGCGCGACGCGCAGGCCGCGCTTCGGTTTGACGTTGTGCGCGTAATAGTCGCCGCCGTGGAAATCGGGATCGGACAGGATCGCCGAGCGCGCGACCTCGTTGAACGCGATGTTCTGCGCGGACAGCTTCGGCGTCGACGCGATGTCGATGCAGTGCGCGACGCGCTCGGGATACATCAGGCTCCATGCAAGCGCCTGCATCCCGCCGAGGCTGCCGCCCATCACGGCCGCGAAGCGCTCGATGCCGAACGCGTCGGCGACGCGCGCCTGGGCGTGCACCCAGTCCTCGACGGTGACCACCGGGAACTTGGCGCCGTACGGCTTGCCGGTCGACGGATCGACGCTCATCGGGCCCGTCGAGCCGAAGCACGACCCGAGGTTGTTCACGCCGATCACGAAGAAGCGGTTGGTGTCGAGCGGCTTGCCCGGGCCGACCATGTTGTCCCACCAGCCGGTGCTGCGCGGATCGTCCGCATAGACGCCGGCGACGTGGTGCGACGCGTTCAGCGCGTGGCAGACGAGCACCGCGTTCGAGCGCGCGGCGTTGAGCTCGCCGTACGTCTCGACGACGAGCTGATAGTTGCCGAGCACGCTGCCGCTTTGCAAGCGCAGCGGTTCGGCGAAGTGCATGGTCTGTGGAGCGACGATGCCGATCGATTCCATTCGTTCCGCCTTATGACTGGGCGGCTAAACGGTGTCGGCGATGCGCGGAGGCGAAGGTGCGCGGCTGACGACCTCTTTAGCCGCATTTGTAGTGAACCCACCGGGGGAGCGACGCATCGACGCATCAAACCCCGGCCGGTTCGCGCGCCCGCAATCGAGTCAGCAAATCGGCGCGCTTCCGACCTGCCGCCAGGGGCGGCAAGTCGGCAAAGTATAGCGGAATTCGGCGGGCGCGCGAATTCCGCCGCTCGTCGGCCGCCGCGGCCGTCACCAGCGATATTTCGCCGAAAGCTGCCCGGTTACCACCGAGTAGTCGGACAGATTGCCTTCGACGCCAAGGCTCGCCGATATCGAGAATTGGCGGCTCACCTGCCCGGTGGCGCCGAACCTGACCGCGACGCGGTCGCGCGGCACGTCGAACGAGAAGGCGTTGCGGTCGAGCGTCAGCGTACGTGAGCCGGGACCGTGCCACCAGTTCGCTTCGACGAACGGCCGAAGTTCACGCCCGTTCGGCATCGCGGTCACGCCGTGTACGCGCACGCCGAGCCGGGTCAGCACGTCGGTTGCACCCTGCCCGTCGAGACGGCCGCCGGCCGTGCCGTGCGCCTCCGCGCGGTAGTCCGACACGACGAGCTGCGCTTCGGGCTCGACGAAGAACCGCGTGTCGCCGCGCTCGTAGAATCCGAACGAATAGCCGGTCTCGATCGAACCCGTCACGGTGCGTGAGCGATACGAATCGGCCGCGAGGCTGCCCCCGACGCTGTTCGCGTAGGCGCCGTACATGAACCACGCATCGACGTAAGGGCCGGTCAGGATGTCGCGGCTGCCGTACCACGTGCCGTACACGCCCGCGTTGTAGCCCGATACGCTGCCGCGCGCGGTGGCGTTCATCACGCGATGCTCGATCGCATTCCACAGCGGGCGCGTCGACCAGCTGGTCTGACTCCCGTACATGCCCATCGCGCCGATTCGGAAGCTGCCGCCGCGACCATCGTCGAAGCGGAGCAGATCGGCGCCCGCGTGAATCAGGCGACCGTTACCCGACACGCTGCGGCCATTGCCCGACATCGACGTCGTATTGCCCTCGGCGCGCAGCCACACGGCTCCGTCGAGCGGGCCGGCGGCCTCCGTGCGCAATGAGCGATCGTTGCGCTGATGCAGCGTATGGACTGCCATCGTCGATGCCGCATCCGCGTTCGCCAGATAGGCGTCCGGCTCCGGGGCGGTCGTGCGCGCAGGCGGCGTGGTTTCGGGTTCGATCGGCGGATCCGGGTTCACCGGGCCGGGCGGCAGCGGTGGTACGGGCCGTACGGGCGGTTCGGGCTTTGCCGCGGACACGAGATACCAGTCGTTGTCCCGCCCGCCGTCGCCGCCGCCGCCGCGCTTCAGCATGTAGTCATAGCCACCCGCGGACAACGTGCCGAATCCTTGCCGGTAGCCGTCGGAACTCGCGTCGAGCGTGAATGCCGACACGTCCGTCGTACCGCCGTTGCGCGTTTCGACGATCGGGATGCCGACGGTCGTCGGCGCACCGTTGCCGCCGGCGCGCTTGACGACGACCCCGGTGTCGCCCGACGCATGGCCGCCGTCGATCACGAGCCGGTCTGTCGGCGATGCATCGTCCTGCAGCGTCGTATGGAGAACCAGCTTGCCGTTGCGCGCGGCGTAGTCGCCGGATACGACGAGCGTGCGCGGCGTCGCCGGCGCGCCGGCAGCCGGATCGGCGAACGCGATCGTCGAGTCGTTCAGCGCGACGGAGCCGACCGACGAGTTCGCGGTGACGGTCCAGCGGCTGTCCGTGTCGAGCGCCAGCGTGCGCACCGCGTTCGTCGCGCCGGTCCAGGCCGACGCATTGGACAGCGTGACGTCTGTTGTCGCATGCGTCGGGCTGCCGTCGGCGGCGGGGTGATTCACGATGTCGCCGTTGGCATGCGAGCCGGTGTCGAGCGTCAGCCGCACCGGCGCGTCGGGTTGCGCATGCACGGACAGCAACGTGCCGTTGCCGCCACCGGCGCGCGTGCCGTTGCGCAGCACGATGGTCGCGCCGGATGCATCGATTGCGCCGTGCCGCTCGCTGACGAGCGAACCGTCGTCGATGGTCAGTGCGCCGTCGTACACGCTTGCGGCATAGGCATCGTCGCCGCGCGCGCGCGCGGCGGTGCGCACGAGGTCGATCCGGCCGCCGGCGCTCGCATGAAGTGCGCTCGCGCCGGGCCCGCGCGTGTCGACGGTCATGTCGGTGAGGGCGACGACGGAGTCCGTGCCGCTCGACATCGCGCCGCGTGCACGCTCGCCGTCGGTTGCGATGCTGCCGCGCGTCATCGCGATCTTGCCGCCGAGCCGCGCGATCGCGCCGATCGAGCGGTCGCCGGTGGTCGTCACGTGCGTATCGGTTGCGTCGACGACCGGCGTGTCGGCGTACTCCTTCGACGCATACAGCCCGTGCGCGCTGGTGCCGTGCGTGACGACGCGCGTGCGTGCGAGTGCGACGTCGCCCGCGCGGGTATCGACGCCGACGGCGGCGTCGCCGCCCGTTTCCAGGTACGAGTCGTTGAATGCGACCGTCGACGCGCTCGGCAGGTACAACACGGACGCGTAGTCGCCGTCCGTCCGGATATCGGTGCGATCCAGCGTGGCGTGCGCGCCGTCGTAACTGATGGACAGGCCGGTCGCGATCAGGCCGCTGGTTCTGATCAACGTATCGGCGACGTTGACGGTGCCGCCCGGCGCGCCATTCACCGCGATGCCGGAGCCTTCCTTGCCGCGCGTGACGATCACGCTGTCCGAGATGCGGAGCTGGCCGTTCGCGCCGTTGACGTACGCACCGTGCGCGAAATCGCCGTCGGTGTCGATCGACGAGCGTTGCGCGGACGCGCTGGCGCCCTGACGGACGTCGATGCCGATGCTGTTGCGGCCGCGCGTACGGATTTCGGTATCGCGCAGTTCCATGCTCGAACCGGCGCCCGATGCGGCGGCACCGGCCGCGACGTGGCCCGTCGAGAACGCGCGGGTTTTGCCGGCGGTCGTCAGGCGGCCGCCGTTGATCGCGGACAGGACGGACTGGCCGATTTGGGATGTCGAATAGTCGCCCGGCGCGACTTCGAGCTCGATGCCGTTGGCCTGTTGCGGGCCGCCGGTGACTTGCGCGGCGGACGGCCACGGTATCACGGCGCCGGCAATCAGTGCGGAATGCGCGAGATGGCGGCCGGTGCGTGCTCGGGAAAATGGAAAACGACGGTGGTTCACCCGTGTACCTCCTTGTTGCGACGGGCGAAAAGTAACTTTCCAGCGCGAGTTTGGAAATTGGACGAGTTCGAATCTTGCGGAATCCATGAGCAACGGCCCGGCAGTTGCATGAAGACGGTCACGAACCGGCGGCGGCATTTGCGCCGAATTGGTTCAAGCAGACGAGTCGCACGATCGCAATGGCCGGATGCGGCACGTTCGATCGGAACCCGACGCGCATTGCACCGAATGCCCGGGCGGCGAATCGCCGACCGCAGCCGGCCCGCGTTCGCTTGCAGGCATGAGCGGCAGCGCCTTTCGACGGTTGATCCGACGCATGCGATCAGGGTGGGGCGGGGCGCTTTGTGTCGATAAATCAGACGTGTCTGCGTGTCTCGGTATTGATTTCAAATATCTGTCCCATTGTTGATGCCGGTGCCCTTGGCTAGATTTGCGGCTTACCTCGAATGGACAAGGGCGCACACCGGCGGGCATGGGGCGGCCGATACGAGCATGACGAACGGAACGAGCAGGAAAGGCCGGCGCGCGCGAGCCGCAGCGGTGGAATGGGCGAAGCGAAGCGCGGGCGGCACCGGTGTCATGACGGCTGCGCTGATGGCCACCGCGCCGTATCTCGGTTCGTGCGCACCGGACGACTCCGGAGCGGCACGGGCGCCGGCGTCCGAGGTGCCGCGCAGCGTGCCGGCGCCCGCGTCGTCGGTGGCACCGCCGGCGGGCGTGCGCGATGTCGACGAGCGGACCGATCCGCCTGTGCAGCCTCGCGTCGACGAAGACAAGGCCCCCCATCCCGTCCCGCCGCCATCCGCGTTTCCAGCGGCCCCGTTCGCGCCGGTGCGGCGGCCGGCCATCGCCGCCGGACTCGACGATCGTCTGCTCGGCGGCCCGCTCGCGGCCGACAGCCTGGCCGACCGGCCGCCGCTGCCGAATGGTCCGCTGCCGGACGAACGTTTCGATCTGTTCCGGCCGCATCGCGGCGGCCCCGTGCTCAGTTATACAGGCGCGGCCGAGCCGTTGCGCGCGCGGATGCTCGACGGTGAGCGTCTGGCCCGCGTCGCGTCCCCTGACCTGCCCCCATTGCCCGGCGTCGCCGTCGAACTGGCCGGCGCGACGGATTCCCCGTTCTATGCCGATCAGGTGGCCGACGCGCTCGCGCGCTACGCCGCGGCGGGCGGCGCGGCGGTGCACGGCGAAGCCGGGGCGGTCCGCGCGGCGAGCGCGGACCGCGGCGACGCATCGGGGCGCGGCCTGGCCGGAGAACCGTTTTACGCGGATCAGATCGCGTATGCGCGGACACACCCGTTGCCCGGCGGCGCGCCAGCGCTCGCGGCCGACGCGAGCGAAGGCGTCGCGTCACTCGTTTCGCGATTCCCGTTCGATCTGTCGGGTCCGACGCGTGCCGCGCCGCCCAGTATCGCGTTGTCCACGCTGGGCGGCGAGGTGGCCTATCACGCGTTGTCCGAGCGACGTGCGGCGTCCGTCGAGCCGCGGTCGCTGACCGGCTTGCTCGATACGTTGAAGCCGGTTTTGGCCGCGTTGCCCAAGCCGGCGACGGGAGCGGTCTCGACGATCGCGCACGGCGGCGCCGAGCCTGCCGAAGCACGGATCGGTGACGCAGCCTTCGCATCGCCCTTATCGCCTGCGGTGCGCGTGGCCGGATCGGCGCGGCCGCTCGACGGCCAACGGGCCGCGATGCTGGCGACGCCGGCGAGTCTTCCCGAGCTTGCGGCACGGGTCGCGAGCATCGCCGGGCAGCGTCAGACACTGCCGGAGCTTGGCGCGCGCCCGCAGGGCGGCACCGCGTTCGCTTCTCAAGCGTGGCGCGTGACGACGCGCGTCTCCACGAGGGCGGTGCTCGGCGCGGGTGCCGGAGAACGAAGCCAGCCCGGTCGCGGCGCGCGCGGCGCGA
Organism: Burkholderia sp. AU18528; assembly: GCF_002223215.2. Classification (NCBI taxonomy): domain Bacteria; kingdom Pseudomonadati; phylum Pseudomonadota; class Betaproteobacteria; order Burkholderiales; family Burkholderiaceae; genus Burkholderia; species Burkholderia sp. AU18528. The sequence goes on along the minus strand of NZ_NKFC02000005.1, from coordinate 1,013,046 downwards.
AAAACGGACATGCTTCCGAAGGGCTCCCGACGATCGTTGCCGATACACGGAATGTGTTGGCGTACGCGTCGCGCGCACCCGAGCGGCCGGCCGTCATCGACGGTTTGCCGAGCGCGGTGGAGATGGCCGCGGCGCTGGTCCGGCCCGAAACGAGCGGGCGCGTGTCCAAGGGGGCGCGAGCGTCGTCGCGGATCGCGCGCGGCACGGCGCATGCCGATGCGGCGCGGGACACCGGCTGGCGCACCGCGGCCATGAAGACCGAGGGTGACCAGCGGTACGGGCGTTTTCGCCGAGGCGATCCGCTCTACGACAACGTCATGGCGTCGGTGGCCACCGCGCGGCATCGCAGCGTCGCGATCGACATGCCGCCGCAGCGCCCATACCGCGACGTCACGACGAGCGTGATCCTGGCGTCGAGCGGGCCGTCCGTCGATGCCGAACAACAGCGCGCGGTGACGATCGGCCACGTGTATTGACGCGGGCCGCGCCATCGGGGCCGCGCTATCGGATGCGAGTGTGTCGGTCGAACCCGGACGATCGACCGGCGGCACGGCGGCAATGGCACAGGAATCCGCAGCGTCGCTTCCCGCTGCGGATCGAGCACGCCCCGTTGGCCGCACGACCGGATTTGCGTTTCGGCGGCGCCCTGATGCATGCGCCGCCGATAGCGATCGCGCTCGGCCATCGAGAGGCGGTCATCGATTTCCTGACAAATTACACAATTCACTCGGTCTTTTACGAGAGTCCGGCCCGGATTCCTTTGAGGTTTGAACTCGTCCTATATCCCCGATATTCGGGGATTGATAAGATTTTTCGCGGGTTCGATTGCGCGAGATAACCGTGGTGCAGATGGGCGGCATGACGCCTCGTGAACCCGGTCGACCTGTTTGGCGTATTTCTATTTAAGTAGGAGTGTTAAATGAAGAAGAAGGTATTGGGTGCTTCCGCTGCGATGCTGCTGGGTGTGCTGGCTGCATCGCCGGCGTTCGCGCAGGCCGTGACGCAAGGCAAGGTGACGTTCGACGGCGAACTGACCGCGAGCACGTGCTCGATCAAGGCCGGGGACGAAGACAGGAAGGTGCTGCTGCCGAAGATTTCGACGGTGACGCTGGCGAAGAAGGGCGACACGGCTGGCTCGACTTCGTTCGATATCACCGCGGAGAAGTGCGCTGCTGACGTGAGCAAGGTCGCCGCTCACTTCGAGATGACCAACATGGATCCGGCTACCGGCTTCCTGAAGAACCTGCTGACGGATCCACAGACCGCGGCGACGAATGTCGTCGTCCAGTTGGTGAACGCAGACGGTACGGGGATTCGGGCCGGCACGACGGGCGCGTACTTCGACGTGACGGGCACGGGCGACACGCGCGGCGCGACGATGCTCTACGGCGGTCAGTACTACGCGACCGGCGCCACCACGGCGGGTAAGGTGAACACCTTCGCTCGCTTCACGCTCGCCTATCAGTGATCTCGAGTCGCAAGTAGCGCGCAAGCGGGCTCCGGAGATTTTGTCGTTCGGCCTCCGGAACTCGCTGCGGCGATGGATCAAGGAGGTATGCGTGCGGTTATGGAAATGGAAGGGCGTCGCGGCGGCTTTTGCGTTGGGCGCGATGGCGCTGTCGGCCCAGGCGGCGATCGTGATTACGGGTACGCGGGTCATTTACCCGGAGCAAAGTCGCGAAGTCAACGTCCGATTGAGCAACGTCGAGACGGCGCCCGTGCTGGTGCAGGCATGGATCGACGACGGGAATGCGGATGCCAATCCCGATCAGATCAAGGTGCCGTTCGTGTTGACGCCGCCGGTGTTCCGCGTCGAGCCGAAAAAGGGGCAGACGTTGCGCATCATGTATACGGGTGCGAATCTGCCGGCGGATCGCGAGTCGGTGTTCTGGCTCAACGTGCAGGAGATTCCGCCGCAGCCCGCCAACGCGGAAGAAACGAATCTGCTGCAACTGGCATTTCGCACTCGCATCAAGCTGTTTTTTCGGCCGGCCGCGCTTCAGGACGGCCCTTCGGGTCAATTGCTGACGTGGAAGGTCGCGCATGACGACAAGGGGCGGAGCATCCTGCGCGTCGACAATCCGTCGCCCTATTACGTGTCGTTCGGCCGTGTGGCGCTGAAGGCCGGCGACAAGGAAATCCAGTTTGACCCGGCTATGGTTCCACCGTTCGACCATGTGTCGCTCACCCAATCGCAGGGGGCGCATCGTACGTTCGAGCGAGGCACGGTGTCGTACAAACTGCTCAACGATTACGGCGCGGAGGTGGCGGGTTCGGCCACCGTCGAATAACCAGCCGACTGTTCCGGAAACGATGAGGATCGAAGAGTGGTTCAAGCAGCACGAAATATCGCGCTTGGCGGTAGCCATGATGTCGATCTGAGCGTCTTCCGCCGCCGGCGGGTCGCTTTGGCAGTCGGTTTGGCGTTCGGCATCGGTTTTCCCGGTGATGACGCTGGCGCGGCGGAACCCGGTGGGTCTGACATCGGGCCGCAAGCGGGGGGCGAGCCGGTAATGATCGTGGCGTCCCGCGCGACGACCGAGCCTGGGATGCAGATGGCGTCCCGCGCGACGACCGAGCCTGGGATGCAGATGGCGTCCCGCGGGACGACCGAGCCGGTGATGCAGATGGCGTCCCGCGCGCCGACTGAGCCGGTGATGCAGGTGGCGTCTCGCGCGCCGACGGAGCTGGCGGCGGTTGCATTCAACCCGCGACTGTTCGCCGGCGGTGGCGTCGATCTGTCTCGTTTCGCGAAGGGCAATCCGGTCGAGCCGGGCAATTATGCTGTCGACGTGACGGTCAACGGCAAAGGGCGTGGACGTCACGACGTACCGTTCCTCGCGGTGCCCGGCAGCGACGTTGCCGCGCCGTGCTTCACGCCTGCGATGCTGGAGCAATTCGGTGTCGACGGCGACAAGCTCGCGAACCGGCTTCGGCGATTGAAGCAGGACGACGATGGCGCTCCCGCCACGCCCGAATCGGCGCCCGACGCCTGCCTGGCACTTCGCGACACGATACCCGATGCGACCTATACCTTCGACAGCGCGGATCTGAAGCTCGATCTGACGATCCCGCAAACCGCGATGAGCAGGACGGCCCAAGGCTACGTCGATCCTTCGCGCTGGGACGAAGGGATCAACGTCGGGCTGCTGCAGTACAACGTCAACGGATATACGAGCGAGAGCAACTTTTTCGGGCACAACTTCAGCAGCTTGTATACCGGCCTGCAATCGGGCGTGAATATCGGGCCGTGGCGCCTTCGTCATCGCTCGACGCTGAACTGGGCTAGCCGCAGTGCCGGCGTATCGTGGCGCAGCCTCGAAACCTTCGTTCAGCGTGACATCACGCCATTGCGCAGCCAGATCGTGCTCGGCGACAGTTTCACGAGCGGCGAGGTTTTCGATTCGTTCGGCGTGCGCGGCGTCCAGTTGTCGAGCGACGACCGAATGCTGCCGAATTCGCTGCAGGCTTATGCGCCGACCGTCCGCGGTGTGGCGGACACCAACGCGCGCGTGGTCGTGCGGCAGGGCGGCAACACGGTGTATGAAGAGACCGTGTCGCCGGGGCCATTCGAGTTCAACGATCTGCCGGCCACCGGCTACGGCGGGGATCTCGACGTGACGGTCACCGAAGCCGACGGGCGCGTGCGGCGCTTCTCGGTGCCGTTTGCCGCCGTTCCGCAACTGTTGCGGCCAGGTCGGCACCGTTTCAACGTGACGGTCGGCCAGTATCGGGACAACGCGGTCGATACGAAGCCGTGGGTTGCCCAACTGGTTTATCAGCGAGGCATCACGAATCTCGTGACCGGCTATGCCGGCGTACTGTCGTCGGCCGGCTATGGTTCGGGCCTGCTCGGCATGGCGCTCAATACGTCGGTCGGTGCGTTCGCGTTCGACGTCACGTCCGCACACGCGAGCGTGCCGGGCCGGCGCACGTACCACGGCCTCAGCTCGCGCGTCACGTACAGCAAGATGCTGGTGCCGACCGGAACCAATTTCTCGGTGGCCGCGTACCGCTATTCGACGTCGAACTTCTTCAGTCTGCAGGACGCGGTGAACGCACGAAAAGATTGGAACGGATCGATTGGTCAGTACAACTACCGGGCCAGGACGCGGCTGCAACTGAACGTCAACCAGCGCCTGGGGGATCGCAGTGCAATCTACGTCACCGGCAGTTCGCAAGACTATTGGGGCGGCGAGAGGGGGCGCGATCTGCAGTATCAGGTTGGCTTCAACAGCACGTTCCGGCAAGTGTCATATGCGGTGTATGCGCAGCGTGCCCGCAACGGCGACAACCGGACGGTCACCCAGGTCGGGATCAACCTGACTATCCCACTCGGCAAGCAGTCGTACACGAAGAGCAGTCTCTTCAATTCGTTGACCACCTCGGCCTCGCGAGATTCGAGCGGCAACAGCGCCATTCAGATGGATATGTCCGGCAGCAAGGGAACCGTTGCACCGTTCAGCTACGGGGTTACCGCATCGCGCGTTGCCGGCGGCGATACCAATGCGCTGTCGTCGTTCGGCGGATACGGTACCTATCGGTCGCCTGTCGGCACCTACAGCGCGAACGCATCGCTCAGCAATCGGATGCGTCAGGCGTCTATCGGCGCAAACGGCGCGATGATCGTCCATCGAGGCGGCGTCACGCTCAGTCCGCCGCTCGGTCAGGCAGCTGCGCTGATCGAGGCGAAGGGTGCAACCGGCGGGCAGATCGTCAACGGGCAAGGCGCGTCGATCGATCGTTTCGGCTACGCGGTGATTCCATCGCTGACGCCGTATCGCGTCAACACGGTCGAGATCGACCCGTCCAGATTGCCCGACGACGTCGAACTCGGGAACACGAGCGAGGAGGTGGTGCCGCGCTACAACTCGGTCGTCTTCGTGAAGATGAGTACGGTGCGGGGCCGCCCGGTGTTCGCGACGATGGAGCGGCAGGATGGTTCGCCGCTGCCGATGGGCACTCAATTGTTCGATGCGTCCGGCAAATCGATCGGCGGCGTCGGTCAGGGCGGCATGGCATTCCTGCGCGGGCTGGAAGGCTCTGGCGAGCTGACCGCGAAGTGGGGAATCAGCGCTGCCGATCGGTGCAGCTTGCCTTATGCGGTACCGGCCGCAACGGCGAATGCGGGGAAGGTCAGGATGGCGACGCGTGTGCGCTTGCGTTGCGAGCCGGCGGCGATGCAATGACGCGCCCGTATCACGGTGAGGCACAGGAGTCATGGACAAAATGATACGCATGCATGCTTCGAAATGGATCCGTCGCGTTGCATCGGGCGCCACGGTCGCGATGGTCGCGGGGGCCGCGAGCACGGCCTGGGGGGCCGGTAATCCGACCGTCACGGTCAAGTTTCAGGGTTCGTACAACTCGGTGACGTGCACGATCGTAGGCGGTCAGGAAAATCAGACGATCAAGTTGCCACGGATCTCGACGTCGTCGCTGACGTCGTCGGGACAGACAGCGGGCTCCACGGCCTTCACCATTCCGTTGCGCTGCGACGGCAGCATCGATTCGGTCCGCATTTATTTTCAACGGGGCGCCACGACGAACGCGAACGGAAATCTCGACGTCGAGACGCCGAACGATCCTGCAAGCGCGAGAAATGTCCAGGTCCAGTTGATGAACGGCGACGGTTCGCCGATCCAGATCGGCAATGCGGCGACGATGCAGACGGTGAACGTCGATGAGTCGACTACGACGCTGGTGCCGTTCGGGGCGCAGTATTACGCGACCGGCGCGGCACGCGCCGGCACGGTTCGTACGTACGCGACTTTCGTGATTCAGATGCCGTGATGGTGTTCCATCGGCAGTTTTTCTTGATATTCGCATGACATTCGACAGTTCAGGCGCCGCGTTGCGCGCGTCGCTTCAAGAGACCCTACTGCACGTCGCGCTGCTTGCGCAGGGTGCGTCGATACCGGAGGTCCATGCGTGGCGAGCACGGTGCATCGGGCTCGTCGAGCGGCTCGAGCAGGCGATGCGCGACGACGGGCGAGCAGCCGACGTCATACGGGACGTCGGCATCGCGCAATGCATGCTGCTGGACGAGGCGACGCTGCGTCATCTGCCCGCTGGTACGCGCGACGAATGGCTGCGCGAGACGCTGCTGTTCCGATTTCATCGTGCGCACGGCGTTGCGTCGCGGTCTTCGGCGCAAGCCGGCGCATTGCCGGACGCACCCCGTTCGGAAGCGTCGCTGCTGAGTATGTATACGACGTTGCTTGGGCCTGGACCATCGCGTCAGGGAGACGCTGCTCGGGCGCGCCCGGATGCGGGGTGTCCCGTGACATTGCAGGCAGGCCCGCGGGCGGCCGACGTGGGGGATGAGCCGGCGCAGCGGTTGCCGTGGCCGGCGCGCGCCGTTGCGACTGTCGCGACACGCGCAGGTAAGCCGCTTCGGCCGATCTTGTTCGCAACGGTGGTACTGGCGGCCGTGTGGATCTTCTGCGACGTCTCGTTGCGTCGTGCGGTGGAGCGCTTGCCCGACTCGGGGCCGCGCGTGACGCAGAACAGCGACGGAGGGCGCCAATGAGCATGCGGTCAATCAGGGAGATCGGACTCGTCTGGATCGCAATGCCGATCGTGGTGTTCGGCGGTGCATGGGCACTCGCGGGGCTGCCGGATTGGCTGAGCGCGCTATGCATCGGATCGGCTGTCGCGCTCGCGGCGTGGTTTGTTACATGGTACGAGCGCCGGCGTCCGGCAGCGGCTCCCGCCGAATCCGCCGTGGAGGATATCGGCGGCACCGCGCGCGAACTCGACGTGATCGTCGTCGTCGGGCCCTACGCCGCCGCGCTGTTCCCGCGCGAGGGCGGCCGAGCCACGATCAGGCGCGACGATCGGGCAGTGTGGCTGCTGGCCGATACGCCAGCGCGGCTCAACGATGTGATGACGCAAGTCAAGGCGGCGCGAGGGCGTTTCCCGGACGCCGCGTTGCTGCCCGTGGTACCGGAGGGCGACGACGAAAGCGTGTTGCGCAGGGAGTTTGCGCAATGGCGGATTGCGCTGCAGGCAGCGTACTGCCATCCCGAATGCGTGCTGCCTTGTCATGTCGCGGTATACGCATGTCTGGGGCCGGGCGAGGGCGGCACGCCGCAAACGCGATGGTTTGGCGATTCGCTCGAGTTCGACGCGCCGCGCCTCAAGAACGCGATCGGCGTTTCAGACCGGTTGCCGGCGATCCGTAGCCAACTTGCCGAGTCGCGGCATGCCGATGCGGCGGGCCGGAGCGCTCTGGGGCTCGCGGTATTCGAATGGCTCGACGAGGCGGCGTTGCTGTCGTCGATTTCCGCGCTGTCGAATACCGTGCCGTTTGCGTTGCAGGGTGCGTCGCTGGCGGACATCGACCACACGCCCGTTCGGCCGGGCGCGTGGACGCGCTGGCTGATCGCGAAAACGGGCCTGCAGCCACGCGTGACGAAGCCGGTCGCGGGCCCGCTTCCGTTGCCGCGCATTCAGGCGTCGGCGTCCGTATCGGCGGGTACGGCCGGGCGACTGCCCGCGCCATCGCCGGTCGACCGGCGAGCATGGCCGCTTGCATCCCACGTGGCGCTGTCAAGCGCGACGGCCGTGACGCTGGCCGTGGTGATATCGGGTGCAGTGAATTATCGGCTCGTCGAGCGGATCGCGGGCGACCTGTCTACCTATTGGAGCACGCCGTCCGTTCGCATCACCGCATCGATCGACTCGTTCGAGCGGCTGCGCGCGGCGCGCGACGAGGTGGCGCGCAATTTGCGCGACGGCGCGCCGTTCGGCGCGGGATGGGGGCTATATCCGGGGCGTGCGCTGCTGCCTCGCGTCGACGTGGCGCTGGCGGCCTATCGGCCGCCGCTCACGACCGTGGAGATCGATAGCCTTTCGCTGTTTCCAAGCGGCAAGGCGACGTTTTCCCCCGCGCACGCGCATCGTGAACTCGCACATGTGCTTCGGTTGATCCGGGAGAATCCGGACCAGCGCGTGCTGATCGAAGGGCATGCGGACAGCGAGGGCTCATCCGACGCGAATCTTCGGCTATCCGAGGCGCGGGCGCGCGCGATTCGCGATTGGCTGGTCGTCGAAGGCGGATTGCCGGTCACGCGTTTCGCGATTCAGGGAATGGGCGACATCCGCCCGATCGCGGACAACGGGAGTGAAGCGGGCCGGGCACTGAACCGGCGCGTCGACATTTCGCTGATTCCGGACGGCCTGCGCCGCTGAGCGCGCGATGATGCGCTCGACACGGTAGCGCATCGCATCATTGCTGTGACGATCCATGCGGCCGGGGCGGTGCTCGCTCCGCCGCGTGGCAACGACTCGTCCAGGCGCGCCCCATCGCCATTCCAGATAGGGATTCATCTCAGCCGAATGCGGCGTTTTCAATTCGTCGCTTTATTGAGATTAGAGATTTTTTCGATATTTCGTATATCTCCAATTATCGGCAATTAAGTTAGTACTGGTCCTATATAACGGCGCCGACGAGTGTCTTAAGATGCCCGGAGTTTACGCTGAAAGGGCGAAACGGACGAGCATTCGCTCATTGATTTTTTCCCAATCTGAATTCATCTGGAAAGTTTATGGCCATATCCAGCAGTGCACAGAAATTCATTGCGCGAAATCGTGCTCCGCGCGTCCAGATCGAGTACGACGTCGAGATCTACGGCTCCGAAAAGAAGGTCGAGCTGCCGTTCGTGATGGGCGTGCTCGCCGATCTGTCCGGCAAGCCCCTGGAGTCGTTGCCGGCCGTCGGCGATCGGAAGTTCTACAACATCGACATCGACAACTTCGACGAGCGGATGAAGGCGATGAAGCCCCGCGTCGCGTTCTCGGTCCCGAATACGCTGTCCGGCGACGGCCAGCTGATGGTCGACATCACGTTCGAAAGCATGGACGACTTTTCTCCGGCGGCGATTGCGAGAAATGTCGACGCGCTGTCGCAGTTGCTCGACGCGCGCACGCAGCTCGCCAATCTGCAGACCTACATGGACGGCAAGTCGGGCGCGGAAAATCTTGTCAGCAAGGTGCTGAAGGATCCGGCGCTGCTGAGCGCGCTCGCCAAGGCACCCAAGCCTGAAGCACGGAAGCCGGACGCTCGGGAACCGCAAGAGCAGTGACGCGGCCCTGGATGCTCAACCACGATCTAACACAGGTAAAGGTAAAAAATGGCTGTACGTGAATCGCAGGCGCGCGCTGCCGAGGCGCAGCTCGGCGCCCAATCGGATTTCAACGCACTGTTGTCGCGCGAGTTCAAGCCCAAGACGGAGCAGGCGCGCGAGGCGGTGGAATCCGCCGTCAAGACGCTCGCCGAGCAGGCGCTGGCCAATTCGGTGACGATGTCCGACGATGCCTACAAGAGCATCGAGGCGATCATCGGCGAGATCGATCGCAAGTTGTCGGAACAGATCAACCTGATCCTGCACCACGACGATTTCCAGAAGCTGGAAAGCGCGTGGCGCGGGCTGCATCATCTCGTGACGAACACGGAAACCGACGAGAAGCTGAAAATCCGCTTCATGGACGTGTCGAAGGAAGATCTGCGTCGCACGATGAAACGCTACAAGGGCGTGGCCTGGGATCAAAGCCCGTTCTTCAAGCAAATCTACGAAGAGGAGTACGGTCAGCTGGGCGGCGAGCCGTATGGCTGTCTCGTCGCCGACTATTACTTCGACCACACGCCTCCGGACGTCGATCTGCTGGCGTCGATCGGCAAGGTCGCCGCGGCCGCGCACGCGCCGTTCATCACCGGCGCGTCGCCATCCGTGCTGCAGATGGATTCGTGGCAGGAACTCGCGAACCCGCGCGATCTGACCAAGATCTTCACGCAGAACCTCGAGTACGCACCGTGGAACTCGCTGCGCAACTCCGAAGACTCGCGCTACATCGGTCTGGCCATGCCGCGCTTCCTCGCGCGCCTGCCGTACGGTATCCGCACCAATCCCGTCGACGAGTTCGATTTCGAGGAATCGACCGACGGATCGGACCACCGCAAATACGCGTGGGCCAACGCCGCGTATGCGATGGCCGTGAACATCAATCGCTCGTTCAAGCACTACGGCTGGTGCACGCTGATTCGCGGCGTCGAGAGCGGTGGCGTGGTCGAGAATCTGCCGTGCCATACGTTCCCGACCGACGATGGCGGCATCGACATGAAGTGCCCGACCGAGATCGCGATTTCCGATCGCCGTGAGGCGGAGCTTTCGAAGAACGGCTTCATTCCGCTGATTCATCGCAAGAATACCGATTACGCGGCGTTCATCGGCGCGCAGTCGCTGCAGAAGCCTGCCGAGTACTACGATCCGGACGCGACGGCCAACGCGAACCTGTCCGCGCGTCTGCCGTATCTGTTTGCCTGCTCGCGTTTCGCGCACTACCTGAAGTGCATCGTGCGCGACAAGATCGGCTCGTTCAAGGAGCGCGACGAAATGCAGCAATGGCTCAACGAATGGATCATGTACTACGTCGACGCCGATCCCGCGAACTCGTCGCAGGAAACCAAGGCGCGTCGTCCCTTGGCTGCTGCCGAGGTGGTCGTGGAAGAAGTCGAGGGCAACCCCGGCTACTACCAGGCGAAGTTCTTCCTGCGCCCGCACTTCCAGCTGGAAGGTCTGACGGTGTCGCTGCGGCTCGTCGCAAAGCTTCCGTCGGTCAAGGCGGCCGCCTGATCCCAGCGAGCGATTGCCGCGGGGACGGTTGCTGATCGGCAAGCCCCAGCACGCGCGCTGACCGTCGCGTCGGCGACGTTCCTCGTCCCGCGTATTCCGATGTGATGTTCGACCCCGGGGGAGTGGTGATCAGGCGCTCCGTAAATAAACCTGATCGCAAAGTTAGTTGTACAAAAAATTCAACCAAGACGTAAGGAGTGATGCCATGGCACACGACATTTTCCTCAAGATCAACGGAATCGACGGCGAATCCAAGGATGCTACTCACCATGACGAAATCGAGGTCTTGAGCTGGTCGTGGAACGTATCGCAGCAATCGAACATGCACCTGGGCTCCGGCGGCGGGGCGGGCCGCGCGACCGTCGACGATCTGCAGTTCGAACACTACATCGACCGTGCGAGCCCGAACCTGATTCAGTACTGTCTGCTGGGAAAGCACATCGATCAGGCGAAGCTCACGGTGCGCAAGGCCGGCGGCAATCCGCTCGAATACATCATGTTGACGATGAATGACGTGCTGGTGACGCAGGTGAGCCCGGCTGGCGTCGCGGCTGACGAATCGCGTCCGCGCGAGATCGTTCGCCTGTCGTTCTCGCGCCTGAAGCAGGAATACGTCGTGCAGAACGCGCAAGGCGGCAGCGGCGGTGCGATCACGGCGACGTTCGACATCAAGCGGAACGCGGCGTAAGCGTCGACGCCCGTAGTTCAGGGCGATGCCGCCTGTGCTCGCGCGGGCGGCATCGCAAGCCGTTGACCAAGGCGTCTTCGCGATGCGTGGGGGCCTCGGTCAACGGCTGCCCCGGGTACGACAGGATCTTCCCTATGTTTTCTCGATTTCCGCCAGGTATGGCGACGCGCCGCAATGCACTGAAACGTATCGCGGCCGGACTGACATTTCTGTCGCTTGCTGCGTGCGGAGGGGTGCCGTCGCGGAAGGATCTGGCCGCGTCGCTGAATCTGAAGATCAAGGTGAGCGATGGCGTCAATCCCGACGAGCTCGGGCGGCCGGCGCCGATCATGGTGCGGATCTATGAATTGAAGTCGGCCTATACGTTCGACAACGCCGACTTCTTCTCGCTGCAGAACGACAGCAAGAAGGTGCTGGGCGAAGACGCGATCGTGATCGACGAGTTCGTGCTGCGCCCCGGCGACGTCCGGGATATTCGGCGGCGTATCAATAGCGCGACGACCGCGATCGGCGTGCTGGCCGGATACCGCGAGCTGGGCAAATCGGTGTGGCGCGGCACGTATCGCTTGCCGCCGCCGCCGGAGGAAGCATGGCTTCGGGTGCTGACGGCGCGTACAAAAATCAAATTGAACGTGGATATCGGCCAGCGGGCCGTTCTGGTAACTGAATTGGATTGACATGAGTTGGCATAACAAGGTCGTGTGGAGCGAGGGTCTTTTCCTGCTGCCCCAGCTGTTCCAGCAACAAGAGCGCTATTTCGAACATTTCGCGCACAAGCGTTCCGCGCCGCTCAGCCCGTTCTTCTGGGGCTTCAGTCAGTTCGAGACCGATCAGGAATCGCTTGCGTTCGGCAAGCTGGTGTTGAAGAGCGGTGCAGGCGTGTTTCCCGACGGGACGCCGTTCGACGTGCCGGCGCATGCGCCGCCGCCGCCGCCGTTGACGATCGTGCCCGAGCATCAGAACCAGGTCATCTATCTGGCTGTCCCGTTGCGGCAGCCCAATACCGAAGAGACGGTGTTCCGCGACGAGACGGCGTCGCTGGCCCGCTATCTGGCGTTCGAAAACGAACTGCGGGACAGCAACACGATCGGGCAGGGGCCGAAGCCCGTGCAACTGGCGAACCTGCGCCTGCGGCTGCTGCCCGAAAAAGAACTGACGCAGTCGTGGATCGGCATCGCGCTGACGCGCATCAAGACCTTGCATGCGGACGGATCGGTGTCGCTGCACGTGACCGATCACATTCCGCCGGTCAGCCGGTACGGCGCCGATCCGCTGCTGCGCGAATGGGCGACGCAACTGCATGGCCTCACGAAGCTGCGAGCCGATGCACTGGCCACCCGTCTGTCCGGTAGCGACGGGCGGGCGGGCGCGGCGGCGGAAGTCGCCGATTACCTGCTCCTGCAGGTACTGAATCGCTATGAACCGCTGCTCGAACATATCTGCCGGATTCGCGAGACGCCGCCGATGGTGTTCTATCGTGAACTCGCGATCATGGCGGGCGAGCTGTCGACGTTCGTGCGCCCGCAGACGCGCCGTCCGCTCCCGACTCCCGGCTACGATCACGCACAACTGTACGCAAGCATCCGGCCGCTCGTGGAGGAGGTCCACTATCTGCTCAACCAGGTGCTGATCCGCGGTGCGCAGCCGATTCCGCTTACCGAACAGCCGCACGGCATCCGCGTTGCGGCCGTGATGCCCGCGGAACTCTCCGGCTATTCGAGCCTCGTGCTGGCCGTCGGCGCGCAGATGTCGCCGGACGTGCTTCAGCAGCAATTCGCCGCGCAGACGAAGATCAGCCAGCCGCAGCGTTTGCCCGAGTTGATTCGTTCGCACCTTCCCGGGCTCACGATGGTGCCGCTGCCGGTGCCGCCGCGACAGATTCCGTTCAATTCGAGCTACATCTACTACGAGTTGTCGCGCAGCGGGCCGTTCTGGGAGCAGATCGCGCAGCAAGGCGGGCTCGCGATGCATATCGCCGGCCACTTCCCCGAACTGAAACTCGAACTGTGGGGAGTGCGCCATAAATGAACTCCGGTACGTTCGATAAGGACGCGTTCGACTTTCTCGCGGGGGATTCCGGGACGGTGCTCGATCCGCAGAAGGAACGCGCCGGAGACGAAAGGCGTGCCGCGAGCGCACCCGTCGATCCTGGCGAGTTCGATGCGGTCGTGGATATTCAGCAGCGTCTCGACGAGGTGCGCGCAGCCGCGAATCCGCTGCTCGAGGCGGCGCGCCCGTTGCTCAGAATGCTCGCCGACATGCCGGCGACGCTCGATACGTCCGAAGCGGTGGAGGGGCTGCGGACGCTGCTCGTGCGCGAGGTCAACCTGTTTCAAAAGGTGTGCGACAAGGTCGATCTGCCGTGGAAGCACATGGCGGTCGTGCGCTACTGTCTGTGCACCGCGCTCGACGAGGCGGCGAACCGCACCAGCTGGGGCGGGAGCGGCGTATGGGCAGCACGGAGCCTGCTGATCACGTTCGAGGGCGAAGTCGACGGCGGCGAGAAGTTCTTCCTGTTGATCGGCCGGATGGCGACCGATCCGCAGGAGTACGTCGATATCCTCGAAATCCTGTATCGCGTGCTCGGTCTCGGCTTCGAGGGCCGCTACAGCGTGATGGCCGATGGGCGCCGCTATCTGGAGCAGATTCGCCAGCGTCTGTGGACGCTCATCACCGGCGCGCGAGACGCGCTGCAGCCGGAGCTGTCGCCGCACTGGCGGGGGGCGCCGCCCGGCAAACTGCCGTTGCTGCGCAGCGTGCCGGCATGGGCGTCCGTCGCGCTCGCGGCGCTCCTTCTGTTCGCACTGTTCGTGTTCTACCAGTATCACCTGCTGACGGAGCGCCATCTGCTGGAGGCGCGCATTCTCGAAATCGGCAAGGAGCGGCTGGCGTCCGTGCCGCAGCGTCTGCGCCTGTCACAGCTGCTGACGAACGAGATCGCGCGCGGCTTGCTGACCGTTGACGAAGACGACCGGCGCAGCGTCGTCGTGTTCAGGGGCGATTCGATGTTCGCGTCGGGCCAGAGCGTGGTGTTGCCTGAGATCGAGCCGATCCTGAACAAGGTCGCGAGCGAAGTGGCGCGCGTCGGCGGCAACGTGCTCGTGAGCGGGCATACCGACAACCAACCCATTCGTAGCGCGGCTTTCGCGAACAACCAGGTTCTGTCGGAAAAGCGCGCGGCGTTTGTCGCGCAAATCCTGCAACGGGACGGTACGCCCGCGGAGCGGATTCGCGCGGTCGGCAAGGGTGACACGCAGCCGATCGGCGATAACGCGACGGCGGCCGGCAGAGCACTCAACCGTCGCGTCGAAATCATGGTCACCCCGTAGTACCGGAATTCAGCATGTCTTATTTGAAACGTCTTTTCAGATGGTTGGTCTCGTGGCGGATGCTGGCGTGCGTGGCGATTCTGCTGGCATGCGTGGCGGTCTGGTTTCTGGGGCCGCTGTTCGTGTTCGGAGAGCTGCATCCGTTCGCCGGCGCCGTGATCCGCTCGATCGTGATCGCGCTGTTGGCGGGCCTGCTCGTCCTGTGGCTGAGAAGGTGGCCGCTGAGTCCGGTCTGGGTGATCGCGCTTTGCGTCGCGCTCTGGCACGTCGGCCCGCTGTTCGGGTTCGCGGAGCATCATCCGCTCCAGCCGATCTGGGTGCGCGTGTTGATCGTCGCGGCGATCATGTTCTGCTATGCGCTCTACGGTCTGTACAAGTTGTGGCAGGCGTTGCGGTCGAACGATGCGCTGCTGAAGCGCTTTCTCGAGCCGAAAGGGGACGAGCCGGCCGAAATCGGCCGCGACGAAGTGCGTGCGGTTGCGATGGTGGTGTCCAAGGCCATCGCGCAGTTGAAGCGCTTGCGCGGCGGCACGCTCGGATGGCGTCGCCTGCTCGAGGTGGACCGTCATCTGTACGGGCTGCCGTGGTACATGATGCTCGGTACGCCAGGGGCCGGGAAGACGACCGCAATCCTCGGGTCGGGCCTGCAGTTTCCGTTGACCGACCAGATGGCGGCGGTGTCCGCGCACGGGATCGAGCACACTGCGAACTGCGAATGGTGGTTCGCGAACGAGGCGGTGCTGATCGACACCGCAGGTCGCTATGTCGAGCAGGACGACGCGCGGGAAGAAACGGCTACGACGGTCAACGCCGCGGAATGGAAGGCGTTGCTCGGCCAGTTGCGCAAGCATCGGCCGCGCGCGCCGCTCAATGGCGCGATCCTGACCGTGAGCGTGGCGGACCTGGTCAACCGGTCGGAAGTCGAGCGCACCGCGCTCGCGGCGAGCTTGCGGGCCCGGCTCGGCGAACTGCGCCAGCAACTCGGGATTCGGTTCCCCGTCTACGTATTCGTCACGAAGCTGGATCTGTTGCCCGGCTTTACCGAGTATTTCCAGTCGTTGACGGCCGACGGACGCACGCAGATCTGGGGTTTCACGCTGCCGTGCGACGAGTCGGGCGCGGCGAGCGTCGACGGGCTGCGACGTCACTGCATGCGTGAACTGACGCTGCTGGAAGCGCGGGTCGACGCCGGCTTGAACAACCGCTTGCTCGAAGAATACGAGGGAGAGCGTCGCAAGCGGCTGTACCCGCTGGCACAGGAGTTCCGCAGCCTGTCGGCGTTGCTCGCGGATCTGGTGGAACTGGTGTTCCTCGATTCCCGCTACGACGACGCGCAGTTGCAGAACATGCTGCGCGGCGTCTATTTCACGAGCGCCGAGCAGACGGATCAGGTGATGACCGTCGACCGCGACACGGTGCTGCAGCGCCTGAGGCGCAAGCTGGCACGCCTGCGTACGACCAGCGACACGGCAGCGCACGTGCGTGGCGACGATGCGATCGCCGGGCATCGCAGCTATTTCCTGCGCAACGTGTTCCAGCACGTGATCGTGCCGGAGGCGCATCTGGTCCGCGCAGATCTGAAGTGGGAGATTCGCTTCAGAACGATGCGCTGGGCTGGCCATCTGCTGACCGTGGCCCTGTTCGTCTGGCTCGCGTTTTCGCTCACGGTGAGCTACGAAAACAACCGGAACTATCTGTCCGCGATTTCCGGCAAGACGTCGGCGCTGGCCGCGCGGGCTGCGGCATACAACAAGGCACCGAAAGCGGCGGCGATCGGCGGCCTGCTGGACAGGTCGAGGGATCTCCCGCGCCACGGCGATTTCGATCTCGATGCACCGGGCCTTGCGTACCGCTACGGCCTTTATGTGGTCCCGGCCATCGTCTCGGCGTCGGATACGACCTATCTGAGCCTGTTGCAGCAGACGTTGATGCCGCAGATCGTGGCGCGCGTCGAAGGCGATCTGAACACGCAGATCGCCGCGCAAAACCCGGACGATGTATATCGCACGCTGACCATCTACCTGATGTTGTACGAAGCCGGGCGTTACGACGCGAAGGCAGTCCGGGCCTGGGTGCTGCGGGACTGGGAGCGCGCCGACAGCGCGGCGGCGATGGGCGGCCGCAATGCGATGACGCGGCACCTGGAGGCGCTGTTCGTCGACGGCCGTCCGGTCAAACCTTCCATGAAGCAGGATGCCGCGCTCGTGCAGCGCGCACGCCTCTTCCTGAGCCAGAACCCCGCGCCGAGGCGGCTGTACGAGCGGGCGATCGGCGCGATGCAGAAGGAGGCGCCCGAAAACTTCACGCTCGCGCAGGCGCTTGGGCTGCAGGGCGCGTCGCTTTTCAAGCTGGTGGACGGGTCGCGCTTCGAGCAAGGCGTGCCGGGGCTTTACACGTATGACGGTTATCACGCGTTGTTCAGTCAGCGTCTGCCCGAATTTCTCACGCGCGCGCAAGACGACGACGATTGGGTCATGGGACGCGCGTCGAAGCGCAACGATCTCGTGGCATCGATACAGGGCACCCGGATCGTGGCGGCCAGATCGTCGCTCGCCGACGAGATTCGCCGCCAGTATTTGATCGATTACGGAAACTACTGGCAGCAGTTTCTCGCCGACATTCGGCCGGCCACGAGCGGCGAGAACGGCCGGGACGGCACGCTGGCGCTCGACCAGGCGACGCTGCGCGCACTCGCCGCCCCTGATTCGCCGCTGGTGAGGCTGGCGCGCGCGGTGGTCCGGGAAACGTCGCTGTCGGTCATCGATGCACCGGAGCCGTCGTCGCTGAACGACCTCGCGCTGGCAGCGGTCGGCCGGCGATCCTCGGCGGCGCGAACGGCGGCGGTCGAAGCCGGGAAGATCGCCGCGCAGCGGCCGGAAACGCGACTCGAGAAGGAGTTCGTCGACAACCGCTTTGCGGCGTTGCGCGAAGTCACCACCGGGCAGGCCGACACCGGCAGCGGTCCGGCGATGACGGACAAGCCGATTTCGGTGGGCGGCAAGGCCTTGCAGCTCGACGCGATCCTGACGTTGATCAACGAGCAATACACGCGTCTCGTCGTCGCGAGCAACGCACTGTCGGCCAACAGCATGCCGCCGGCGCTGGATATCGGCACGACGCTGCAGACCGAAGCCGAAAAGCTGCCGGCGCCATTGCGGCTCGTCCTGGGCGGTATCGCGACGCAGGTGGCGGACAAGGTCGGGCAGGAGGTCGGCGGGCTGCTCGCGATGCAGGTCGATACGAGCGTCGGGCAAACCTGCCGGCGCACCATCGACGGCAAATACCCGTTCGTGCGCAGCAGCCAGGAAGTCGACGTGGAGGACTTCAACCGGATGTTCGCAAGCGGCGGCGTATTCGACGAGTTCTTTCAGAAATCGCTGGCGAGCTATGTCGATACGAACGCGAAGCCGTGGCGCTACAAGTCACTGAGCCCCGGCATGCCGCCGATCAAGGGGCCGAGCCTCGCACCGTTCGAACGTGCGGCGGCGATCCGCGAAGTGTTCTTCCGCGATCAGGGTGCAAAACGGATGGCGTGGAAGATGGATGCGAAGGTGGCCGCGATCGACCCGGAGATCACCGAATTGCTGATTGACGTCGACGGTCAGACGCAGCGCTACGTGCACGGCCCGGTCACGCCGTTCGCGCTGAGCTGGCCCGGACCGCGCGGCGGCGCGGTAGCGGAGATCGCGGCAAGACCGGCGATCCGGCCGGATACGTCGACGATCGTCGCGACGGGGCCCTGGGCGCTGTTCCGGTTGATCGAGCGCGGCCAGTTGACCGGCACGGCATCGGCCAGCCGCCTGACGCTGGCGTTCGATTTCGATGGTCGGCATGCGGCGCTCGAGCTGATGACGAGCGGGCAGTCGAATCCGCTGACGAGCAATCTGCTGACGAGCTTTCATTGCCCTGGGGGGCTCGCGTGACGGTCGGCATGCCGGCGCTGTGGGGGCGTCTCCCCGCGTCGGTCGAGCAGATCCGGCACCGCACGACCGTCATGCAGGCTCTTCAATGGCAACACTGGCTGACGCGTCATCCCGAATGGGCGGCGCATCTGTCCGGCGAAGGCGGCACACATGCGTTGCCGTGGAGTTTCGTGCTGACGCCCGCCTGTTCGCCGTTCGCCGATGGGCGATATGTCGTCGGCGTGATGGCCGCTTCGTGCGATCGGGCCGGACGGCGGCATCCATGCATCGTCTGCTGCACCGTGTCGCGCCGCTGGCTGGAACGCCGGCTGCGCGAGCCGCGCGGCGTGTTGTTCCAGATGGCGCGCCTGCTGGCGAGGTACGTGCCGCCGCGTGCGCAACCGGCCGATCCGGATCGCTTCGTGTCGTCGTTGTACACGCAACTTGATGCGCTGTGGGACGCGGCGCACGCATTCGTATGGCCGCGCATGGGCAGGCGCGGCCGAAAGGCGGTCGTGCCGTCGGCGGATTCGGAAATTCAAGGGGCGGGCTGCGGCGACGATCCCGCGCGCGTGCTGACCGGCGTACCCGAGGTGCCGTGGGCGGCGTGGCCGCGGTGTACGACGCAGGGCGAAGGCGGGTGGTTCTGGCAACAGGACGATCGCGGCGGTTTCGTCGATCAGAGGTGGATCGCCGGTTTGCCGGCGGGCGCGGCGGCGATCGCGCGCGACGCCGACGAACCGGATTCGGATTGCACCGTCGATGTCGAGCAAGAGCGGACTCATGAACATACGGAACGCTGATACATACACGTTCGATCAACTGCCGTGCGAGCACGAGCAGGGCACGCGTGCGCTGGAGCGGGCGATTGCTTCGAATTGCACGACCTTGCGCAGCCGACACCGCGAATATCGCGAGATTGTCGCGTTTCGTCGCACGCCGCACATCAAGAAGCTCGAGCGCACGTTGTGGTTGGCTGCGTGGCAACTGCACGACGTGGACGACGCGAAGGTGGCCGCGCTATGCGCGAACGGCAACCTGGCGACGATCGCCAGCATGCTGGCCGAATGGTTAGGCGTACATGCCGCGCCGGTCGAGTGGGTGGCGGGAATCGATCCCGGCGGTGGCGCGCCGTTGGTTCCGGGCGTGCGCGCGGTCTACTGCATGCGCCGCGTCGTTGCATTCGGACGGAAGGTGATCGATGCGCGCGACGCTAGCGATCTCGACCTGGCCGCAAGCTATCTGGTCGATGCCGCGACGAGTATCGGCGCCGATTTGCTGATCGACGTGCTGCTGAAGCTCGCGGCGGTGCGTGTCCGGTATCCGGCGCGCGCATCCGGCACATGACGCAGGCAACCGCAGGGCGGCGCCATACGGCTGCTGCATGCGGATATAGGGCAATGCGCGTGGGCGCATCTTTGTTTTGGGTGAGTGGGAGCGAATAGATCGCATGTCAATCAATTCTTCGGAAGGACTGATCAATCAGGAGCGCACGGTGGTGATTCGCAGCGATGCGATGCCACGGCTGCTTGGCAAGCCCGCGCTCCGATTCCTGTCGCTTCGCGGTGGAGAGCATCTCGGGAAACTTTACACGTACGAGTTGCTGCTGCGCACGCCGGACGATTTTCACGTGCCGTTGTCGACCAGTGCGAATCTCGATCTGAAGGCGATGATCGGCACCGAGATGACCGTCAGTGTGCAATTGGAGGGCATCGGGACGGGCGTGGAAGGCGGTGTCGGCGCCGGCGGGCGGGAAATCAGCGGCCTCGTCGTGAAAGCGGGTTTCCTGCGCACGGAAGGGCGCTACAACGTTTACCGCATCGTGTTGCGGCCGTGGCTCTGGCTCGCCACGCTGACGAGCGACTACAAGATCTTTCAGGACAAGACGGTGGTCGAGATCATCGACACCGTGCTGAGCGATTATCCGTATCCGGTCGACAAGCGGCTCGACGTCGACAAGTACACGGTGCAGGGCGAGAGTACGCGCAATGAGCCGCGGGCATTCCAGGTGCAATACGGCGAGACGGATTTCGATTTTATCCAGCGCCTGATGGAGGAGTGGGGGATCTACTGGTTCTTCGAGCACTCGGACGGCAAGCACCGGCTCGTGCTGTGCGATCACATCGGCGCGCACCGCCGCTCGCCGAGTGCCGCCTATCACGAAATCAGGCACCACCCGGAAGGCGGCAAGATCGACATCGAGTATCTGAATTATTTCTCGACGGACGAATCGCTGCGGCCGGGGCGCGTGGTGGTCGACGATTTCGATTTCACGCGGCCGAGGGCGCAGCTCGTGACGTCGAACCATCAGCCGCGCGAAACGAACTGGGGCGAAGGCGAACTGTTCGAGTGGCCCGGCGACTATACCGACAGCAAGCATGGCGATCTCATCAGCCGCGTCCGGATGGAAGAGCGCCGTGCGCCCGGCACGCGCGCGTTCGGCAAGGGCAACGTGCGCGGCCTCGCGTGCGGCCAAACCTTCACGCTGACGAAACACAAGCACGAGGAAGCCAACCGCGAGTATCTGATCATCGAAGCGGCGTTGATGCTGACCGAAATCGCCGACGAATCCGGCAGCGGTTACCGGTACGAATGCAATAACGAGCTGATCGTACAACCGACGAGCGAAGTGTTCCGGATGCCGCGCGAGACGCCGAAGCCGACCACGAGTGGCCCGCAGTCGGCGATCGTCGTGGGTCCGCCGGGACACGAAGTGTGGACGGACGAATTCGGCCGCGTGAAGGTGCGCTTCCTGTGGGACCGGTATGCGCGCAACGACGCGACGGATTCGTGCTGGGTCCGTGTCAGCCAGGCATGGGCAGGCGTGAATTTCGGTGGCATCTATATCCCGCGCATCGGGCAGGAAGTGATCGTCGGCTTCATGAACGGCGATCCGGATCGTCCGTTGATTCTCGGCAGCCTGTACAACACCATGACGCCGCCTCCGTGGGATCTGCCCGGAGAAGCGACGAAAAGCGGCTTCAAGAGCAAGACGATCACCGGCGGCCGCGAAAACTACAGCGGGATCCGCTTCGAGGACAAGCTGGGCGCCGAGGAATTCCATATGCAGGCGGAGCGGGACATGAACCGCCTGACGAAGAACAACGAGTCGCATACCGTCGGCGTGAATATGTCGATGGGCGTGGGGCTGACGTACACCCGTGCGGTGGGCGGCATGCTCAGCAGCATCGTGGGCGGCGTCGCCAGCTACGCGGTGGGCGGCGCCGAGTCGACGATGATCGGTGGCGCTTGCGCGCTGAACGTCGGCGGTGCGTATGCGATCGCGGTGGGCGGTGCGATGTCGACGTCGGTTGGCGGCGCTTATGCGCTGAATGTCGGTGGCGCGCTTTCCATCGTGTGCGGCGCATCGGCCATCAACATGACGGCCGACGGCACGATCAAGCTGGTCGGCACGAAGATCCGGATCGTCGGCAGCAACGAGGTCGTGGTCCAGGGTTCGCCGCTGCAGTTGAATCCTGGATGTGGCGACGGCTGTGCGGGTGGAGGTGGCGGGGGTGGGGCGATTCCGCCGATTCCGTTCCCGTTGTTCTTCCGGGACCTCGAAAAGCCGCCTTTGCCGCCGCTGCCGCCGCCGCCGACGGTTGTTCCGCCGCCGCCGAGCGTTGCTCCACCGCCGCCGACCGAGCCGCCGCCGCCGAGTATCGAACCGCCGCCGCCGAGTATCGAACCGCCGCCGCCGAGTATCGAACCGCCGCCGCCGAGTATCGAACCGCCGCCGCCGAGTGTCGAGCCGCCGCCGCCGAGTGTCGAGCCGCCGCCGCCGAGTGTCGAGCCGCCGCCGCCGAGTGTCGAACCGCCGCCGCCGAGTGTCGAGCCGCCGCCGCCGAGTATCGAACCGCCGCCGCCGAGTGTCGAGCCGCCGCCGCCGAGTGTCGAGCCGCCGCCGCCGAGTGTCGAGCCGCCGCCGCCGAGTATCGAACCGCCGCCGCCGAGTGTCGAACCGCCGCCGCCAAGCGAGCTGCCGCCGCCAAGCGAGTTGCCGCCGCCAAGCGAGCTGCCGCCGCCAAGCGAGCTGCCGCCGCCGAGCGAAACGCCGCCGCCGAGCGAAACGCCGCCGCCGAGTGAGACGCCGCCGCCAAGCGAGACGCCGCCGCCAAGCGAGACGCCGCCGCCAAGCGAGACGCCGCCGCCGAGCGAAACGCCGCCGCCGAGCGAAACGCCGCCGCCGAGCGAAACGCCGCCGCCGAGCGAAACGCCGCCGCCGAGCGAAACGCCGCCGCCGAGCGAAACGCCGCCGCCGAGCGAGACGCCGCCGCCGAGCGAGACGCCGCCGCCAAGCGAGACGCCTCCGCCAAGCGAAACGCCGCCGCCAAGCGAAACGCCGCCGCCGAGCGAAACGCCGCCGCCGAGCGAGACGCCGCCGCCGAGCGAGACGCCGCCGCCGAGCGAGACGCCGCCGCCGAGCGAGACGCCGCCGCCGAGCGAAACGCCGCCGCCGAGCGAAACGCCGCCGCCAAGCGAGACGCCTCCGCCAAGCGAAACGCCGCCGCCAAGCGAGACGCCTCCGCCAAGCGAAACGCCGCCGCCAAGCGAAACGCCTCCGCCAAGCGAGACGCCGCCGCCGAGCGAGACGCCGCCGCCGAGCGAGACGCCGCCGCCGAGCGAGACGCCGCCGCCAAGCGAGACGCCTCCGCCGAGCGAAGAGCCACCGCCGAGCGAAGAGCCACCGGAATCGGAATTTTGATTGCGTGGCTAAACCGTGTGTCGCCGCACCCTGCACGGGTGCGGCGACACCAAAGTGATGGGTTTTACGGGGAGAGAAATCACCATGAGCAATCCAGCAGCCAGAGTCGGTGACGCGATCGGCCATGGCGGAGCGATCGTGACCGGTTCGGGTGACGTGTTCACCAACGGAATATCGGCCGCCTATGTCGGCAGCGCCGCGGTTTGCGGCCTTCATTGTTCGGCCCAGGCGGTTGTAACCGGTTCGGGGTCTGTCTTCATCAACGGCTCGCCGGCGGCTTTCGTTGCATGCTCGACGTCCTGCGGCGCCCCGGTCGCGTCGGGGTCGGGCGACGTGTTCATCGGCGGGTAACGGCAGGTCAGGGAGTTCAAATGAGTGGAATTGGAGGGTTGGGCGGCGTGCTTGCCGGGTTGCAGGGCACGGTGCTGGAGTCGCTCGACGTCGCGCCGCGTCTCGATCGTCATCGCGGGCAGCCGAGTGATTTGGCCGGCCGCCACGGGGTGGAGCGGGCGTTGTCCGGCCTCCTTTGCGAGTCGGTCGACATGGTTTCGGGCAACAAGATTTGCCTGCCGCGAAACGAAGTCGACTTCAGGCTGCCCGGCCGCTTGCCGATCGAATGGTCAAGGTTCTATTCGAGTGCGCTGTCCGCGAACGGCATGCTCGGGGTCGGCTGGCGCACTGCATGGGACGTCACGCTGCGACGCCGGAACGACGACCGGCTCGACTACATCGACGAACAAGGCCGGATCGTATCGCTGCCGATGCCTGAACGCGGCGACCAGATCATCGTTTCATCCGAGCAGCTTCATGTGGCCCGCCTGTCGGACGACCGGATCGTAGTCGCCGATCTGACGCCGCGTTACACCGTCTTCGGGGAATTCGACGAACACGGCATCGCACGTGTCAAGTATGTCGAGGATCTGGGGCGCCGCCGGGTGGGATGCATCTGGGACGGCGGGCGCCTGCTGCGCGTGCGCGGCACGTGCGGGCATGAATTGCGGATGCACTACGAGCGTGACGGATCGCACTTGACCGGCATCGAATGTGTCGACGGCGGACCGACCGGTTTTCTTGTTCGTTACGCGTACGACGAGCGCGGCCGGCTGGCCGAGGTGCGCAATCGGCTCGGCGACGTCGTCCGCGGCTTTGCCTACGACGACAGCGGCCGCATGGTCGAGGAAATCGGTCCGCTTCGGCGGACCATGCGTTACACGTGGCAGACGATCGGCGGTGCGTCGCGTGTCGTCGAGCGCTCGACGTGCCGCGGCGCGCGCGAGCACTGCACGTACGAACTGGCCGAACGCAGTACGCAGGCAACCGACGTGTTCGGCCATACGGCACACTGGCAATACGATGCGCGGGGCCGCGTGCTCGCTTATGTCGATTTCGACGGGCGGCGGTACGCGTTCGAGTACGACAACGCAGGCTGGCCGAGCGCACTGACGTTGCCGGGCGAGCGCCAGGTGCGCGTCGTCAACGACAACCTGGGCCGGCCGATCCGTGAGGAGGCGCCATTGAGCGGCGAACGCTCGACGGTCTACGCGTTCGCGAGCCGCGAGCCGCTGAGCATTCGCCTGCAGGACGGCCGGACGTGGCTCTGGCAGCGCGACGACGAATTGCGGCCGACCCAGTTCCAGTCGCCGTCCGACGGCGTGACTCAGACGACGTATTCGGAACAGGACGGCGTCCAGATTCGGACCGACACGCACGAGCAGCGCGGCGCCGTCGTGCTCGAATACGACGGGCGCGGGCTCGTGTCGAAGCGGACCGATGCGGCGGGGCGCACGGTGAGCTATCTGCGCGACGCCAACGGACATGTCGTGGCCGTCACGGACCCGTTCGGGGCCGTGACGAAGATCGAGCCGGATCTGCTCGGGCGGCCGTTGATCGTGACGCTGCCGGACGGCCGGCAGGAGCGGCGGATCTGGAACGCCGCGGGGCAGTTGACCACGTCGACCGGTGTTGACGGGCAGGCGCGGCACTGGCATCGCGACCAGTACGGATGCGTGGTGAGCGCGGTGGACGAGGAAGGAAACGTCACGGCGCACGAGTTCGATGCGCACGGCCGCAGGATTCGCACCGTCGCCGGCAACGGCGGGATTCAGCGCCTGACCTGGGATCCGGTCAAGCGGTTGACGTCGATCGTCGACGCGGACGGCGTGACCCGGTCGTTCAGCTATGCCGCATCGGGCGCGCTGCAGCAGATCACGTCGACGTCGGATGGACAGACGCGCACCGAAACCTTCGCCAACGACGTGCTCGGGCGGATGGTTGGCCGCGACACCGAACACGCGCGCTATCGTTACACGTACGTGCGCGACGGCCAGCTCGGGATGGTGCACTGCCTGCCGACCGAAGCGGGGGCGGCGATCGGCGTCGAACCCGACACGCTGCGCTTCGAATACGATGCGGCCGGGCGTCTGACGGCGGAACACGACATGCATGGCGCGCTGCGCTACGTGTACGACGATGCAGGACGGCTCGCCGCCGTGACGCTGCCGGACGGGCACATCTTGAAATCGGAGCGGGACGAGGCTGGCGTAGTCACGCTGATGGGACTGGGCCATGGCGACGAAATGCATGGTATCGCCGCATTGAGTTACGAAGCGGCCACGCGCCAGATGTTGCGCTCCCAAGGGGAACTGTATCTGCGCTCGGTTTACGCGGGCGCGTTGATCGAGCGCTGGTTCGCGATGACGGTGATCCGGACGGCCGACAACGAGATGTTGCCGGGCAGCGCGGAATTCTGGCGCGAGTTTCATTACAGCCCGGCCGACAATCTCGTGCAGGTCGACGATCGTTTCAACGGCCGGACCTATTACGACTACGATCGTCGCGGCTGTCTGCTGCGCGTCGTCTCGGACGAGCTCGGCATCGAATATTTCACGTGGGATGCGGCGGGCAACCTGCTCGAGACGCCGCGCACCGGATGGCAGCCTGCCGTGTATCCCGATCATCGGCTACGTGAGTGTCGAGGCTATCGCTACGAATACGATGCGTGGGGGCAGGTGGCCGCCAAGCGCGGCGCGGCGGACGAACAGACGTTCACGTGGGACGCGGACGGCCGGTTGATGAGCGTACGGAGCCGGCGCGGCGAGGTGCGTTATCGCTACGATGCGTTGGGGCGCCGCGTCAGTAAATCGTTCGGACAATCGCAAGCGGGCGGCGCGCGACGCCTGGATGACAACGCGGAGGTCACGCGCTTCGTCTGGCATGGCGAGCGCCTTGTCCAGGAAACGACGGGCGAGAACGTGCGGATTTATCTGTATCAGCCGGCACGGGACGGGGCCGTCGGTTATGCGCCGCTTGCCTGCGTGGACCGGCGACGCAAGGACGACGGCACGTTTTCCGGAATGCACGTGTATTACTACCAGACCGATCTCGCCGGCACGGCGGTCGCGCTGACCGACGCGGCGGGCAAGCTCGTGTGGAGCGGCCGCTACAAGGCATGGGGGCAGGTGATACCGTGGACCCAACTGGCCACGCCGGTGCGGCAGCCGTTGCGGTTCGCGGGGCAGTATCTGGACGACGAGACCGGGCTGCATTTGAATGGCCGTCGCTACTACGACCCCGATGCGGGCCGCTATCTCAGCCCGGATCGTGCCGCGCCGGCGGGCGTGAGCCCGTATCGCTACGTGTCGAGTCCGTTGAGCGTCGCGAACCCGAACGGTCGCGCCGTTTCGCTGAGGCGGCCGAAGGGGGACGTTGACGGCGCATCATGCGCGGACGGCCCGATTGATCTGTCGACGCGGCTGACGGGCGGCATCGACGAGTGCGATGTCATGTCGGGCGGCGAATGGCTGGCGTGGCTGGACCGTTGAGGCGGGGCGGCGTATCAGGTGGGGGGCGGTCGGCCCCCCGTTTCATTTCGGTGAAGCAGACGGCGTTTTCCCTGCACCGGCCGGTATTGCGGCCATGCTTCACGCCGCGGCCGGATCAGATCGAGCGCTGGAGTGCGCGCAGCAGGGTGCCGTCGCGGTCGAATAATTCGATCGTGTAGTGGTCGGGGACTTGTTCGAAGCCGGTGGCGAAGTACAGATGCATGTCGAACCATTCACGCTTGATGTGCTTGTGAAACTTGCCGGCATCGAGCATTTCGCCGCGGTGAATCACCGTCCCGTCCTGCGCATGGGCGTTCATGCGGAAATGATCGAGCTGCGGCAGGATGTCCGTGAACCGGGCCTGATGCGCCCAGACGCGGAAGTCGTGGGCGCGCAGCAGCGTGGCCTTGTATTCCTCATCGGATGTGCAAACCGGCGTGTCGGAATTCGGCAGTAAACCATCGAGCGTTTCCCGGCGCACGCCGCGGTGCGCGAAGCTGATGCCCGCGTAGGCTTCGTATTGTGCGAGCGTGCGCTCGACCCCGAGGCCGTACGGCCCGAAATCGATGCCGTCGGACGACGCGCCATCCACGCCGAGCAGCGCCCGGTTTCGCTCCAGGGAACGGTCGTTGCGGACATGCCAGTTCTCCGCGACGAGGCCGCTGGCTTGCGCCTCGGGCGTGTGATCGTCCCATATCTTGACTCGGCTGGCGCGCGTGTATTCGTGCCACGCCAGCACGCGATGCGGGATGTAGATATCGTAGCCGTGCGTGAACGCACGAGCGGCGATCGAGATTTCCTCGCCCAGAAAGAAGTAGTTCGGATCATGCCGCACAGCGACGGCGAAATGCCCGTCCGCAAAAGCGAAGTGAGCGCTGTAGAACGCGCCCGGGACAGGCGCCTTCAGCGCTTGCCAGTTATCGAGCCAGCCGGAACGAAGCGACAGCACGCCTTCCGGCATGAAGCGCTGGAAATACAGGCCGGTCGGCGTATGCGCGAGCGTGTCGCGCTGCGCGCCGGGCTGGAAGCCGGGCAGGTAGGTGGTAAGGAGCGGCTTCGTGCTGCGCGGGCGCAGCGACTCGAGCATCGCGATGGCCCGATCGTCCCACGCGTCGACGAAGTAGTGGTGAGAGTCGAGTTGCAACGTGTAGCGTTCGTCGCGGTACTGTTGCTGGATCAGATTGCGTGCCCAGCACGCGCCCTGGGATTGCCGATGGGGCACGTCGATCAGCTCGACGGTGGCGTCTCGATAGGAGAGCGTATGAATCGGGAACGCGCCATCGTGACGCGCGTGCCAACGCGAGAAGCCGTGCGCGAAGAAGGCGCCGATGGTCTCGTCCAGTGCGTGCTGCCAGCACACGACGACGCGGAGCTGGTCGGGTCGGGTGGCGCGCTCGATCAGGTCGAGCAGCGTCGGGATCAACTGCGGATCGCGATAGCTGGCGATCTGGACGAAAATGGTGCGTTCCATGGTCGATGAGTCGGGTTTCGTGAATCCCGTTGGAAAAGTTAGAGAATGTTCAGCGTGATGACCGAAGTCGCGTCGATCTTGCCCGTGGTGGGCGGCTGGTTGCCGACGCGCAGCACGGTGGCTTCGAGATCGAAACCTGACTCCATCGCGCCGCCCGGCTTCTGAACGAGCATGCTGCTCGCGTCGCCGGGCTTGAGCAGGGCGCCAGTCGTTTTGTCGCGCAGACGGATCGCGAGGTGCTGGGCGCCGGTATTCTGGATCAGCGCGGGGTTGTCCGAGTCCCGAGGCGCGCTGAGCGTGGCGGTGATCGACGCCGGGGGCGTCGGGCCCGAGCAGAGCACCCGGAAGTTCACGGGGCGCGTCGGGCCGGTTGTCTGCGAAACGTCATAGGGGCCGAACTGCCCGAAGTCGATGTTCAGCGTGCTGCTGTCGACGCGGCAACTCGGCAACACCCGGAGCGACACGTTGCCGGAGTAGATGTTGGTGACGGCCACACCGGGATTGCCGTCGCCATAGGTTCGGGCGACATGGCCGAAGCTCGTCGTCGAAAAGCTCGGGATGTCGTTGCTGGTCTTGACCAGATCGATCCTGTATTTTGCGCCGTTGCCGTAGTTGACCGGCTGCGTGCCGGGGGTGGACGGATTTTCCTTCCAGTTGTTCGTGTAAGGCACGACGCTGGTGCTGCCGCTGGCGCGAACGTAGTTGAGCCGAAACCCGACTCCTGGCACGTTGGTATCGTAAATCTTGCCGCCGAGCGACGAAAGCTTGGGAGGCGTGATGAACTCCACATTGATCGTGCCGGTCGGCGGATCGCAGGCGATGAAAATCATCTCGGGCGTCGGAGCGGACTCACCGCTGACGAGCGGGCTGCCGATCGGCAGATCGGGATCGACGTCGACGACCCCGGCCGGGAAACCGATATTGAACGTCGTCAATATCTGGTTCGGCATGGGCCGTGTTTCGGTCCACCGCTCCGACTCCGCTTGAGTAATGGGCCGGCACGCCGCGAGCACGGCCGGCGACGCCGACAGCAGGCACGCGGCAGCAAGGATAACTCGGGTCTTTTTCATCATTTGAATGCGCTGAAGACGATGAGAGGGCGAGGCGCTCAGATGTCGACGGCGTCCCATTGCGCGAGAAGCTCGGCAGGGATCACGTTCGCCAGCTCCGAGAAGCGCTTGCCGACCATGCGTTCGGATTGCCGGAGCAGCACGATGACGGGGCTGCTCGGCTCGTTTTGCTCGAACCACAGGCGCGTTTCCTGAATCGACGCGAGCGCGCTCCAGCGATCCATCGGCCGCGCGTCATGCGTGGTCCGGGCCGCGGCGCCGGTTTCGTGCGGCGTCGCTTCGGTCGGCAGGCTCGCCGTTGGCTCCGGTGCCGAAGCCGGCTCCACCGGTGCATCGGACGGACCGGCGGCAACCGGTGCGCGGCCCGCGTCGAGGGCCGTCCGCGCGAACGGCTGCAGCAGTTTCACGATGCCGTCGAGATCGGGCGCATCGGCCTGCAACGTGTCGCGCGTCAGCGAGACGATCTCGGCGACGGCGCGTTGCGCATCCGCCAGTGCGACGATCGCGGCGTCGCGCCGGTTCCACAGTTCGCCGAGCAGCCGGCTCGCCGATTCCGGCGCGAGCGCGTCCTTCGCGCGCGGGACCGCGAACGCCTTCTCGATGTCGCGCAACTGCAGTTGCAGACCGGCGGTTTTCGGCAACCGGATGTCGCGGGCGTCAGCCAGTGCCGCGTCGGCGTCGGCGAGCGCGGCGATCGCGTTCGAGTAAACGATCGGATCGCGCTCGCCGTCGAGCATCGGCGTCGGATGCAACGCCTCGCCGTAGCGCTCGAGCATCTGCAGCAGCACCGCGATGCCGTCGCGCAGCCCTTCGGCTCCGCTTTGGCGGATCCGGCAGCGGGTCAGGATCGTGAGCAGCCGCAGGTCCTTCGTGCGTAGCAGCAGCGCGCGGCAGTCGCGCTCGGCTTCGGCCCAGTTCGCCTGCTGCGGCGCATCGACGAAATCGCCGTATTGCGCATCCGTGCGTGGTGCGACGGCCGCTTGCAGCATCACGAAGGCCGGGTCGTATTCGAGATCGGGGCCGCACGGGTCGTCGGCCGATACGGGTTCGAGCAGGTCGATGTAGCGCGCGAGCGGGTCGTGTGCGGGAGCATTCATGCCGGATCCTCCAGTTGATCGCAGTATTTCTCGGGCTCGAACACCATGCCGACCACCGGTTTGTCGTCCAGCGATTGGCCGAGCCAGGTCGAATAGCCGAGCCGGTGCGAGCTGTCGGCGCGCGCCGGCGGCGCGGCACGCGGCTTGACCAGCAGCTTGATTTCCCAGTCGTATTCGAGACCGACGAACGCGCGGACCCAGTCGACCAGCGTCGGGAGATCGTCGCCATGCGGTGTGAGACGCAGGTACTGGTCGAGATCGAGCGGCCCGATCACGAGACGGAACTTGTGCTGGCAATCGGGGATCATGTCGCCCAGCAGCGCACCCTCGCCCATGATCGTCGACGGTGCGGGCGCGCCGAGCAGGCAGCGCTCGGGGCCGGTGATCTGAATCCAGTGCGGCACGAATTCGTCGACGGCCACCGGTACGCCGAAGTAATGGGACAGCGTTGCCGCCAGGCCGTCCGGATTGCGCGCCTCGCGCACCAGGTGCGCCGAGGCCGCATAGCGCGCATGCGGCGGCGGGTGCGTACGCGCGGCTTCGTCCGGATCGGTGCCCATCAGGCTGCCGATATAGAACGAGAAGGTTTCCTGCGACGGCCGGTCGAGCGAGACGGTCGCCTGTGCCGACGCCCACGCCCGGTAGAACAGCGTGAGCGCCCGATGATGGAACAGGTTGGCGAATGCAATGAGCGTCTTGTCCTGATGGCTCTCCGCACGGCTGTACGCCAGTTCCGTCATGTGGAGCGGCAGCGGGCCCTGCGGACCCCACAGTCCAAGCCCGAAGAGCCGGACGTCGAGCCGGCCGCCCTGCACGTCGAGCGCCGCGATTTCGCGCGGCGCGAACGCCATCGACGGTTGCTGGCCGACGCGGAAGGGCTCCTGCCGCGGCAAACGCGCCGTGCCGGGCAGCGGCTGGACGGTGTCGCGCGCGCTGATCGCGCGCAGCAGGCTGAGGAAGCCGGCCTGCCACGGCGTGTGCTCGTCGAACCACGCGCGCAGTGAATCCGGATGCAGCGGCGAGCCGTCGTTGACCGGCACCGAGTCGAATGCGTCCATCGCTTACACGGCCCCCCGCCCGCCCATGCGCGGTTTCCAGCGCGTCACGAGGCCGCGCTGCATCGAGCGCAGCTCCGTCTCGGTGAAGACATTGATCGATACGTGTCGGGCCAGGTATTGCTCGAGCACGAGGCCGAACAGATAGGGGCTCACTCCCGAAAAGCCGGTCTCGTCGACCGTCAATTCGCAGCGCACGCCACGCCCGTAGACGAGCAGCCCGTGATCCGGAAGGCGCCGGACGACGGGCTCGGTGCGCGCCCCGACGAGGCTCTCGATCTGCGTGCGCTGTTCGTGCTCGCTCGTCCCGACGAACAGCCGCAGCATGTTGCGCAGCGCCTGGCCGCCGTCGCGATGGTCGAGCTCCGCGAGCGGCATGTAGTTG
Source organism: Burkholderia sp. AU18528 (assembly GCF_002223215.2). Classification (NCBI taxonomy): domain Bacteria; kingdom Pseudomonadati; phylum Pseudomonadota; class Betaproteobacteria; order Burkholderiales; family Burkholderiaceae; genus Burkholderia; species Burkholderia sp. AU18528. Next base: position 980,886 of record NZ_NKFC02000005.1, on the reverse strand, counting down.
AAGCTCAACTGGCGAATCAGCCGCCATGCCGTCTCGCCCGTCGCATAGGGTTCGCGCGGCGTGCTCGGCGGATGCACGAGACTCACGCCCTCGATCGGCACCGAGTCCTGCATCGTGAGGTCGCTGAATCCGTTGCGCGGAATCAGGCGCGGCAGGTCGCGATTGGTCAGCCACGCGTCGACGGACAGATAGCGGATCGCGTCGTCGTAGGGTGCTTCGGCCTGATCGACGAGCGACACGAATACTTCGGTGCCGACGTACTCGCTGCGGGTGCCGTATTTGCGCGCGTTGGCCGACATCGCGCGCGGCTCCCGCAGAATCGAAAAGTAGCGCCCGTAATTGCCGATGTCGCTGTGTAGCGTCTGGTACAGCGGATTGAACGTCACCTCGGTCGACGTTTCGGCTTTCTGGCCGAATACGCGCGACACCGAGAAGACTTCGTAATCGAGCGGGCGGCTGCGGTCCGGAATCAGGTGGAACGCGGTCAGCGCGCGGTTGATCTCGATCCGGTCGGTACGCCGCGGAAACAGGTTGACGATCGGCGTGCAGAACAACTGAAAGCTCGACGCATCGACGTGTGTCGTCAGTTCGTCGGGCAGTCGGTCGAGCAGCAGCACGACTTCCGCTTCCTGGCCGTCGATCCTGGACAAGCCGGCCTGCAACTGCGTCAGCACGAAGAAATAGAAGCGTTGCCGGCAGGTGAAGTACTCGTGCAGCAGGTTGTGCCCGTGGAACGTATTCCACATTTGCGGCAACAGGCTCTGGTCGGGGCGAAGGCCTTCGAAATCGACCGGATGCTTGGCGACGACCGTGCAATCGTCGCGGGTGGCGCCGTGTGCGCGCACGACCGATGCGATGCCGCCGGCATGGATCAGTTCGAACAGATGGGACGCGATCCGTTCGTCGCCGCCGATATAGAGCGACAGCCTGTCGAGCCCGGTGATTTGCGAGAACTTGATCTCGCCCACCGTGCGCAGCCGCAACCGGAGCGCGCCGCGCAGCCGCATGTGCGGCATCAGTGTGCGCTGCAGGTCCGGAAGGTCCGGCGGGACGGCCGTCAGCTTCGCGTCGACGATCTCGATCGGCCAAAGCGTGATTTCATGGCCGCTGCGGAACTCGCACGCGGTCCGCTCGCCCGGCGGGATCGACGAGCGCAATACGCTGTGGCGCGGCACCGTGAAACCCTTGCTGAAGTTGCCTTCGCGCAGGCTCGGGCGCAGCTTCGCCACGGCCATGGACGGCGTCGGCGCAACGTAGTTCGGATACACGACTTCGAGCAGGCGCTGCGTGAAGCGCGGGAATTCCGCGTCGAGCTTGAGCTGCGTACGGGCCGACATGAAGCAGAACGCCTCGATCATCCGCTCCACGTAAGGATCGGCTGTCTCGATGCCGTGCATGCCGAGGCGGCGGGCGATCTTCGGATGCTGCGCGGCGAACTCCGCGGACAGCTCGCGCATGTAAGTCAGTTCGCGGTTGTAGTGGTCGAGAAATCTGGGATCCATATCAATGTTCGATGCGAGCGCCAGGATCGAGCGTCACCTTGTTCGATTCGATGTCGAAGGTGCTCTGGATCAGGAATTCGAGGGGGTACGGCGACCATTGCATCAGCCCGCGAATCTCGAACGCGAGCTTGTTGTAGCTGGCGGCTTCGCGCCCCGCGATGGGGCGAATCGCGATCGAATCCGCGAGCAGGCGCGGCTCGAAGCGGACGATCGCGGTCTTGACGAGCGTCTCGATCGTTTCCCAGTTGCGGTCGCTCAGGTAGCTTCCCGACAACGGCGGCACGCCATAGTTGACGACGGACGCGGCGGCCTGCGGATAGCGCGCGGCGTCCAGCTCGCCATCGAGATTGGTCGAGTTCAGCAGCAGCGCGAGATCGCGTTGAATGATCCGGCGCATGCCTTCGCCGTTCGGCGCATACGCGCGGGCGGTTTCGTGGCGCGCGTGCGGCGCGTCGTCCTGCAGCCGGTCAAGCAGGGACGGCAGGTACGCGGGCCGGTGCGGGTCTTCAGGATGACGTGCCATCGGTGTCTTCGTCCGTGAAGCGGCAGCCGCCGATATCGAGCAGACCCCAGTCGCCGCGGTTGGTCGTCCAGGTTTTTTGGCCGAGCGCGATCACGTTCGTGTCGCCGAGATCCTGCCAGCGGGTTTCGCGCGCGAGCCGAATGGTGGCCGGGCCGTGCTCGGAGCCGGGGTAGCGGGTCGGTACGTAGCCGCGGAGAACCGTCGCGTCGCGCAGGATCAGCGTGGCAGGGCGCCATACGAGATCGGTCAACGTGCCGATCGGGGTGAGCGTGAGCGACTTGATATGGGCGAACGGAATCCACCGGTAACCACCTGCCACGGCCATTTCGCAGATCGGACCGAGGCGCGTGTCGCTGTCGGTCAGCCAGTCGAAGTCGCCCATTTCGGCGCTTTCGCCCCGGCTCGCGGGCGCCGCGTCGAGCGCGAACTCGCGCAGTGCGTCGGCGCCCGCCACGTCGCCGGCGCCCAGACGCGCATTCGCCTGCAGCAACCGCTCGACCCACGCGGGCGCCGCTTCATCGACGAAGCCGGGCGTGCGCGTGCCGGCGAATACCTCGGCGCGAAACATCTCGCTTTCGATGAGCCCGCGATGCAGTTGCGCGCGCGCGGTGCCCTCGGGCTCGAGCGTCGCCCAGGTCTGCAACTGCTTGAGCGCGCGTTCCCAGTCGCCGTAGACGCACAGCAACTGGAAAAGCAGCCAGCGTTCCGCCGGATCGGACGGTCGCCGCCGCACCGCTTCGATGGTTTGCTCTTTCAGCGCGTCGAGCGACTGGGTCTGCAGCAGGTTCTGTACCGTTGGGCGGCCGGTGGCTGGCGTGGCGGTATCAGGGGCGTTCATCGTCATGTTGTTCGGTCGTTGAAGTGTCGGTGAAGGTGGTCAGCATCGGGAAATGGCTATCGACGCTGATCAGGTGATGCTCGCGACGCGCGAGCAGCGCGGCCGTCGGAAAGTGCGGACGCCGCCGTTGCGCAGGCGCGAGCAGGTGGAGGACGTCGTGGCGTGCGTCGTCGACGAACAACTCGTCGGACAGGAACGGGTTCATGCCGTCGAGCACCCGATCGATTTGCTGGCGCGCGTCCAGCAGATCGCTCAGCAGCGAGCCGGTCCGATAGCGCTCGGTATCGAGGAACGGGTCGGGCGGCAACGGGACCGCGATCTGCGGCTGCTCTATTTCCTTCATCGCGTGCGCGGCGGACCGCTCGCGGTGGATCAGCGCCCGCCGGTATTCGGCGAGCAGCGCGTCGAGCGGGTCGCCGTTGTCGAGATCGGGCGAGACCGGTGCGACCACGCCGAGCGGTTCCTCGTCCAGCACGGTGCGCGGCGCGTCGCCGTGCGCGCCGTTCGATTTCGCGTCCGCCAGCGCCGTCAGATCGACGAACCCGGCCGGCTCGCTGCGCGGCAGCGCATTGCCCAGCGCGATCAGGTCGACGGGCGCCGGCGCGTCGTCCTGCGCGATGGCGGAGGACGGCAGGCCGATGGTCAACTCGTCGACGCCGACCGTGACCGTCTCGCCGAGCCGAACCTCACATGCGCGATGTCGCGGCACCAGGGTGGCGCCGACGCGGCAGGCGAGTGTTTCGCAGTGGTTTTCGAACTGGATGCGGCCATCGGCGTCGATGAGGAAGACCACGTGGTCGGTGAGCGGATTCGCATCGCCCGACACCGCGGCGAATTCGCCGGACGACGCCGAATACGCGCAGCGGTCCCGGCCGAGCGCGTGCTGCACCGGCGCGCGCGGCGCGCGGCCGCCCCGCCGGACGAGCTTCGCGAACGGCGGCGGCGCGGGATCGGCCGGCTGATGGTCGGGCGTCGTGCAATCGGGCTCGCGAGCCGCGTTCCTGCTCATTTTCGGCATAACGGTTGATCAGTAAAAAGCGAGGGTTTTATCGGTGCAGCGGCATGGCGCACGTGCCTCATTAATTCGAGATAAAGGGGCGCTTCGTTGCGGATTAATTCGAGATAAATCCGGCGAGCAAGCGAGAATGAAGGTGCGGTCTACGATTCGAGCGGGAATATTAGCGTGCGCCGGTTTTGAGGTATATCGGAATTGTTCTAAATGTACGGGTCGTATTTCGTGCAGCGACTTCGAAAGTCGGGGCGGCATGACAGTCGCGACGGATGTCGGGCAGCCCGTGGTGGCGGCGATGTGACCCGCCAGGGCGCCGTGCGAGGCAATTTGGGACGAACGCGCGGGGATGGAGGCATGCGGTCCTTTTCGCGAAAAAGCGGATGAAAAAATAATACTCGTCCGATTGATCGATGAATGATGTGGGAGGTAATGTTGGCGGTTTTGATTTAGCCTCCGCGGCGACGGATGGCGTGACTGTATTCACGTTGGTCTTGCTTGCGGCGCGACTTATTTCCAGATCGATCTCATGACAATTTCAAGGCAGGCCTTATTCGGCAAACTCGGGCATTCGCTGTTCCGAAGCGTCGAATCCGCCACGACTTTCTGCAAGCTGCGCGGCAATCCTTACGTCGAACTGGTGCATTGGCTGCATCAACTGCTGCAGGCGCCCGACGGCGACCTCCAGCGGATCATCCGGCACTGCGACGTCGACTCAGAAGCACTCGATCGGGACGTGCTGCGCGCGCTGGCCGCGCTGCCGGCCGGCGCGAGTTCGATCAGCGATTTCTCCCATCACGTCGAAACCGCCGTCGAGCGCGCATGGGTGCTGGCATCCCTGGATTTCGGCGACCGCCGGATCCGCGGCGCATGGCTCGTCGCCGCGCTGGTCAGGACGCCCGAACTGCGCCGGGTGCTGCTGTCGATCTCTCCGGAGTTCGGCAAGATCCCGGTCGAGAACCTCGGCGAGATGCTGCCCGCGTGGATCGACGGCTCGCCGGAGGCAGCGGATGCGCCGTATGACGGGACCGACTTCGGCGGCGCGGTGCCCGGCGAGGCCGCCGGCGCGCTTGCGCCCGCGGGGGCCGGCGGCTCGCCGCTCGAGCAGTACTGCAGCGATTTGACGGCGCGCGCGCGCGCCGGCGAGATCGATCCGGTCGTCGGCCGCGAACTCGAGATCCGCACGATGATCGATGTCCTGTTGCGGCGGCGTCAAAACAATCCTTTGCTGACAGGCGAGGCGGGCGTCGGCAAGACGGCCGTGGTCGAGGGGCTCGCGCGCGCGATCGTCGACGGCGACGTGCCGCCGAAGCTGGCCGACGTGCGTCTGCTGAGTCTCGACGTCGGCGCGCTGCTCGCCGGCGCGAGCATGAAAGGTGAATTCGAGGCACGCCTGAAGGGCGTGCTCGAGGCGGCAACGAAGTCGGCGGTACCCGTCATCCTGTTCGTCGACGAGATTCATACGCTGATCGGTGCGGGCGGCCAGGCCGGCACGGGCGACGCGGCAAACCTGCTGAAGCCGGCGCTCGCGCGCGGCACGCTGCGCACGGTCGGCGCGACGACCTGGGCCGAGTACAAGCGCCATATCGAAAAGGATCCGGCGCTGACGCGGCGCTTCCAGGTGCTCCAGGTGCCGGAGCCCGAGGAGGCGGCGGCGATCGACATGGTGCGCGGGCTCGCGCGCACTTTCTCGCGGCATCACGGCGTCGTGGTGCTTGACGAGGCGATTCGCGCCGCGGTCACGCTGTCGCATCGGTACATCCCGTCGCGGCAACTGCCGGACAAGGCGATCAGCCTGCTCGACACCGCTTGCGCGCGCGTGGCGCTGTCGCAGCACGCGCCGCCGCGCGAGCTGCAGAACGTGCGCCAGCGCCTGCAGGCGGCGCAAGTCGAATGCGACCTGCTCGACCAGGAGCGATGCATCGGCCTGGGCGACGCGGACGCGCTGGCCCGCACGCAGGCGCGCATCGCCGAGCTGGAGCGCGAGGCGGCGAACGTCGATGCACGCTGGCGCGCGCAGGCCGAGGCCGCGCAGGCGCTGTTGAGCGCGCGAGAGGCGGTGCGCGAGGCCGCCGACAGCGTGTCGGCCGACCGGCTGCAGGCGCTCGAGCGTGCGCTCGTGGATCGGCAGGGCGAGGCTGCGTTCGTTTTCCCGGAAGTGAACGAGGCGATCGTCGCGGCGATCGTGTCGGACTGGACCGGTATTCCGGTGCGCCGGATGGTCACCGACGAGGTTGCCGCGGTGCGCACGCTGCCCGACACGCTCGCGGCGCGCGTGATCGGTCAGCCGGACGCGCTGCAGCAGATCGGCGAGCGCGTGCAGACCGCGCGCGCGGGGCTGACGGATCCGAAAAAACCGCTGGGCGTGTTCATGCTGGCCGGCCCATCCGGCGTCGGCAAGACCGAGACGGCGCTGGCGCTGGCCGAAGCGCTGTACGGCGGTGAGCAGAACCTGATCACGGTCAACATGAGCGAGTATCAGGAAGCCCATACGGTGTCCGGGCTGAAGGGCGCGCCGCCCGGCTACGTCGGTTACGGCGAGGGCGGCGTCCTGACCGAGGCGGTGCGGCGCCGGCCGTACTCGGTGGTGTTGCTCGACGAGATCGAGAAGGCGCATCCCGACGTGCACGAAATGTTCTTCCAGGTGTTCGACAAGGGCTACATGGAGGACGGCGACGGGCGCTACATCGATTTCCGCAACACCACGATCCTGCTGACGAGCAACACGGGCTCCGAGCTGATCGCGAGCCTGTGTTCCGACGAGGCGCTCGCACCTCGCGCGGATGCGCTGTGCGCGGCGCTCGGGCCGGTATTGCTGAAAACGTTCCCGGCCGCGTTCCTCGGCCGCGTGACCGTGGTGCCGTACAGGCCGCTCGCACAGGCGGCGCTGGCGCAAATCGTGCGGCTGCATCTGGATCGTGTAGTGACGCGCATGGCGGACGGGCACGCGGTGGCGTTCGGCTATGCGCCAGCGGTGCTCGACTACATCGTCGAGCGCTGTCTCGTCCAGGAAACCGGTGCGCGCCTGCTGATCGGCTTCATCGAGCAGCACGTGCTGCCGCGGCTCGCCGCGCACTGGCTCGATGCGCTGGCGTCGCAGCGCACACTCGCACGTGTCGACCTCGAGGTGATCGACGCGAACGCGGTACCCGCGGAGGCCTTCGTGTTCCGCGCATCCTACGCGGACGCGGGCGATTGACGCACATCGGTACCACCCGATACGAGGCGCTCGCTCCGTGCGGCGTATCGAGCCGCGTATCGGGCGGGCATCGGGCGCGCATCGTCGTCGCCTATTGCAGGATCAGCCTCAGATGCGCATCCGCCTGCTCGCCCGGCGGCTTCTGAAACCCGCCCTTCGCGAACCGATGCCACCGGCCGATCACGTAGCTGACGAGCAGGCTCGCGCGGGCGCCGGGATCGTAGTCGGCCGGCAGCACGAGCGGCGCCGCGCCCTCGTGCGGCGCATTCGCCTCGGTGCGCGCGACCCGCAGGCATTGCTTGACCGTCGCCTCGATGCGGTCGAGCAACTGGTTCACGCGCTCGGTCAGCCGCTCGTCCTCGCCGACCAGCGCCTCGCCGGTCAGCACGCGCGTCATGCCCGGGTTCTTCGCGGCGAAATTGAGCATCGTCAGCGCGATCGTGCGCGCCTGCAGCACGCCGTTCGGCTCCTTCGCGACGATCTGGTTGACGAGCCCGAAGAGCGCCTGCTCGATGAACTCGATCAGCCCTTCGTACATCTTCGCCTTGCTGGTGAAGTGCCGGTACAGCGCGGCTTCGGACACGTCGAGCCGGGCCGCGAGCGCGGCGGTCGTGATTTTCTCGGGTTTCGGGGCCTCGAGCATCGCGGCGAGCGTCTGCAGGATCATCACGCGGCGCTCGCCCGGCTTCGGACGCGGGCGAGAGGGTGTGGCCTGGCCTTCCGTTACGGCTTGGTCCTGCGGGTAAGTCGGCTGCATTTCTGTCGCCCCGATCGTGTGCCCAGTCGCAGCGATTTTAACGAACGAATGCGCTGGTCGACATAATGAGGGCGTCCGGTTGCCGGCAGATGACCGGGCAGGTGGCCGGTGATCCATACGGTACCGATGCCCAGACGCTTGTAGCGCTTCAGGTGGCCGCGCGTATCCTCGACGAGGATCGCGTCGGCGAGCCGCGCATGCGCGGCGCGCAGCGTCCGGCGCAGCATCGCAGGGTCGGGCTTCGCGCGCCACGTGCGGCGGTCGCGCATGTGCTCGATCGCGATCACGCGCTCGAACAGCCGCTCGATGCCCAGCTCGCGCAGCACCGCGCGCGCATAGTTTTCCGGCGCGTTGGTCAGGATCAGCTTGCGGCCCGGCAGCGCGGCGACGATGCGCGCAAGGCCGCGCTCGGCGCGCACCATCGCGGGCAGGTCGGAAAACGTGTGGACCACGCGCAGGAAATCGTGAGGATCGATCGGATGATGGCGCGTGAGGCCGAGCAGCGCGGCGCCGTAGCGCTCGGTGTAGCCGATGCGCAGGCGGTCGGCTTCGGCGCGCTCGACCTGCAGCGCGTCGATGATGTATTGCGTCATCGCACGATTGATCTCGGGAAAGATCGCGTGCGACGCGTGGTGCAGCGTATTGTCGAGATCGAACAGCCACACGGGCGTGCCGGCGCGCGGCCGGCTGCGGGAGATGCGCCGGCGCCGCAGCGACGCCGGCAGGCCGGGGCTGGCAGGCGGGCGGCGCGCGCTCAATGCGAGCGGATCATCGTGCCGAACGGCTGCTCGGTCAGGATTTCCAGCAGCACCGAGTGCTCGATGCGGCCGTCGACGATGTGTACCGACTTCACGCCGCTCTTCGCGGCGTCGAGCGCCGACGAAATCTTCGGCAGCATGCCGCCCGAGATCGTGCCGTCCTCGAACAGCGCGTCGATCTCGCGTGCGGACAGGTCGGTCAGCAGGTTGCCGTCCTTGTCCATCACGCCGGGGATGTTGGTCATCATCAGCAGCTTCTCGGCGTTCAGCACCGTGGCCAGCTTGCCCGCGACGAGGTCCGCGTTGATGTTGTACGACAGGCCGTCCTCGCCGAAGCCGATCGGCGAGATCACCGGAATGAACGCGTCGTCCTGCAGCGCCTTCACGACTGCCGGGTTGATCGCCTCGACTTCGCCGACCTGGCCGATGTCGATGTACTGGCCCGGGTTGTCGCGATCCGGCATCAGCAGCTTGCGCGCATGGATCAGGCCGCCGTCCTTGCCCGTGAGGCCCACCGCGTGACCGCCGAAGTGGTTGATCAGCATCACGATGTCCTGCTGCACTTCGCCGCCCAGCACCCATTCGACGACTTCCATCGTCTCTTCGTCGGTGACGCGCATGCCCTGGATGAAGGTGCCGGCCTTGCCGATCTTCTTCAGCGCGTGATCGATCTGCGGACCGCCGCCGTGGACGATCACCGGGTTGATGCCGACCAGTTTCAGCAGGATCACGTCGCGCGCGAAGCCCTGCTTGAGCCGCTCTTCCGTCATCGCGTTGCCGCCGTATTTGATGACCACGGTCTTGCCGTGGTAGCGGCGGATGTACGGCAGCGCCTCCGCGAGGATTTCTGCTTTCAGCGTGGGGGCGATCTGCGAGAGGTCGATGGGCTCTGACATGGCGGCGGCTCTGGCTGGGAACGGTTGAAACAGGCCGAATTGTACAGGAGTGGCGCAGCGCAGCATCGGTTTTTGGGCTGGCCGGACGGTGGGTCGCGCAGGTCGGACGGCACGCGCGGCGGCCCGCCGGCCAAGGCTCCCGCTGCCGCGGCGGCGCGCGGGACGGGGCCGCGCCCGGCGCATCAGGCGGGGTCGGCGGCAGCCGTCGGCCGGACGGCCGACGTGCAAAATCCGTCGGCCGCGCTATGCTAGTCGCGTAGGGCGACGTTCGTGCCCGCTTCCGCACCTCGACCATGACCGATTCCGCCGCCGACGCCCGTTCGGCCCCGCGCCGTGCGCGTTGTCCGCACTGCGGGCGCGGTTTCGACTGCGGCGCGCACACGCAGCCGTTCGACTGCTGGTGCGCTGCGATGCCGGTGTTGCCGGGCGACACGGCCCCGGCAGCCCGCGCGCGCTGCCTCTGCCCGGAATGCCTCGCCGACGAGATCGCGCGGCGCATGGCGGCGGCGCCCGGCTGACGTCGCTCGCTCGCGCACCCGGGCGCTGCGCCGGGGCGTCCGACCGTCCATTCGTCCTTCCCGATCCGGCCCCGTGGAGGCGCCGCCCGCTAAACGGGTAAACTGCTCGGATGCAACGAATCACCACCACCGGGCGCGTCAACCTCAGCCACCTGTTCTGGCTGCGCAATCTCGCGATCATCGGCCAGCTCGTGACGATCGGCGTCGTGCAGACCTATTTCGGCGTGCACCTGCCGTTGCCGGCGATGCTGATGGTCATCGCGCTCGAAATCGTTTTCAACGCGCTGACCTGGGTGCGCGTGCTGCGCGCGCGGCCCGAGACCAATTTCGAGCTGCTCGGCCAGCTGTGGGTCGACCTCGGCGCGCTGTCCGCGCTGCTGTTCCTGTCGGGCGGCACGACCAATCCGTTCGTGTCGCTGTACCTGCCGTCGCTCGCGATCGCCGCGGCCGTGCTGCCGTGGCACCTGATGATCTGGCTCGCGGCGTTCGCGGTGGCCTGCTACGCGGCGCTCGGCTTCGACTCGGTGCCGCTCAACATGGACAATCCGGCGAACCTGTTCGACTACTACCGTACCGGCATGTGGGCGAACTTCATGGTCAGCGTCGGGCTGATCGCGTGGTTCGTCGCGCGCATGTCGAATGCGCTGCGCCAGCGCGACGCGGCGCTCGGCGAGGCGCAGCAGCACCTGCTGCGCGACGAGCGGGCGGTTGCGCTCGGCGTGCAGGCCGCCACCGTCGCACATGAAATGGGCACGCCGCTGTCGACGATCGCGATGCTCGCCGAGGAGTTGCGCGACGCGGCGCGCGCCGATCCGGGGCTCGCGCGCTACGAGGCCGACCTGAAGGTGCTCGAGGAACAGATGACGCTCTGCACGTCGGCGCTCGCGCGCCTGCGCAGCCGCGCGAGCGCGCCGGCGAGCCGCCAGCCGGTGGACGACTGGCTCGACACGTTCGTCGAGCACTGGCGCCTGCGGCATCCGCACGTGCAGTTCGAGCTGCTCGGTGCGCGCCCGGCCGGCGTCGCGCTCGACGATACCGTCGCGGCCGGCCAGATCCTGACGATCCTGCTCGACAACGCCGCGCGCGCGAGCCCGCAGCGCGTGACGCTCGCCGCGAAGGTCGCGCATGGCGGCACGGCCGACGAAATCGAATTCGAAGTATGCGACGACGGGCCCGGCATTCCGGCTGCGCTGCGCGAATCGCTCGGCGCGATGCCGGTCGACAGCACGCAGGGCGGGCACGGCGTCGGCCTGTACCTCGCGTTCAGCGCGGCCGCGCGGCTCGGCGGCGAGATCGAGCTGTCCGATGTCGCGCCGCGCGCCGCTAGCGGCAACGGGCGGGCCGGCGGCGCGGCAAACGGCCACGCGGCGGCCGCATCGGGACAACGCACGGGCGCACGTACGGTCGACCGGCCAGCCGGCACGCCGGAGAGCCGCCCGGCCGGCGCGGCGGCCGGGCGCGGCACGCGGGCCGTGCTGCGCCTGCCGGTCGTGCGCGTCGCGATGCCGGCGGCCTCAACCAACACGTAGACGGAGAAACCACATGAGCGAGAACAATTTCCTGGTGATCGACGACAACGAGGTGTTCGCGGGCACGCTCGCGCGCGGCCTCGAGCGCCGCGGTTACGCGGTCCAGCAGGCGCACGACAAGGAGGCGGCGCTCAGGCTCGCCGCGGGCGGCAAGTTCCAGTTCATCACCGTCGACCTGCATCTCGGCGAGGATTCGGGGCTGAGCCTGATCGCGCCGCTGTGCGACCTGCAGCCCGATGCGCGGATCCTGGTGCTGACCGGCTACGCAAGCATCGCGACCGCCGTGCAGGCCGTGAAGGAAGGCGCCGACAACTACCTCGCGAAGCCGGCGAACGTCGAGTCGATCCTGGCCGCGCTGCAGACCAACGCGACCGAAGTGCAGGCCGACGAGGCGCTCGAGAATCCGGTCGTGCTGTCGGTGGACCGGCTCGAATGGGAGCACATCCAGCGCGTGCTGGCCGAGAACAACAACAACATTTCGGCGACCGCGCGCGCGCTGAACATGCACCGCCGCACGCTGCAGCGCAAGCTCGCGAAGAAGCCGGTGCGGCAGTAAGCGGGCGCACCAATGAAAACGGGCGACCCCCGAAGGGGCCGCCCGTCTCTCGTCCCGCACTGCGCGCGTTACAGCACGTAGCGCGACAGGTCTTCGTCCTGCGACACTTCGCCGAGCGCGCGATCGACATACTTCGCGTCGATCGTCACGCGCTCGCCCGCATGGTTGCCGGCCGAGAACGACACTTCCTCGAGCAGCTTCTCGATCACCGTGTACAGCCGGCGCGCGCCGATGTTCTCGGTTTTCTCGTTGACCGCGAACGCGATCTCGGCGAGGCGCCGGATGCCGTCGTCGGCGAATTCGAGCTGCACGTCCTCGGTCGCGAGCAGCGCCTGGTACTGTTTGACGAGGCTTGCGTCGGTCGCGACGAGGATCGCTTCGAAATCGTTCACCGACAGCGAATCGAGCTCGACGCGGATCGGGAAGCGGCCTTGCAGTTCGGGAATCAGGTCGCTCGGCTTCGCGAGGTGGAACGCGCCGCTCGCGATGAACAGGATGTGATCGGTCTTCACCATCCCGTACTTCGTGTTGACCGTCGTGCCTTCGACGAGCGGCAGCAGGTCGCGCTGCACGCCCTGGCGCGACACTTCGCCGCCGCTGCCTTCGTTGTTGCGCGACGTGATCTTGTCGATCTCGTCGAGGAACACGATGCCGTTCTGCTCGACGTTCTGCACGGCCTTCGTCTTCACTTCCTCTTCGTTCAGCATCTTCGCCGCTTCCTCGTCGGTCAGCAGCTTCAGTGCTTCCTTGATCTTCACCTTGCGGCGCTGCTTCTTGCCGCTGCCGAGGTTCGAGAACATCGAGCGGATCTGCTCGGTCATCTCTTCCATGCCCGGCGGCGCCATGATGTCCATGCCGACCGACGGCTGCTCGAGGTCGAGCTCGACTTCCTTGTCGTCGAGCTGGCCTTCGCGCAGGCGCTTGCGGAAGGTCTGGCGCGTCGCGTTGTTGTCGTCGTTGGCGTGATCGGCATTGCCGCCGAAACCCACCGCGCGCGGTTGCGGCAGCAGGATGTCGAGGATGCGGTCTTCCGCTTGGTCGGTGGCCTTGCTGCGCACCTTGCGCATTTCGGTCTCGCGCGTCTGCTTGACCGACGTCTCCATGAGGTCGCGCACGATGCTGTCGACGTCGCGGCCGACGTAGCCGACTTCGGTGAACTTGGTGGCCTCGATCTTGATGAACGGCGCATCGGCGAGCTTCGCGAGGCGGCGCGCGATTTCGGTCTTGCCGACGCCCGTCGGCCCGATCATCAGGATGTTCTTCGGCGTGATTTCCGTGCGCAGCGGATCGGCGACCTGCTGGCGGCGCCAGCGGTTGCGCAGCGCGACGGCGACGGCCTTCTTCGCCTTGTTCTGGCCGATGATGTGCTTGTCGAGTTCCGAGACGATCTCGGCAGGGGTCATGGTGCTCATGGGGCGGTCCTTACTCGATCGTTTCGATGATGCGGTTGTGGTTCGTGTAGATGCACATGTCGCCGGCGATCCCGAGCGACTTCTCGACGATCTCGCGCGGTGACAGGTCGGTGTTCTCGACGAGCGCGCGGGCCGCTGCCTGCGCGTACGCGCCGCCCGAGCCGATCGCGCAGATGCCGCCTTCCGGATCGAGCACGTCGCCGTTGCCGGTGATGACGAGCGTGGTGTTCGCATCGGCCGTGATCAGCATCGCCTCGAGGCGGCGCAGCATCCGGTCGGTGCGCCAGTCCTTCGCGAGCTCGACGGCCGCGCGGGTCAGGTTGCCCTGGTGCTTCTCGAGCTTCGCCTCGAAGCGGTCGAGCAGCGAGAACGCATCGGCGGTGCCGCCCGCGAATCCGACCAGTACCTGGTTGTTGTAGATCCGCCGCACTTTCCGCGCGCCACCCTTCATGACGATGTTGCCGAGGGTTACCTGGCCGTCGCCGCCGAGCGCGACCTTGTCGCCGCGCCGGACCGAAACGATGGTCGTGCCGTGAAATTGCTCCATCTGCGTTCCTTGAGAAAAACGGGGAAGAGTCGGGCGGCGCGACGCGCCGCCGCGTGAATCCGCAGTGCGCCAGGGAGCGGCCCGGCGCGCGTCCGTTTCATTTTAGGGCGGGCGCCGGGATATCAAGAGGGGGAGGCAAATCGGTCGGCGCAAGCCCGTTATTGGCGGGAACAGGCTCTGAACCGGTGCCGGAAAACAAAAAGCGCGCGGCAGGCCGCGCGCTTTCGGGAAGCAGCGTGTGTCGGAGCGGAATGCCGCTCGATCAGTCGCCGAACAGCTTCTGGCGCAGCTCGCGGCGCTCCTGCGCCTCGAGCGACAGCGTGGCGGTCGGACGCGCGAGCAGGCGCGGAATGCCGATCGGCTCGCCCGTTTCCTCACACCAGCCGTAATCGCCGGAATCGATGCGGGCGAGCGACTGCTGAACCTTCTTGAGGAGCTTGCGTTCGCGATCGCGCGTGCGCAGCTCGAGCGCGTGCTCTTCCTCGATCGTCGCGCGGTCGGCGGGATCGGGGACGATCACCGTCTCGCGCAGGTTCTCGGTCGTCTGGCCTGCATTCTTGAGGATGTCCGCCTGCAACTGTTCGAGCCGATTTTTGAAGAAGGCGAGCTGATCCTCATTCATGTAATCCTTGTCGCTCATCTTCAGGATTTCGGCTTCGGTCAAGAGTTTCTTCGTCATCTGCTTGCTTCTTCAATGTGCGGCAAATCAACAGATATTGCCTGCACTTTGGGATTACCCGCAACCGCGCTTGCAATCATTTGCGATTTGCCGCCGCGGGGCCGAAAGCCTCTGGAAAACCGGTTCTCAAATACCAGGATAGGCCTGGCGCAGATTTGCGCGCGCTGCGAACCGGTGTGCTGCGCGGCACATCGCATCGGCCGCGGCCGGGAGGCGGATTGGCGATCCGGCGCGGTTGCGATGCCCGGAAAACTGGTTCAGCAAGAACCGGGCCTGTTTGTTGCCGTACTCCAGCGGGCACGTATTGTAACTGAATCGCAAGCGGGCGCCGTATCGGGTCGATCCCCGTCGGCTGCGCCAATATCTAGAAAATATAACGCGCAAATCGCGAAAAAGCGATGACGGCGAAACCCTGCCCGAAAAAGGCGCCGCGCGGCGGCCGCAGCCGCCTCGGCTGGGGGGCGGCGGCGGGCGTGCGTCGGGCGCCCGCGCGGGTCAGGCGAGGCAGGCGTCGAGGCCGTCGGTGATCAGGTCCTGCGGCAGATCGACGCCGATGAACACCATCTTGTTGGTCTTCTTCTCGACCGGCAGCCACTTCGCCGCGAGGTCGCTGCCCATCATCTGGTGCACGCCCTGGAACACGACCTTACGGTCGACGCCCTTCATGTACAGCACGCCCTTGTAGCGCAGCATCCGCTCGCCGTAGATCTGCAGGATGCCGCCGAGGAAGTCTTCCAGCTTGTTCGGATCGAACGGGCGGTCGTTGCGGTACACGAACGACTTGATCTTGTCGTCGTGGTGCGCGTGGTGGTGATGGTGGTGGCCGTGGTCGTGATCGTGCGCGCATTGGCCGTGATCGTGGTCGCAATTCGCGTGATCGTGATCATGGCCGTGATCGTGGTGGTCGTGCGCGTGATCGTCCTCGGCGAGGAAATCGGGATCGATCTCGAGCTTCGCATTCAGGTTGAAGCCGCGCAGGTCGAAGATTTCCTTGATGTCCGCCTCGCCGAAATTCACGACCTTGATCGCGGCCTTCGGGTTCATGTGCATCAGGCGGTGCTTGAGGCCGGCGACGGTCTGATCGTCGACGAGATCCGACTTCGTGATGAACAGGCGGTCGGCGAAACCGACCTGGCGCTGCACCACTTCGTGTTCGTCGAGCTGCGCGTTCGCGTGCTTCGCGTCGACCAGCGTGATGACCGCGTCGAGCAGGAAATCGTCGGCGATCTCGCTGTCGATGAAGAAGGTCTGCGCGACGGGGCCCGGGTTCGCGAGGCCGGTCGTCTCGATCACGATGCGGTCGAAGTCGAGCTTGCCTTCGCGTTTCTTCGCGGCCAGGTCGCCGAGCGCGCGGGCGAGGTCGCCGCGGATCGTGCAGCAGATGCAGCCGTTGCTCATCTGGATGATCTGCTCGTTCGAATCCTGCACGAGGATTTCGTTGTCGATGTTCTCTTCGCCGAACTCGTTCTCGATCACGGCGATCTTCATGCCGTGCTGTTCGTTCAGGATGCGCTTGAGCAGCGTCGTCTTGCCGCTGCCGAGGAAGCCGGTAAGGATGGTGACGGGAGTGGCCATGTCGGTCGCCTGTGGTTCGTGAATCGGGGTCAAAACCAGGATGTGCGTCGCGCCCTCGCGCTGCGAGCCGGGGCGCACAACCATCCATTGAAACATACCTGTCAAGCCCCCGCCCGTCGTCCGGACGACAGGGGCAAGCGTCGGCCCGACAGGCGGGGCCGGCGGACCGGGGTGTCCGCCAAGATCGGGGCGATCAGACGATTTGCAACAGCAGGCCCTTCAGATATTCGCCTTCCGGGAACGCCGCGAGCAGCGGGTGATCGACGCCCGCGCCGAGCCGCTTCAGGATCCGCGCGTCGACCTTCGCGTCGGCCGCGGCGCCCGCGACGATCTTCTGGAACAGGTCCATGTCGATCGCGCCCGAGCACGAGTACGTGAACAGCAGGCCGCCCGGACGCAGCAGCCTGAAGCCGCTCAGGTTGATGTCCTTGTACGCGCGCGCCGAGCGATCGACGCTGTCGCGCGTCGGCGCGAACTTCGGCGGATCGAGCACGATCAGGTCGAAACGCTCGCCTTCGTCGACGAGACGGCGCAGCGTCTTGAACGCATCGGCGTCGAGCCAGGTCGCGCGCGCCGCGTCGAAGCCGTTGGCCACGACGTTCTGCTGCGCGAGCGCGAGCGCGTCGCCCGACGAGTCGATCGAGACGACGCGTTTCGCACCGCCCTTGAGCGCCGCGAGCGAGAAGCCGCCCGTGTAGCAGAAGCAGTTCAGCACGTCGCGGTCGGCCGCGTACTGCGCGACGAGCGCGCGGTTGTCGCGCTGGTCGACGTAGAAGCCCGTCTTGTGGCCGTTCGGCACGTCGACGTGGTAGCGCACGCCGTTTTCGTTCGCGATCAGCGTCGCGGGTGGCGCGTCGCCGGCCAGTACGCCCGTCGTCTGTTCGAGCCCTTCCTTGTCGCGGATCGACACGTCCGAGCGCTCGTACACGTTCGGGCAGCCGGTCGCGCCGGTGAGCGCCGCGACGATCGCGTCCTTCCACGCTTCGACGCCCGCGGCCATGAACTGGCACACGAGCTGGCCGCGCGGCGCGGCGCCGGCTTCGGCGGTGTCCGCGACGTAGTAGTCGACGATCAGCCCCGGCAGCCCGTCGGCTTCGCCGAACACGAGCCGCACCGCGCCCGTGCCCGACACCATCGTCGTGCGGTGCGCGACCGCGCGCTGCACGCGGCGCTTGAAGAACGCGTGATCGATCGGTTCGTGCTCGTCGAAGCTCCACACCCGCACGCGGATCTGCGACTGGGGGCTGTACGCGCCGCGCGCGAGGAAGCGGCCGTCGTGCGCGCGCACGAGCACGGTCGCGCCGGGCGCGGGCTTGCCGTCGACGCGGTCGATCGCATTGGCGTAGATCCACGGATGGCGGCGCAGCAGCGATTTTTCCTTGGACGGCTTGAGGATGACGGTTTGCATGGTGAGATCGAAAGGGGCCGGGCGCGACGCCGGCCGGTGCCGGCCGCCGCGCGCGGCGGGTAACACGGGACGCGCGTCAGTCGCGCTTCTTCGCGCGCGGATGCGCGCTGTCGTAAATCTTCGCGAGATGCTGGAAGTCGAGCGACGTATAGACCTGCGTCGCGGCGACGCTCGCGTGGCCGAGCAGTTCCTGCACCGCGCGCAGGTCGCCGCTCGACTGCAGCACGTGCGTCGCGAACGAATGGCGCAGCACGTGCGGGTGGACGTTGGCGGGGATGCCGGCGGCGAGCGCCGCGCGCTTCACGCGCTCGCGCACCACGCCCGGCGACATCCGGTTGCCGCGCACCGACACGAACAGCGGATGCGGATCGTGCTTCACGAACTCGCCGCGCACCGCGAGCCACGCGTTCAGCGCGTCGATCGCCTTGCGGCCGACCGGCACCTTGCGCTCCTTGTTGCCCTTGCCGCGCACGGTGACTTCGGCCTCGGCGAGATCGAGCCAGCCGGCCGAGCGGTAGCCGTCGGCCTGCGTGTACCGGACGTCGAGCCCGATCAATTCGGCGAGGCGCAGCCCCGACGAATAGAACAGCTCGAGGATCGCGTGATCGCGGATGCCTTCGGTCGTGCCGGCGAGCGGCGCGTCCATCAGCGCGGATGCGTCGTCGACCGACAGCGCCTTCGGCAGGGTTTTCGGGCGCTTCGGCGCGCGTACCGCGGCGACCGGGTTCGCGGGCATCTCGATGCGTTGCGCGAGCCAGCGGTAGAACGCGCGCCAGGCGGACAGCCGGTGCGAGATCGAGCGCGCGGACAGCCCGCCCGCATGCGCGCGCGCGACCGCGCCGCGCATGTCGGCGGCGGTCAATGCTTCGAGCGGCCGGCCGGCGGCAAGCTTCCTCAGTTCGTCGAGCTCGTGCGTGTATGCGCGCAGCGTGTGTTCCGACAGTTGCCTGACGTGCTTCAGGTTCGACAGGTAGGCGGCGATCGGATCGTCGGTCATCGCGTGCGGCGGATCAGTGCGGCAGCAGGCGCGTGAGCGCGGCGCTCGCGAGCGTCGCGATCTGCGCGAGGAAGTCGGTGGCCATCCCGTCGTGGAAGCGGCGCGGATCGGGCGAACCGAGGACCAGCAGGCCGAACGCGGGTGCATCGTTGCCCGCGAGCGGCGCACGCAGCGCGAGCAGCGCGACCGACGCGGCCGAGCCGTCGCCGGCCGGCGCGGCTTCGGCGCCTTCCGCCGCGCTCGCGGCGGCGCGCGCGGGCGCGAGCCACTGGGCGGCCTCGAAGCCCGTGTTCGCGCCGCAGTACGGCGTCGACAGCCCGTTCGTGAACAGGCGCACTTCCTCGCCGACCTGGCGGGCGAAATCGGCTTGCGCGTAGGTGTCGGCCACGTCCCACACGCGCAGCGCCGTTTGCGGCACGTCGAACACGTCGGCGATGCCGTCGGCGATCGTGCGCGGCAGCGCATACGGATCGCGTTCCGCGATCACGCGCGCGGTCCAGCGGCTGAACTTCGCCGACAGGCTGTCGTTCTCGTGGCCGTAGCGCACGAGCTCGGCGAGCCGGCGTTCGAGATGCTTGTTCTTGTCGCGCAGCATTTCCATCTGCCGCTCCTGCAGCGAGATCGCGGCCTTGCCGTGCGGGTTCGCGAGACGGATCGTCGCGAGCAGTTCGGCGTGCTGCGCGAAGAATTCGGGATTGGCGAGCAGGTAGTCGGCGACTTCGCGATCGTTCATGTGGCTGGAGCGTTCAGTTATCAGGGACGTTGCAGGGTCAGGCGTTCAGGTCGATCTCGCCTTCGAACACGGTCGTGGCGGGGCCGGCCATCATCAGCGCGGCGGTTTCGTCGCGCGCGCCGTCCCAGCCGATCGTCAGCGTGCCGCCGTGCGTGTGCACGGTCACGGGCGAATCGAGCAGGCCGCGCCGGATACCGGCCGCGACCGCCGCGCACGCGCCGGTGCCGCACGCGAGCGTCTCGCCCGCGCCACGTTCGTACACGCGCAGCTTCACCTCGTGGCGCGACACGATCTGCATGAAGCCGGCGTTCACGCGCTGCGGGAAGCGCGCATGGCGCTCGATCAGCGGGCCTTCTTCCAGCACCGGATACGCTTCGACGTCGGCGACGACCTGCACCGCGTGCGGATTGCCCATCGACACCGTCGAGATCCAGCGCGTCGCGCCGCCGACGTCGAGCGGCCACAGCGTGTCGTTGCCTTCCTTGCGGCCGTCGAGGCCCGACGCCTCGAACGGCACTTGCGCGGGCGCGAACACGGGCGCGCCCATGTCGACGACGACTTCGCCGTTCTCCTGCAGCGTCAGCGTGATCAGGCCCTTCATGACCTGCACGCGCACGCTGCGCTTGTCGGTCAGGCCGCGGTCGCTGACGAACTTCACGAAGCAGCGTGCGCCGTTGCCGCAGTGCTCGACCTCGCCGCCGTCGCAATTGAAGATCCGGTACTTGAAATCCGCGCCGTCGACGGTCGGTTTCTCGACGAGCAGCAACTGATCGGCGCCGATACCGAAGTGGCGGTTGGCGAGCGCGCGCACCTGCGCTTCGGTGAGCGGCGGCAGCGCGCGCGAATAGCCGTCGAGCACGACGAAGTCGTTGCCCGCGCCGTGCATCTTGGTGAACGAGAGTTTCACTGGGTCCGGAATTCCATGGCGAACAAGGCGGTCGGCACGACACGGACGGCCGGCTGCCATGCCGGGCGGCCTCGTTCGTCGTGCCGATCTCAACCGCAAATGATACATGCAGCCGACAGGGGCGTCCTGCGCCGGGCGGGCCGGCGTCCGTTGTGCGGGGGGCGAGGGCCTTGTCTGCCGATCGCGCCGACTGGTCGCGCGGATGATGAGCGGGCGGATTGACAGGGGGCGGCGTGGCGGGCTCGGCTGTGGCCGGTACGCGATGTGTATTTCGTACCCGTCAAATTGATGTCCCAATCCGGTGATTCGTATAGTGCGGCTATGCGCTGCCGGCGTTTCCGGCATCGCGCCTCGTCACTGAATTGATCCAACACCATGACCCGCATCTTCAATCCGCCCCATCCGGGCGAAACGCTGCGCGACGACGTGCTGCCGGCGCTCGGCCTGACCGTCACCGAGGCCGCGTCGCAACTCGGCGTGACGCGTGCCGCACTGTCGCGGATCCTGCACGGCCATGCCGGCATCTCGCCGGAAATGGCGTTGCGCCTCGAAGCGTGGCTCGGCGAGGAAAACGGGGGAAGGGCCGATCTGTGGCTCGCGCAGCAGTCGGCCTACGATCTCTGGCGCGCGCGCGCCAAGGGCGCGCCGAAGGTGGCGAGGGCGCGGGCACGCGCATGACGGCGCGCCCGCGAACGTCTCGCGGCAGGGTCAGTACAGGCTCGGCTCGCCGGGCGGGCGCGTCTTGAAGCGCTTGTGCACCCAGTAGTACTGCTCGGGCATCAGCGGAATCTGTTCCTCGAGGAATGCGTTCATCCGCCGCGCGTCGAGATCGTCGTCGCCGGTCGGGTAGTGATCCCACGGCTTGAACACCTTCAGACGGTAGCCCTTGTAGTTCGGCAACACCTCGCCGATGAACGGCACGACCTGCGCACGGCCCGTCTTCGCGAGCCGGCCGACGGCCGTCAGCGTGCACGCCGGCACGCCGAAGAACGGGACGAACGTCGAGTTGCGCAGCCCGTAGTCCATGTCGGCGCCGAGCATCACCGGCTTGCGGTCGCGCAGCCAGCGCAGCACGACGCGCGCGCTGTCCGCGCGGCCGACCATCTCGGCGTCGAAGCGCCCGCGCGCCTTCTTCGCCTCCTCCTCGAGCACCGCGTTCGAGAACGGCTGGTACAGCGATCCGCAGCGGCGGTGCAGCGACCGGTTCAGCCAGATCGAACCGGCTTCGATGCCGACGAAGTGCAGGCCGAGGAACAGCGTCGGCGGCAGGTCCGGATCGGTGAGATCGACCGCGCTGTCGACCTGGATCAGCTTCGCGAGCTTCTTCTCCGAGCCGAACCACTGCACGCTGCGCTCGACGTAGCTGCGGATCGCATGGCGGAAATGCCGGCCCGCCACGTCCTCGCGCCGCTCGTCGCTCCAGTCGGGGAAGCAGAGTTTCAGATTCGTATGTACGATGCGCTTTCGCCGGCTGGGGATCTGATACAGCAGCCAGCCGAGGCCATCGCCGAACCGTGCGGTCAGACCGTACGGCAGTAGCGCGAGCAGCTTCAGCAAGCCGATGGCGAGGTGCGTGCCGAGGCGGCCTAGCATGCGGAATCTCCGTGGGGCCGGCTGGCCGGCACGTTGCGAACAGGGTGGTAAGACAGCGGAAGATGCAGCACGGGCGGCGCTCTGTGACAATTCAGGAAAGCCGCTATAATACGGGCTTCGCCGAGTTAACTGACAACTTGCGGGGCGAAGCCGGCTGGCGCGACACACGCTGCCCGGTCCTGGTAATCCGCTAAAGCGTCGCCGCTTCAGGCCCAACGAAGCTGGCTACGTGAAACCAACCGTAACCACACAGGAGCCTGAAAAAGTGGCAAACGATTATCTCTTCACGTCCGAATCCGTCTCCGAAGGCCATCCGGACAAAGTCGCGGACCAAATCTCGGACGCGATTCTCGACGCCATCCTCGAGCAGGACAAATACTCCCGCGTCGCGGCGGAAACGCTGTGCAACACCGGTCTCGTCGTGCTGGCCGGTGAAATCACCACGACGGCGAACATCGATTACATCCAGATCGCGCGCGATACGATCAAGCGCATCGGCTACGACAACACCGACTACGGTATCGACTACAAGGGTTGCGCGGTGCTCGTCGCATACGACAAGCAATCGCCGGACATCGCGCAGGGCGTCGATCGTGCACACGACGACAACCTCGATCAAGGCGCGGGCGACCAGGGCCTGATGTTCGGCTATGCGTGCGACGAAACGCCGGAACTGATGCCGCTGCCGATCTACCTGTCGCACCGCCTCGTCGAGCGCCAGGCCAGCCTGCGCCGCGACGGCCGCCTGCAATGGCTGCGTCCGGACGCGAAGTCGCAGGTCACCGTCCGCTACGTCGACGGCAAGCCCGATTCGATCGACACCGTCGTGCTGTCCACGCAGCACGCACCGGACATCGAACTGCCCGCGCTGCGCGAAGCGGTGATCGAGGAAATCATCAAGCCGACGCTGCCGGCCGAACTGATCAAGGGCGACATCAAGTTCCTCGTGAACCCGACCGGCCGGTTCGTGATCGGCGGCCCGCAGGGCGATTGCGGGCTGACGGGCCGCAAGATCATCGTCGACACCTACGGCGGTGCCGCACCGCACGGCGGCGGCGCGTTCTCGGGCAAGGATCCGTCGAAGGTCGACCGTTCGGCCGCGTATGCGGGCCGCTACGTCGCGAAGAACATCGTCGCCGCGGGCCTCGCGTCGCGCGCGCTGATCCAGGTGTCGTACGCGATCGGCGTGGCCGAGCCGACCTCGGTGATGGTCAACACGTTCGGCACGGGCCGCGTGTCGGATGCGGTGATCACGAAGCTCGTGCGCGAGCATTTCGACCTGCGTCCGAAGGGCATCATCAAGATGCTCGACCTGCTGCGCCCGATCTACGAGAAGACCGCGGCTTACGGTCACTTCGGCCGCGAAGAGCCGGAGTTCTCGTGGGAAGCGACCGACAAGGCGCTCGCGCTGGCCGAAGCGGCCGGCGTGGAGCCGACCGCACGCGTCGCGTGAACGTCGCTCGCCTGAAATGAAAAACCCCGGCCAAGCCGGGGTTTTTTTATGGGTTCGATCGCCGAAGCAATGGCGGCCGATCGGGGCGGACGACGCCCGCCGGGTACATTCTCAGCGCGCGCCGAACCCGAACCAGCCGTTGCTGGCCGCGAGGCGACGCGGGCGGTTGATGCGGCGCTGCGGGCCGAGCTTGCGGCGCAGCGCGAGCGCGCGCAGCGACGACGGCTTCTGCAGCAGCGAGCGCAGGCCGGCGCGGCGCGCGAACGCCTGCGTGCTCATCATCGAGAAAAACGCGTGAAACCACGCACGGATGCCGTCCAGCCGGCTGTGCGGGTGCGTACGTTCGGCCAGCGCCTGCGTGCGTGCGCGGTGGTGGCGCAGCGGGCGGGCGGGAGCGGACGGCACGACGCGCTTCGCGGCGCGGTTGAAACGGGAAGTCAGACGGAATGGCATGTGAACGATGCTTCGCTTGTATGGATGGCGCCCTGCAGAGCGCACTGGTATGAACGGCCTCGGATGACGCAACGGATCTTACCGAAACCCGTTGCGCGCCGCGCCCGCCAGAATTGACAGGCCGCGTCAGGCTACAGGGGATTCGTGACGGGCAAAAGTCGCGATAAACCCTTGTGCCGCAACGCGTGTGCCGCATACCGCCTGTCGCTCAGGCAGGTGCCGCGCCGCACAGTTCCCTTGCGCTGGATCAAATCCGCGATTGGCATGCCCCTGCGCACGACAATGGCGCTGTTCGCGGTATCCGGCGCCGATTTACAATCGTCACATTCACACAATAAACGTCTGGCATCCCATGTCGTCTCCATTGCAGTCGGAATCGATCCGCGCGCAAGTCGCGGAATTGCGCGAGCGCGGCTTCGTCGTCGCGCGCGGCCTCGTCGGCGAAGCGCAGTGCGCGACGCTCAGGCAGATCGCGGAGCGCCAGTTGCGGGAGGCCGCCGAGCCGATCGAATTCGAGGCCGACCTGCGCTACCCGGGCGCGCCCGAATCGAAGCATGCGCCCGGCGGGCATACGGTGCGGCGCCTGCTCGATGCGTACGCGCGCGATCCGGCATTCGCCGAGCGTGCGATCGCGCCCGAAATCGGCGCGTGGATGCGCGAGTATTTCGGTGAGCAACCCGTGCTGTCGCGCGCGCATCACAACTGCATGATGACGAAGCACCCGGCGTACGGCAGCCTGACCGGCTGGCATCGCGATTTCCGCTACTGGGCGTTCGAGCGCCCGGACATGGTGTCGGTGTGGCTCGCGCTCGGGCCGGAAACCAACGAGAACGGCGCGCTGTGGCTGGTGCCCGGCTCGCATACGGCCGAATTCGGGCCGGAAGCGTTCGATGACGCGAAGTTCTTCCGCGGCGATCTGCCGGAAAATCGCAGGATGATCGACGCGGCCACGTGCCCGTCGCTGCAGACGGGCGACGTCGTGTTCTTCCACTGCAACACGCTGCATTCGGCCGGGCAGAACCGTTCCGACCAGGTGAAGTTCTCGCTCGTGTACACGTACCACGGTGCAAGCAACCGGCCGGTGCCCGGCACGCGCTCGGCGTCGAAGCCGGAAGTGCAGTTCTAGGCGCGGATCTGGCGGCCGGTGAAGCCGCCGCGGCCACGCGATGCGGCGCATCGCGGGCGGATGAAACGACGGGCGGCCTGGCCGCCCGTTTCGTTTGGCGCGGCCCCCGCGCGTGACGCGAGCCGCGGATGCGTCGCGATCAGCGCTTGCCGCCCGGCATCGCGAGGCCGATCAGGCCGATGAACGACGCGACGGCGCCGCCGACGATCAGCAGGATCGTCTTCGTCGCGGGCGAGCCGGTGAAGAAGCGCGACACGTTGTCGTTGATCGAATGGAACGACTGGCCGCCGAAATACAGCAGCACGATGCCGCCGACGAGCAGTGCAACCGAGATGACCCGGGACATACCAACCTCGCTGAAACGGTGATTCGAGACGCCGCAGTGTAGGCGAGCGCCGCGGTCGCGTCCATCGCCGTGCCGCCGTGCGCGATTCGGCCGCTTTCGCTACCATAGTCGTCGTATGACTCCTTCGCCGCCGTCGCGCCATCGGCGCGGCCGGCGCGCGTCCCTTCCCCCGATGTCCTGACGGAACAGACTCATGGCCTACGAAGCAGCTTCCGAACGTTATGCCGACATGCAATACCGTACCTGCGGCAAATCCGGGCTCAAACTGCCCGCCCTGTCGCTCGGCCTGTGGCACAACTTCGGCGATTCGACGCCGATCTCGACGCAGCGTGAGATCCTGCGCACCGCGTTCGATCTCGGCATCAACCATTTCGACCTCGCGAACAACTACGGGCCGCCGTACGGCAGCGCCGAAACCAACTTCGGCCGGCTGCTGAAGGAGGATTTCCGGCCGTATCGCGACGAGCTGCTGATCTCGACGAAAGCCGGCTGGGACATGTGGCCGGGCCCGTACGGCAGCGGCGGCGGCTCGCGCAAGTACGTGCTCGCGAGCCTCGATCAGAGTCTGCAGCGGATGGGGCTCGACTACGTCGACATCTTCTATTCGCACCGTTTCGACGCGCATACGCCGCTCGAGGAAACGGCGGGCGCGCTGGCCTCGGCCGTGCAGCAGGGCAAGGCGCTCTACATCGGCATCTCGTCGTACTCGGCCGCGAAGACGCGCGAGATGGCCGACCTGCTCGCGCAGTACAAGGTGCCGCTGCTGATTCACCAGCCGTCGTACAACCTGCTGAACCGCTGGATCGAGCGCGACCTGCTCGGCACGCTCGACGACGTCGGCGCGGGCAGCATCGCGTTCACGCCGCTCGCGCAGGGCTTGCTCACGTCGAAGTATCTGAACGGCGTGCCGGCCGACGCGCGCGTGAACAAGCCGGGCGGCGGCTCGCTGAAGCAGGAGCACCTGAGCGCGGACAACCTCGAGCATGTACGCAAGCTCAACGCAATCGCCGAACGGCGCGGGCAGAGCCTCGCGCAGATGGCGCTGGCGTGGGTGCTGCGTGACGGCCGCGTGACGTCCGCGCTGATCGGCGCGAGCCGGGCGGAGCAGGTGCGCGAGAACTTCGGTGCGTTGAAGAACCTCGAATTCTCGGCGGAGGAGCTCGCGGAGATCGATCGCTACGCGACGGAAGGCGGCATCAATCTGTGGGAAAAGCCGTCCACCGATCAGGCGATCTGACCGGAACTCGATACGGCATGCGAAACATCGCGCGCCGTATCGTCGACGCGCAGGCAGTGCGTCACCTCGCTGCCGTGCAGCGAGGTGTGTCGCGCACGGCGGTGGCGCTAGATCAGCGCGGGCAGGCCTTCAACGAGCAATACCGCGACGCCGACGCCGAGAATGACGCCGAGTACGCGCAGCAGGTTGTGACGGAACTGGGTGGCGCACGGCACCGCGCCGAGAAATAGCGCTCCGGCCAGCGCCATCGGAATCAACAGGATGAAGTCGCCGATCGTGAAATAGGTCGTCATGCGTGTCTCCAGTGTCGGCCGAAGTGAGCGCTTCAGTGCGTGCCTTGGCGGCTCCATCCCCGCGGGATATCGGCCGAAGCCGGCACGCGTGCGCTCACCCCGGCCCCATGCCGGGTGTTTCTAGTTGGTCCGGCCCGTTACGAGCAGGCCGGTCCATTCGAGTATAGGCAACCGGCGGCGTTTTTCGCTATCCGAACCATTAAAAATCAGCGGAAAGCCCCGGGAATCTCGCATTTTTCGTGCGAACAAGACGAACGCCTTGCACGCATCTTTCCCGTTCCTTTCGATTTTCGCGGAATCGTCGTATGTGTCCGATACGGGCCGCCGCACCCGCGGGCGCGGCGGCCGGCCCGCTCACGCGCGGTCGGATTGCGGGCGGCCGGCCGGCGCGCGGAACACGAGCGCGAGCCCGGCGATGATCGCGCCCATGCCGGCGAGCGCGAGCGGCTCGGGCCGGTTGCCGAGCCACGCGGCATCCATCAGCGTGGTGACGACCGGCACGAGATAGAACAGGCTCGTCACGTTCACGAGATCGCCGCGCTGCATCAATCGGTAGAACAGCAGTTGCGCGATCACCGAAATCACGATGCCGAGCCACAGCAGCGGCACGACGAACGCCCAGTTCAGCTCGAACGACACCGGCCGGAACGGCACGATCGCGACGCACAGCGCGAGGCCGATCGCGTTCTGCATCGGCAGCACGTCGGCGGGCGCCGCGCGCACGCGCTTTTGCAGCAGCGAGCCGACGGTCAGCGCGACGAGCGCCGTGAGCGCGCACGCGATGCCGGCCGCCGACAGGCCGCCCGTCCCGCCGCTCACGCCGCGACCGACGACGAGCGCGAGGCCGGCGAGCGACAGCGCGAGCCCCGCGATGCGCGCCGGCTGCCAGCGCCGCTCGACGATCGCGAGCGTGAGGATCGGCTGCACGCCGAGGATCGTCGCGAGCACGCCGGGCGCGATGCCGCGCTCGAGCGCGAGCAGATAGAAGATCGAATAGCCGCCCATCATCAGCAATCCGGTCAGCGCGGCCATGCGCCGCTCGCCGCGCGGCGGCAGCCAGCGTTTGCGCATGAAGGCCAGCACGATCAGCACGAGTGAGGCGAGCGCGAAACGGGCAGTGAGAAAGGCGAACGCGGAGGCGTGCCGCAAACCGAGTTCAGCGAAGATCGCGCCGCTGCTCCACAGCAGCACGAAGAGCGACGTCGCGCCATGCGCGGCAAGCGCGCGTTTGAACGAAACCATGTGAATCCACCTGTCGAACGGATCGAAACGTTCCATCCGCGCGCGGCAACGTGCCGTGCGTCATGACGCACGCACGTGCAGACAACGGGGCGAATGGAAGACGAAGAAGCCGGCGAGTCAGCCGGCGCGTGCCGCCGGCGGGGGCGGCGCGGCGCAGACGCGCGGCGGTGCGACAGGAGGAGGAAGGACCGACGGATGCACGCACGCCCGCGGCCGCGAGTCGAACTGCGGCCGGGATGTTGCGCGGGCGGACGTGAGCGGATGCATCGTGTCGGAATGCGATTGAACGCGAATGAAAGCCAAAGGTACCGCAAGGCAGCCGTCGAACGCAACTGCTGTCGGCGGCGGCGCATCGCGGGCGGGGCGATGCAAGACGGCGCCCGCTCTCTGGCCGATGCGCATGCAAGCTTTCGGCGAACGGAAGAAGGCGATCGGCAAGCGACGCGCGGGACGTGATGTGAGCGCCGATCGCGGGCGTGCTCCGACGATTGCGCGCGGCGCAAGCGAAGCGGGACGCGCGTTGCGTCGATCGCGCGTGCGCGGCGGCGCCGGACGGTTTCGGTAGGCAGCCGCATTCGACAGGGTATGATGGGGGTAACCGGGCGGGCAAGTGCATGCCCGGCGCAGTGGTTGATTGGAGACATTCGACGAATTCGCGGCACTTCGCCCGCTTCTTCTTCTTTTCGCGCTTCGATAAACCGTGAACAATGGGATCACGCGCAACGCTCCGCCGAGAGCGGCGCGGATCGTGCATTTGCCGGCTCGCCAGCGGGCCGGGTTTCAAGATTCAAGAGTGGGGAACCATCATGCATATCGGGTCGATCGTCTGCACTACCCATATCGCGGTGCCGAAGGGCGCGCGCGGCATCGTCCAGCGCATCCTGGGCGACATGGCCATGGTGACCTGGTACGCGGGCGTGCCGGGTGAGTCGAAAGAACTCAACACCGAGCCGTTCTTTCTCGAGGACCTGATCGACACCGGCGAATCCGTCTTGCCGGCCGGCGCGGCGCTTCACTAAGGACGCTCGTACCGGACGCTCGTCTTTCGGTCCGGCTGGCGGCACAATGCGGGGCATGACCGACACCACTTCCGCTCCCGCTTCTCCCGCCAGCCCGCCGTTCGCCGGCCTCACGCCCGAGTGCGTGCTCGACGCGCTCGACAGCGTGCTGATGCCGGCCGGCCTGCGCACCGACGGGCGCCTGCTCGCCCTCAACAGCTACGAAAACCGCGTCTACCAGGTCGGTATCGAAGACGGCCCGCCGGTCGTCGCGAAGTTCTATCGCCCGGCGCGCTGGTCGGACGACGCGATTCTCGAAGAGCATGCGTTCGTCGCCGAACTCGCCGCGCACGAGATTCCGGCGGTGCCCGCGCGAGCCTTCGACGGCCGCACGCTGCACGCGTTCGACGGCTTCCGCTTCTCGATCTTCGAGCGGCGCGGCGGCCGCGCACCCGATCTCGACCGCAGCGACACGCTCGAATGGCTCGGCCGCTTCATCGGCCGCATTCATGCGGTCGGCGCGACGCAGCCGTATGCCGCGCGTCCCGTGCTCGACATCGGTACGTTCGGCTACGAGCCGCGCGACTACCTGCTCGCGCACGATTTCATTCCGGATGACGTAAGGCCGGCGTACGAGACCGCGGTCGCACTCGCGCTCGAAGGCGTCGAGGCCGCGTTCGAGCGCGCGGGCGAGATCCGCCTGCTGCGCACGCACGGCGACTGTCATCCGAGCAACGTGCTGTGGACCGATGCCGGCCCGCATTTCGTCGACTTCGACGACAGCCGGATGGCGCCGGCCGTTCAGGATCTGTGGCTGCTGCTGCCGGGCGATCGCGAAGGCGCGTCGCGCGCGCTGGCGGACCTGCTCGCCGGCTACGAGGATTTCTGCGAATTCGAGCCGCGCGAGCTGCATCTGGTCGAAGCGCTGCGGACGCTGCGGCTGATCCACTATGCGGCGTGGCTCGCGCGGCGCTGGGACGACCCGGCGTTTCCGGCCGCGTTCCCGTGGTTCAACACGCATCGTTACTGGGAAGCGCGCGTGCTCGAATTGCGCGAGCAGATCGGCGCGATGCAGGAAGGGCCGCTCTGGCCCGTGTGATGGACGACGGCTGCGTGCGCGGCATCCCATGCCGTGCGGCAAGGGCCGCGGCGCGACGCGCGCGGCCCGTCTACCTCAGAACTTCAGCATCAGCTTGATCAGCGCGGCGAAGCGCTTGCCGTATGGCGGCGCGAGCAGGTTGCGCGCGTTCAGCCGCGCCTGCGTGAGCACGGGCTTCATCTTCGAGAACGTGACGAAGCCGTCGTAGCCGTGATACGCGCCCATGCCGCTCGCGCCGACGCCGCCGAACGGCAAGCTGCCGCACGCGATGTGCATCAGCGTTTCGTTGACCGTTACGCCGCCGGAGATCGTTTCGTGCATCACGCGGTCGACCGTGCCGCCATCCTCGTCGAACAGGTACAGCGCAAGCGGACGCGGGCGCGCGTTGACGTATGCGATCGCTTCGTCGAGCCGTTCGTACGGCACGAGCGGCAGCAGCGGCCCGAAGATTTCCTCCTGCATCAGTTGCGACGCGGCCGGCACCCGCGTGAGCGCGCACGGCACGAAGCGGCGCGACACGGGATCGGACTGCGCGTCGGACAGCGGATGCAGCTGCGCGCCGCCCGCCTGCGCGTCGCTCGCGAGTTGCTGCAGACGCGCGTAGTGGCGCGGTGACACGATCGTCGTGTAGTCGCCGTTGGCCGACAGGTCCGGATACAGCTTCGCGAAGCGGGTTCGCGCGCGTTCGATGAACGCGCCTTCCATCCCGCGCGGCAGCAGCACGTAGTCGGGCGCGATGCAGGTCTGGCCGGCGTTCAGCGTCTTGCCGGCGACGATCGCGTCGACGGCCGCGTCGAAGCGCGCATTCGGGCCGATGATCGCCGGCGACTTGCCGCCGAGCTCGAGCGTGACGGGCGTGAGGTTGTCGGCGGCCGCGCGCATCACGTGGCGGCCGACCTGCGTGGAGCCGGTAAACAGCAGATGATCGAACGGCAGCGCGCTGAATGCGGCGCCGACCTCCGCGTCGCCGTTGACGACCGCGACGTGGTCGCGCGTGAAGGTCTTGCCGATGAGCTGCTCGAACAGCGCCGACGTGCGCGGCGTCAGTTCGGACATCTTGATGATCGCGCGGTTGCCGGCGGCGAGCGCGCAGATCAGCGGGCCGGCCGCGAGCAGCACCGGGTAGTTCCACGGCACGACGATGCCGATCACGCCGAGCGGCTGCGGCACGACCTTCGCGCGCGCCGGGCGCAGCCATTTGTTCATCGGCTTGCGGATCGGCTTCATCCAGCGCTTGCCGTGCTTCAGCGCGTCGTCGATCTCTTCCTTCGCCATCCAGATTTCCGACAGCAGCACTTCCTGCTTCGCGCGATGGCCGAAATCGGCGCTGATCGCGTCGGCGAGCGCATCCGCATGGTCGATCAGCATCGTGCGCAGCGCGCGCAGGTGCTGCGCACGCGTGTCCCACGCCGGGTACGGTGCGCGCAGGTACGCCGCGCGCTGGTCGTGCAGCAGCGACGTCAGCGCATCGACCGACGGGCGTGCTTGCGGAGCCAGTTCGGGCAGGTCGTTCTTCATGTCGTCTCCTCCAGTTGGGCCTGGCTGGTCGGCCGGCCGTCACGCCGCACGCTCGGCGAGCGCGGCGACGCGGATCGGGTGATGCGTGTCGCGCGGCACGGGGCCGGATGCGACGGGTGCTCGAAAACCGGTTGATGCATGCGGCCGGCGTCGTATCCGCGCGACGGTGTCCGTGTCCGAAAGTCGTGCCGCACGGCAGGCGAGCACGGCTCGATGCGGTGACGCGCGGGCACGCGACGCCGTCTTGCGAGCGTGTGCCGGTGCACCGCGGCAGCGTCGCGCGACGGGTCCGTGACGGCGTGTCGCCGCGCGTCGTGCGACGGCGCCGAGACACCGTCCAAACGGTCGGCGACGACACGCGCCGTTCGATTTCGACCGAGGGCGCGCATCACGCCGCGCAGCGTCGCGCGGGCCGCCGTTTGAAATGAAATGCGGGCCGCGCGCTTGACCTCTGGATCACCCGGTCGGCACGCGGCCTGCAGGATCTGGCGCTGCATCGTCATTCTTCCCGTTTCGCGACGAATCGGCTTCTCGTGGCCGGTGCATCGCGCGAAGCGCATCGACACATCTTAAATTTAGTTCACGCGGGCGTTTAGAGGAATCGCTCTTGAATCGGCGCGCCGCGCACGGGACGGCCATTCCTACAATGCCCCGAGGGTCTGTTTGCAGATGGAACACGCATGCGTTGCCGCGAGAACGGCCGCTCACGAGGCACGCGACGCCGCGAATACCGACGTATCGCCAAGGAGCACAACGCGGCGAGCGGCCGTTCTCGTGGCAACCCCAAATTGAAAAGATCATGTCACGGGAATGCCCGAAATCGCCCGTCCGCCAAGGGGACTTCCTTCGGGGCGTATGGCGGCGTCGCTCGTCGCTCCTTGCCCTACGAGCGATTTCGGGCATTCGCATGCGTGTTCCATCTGCAAACAGACCCTCCAAAGAGGAGACACGGTCGCGCGGCAGTGCCGGGCGACCTCCATGACACGACGGAGACGTGACATGCAATACGACTACATCATCGTGGGCGGAGGTTCGGGCGGAGCGAGCCTTGCCGGCCGTCTCGCCGATGCCTGCCCCGATGCGACGATCGCGCTGATCGAGGCCGGCTCGCATACGGAGCGCAATCTGCTCGTCAACATGCCGGTCGGCATCGCGGCGCTGGTGCCGTTCAAGCTCGGCACGAACTACGGCTACGAGACGGTGCCGCAGCCGGGCCTCGGCGGGCGGCGCGGTTACCAGCCGCGCGGGCGCGGGATGGGCGGCTCGAGCGCGATCAACGCGATGATCTATACGCGCGGCCACCCGGGCGACTACGACGAGTGGGCGCAACTGGGCGCGACGGGCTGGGGCTGGCAGGACGTGCTGCCGTATTTCCGCCGCGCGGAAGGCAACGAGCGCGGCGCGGATGCATGGCACGGCGCGGACGGCCCGCTCACGGTGTCCGATCTGCGCTTTCGCAATCCGTTCTCCGAACGATTCATCCAGGCCGCGCATGCGGCCGGCTATCCGCTGAACGACGACTTCAACGGCGCGACGCAGGAAGGCGTCGGCTTCTATCAGGTCACGCATCGCGACGGCTCGCGCTGCAGCGTGGCGCGCGCGTATATCTACGGCCGCAACCGGCCGAACCTGCACGTGATCACCGATGCGACGGTGCTGCGCGTCGGCTTCGACGGCAAGCGCGCGGTCGGCGTCGTCGTGTCGCGCGACGGGCGGCTCGAGACGCTCGGCGCGCGTGCGGAAGTGATCCTGTCGGCCGGCGCGTTCAATTCGCCGCAACTGCTGATGTGTTCGGGGATCGGCCCGGCCGAGCAGTTGCGCCGGCACGGGATCGCGGTCGTGCACGATGCGCCGGACGTCGGCGCGAACCTGATCGACCACATCGACTTCATCATCAACACGCGCGTGAATTCGTCGGAGCTGGTCGGCGTGTGCCTGCGCGGCATCGCGAAGATGACGCCGGCGCTCGTGCGCTATTTCTCGCGCCGCACGGGGATGATGACGAGCAACGTCGCGGAGGCCGGCGGCTTCATCAAGAGCGACCCGTCGCTCGAGCGTCCCGACCTGCAACTGCATTTCTGCACGGCGCTCGTCGACGATCACAACCGCAAGATGCACTGGGGCTTCGGCTATTCGCTGCACGTGTGCGCACTGCGGCCGTTCAGCCGCGGCACGGTCGCGCTCGCGAGCGGCGATGCGCGCGATGCGCCGCTGATCGATCCGCGCTTCTTCAGCGATTCACGCGACCTCGACCTGCTGGTGCGCGGCACGCAGGCGATGCGCCGCATCCTGTCGCAGGCGCCGCTGGCGTCGCAGGGCGGGCGCGAGCTGTACACGCGGCCGGACCAGAGCGAAGCGGAGCTGCGCGCGACGATCGTCGCGCATGCGGACACGATCTATCACCCGGTCGGCACCTGCCGGATGGGCTCGGATGCGCGCGCGGTCGTCGATCCGCAACTGCGCGTGCGCGGCGTCGACGGATTGCGCGTGGTGGATGCGTCGGTGATGCCGACGCTGGTCGGCGGGAACACGAATGCGCCGTCGGTGATGATCGGCGAACGCGCGGCGGACTTCATCGCCGCGGCGCGCAAGGGCGGCGTGCCGCGCGGCGAGGCGGCCGCGGCGGTGCACGGTCGCTAGACGCGGCGCGCGCACGGCAGCGACCATGCTCAGGCAAACGTATCGACGAGGCCGGCGCGGCTCACGGGTGCGGCGACCGGTGCGGATCGCGCGGCGTCGACGGGTGCATCGACGGCTGACGGTCCGCCGTTCCCGCGTCGCGACGGCTGGCCGCCGGCGAAAGTCTGCTGCGGGTTTTGCTGCTGTTGCTGCGACGCGAGGCCGCCGTCGCTGACGGTCGCGCTGCCGAGCCCGAGCCCGCCCGCTTCCATCGCCTCGCGCAGCTTCGGCAGCGCGGCTTCGACCGCGTCGCGCACCTGCGCGTGCTGCGACACGAACAGCGCGTGCGCGTGATTGTCCGCGACGCGCAGCACGACCTGCAGCGGCCCGAGATCGGGCGGGTTGAGCGTCAGCTCGGCGCTCTGCTGGTGCGCATTCGACAGGAACACGACCTTCTGGCTCAGCGCATCCGTCCAGTCGGCCGTGCCGACGTGCGGCGCGAGCGCGTGCGCGTTGGCGGCGGCGATCGCACCGGCAGCCGGCGACAGTTGCAGGTTCGCCTGCGCGGCGGCCGTGGCCGCCGCGCCTGCCGCGAGCGTCGCGCTGGCGGCCGGGTCGGTTGCGTTGCCGGCTGCCGCGAGCGCGTGCTGTGCGCCGGATTGCGCGTTCGCGTCGGCCTGCAGCGTCTGCGGCGTGACCTGGGCCGGCGTCTGCTGGGTGGCGAGCGCGCCTTTCGCGTCGGCGAGCGTACGGTCGAAGGTCGGGACTTTCGGCGTGAGCGGCGCGGCGGCGTTCGACGTGGTCGCGGCCGGCGCCGTCGGCGTGGCGGTGGCGCTCGTGCCGGTCGCAGGCATCGCAATCGCGTTCGCACCACCCGTCAGCTTGGCGAGCGCCGCTTGCAGCGCGTCGCGGCTCGATGCCGGGTCGGTTGGCAGGGCGGCTGCGTCCTGGGTTGCATGGTCGGCGAGCGTGGCCGCGGCGTCCGGCTGGCCCGGCACGGCCGTCTTTTGCGCGGCGGCAGCGCCAGCCGCCGCGGCCGTGGTCGTCGCGTCGGCCGGCGTCGCGGTGTCCGGGCGCGCCTGCAGTTGCGCCTGCACGGCCGCGGCAGCCGCGAGCGCGGCGGCATCGGGGTTGGCGGTGGCGGTGGCGTTCGCGGCCGTGGCGTCGGTTGCGTCGTCGTCGTCCGTGCCGGACGGCTTCGCACCGGCGGCCGGCTTCGACGCAGCCTGTTTGGCCGGCACGTCCGGCGCACCGGTGCTGGCCGTGTCGCCGCGCGTGGTGACGCTTTGCTTCAGCGTCTGCGCGAACGGCACGGCGCTCGCGGCAGCCGGCGCATCGTTGGCAGTGGCGGACGCGCCCGGGCCGCGGGTGGCCTTGAGTGCGGCGCCGGCGGTGTCGAGCAGCGCGCCGAGCAGGGGCAGGGGAGGCATGACGGTTCTCTCGTTCGAAGGCGGTGGTCGGTTACGACGAGCGGGCCGCGTCGGCCCGCATGCGCAGGATCTTCGCGGCATGTTCGTCGGCGTCGCGCTGTTCGCGCCGGGCGTCGCGCTTCGCCTCCTGCGCGACGCCGCGCGCCTGCAGGATTTCATACGAGCCGACGGTCCGTTTCTTCTGCTGCCAGTTCGGGCGCGCCTCGTCGATGCGGACGTCGGCCGCGGCGAGCACGGTGCGCTGCTGTGCGATCGCCGCATCGAGCGTGTCGATGAACGCCTGGAAATTGCGCCAGTTGCCGGCCGGCATCCCGCTCTGCGCGGATTGCGCGAAGCGCGCGTGATATTCGTCGCGGTAGCGCAGCAGCGCGTCGAGCTGTTCGGCCGCCGCGGTGCGGTCGCGCTGCGCGGTGCCGAGCTGCTTCGCGGCCGAGTCGAGGTCTTCCTGCGCACGGTCGAGCAGCAACTGAAGGGGAAAGCCGTGGGCCATCGGGATCAGCCTCCGTAAGCGTCGAACAGCGCATCGAGCGCGGTGAGGCTCGATGCGAACGGCGCGCATTCGCGAAAGCCCTGCTGCAGGAAGGCCTCGATGCGCGGGTAAAGCGCGATCGCGCGGTCGAGCTGCGCGTCGCGGCCGGGTGCGTAGGCGCCGACCGCGATCAGGTCGCGATTGCGCTGGTAGCGCGACAGCATCTGCTTGAACTGCCGCACGTGGTCGAGATGCGTTTCGTCGATCAGCGCGGTCATCGCGCGGCTGATCGACGCCTCGATGTCGATCGCGGGATAGTGGCCGGCCTCGGCGAGCGCGCGCGACAGCACGATGTGGCCGTCGAGGATCGCGCGCGCCGAATCGGCGATCGGGTCCTGCTGGTCGTCGCCTTCGGTCAGCACCGTGTAGAACGCGGTGATCGAGCCGCCGCCTTCGGGCCCGTTGCCGGTGCGCTCGACGAGCGCGGGCAGTTTCGCGAACACCGACGGCGGATAGCCCTTCGTCGCGGGCGGCTCGCCGATCGCCAGCGCGATCTCGCGCTGCGCCATCGCATAGCGCGTCAGCGAATCCATCAGCAGCAGCACGTGCTTGCCCTGGTCGCGGAAGTACTCGGCGAGCGACGTCGCGTACGCGGCGCCCTGCATCCGCAGCAGCGGCGACACGTCGGCCGGCGCGGCGACGACGACCGAGCGCGCGAGCCCGTCCTCGCCGAGGATCTGCTCGATGAATTCCTTCACTTCGCGGCCGCGTTCGCCGATCAGCCCGATCACGATCACTTCCGCGCTCGTGTAGCGCGCCATCGTGCCGAGCAGCACCGACTTGCCGACGCCGGAGCCGGCGAACAGGCCCATCCGCTGGCCGCGGCCGACGGTGAGCAGCGCGTTGATCGCGCGCACGCCGACGTCGAGCACATGGTGGATCGGCTCGCGATCGAGCGGGTTGATCGACGGCGCCGACAGCGGCGCGTCGACTTTCGACGCGAGCGGGCCGAGGCCGTCGAGCGGGCGGCCCGATGCGTCGACGACGCGCCCGAGCATTTCCCAGCCGACCGGCAGCCGCTTCGCGCCCGCGAGCGGATCGGCGACGGGCGCGGCCTCGAGCGGCCACACGCGTGCGCCGGGCAGCACGCCGGCGACGTCGGTGGTCGGCATCAGGAACAGGCGGTCGCCGGCGAAGCCGACGACTTCGGCTTGCGCGTGCGGCAGCGTGCTGCCGGGCGGCAGTTCGATCGTGCATTCGGCGCCGACCGACAGGCGCAGCCCGATCGCCTCGAGCACGAGGCCGGCCGCGCGCGTGAGGCGGCCGCACGGCCGCAGCGGCAGCGCGCGGTGGCTGCGTGCGGCGAGCCCGTTCAGGTGCGTGCGCCAGTGCGCGAGGTGCGGATTGTGCGGCGCGCGCGGGGCGGCGCCGGCGGCCTCGGATGCCGCGTGCGGCGAGGCGTCGAATGCGGGATCGTGCGGGGCAGCCGGCCCGAACGACGCAAGCGCGAGCTCGCGTTCGAGCGGCGTCATGCCGTCGTGCGCGAGCGCGTCGGGCGAGCGCGTCACCACGTGCTCACCTTGCCGATCGCGGCGGCGACGCGCTGCCAGCGCGTGGGCAGCGTCGCGTCGACCTCGCCGGTCGCGGCGTGCGCGCGGCAGCCGCCGCGCTCGATCGACGCGTCGGTGCGCACGTTCCAGCCGAGCGTGTCGAGGTCGTCCTGCAGATACGCCTCGACGACGGGCAGGTCGGCCGGATTCACCGCGAGATGCGGCGCGCCGGCGAGCGCCGGTTCGGCCGCGAGCACGTCGCGCACGGCGGCGACCAGCGCGGCCGGGTCGTGCTTCACGTGCTGGCGCACGACCTGCTGCGCGATGTCGAGGGCGAGCTGCGCGAGGTCGGACGCGAGATCGTGTTCGACGGCCGAGACGGCTTCGCGAAACGACGCGGCGAGCGCCGCCAGTTGCGCGGCCTGTTCGCGCGCTTCGGCCTGGCCGGCCTCGAAACCCTGTTCGCGGCCCTGTTCGAAACCGGCCTGGTAGCCGCGCGCCTGGCCTTCGACGTGGCCGGCCGCATGGCCTTCGGCGTGCGCGGCGTCGCGCACGCGCTGCAACTCCTCGGCGAGCGCGGCCGCAGCGGCCGCCGCGTCGTCGGGCGGCGGCGGGGGCGGCGGCGGGTCGAACGACGCCATCTCCCACCGCTGGTACGCGGTGAGGGTGCCCACGCGATCGCTCGCCGAATCAGACATAGGCGTCTTCCGCCTTGCCGCCGATCGCGATCGCGCCGCTCTCGGCGAGGTTGCGCACGATCTGCAGGATGCGGCGCTGCTGCGTCTCGACGTCGGACACGCGTACCGGGCCGCGCGCGTCGAGATCCTCGGCGAGCAGTTCGGCCGCGCGCTGCGACATGTTCGCGAGGAACTTCTGGCGCAGCGCGGGCGGCGCGCCCTTGAGCGCGATGATCAGCGTTTCGGACTCGACTTCCTTGAGGATCATCTGGATTGCGCGATCCTCGAGGTCGAGCAGGTTCTCGAACACGAACATCTGGTCGATGATCTTCTGCGCGAGATCGGCGTCGTACTGGCGCACGCTTTCGAGCACGCCTTCCTCGTGCACGCTCGTCATGAAGTTCAGGATCTCGGCCGCGGTGCGGATGCCGCCCATCGGGCTGCGCTTCAGGTTGTCGCTGCCGGACAGCAGGCCGGTGAGCACGTCGTCGAGCTCGCGCAGCGCGGCCGGCTGGATGCCGTCGAGCGTCGCGATCCGCAGCAGCACGTCGTTACGCAGCCGTTCGGTGAAGCACGACGCGATTTCCGACGCCTGGTCGCGGTCGAGGTGCACGAGGATCGTCGCGATGATCTGCGGATGCTCGTTCTTGATCAGTTCGGCCACCGCGGCCGAATCCATCCATTTGAGGCCCTCGATGCCGCTCGTGTCGCTACCCTGCAGGATGCGGTCGATCAGCACGCCGGCCTTGTCCTCGCCGAGCGCCTTCGTCAGCACCGAGCGGATGTACTCGTTCGAATCGAGCGACAGCGCGGTGTGCTGCTCGGCTTCCTTCACGAACTCCTGCAGCACGTCCTCGACCTGCTCGCGCGTGACGTTCTTCAGCGCGGCCATCGCCACGCCGATCTTCTGAACCTCGCGCGGCGCGAGGAACTTGAATACCTGCGCGGCCTCTTCCTCGCCGATCGACATCAGCAGCAGCGCGCTCTTGGTCAAGCCTTCAGCGTTCATCGGACACCCAGTTCTTCACGACGGTGGCGACGATCTTCGGATCCTGGCGGGCGATCGTGCGCGCGTAGTCGAGGTTGCGTTCGTAGCGGTTCTTCTCGTTTTCGAAGCCGAGCAGCAGCGGATCGGCTTCCTCCGCCGCCTTCTCTGGCGCGGGCAGGCCGTCGAGCGCGACCGTGTCCTCCGGCGCCGCGAGCGCCGGCGCGGCCGGCTCGGGCGGCGGGAACGCGCGGCGCATCGCCGGGCGCACGAACATGAAGTAGAGCGCCGCCGCGGCCGCCGCGATGCCGAGCCACTTCGCGGCTTCCTTCGCCATCGCGATCACGTCGGGCTGGCGCCACCACGGCAGGTCGGCGTACGGGTCGGTCACGGTCGAGAACGCGCTGTTCACGACGTTCACCGAGTCGCCGCGCTTCGCGTCGTAACCCATCGCGTCCTTCACGAGTTGTTCGACCTGCGCGAGCTTCGCGGGCGGCAGCGGCTGCATCGTCACGTGGCCCTTCGCGTCGGCCACCGGCTGGTAGTTGACGACGACCGCCACCGACAGCCGCTTCACGCTGCCCATCGGCTGTTCGGTATGGCGGATCGTCTTGTCGAGCTCGTAGTTGGTCGTCTGGTCCTTGCGGTCGCTGACCGGCGTGGTCTGCGGCGCGTTCTGGCCGTTGCCGGCGACGATCGGCGCGGAGGCCGGCTGCGGCGGCGTGTTCGACAGCGCGCCCGGCACGCCGGACGCGCCGCCCTGCGCGAGTTCGGTCGCGCTGCTGGTCTGCTGGCTGCGGATCGCGGCCTGCTGCGGCGTGCCGTTCGGGCCGTAGCTTTCCGAGGTCTGCTCGATCTTCGAGAAATCGAGATCCGCGCTGACCTGCGAGCGCGCGTTGCCGGCGCCGAAGATCGGCGCGAGGATCGCGTCGATGCGCTTCTGCGTGTTGTGCTCGACCTGCTGCACGTACTTGAGCTGGCTCGCGTCGAGGCCGGAAGCGGATGCGGTCTGGGTCAGCAGGTTGCCGTCCTGGTCGACGATCGTCACGTTCTTGGCCGGCATGTCCGGCACGCCGGACGACACCATCCGCGTGATCGCCTGGACCTGGCCCTCGTCGAGCACGCGGCCCGGGTAGAGGTCGACGAACACCGACGCGCTCGGCGCTTCCTTGTCGCGCACGAACACCGACGGCTTCGGAATCGCGAGATGCACGCGCGCGCCGCGCACGGCATTGATCGATTCGATGGTGCGCTGCAGCTCGCCTTCGAGCGCGCGCTGGTAGTTGATCTGCTCGGCGAACTGGCTGATGCCGAATTTCTGGTTGTCCATCAGCTCGAAGCCGACCGAGCCGCCCTTGGGCAGCCCCATCGCGGCGAGTTTCAGGCGCGTCTCGTGCACCTGGCTCGACGGCACGAGGATCGCGCCGCCGGCATCGGCGAACTTGTAGGGAACGTTTGCCTGCTGGAGCGCGGCGATGATCGCGCCGCCGTCGCGGTCCGACAGGTTGCTGTACAGCACGCGGTAGTCGGGCGCCCGGCTCCACAGCACGAGCGCGGTGATCGCGGCGATGGCGAACGCGACGGCGATCACGAACGGCAGCTTCGGGTTGCCCTTCATCCGCGAGATGCCGGGAATGCGTTCCGCGAAGCCGCCAAGCCCGAAGTCCGCGCCTGCGCCTGCGCCGCCCGCGCCCGGCAACGCGGCGGCCGCGGCGGCGCCGGGCACCGGGCTGAGGCCCGCGCGGGCGTCTGGGTTGATCAGCGAGTTGGCCTGCGAATCCATGCGTCGAGTTTCTCCGGAGCGGGACGACTGAGCTCGCTCGGACGAGCGGGCGGACAATGACACGATGCGATTATCGGGACCCGCGGCGCACTCCGATCGACCGAAAAGAGCGGGGTTTCCCCCGTACTTTCGCGGCTTTGACGCGCACCGCGCTGCTATCCTTTGTCGCGATCCGGCATGGTGCGCGTGGTGCGGCGCCGGCGGGTCGCCCGGTGTGTCCGGGTCTCTTCTCTATGTCTGGGGACAGCATGACTGCGAACGTCAGCGGAATCGGTTCGGTGTTGCAACAGATGCAGTCGATGGCCGCGCAGGCGTCCGGCGGCGTCGCGAGCCCGACGGCGGCGCTGGCCGGCGCGGGCGCGGCGACGGCCGGCACGTTCGCGAGCGCGATGAAGGCATCGCTCGACAAGATCAGCGGCGACCAGCAGCACGCGCTTGGCGAGGCGAAGGCGTTCGAGGTCGGCGCGCCGAACATCTCGCTGAACGACGTGATGGTCGACATGCAGAAGGCCAATATCGGCTTCCAGTTCGGGCTCCAGGTCCGCAACAAGTTGGTGAGCGCTTACAACGACATCATGCAGATGGCGGTGTGACGGCCATCCGGGGACGGCCGTCCGGCGACGGCTCGGGGCTTGCCGGGTGAGGCGGGCGGCCGGCATCGCTTGCCCGACGGCAGCCTCCGCGCACCTAAAGCTTTTCAAATCCCTTCCGATAACTCCGGTGAAGGCCGTCCCGTGCAACGCACGGCCGCGGCTCCTGACTAGCCAACGCAAATAACAAGGAGAAGCGCATGTTTTCCCCAGGACACGCTGGAGCCAATGCGTACGCGCGTGTCGGCGTCGAGACGGGGGTGATGGGCGCCTCCCCGCACCGGCTGATCGCGATGCTGTACCAGGGCGCACGGCAGGCGATCGCACTGGCGCGCATGCATTTGCAGCAGGACAACGTGTCCGGGCGCGGCGAGGCGATCGGCAAGGCGATCCGGATCGTCGAGAGCGGCCTGCAGGCGTCGCTGAACCGCGACGCGGGCGGCCAGATCGCCGACCGGCTCGATGCGCTGTATGCGTATATCGGCCGGCGCCTGCTGGAAGCGAACACGCAGGCGAGCGACGCGATGCTGGTCGAGGTCGACCGCCTGCTCGCGACGCTCGAGGAAGCATGGACGGGCATCGCCCCGGAAGTCGCGCGGATGGCCGCGCAACAGGTAGCGGAAGCATCACGATGAATCACAAGGCCGAATACTTCGCGCGTTACGAGGCGCTCGCCG
Organism: Burkholderia sp. AU18528; assembly: GCF_002223215.2. Taxonomy (NCBI): domain Bacteria; kingdom Pseudomonadati; phylum Pseudomonadota; class Betaproteobacteria; order Burkholderiales; family Burkholderiaceae; genus Burkholderia; species Burkholderia sp. AU18528. The sequence continues at coordinate 938,405 of NZ_NKFC02000005.1, read as the reverse complement.
CCGTGTCGGGCCGGATGCTGTGCGCCGCGCGCGACGCCGACTGGAGCGCGTTGCCGGAGTTGCAGGCCGAATTCATGCAACTCGTCGACGGGTTGAAGGAGGCCGATCCGGGCGTCGCGCTCGACGAGTCGGATCTCGGCCGCAAGCTCGACCTGATCCGTCGCATCCTGGCCGACGACGCCGCGATCCGCGATCTCGCGAGTCCCGACGTCGCGCGGCTGTCCGCGCTGTTCGAGGCGCGGCGCTCCACCCAGGTATTGACCGATCTGTACCGCGCGCGCGGGTAGGGCCGTGGTCCGGAGGCGGGTGCGGGGCGCCCGGGCCCGGCGCCGCACGCGGCGCGTGCCGGTCCCGCGGGCGGCACCGGCGTGCCGCGCCCCGATTCGCAACGATGTGGCTGATATAGGCAGGCTTCGATCATGACCGGTATCGACTCCGTTGCGGCCGCGCTGCTGGCGAGCCGCCTCGACAGCCTGCTGACCGGCACCGTATCGGCGCCGGCGGGCGGCGGCGCGGCCTCGCAGGTCGGCACGCCCGGCGCCGGCGCGTCGTCCTCGCCGCCGGCCGGCAGCCCGAGCGCCGCGCCGCCCGCTTCCACGCAGACCGCGCTGTCCGACGTCGGGCGCGTGCTCGACGCGATCTCGCGCTCGGGCGGCGACGCGACGCCGGCGATCGTCGGCCGGCTGCCGCTGCTCGCCGATCCCACCGTGCTGCTCACCGAGACGCCCGTGCCGGCGCGCGCGCCGGCTGCGTCCGGTCCCGCTGCGTCTTCCACGCCGGCTTCCGCTGAAGCGTCGTCCACGGCAGCGGCGCGCGATGCGGCCGCGCCGCCGCCGGTCGCTGCGTTGCGGGCGGCGTTGGCGCAGGCCGTGAGCGAAAGCGGCCTCTTCTACGAATCCCATCTCGCGCAATGGCTGGCCGGCCAGCGGCCGCTCGCGGCACTGATGCGCGAGCCGCAGGCGCGCCTCGCGACCGCGCTCGCGCCCGCGCCCGCGCCGGCCGACCCGGAAGCCGTCCCGCGCGAGCCGACCGACGTGCTCGACGAATTGCTCGCACCGCGCCCGCCGCTGCCCGCCGCCGCGCGGGCCACCGCGCAACCGCCGGCCCAGGGCGGCGCGCCTGCGCGCGACCCCGCCCAGGCCGCGCCGGCGGCCGCCCGGCCGGGCGCATCGTCGCCGCCCGACGCCGCCGATCCGCTGGCCGCGCACGCCGATGCCCACTGGACGCCCGCGCGTGCCGGGCTGGCCGCCGCATCGTCCGACCCGCAGGCGCAACCGCTCGCGCCCGTGCACCCGGCCGCCGTGCCGCTCGTTCGGCAGCAGCTCGATGCGCTCGCGACCGACCAGTTTCGCTGGACCGGCGAGGCGTGGCCCGGCGCGCGGCTCGACTGGACGATCGAACCCGACGAGCCGGGCCACCGTGCACCGCGCGGCGGCGGTGACGACGACACGGGCGACGGCATCGCGTGGCGCACGCGCCTGACGCTGACGCTGCCCTCGCTCGGCACGGTGGACGCCGAGCTGGTGCTGAACGGCGCACAGCTCGTCGCGCGGCTACGCGCGAACCAGACGGGCGCCGACCGCCTCACGCGCAACGAAGCCGCGCTGCGGCAGCGGCTCGAGGGTTCGGGGCTCAAGGTGGGCGGGCTGTCGATTCGCGCGGTCGACGACGGGCCGGACGGCTTCGACCTCTTTGCCGCCCAGGCCGCCGCCGCCGCGTACGCGCGCGGCGCGGCCGACGTGCGGGTGCCGGGCGACGACGACGAGGCGCTGTGATGAGCATGACGTCCCGCAAGCGCGCGGCCGCGCTCGTCTACGACCCGAAGGGCGGCGACGCGGCGCCTCGGGTGGTCGCGAAGGGCTACGGCGTGCTCGCCGAGATGATCGTCGCGCGCGCACACGACGCGGGGCTGTACGTGCATACGGCACCGGAGATGGTGTCGCTGCTGATGCAGGTCGATCTCGACGACCGGATCCCGCCGCAGCTCTATCAGGCGGTCGCCGATCTGCTCGCATGGCTGTACGCGCTCGATCGCACCGAGCCCGCGCCGGACGCGGCCGCGCCGCGCTTCCCGCTGCCGCCGTTGCGCTGAACGGCCTGCCGTCGCGCGGCTTCTTGCGACATGCGGCTCGTGGTCGGCGGGATCATTCCGCCGGCATCGTGCGCCGATCGATTGGCTTCGTGCTGCAACGGACACCTTTCTTTCGCGTTCCGGCGCGCAGGGAACCCGCCGTTCCGCACGCGCACGGATTGAGCCGGCTTTTGATTTATGTAATGATATCCATTCTCATTTTCATGCTGCCCGGGCGGTGCGCACTTCCTGCGCGCCGCCCGTTGTTTTGAACGAATGGAACCTTTCGCGTGAACGCGCCCGAAACGATCGACCCGCCGAAGACGGGCATGCCGCGCGCCGGCGTCACCATGCTGCACCCGGCGGGCCGCCCGCTGAGCGACGACGAACTGGCCGCGCGCCGCCAGCGCTCGCGCCGCGCGACCTTCATCAAGTGGCTGCGCAAGGTGCACGGCTGGGTCGGGCTGTGGGGCGCGGTGCTCGGGCTGCTGTTCGGGGTGACCGGCGTGGTGCTGAATCACCGCGCGCCGCCGCTGAAGATTCCGACCGGCGAGCCGCAGGTCGAGGAGATGCAGGTCGCGCTGCCGGATCCGGTGCCGAAGACGCCCGCCGCGATGACGAAGTGGCTGCAGCAGGAACTGCATTTCGACGGCAAGCCCGGCCGCATGCGCAAGGAGCCGGCGCAGGCCGTCGCGTGGGGCGACAAGCGCGTGATGCAGCCCGAGCACTGGCAATTCGGCGTGTTCGGGCCGCACCAGAACCTGCAGGCCGAGTACTGGGTCGGCAACGGCTACGTGTCGGTGAAACGCACGGGCAACACGTTCCTGACGACGCTGAACAACCTGCATCGCGGCGTCGGGATGAACCTCGGCTGGGTGCTGCTGATGGATACGATCGCAGGTTCGTTGATCCTGCTGTCGCTGACGGGCGTGCTGCTGTGGACCGAGCTGAACAAGCGCCGCACGGTCGGCGTCGTGCTGGTGGTCGGTTCGGTTGCCGCCGCGCTGGCTGCCGGCCTGACCTGATCGACGATCGCGCCGGCCGGCGCCGGCGCCCGGCGCGAGCACGGCCGCCCGCCGCCGCGGGTCAGAGGCCGCAGGCCGCGCCGCCGTTCGCCGCGATTTCGCGCGCGGCCTTCGCGCCTTCGACCTGCAGGATCGTCGGCAGCGACACGTTGTTCTTCGCGGCGGTGATCTCGGCCAGGATCGAGATCGCGATTTCCGGCGGCGTCCGGCTGCCGATGTAGATGCCGGCCGGCCCGTGCAGCCGGGCCAGTTCCGCTTCGCTCAGGTCGAATTCGCGCAGCCGCTCGCGCCGCGCCGCGTTGTTGCGCCGCGAGCCGAGCGCGCCCACGTAGAACGCGGGCGTCTTCAGCGCCTCCATCAGCGCGAGATCGTCGAGCTTCGGGTCGTGCGTGAGCGCGATCACGGCCGAACGCGCATCGAGCTTCATGTCGAGCACCGTGTCGTCGGGCATCGAGTGCACGACGCGCGTGCCCGGCACGTCCCACGCATCCGTGTATTCGTCGCGCGGATCGCACACCGTCACCTGGTAGTCGAGCCCGACCGCGATCTGACACAGATAGCGCGACAACTGGCCGGCGCCGATCACGAGCATCCGGTAGCGCGGCCCGTGGATCGTCACGAGCCGTTCGCCGTCGAACGCGAGCCCGTCGGTCGCCTGCGCGGGCGACAGCGACGCGCGGCCGGTCGCGAGCGTCATCGTGCGCGTGACGAGGTGGCCGGCCTCGATCTGCGCGCACAGCGCGGCGATCCCGCTGTCGCGCGTGAGCGGTTCGAGCACCAGCTGGATCGTGCCGCCGCACGGCAGCCCGAAGCGGTGCGCTTCCTCGGCGGTCACGCCGTACTTGAGCGCTTCCGGGCGCGCATCGGCCGCGATGCCGCTCGCATGCACGCGGGCGATCAGGTCGTCCTCGATGCATCCGCCGGACACGGAGCCGACCACGAGGCCGTCCTCGCGCACCGCGAGCATCGCGCCTTCGGGGCGCGGCGACGAGCCCCACGTTTTCACGACCGTCACGAGCAGCACGCGCCGCCCTTCTTCGAGCCAGCGCGCGCTGGATTTCAGTACATCGAGATCGACGCTTTCCATCGTTTTTCCTGTTGCCGGACGGCCCGCCGCGCGGCGCCGTCGTTCGATGGCGGGATTATGAACCGCCCGGCGCGCGCGTGCAGGCGGCGCGCGGCTCGCGCGGGCAAATCCGGAGGATCGGGCAAGATTTCGCGACGATCGGACAGTGATCGCGCGGGCGCCGAGGGGGCGGGAGAGAAGGGGGCGTGCGGGGCCGGCAGCGGCCCCGCGCGGGAGGCGTCATCGCGCCATGACGGCGCTCAGTGCGCGTCGGGGTGGCCGTGCGCGAGCTTCGAGTGGTGCCGCGAGTACAGGAAGTAGATCACGAGGCCGATCACGAGCCAGATGGCGAACGCGGCCCACGTGACGGCCTGCAGATTCAGCATCAGGAACAGGCACGACGCGACCGCGAGGATCGGCACCACGGGCACGCCCGGGCAGCGGAACGCGCGCGGCAGCTCGGGGTGCGTGCGGCGCAGCACGAGCACGGCGATCGACACCATCGAGAACGCCGCGAGCGTGCCGATGTTGATCAGCTCGGCGAGCACGTTGAGCGGCACGAGCGCGGCGATCAGCCCGAAGAACAGGCCGACCAGCCAGGTGGTCAGGAACGGCGTCGCAAAGCGCGGATGCACGCGCGACAGCGTGGCCGGCAGCAGCCCGTCGCGCGACATCGCGAAGATCACGCGCGTCTGGCCGTAGCTCATCACGAGGATCACGGTCAGCATGCCGAGCACCGCGCCGAGATCGATGAAACCCGCGACCCACTTCTCGCCGGCGACCTGCAGCGCATACGAGATCGGGTGCGAGATGTTCGCGTACTCGGCCGACGGCACGATGCCGGTCGCGACCGCGGCGACCGTCACGTACAGCACCGCGCACACCGCGAGCGACGCGATGATGCCGATCGGCAGGTCGCGCTTCGGGTTCTTCACTTCCTCGGCCGCCGACGACACCGCGTCGAAGCCGATGAACGCGAAGAACATCACGGCCGCCGCGCCGAACACGCCGTTCCAGCCGTGCGGCATGAACGGCTGCCAGTTCGCGGGCGTTACGTGGAACAGGCCGACCGCGATCACGAGCAGCACGACCGACACCTTGATGAACACCATGATGTTGTTGATGCGGGTCGATTCGCGGATGCCGATCGACAGCAGCGTCGTGATCACGATCATCACGAGGAACGCGGGCAGGTTGAACCACGTGGTGACGCCCGGCACCGCGCCCGGCGCGGCCGTCAGCACGGCCGGCAGCGTGAGCCCGAAGCCCTGCAGCAGCGACTGCAGATAGCCCGACCAGCCGACCGACACGGCCGACGACGCGAGGCCGTACTCGAGCATCAGATCCCAGCCGATGATCCACGCCACCAGCTCGCCGAGCGTCGCGTACGAATACGTGTAGATCGAGCCGGCGACGGGGATCGTCGACGCGAACTCCGCGTACGACAGCGCGGCGAGGCCGCACGCGATCGCGGCGATCACGAACGACAGCATCAGCGCGGGGCCGGCCTGGACGGCGCCGGTGCCCGTCAGCACGAAGATGCCGGTGCCGATGATCGCGCCGATGCCGAGGAAGGTGAGGTCGATCGCGCCGAGCGCTTTCTTGAGCCCGGCGGCTTGCGCGCCGGCGATCATGCGATCGACGTTTTTCTTGCGGAAGAGAGACATTGCGGAGGAATCGCCGGCACGCGCGGGCACGGCGCGCCGATTGAGTGAAAACCCGTAATTTTAGCCGATTTGGCGTGCAAGCCCTGCTGCGGTGCAGCGGCGCGCCGCGGAATCGGCCGAGAAAACAAGCGCTTGCGTGCGCAACGGGCGCCAAGGCGCGGCGCGGCATGCGCCGCGCCGCCGGATCGGACGAATTCGAACTGGCCGGGGGATCAGGCGCCGGCCGTGGGCGCCATGTCGACGAGCTGGTTGCTCATCACGTAGAACGTGAGTTCCGCGTTGTTCGACAGCCGCATCTTCTCGAGCAGCCGCGACCGGTACACGCTCACCGTCTTCACCGACAGCGACAGCGTGTTCGCGATATCGGTGAGCCGCTTGCCCGACGCGAGCATGCAGAGCGTCTGGTATTCGCGGTCGGACAGCTTCTCGTGCGGCAGCGGCTCGTTCTCGAACGACACGTATTCGGCGAGCGCCTCGGCCATCGCGGGGCTCACGTACTTGCGGCCGGCCGCGACCTGCTGGATCGCGCCGATCATCTGCGCGGCGTTCACCGTCTTCGACAGGTAGCCGGACGCGCCTGCCTTCAGCGCGCGCACCGCGTACTGGTCCTCGCGGTACATCGAGAACATCAGCACCGGCGTGCGCGACAGCTTGCGCTTCAGGCGCTTGAGCAGCTCGATGCCGTTCGTGTCGGGCAGCGAGATGTCGAGCAGGATCACGTCGAATTCCTGCTTGTCGACGGCGGCCATCGCATCGCCGCCGTTCTCGGCCTCGGTCACGTCGCGCGCGACGCCGCGGTCGATCAGCAACTGGCGGATCCCTTGCCGGACGATCGCGTGATCGTCCACGAGCAGGATGTTCAGGCTCATCGCGGCCTCACGAAAGCGACGTGCGACGTGCCGCGACGGGCACCGCGAGCAGCGAATTCCACGCGAAGCGCGCGATGACGCGCGTGCCGCGGCCGGTTGCCGGCGTGGCCGTCTCGAAGCTGCCGCCGAACGCCTCGCAGCGCGCGCGCATGCCGGCGAGGCCGTAGCCGTTGCGGCGGCGCCGGGCGAAACCGGTCCCATCGTCGGTGACACTCAGCGACAGATGGGTGCCGTCGGTGACGATCCGGACGTCGACCGACGTCGCGCGGGCGTGCTTCGCGACGTTCGACAGCGCTTCCTGCGCGACGCGGAACACCGCGAGCGCACCGGCGCCGGCGATCTGCGTCAGGCGCGCGTCGGCCGCGCACACGAAGCTCGTGCGCAGGCCCGTGCGCGCCGCATGGGTGTCGATCCACGACGACAGCGCGCCGACCACGCCTGCGTCCAGCGCCGGCGTATCGCGTTCGTCGATGAGCCGGCGATTCGCGTCGGTCGCGGCATCGAGCGCCTGCTGCGCCAGCGCCAGCGCGCGCAGGCAGCCTTCCGGCGCGTCGGCCGGCAGCCACGTTTGAACGTTTGCGAGTGCGAAGCGGGCGGCGGTCAGTTCGGCGCCGAGCCCGTCGTGCAGCTCGCCGGCCAGATGGCGGCGGGCCGCTTCGTCGGCGGCCAGAAGCTGGGCGGAAAGGGCGGCGATCCGTGCGGCGGACGCGTCGCGTTTCGACGCGGCGTCGGCCATGGGCGGAGTAGCAGCGCAGCCAGGCATGCGCTGCCGTGACGGGAACGGGGCGTGGGCGCCCGAGGGCGCGTTAAGCGACGTATCCATGACTCTCCTGCTCTCAGAAAGCGGTTCAGACACCGGCTGGCTGCGTGCGCTGGCTGCCGTTTCGATGACGGTCGCCGCCAGAGAATCGCTCCATGCCGAGGTAACAAAAGTTACATCTTGTAACACATGCATCCGACCCTTCCATGCTCTTCCGAACGGCAACCACGCGCGCCGAATAATATCTCAAAACTACTGAAAACGTCATGTCGGGCGGACATTTAAGGGTAAATGTGAATAATCGGAATGAAGGTGTTGTAGGAAAAACACTGACATCCGACCACCGGGCGATGACGTATCCAAATGTAACTATTTGAGATGGAATGGTCCCAGTTTGTTACGAATTCGCCAAGTGGGGACGAAAAAAAACCGGAGCTTTTGCTCCGGTTCTTGATGACGCGCAATGAGGGCCTGTTCCCGTTATTGGCGGGAACGGCCCTGAGGGATCGGTCAATCCACGAACGCGCGCTCGATCACGTAGTGGCCCGGCGCGCTGTTCTTGCCTTCGACGAGGCCGGCCTGCTTCAGCAGCTCGGTCGTGTCCTTCAGCATCGCGGTGCTGCCGCACAGCATCACGCGGTCGTTTTCCGGCGAGAACGCGGGCACGCCGAGATCCGTGAACAGCTTGCCCGTCGCGATGAGGTCGGTGATCCGGCCTTCGTTGTCGAACGCTTCGCGCGTGACCGTCGGGTAGTAGACGAGCTTTTCCTTGATGATGTCGCCCAGGTACTCGTGGCCCGGCAGGTCGTGCTTGATGTAGTCCATGTACGCGAGCTCGCCCTTCAGGCGGCACGTGTGGGTCAGGATCACCTTGTCGAAGCGGTCGTAGATGTCCGGATCGCGGATGATCGACATGAACGGCGCGAGGCCCGTGCCCGTCGACAGCATCCACAGCGTCTTGCCCGGCAGCAGGTTGTCGGCGACCAGCGTGCCCGTCGGCTTCTTGCCGATCAGCACCGTGTCGCCCACCTTCAGGTGCTGCAGGCGCGACGTCAGCGGGCCGTTCTGCACCTTGATGCTGAAGAATTCGAGATGCTCTTCGTAGTTCGGGCTGACGATCGAGTAGGCGCGCGCGAGCGGCTTGCCGTCGACTTCGAGGCCGACCATCGTGAATTCGCCGTTGTTGAAGCGCAGACTCGGCTCGCGGGTGCAGGTGAAGCTGAAAAGCGTGTCGGTCCAGTGATGGACGGATTGGACGGTGGCGGTGTCGTATTTGCTCATGGCTTTGAAAACGGACGCGCGTAGCGGACGCGTGTAACGGGCCCAAAAACGGGCAAAAAACCGAGTGCGTCGGCCCGATCGCGGATCGGCCGGCCGGCGCGTCGGACACGCGCCTTCTCGATGACAGACGTTTGAGGAACTCGTTATTTTACCCTGCTTGGGGCAGATGCGGGCTTGACCCGCGCGGCCGCGCGGATTTGGCGCAACGCATCCTTTCAATGGGCTTTCGGCGATCGGCCGCGCTCGACCATGCGTTTCGCGCCGAGGCCGACACGTTCGGGCGGCGCCTTGACTGCAGCGCGCGGCCGCCGGCGCGTTACTGCGGATCGAGGCGCAGCCGCGCGATGTACGGCAGGTGGTCCGACAGCCAGGCGGCTTCGCCGGACGGCGCGCGCCATTCGAGCGGCGTCAGGCCGCGCACGAACATCTTGTCGAGCGCGAGCGCCGGCGAGAACGCGGGGAACGTGCGGCCCGATTCACCGAGCAGCGTCGCGACCTCGGACAGCCCAATCTCGCCGAACAGCGCGACCGAATCGTTGCGCCAGTCGTTGAAGTCGCCGGCGAGCATCAACGGGCCGTCGCCCGCGTTGCGCACGATCCAGTGCGCGATCCAGTGCATCTGGCGCAGCCGCGCGGCGCGCGTGAGCGCGAGGTGCGCGCACAGCAGCGTGACCGGGCGCGCGCCCGCGAGCGTCGCGCGCGCGACCAGCAGCCCGCGCCGCTCGAAGCGGTGCGCGGAGATGTCCCAGCGGCCGCCGAGGTCGAGCGGATGCGGCGACAGGATCGCGTTGCCGTGCCGCCACGACGGCTTGAACACGTTCGGCCCGAGCGCGATCTGCCAGTCGAGCGCCTGCGCGATCTCGGTGGCCTGGCAATGCCACACGTCGTCGACCGCGTCGTCCATCGGCGAGCCGAAGCCCGGGGCGAGCATCGGGCGCGGCATGCGGCGCGCCATCGCTTCCTGCAGGAAATACACGTCGGCATGCATCGACTGCATCCAGTCGCGCATCGCGTTCCACGCGGTGAAGCCGAGCGGCGAGCGGCCCTTGTGCAAGTTCCAGCTCACGGCGGTGATTTCATCGGGCGCGGCGTGCGGCTCGGCGAACGGCAGGGACAGGGCGTCGGCGGACATGACGCTCAATCCTTCGCGACGTGCGCACGCACGCGGTACACGAGATGCGGATGCTGCTCGACGAGCGTCCAGTCGGTCCATGCATCGCCCCCGACCGCCAGGCCGGGGTGGCTCGCGACGATCTGCCGCGGCGCCGCGGGCACGCACGCATCGCCATGCGTCGCATTGTCGTCGTCGAGCGTTTCCTGCACGTCGAGCCCGAGCGACACGGTGTGCGCGCTGGCGTCGACGGTGAGCGGGGCGACCGTCACCGAGCGCGAGCGCTCGGTCGGCACGACGCGCGCGGCATTGCCGCAGCCCACCGGCACGGAGGACGGATAGCGATGGGTATCGGTGCGGGACTGACCCACGGTGGTGTTTTGCTGGAACGTGTCGATCGTCTGACCGTCGCGCACCACCTGGATTTCCCATGCGACGACGGCCGGCGCGGGGCTCTGCGCATGGGCGGCGAGCACGATGCTCGCAAGCAGGACGGCCAGGCCGTGTTTCAGCATGAAACGTCTCCGGAAACGCGCGATAGCAGGGAACGGACGCACATCTTACGCCCGATCGATTTCGGCCGTGATGTGACAGGACGTGCCGCGGCAGGTTCGCAGCACGATGCGGTCCTGCCCGACAAGTGAGGCCGCGTCATGCGTTTTCAAGCGAAAAAGCGCGTGAACTCGGCGACGCTCGCGCGCTCGGTGACGAGGCGGTTCTCGATCGCGTCGGGGTCCGCATGGCCGAGCGCCATGCCGCAGACGAACTGCTCGTTGGCGGGAATGCCGAGGTGTTCGGCGACGATCCGGTGAAACGGCACGAACGCGGCCTGCGGGCAGGTGTCGAGGCCGCGGGCGCGCGCGGCCGTCATCACGCCCTGCAGGAACATCCCGCAGTCGAGCCACGCGCCCTGCGCCATGATGCGCTCGAGCGTGAAGAACAGCGCGACCGGCGCATCGAAGAAACGGAAATTGCGCGCGTGCTGCGCGTGCATGCGCGCCTTCTCGTCGCGGCGGATGTTCAACAGCCCGTACAGATCCCAGCCGACCTTGCGGCGCCGGTCGAGATACGGCGACACCCATTCGCGCGGATAGTAGTCGTATTCGGCGACGTATTTCTCGTCGCGCGCGGGATCGTCGTAGGCCGCGGTGAGCGCGGCCGCGAGTGCATCGCGCGTCGCGCCCGTGGCGACGTACACGCGCCACGGCTGGATGTTGGTGCCCGATGGCGCGCGGCTCGCGGCTTCGAGGATCGCCTCGATCGTGTCGCGCGGCACGGGCGTCGGCAGGAACGCGCGGACCGCGCGGCGCGACTTGAGCGCGGCGTCGACGGCATCGACCGCATCGACGCAACGGAGCGCGTCGGCGTCGACGCGCGGGGAAGCGGGGACGGACATCGGCAACCCTTCGGGCGAGGTGTCAGGCGAGGTGCGGGGCGGCATGCGCGCGGCGCGCGGCCGCCATCGGCGAGCCCCGCGCGAGCGTCGTGAATTTTCGATGATACGCCGCGGCGCGCGGCCGTGCAGCGTGCGCGCGCTGTTAGCAGCAGGCGCGCCCGGCTGCTTGCTTGCGCGGCGATGCGGGATCGCTACACTGAAATCGTAAGGGTCTGATGCGTGTATGACGGCAAGTGCAGCGAGGTGAGTATGACGACGGCGATGGTGAAACATGAACTGGCGGTGGCGTCCTTCAGCACGGTGTACGACCTCGAGCAGGTCGAGACGGCGCTGGGCGACCTGAACGAGAGCGCGAGCGACGCACTGCGCTCGACCTACGAGAAGATGCTCAAGACGGGGAATCTGCGTTTCTGCGTGAAGCCGAACCGGATGCCGTCGTTCGACGCGCTCGGCGAGGCGTTGCCGAATTTCGGCGAGCCGCTCGACGACGTGCGCAAGCAGATCGCGCTGTGCCTCGAAACGGACGACCGGCTCGAACTGATGCCGATCCTGCTGCTCGGGCCGCCCGGGATCGGCAAGACGCATTTCGCGAAGGCGCTCGCGCAGCTGCTCGGCACCGCGTATCACTACGTGCCGATGAGTTCTCTGACGGCCGGCTGGATCCTGTCGGGCGCGTCGTCGCAATGGAAGAACGCGAAGCCCGGCAAGGTGTTCGATGCGCTCGTGAACGGCAGCTACGCGAACCCGGTGATCGCCGTCGACGAGATCGACAAGGCCGGCAGCGATGCGCAATACGATCCGCTCGGCGCGCTGTACGCGTTGCTCGAGCACGACACCGCGCGCGCGTTCGTCGACGAATTCGCGGAAGTACCGATCAACGCGGGCAACGTGATCTGGATCGCGACCGCGAACGACGCGCAGGCGATTCCGGAGCCGCTGCTCAACCGGATGAACGTGTACGAGATCGCGCCGCCTGATGCGGCCGGCGCGCGCCGGATCGCGCAGACGATCTACGACGAGATCCGCACGTCGCATGCGTGGGGGCGGCGCTTCCCCGAGACGCTCGGCGACGATGCGCTCGACGTGCTGGCCGCGACGCCGCCGCGCACGATGCGCCGCGCGCTGCTGCACGCGTTCGGCGCCGCGCGGCTCGACGGCCGCGATGCGATCGGGCCGGCCGACATCCGCGCCGACGAAGGCGCGGCGAAGCGCCGGCCGATCGGCTTCTGACGCGGCCGGGCGCGCACGGCCGCGGCGCGCGCGCGTGGCGTTCGTGGCGCGCGCGCCCGCATCGTCGGCCTCGTCGCGATGCGCGGGCGTTCGGCAAGCGGGCGAACCGGGACGTACAATCGTCCTCTCTCCCTTCGACGCGCGAGCAGCGCGAAAAGCCATGGAGCAGACGGATTGTGTCGTGATCGGCGCGGGTGTCGTCGGTCTGGCGATTGCACGCGAACTGGCCGCGCGCGGGCGTGAAACGATCGTGCTCGAGGCGGCCGACGCGATCGGCACGGGCACGAGTTCGCGCAACAGCGAGGTGATTCACGCGGGGCTCTACTATCCGCGCGGGTCGCTGAAGGCGACGTCGTGTGTGCATGGGCGCGACCTGCTGTACGAGTTCTGCGACACGCATCACGTGCCGCACCGGCGCACCGGCAAGCTGCTCGTCGCGACGAGCGCCGCGCAGGTGAAGCAGTTGAAGGCGATCGCCGCGCGCGCGGCCGAAAACGGCGTGCTCGACCTGTTGCCGCTCACGCGCGCCGAGGCGCAGACGCTCGAGCCCGCGCTCGAATGCGTCGAGGCGCTGTTCTCGCCGTCGACCGGCATCGTCGACAGCCATCAACTGATGCTCGCGCTGCTGGGCGACGCGGAACGCGACGGCGCGGTATGCGCGCTGCACGCGCCGGTCGAATCGATCGACGTGCTGCGCGGCGGGCGCTTCGTCGTGCGCACCGGCGGCGCCGCGCCGGCCGAGATCGACGCCGCGTGCGTGATCAACAGCGCGGGGCTCGGCGCGCAGGCGCTCGCGCGCCGTACGCGCGGCCTCGATCCGCGCTGGGTGCCGCCGCTCTATCTCGCGCGCGGCAATTATTTCAGCCTGTCGGGCCGTGCGCCGTTCTCGCACCTGATCTACCCGATGCCCGAGCGCGCGGGGCTCGGCGTGCACCTGACGTTCGATCTCGGCGGGCAGGCGCGCTTCGGCCCGGACGTCGAGTGGTGCGATTCGCTGCGCTACGAAGTCGATCCGGCGCGCGCGGGGGCATTCTATGCGTCGATCCGCGCGTTCTGGCCGGGCCTGCCCGACGATGCGCTGCAGCCCGCGTACGCGGGCATCCGGCCGAAGCTCGCGGGGCCCGGCGAGCCGCCGGCCGACTTCATCGTGCAGGGCGCCGCGCAGCACGGCGTGCGCGGGCTCGTGAACCTGTTCGGCATCGAGTCGCCGGGGCTGACCGCGTCGCTCGCGCTCGCGCAGCGCGTGGGCGACATGGTGTCGCGGGTGTGACGCATGGCCCGCCGCCGCGCGGGCCGGCCGCGTGAAGCGCGTGTGAAGCCCGTGTGAAATCCCTTATCTCCGGCATTTCGGCGCGCACATTTATTCGCTTGAGCGTTATTCTGTTGGACGCCGTCGCCAGAACGGCTTTCAAACCGATAACGTTGGAGCGAGTCCCCCATGAAAACATCCCGTCGGAGTTTCCTGATCACGAGCATTGGTGCCGTGTCCGCGCTGGCGCTGTCGCGCGAAGCACTGGCCGATGCGCCGATGCTGTCGGAAACCGATCCGACCGCGGTGGCGCTCGGCTACAAGGCCGATGCCACGAAGGTCGACAAGACGAAGTACCCGAAATACGCCGCGGGCCAGGATTGCGCGGCCTGCATGCTGTACCAGGGCAAGAAGGGCTCGGCTTCGGGCCCGTGCGGCGCATTCCCCGGCAAGCAGGTGTCGGCGAAGGGCTGGTGCAGCGCCTTCTCGAAGATGGGTTGAGGCCCGTGCGGCATCGTGCGATGCCGCAATGCGGCGAAAACCACAAACGCCCGCCGTCGTTCGATGGCGGGCGTTTTTTTAATGCTTGAAAACGGTTCCGTCGCTTTCTACACTCGCTGCACACCAGCGCGCCGCGGCACCCCGCGCGCCGAACCGCCCGATACGGCGAATCCACGAGGACGAGGCACGCATGGCGACGATTGCGAATTCAACGAAAACGGCCCGGCCCGAGCGCGCGCTGAACCGGCGTGCCGTCGTGGCGGCCGTGATCGGCAATGCGCTCGAGTGGTACGACTTCACGGTGTTCGGCTTCATGACGGTCGTGATCGCCGAGCTGTTCTTCCCCACCTCCAGCGAATACTCGTCGCTGCTGCTCACCACCGCGACGTTCGGCGTCGCATTCTTCATGCGTCCGATCGGCGGCATCGTGTTCGGCCTGTACGCGGACCGCGCGGGCCGCAAGGCCGCGCTGTCGCTCGTGATCCTGCTGATGACGGCCGGCATCTTCCTGCTCGCGATCGCGCCGCCCTATGCGGCGATCGGCATCGGCGGCCCGCTTCTGATCGTGCTCGGCCGCCTGCTGCAGGGCTTCTCCGCGGGCGGCGAATTCGGCAGCGCGACGGCGCTGCTGATCGAGGCCGCGCCGTTCTCGAAACGCGGCTTTTACGGCAGTTGGCAGATGGCGAGCCAGGCGGCCGCGCTGCTGATCGGCGCGCTCGTCGGCGCGGCCGTCACGCGCGGGCTGTCGCCCGACGCGCTGCGCAGCTGGGGCTGGCGCGTGCCGTTCGTCCTCGGGCTCGTGATCGGCCCGATCGGCTTCTACATCCGCCGCCATCTCGCGGATTCCGAAGCATTCCTGCATGCGCAGCAAAGCGCGCGCCGCGCGACGCTCGGCGAAGTGTTCACGCGCCACCCGCGCGAGGTGCTGTGCGGGCTCGGCTCGGTGATCGCGCTCA
Source organism: Burkholderia sp. AU18528 (assembly GCF_002223215.2). Lineage (NCBI taxonomy): Bacteria > Pseudomonadati > Pseudomonadota > Betaproteobacteria > Burkholderiales > Burkholderiaceae > Burkholderia > Burkholderia sp. AU18528. Next base: position 923,223 of record NZ_NKFC02000005.1, on the reverse strand, counting down.
CCGTGACGATCTACGTGCTGATCAGCTATCTGCCGACGTTCGCGGTGAAGCAGCTGAAGCTGCCCTATGCGGAATCGTTCTACGCGGTGATCGCGGGCAACCTGCTGCTGATGGTGCTGTCGCCGGTCGCGGGCGCATGGTCGGACCGCATCGGCCGCAAGGGGCTGTCGTTGTGGTCGCTGGTGCTGACGCTCGCGCTGATGTATCCGCTGTTCGCGTGGCTCGACGCGGCGCCGAGCATCGGGCGGCTGATCGCGGTGCAGGCCGCGCTGTCGGTGACGCTCGCGGGCTACTACGGGCCGTTCGGCGCGATGATCGCCGAGCTGTTCCCGGCCAACGTGCGCTCGACCGGGCTGTCGATCGCGTACAACGTCGCGGTGATGCTGTTCGGCGGCTTCGGGCAGTTCATCGTCACGTGGCTGATCAAGGTCACGGGCACGCCGCTCGCGCCCACCTACTACGTGATGGCGGGCATCGCGCTGTCGATCGTCGCGGTCGCGTTCGTGCCCGCGCGCAGCGCCGACCTCGATGCGCCGGCGTGAGCGCGTGACGGATCGAATGCCGTCATTACATCGTTTCGCAAAACGCAACGATCGGCGGCCGAACGACGAGGACGCGTGTCGCACCTTCGTGTTCGCGTCCGGATTGTTTAGTCGCCGAACGAAACACGCTCGAAATGAACGGAATCGCCGCTCACGCGCGCTGTCGCATTTTTTACCCACACTAAACATCCGCAAAAACCCGGCGGGCGTCTAGAAGAGTTTTTTCTCCAGCTTGTTGCAGAATCGCTAGCTCAAGTAATATCCGCGTACGCCGGCTCCCTGGCGGGACCGGTTCCGATCTGGAGACCTGGAGGAAACATGGAATACAACCGTCTGTTGCACACCCTGCGTGTTACCGCCATGGCAGGCGTGGCAGCGGCATCGCTCGGCGTCGCGGGTTCTGCATTCGCACAGATCCCGAACAAAACGCTCGTCTACTGCTCAGAAGGCAGCCCGGCGGGTTTCGATTCCGCGCAATTCACGACCGGCGTCGATTTCACCGCCGCCACGTTCACCGTCTACAACCGCCTCGTCGAATTCGAGCGCGGCGGCACGAAGGTCGAGCCCGGCCTCGCCGAGAAGTGGGACGTCTCGTCCGACGGCAAGGTGTACACGTTCCACCTGCGCCATGGCGTGAAGTTCCACACGACCGACTTCTTCAAGCCGACGCGCGAATTCAATGCGGACGACGTGCTGTTCACGTTCCAGCGCATGCTCGACCCGAACAATGCGTTCCGCAAGGCGTACCCGGTGTCGTTCCCGTACTTCACCGACATGGGCCTCGACAAGCTGATCACGAAGATCGAGAAGGTCGATCCGTACACCGTGAAGTTCACGCTGGCCGAGCCGAACGCGCCGTTCATCCAGAACATGGCGATGGAGTTCGCGTCGATCCTGTCGGCCGAATACGGCGACCAGCTGATGAAGGCCGGCAAGGCCGCCGACATCAACCAGAAGCCGGTCGGCACGGGCCCGTTCATCTTCCGCAGCTATACGAAGGACGCGACGATCCGCTTCGACGGGAATCCTGATTACTGGAAGAAGGGCGAAGTGAAGCTGTCGAAGCTGATCTTCTCGATCACGCCGGACCCGGGCGTGCGCGTGCAGAAGATCAAGCGCAACGAATGCCAGGTGATGAGCTATCCGCGCCCGGCCGACATCGCGACGCTGAAGGCCGACTCGGGCATCGACATGCCGTCGCAGCCGGGCTTCAACCTCGGCTACCTCGCGTACAACGTCGAGCACAAGCCGGTCGACAAGCTCGAAGTGCGTCAGGCGCTCGACATGGCGATCAACAAGAAGGCGATCCTCGATTCGGTCTACCAGGGCGCCGGCCAGGCCGCGACCGCGCCGATGCCGCCGACCCAATGGTCGTACGACAAGAACCTGAAGATGGCCGCCTACGACACCGCGAAAGCGAAGGCGCTGCTCGCGAAGGCCGGCTTCCCGAACGGTTTCGAGATCACGCTGTGGGCGATGCCGGTGCAGCGCGCGTACAACCCGAACGCCCGCCTGATGGCCGAGATGATCCAGGCCGACTGGGCGAAGATCGGCGTGAAGGCGAAGATCGTCACGTACGAATGGGGCGAGTACATCAAGCGCGCGCACGCGGGCGAGCAGGACACGATGCTGATCGGCTGGACGGGCGACAACGGCGATCCGGACAACTGGCTCGGCACGCTGCTCGGCTGCGAGGCGATCAAGGGCAACAACTTCTCGCACTGGTGCTACAAGCCGTTCGACGAGCTGATCCAGAAGGGCCGCACGACGACGGGCCAGGATGCGCGCACGAAGCTCTACACGCAGGCGCAGCAGATCTTCGCGCAACAGCTGCCGTTCTCGCCGATCGCGAACTCGACGGTCTACCAGCCGGTGCGCAAGAACGTGGTCGACATGCGTATCGAGCCGCTCGGCTATGCGCGTTTCGACGGTGTCAGCGTGAAGTAACGGGGCTGGCGTAAGCTGTCGTCATTGAGAAAACCGGCTTGAAATCATCCGGCGGCGAGGGGCCAGAAGCCCCTCGTCGCCGGTCGCACATTTCCCACAAGAAAATACGAGACGCATCATGTTCAGATTCGTGTTGCGCCGCGTGGGGATGGTGATCCCGACCTTCATCGGCATCACCATCCTGGCGTTTGCGCTGATTCACCTGATACCGGGCGACCCCATCGAAGTGATGATGGGCGAGCGCGGCGTCGATCCCGCGATGCATGCGGAGGCGATGAAACGCCTCGGGCTCGACCAGCCGCTGCCGCTGCAGTATCTGCACTACATCGGCCGGGCGCTGCACGGCGACCTCGGCATGTCGATCATCACCAACACGAGCGTCGCGGGCGAATTCTTCGCGCGCTTCCCGGCGACCGTCGAACTGTCGCTGTGCGCGCTCGTGTTCGCCCTCGCGGTCGGGCTGCCGGCCGGCGTGATCGCCGCGCTGCGGCGCGGCTCGGTCATCGATCACGGCGTGATGGGCACCGCGCTCACCGGCTATTCGATGCCGATCTTCTGGTGGGGGCTGATCCTCATCATGGTGTTTTCGTCGACTCTCGGCTGGACGCCCGTGTCGGGGCGCATCGCGGTCGAATACGATTTCCCGCACCCGACCGGCTTCATGCTGATCGACGCGCTGCTCGCGCCGGACGAAGGCGCGTTCAAGTCGGCGGTGAGCCACCTGATCCTGCCCGCGATCGTGCTCGGCACGATCCCGCTCGCGGTGATCGCGCGGATGACGCGCTCGTCGATGCTCGAAGTGCTGCGCGAGGACTACATCCGCACGGCTCGCGCGAAGGGGCTGTCGCCCGTGCGCGTGGTCGTCGTGCATGCGCTGCGCAATGCGCTGATTCCGGTCGTCACCGTGATCGGCCTGCAGATCGGCACGCTGCTTGCTGGCGCCGTGCTGACCGAGACGCTCTTTTCGTGGCCCGGCGTCGGCAAGTGGCTGATCGATGCGATCGGCCGCCGCGACTATCCGGTCGTCCAGGGCGGCATCCTGCTGATCGCGACGCTCGTGATCGTCGTGAACCTGGTCGTCGACCTGCTGTACGGCGTGCTGAATCCGCGCATCCGCCACACGAGGTAATTCCATGAGCAATCTGCAAAATACCCTGCCGACCGAATCCGCGCCGGCCGGCGGCCGTGCGCTCGCGCTGCGCGAGTTCTGGGCCAACTTCTCGCGCAACCGCGGCGCCGTCGGCGCGGGCATCGTCGTGATCGTGCTGATCGCAGTCGCGCTGCTCGCACCGCTGATCGCGCCGCACAGCCCGGTCGAGCAATATCGCGACTACGTGAAGATCCCGCCCGCGTGGCTCGCCGGCGGCAACTGGCAATTCATCCTCGGCACCGACGAAGCGGGCCGCGACATCCTTTCGCGGCTGATGTTCGGCGCGCGGATGTCGTTCTGGATCGGCTTCGTGTCGGTCGTGCTCGCGCTGATTCCCGGCATCGTGCTCGGGCTCGTCGCCGCGTTCTTCCAGAAATGGGCCGACACGCCGGTGATGCGCATCATGGACGTGCTGCTCGCGCTGCCGTCGCTGCTGCTCGCGGTCGCGGTCGTCGCGATCATCGGCCCGGGCCTCACCAACACGATGTTCGCGATCGCGATCGTCGCGCTGCCGGCCTACGTGCGCCTCACGCGCGCGTCGGCGCTCGGCGAGCTGCAGAAGGAATACGTGACCGCGTCGCGCGTGGCCGGCGCCGGCACGCTGCGCCTGATGTTCTCGCAGGTGCTGCCGAACTGCACGGCGCCGCTGATCGTGCAGGCGACGCTCGGCTTCTCGTCGGCGATTCTCGATGCGGCCGCGCTCGGCTTTCTCGGCCTCGGCGTGCAGCCGCCGACCGCCGAGTGGGGCGCGATGCTGGCCTCCGCGCGCGACTACATCGACAACGCATGGTGGATCGTGACGATGCCCGGCCTGTCGATCCTGATTTCGGTGCTCGCGATCAACCTGCTCGGCGACGGGCTGCGCGACGCGCTCGATCCCAAACTGAAACGGATGGCGTGAACATGAGCAGCCAGAATCTTCTGACCATCCGCAATCTCGCGGTGAATTTCAACGGCCTGCCCGCGGTCGACCGGATCAACCTGTCGGTCGCGCCGGGCGAGGTGGTGGGCGTCGTCGGCGAATCGGGCTCGGGCAAGAGCGTGACGATGATGGCGCTGATGGGCCTGATCGACGCGCCCGGCAAGGTGACGGCCGACGAGGTCACGTTCAACGGCGTGGATCTCCTGAAGGCGTCGCCGAAGGCGCGCCGCAGGATCGTCGGCAAGGACATCGCGATGGTGTTCCAGGACGCGCTGACGAGCCTGAACCCGAGCTACACGGTCGGCTACCAGATCAAGGAAGTGCTGAAGCTGCACGAAGGGCTGCGCGGCGACGCGCTGCACCGGCGCGCGCTCGAGCTGCTCGACCAGGTCGGCATTCCCGATGCGAAGAACCGCATCGCGTCGTTCCCGCACCAGATGTCGGGCGGGATGAACCAGCGCGTGATGATCGCGATGGCCGTCGCGTGCAACCCGAAGCTGCTGATCGCCGACGAGCCGACCACCGCGCTCGACGTGACGATCCAGGCGCAGATCATGGATCTGCTCGTGAAGCTGCAGAAGGAACGCGGGATGGCGCTCGTGCTGATCTCGCACGATCTGGCCGTGGTGTCGGAGGTCGCGCATCGCGTCGCGGTGATGTACGCGGGCGAGATCATCGAGACCAACCGCGTGCCCGACATCTTCCGCGCGCCGCATCATCCGTACACCGAAGCGCTGCTCGCGGCGATTCCCGAGCACAATCAGGGGGCGCGTCGCCTTGCCGCATTGCCCGGCATGGTGCCGGGCCGCGATGATCGCCCGTCCGGGTGCCTGTTCGCGCCGCGCTGCAAGTACGTCGTCGACGATTGCCGCAAGGCGCGGCCGGCGCTCGACACGCTGGTGCCGGCCAACGATGCGATGCGCGCGCGCTGCATCAAGCCGCTCAATGTTTCCAACCTCGACCTGACGGCTTTGCATGGGGCCGGAGTAAGCGCTAAAGCGCAAACTCCGGTCGACAGGAGTTCACGATGAATGTAAATCAAGAAGTCCGTGCCACGCCGCACGACGAGGAAGCGGTACTGGTGGCCGACGGCCTCGCGAAGCACTACACGGTGAAGCGCGGGATGTTCGGCCAGGGCACGGTGAAGGCGCTGAACGGCGTGTCGTTCTCGCTCAAGCGCGGCAAGACGCTTGCCGTCGTCGGCGAGTCGGGCTGCGGGAAGTCGACGCTCGCGCGCCAGCTCACGATGATCGAGGCGCCCACCGCGGGCAGCCTCGTGATCGACGGCAAGAACGTGGCCGGCGCGAGCCGCGACACGGTCGCCGACCTGCGCCGCCGCGTGCAGATGGTGTTCCAGAATCCGTTCGCGTCGCTGAACCCGCGCAAGACCGTCGAGCAGACGCTTGCCGAGCCGCTCGAGATCAACGCGAACCTGACGGCCGCCGAGCGCGCCGCGCGCGTCGCGCAGATCATGCGCACGGTCGGCCTGCGGCCCGAGCACGCGAAGCGCTATCCGCACATGTTCTCCGGCGGCCAGCGCCAGCGGGTCGCGATCGCGCGCGCGATGATCCTCGATCCGCGCATCGTCGTCGCCGACGAGCCGGTGTCCGCGCTCGACGTGTCGATCCAGGCGCAGATCCTGAACCTGTTCATGGATCTGCAGGAGCAGTTCAAGACGAGCTACGTGTTCATCTCGCACAACCTGTCGGTGGTCGAGCACGTCGCGGACGACGTGATGGTCATGTACTTCGGCAGCGTCGCCGAGCTCGGCGACAAGGCGACGATCTACGCACGGCCGCGCCATCCGTACACGCAGGCGCTGATGTCGGCGACGCCGGCGATCTTCGAGGAAGACCGCCGCGTGCAGATCAAGCTGCAGGGCGAACTGCCGTCGCCGCTCAATCCGCCGTCGGGCTGCGCGTTCCATCAGCGCTGCCCGTACGCGATCGAGCGGTGCCGCGTCGAGGAGCCGCAACTGCGCGAAGTGGACGGCCGGCGCGTGGCCTGCCATCGCGCCGAGGAAGTCGGGGAGGCGAATGCCTGAAGCGTTGGCGGCGCGCGTGTCCGGCGCGCGCCGTGCGGGGGCAGGCGGCGCGCGCGCAATGCGCGCGTACCGCGACGCGCGGCGCTGGAGCGTGCGTACCGTCACGGGCGCGGCGCTGGCCGGCGCGTGCGTGGCGGCCAGCGTCGTGGCCCCCGTCGAACCGGCGCGTGCCGAAGGGCGTGCGCCGGCGACCGCGCCGATTCGTCCGTCGCAGGTTCCGCCGCCCGGCATGAGCCTGCCGGGCTTCCATGCGCCGGCCGTGTCCGACGGCACGGTGTCGCGCGGCACCGTGCGCGTGCAGCCGGCGCGCATGCCGTTCTACGTCGCGACCAGGGGCAAGGTCACGCTCTACGTGCTCGGCACGCTGCACACGGGCGATCCGTCCGACTACCCGAGCGCGCAGCCGTTCCGGCCGCCCATCCTCGCGGCGCTCGCCGCGTCGCCGACGCTCGCGCTCGAGCTGTCGCCCGACGATCTGCTCGAATCGCAGGACGACGTGTCGAAGTACGGCGTGTGCCGCTATCCGTGCCTGCAGCGCCTGCTGCCCGAGCCGCTGTGGCAGCGGCTCGCGGCGCGCCTGCGCGGCAACCCGGCCGCGCTCGCCGAGATCCGCAAGATGCGGCCGTGGCTCGCGGCGCTCGTCGTCGAGACCTACGATTCGCTGTCGGCCGGCCTGCAGACCGAATACGGCACCGAGGCGCAGCTGCAGAACGTGTTCCTGAGGAAGAAGGGCGGCCGCGTGATCGGGCTCGAGACGCTCGCCGAGCAGATGCGCGCGTTCACCGGGCTGACGCTCGCGGAGCAGCGCGAGATGCTCGCGCAGGACATGGTGCAGACGCCCGCGCAGAACGCCGACGACATCAGGGCGCTGCACCGGCTGTGGCGAATTGGCGACGCCGATGCGATCTCGGCGTGGGCCGTCGCGAAGAGCGAACGGCTCGCGCGTTCGAAGGCGTTGTCGGCGTCGCTCGACAACAAGATCGTGTACGAGCGCAACCGGCGCTTCGTTGCACGGATGACGGCAATCGCCGCGCCGAACCGGCCGCTGTTCGTCGCGATCGGCGCGCTGCATCTGGGCGGCCCGCGCGGCGTGCTCGAATTGTTGCGCCAGCAAGGATACCGGGTCGACGCGAACTGATCGCGCCCGGCTGCCCGCCCTGATCATCCCCTGTTTGATCGACGACTCGCGCGCCGCGCGACGCGCCTGCGCGGTGGCGCCGGTCGATAAGGAAAACCCTTGAATCGTCGGAAAATAGCGTTTAAAACGATTGACATCCCGTTCGGCCGATCTCTATTCTTCATCCCACAAGTTGAAAAAATGAAAAGAATAGATAAGTTCTACGGGGTAGCACAAATAAAGCGCGGGGTGAGCGTCGCCGGCACGTGAAGCACGTGCCGGCCGCGGAGAGTCTGCATGCACGGCGGGGCCAACGTCGTCTACAACACATGCATGCGGGCCGACTTGCACATAAGCGACGTTCCGTCGTCTGACCGGGGAAGGCAGTGATCGGGCGGCGGCGGACGTTTTTTAATCCGGAATATTTTTCCGGTCACCGTCGAAAGACGGTTTCGGGGGGTGAATCGACAGACGGCGAAGCCGCGGCGATTGCACCAACGGAAAAGCGCCGCGAGGGCGCTTTTTTCTTTGCCGCGACGAAAACGTGCGGCCCGCGGCAATGTGCCGAATACGCCGAATGCTTCGTTACGCGCGTTCGTCGGCCTGCAGCGCGCCGGGCGCCACGACGTCGACGCCGGCGGCCTCGAGCGCCGCGCGGATCCGCTTCGCGAACGCCAGCGCATGCGGCCCGTCGCCATGCAGGCAGACGGTCTGCGCATTGAGCGGCACCCACTCGCCGCTCAATGCGCGCACCTGCCGGTTGCGCACCATGTCGAGCGTGCGCGCGAGCACCGCGTCTTCGTCGTCGATCAGCGCGCCGGGCTGACTGCGCGGCACCAGCGAGCCGTCCGCGCGGTAGCCGCGATCGGCGAACACCTCTTCCACCGCCGCGAGCCCCGCATGCCGCGCGGCCGCGATGAACACGCTGTTCGCGAGGCCGAACACCGCGAGCGACGGATCGAAATCGTGGATCGCGGACACCACGGCGTCGGCGATCATCGGGTCGCGCGCGGCCTGGTTGTACAGCGCGCCGTGCGGCTTCACGTGCGCGATGCGCCCGCCCTCGGCCTGCGCGATCGCCGACAGCGCGCCGAGCTGGTACAGCACGCCCGCATAGATGTCGCCGGCCGGCAGCTGCATTTCCTTGCGGCCGAAATTCTCCGGATCGTGAAAGCTCGGGTGCGCGCCGATCGACACGCCCTTGCGCACGGCCCAGCGCACGCAGTCGCGCATCGCGTTCGCGCCGCCTGCATGCCAGCCGCATGCGATGTTCGCCGACGTGACGAGGTCGAGCAGCGCCTCGTCCGATCCGCATCCTTCGCCGAGATCGGCATTCAGATCGATTTCCATATGTTCCTCGTCCACTGGTTGCGTGGCGCGTCTTTCGCTGCTGCTTCCGCCATTGTCACGCCGCGCGCGATCCGGCGCGGCGGCGCGCCTCCTCGCGCATCTCGATCGCGACGTCGATCTGCCGCAGGTACGCCCGTTCCGCGACGAGGGCGGCACGCGCGGCATCGGGCGTCGTGCGCACGAAGCGGATCGGCAGGTTGAGCCGCGCCTGCGCGAGCTTCCACAGATCGGCGCGGATCACCGTGCCGATCTTCGGGTAGCCGCCGGTGGTCTGCGCGTCGTGCATCAGCACGATCGGCTGGCCGTTCGGCGGCACCTGGACCGTGCCGGGCAGTACCGCGTGCGACAGCAGCTCGACCGGCCGCTCGCGCGCGAGCTCGGCGCCGGCGAGGCGATAGCCCATCCGGTTGCTGTTCGCGGTGACGAGCCATTCCTCGTCCCAGAACGCCTGCTGCGCATCGGCCGCGAACGACGCGTAGTCGGGGCCCGGCAGCACGCGCACGGGCATCGCCCACGGCGCATGCGCGGGGCGGTGACGGCGCGGCGGCTCGTCGACCCGCACGAACGCGCACCACGCGGGCGCCTTCACGCCGAATTCGGGCGCATCGGGCGCCAGGCAGCCCGCGCCGGCCGGCGGCACGCCGACCGGCAGGCGATCGCCGTCGCGCAGCGCGCGGCCGCCGAGGCCGCCGAAGCGCGACGCGAGATCGGTGCTGCGCGAGCCGAGCATCGGCAGCACGTCGATGCCGCCCGCGATGCACAGGTAGCCGCGCATCCCGCGTTTCGCGGCCGGCAGCACGAGCGTCTGCCCGGCGTCGACCGGCAGGCTCCACCATGCGTGCACGGGCTTGCCGTCGAGCGTCGCGCCGAATTCGGTGCCGGTGATCGCGATGCGCGTGGCGCGCGGGAAGCGGAACGCGGCGGGGCCGATCGTGATTTCGACGGCCGCGGCGTCGGGGCGGTTGCCGACGAGCCGGTTGCCGACCTCGAGCGCGAGGCCGTCGAGCGCGCCGCCCTGCGCGACGCCGAGATGGCGCATGCCGCGGCGCCCGAGATCCTGCACGGTCGACAGCGGCCCGGCCCGCACGACTTCGATGGTGCCCGGTGCGTTGCTCTGGGTCATCGTGTGTGGACTCCGGCGATGGTGAAGCGTACGCGGTCGCCGGGCAGCAGCAGCGTCGGCTGCGGGCGCGCCGGATCGAACAGCACCTGCGACGTGCGGCCGATCAACTGCCAGCCGCCGGGCGACGTGGCCGGGTAGATGCCCGTCTGCGCGCCGCCGATGCCGACCGAGCCGGCCGGCACTTCCAGCCGCGGCGCCGCGCGGCGCGGCGTGTGCAGCGACGCGTCGAGGCCGCCCAGATACGCGAAGCCCGGCTGGAAGCCGACGAAGAACACGACGTAGGCGCCGCCCGCGTGGCGCGCGACGACTTCATCGGCCGACAGGCCCGTGTGCGCGGCGACGGCGGCCAGGTCGGGGCCGGCGGCCCCGCCGTATTCGACCGGGATCTCGACCTCGCGGCCGTCCGCGTGCTCCACGTCGGCCGTCTCCCACGCGTCGCGCAGCGCGGGCGTGAGCGAGTCGGCCGTCGCGGCGAGCGCGTCGAACACGATGGTCAGGTTGTTCATGCCGGGGACGACGTCGATCACGTCGGGCCATGCGCGCGCGGCCTCCGCCACGGCCCAGACGCGGCGCTGGCAATCGAGCGTGGCGGGCGGCGGCACCTCGCAGACGAGGGCGGCATCGCCGAGCGGATAAATGCGGGGTTGCGTCATCGGACTGGCACGGTTCGGACGGCAATGTTAGCGCACATTGTCAATAAAATATCGACAACTTCTCAATAAGCGTTTTCGCCTAGCTCGTCGGCCGGGGCTTCTGGCGTACACTCGGGCACATCCTGTCATCCGGCTTGCGCCGCCTTTCCATGAAGCGTCCTGCGACCAAGATCGTGTCATCCGAACACCTCGTTTCCGAATCGAGCGCGGAACTGTCGGAGCTCGAATACGGGCTCATCATGGCCGGCAACGCGTTCAACCGCTGGATGGTGCGCTGCATGTCGGCGGCGGGCGCGAAGGACATGACGGCGGTCGAGGTCTCGCTGCTGCATCACGTCAGCCATCGCGAACGCAAGAAGAAGCTCGCCGACATCTGCTTCGTGCTCAATATCGAGGATACGCACGTCGCGACCTATGCGCTGAAAAAACTGATCGCCCGCGGCTATGTGAAGAGCGAGAAGAGCGGCAAGGAAGTGTTCTTCTTCGCGACCGACGCGGGCCGCGAGCTGTGCCTGAAATACCGCGAGGTGCGCGAGCACTGCCTGATCGAGACGCTGAAGGACAGCGGCCTCACCAACGAGCAGATCGGCGACGCGGCGCAGTTGCTGCGCCACGCTTCGGGCCTCTACGACACGGCCGCGCGCGCGGCGGCGTCGCTGTAGGCGCCGGCGCAAAGGGGCGCGCGCGGCGATGCGCTCACGGGCGCATGGCGACGATCGCGGCGCCGCGCGCGGCATTATCCGGCGCCCGGGTAAAGCGCGCCGTCGGTGACGATCCAGCGCAGCGCGAGATCGTGCGCTTCGGCCGGCAGCGCATCGACGCGGCACGCTTCGTACGCGATGCCGACCGTCACGGGCAGCGCGTCGCCCGGCCACGCGGCGAGCGTGCGGTCGTAGTAGCCGCCGCCGTAGCCGAGCCGGTAGCGCTGGAGATCGAATCCCACGCAGGGAATCAGCAAAAGATCGGGCACGACGACGATTCCCGACGCCGGTTCGGGAATCCGGTGATGGCCTTCGCGCATCGGCGTGCGCGCATCCCACGCGTGGAACGCGAGCGGCGTGTGACGCTCGCCGATCACCGGCAGCGCGGCGCGCCGGCCGGCGCCCGCCGCGCACCATGCGAGCACCGCGTCGCGCGCATCGAATTCGCCCGGCAGCGGCCAGTAGAACCCGACCGTGCGCGGCGCCAGACGGTCGAGCAGCGCGCGCAGCCGCGCGTCGAGCGCGGCGTTCGCGGCGGGTTGCGACGCGGCGTCGCGACGGGCGCCGGACAGCGTTTTGCGCAGCGCAACCTTCGGGTTCGGCACAGGGTTGCGTGCTATGCTTTCGCTCACTTCGTGCTCCATTCAAAACGATGTCGAACAGCCTTTTCCGAGTATATCGCGCGCTCGCGCTGACGCTTTCGGCCGCCGCGCTCGTCGCGGGCACGGCCGCATGCGCCGCACCGAACGACGACACGCTCCCCGGGGATGACCAGATCTTCGTGCAGCTTCGCGAAGCCGCACGCCGCAACGACGCCGCGAAGGCCGCGCAGCTTGCGTCGATGATCCCGAACTATCCGGTTCCGTCCTACGTCGAGTATTTCCAGATCAAGCCGCAGTTGTTCGATTCGACGGGCCGCGCGCGCGTCGATGCGCCGGACGCGCCCGTGCAGTCGTTCCTGCAGCGCTACGACGGGCAGGCGATCGCCGATCGCCTGCGCAACGACTACCTGCTCGTGCTCGGCGCGCGTCACGACTGGCGCAATTTCGACGACCAGTACAAGCGCTTCGTGCTCGACGACGACACGCAGGTCAAGTGCTATGCGCTCGAATCGCGCGCGGCGCGCAACGAGAACGTCGCCGACGCGGCGCGCGCGCTGCTCGTCGAGCCGAAGAACTACGGCGACGCGTGCGTCGACCTGATCACCGCGCTCGCCGTCAACCAGCAGTTCACGAGCGACGACGTGTGGCAGCAGGCGCGCCTCGCGTACGAGCAGAACTACACGACGCTCGGCGGCAAGATCGTCGACGCGCTCGGCCCGCGCCCGGCCGGCTTCGACCAGGCGACGAGCGCGCCGCCGCTGTATCTCGCGCGCGGCGTCGGGCCCGACGCCGCGTCGCATCAGCTCGCGCTGATCGCGCTCGGCCGCATGGCGCGCAACGATCCGGACGCGGCCGCCGGGATGCTGACGACGGTCGCGCCGTCGCTGACCAAGCAGGAACAGGCGATCGCGTGGGGCGCGATCGGCTACCAGGGCGCGATCAAGCGCTCGCCGATGGCCTCGGTCTGGTACGCGAAATCGGCGAACGCGCCGCTGTCGAACCCGGGCTACGAATGGCGCACGCGCGCCGCGCTGCTCGCCGGCAACTGGCCGATGGTGCGCTGGTCGATCGAGCAGATGCCGCCGTCGCTGCGCAACGATCCGGCGTGGATCTACTGGCATGCGCGCGCGCTCAAGCAGAGCGGCGACACGCTGCAGGCGAACCAGGAATTCGAGCAGGTGGCCGGCCAGTTCAACTTCTACGGGCAGTTGGCCGGCGAGGAGCTCGGCCAGCGCACGACGATCCCGCCGCGCACGAAGGTGAGCGACGCCGAGATCGACGCGATGAGCAAGATCCCGGGCTTCGCGCTCGCGCAGCGCTTCTATGCGCTGAACCTGCGCCTCGAAGGCAATCGCGAATGGAACTGGCCGCTGCGCGGGATGACCGATCGCCAGCTGCTCGCGGCCGCCGAATACGGCAAGCGCGTCGAGCTGCTCGACCGCACGGTCAACACGGCCGACCGCACGAAGGCCGAGCACGACTTCACGCTGCGTTATCCGTCGCCGTACCGCACGACCGTCGAGCGCTACGCGCAGTCGACGGGCCTCGACGTCGAGTGGGCGTACGGGCTGATCCGCCAGGAATCGCGCTTCATCATCAGCGCGCGTTCGTCGGTCGGCGCGGGCGGCCTGATGCAGCTGATGCCGGCGACGGCCCAGATGGTCGCGAAGAAGCTCGGCATGGGCACGATCTCGCGTGCGCAGATGCACGACATCGACACCAACATCCAGCTCGGCACCTGGTATCTCGCGGACATCTACAACAACTTCGACAGCTCGCCGGTGCTCGCCACCGCCGGCTACAACGCGGGCCCGGGCCGGCCGCGCCAGTGGCGCCAGGTGTTGACGCAGCCGGTCGAAGGCGCGATCTTCGCGGAGACGATTCCGTTCAACGAGACGCGCGACTACGTGAAGAACGTGCTGTCGAACACCGTCTACTACGCGGCGCTCTTCGAGGGCAAACCGCAGTCGTTGAAGAAGCGTCTAGGCATGATCTCGCCCTGATACATGAACTGCCGCGCGAGACGCGGCAGTGTTCTTTCGAGGCCCACATCATGGATCGCCAGACCGTCGCGCTGCTGGGCGGCACCGGCTTCATCGGCAGCCGGCTCGTCAATGCGCTGATCGACGCCGGCAAGCACGTGCGGATCGGCACGCGGCGGCGCGACCACGCGCGTCACCTGCAGATGCTGCCGGTCGACATCGTCGAGCTCGACGCGCTCGACACGCGCACGCTCGCGCGCTTCGTCGCCGGCGCGCACGCGGCGATCAACCTGGTCGGCGTGCTGCACGGCGGGCGCGGCACGCCGTACGGGCCGGGCTTCGAGCGCGCGCACGTCGCGCTGCCGGCCGCGCTCGCGACGGCCTGCACCGAGGCCGGCGTGCGGCGTCTGCTGCACATGAGCGCGCTCGGCGCCGATTCCCACGGCGCGAGCATGTACCAGCGCTCGAAGGGCGACGGCGAAGCCGCGCTGCATGCGATCGCGGCCACCGATTCGCTCGCGCTGACGATCTTCCGTCCGTCGGTCGTGTTCGGCCCGGGCGACGCCTTCCTCAATACGTTCGCGACCCTGCAGCGCACGGTGCCCGTGCTGCCGCTCGCGATGCCCGACGCGCGCTTCCAGCCGGTGTTCGTCGGCGACGTCGTGCGCGCGTTCGTCAACACGCTCGATCTCGCGGGCGCGCACGGCAAGACCTACGAGCTCGGCGGCCCGACCGTCTACACGCTCGAGCAACTGGTGCGCTACTGCGGCACGCTGGTCGGCCGGCAGGCACGCATCGTGCGGTTGCCCGACGCGCTTGCGCGGCTGCAGGCAAGCGTGTTCGAATGCCTGCCGGGCGAGCCGGTGCTCACGCGCGACAATCTCGCGACGATGTCGGTGCCGAACGTGCTGTCGGGGCCGCTCGCGCCGGAACTCGGGCTCTCGCCCGCGAGTCTCGAAAGCATCGCGCCCGCGTATCTCGGCGAAGCGACGAAACGCTCGCGGTTCGACTGGTTCCGCTCGCGTCGTTAACCCGCGCGCCGGGCGACGTCGGCCGGCCCCTTTCTCTTCCTTTTTCGCGTTTTCGGGAACCCCGTCATGAAGCTCGTCATTGGAGACAAGAACTACTCGTCGTGGTCGATGCGGCCGTGGCTGCTGCTCGTGCATTTCGGCATCCCGTTCGACGAGATCGTGGTCGAGCTGCGTCGCGACGACACGGCCGCGCGCATCCGCGAATACTCGCCGACCGGCAAGGTGCCGTGCCTCGTCGACGATCACGGCTCGGCGATCTGGGATTCGCTCGCGATCGCCGAGACGCTCGCCGAGCGCTATCCGCAATTCCCGATGTGGCCGGCCGACCCGCTCGCGCGCGCGCATGCGCGCTGCATATCCGCCGAGATGCATTCGGGCTTCGCGGCGCTGCGCACGCAGATGGGCATGAGCATCCGCGCGTCGATGCCGGGGCGCGGCGCGACACCGGAAGCGCTCGCCGACGTCGCGCGCATCGACGCGCTGTGGAGCGAATGCATCGAGGCGTCGGGCGGGCCGTTCCTGTTCGGCGAATTCGGCATTGCCGACGCGATGTACGCGCCCGTCGTGATGCGCTTCAACACGTACGCGCCGGCGCTGTCGCCGGAAGCCGCCGGCTATGCGGCGCGCGTGACGGCGCTGCCGGCGGTGCGGCAGTGGATCGACGGCGCGCGCCGCGAAACCAACGTGATCGCCGAATACGAGCCCCAGTGATGAACATCTACGCAGTAGGCGGAGCGATCCGCGACGAATTGCTCGGCGTGCCGGTGCAGGACCGCGACTACGTGGTGGTCGGCGCGACGCCCGAGCAGATGACCGCGCAGGGCTTCCGGCCGGTCGGCAAGGATTTCCCGGTGTTCCTGCATCCGCGGACGCAGGAGGAATACGCGCTGGCGCGCACCGAGCGCAAGACGGCGGCCGGCTATCACGGCTTCCAGTTCCATTACGCGCCGGACGTGACGCTCGACGAGGATCTCGCGCGGCGCGACCTGACGATCAACGCGATGGCGCGCGAGGTGAGCCCGGATGGCGCGCTGGTGGGCCCGGTGATCGACCCGTTCGACGGGCAGGCCGACCTGCGCGCGCGCGTGTTCCGGCACGTGAGCGACGCGTTCGTCGAGGATCCGGTGCGGATCCTGCGCATCGCGCGCTTTGCCGCGCGGTTCGCGGATTTCACGGTCGCGGACGAAACGCTCGCGCTGATGCGGCGCATGGTCGACGCGGGCGAGGTCGATGCGCTCGTGCCCGAGCGCGTATGGCAGGAAATCGCGCGCGGGCTGATGGAGGCGAAGCCGTCGCGGATGTTCGCGGTGCTGCGCGACTGCGGCGCGCTCGCACGCATCCTGCCCGAGGTCGACGCGCTGTGGGGCGTGCCGCAGCGCGCCGATTACCACCCGGAAGTCGATACCGGCGTGCACGTGATGATGGTGGTCGACTACGCGGCGAAGCAGGGCTATTCGCTGGCGGTGCGCTTCGCGGCGCTCACGCACGATCTCGGCAAGGGAACGACGCCCGCGGACGTGCTGCCGCGCCACGTCGGCCACGAAGGCCGCAGCGTCGAACTGCTCAAGCCGTTGTGCGAGCGGCTGCGCGTGCCGAACGAATGCCGCGATCTCGCGCTGGTGGTCGCGCGCGAGCACGGCAACCTGCATCGCGTGATGGAAATGGGCGCGGCCGCGCTGGTGCGGCTCTTCGAGCGCAGCGACGCGCTGCGCAAGCCGGCGCGCTTCGCCGAGCTGCTGCAGGCTTGCGAATCGGATGCGCGCGGCCGGCTCGGGCTCGAGGCGCAGCCGTACCCGCAGGCCGAGCGGCTGCGCGTCGCGCTCGCGGCGGCGCGCAGCGTCGATGCCGGCGCGATCGCGCGCGGCATCGGCAGCGACACGGAGAAGATCAAGGATGCCGTGCACCGCGCGCGGATCCAGGCTGTCGCGCAGGCGCTCGCGATCGGCGAGTAGGCGGCGCGGAACAGCGCGCAGGGCGTGCGCGCCCGTCGGCCGTTACGGTTTCTTCCTGCGTGCCGGGGTCGCGGCCGCCGGGCGTTTGCCGGCGGCGGCGGCGCGCGCCTTCGCCGTCCCCTTCCTTTCGGCTGCGCCGGCCCTCGACGGCCGTGCCGCGGCGGCGTCGCGGCCATTCCGTTCGGGCGCCGGCGCGCGGCGGCGCACGCGCGGCGCGCCAGCGGCCGGCTGCCCGATATCCGTCGTCGCGGGCACGCATTCCGCACCGCTGTCGTCGAACAGCGGCAGCGTGCTGACGGTGATCAGCTCGGCCGGCCCGTCGCCGACGTTGGCCACGCGATGGCGCTTGCGCGCGTCGAAGTGCAGCGAGTCGCCGGCCGTCAGCGGGTAATGCTTCTTGCCGACCGTGTAGCAGACGCGGCCGGCCAGCACGTACACGAATTCGTCGCCGCCGTGCGCGACCCATTCGGACCGGTAGCCTTCCAGCATCTGCACCTTGAGCGCGTTGATCTGGCTGCCGTCGAACGTGGTGGACAGCCGCTCGTACCACTGCGACGCGGCGTCGAGCGCGTACGGCCGGCGGCTGCCCTCGTGCGAATCGGGCTGCGCCTGGCGCGGCTGGTCGATCAGCGCGCCGAGCGGCACGCCCAGCGCCTTCGCGACGTTGACGAGCGACGACAGCGAGATGCCCGTCAGATGACGTTCGACCTGCGACAGGAACCCCACCGACAGTTTCGCTTCGGACGCGACTTCCAGCAGCGTCTTCTTCGCTTCCCGGCGCAGGCGGCGAATGCGCTGGCCGATACGCATGAGGTCTGAATCCATGAATCTCTTTCGTGTGGCAACGAGTCGGGACGCGGGCGAAGGGGCTAAGCGGCCGCCGGGGCGGGGCGGCGGCTGGGCCGGCGCATTGTACCGCGCGGCGTCGCCGGCCGAATTGGCGTTGTGCCGGGATCCGCGGGCAGGGCGCCGATTTTAGTCCTACGAAAATTTTGGCTTGACCTCGATTTCAGCGTGCTCTAGATTCTGTCGCGCATCAAACAAAGTTAAGTGAGACAAAAATTTTACCGAGGGCCTGCCGCCTGAACGGCGGCGCGGCCGCGGCCGCGCGTCGTGCCGTGCGTGACCTGAACCGCGGCGACGTGTCGTGTCAGGCAGGTGCGACGCCGCGACATGCTTCCGGCCGCCGACAACAACGCATAACGGGCATCCGATGATCGATCGACTGAAATACAGCTTCTCCGGCCTTCCCCCGTACGACGCGTCCGTCGCCGACACGCAGGCCGGCCTGTCGCGCCTGCTCGATGCCGCGCGGCTCGACGCGGTGGTGATCACGTCGCAGGACGAATACGTGACCGAATACCTGCCGCGCGGCAACAACCCGCGCTACGCGGTGTCCGGTTTCGACGGGTCGGCCGGCTGCGGAATCTTCCTGAGCGCGGCGACCGCGCAGGCGCTCGATCTGCCGCCGTTCGTGCTGTTCGTCGACGGCCGCTATCACTTCCAGGCCGACGAGCAGTGCGATCCGGCGCGCGTGCGCGTCGAGAAGCTCGGCATCGACGTGACGATCTGGCAGGCGATGGCCGACTGGCTGCTCGCGCACGCGAGCCGGCTCGCGCGGGTCGGCTACGACGCGCGGCGGATCAGCGTCGCGCAGCGCGACCGGCTGTTCGAGCAGACACGGGCCGCGTCGCTCGACTGGGCGAGCCTCGCCGATCGCGAGATCGATCGCGCGATCGCGCTGCCGGGCTGGAACGTCGAGCGGCCGATCTTCGAGATTCCGGCCGCGATGACCGGCGCGAGCGTCGCGCAGAACCTCGACGCGCTGAACCGCCGGCTCGCCGCGCATACCGGCGCGGCCGACGGCAGGACGGCGTTCTTCACCTGCGCGTCGGACGATCTCGCGTATCTGCTGAACAGCCGCGGCTATCACATCCCGAATGCGTCGTCGCACCTCGGCTTCCTGTTCGCGATCGGCGGCCAGGTGGCGCTGTTCTTGCCGGAAGGCTGCGACCGCTGCGAGGTCGCGCTCGATTCGTATCCGGCGCTGCACGTGATCCGGCGCGACGTCGCGGCGCTCGAACGGTTTCTGGCCCGGTTCGCGGTCGAGCACGTGTGCTACGGCTTCGAATCGGTGAACTGCGCGCTCGTCGACGCGGTGAAGCGCGTGTGGCCGCACGCGCGGCATGCCGATTTCAACCCGGTCGAGGCGATGCGGGCAAGCAAGACGCCGGCGGTGCTCGAGCGCTTCCGCGACGCGTTCGCGCGCAGCTCCACGGCGATCGCCGAGACGATGCGCTGGGCGAAGACCGGCGAGCCGGGCGTGCGCCACACCGAGTACGACCTCGCGCGCAGGATCAACGACGCGTACGGCGCCCGTTCGGCGGTCGCGCTGTCGTTCCCGTCGATCGCGGCGAACGGCGCGAACAGCGCGTTCGCGCATTACACGGCAGCGAGCACCGACGTCGAGCTGACCGAGGGCGAGCTCGTGCTGCTCGACAGCGGCGCGTACTACGAAGCCGGCTTCGCGACGGACTGCACGCGCGTCGTGCTGCGCCGCACGCGGCCGGAGACGGTCGCGCAGCCGTGGCAGCGCGAGATCTACACGGTTGCGCTGAAGGCCTGCATCAAGGGGCTCGTCGCGCGCTTTCCGGCCACGGCGACGGGCGGCGACGTCGATGCGCTGGTGCGCCAGGTGTGCCGCGATCATGGCCACGATTTCGGCCACGGCACCGGCCACGGCGTCGGGATCCACGTGCACGAGGGCGGCGTGCGGTTCGCGCCGGGCGCGACCTACGGGCTGGTGCCGAACGCGGTGATTTCGGTCGAGCCGGGCATCTATCTGCCGGGCAAGGGCGGCGTGCGGATCGAGAACATCGTGATCGTGCGGCCGGACGACGCGCAGCCGGGCACGGTGACGTTCGAGAACATCGTGACGGTCGGCTACGACTGGGACCTGATCGATCTCGATCTGCTGGACGACGCCGAGCGCGCGTACCTGCGCGACTACGAGCGGCTGTGCGTGGAACGCGGCACGCAGGTCACCGCGTGTCCGCTGTTGTAACGAAGGGGAAAGCAGGGAGCGCGGCCGCGGGGCGGCCGCGCGGCGCGACGCGGCGTCGGCCGGTCAGCGCGTGAGCGCCGACACGCGCCCGTCGGGGCCGTACACGCCGGCCGGCGTGGGCGCCGAGCGCAGCACCGCGAGCGCGCGCTCGTTGTAGTCCATCCGGATCCGGATCAGCATCCCGTTGTTCGCATTGGCCTGGCGCGCGCGTTCGGCGGCCTGCTGCAGCAGTTGCCAGCGGCTCGCGAGGCGCGCATCGCGCTCGGCCGCCTGGTCCATGCCTTTCTTGCCGGCCGGAAAGCCGAGCGCGGAAAGCTGCGTGTCGCGCGTGCGTTCGAGCTGCGCGAGCCGGTCGATCAGCGCGCTTTTCTTCTCGACGATCCCCGGCAGCATCTCGAGCGGCTCGGCCGTCGTCAGCGCCTTTTCCTCGTAGACGAGCAGGGACGCGAACGCCTCGACCGTCGCGTGTTCGTCGTTGACCGTGGCCAGCAGCTCTTCTCTCATCGCGTCATGCTCGTCACGCCGGTGCGCGCAGTGCTGCGCGCGCCGGCAAACCGGGGTGACCCGGCCACGAGGCCGGGGATTAGCTGCCCGGACGCTGCTGCTGCAGCAGTTCGCGGGCGGTGTTCAATACGCCGTCGGCAATCTTGTTCGCGTCGATCGTCAGCGTGCCGTTGTTCAGCGCGTCCTTGATCGACTGGACCAGGCCCGCGTCGATATCGGCGTCGCCCGATGCGGACACCGAACGCAACTGGCCGGACAGACCCGACAGGTTCACGGTCGCGTCGCCGCCGGTCGATCCTGCGTCGGCTGCCGGTGCGGACGGCTGGTCCGTGCCGGACGGCGCACGGGCCGCGCCGTTGCCGGTCGGCGCGAGGGGGCTCGGTTTCGGAGTGGAATCGATCTTCACGATGGGTTTCCTGTACGGTTTGACCCAGATAACGGCCGGGTCGGCCCGAACTTTAGCATCGCGAGCCCGACAGGCTCCGAATAAACAATTCTTTACATTTTTGCGGCCGATCCGTCCCTACAGCGGAATTTCCACGGTGCCGGCGTCCTTGACGATCGCCGTGACGATCTGGCCCGCCGCCATCCGCACCCGCACCGACTGGCCGGGCGCCGCATTCGCGAGCGCGCTGCCCTCGGCCGAAATCGTGAAGCCGGGGCCGGCCGCGACGACCCGCACCGTCTGGCCGGCCGACACCGACGCCGCGCTCTTCAGCATGTCCTGCCGCAGCGGCAGCCCGGCCGAGATGCGCGCGAGCGCGGTCGCGCCGATCGCCTGCGCCGGATCGGTGATCACCGCGAGCGGCAGCACCGTCAGGTCGCCGTCGCGCGCGACGAGATCGGCCGCGGAGAGCGGCTCGCCGGGCGCGATCTGGCGCGCGGCGACGTAATAGGTAGCCTGCACGGCGACCTTCGCCTGCAGGTAGACCGTCCACGGCCGTTCGCCCGCGCAGCGCACGCCGACCGTCGTGCGGCCCCACAGGCGCGCGCCGGTCGGCAGGAACGGTTCGAGCGTCGTGCACGCGGCGAGCCCGCGCGGAAAGGCGGTCGTGACCGTCGCGGTGGTCTTGCCGGGCAGGCCGGCGATCTGCTGCTGCAGGAACGCGAGGGCCGCGCGCCGGATCGTTTCGGGATCTTGCTGGCCGGGCGGCGTCGCGGGCGGGGACACGGCGGCAGCCGGGGCAGGGTTGGCGGCGGCGGCCGCCGTGCGCGGCGCCGCCGCGAGGCGGGCCGATGCTGCCGGTTGCGGCGCCGGCCGCGCGGCATTCGATGCCGGCTCGGCCGTGCCGGCGACGACCGTCGCGATGGCGGCCGGGTCCGCCGCACGCGGCGGCGTGCCGTACCCGGCGTTCGCGCGGACGGCTGCGTAGACGGGGACCGGCGCGAGAGCCGGCGCGGCGGCCGGCGGCGGCACGCTCGTCACGACCATCTGGCCGGCCGGTTGCGCCGCGTAGCCGGCGCCGGTCGCGGCGCTCGCTCCGCCGGCCGCGCGCTGCGCGCCCGAAGCGGAAGCGGCGCCCGCATTCGCGCCGAACTGCCCGCCGCTCGCCGCGTTGGCGTGCGCGAGCGCGGTTTCGGCCGTCTCGCCGCGTCCGGGAATCACGATCATCCCGTCGTCCGCGTGCACGGCGGGCGCGGCGATCCACAGCGCCGCGGCGAGCGCGAATGCACGCCGGACGTGCGTGAGCCGCCCGTTCCTGTCGCGAAGTGCGCCGCCCGTCATCGCCGTGTCCTCGATCCGTTGATCCGCTTCGCATTCTAGGGAGCGCGAGCGTCGCGCAAACGATGAATAGAGGGGGCCTTTGCCGCGTTATTCGCCCGATTGCCGGTTGCGTGCCGCGCCTACCATCGCTGTCATGGAAAAAAGCCGCTCGGGCCGCCATCCGGCGCGAGGGGCGTGCAGCGCTTCATACGGAGAGACGCACACATGCTGGACAAACTCGATGCGGAATTCGCGTTCGGCCGACAGGCGCTCGACGTGCGCGCCTACCGGCAGGAACTGCTGTCGTCGAACATCGCGAACGCCGACACGCCCGGCTACCAGGCCCGCGACGTCGATTTCGCGTCGACGCTCGCGCGCTCGCTGAAGCAGACGGGCGGCGGCCTCGCGCCGAGCAACGCCGCGCCACTGCCGATGGCGCAGCCGGCCGGCGTGACGAGCGGCATGTCGATGGTGTCGACGGCGCCGGGCCACATGGCCGGCACCGCGAAGCTGATTCCGACCGGCGGCCCGTCGGACGACTACGGCCGCGCGCAATACCGGATGCCGCTGCAGCCGTCGCTCGACGGCAACACGGTCGATCTCGACGTCGAGCGCGTGCAGTTCGCGAACAACGCGCTGCACTACGAAACCGGGATGACCGTGATGACCCAGCAGATCAAGGCGATGATCGCCGCGATCTCGACGAACTCGTAAGCGCCGCTTCCGAATCCGGACCCGGACCCAAGCACAAGGAGCCTCCATGCCTTCGTTGATGAACATCTTCGGCGTCGCCGGTTCGGCGCTGTCCGCGCAATCGCAGCGCCTGAACGTGACCGCGTCGAACCTCGCGAACGCCGACAGCGCGACCGGCCCCGACGGCAAGCCGTACAAGGCCAAGCAGGTCGTGTTCGCGACCGACCCGATGGGCGGCGCGCGCACCGCGTCCGGCCAGGGCGTGGGCGGCGTGCGCGTGACGAAGGTGATGGACGATCCGTCGCCGATGAAATCGACCTACGACCCGGCGAACCCGGCCGCCGACGCGAACGGCTACGTGCAGATGCCGAACGTCGATCCGGTGCAGGAGATGGTGAACATGATCTCGGCGTCGCGCTCGTACCAGGCCAACGTCGAGACGCTGAACACCGCGAAGACGCTGATGCTCAAGACGCTGACGATCGGCTCGTAAGCCGCGCCGCCGACCCGACCGACCCGACACCGACAGTTCCGACAGAAGGCCACCCAGGATGACTTCCTCCAACACGACGATCGGCAGCAACGGCACCAACGTGTCGACGCTGCCGACCGACACGATGAACACCAACAAAGTGTCGTCGACCAACGGCACGTCGGCGAGCGACCTGCAGGCGACGTTCCTGAAGCTGCTCGTCACGCAGTTGCAGAACCAGGATCCGACGAGCCCCGTCGACAGTTCGCAGATGACGTCGCAGCTCGCGCAGATCAACACGGTGAGCGGCATCGCGCAGTTGAACACGTCGCTCACGTCGCTGTCGTCGCAGCTCGCGGCCGGCCAGCAGACGCAGGCCGCGCTGCTGATCGGCACCAACGTGCTCGCGCCGGGCAACAGCGTCGGCGTGAAGAGCGGCGCGGCGTCGCCGTTCGGCGTGTCGCTCGCGAACGACGTGTCGAACCTGACGATCACCGTGAAGGACAAGACGGGCGCCGTGGTCAACACGATCGACGCGGGCAAGCAGGCGGCCGGCACCGTGCCGTTCAACTGGACGCCGACGGACGCGGCCGGCAACGCGCTGCCCGACGGCACCTACACCGTGAGCGCGCAGTACACGGGCAGCGACGGCAAGACGTATGCGCCGACCGTGCTCGCGGCCGCGACGGTGCAGAGCGTGATCAAGCAGGCGGACGGCACCGCGGGGCTCGTGCTGTCGAACGGCACGACGGTGGGACTCACCCAGGTTGCGTCGATCTTCCCGAACACGAAGTCGTCCTCGTCCGGCGACACCACCACCAACTGATTGATCGAGCTTTTTCCTAACGGAGACCGAAATGGGTTATCAACAGGGTCTGAGCGGCCTCGCCGGCGCATCGAACGCGCTCGACGTGATCGGCAACAACATCGCGAACGCGAACACGGTCGGCTTCAAGTCGAGCACCGCGCAATTCGCCGACATGTACGCGAACTCGGTCGCGACGTCGGTCAACACGCAGATCGGCATCGGCACGTCGCTGAACGCGGTGCAGCAGAACTTCGGGCAGGGCACGATCAACACGACGAACTCGTCGCTCGACGTCGCGATCAACGGCAACGGCTTCTTCCAGATGTCGAACAACGGCGTGACGACGTACTCGCGCGACGGCACGTTCCAGCGCGACAAGAACGGCTTCATCATCGACTCGCAGGGCCGTAACCTGATGGGCTACGCGGCCAACGGCGGCGGCGTGATCAACACCGCGCAGACCGTGCCGCTGCAGGCGCCGACCAGCAACATCGCGCCGACCGCGACGACCAAGATCACCGGCCAGTTCAACCTGAACTCGCAGGACAAGGTGCCGGCCAAGACGCCGTTCGACCCGAACGACAATACGACGTACAACTATTCGACGTCGATCCAGGTGTACGACTCGCTCGGCGGCTCGCAAGCGGTGAACATGTACTTCGTGAAGTCGGCGGCCGGCACGTGGGAAGCGTATGCGAACGTGCAGGGCGCCGCGACCCCGACCGACCTCGGCACGATCACCTTCGATTCGTCGGGCGCGATCAAGAGCACGACGCTGCCGGGCTCGACCACGCCGACCACGTCGCTCGGCCAGTTCGACTTCACGGTGCCGACCACCGACGGCTCCACGACGCCGCAACAACTGACGCTCAACCTGACCGGCACGACGCAGTACGGCGGCAAGAACGGCGTGAACAACCTCGCGCAGGACGGCTACGCGAGCGGCACGCTGACGACCTACACGATCGGCGCCGACGGCAAGCTGACCGGCAACTACTCGAACGGCCAGACCGCCGTGCTGGGCCAGATCGCGATCGCGAACTTCAACAACCCGAACGGGCTGGTGAACCTCGGCGGCAACCAGTACGCCGAATCGTCGGCGTCGGGCGTGCCGCAGGTGTCGGCGCCGGGCAGCACGAACCACGGCACGCTGCAGGGCAGCGCGCTCGAGAACTCGAACGTCGATCTGACGGCGCAGCTCGTCAACCTGATCACCGCGCAGCGCAACTACCAGGCGAACGCGCAGACGATCAAGACGCAGCAGACCGTCGACCAGACGCTCATCAACCTGTAAGCGCGGATAACCGGCAGCCATGGACCGACTGATCTATACGGCGATGACGGGCGCGTCGCAGTCGCTCGACCAGCAGGCGGTGGTCGCGAACAACCTCGCGAACGCGTCGACGACGGGCTTTCGCGCGCAGCTCGCGACGTATCGCGCGGTGCCGATGAATTTCGGCGACGGCAGCAAC
This sequence comes from Burkholderia sp. AU18528, assembly GCF_002223215.2. Classification (NCBI taxonomy): domain Bacteria; kingdom Pseudomonadati; phylum Pseudomonadota; class Betaproteobacteria; order Burkholderiales; family Burkholderiaceae; genus Burkholderia; species Burkholderia sp. AU18528. Next base: position 897,389 of record NZ_NKFC02000005.1, on the reverse strand, counting down.
ATCGACCCGACGACGACGCGCACCTACGTGCTGGCGTCCACGCCCGGCGCCGATTACGCGCCGGGTCCGATCACGCGCACCGGCAACCCGCTCGACGTGGCCGTGCAGGGCGCCGGCTGGCTGTCGGTGCAGACGGCCGACGGCAGCGAGGCGTACACGCGCGCCGGCAACCTGCACGTCGACGAGAACGGCCAGCTCGTGAACGCGAGCAACCTGCCGGTGATCGGCAACGGCGGCCCGATCTCGGTGCCGCCGAACGCGGAAGTGACGATCGGCAAGGACGGCACGGTGTCCGCGCTGATGCCGGGCGACCCGCCCACCGCCGTCGCGATCGTCGACCAGATGAAGCTCGTCAATCCCGACCCGGCCACGCTCACGCGCGGCAACGACGGGCTGTTCCGCACCGCCGACGGCAATCCGGCCGACGTCGACCCGAACGTGGTCGTCACGCCGAATTCGCTCGAAGGCAGCAACGTGAACCCGGTGACCGCGATGGTCGCGATGATCGACAACGCGCGCGCGTTCCAGCTTCAGTCGAAGCTGATCCAGACGGCCGACCAGAACGAGCAGACGGCGAACCAGCTGCTCAATTTCAGCTGAGCGGCACGGCCCTCGCTATCAGGAGAAGATTCAAATGAACCGTTCGCTCTACATCGCCGCCACCGGCATGAATGCGCAGCAGGCGCAGATGGACGTGATCTCGAACAACCTCGCGAACACCAGCACGAACGGCTTCAAGGCGTCGCGCGCGGTGTTCGAGGATCTGCTGTACCAGACCATCCGCCAGCCCGGCGCGAATTCGACGCAGCAGACCGAGCTGCCGTCGGGCCTGCAGCTCGGCACCGGCGTGCAGCAGGTCGCGACCGAGCGCCTGTACACGCAAGGCGGCCTCACGCAGACCGGCAACTCGAAGGACGTCGCGATCAACGGCGCGGGCTTCTTCCAGGTGCTGATGCCGGACGGCACCAACGCGTACACGCGCGACGGCTCGTTCCAGACCAACGCGCAGGGCCAGCTCGTCACGTCGAGCGGCTACCAGGTGCTGCCGGCGATCACCGTGCCGCAGAACGCGCAGTCGCTGACGATCGGCAAGGACGGCGTCGTGTCGGTCACGCAGCCGGGCTCGAGCAACGCGGTGCAGATCGGCTCGCTGCAGATCGCGACCTTCATCAACCCGGCCGGCCTCGAGGCGAAGGGCGAGAACCTGTTCGCGGAAACGACGTCGTCGGGCGCGCCGAACGTGTCGCAGCCGGGGCTGAACGGCGCGGGCGTGCTCAACCAGGGCTACGTCGAGGCGTCGAACGTGAACGTCGTGCAGGAACTCGTCAACATGATCCAGACGCAGCGTGCCTACGAGATCAACAGCAAGGCCGTGACGACGTCCGACCAGATGCTGCAGACCGTCACGCAGATGAAGAGCTAACCGGAAGTCCCGTCGTCGCCATGAAGCAGGTTCGCCTCCCCTCGTCAGCCACCGTCCGCGCCGCGTGCGCGGTCGCGGTGGCGGCGCTCGCCGGTTGCGCGCAGATTCCGCGCGACCCGATCATCCAGCAGCCGATGACGGCGCAGCCGCCGATGCCGATGTCGATGCAGGCGCCCGGCTCGATCTACAACCCCGGCTTCGCGGGGCGGCCGCTGTTCGAGGATCAGCGCCCGCGCAACGTCGGCGACATCCTGACGATCATGATCGCGGAGAACATCAACGCGACCAAGTCGTCGGGCGCGAACACGAACCGGCAGGGCAACACCGATTTCAACGTGCCGACGGCCGGCTTCCTCGGCGGGCTGTTCGCGAAGGCGAACCTGTCGGCGGCCGGCGCGAACAAGTTCGCGGCCACCGGCGGCGCGAGCGCGGCGAACACGTTCAACGGCACGATCACGGTGACCGTCACGGGCGTGCTGCCGAACGGCAACCTCGTGGTGAGCGGCGAAAAGCAGATGCTGATCAACCAGGGCAACGAATTCGTGCGCTTCTCGGGGGTCGTCAACCCGAACACGATCTCGGGCGCGAACTCCGTCTATTCGACGCAGGTCGCCGACGCGAAGATCGAATATTCGTCGAAGGGCTACATCAACGAAGCCGAGACGATGGGCTGGCTGCAGCGCTTCTTCCTCAACATCGCGCCGTGGTGATGACGATGCGAACGACCCTGTTCAGCCGCCTGTCGGCCCGCGCGCACACGGCCGCGCGGCTCGCCGTCGCGTTCGCGGCGGTGGCTGCCGCGTGCATGCTCGGCGCCGCGCCCGCGCACGCGGAACGCCTGAAGGATCTCGCGCAGATCCAGGGCGTGCGCGACAACCCGCTGATCGGCTATGGCCTCGTCGTCGGCCTCGACGGCACGGGCGACCAGACGATGCAGACGCCGTTCACGACGCAGACGCTCGCGAACATGCTCGCGAACCTCGGCATCTCGATCAACAACGGTTCGGCCAACGGCGGCCCGTCGTCGCTGAACAACATGCAGCTGAAGAACGTCGCGGCCGTGATGGTGACGGCCACGCTGCCGCCGTTCGCGCGGCCCGGCGAGGCGCTCGACGTCACCGTGTCGTCGCTCGGCAACGCGAAGAGCCTGCGCGGCGGCACGCTGCTGCTCACGCCGCTGAAAGGCGCGGACGGCCAGGTCTACGCGCTCGCGCAGGGCAACATGGCGGTCGGCGGCGCGGGCGCCAGCGCGAACGGCAGCCGCGTGCAGGTGAACCAGCTCGCGGCCGGCCGGATCGTCGGCGGCGCGATCGTCGAGCGCGCGGTGCCGAACGCGGTCGCGCAGATGAACGGCGTGCTGCAACTGCAACTGAACGACATGGATTACGGCACCGCGCAGCGCATCGTGTCCGCGGTCAACGCCAGTTTCGGCCCGGGCACCGCGACGGCGCTCGACGGCCGCACGATCCAGCTCGCGGCGCCGGCCGATTCGGCGCAGCAGGTCGCGTTCATGGCGCGGCTGCAGAACCTCGACGTGAGCCCGGACAAGGCCGCGGCCAAGGTGATCCTGAACGCGCGCACCGGCTCGATCGTGATGAACCAGATGGTCACGCTGCAAAGCTGCGCGGTCGCGCACGGCAACCTGTCGGTGGTCGTCAACACGCAGCCGGTGGTGTCGCAGCCGGGGCCGTTCTCGAACGGGCAGACGGTGGTCGCGCAGCAGTCGCAGATCCAGTTGAAGCAGGACAACGGCGCGCTGAAGATGGTGACGGCCGGCGCGAATCTCGCCGACGTCGTGAAGGCGCTGAACACGCTCGGCGCGACGCCCGCGGACCTGATGTCGATCCTGCAGGCGATGAAGGCGGCCGGCGCGCTGCGCGCCGACCTGGAGGTGATCTAAATGGCAGCCACGCTCCCCAACGCAAACGACCTCACGCAGCGCTTCGCGCTCGACGTGCAGGGTTTCGATGCGCTGCGCGCGCAGGCGAAGCAGTCGCCGCAGGCCGGCGCGAAGGCCGTCGCCGGCCAGTTCGACGCGATGTTCACGCAGATGATGCTCAAGAGCATGCGCGACGCAACGCCCGACGGCGGCTTGCTCGATTCGCACACGTCGAAGATGTACACGTCGATGCTCGACCAGCAGCTCGCGCAGCAGATGTCGACGCGCGGGATCGGCGTGGCCGACGCGCTGATGAAGCAGTTGCTGCGCAACGCGGGCGTCGGCGCCGGCGGCGCCGCGGCGGACGTTGGCGCGGGCGGCATGGGCGGCATGGGCGTGGGCGGCCTCGGCACGGCCGGCAACGAAGGCGGCCTCGCCGCGATGAACGCGATGGCGAAGGCCTATGCGAACGCGGCGAACAACGGCGGCCTTGCCGGCGCGCGCGGCTATTCGGCCGGCAGCGCGCTGACGCCGCCGCTCAAGGGCGCGAGCGGCGTGCGCGACGCGGACGCGTTCGTCGACCGGCTCGCGGGCCCCGCGCAGGCGGCCAGCGCGACGACCGGCATCCCGGCGCGGTTCATCGTCGGCCAGGCCGCGCTCGAATCGGGCTGGGGCAAGCGCGAGATCCGCGCGACGGACGGCTCGACCAGCTACAACGTGTTCGGCATCAAGGCGAACAAGGGCTGGACCGGCCGCACCGTGTCGGCGCTGACCACCGAATACGTGAACGGCACGCCGCGCCGCGTGGTCGCGAAGTTCCGCGCGTACGACTCGTACGAGCACGCGATGACCGACTACGCGAACCTGCTGAAGAACAACCCGCGCTACGCGGGCGTGCTCAGCGCGAGCCGCAGCGTCGAAGGCTTCGCGCACGGGATGCAGAAGGCCGGCTACGCGACCGACCCGAATTACGCGAAGAAGCTGATCTCGATCATGCAGCAGATCGGCTGACGGCCCGCCCGCCACCGATTGGCCCCTTCGGACCGCGCCCGGCACCTTGCCGCGCGCGGTTTCAACGTTTGCGACAAATAAATGGCCGTTTCGATCTAAACTTTCGGTCAGCACTGCCGCTAAGTGTGAGAGACCTGCGACCGGGCCCCCGTTCTGGCCCGGTTTTATTGCGCACCGGTTGCCCCGGGCGCCCATGACAAGAAAGACCGGCTAGCCATGAATATCGAAACGTCGACGGACCCCAGCCTGGATGCAGGCCACTCCGGGCCCGACTATGCCCGCCGCAATCCGCTGGAAATCGGCGTGCAGCTGCGCAACCTGGTGAATCGCGGCGATTTCCTGACCGTCCAGTACCCGGGCGGCCAGCTCGTCACGCGTTTGCTCGAGGTCGACGTCGGCGCGCGGACGTTCACGTTCGACTGGGGCGCGTTGTCGGAGCAGAACGCCGGCATCCTGGGCGCGTCGCACTGCACGTTCGCGGCCGCGCCGGAGGGCGTGCGCGTCGAATTCACCACGGGCACGCCGCGCGAGACGCGCTACGAGGGGCTGCCCGCGTTCGTCGCCGATTTCCCCGACGTGCTGGTCTGCATCCAGCGCCGCGAATATTTCCGCGTCGACGCGCCGATCGTCGATCCGTTCCTGTGCCGCGGCAAGCTGCCGGACGGCGAAAGCTTCCTGTTCGAGGTGCACAACCTGTCGCTCGGCGGCGTGGGGCTGCGCACGGCCGACGAGCGCGTCGAGGCGCTCGAGGTCGGCACGCTGCTGCCGGACGTCGAGCTCGAGCTGACGGGCCACGGCAAGCTGTCGCTCGACCTGCAGCTCGTGTCGCAGCGTTCGACGCAGATGCCGAACGGGGCGCGGCGCTACCAGCTCGGCTTCCGCTACATGTCGCTGCCGGGCAGCGCGGAGAACACGCTGCAGCGGCTGATCACGCAGCTCGAAATGAAGCGCCGCTCGCTCGCGCGGGCCTGACGCGCCCCAGCGGGCGGCCCCCACAGGCGGCCCGCGCGGCGCCGCCGGCGCCTCGTGCCGGCCGCTTCCGACGGCGACGCACGCTCGTGCGCCGCGCGTGCATTTTTTCCTCAATTTTTTCGATCCGCGGCCGTTATACCGGGAGTCACGCAACCCGGCGGCCGCAACTCGCGGCCGGCTCATCAGGATCGCGCATGTCCAACACACTCATGAACCTCGGCGTCAGCGGCCTGAATGCCGCGCTCTGGGGCCTCACGACGACCGGCAACAACATCAGCAACGCCGCGACGCCCGGCTATTCGGTCGAGCGGCCCGTGTATGCCGAAGCGAGCGGCCAGTACACGGGCAGCGGCTACATGCCGCAAGGCGTGAACACCGTCACCGTGCAGCGGCAGTACAGCCAGTACCTGAGCGACCAGCTGAACACCGCGCAGACGCAGGGCAGCGCGCTGTCGACCTGGTACACGCTCGTCGCGCAGCTGAACAACTACATCGGCAGCCCGACGGCCGGCATCTCGACCGCGATCACGAGCTACTTCACCGGCCTGCAGAACGTCGCGAACAACGCGTCCGACCCGTCCGTGCGGCAAACCGCGATCAGCAACGCGCAGACGCTGGCCAACCAGATCAACGCGGCCGGCCAGCAGTACGACGCGCTGCGCCAGAGCGTGAACACCCAGCTCACCAGCACGGTGTCGCAGATCAACACGTACACCGCTCAGATCGCCGAGCTGAACCAGCAGATCTCGGCGGCGAGCAGCCAGGGCCAGCCGCCGAACCAGCTGATGGACCAGCGCGACCTCGCCGTGTCGAACCTGTCGAGCCTCGCCGGCGTCCAGGTCGTGCGCAACGAGGGCGGCTACAGCTTGTTCCTCGCGGGCGGCCAGCCGCTCGTCGTCGCCGACAAGAGCTACCAGCTCGCGACCGTCTCGTCGCCGTCGGATCCGAGCGAGCTGACCGTCGTGTCGCAGGGCATCGCCGGCGCGAACCCGCAGGGGCCGAACCAGGCGTTGCCCGATTCGTCGCTGTCGGGCGGCACGCTCGGCGGCCTGCTCGCATTCCGCAGCCAGACACTCGACCCCGCGCAGGCGCAGCTCGGCGCGATCGCGACCAGCTTCGCCGCGCAGGTCAACGCGCAGAACGCGCTCGGCATCGACCTGTCGGGCAATCCGGGCGGCAACCTGTTCAACGTGCCGTCGCCGACCGTGTACGCGACCCAGGGGAATACCGGCAACGCGTCGCTGTCGGTGTCGTTCGCGAACGCGTCGCGGCCGACGACGAGCGACTATACGCTCTCGTTCGACGGCGCGAATTACACGCTGACCGACCGCGCGAGCGGCGCGGTGGTCGACCAGAAGGCGGGCCCGATGCCGGTTTCGCTCGGCGGGCTGAACTTCTCGGCCGCGACCGGCACGCAGATGCAGCCGGGCGACAAGTTCACCGTGCTGCCGACGCGCGGCGCGCTGAACGGCTTCGGCCTTGCGACGACGAGCTTCTCGGCGATCGCGGCCGCGTCGCCGGCCGTCACGTCGGCGGCGAGCACCAACACGGGCACGGGCAAGATCACGCTGGGCGGCGTGACCTCGGGCTATCAGGTGCCGACGACCAAGCTGACCTTCGACGCGACGGCAAAGACGCTGACGGGCTTCCCGGTCGGCACGACGGTGACGGTCGGAACGACGCCGCCGACGACGGTGACCATCGTGAATCCGACGGACACCGTCCCGTACGACCCGGCGTCCGGCGCGACGATGACGATGTCGGGGACGGCCGCGGGCGCACTCAACGGCGTGAGCGTGTCGCTGTCCGGCGCGCCGGCGACCGGCGATTCGTTCACGATCGGGCCGTACGCCGGCGGCACCAGCGACGGCTCCAACGCACGGGCGCTGTCGCAACTCGTCAATGCGAAGGCGCTCGGCGGCGGCACGACGACCCTCACGGGCGCGTACGCGACCTACGTCAACGGCATCGGCAACACGGCGACGCAGCTCAAATCGTCGAGCACCGCGCAGACCGCGCTGGTCGGTCAGATCACGCAGGCACAGCAGTCGGTGTCGGGCGTGAACCAGAACGAGGAAGCGGCCAACCTGATGCAGTACCAGCAGCTTTACCAGGCGAACGCGAAGGTGATTCAGACGGCGGCGACGCTGTTCCAGACCGTCCTTGGCCTGTTCAACTGACCGGATTCGAGAGGATAGAAACGATGCGGATCTCCAGCGCCCAGTATTTCCAGCTGAACGTCACGCAGATGAACGACCAGCAGGCCCAGCTTGCGCAGCTGTACCAGCAGATCGCGAGCGGCGTGAGCCTGCAGACGGCGGCGGACAATCCGGTCGGTGCGGCGCAGGCCGTGCAGTTGTCGATGACGTCGGCGACGCTGTCGCAGTACGCGACCAACCAGACCACGGCGCTCGCGTCGCTGCAGGCCGAGGACCAGGCGCTGCAGAACGTGAGCGGCGTGCTCACGAGCGCGCAGACGCTGCTCGTGCGGGCGGGCGACGGCTCGCTGTCCGACAGCAACCGGGCGGCGCTGGCGACGCAGCTGCAGGGCTACCGCGACCAGTTGCTGACGCTCGCGAACACCAACGACGGCGCCGGCACCTACCTGTTCGCCGGCACGAACAATTCCGCGCCGCCGTTCAAGGCCGCGCCGAACGGCAGCGTGGCGTATGTCGGCGACACCGGCACGCGCGACGTGCAGATCGCCGATTCGAGCACCGTGTCGCAGAGCGACACGGGGGCGGCCGTCTTCATGTCGGTGCCGGCGATCGGCAGCACGCCCGTGCCGTCGGCGGGCGCCGCCAATGCGGGCACCGCCACGATCGGCACGGTGGCCGTGACGAACCCGGCGGCCGCGACGAACGGCCATCAGTTCGCGATCACGTTCGGCGGCACGCCCGCCGCGCCGACCTACACGGTGACCGACAACTCGGTCAGCCCGCCGAGCACCACGCCGGCGCAGGCCTATTCGGCCGGCTCGGCGATCTCGCTCGGCAACGGCATGACGGTGGCGGTGTCGGGCACGCCGGCCGTCGGCGACACGTTCGCGGTCGACCCGGCGCCGCAGGCGAGCGGCGGCGCCGACATATTCTCGACACTCGACGCGATGATTTCGGCGCTGAACAAGCCCGTGACCGGCAACCCGGTGGCGAGCGCCGCGCTGACGAATGCGCTGATGACGGGCTCGACCAAGCTCGGCAACACGATGCGCAACGTCACGACGATCCAGGCGTCGGTCGGCGGCCGCGAGCAGGAAGTCAAGGCGATGCAGGCCGTCAACCAGTCCGCGGCGCTGCAGACGAGCAGCAACCTGTCGGATCTGACGAGCACCAACATGGTGACGACGATCAGCCAGTACCTGCAGGTGCAGAACGCGCTGACCGGCGCACAGAAGGCCTACGTGCAGTTGCAGAACATGTCGCTGTTCCAGTACATCAATCCGTGACGTACGCGGCGCCGGCTGCGATGTGAGCGCATGCTTGCTTCGCGGCCGGCGCGCGCCGCCGCCCCGCGCGTCGGGCGCGGACGGGCGCTTCACCGGGCCGCGCGCTCGCGCACCGGTTCTCTTGCGCGACTTGTCGCTCCGGCACCTGGCCGTTCCGCTTGCCGGCCCCGCCTGCCGGTTCGCTTGCCAGCCCCATTTCCGCTCCGTAAACTCGCGCCAGATTCCAGACCGGCGCATCCCTGGCGGCCGGCGACCGACGACCGACAGGAGCGCTTTCCCCATGTCCGATTCCTACTTCCCGCGCTGGCGGGTCCAACCGACCGGCGCGGCCTCGCGCGTGGTCGGCCCCGACGAACGCCTCGCGTGGCCGCAGATGGTCGCGATGGGCGTGCAGCACGTCGTCGCGATGTTCGGTTCGACCGTGCTCGCGCCGCTGCTGATGGGCTTCGACCCGAACCTGTGCATCTTCATGTCGGGCATCGGCACGCTGCTGTTCTTCGTGCTGGTCGGCGGGCGCGTGCCGAGCTACCTCGGCTCGAGCTTCGCGTTCATCGGCCTCGTGATCGCGGTGACCGGCTACGGCGGCAGCGGCCCGAACCCGAACATTCCGGTCGCGCTCGGCGGGATCGTCGCGTGCGGCGTCGTGTACGTGGCGCTCGGCGCGCTCGTGCAGGCGATCGGCACGCGCTGGATCGAGACGCTGATGCCGCCCGTCGTGACCGGCGCGGTGGTCGCGGTGATCGGGCTGAACCTCGCGCCGATCGCGGTCAAGGGCGTGTCGGGCTCGACCTTCGACTCGGTGATGGCGCTCGTCACGGTGCTGTGCGTCGGCGGCGTCGCGGTGTTCGCGCGCGGGACGGTGCAGCGCCTGCTGATCCTCGTCGGGCTCGTGATCGCCTACGTGATCTACGCGATCGCGACCAACGGGATGGGCCTCGGCAAGCCGATCGATTTCGCGATCGTCGCGCAGGCCGCGTGGTTCGGCGTGCCGGGCTTTCGCGCGCCGGTGTTCGATCCGCACGCGATGCTGATGCTCGCGCCGATCGCGGTGATCCTGGTCGCGGAGAACCTCGGCCACATCAAGGCCGTCAGCGCGATGACGGGCACCAACCTCGACCGCTACGTCGGCCGCGCGTTCATCGGCGACGGGCTCGCGACGATCGTGTCGGGCAGCGTCGGCGGCACGGGCGTGACCACCTACGCGGAGAACATCGGCGTGATGGCCGTCACGCGGATCTATTCGACGCTGGTGTTCGCGGTTGCCGCGCTGATCGCGATCGGGCTCGGCTTCTCGCCGAAGTTCGGTGCGGTGATCCAGACGATCCCGGGCCCCGTGCTCGGCGGCGTGTCGATCGTGGTGTTCGGGCTGATCGCGGTGACGGGCGCGCGGATCTGGGTCGTCAACAAGGTCGACTTCTCCGACAACCGCAACCTGATCGTCGCGGCCGTCACGCTGGTGCTCGGCGCCGGCGACTTCTCGCTGAAGATCGGCGGCTTCGGGCTCGGCGGGATCGGCACCGCGACGTTCGGCGCGATCATCCTGTACGCGATCCTGCGCAAGGAGAAGGAGCCGGGGCCGGTGGTGTGAGGCGCGGGGGAGGCCGGCGCATCGGCCATCACGGATTCGGCTGCACCGAAAACGTGAGTGGCCACGCAAAGGTTCCGTCCTTCGCCTTCGGCGCGAACACGAACCGATAGGTCAGCGTAAACGTCGTGTTCAGCGCCGTATACGGCACGTTGATCGTGCCGCCCGTTCCCGGCAGCACCACCTTGCCGCCGAAGCCGCTGATCTCGATCGAACTGAACTGCGACAGGCTCGCGGCGGCAACCTGTACGCGCACCGTATAACCGGCCCGGTCGTTGGTCTGGACCGCGAGGGTCGTCCCCGACGGGTTGTTCGCGTTCGGCACGGCCAGGTAGCCGATGCTCGTGTCCTTGTTCGCGATCACGAGCTTCGCCGGATGGGTCGCGTTCAGCCGCGCATACGCCTGGACCGTTGCCCCGACCTGCACCGGGCGGCTGGCCTGCTTCGCGGCGCTCGGGCCGGGCACCGCGCCGACGAGCGCGATCGAGAGCGCGGCCAGTGCGGCCAGCAGCCCGCGCGCGCGGCCCGCACCGCATGGCGCGAGTGGCGCCGCACCGGTCCGTCCGCGGGCGCGCCGCGCTGCGGCGGCGCTCGCTGTCTGGGTTCGATTCATGTCTGCCCCCGTTGTCCGAGTCCGTGATGGTGGTCGATGGCGGCATGCGCGACGCACGCGCCGTTGGCTCGCCTAGTAGTTGAACAGGATCGTGATGTTGTGGTCCGCGTAGCTGCCCGGCACGGCGTTCTGGCCGCCGCGGATCAGCCCGTACACGGTCGCGCTGAATGCGCCGGCGCCCGTGATCTTGCCCCATGAAATCGTCGACGTGCCGCTCGTGCCGTCTCCCCAGACCGACGTGTGCGCGCTGTCGAGATACAGGTTGTAGCCGAGCGTCTGCGTGTCGCCGGTGCGCGTCATCAGCCGGTTCGCGAACGTGCCGCCGCCCGCGCTCGCCGTGACCGTCGGCGTCGCGTTGCCGCTGCCGGTGCAGTTCACCGAGACGGTGACGGCCGACGTCGCCGCGTTGATGGTGTCGTACGTGCCGAACACCATCGACGACGGTGCCGTCATCGTGCACGTCGTCGCCGCGCGCGCGGCCGGCGCGGCCATCAGCGCGGCGCCGGCGGCGAACAACGCGAACGCGGCGGACGCCGCGGAGGTCGCGGCCGTCGCGCGAACGCGCGGGAGCCGGACCGGCCGCCCGGCATGCTTGCGATGTCTCATGGTGTGACTCCCTTGCAAAGATGGGTGCCGAGGTCCGGCAGCGGATCGTCACCGGCGGGAAAGCGCACGGTCACGTCGCACTGCCGGTCGCGCCACGCCGCATGCAGGCGGTTCTGCTCCGACAGTCCGGTGACGTACACGACGCCGTCGCGGCCGACTGGAAACGCGTCCTTCTGCCCGTCGATCGTGACGATCGCGCCGGCCGGCAGGTGCGCGCCGGCCGCAAGATCGAGCGTGAGCATCGCGCCGCGCGAGCGCGTGATCGGGAACACGAGCGCCATGCCGCTGCGGAAGTAGGGCACCGCGTCGAGCTTCAGCGTGCCGATCGTCGCGTCGAACGGCAGGTCGGCCTGCTCGATCGAAATCGGGTTGTTTTCATACGCGCGCAGCCGCGGCAGCAGCGCGACGCCGCTCGCGTCCGTGTGCGCGACGAGCTGGTTGTCCGCGAGGATGCCGACGTTGGCGAAGCCCGGCACCTTGACCAGCGCGAAGCTGTCGGTGATCTGCCGCGACAGGCGCGCGGTGCCGTCGACGAACGCGACGCCGCCCGCGACGTTGGCGCGCACGCCGGCGCGGCCGCGATACGCCGCCGCCTCGACGCTGTAGGTGCCGGTGCGCGTCTGCAGCGTCGCGCTCGCGTCCTGCGTATCGTTGCCGGCCTGCAGCGCGTAGCCGAAACCTTCGCCGACCGGCAGGCTGCGCTGCAGTTGCGCGAGCATTTCGGTGCGGCCCTGCTGGTGCGTCATCGTGACCGATGCGCTCGTGCGGTTGTCGACCGGAATCGTCCACGCGACGCCGACGATCGTCGCGCCAGCGCCGCTCAGCGGCTTGCTGACGCTGACGTTGGCGAAGCCGAAGCGACCGAGCTGCGCGCTGTAGCTGAGCGACAGCAACTGGGTCTTGTAGCCGTCGCGATCGTCGAGGAACACGTGCGCGAGCCCGAGCGAGCCGAAGCGGCCCATCCCGAGGCCGACGTTGACGCTCGTCAGCAGCTTCGGCGCGAGCCTGCCCGGCTCGAGCCCGATCTGCGCGAAATGCGGGGTCGCCCATTGCGCGTGCGCGCCGATCTCCACGAGGCCGGCCTGGCTCTCGGCGCCGATCGTCGCCAGCGCGCCCGCGCCATCGGCGCTGCGGCTCGCCGCCGCCGCCGCGTTGAGGACGCCGAGCGGCCCGGCCAGCACCACGCCGCCGACGCCGACGTTTTGCCGCGACGCTTCGGCTTCCGCGTGGATCTCGCCGGTGAACCGGTCGGTCATGCCGATCCGGTGCGTCGCGCTGGCGAACCAGCGCCCGTAGTCGTTGCTCGCGAGGCCGAAATCGCGCCGCTCCTTGCCGATCTCGTACGAGAAATCCTGCATCCCCCGCTTCAGCAGATTCGCGCTTGCGTAGAACGATTGCGTGATCACCTGCTCGCGACCCATCACGTCGCGCACCACGACCCGCACGTCGCCCTGGCCGGTCACCACCGGCACGTTGTTGATCGCGAACGGGCCGGGGGCGACCTCGCGCGTCGACGTCAGCGCGTTGTTGACGTAGACGTCGACCGTCGAAGGCAGCACGGCCTGCCCGCTCACGCCCTGCAGCGGGATCGTGACGAGCCCCGGCTGCGTCGCGAAATTGGTCGCGTACTGGATGCCGCCGAAGCGGACCGCGCGGCCCCACATCCCCGCCCGGCTGATCGCGTCGCCGATGCGCAGGCTCGCGAGATGGCCGGGCCGATCGGTCGTCCACGTGGTTTCGAGGCGCGTGAGGCGCCGCGTCGGGCCCGCTTCGTCCGCGAGAAACGTGCCGACGCCCACGCCGAAGCGGTTGAAGAAGCCAAGCTCGAACAGTCCGGAGCCGTGCGTCTGGCCCGCGGCCTGTTCGGCAAGCAGGTCGTAGTTGAAGAAGCCGCCGATGCCCGGCTCGACGGCCGACGCGCGGTGCCGCTCGGTCTCGTCGAAGGTCGCGCCGACGAATGCCTGGGCCGGAGCGCTGATCGCCATCGTCAGATTCTGCTCGTCGACGGTGTACGTGAGGCCCGCGATCGCGTTCAGCGGGTAGTACGGCGTGTCGTTGCCGGCCAGCGGCGCGACGTCCGGCCGCCTGAGCCGCCAGCGCTTCAGGTCGTCGGCCGACACGTAGAACGCGCCGTCGGCCGCCTTGATCAGCAACGCGGTTTCGTCGAGGCCCTGGCGGTTGATGTCGACCTGGTACAGCAGCTCGGCCGGGCCGCCCGCCGCGCCATGCGACGCCTGCGCGGCCGCGGCGGCCGGTGCCGCGACGAGACGCTCTTGTGCGTGTGGGGTCTGCGCGCTCATGAGAATCGCGATCAGCAGCGCCGCGTCAGCGCGCGTTCGGCGCGAGCGTCGTATCGATGTCGCCCGCATCGGAGTAGCCGATCAGGTGCATGCCGGAGGCAACGGCCGGCGCGGTTCCGGCGCCGGGCTTGAACGTCAGTTCGCGCGACTGGCCGGGCAGCACGTACGCGAATTCCGCATGCGTGGCGACGGGGCGATCGCTGCCCGGCGCGAGCAGCGCGAGGTTCGCCACCTGCGCATGCGCGGTGCCGTCGTTGGTCACGCGCAACGCGAGCGTGCCCGAGCCGCCCGGGCGCGGCTCCGCGCTCCAGCGCAGCCGCGGGGCGGTGTCGACGGCCGGCTTCACGAAGATCGGCAGGCTCATTTCCAGCGCGATCTGCACGCCGGTGAAACCGGGCTTCGGCGCGGGCGGAATCTCCTGCAGATACAGCCGGTAGCTGGTTTCGCGGTCAGCGGCGGGCGGATGCCGCAGGCCGACGCGCACGACCTGCGCACTGCCGGGCGCGATCGTGAAGATCGGCGGCGCGGCGATCAGGTCGCCGGTCGACGCATAGACGTCGTCGCCCGCGTTTTGCGACCACGCGACGGTGCGCAGCTGGACGATCACGGGCTGGTCGGGCGATTCGTTGCGCACCGTCAGCGCGACGCTGCGTTGCGCGGCCGACAGCTCGACGCGCACGGGCGACACGGTGAAGTCGGTGGCCCGGCTGTCGGCGGAGGCGGCGGCGAGCGTCACGGCCGCGAGCCAGGTCGCGAGTTTGTACACGTTCGGTTTCATCACGGATCCACCTCCAGGGGTTCGCTGCTGGATGTTCGACGTCTGCCGGTCGGGAGGGCGCGCATCTGCGCTGCCGCACGCCCTCCGCGCGGCACTAAAACGTGACGGTGACCGTCACCGTGTCCGCATAGCTGCCCGGCACCGCATTGGGCTGGTCCGGCACCTTGCCGTACACGGTCTTGGTGATCGCCTGCGCCATCGCCATCCCCTGGCCGGTGCCGTTGACGGTATCGCTCGGCGGCGTGTTGCCCCACACGACCGTGCGGTTCGAATCCTGGTACAGCGAGTAGTTGAGCTGGTTCGAGCCGCTCGTCATGATGCGGTTGGCGACCGTGGCGCCGGACGTCGTGCCCGCATTCAGGCCGATGTTGAAGTTCGTCCCGTTCGTGCAGCGGACCGTGATCGCGGACTGCGCCGATTGATCGCCGGTTCCCGGTGTGTAGGCGGGGAAAGTCAGCGCGCCGGCCGAGTCGATCAGGCACGTTGCGTTGACGGTGGCGGATACGCCGAACGTCGTGGTGGTCTGTCCGGCCGATGCCGAGAGGGCCGTGCAGGCGAGCGATGCGGCAAGCGCCGCGTGGGTCAGTACGGAGTGCTTCATGATGCAGTTCTCCCTTGAGAGCTGGAATGTGCGGCCGGTGCGTCGAGCCGTTCGGGACGGGATCTCGATCGTCAGCGCGCGATGCGTCTTCTGGTCGTGTCGGAATCGGGTCGCTTGCTGGGCGGGCACCTCCTTTGTGTCGTCGTGCGGAATCGGGCGCGCGGCCGGGCAGCCGGCCGCTGCTGCAGCGCGTACCGCGCGAGCCGTGGCCGTGCCGCTCGCGTGCGCGTCGGCACGCGGGCGGCGCCGCCCTGGCGAGCGGCACGACTCGGCGCGGCGCGCATGCGCGCGGGGAGGGATTTCCGGGATTCGCCTATCGGATCGGCGCGTCGTGACTTCGGGTAACGGTGTGGGCCGTGTGCGCGCATCGGACGGCGACGGTGCGAAGCCGCGCCGCCGGCATCAGCGGATGCGTGACAGGAGCAGTGATGCAGGACAGCAGCCGTGTGACGGCCGATATGAGATTCGACATGATTTCCCCGACCCGCTTGATGATTGTTCGTCGCCTGCATCGAGCCGCCGGCCCGTGCAGTGTCGTTGTCTGCACCGCTGCATCAGCAAGCAACGGGCCAACGCGCGCAGAGCCGCGCAAACAGGGGCAGGGAGGACTGCGTGGGGCCGTCGGCGACGGTGTGCGTGCGCAAATGTTTCAGTCGTGCAACACGCAGCGGCGCGGGCTGGCCGGCGGCAGGCCCGGCGGGCGGGCGACGGCGGGATGACGGGGGCGGCTCACGGCGCACGCGGCAGCGATTCCGCTGGGGAATCGCACGCGCCGCAGGCCGATCGGTTTCATTCGTGCAACGTGCGCGCGGCCGTTTCGGTCAGGTGTCGGCGGCACCGCGCATCATGCGTTCACATTCGACTGCGCGGCGAGCCACGCACAGAACTGCGCGACGAGCGGATCGTCGGCCGGCGCGCCCGGCGCGATCCACCAGTAGCTGCGCGTCGCGATGCGCGGGCCGGGCAGCGGCATCACGAGGCGCCCGCTGGCGAGCTCGTCGTCGATCAGCGGCAACGGGCCGAGCGCGACGCCGAGCCCGTCGACGGCCGCCTGCAGCGCCAGGTAGAAGTGGTCGAACGACTGCCGCTTGCGCCCCTTCATCGTCACGCCGGCCGCCGCGAACCAGTCGCGCCAGCCTTCCGGCCGCGTATCCGAATGCAGCAGCACGTGCCGCGCGAGATCGTCCGCGCGGGTAATCGGCGCGCGCTTGAGCAGCGCGGGGCTGCACACCGGGATCACGCTTTCGTCGAGGAAGTGGCCGCTCGTGCAATTCGGCCAGTGGCCGGGGCCGCGGCGGATCGCGACGTCGAAGCCGTTCAGCGTGTCGAGCGGCGCGTTCGACGTCGACAGCTTCAGCTCGACGTTCGGCACGTCGCGCTGGAACCGCGACAGGCGCGGCAGCAGCCATTTCATCGCGAAGGTCGGCAGCGCATTGATGCGCAGCACGCGCGCCGCGCCGGTGCTGCGCAACTGTTCGGTCGCGTGCGCGATGCTGTCGAACGCCGCGCGCACGGTGTCCAGGTAGCGGCGGCCTTCGTCGGTGAGCTTCACGCGCTTGCCGTGGCGATGGAACACCGGCTTGCCGAGCCATGCCTCGAACCCGGCGATCTGCCGGCTGATGGCACCGTGGGTCACATGCAGTTCGTCGCCCGCGGCGCTGAAGCTTTCATGTCGTGCCGCGGCTTCAAAGGCCCGAAGCGCGGAAAAGGGAGGGAGATCGCGTGCCATGCTTGTGATTCTAGATCACAAGGATGCGCCGATAAAATCGTTTTGACGGCATCCCGAACGGCGGTAACCTCGGTTCACCGCTTGATGAGGAGCCCCATGCAATCCGCCTTCCCGCCGGCCTCGCCGCCGCCTGCCGCGTCCCCCCGCAGCGTCGGTCTCGCCGAGCTGTTCACCGGTTTCCTGTCGCTCGGCCTGATGTCGTTCGGCGGCGCGTTGCCGTTCGCGCGGCGCACGATCGTCGACGAGCGCAAGTGGCTCTCCGCCGACGAATTCACCGATCTGCTCGGCCTCTGCCAGTTCCTGCCGGGCGGCAACGTGATCAACCTGTCGGTCGCCGTCGGCATGCGCTTTCGCGGCGTGGCCGGCGCGTTCGCCGGCATTCTCGGGCTGATCGCCGGCCCGACGCTCGTCGTCGTCGCGCTCGGCGTGCTGTACGCGAAGACGCAGAACGATCCGCGCGTGCAGCACCTGTTCGCGGGGCTCGCGGCCGCGGCGGCCGGCCTGCTCGTCGCGATGGCCGTGAAGGTCGCGAAGCCGCTGCTTCAGGCGCCGCGCGCGGCGGCCGCGATCGCGGTGCTCGCGTTCGTGGCGATCGCGGTGCTGCGCATGCCGCTCCTGACCACGATGCTGGTGCTGACGCCCGTCAGCATCTGGCTCGCGTCGCGCCGCCGCGCGGCCGGCACGCCGCGGCCCGCGCCGGCTGCCGCGCGGGGCACGCACGATTCGCCCCACGGGCAACAGGAGCGCCGGCCATGAGCGACACGCTGATCGCCATCGCGACGATCTTCAGCCAGTTGTCGCTGCTCGCGTTCGGCGGCGGCAACACGATCCTGCCGGAGATGCAGCGGCAGGTCGTCGACGTGCATCACTGGATGAGCGCGCACGAGTTCACCGCGCTGTTCGCGCTGGCCCAGGCGGCGCCGGGGCCGAACATGATGATCGTGTCGCTGGTCGGCTGGCACGTGGCCGGCTGGGCCGGGCTGCTGGTCGCGTCGCTCGCGAAGTTCGGGCCGTCGTCGATCGTCACCGTGCTCGCGCTGCATGCGTGGGAGCGCTTTCGCGACCGGCCGTGGCGCCGCTACGTGCAGCAGGGGATGATGCCGGTGACGGTCGGGCTCGTCGCGGCAAGCGCGGTGCTGATTTCCGATGCGTCGAACCGCACCGCGATCCAGTGGGGCATCACGGCCGCATGCGCGGTGCTGGCGTGGCGCACGCGCATTCATCCGCTGTGGCTGCTCGCGGGCGGCGCGTTGATCGGGCTCACGGGCATCGGGCAGTGACTGGCGTGTCGCATGTCGCCGGCCGTTGCGCGCGACGGTTCAGCGGCTAGTGCGACGCGCGGCGCCCGGTGGCGCACGTTATATTGGCGCACGGCAGGCGGCGAAGCCCGGCCGCGCAGTGCCGGCGGCGCGCCGCGCCTGCCGGCACGACCGACATTCGCGCCGCCCGCCGCGCACACCACGGAGGATCGATGGATCTCGACGGCGCCAGCCGCAATCTCACTGTCGCCGCATTGCTGACGCTGTCCGGCGGCTATCTCGACGCGTACACCTACGTCGGCCACGGCCACGTGTTCGCGAACACGATGACCGGCAACGTCGCGCTGCTCGGCATCAACCTGTCGGCGGGCGAATGGGCCGCCGCGCTGCACCACGTGCCCCCGCTCGGCGGCTTCGTGCTCGCGGTCTTCGTCGCGCATCTGTTCGGCCTCGCCGCGCGGCGCGGCTGGATGCGTCATACGGCGTTCGTGAGCCTGATCGTCGAGATCGCGTTTCTCGGCGTCGCCGCGAGCGGCCTCGTCGGTGCGTCGAGCGCATGGCTGATTCCGGGCATCTCGTTCGTCGCGACGTTGCAGACGCTGTCGTTCACGCATCTCGAGGAACTGTCGTACACGTCGGTGATGACGACCGGCAACCTGCGGCGTGCCGCGCAGAAGCTGTTCGTCGGGCTGATCCCGCGCTACGACGCCGGCGCGCTGCACGACTCGGCGCTGCTCGCGACGATCAGTTTCTGTTTCCTGGCCGGCGCGGTGGTCGGCGGCCTCGTGACGCGGCTCGTGCCGGACATCGCGCTGTGGGGCGCGGTGCTGCTGCTCGTCGGCGCGTTCGCGGAGATCGTGCGGCGGGCGTGGCGGCGCGCGGGGAACGGCGGTGCGGGGAGCGAGGACGGTGACGGCGACGCGGGCACCGGCAGCGACGGGGCGACGCAAACGGCCTGACGGCAAGCGGCAAGCGGCAAGCGGCAAGCGGCAGGCGGCAGGCGGCAGGCGGCAGGCGGCAATCGGCAAGCAGCGGACAGCAAGCGGCAGCCAGCGCAACGATTTCGCCGGTTCTTTCGCCGCAATCCGCGTGACCGCACCGCACCATCGTCGAACCTCGCAGCGCCGTACTCGTCCGCCGGCGCCGCCGCGCACCGTCCCGCCGCCGCGCGAGCCAGGCC
Organism: Burkholderia sp. AU18528; assembly: GCF_002223215.2. Lineage (NCBI taxonomy): Bacteria > Pseudomonadati > Pseudomonadota > Betaproteobacteria > Burkholderiales > Burkholderiaceae > Burkholderia > Burkholderia sp. AU18528. The sequence continues at coordinate 878,008 of NZ_NKFC02000005.1, read as the reverse complement.
CGCCGCGGGAAACGTTGCTCCCGGACGACAATCGCGCGCTTGCCGCGTATTTCAATTTCTTTCAGCGTTCGCACTCGTCTTATGATTCAGCCCACATCGCGCGCGCCATGAACGTGTGCGATCGCCACCCGGCTGCGCACGCGGCCGGTCACGAATGGAGACACCTAAAAAAGGAACGCTCATGAAGCAGACCACCCGACTCGCCGCTATCGCAGGGGGCGCGGCGCTGGCCTTCGCCAGCCAGTACGCAGCAGCACAAAGCTCGGTCACGCTGTGGGGCGTCGCCGACGCCAGCATTCGTTACCTGACCAACGCCAACGCCAAGAACGACGGCCTGCTGTCGATGAGCAACGGCGCGATCACGAACAGCCGCTTCGGCATCTACGGCACGGAAGACCTCGGCGGCGGCCTGAAGGCCGTGTTCAACCTCGAGAGCGGCGTGAACCTGCAGAACGGCGCATTCGCCGACAGCGGCCGCCTGTTCAACCGCGCGGCGTACGTCGGCCTGCAGAGCCCGTACGGCACGGTGACGCTCGGCCGCCAGAAGACGCCGCTGTTCGACCTGCTGGCGGACACCTACGATCCGCTCACCGTCGGCAACTACCTCGAAAACGCGTGGCTGCCGGTCGCCCTCGGCGGCGGCCTGTATGCGGACAACCAGATCAAGTACACGGGCACGTTCGCGGGCCTGACCGCGAAGGCGATGTACTCGACCGGCACCAACTACGAATCGACCGGCGCCGGCGGCTTCTCGGGCCAGATTCCGGGCTCGCTCGGCAAGGGCAACGCATGGGGCGTGTCGCTGTCGTACGTGATGGGCCCGCTCAGCATCGCGGCCGGCGCGCAGCAGAACAGCGACAACTCGGCGCGCAAGCAGACGATCTACCACGCGAACGTCGTGTACGCGTTCAGCAAGGCGAAGATCTACGCGGGCTACCTGCGCTCGAAGGACGACACGGGTTTCGTCGACAGCCTGCTCGCGCAGCAGTCGATCCCGGTCGCGAAGGGCACGGGCCGCATCGACGACGGTCCGTTCGCCGGCGTGAGCTGGCAGGTCAGCGCGCCGCTGACGCTGACGGGCGCGTTCTACTACGACCACATGCGCAATGCGATGACCACGAACGGCACGCTCGCGAGCGGCAACCGCTACGCGATCGTCGGCATCGCCGAGTACGCGCTGAGCAAGCGCACCGAAATCTACGGCACCGTCGACTTCAACAAGACGAACGGCGCGGCGAACGTCGAGCTGCCTGGCCGCAGCAACCAGACCGGCATCGCGATCGGCCTGCGCAATATCTTCTGACGAACGTCGGAAAATGCATGCGCCGGCTTCGTCCGGCGCGCATCGAAGAGGCTCCGCGGAGCCTCTTTTTTTCGTCGCGCGGCCTTCATGCGCGCGACCGACTATTCGGCGAACGCTCCATTGCGGCAGTCCCGCGCCGTAAGCGATCCGTCGGCAATCCAGAACATACTTTTACAGTACGCGCGCAGGCTTTCCGCTACGCTGCGTGCATCGCGCGTGGCATGCCGTCCGGCGTGCGCGTGCGTCGTTCCGATCGCGCTCCGCGAGCGCGGCCGGCCTGGTGCGTAACTTGTGTATCCGGCGATGACAAATGCGGTTCGCCGGTTTCTTTCGTGGGACGATGCGCTCACGATTTTCTTGAAAGGGGATGACGATGGGTATCCTGAATGTCGTGGGTGAAATCGCCGGCGCAGTGGCCGCCGTCGAAGGCGTGGAAAAGCTGGACCCGGATGCGGGCCTGCTGACCAAGGCGGCCGCGGCCGTCGCCGGCTTCAAGGGCGCCGAGGCGATCGAAGGCATGCTCGAGAAGAAGGACGAGCAGCCGCGGCAGGCAGACGATACGCAGTCGACGGACGGCAGCGACACGTCGCAGGCATGAGCATGGCGGCCGGTCCGGCCGCGGGCGCGCCCTTCGCGCGCTCGGGCCGACCGGTGCCGCGCAACCGGCAGGTCGGGCATGCGGTCGATCGGTGACGCATGGCACAACCGCCAGCCGGTTTGACCGGCGAGAGGCGTCGTCTCTCGCCGTTTTTTATCGGGCGCACGTCATGCGCCGCACGAATCCCCGAATCTTGCTATCGTGCCCCCATCCGAACTGCGATGAGGGAATGCGATGGATTTCGACTACGACCTGTTCGTCATCGGCGCCGGCTCGGGCGGCGTGAGGCTCGCGCGCATGTCCGCGTCATACGGCGCACGCGTCGGCATAGCGGAAGAAGAGCAGATCGGCGGTACCTGCGTGCTGCGCGGCTGCATCCCGAAGAAGCTGCTCGTCTACGCGTCGCACTACCCGCACGAAGTCGACGACGCGAAGGGCTTCGGCTGGACTTTCGGCGCCGGCACGCTCGACTGGCCCGCGCTGATCGCCGCGAAGGATCGCGAGATCAACCGCTTGAGCGACATCTACATCAGCCTGCTGCGGCAATCCGGCGTCGACATGCACGCCGGCCGCGCGACGCTCGTCGATGCGCACACGGTCGCGGTCGGCGCGCGCACGATCCGTGCGCACCACATCGCGATCGCGACCGGCTCGCGTCCGGTGTTGCCGCCGCGGCCCGGCATCGAACACGCGATCACGTCGCGCGAGGCGCTGTCGCTCGCGACGTGCCCCAAGCGCATCGCGGTGGTCGGCGGCGGCTATATCGCGGTCGAGTTCGCGGGCATCTTCAACGGTTTCGGCAGTCACGTCGACGTGTTCTATCGCGGCGAAAAAATCCTCCGCGGCTTCGACGACGACGTGCGCCAGTTCCTGACCGACGAGATGACGAAGCAGGGCGTCACGATTCACCCGCGCGCGGTGATCGAATCGATCGAGCGCACGAGCGACGGCACGCTGTTCGTGCGCGTCGGCGACGCGCGGCACGGGCCGTACGATCAGGTGCTCTATGCGACGGGGCGCGTGCCGAACGTCGACGGGATCGGGCTCGAGCAGGCGGGCATCCTGCTCGATGCGCGCGGCGCGATCGCCGTCGATGCGTATTCGGCGACGTCGGTGCCGTCGGTCCACGCGATCGGCGACGTCACGTCGCGGCCGCAGCTCACGCCGGTTGCGACGCGCGACGCCGGCTTGCTCGCGCGCACGCTGTTCGGCGGCTCGCGCGTGGCGGTCGATCACGCGTACGTGCCGTCGGCCGTGTTCAGCCAGCCGGAGGTCGCGACGGTCGGCCTGACCGAGGCCGATGCGCGTCACGCGCACGGCGACGTCGATATCTACCGCACGTCGTTCAAGGCGCTGCGTCACACGCTGTCGGGCCGCGACGAGCGCACGCTGATGAAGCTCGTCGTCGCGCGCGACAGCCAGCGCGTGGTCGGCGCGCACATGGTCGGCCGCGATGCGGGCGAGATCATCCAGGGCATCGCGATCGCGATTCGCGCGGGCGCGACGAAGGCGCAGTTCGACGACACGATCGGCATTCATCCGACCGCGGCCGAGGAGTTCGTGACGATGCGGCAGAAGGTGGCCGACTAGGGCGTGAACACGCGCTGGGACGCACCGGGCGCGCCGGCTCGCGGGGCCGCCGTGCGCGTTGCACCCATGCTCGGTCGGCGCGTCGTATATCACGCGCTGGCCGACGATTCGGAATGCACGTCCATTCTTCTCAAGAAATACCGTCTCAATAATCAGGCTTGGTATGATCCACAAAAATCACATACGGGGCCGATCATGCGCGAACAACAGCGCAGTAACCAGAATCATCGCGTAGCGGGCGCACGTGGGGGCGCCGATTCATGCGCCGCGCGTTCGCATCTTGCCGCGACCGATCCGTTGCGCGCATTTTCTCTTCGCATGCCGCCCTCTCCGTCGCCGTCCGGGCGATGAAGTCGCGCGCGCCGAAGCACGCCCAGGCCGTTTCGATCACCGCATCAACCGCCGGCTCTTCAGTCAGCCTGTGAGCCGGCATGCCCGTTCCGGGCCATCTTTCCACGCAAGGAGACCAGCAGTGAACATTCAGACACGACGCACCGTCCTCGTGGCGGCCGCGGTCGTCGCGGCGCTGTCCGGCTGCGCGACCGAATCGTCGCGCACGCTCGACGTGCCGGCCGTCAGCAGCGCGCAGAAGCCGTACGCGGGCAAGCCCGTGGCGATCGCCGTCGGCAAGTTCGACAACCGTTCGAGCTACATGCGCGGCATCTTCTCCGACGGCATCGACCGCCTCGGCGGACAGGCGAAGACGATCCTCGTCACGCGCCTGCAGCAGAGCCGCCGCTTCAACGTGCTCGATCGCGAGAACCTCGACGAGATCAAGCAGGAAGCGGGCTTCATGAAGAAGGCGCAGGCCGTGAAGGGCGCGAACTACGTCGTCACCGGCGACGTGACCGAGTTCGGCCGCAAGGACGTCGGCGATCATCAGCTGTTCGGCATTCTCGGCCGCGGCAAGACGCAGGTCGCGTACGCGAAGGTCAACCTGAACATCGTCGACACGACGACGTCGGAAGTCGTCGCATCGAGCCAGGGCGCGGGCGAGTTCAGCCTGTCGAACCGCGAGGTGATCGGCTTCGGCGGCACGGCCGGCTACGACTCGACGCTCAACGGCAAGGTGCTGGATCTCGCGATCCAGGAAGCCGTGAACCATCTGGCGGAGCAGGTCGACGCCGGCGCATTGAAGGTCGCGCAGTAAGCGTCGCAACCCGCCGCAGCGGGCGCCGGGGCCGGCGCCGCGCTCGACCGATTCAACACGACATCACAAGAGAAAAGACCATGAAACGGGGTAACTGGCTGCCGGCGACGGCCGCCGCCTTGCTGCTCGCCGGCTGCGCGAGTTCCACGCCGCCGCTCTATCAGTGGACCGGCTATCAGCCGCAGGTGTACGAATACTTCAAGGGGCAGAAGTCGCCGCAGGAGCAGATCGACGCGCTCGAAAAAGCGCTGCAGGAGATTCGCGGCAAGGGCCATACGCCGCCGCCGGGCTTCCACGCGCATCTGGGGATGCTGTACGCGAGCATCGGCAGCGAGCAGCAGGCCGAACAGGAACTGCAGGCCGAGAAACAGCTGTTTCCGGAGTCCGCGACCTACATGGACTTCCTGCTGAAGAAGAAAACCGGTGCGCCGAAGGCCGCCGACCCGAAGGCGGCCGGCCAGAAGGCGGTCGACCAGACGGTCGCCGGCCAGAAGAACGCCGATCCGACCACCGCCAAACAGTGAGCGACGCACCCGCCATGTTCAAGACACTCTCATTCAAGCTGCTGTCCGTGCTGTCGCTCGTCGCGTTGCTGAGCGCGTGCGCGCAACCGGTGAAACGGCCCGACTACACGGCGTTCAAGAAGAGCCAGCCGCGCTCGATCCTCGTGCTGCCGCCGCTCAACGAGACGTCCGACGTGGGCGCGACCTACGGGCTGCTGTCGCAGATGACGCTGCCGCTCGCCGAGTCGGGCTATTACGTCGTGCCCGTCGCCGTCATGGACGAGACGTTCAAGCAGAACGGCCTGACCAACCCGGCCGAGATCCAGGAGACATCGCCCGCGAAGCTGCGCGAGATCTTCGGCGCGGACGCCGCGCTGTATTCGAAGGTGTCGCAGTACGGCACCGTCTACCGGGTTCTCGCGAGCGCGACGGTCGTGTCGGCATCGGCGAAGCTCGTCGACCTGCGTACCGGCGACGTGCTGTGGCAGGGCCGCGCGAGCGCGAGCAGCGACGAAGGCAACAACAACGGCGGCGGCAGCCTGATCGGCATGCTCGTGGTGGCCGCGGTCAAGCAGATCGCGAACACGCTGATGGACCAGAGCCACGACGTTGCGGCGTACACCAGCACGCGACTGCTGTCGGCCGGTCCGCCGAACGGGCTGCTGTACGGTCCGCATTCGCCGAAGTACGGCACGGACTGAGCGGCGCAGGGCGCGCGGGCGCTTCATGCGCCCGTCGTGCCGACTGCATGCAATCGGTCCGAACGGCTGCACCATGTGCGCGCGCGGTGTGTGTTTGCCGCGTTTTCGCGCTCACGGCCGTATCGCAATGCAGTGCCGCGCAATCACGCTCAATGCACGCCGAACGCGTCCAGCAGCCGGTACCAGCTCATCGCGAGCACCAGCGCCGGCGTGCGCAGCGCCTCGCCGCCGGGGAAGTCGCGATGCCGGATCTTGTCGAACAGATCGAAGCGGCTCGCCTGTCCGTCGATCGCTTCGGCGATCAGCTTGCCCGCAAGCGCGGTCGTGTTCACGCCGTGCCCTGAAAACCCCTGCGCGAAGTACGTCGTCGGCGTGATGCGGCCGAAATGCGGCGCACGGTTCATCGTGATGTCGACGAAGCCGCCCCACGCATAATCGACCTTCACGTCCGCGAGCTGCGGGAACGTCTTCAGCATGTCCGCGCGCATCGCCGCGGCGAGATCGCGCGGCTCGCGCGTCGAATAGCTGACCTTGCCGCCCCACACGAGCCGCGTGTCCGGCGCCGGCCGGAAATAGTCGAGCACGAAGCGGCTGTCGCAGATCGCCGCGCGCGCGGGCATCAGCGCGTCGGCGCGCGCCTGGCCGAGCGGCTCGGTCGCGATCACGTAGGTGCCCACCGGCATGATCTTCCTCGCCAGCGCGGGCGCGAGCGTGCCGACGTACGTATTGCACGCGAGCACGACGAAGCGCGCGCGCACGTTGCCGCCGCTCGTCTCGACGACGTGGCCGCCGGACACGTCGCGCACGCGCGTCACGCAGCTGTCCTCGTGAATGCGCACGCCGGCTTCGGTTGCCGCCCGCGCGAGGCCGAGCGTGTAGTTCAGCGGATGGAGGTGGCCGCTGTCCGGGTCGTACAGGCCGCCGCGATAGCGTTCGGACTGCACGTAGTCGCCGAGCGCGTCGGCTTCGACGAAGTGGAAGCGGTCGTAGCCGAAGCGCTTCGCGGCTTCGTCGCGCCACCGCTTCAGCGCATCGGCGTCGCGCTCGGTGTTGGCCGCGGTCAGATAGCCGGGCATCAGCGCGCAGTCGATGCCGTGCCGCGCGATGCGCGACTTCACGAGCGACAGCGTTTCGAGCCCCATGTCCCAGATGCGCTTCACGTCGCCTTCCGGCATGAATCGCGCGAACGTGTCGATGTCGCACGCGAAGCCGCCGATCAACTGGCCGCCGTTGCGGCCGCTCGCCGCCCATCCGACCCGCGACGCTTCGAGCACGGTCACCGAATGGCCGCGCTCGGCGAGGTTGAGCGCGGCGGACAGGCCCGTGAGGCCCGCGCCGATCACGCACACGTCGGCGTCGGTCGTGCCGGCGAGCGGCGCGTGGCGGGTCGTATCGTTGGCGGTCGCCGCGTAGTACGACGCGACGTGCGGCTGGTTGGCGAATGTCTGCATGATAGGAAGCGCGGAGTGAAAGGGCTCAGAACAGCTCGCGTACGCGGTGGTACAGCATGCCGAGCTCGAGCGCGGGCTGCCGCCATGCGTCGCCGCCGGGAAAGCGCCGGTGACGCAGGCGCGCGAACAGGTCGAACGCGCGCGTGTCGCCCGCGATCGCACCCGCGACCGCGCGCCCGGCGATGCCGGTCAGCGCGACGCCGTGCCCGCTGAAGCCCTGGACGTAGAAGAAGTTCGGATCGATCGCGCCGAAGTCCGGTGCGCGGTTGCGCGTGACGTCGACGAAGCCGCCCCACGCGTGCTCGACGCGCACGTCGCCGAGCTGCGGGAACACGCCGACCATGCGCTGCCGGATCGCTTCGGCGAGCGCGGCGGGCGACGCGCCGGCCGAATTCGCGCGGCCGCCGAACAGCATCCGGTGGTCGGCCGACAGCCGGAAGTAGTCGAGGAAGAAATTGTTGTCGCACACGGCTTCGCGTCGGGCGATCAGCGCGTCGGCGCGCGTGCGGCCGAGCGGCTCGGTCGCGATGATGTATGACGCGATCGGCGCGATGCGCGCGGCGGTTGCGGCCGGCAGCACGCCGCCGGGGCCCGCGTTGCAGCACGACACGACGAAGCGGCAGCGCACCTCGCCCGACGGCGTGCGCACGACGGGCCGCGCGCCTCGCACGACGTCGAGCGCGGGCGTATGCGCATGCAGCGCGACGCCTTCGCGGCGCGCGGCATCGGCGAGGCCGAGGCAGTACTTGAGCGGATGCAGATGGCCCGACAGCGGATCGTGCACACCGGCCAGATAGCGCGTCGATGCAATGCGCGCCTGGATCTCGTCGGTATCGAGCCACGCGAGCGACGGATGGCCCCAGCGCGACGTCGCGGCGTTCATCCACGCACGCAGGTCGTCGATGCGGCGCGGCTTCGTCGCGACCGTCAGGTAGCCGCGCGTGAAGTCGCAGTCGATTCCGTAGCGCGCGATGCGCTCGGCGATCAGCGCGACGCCGTCGAGCGACAGCGACCACGCGGCGCGCGCGCCGTCGGCGCCGAGCTGCCGCTCGATCGCTTCGTCTTTCGCGAAGCCCGTGATCGCCTGGCCGCCGTTGCGGCCCGATGCGCCCCAGCCGGGCCGGTGCGCATCGATCACGGCGACGGACAGCCCGCGCGCGCGACAGTCGAGCGCCGTCGACAGGCCTGCGAAGCCGGCGCCGATCACGCACACGTCGACGTCGATCGCCGCTTCGAGCGTCGGATCGTCCGCCGCGGGCCGCGCGGCGGTTGCTTCGTAGTACGAGTCGCGCGCGAGCGCATCGGCGCGGCGGGTGAAAGACTGCGTCATGAAACCGACTCCCTCGACAAGGCCGCGCGCTGCGCGCGGCCACCCAAAAAACGGCGCGGGACGCCGTGCGTGCGGCACGGCGCCCCGCGCGTGCCGCATCAGAACGAATAGATGAACTGCGTCGCGAGCAGGTCGTTGGACTTGCCGTACGACCCGTCGTTGCGCAGGAACACCTTGTTGTTCGCCCAGTCGTGCCGGTATTCGACCTTCACGGTGATCTGCTGGGTCGGATAGAACAGCAGGTCGAGCGCGACGTCCTGGCGCACCGCGCCCTTGCACTCGAAGCCCAGGCCGCCGCCGGCCTTCGACATCGCGAGGCAGTCCGCGTCGACGCCGAAGCCGTTGCTCGGGTCCATCCCGTTGCCGTTCAGCGCGATCCCGCCGCCGCCGCCGCCGTTCTTCGAGTTCGCGAGCAGGTCGTAGCGCAGCGTCACGCCCATGCGGCCGACCACCGGCGCATTGAACTTGCGGTGCGCGAGCAGCGACAGCCCGTACCACTGCGCGAGCCCGCCGTTGAACGCCGCATGCTGCTGCCGGCCGTAGTCGACTTCGGCGTTGTACTGAACGTCGGCGAGCGTGTAGGTCGCGTCGAGTTCGCCGAAGAAGAACGAACCGTAGCCGCTCGGCGCCGCGCCGCCCGGGCCGTAGTGGACGTTGCCCTGGTCGTCGATCGCGCTCGCCAGCGTCTGCCGCCCGATGTTGAACGAGCCGCCGATGTCGAGCGCGCTCGACCACGTGTAGTCCGCGCGCGCGGTGAAGGTCGGCACCTTGTTGCTGGTGGTGATCGGATCGCCGAGCGCGTTGGTGCCCGTCTGCGTGACCGAACCGTACGTGCGGTACTGCTCGTTGCCGAGGAAGAACTTCCACGCCCAGGCGCCCTTCGTGTAGTTCGCGCCGATACCGACGTAGCTGCCCGGATCGGAGAAATCGTACAGCAGGTTGTGCGTGAGCGTGAGCATCTGGTTCGACTGCTGCACCTCGTAGCCGCCGAAGCTCGGGATCAGGCCGGCCACCAGCGTGGTCGACGCGGTGATCGGCACGTTGACGACCGCCGTGTTCAGCAGGTTGTCGGTGATCGAGCCGCGCGAGTTCTGCAGCAGCGTGATGCCGTTGCCGCGGTTCGGCATCAGCGTGATCTCGGCCGACGGCGCCATCGGGCCGACGCCGAACGTCTTCTTGATGTCGAGGTAGAGATCGCCGAACGTGCTGTTGAAATAGTTGTACGCGTTCTCGTGGTTCGCGAACAGGAACGACGACGTGCCGGCCGCGCGGTTGTAGACGTAGGTCGGATCGATGTAGCCGGTGACCGACAGGCCGGCGAGCGGGCCGGTGTTGGCCGCGTCGGTCAGCGAGTCGACCTTCAACTGCTGGTTCGCGATCTGCTGCTTCATTTCGCTGACCTCGTCGTTGGTCAGCATGGCGCGCGCGCGGCCGTAATCCGGCGAGCCCGGATCGGCCGCGACCGCGACGGCGCTGCCGCCGCTGCCGCCGCCGGCCATGCCGCCGCTCGCGCCGGACGCCGCGACGGCCGCTGCGCCGCCCGGCTTCGCGGCGAGCTGCGCCTGCATCGCCTTCATCTGTTTCTGCAGCGCCGCGACCTGCGCCTGCAGCGCCTTGATTTCGGCGGATGTCGAACCGGCCAGCGCGACGCCCGGCAACGCGCCGGCCACCAGCAGGCAGATCAGTTTCTTCTTCATTGCGGATTCTCCTAGTCGTGCGCCTGTCAAATCGGGATCGAATCGCGCGCCCCCCCTGGGGCAGCGCGTGTTGCTTGTCTGCAGTGCTTGTTGTCGTCGACGCGGGCGGCGGGCCGTCAGGCCGCCGCGAACGCCGCCTTCAAGTCGGCCATCCGGCGCCGCTCGCGCGCGATCATCATCCGGTTCACGACGATCACGCCGATCGTCACGGCCGTGATGAACAGCGTCGCCAGCGCATTCATCTCGGGGTTCAAGCCCAGCCGCACGCGCGAGAACACCACCAGCGGCAGCGTCGTCGAGCCGGGCCCGGACAGGAACGCCGACAGCACCAGATCGTCGATCGACAGCGTGAACGACAGCAGCCACCCCGACAGCAGCGCCTGCGAGATCAGCGGCAGCGTCACCACGAAGAACACCTTCAGCGGCGTCGCACCCAGGTCGAGCGCGGCCTCCTCGAGCGACTTGTTCATCTCCTTCACGCGCGACTGCACGATGATCGCCACGTACGACACGCACAACATCACGTGGCCGATCCAGATCGTCACCATCCCGCGCCCCTTCGGCCAGCCGAACATCTGCTCGAGCGCGACGAACAGCAACAGCAGCGAGATTCCCTGGATCACCTCCGGAATCACCAGCGGCGCGTTGATCATCCCGGTGTACAGCGTGAAGCCCTTGAAACGGCCGAAGCGCGCGAGCACGAAGCCCGCCCACGTGCCGATCACGACCGACGCGGTGGCCGTCAGGAGACCGATCTTCAGCGACAGCCACGCGGAGTTGAGCAGCTCGTCGTCGTCCAGCAGCGCCGCGTACCATTTCAGCGAGAAGCCCGACCACACCGTCACCAGCTTCGATTCGTTGAACGAGTACACGACGAGGCTGATGATCGGGATGTACAGGAACAGGAAGCCGAAGGCGAGCACGCCCGTCGACAGCGGTTTGTTCGGCTTGATCATTTCGCGTCTCCCAGTTCCTTGACCTGGTAGTACTGGAACAGCGCCATCGGCACCAGCAACAGCAGCACCATCGCGACCGTCACCGCGGACGCCATCGGCCAGTCCATGTTGTTGAAGAATTCATCCCACATCACGCGGCCGATCATCAGCGTGTCGGCGCCGCCGAGCAGCTCCGGGATCACGTACTCGCCCACCGCCGGGATGAACACCAGCAGGCTGCCGGCGATGATCCCGTTCTTCGACAGCGGCAGCGTGATGCGCGTGAACGCGACCCACGGCTTCGCACCGAGGTCGTACGCGGCCTCGAGCAGCGTCAGGTCCATCTTCACGAGGTGCGCGTAGAGCGGCATCACCATGAACGGCAGGTACGAATAGACCATCCCGATGTAGACGCCCGCATCGGTGTGGTAGAGCCGCAGCGGCGTGTGGATGATGCCGAGCGCGATCAGCGTGTGGTTCAGCAGGCCGTCGTCCTTCAGGATGCCGATCCATGCGTACACGCGGATCAGGAACGACGTCCAGAACGGCAGCATCACGGCCATCATCAGCACGTTGCGGCGGTTCGGCTCCGAGCGCGCGATGTAGTACGCCATCGGGTAACCGATCAGCAGGCACAGCACCGTCGACACGGCGGCCATCTTCAGCGAGCTGAGGTAGGTCGCGATGTACAGGTCGTCCTGCAGCAGGAACGCGTAGTGCGACAGTTGCAGCGCGAAATGCACGACGCCGTCCTTGATCTCAACGAGCGACGTGTACGGCGGGATGCCCATCACCTGGTCGGCGAAGCTGATCTTCAGCACCAGCACGAACGGCAGCGCGAAGAACACGGCCAGCCACAGGAACGGCACGCCGATCGCGACGGTGCGGCCCGACGGCAGCAAGCGCGACAGCGCGGCGAAGCGGCCCGGGCGGGCGCGGCCCGCGCCGGTGCGCGCGGCGCCGGTCGACACCGGCGCGGAAGGCGTGGAAGGCGTGGAAGCGGAGGTTCTCATCGTGGCGTCCTCACTGCGTCAGCACGACGCCGCTGGCCGGCGACCACGACACGAACACGTCGTCGTTCCACGCCGGCGCACCGTCGTTCATCAGGTGCGAGCTCGACAGGTTCGACACCACCGTCTTGCCGCTCGGCAGGCGCACGTGATACAGCGAATAGCTGCCCATGTACGCGATGTCGGTGACGACGCCGCGCGCCCAGTTGTGCTTCGAGCCCGGCTTCTCGCGCGACACGTGGATGCGCTCCGGGCGCACCGAGATGCCGACCGGCATGCCGAGCGGGCCGGTCACGCCGTGGCTCACGTACATGCGGGTTTCGAGGTCGTCGCTCTCGACGAAGATGTGATCGGGCTCGTCCTCGACCACGCGCCCCTCGAACAGGTTCGTCGAGCCGATGAATTCGGCCGAGAAGCGGCTGTTCGGGTATTCGTAGACTTCGCCGGGCGAGCCGATCTGCACGATCTTGCCTTCGCTCATCACCGCGAGGCGGCTCGCCATCGTCATCGCTTCTTCCTGATCGTGCGTGACCATCACGCAGGTCACGTCGACCTTCTCGATGATGTTCACGAGTTCGAGCTGGGTCTTCTGGCGGATCTTCTTGTCGAGCGCGGACATCGGCTCGTCGAGCAGCAGCAGCTTCGGGCGTTTCACCAGCGAGCGGGCCAGCGCGACGCGCTGCTGCTGGCCGCCCGACAGCTGATGCGGCTTGCGCTTCGCATACTTGCTCATCTGCACGAGCGCGAGCGCATCGGCCACGCGCTCCCTGATCTCGTTCTTCGGCGTGCCTTCCTGCTTCAGACCGAACGCGACGTTCGACTCGACCGTCATGTGCGGGAACAGCGCGTACGACTGGAACATCATGTTGACCGGGCGGCGGTACGGCGGCAGCGACGCGAGGTCCTCGCCGTCGACGAAGATCTTGCCGGAGGTGGCCGTTTCCAGCCCGGCGAGCATGCGCAGCAGCGTGGACTTGCCGCAGCCCGAGCTGCCGAGCAGCGCGAACAGCTCGTTCTTCGCGATCGTCAGGTTCACGTTGTCGACGGCCGTGCTGTCGCCGAATTTCTTCACGACGTTTTCGATGCGCACGAATGCATCGCTCTGCGTACGGGGCGCGGCGGCCGGTTGGGTCTGGCGTGCGGCAGCGGAAGAGGGTATCGATTGCATGGGAGTCACCATTCGTTCTTCACGGATTGCAGGCGTGAGCGTCCCCGCGCGAGGCGCGCAACGCGACTCGCGAGCAACGGCTCGTGCCGGATGGAACAGCGCGCGCGTGGCGCGCGGGCGGACGGACGTCCGCGGATCTCAGGCGGGCAGGCGTACCGCGATGCCTGCGCCGCCGCGATGCATGGCGGTCAGTGGCCCGTCTTCAACTGCGCCCACAGACGGTTCTCGAGGCGCAGGATGTCGGCCGGCATCGGCTTCATCAGCACCATCTTCTTCAGCACGTCTTCGGGCGGGTAGACGGTCGGGTCCTGCGCGACGGCCGGCGTGACGAACGGGTGCGCGGCCTTGTTCGCGGTCGGGTAGAACACCGTGTTGGTGATCGCCGCGTTGACCTTCGGGTCGGAAATGTAGTTGATCCACTTCATCGCGGCTTCCGGGTGCGGCGCATCCTTCGGGACCACCATCACGTCGAACCACAGCAGGCCGCCTTCCTTCGGGTTCGCGAACTTGATGTCGTACGAGCGCTTCGCCTCGGCCGAGCGGCGGTGCGCGATGCCGACGTCGCCCGACCAGCCGAGCACGACGCACACGTCGTTGTTCGCGAGGTCGTTGATGTAGCCGGACGAATTGAACTGGGTGATGTACGGGCGGACTTTCTTCAGGACCTCGAACGCAGCCTGGTAATCGGCCGGGTTCTTGCTGTTCGGATCCTTGCCCATGTACTGCAGCGTGGCGGCGAACACGTCCACGGCCTGGTCGAGGAACGACACGCCGCAGCTCTTCAGCTTTTCCATGTTGGCCGGGTCGAACACCAGCGCCCAGCTGTCGACCGGCGCCTTGTCGCCGAGCGCCTTCTTCACCGCCTGCGCGTTGTAGCCGATGCCGTCCGTGCCGTACGCCCAGGGCACGCCGTACTGGTTGCCCGGGTCGGCGTCGGCGATCATCTTCATCAGCAGCGGGTCGAGGTTCGCGAGGTTCGGGATCTTCGACTTGTCGAGCTTCTGGTACACGCCGGCCTGGATCTGCTTGGCCATGTAGTTCGAGGTCGGCACGACGATGTCGTAGCCGGAGCTGCCGGCCAGCAGCTTCGCCTGAAGCGTGTCGTCGCTGTCGTAGTTGTCGTACTTGACGTGGATACCCGTCTGCTTCTGGAAGTTCGGGATCGTGTCCGGCGCGATGTAGTCGGACCAGTTGTAGACGTTCAGGTCCTCGGCATGGGCCGACGGGCTGGCGACCGACGTGAACGCGGCCACTGCGGCAAGGGCCGCGATGGAACAGGCTTGGCGAAGTAAGCAGGCACGCATGGTGGAATTCCCCTGGATGATGGCGGCGTGCGGCGCCCGCCGCACGCCTGTAGGCAAAACCGTTACGAAATACCCAGTTGCTGGGCGGTGGCGTCGACGGCCTTCTTCGCCTTCGACACGAGCTCGTCGATTTCCTGGCGCGAGATCACGAGCGGCGGCGACAGCAGCATCCGGTCGCCGGTCGCGCGCATGATCAGGTTGCCGTTGAAGCAGAAGTCGCGGCAGATCGTGCCGACGTCGCCGCCGTTCGCGAAGCGGCGGCGTTCGGCCGGCGCTTCGGCCAGTTGCAGGCTCGTGACCATCCCGTGGCCGTGCACTTCGCCGACGATCGGATGACGTGCGAAGGTTTCGCGCATCAGCGCCTGGAAGTAGGGGCCCGTGTCGGTCTTCACGCGCTCGACGATCCCTTCGTCGCGCAGCAGCTTCAGGTTCGCGACCGCGACGGCCGCCGCCACCGGGTGGCCCGAATACGTGAGGCCGTGGTTGAATTCGCCGTTGTCGATGATCGGGCGCGCGACGCGCTCGTGGATGCCCACCGCGCCCATCGGTACGTAGCCCGACGTCAGGCCCTTCGCCATCGTGATCAGGTCCGGCTCGAAGCCGAAGTGCTGATGCGCGAACCATTCGCCGGTGCGCCCGAACCCGCCGATCACCTCGTCGGCCACCAGCAGGATGTCGTACTTGCGGCAGATCCGCTGGATTTCCGGCCAGTACGTCGACGGCGGGAAGATCACGCCGCCCGCGCCCTGGAACGGCTCGCCGATGAACGCGGCGACGTTGTCCGCGCCGAGTTCGAGAATCTTCGCCTCGAGCTGCTGCGCACGCGCGAGGCCGAACGCTTCGGGCGTCTCGCCCGGCTGTGCTTCGCCGAAGAAATACGGCTGGTCGATATGCACGATGTGCTCGACCTTCGACGGCATCTGCTCGTGCATGTAGCCCATCCCGCCGAGCGTGCCGCCCGCGATCGTCGAGCCGTGATAGCCGTTCCTGCGCGAGATCACGTATTTCTTCTGCGGCTTGCCCTGCACGCGCCAGTACTGGTGCACGAGGCGCAGCACGGTGTCGTTGCCTTCCGAGCCGCTGTTGCAGTAGAAGAAGTGGTTGAAACCGGCGGGTGTCACTTCCGCGAGCATCGCGGAAAGCTCGATGATCGGCGGGTGCGTGGTCTTGAAGAACGTGTTGTAGAACGGCAGTTCCTGGATCTGGCGATACGCGGCGTCGGCGAGCTCCTTGCGGCCGTAGCCGACGTTCACGCACCAGAGGCCGGCCATCCCGTCGATGATCTTGTTGCCGTCCGAGTCCCACAGGTAGACGCCGTCGGCCTTCACGATCACGCGGCTGCCGGCACGGTTGAGCGCGCCCATGTCCGAGAACGGGTGGATGTGGTGCGCGGCGTCGAGCGCGCGGTATTCGGCGGTCGAGCGCGCCTGCGTCGCGCGCGGCGCGGCGGCCGTGGCGCTCGGCGCGGCCGGCTGGATCCAGGCAGATTCGTTGCGGTAAGTCATGTTTCCTCCGTGATTCCGTATGCGGTTGGCACGCTTACACGTGCAGCAGCAGATGGCGGCGTTCCCACGAGCTGATCACGCGGAAGAACGCTTCGTATTCGGTTTCCTTCAGCGCGAAATACGCCTTCAGGAACTTGGGCCCGAGGATCTCGCCGAGCGGCTCGCACGCGGCCATCAGCGTCAGCCCTTCCTCGAGATTGCGCGGCAACTGGTACGGCAGGCTGTAGCCGTCGCTCACCAGCGGCTCGGTCGGCTCCAGGCGCTGCGTCATGCCGAGGTAGCCGGCCGCGAGCGTCGCGGCGAGCGCGAGGTACGGGTTGCAGTCCACGCCCGGGATGCGGTTTTCGATGCGGCGCGCGGCCGGGCCCGAATGCGGAATGCGGAACCCCACCGTGCGGTTGTCGTAGCCCCACTGCACGTTGATCGGCGCGGCCATGAAGCGCGACAGGCGGCGGTACGAGTTGATGTACGGCGCGAAGATCGGCATCAGCGCCGGCGTGTACTTCTGCAGCCCCGCGAGGTAGTTGTAGAACATCGACGTCGCGCCGCCCGTCTCCTGCGACGTGAACAGGTTCTGGCCCGTTTCCTCGTCGACGATGCTCTGGTGCACGTGCATCGCCGAGCCCGGTTCATCCTCCATCGGCTTGGCCATGAACGTCGCGTACATGTTGTGACGCAGCGCGGCCTCGCGCACCGTGCGCTTGAACAGGAACACCTGGTCGGCGAGCGACAGCGCGTCGCCGTGCATGAAGTTGATCTCCATCTGCGCGGCGCCGACTTCGTGGATCAGCGTGTCGATGTCGAGGTTCTGTGCTTCGCAGTACTCGTAGATGTCCTCGAACAGCGGGTCGAACTCGTTGACGGCCTCGATCGAATACGACTGGCGGCCCGTTTCCGGGCGTCCCGTGCGGCCGACCGGCGGGCGCAGCGGCAGGTCGGGGTCCTTGTTCATGTCGACCAGGTAGAACTCCAGCTCGGGTGCGACGACGGGCTTCCAGCCCTTCGCCTTGTACAGGTCGAGCACGCGGCGCAGCACGTAGCGCGGCGAGATCTCGACCGGCGAGCCGTCGAAATGCACGCAGTCGTGGATCACCTGCGCGGTCGGGTCGACGGCCCACGGGATCAGGCGGATCGTCGACGTGTCGGGCACGCACACCATGTCGGGGTCGGTCACGCCGGTGAGCGATCCGTCTTCCGGATAGTCGCCGGTGACGGTCTGCACCATCACGGCCTGCGGCAGGCGCATCGATTCGCCGGACGTGAACTTGTTGCGCGGCGTGATCTTGCCGCGCGCGATGCCGGCCATGTCGGGAATGATCGCTTCGATCTCGGTGATCCGGTGCTGCTTCAGAAAGCCTTCGATGTCTTGCATGTCTGTTCTCGTTGTCTGGTGGGCGCGCTCAGGCGAGCGCGGCGGCGGCCGTGGCCCGCGTGCGGGCGGCGCGGCGGGCGCGGCAGGCGTCGCCGAACGCGCGGAAGATCGCGCTCGACAGCGGGTTCTGCGCGTGCCGCCATTCCGGATGCCACTGCACGGCGAGCGCGAATGCCGGCGCGTCGGCGACGCTCACGGCCTCGATCAGGCCGTCCGGCGCGACGGCCTCGATCGCGAGGCCCGCGCCGAGCCGCGCGATGCCCTGCTTGTGCAGCGAGTTCACGTGCACTTCGTCGCGGCCGCCGGCGAGCGCATGCAGCTTGCCGCCGGGCGTCAGGCGCACGACGTGCGCCGGGCCGTATTGCGTGTCCAGCGGCGCGTCGTCGTCCTCGCGGTGATCGGCGAGGCCGGGCACGTCGTGCACGTGCTGGTGCAGCGTGCCGCCGAAGACGACGTTCAGCTCCTGGAAGCCGCGGCATACGGCGAGCACGGGCACGCCCGCGACGATGGCCGCACGCAGCAGCGGCAGCGTCGTCGCGTCGCGCGCCGGGTCGTGCTTCGTGCCCGGCGCACTCGGTTCGCCGCCATACAGATGCGGCTCGACGTTCGAGTAGCTGCCGGTAAACAGCAGCCCGTCGACCGCGTCGAGCACGTCGTCGGTCGACTGGCGCTCGCCGAGGGCCGGCAGCACCATCGCGAGCGCCTGCGCGCCGTCGACGATCGCGGCGACGTACTTGTCGCCGACCGTATGCGACGCGTGGGCGCCGATCTGGGTGAGGTCGGCGGTGATGCCGACGAGAGGTTTCCTTTCCATGACGTCAATCAGTAATCCGTAGGGACGTGACGTGCCTCGAGCCGAATGCGGCAAAACGCGGGCGCGACACGACCCCGCAGCCGGGCGCGAGGCGCACGGCCGCTGGTGAATGGGCGCAACGGGATGGCGTGGTGATCCGCGCTGCGCGCGACGGTCAGGCCGTCGTTCGGTTCATCGCGATGCGCGACGCGGCAACGCATGCGCGCACGCGTTCCGTCACCGCATGGACGATGCGGTTGGCGAATCGGCGGACGAAACGAACGGCGTAAAGAAAGGAGAGGCGCTACGGCAGCAGCGACGCCACTTCGTCGGTATCGACGGCGACGAATGCGCGTGCGGAAACGGCGTTGTGGCGCCGAACGGAACGACGGGACAGGATGGTGTAGATCGACAGGTGAAGCAGGCGAGGACTATGCCAGCCGCAACTGCCGTCGGAAGCGGGACCGGCGCTGCGCAAACTTCGCACATCGCCTCGATCCCACCTCACCAGAGGGCCACGGACTCTCACGATTACACTCGACTGGTTTGTTGAAAGTATTGAACACCTGATCGTTTCGACGCGCGGGGCGTTTAAAATAATCGAGGCGCCGGCCCTGCGTCATTCAACATTGACGGGCATCGATTGCTGCATTGCGATGCCGCTTTGACGCTGACCTGAGAGCCAGCATATACGAGCCAATAACGGCGTCAAATGTTTTTTAATGGTCCTGCATCAGGGCTTTCCCGAGCAGTATGAATAAAAGATTCGTAAAGGGAATAGTCGGCGCGCCGTCCATTATTTCGAACGCCTTTCAGGGTTTTCCCCGCTGATGTGCGTCATAAAGTGATTAGAATATTCAACGGCTGTCCCATGCGTCGTTTCACTTTGTCATCGCACTTATCGTGTCCGAAACCGAATCGATGTCCACCGAAGTCGCCGAGCGCCTGCGTTTCGTGCGCAACAAGCATGGCCTGTCGCAGCGCGAACTCGCGAAACGCGCCGGCGTCACCAACGGCACGATCTCGCTGATCGAACAGGGGCGCGTGAGCCCGTCGGTCGGCTCGCTGAAGAAACTGCTCGAATGCATTCCGATGAGTCTCGCCGAGTTCTTCACGTTCGAGCTCGTCGAATCGCGCGCGATCGTGTCGCGTCGCGACGAGATGCCGAACCTCGGCAACGAGTCGCTCGCGTTTCAGCTCGTCGGCGCGAACGTGAAGGACCGCAACATGTGCATCCTGCGCGAAACCTATCAGCCGCTGGCCGACACGGGCCCCGAGATGCTGGTGCACGCGGGGCACGAGGGCGGCGTCGTCGTGTCGGGCCGGCTCGAGCTGACCGTCGACGGCGTGACGTGGCTGCTCGACCCCGGAGACGGCTACTACTTCGAAAGCCGTTTGCCGCATCGTTTTCGCAATCCCAGCGCGGAACTGATCTGCGAGGTCGTCTCGGCCAATTCGCCGGCGACCTTCTGACCGCGCGTCACCGCATTCGCTGCAGGCCGGCCGCGTGCCACGCGCGCGGCGTGCCGCATCGCGAATGCCACAACATTGAGGTATCCCGATGAACAAGTTGACTTTGGCTGACTGGCAACGCAAGGCGGCGTCGCTCGAGATCGAAGGGCGCGCATTCATCGATGGCGCGTCGCGCGACGCACACGGTGGCAAGACGTTCGACTGCGTGAGCCCGATCGACGGCCGCGTGCTGGCGAAGGTCGCCGACTGCGGCGAAGCGGACGTGAACGCCGCCGTCGCGGCCGCGCGCCGCGCGTTCGATGCGGGCGTGTGGGCCGGCCTGAACCCGCGCGAGCGCAAGGCCGTGCTGCTGCGCTGGGCCGCGCTGATGCGCGCGCATCTCGACGAGCTGTCGCTGCTCGAGACGCTCGACGCGGGCAAGCCGATCGGCGACACGACGACGGTCGACGTGCCGGGCGCCGCGTACTGCGTCGAATGGTTCGCCGAGGCGATCGACAAGGTCGGCGGCGAGGTCGCGCCGGCCGATCACCATCTCGTCGGCCTCGTCACGCGCGAGCCGGTCGGCGTGGTGGCCGCCGTCGTGCCGTGGAATTTCCCGATCCTGATGGCCGCATGGAAATTCGGCCCCGCGCTCGCGGCCGGCAACAGCGTCGTGCTGAAGCCGTCGGAGAAATCGCCGCTGACCGCGATCCGCGTCGCGCAGCTCGCGTTCGAGGCCGGCATGCCGGCCGGCGTGTTCAACGTGGTGCCGGGCGCGGGCGAGCCGGGCAAGCTGCTCGCGCTGCATCGCGACGTCGACTGCATCGCGTTCACGGGCTCGACGGCGGTCGGCAAGCTGATCATGCAGTATGCGGCGCAGTCGAACCTGAAGCGCGCGTGGCTGGAGCTCGGCGGCAAGTCGCCGAACATCGTGCTGCCCGACTGCCCCGATCTCGACCGCGCGGCGCAGACGGCGGCCGGCGCGATCTTCTACAACATGGGCGAGATGTGCACGGCGGGCTCCCGGCTGCTCGTGCATCGCGACATCAAGGATGCGTTCATCGAGAAGCTCGTCGCGGCCGCGCGCGCGTACGTGCCGGGCAATCCGCTCGATCCGTCGGTGTCGATGGGCGCGATCGTCGACGGCATCCAGCTCGAGCGCGTGCTCGGTTACATCGAGGCGGGGCGCGGCGAAGGCCGGCTCGTTACCGGCGGCGCGCGCGTGCATGCGGAAACGGGCGGCTTCTACGTCGAGCCGACGGTGTTCGAGGTGAAGCCCGATGCGAAGATCGCGCGCGAGGAAATCTTCGGGCCCGTGCTGTCGGTGATCGTGTTCGACGACGTCGACGAGGCCGTCAGGATCGCGAACGACACCGAGTACGGGCTGGCCGCGGCCGTATGGACGTCGAACCTGACGACCGCGCACGACGTGTCGCGCCGGCTGCGCGCGGGCACGGTGTGGGTGAACTGCTATGACGAGGGCGGCGACATGAACTTCCCGTTCGGCGGCTACAAGCAGTCGGGCAACGGCCGCGACAAGTCGCTGCACGCGCTCGAGAAGTACACCGAACTGAAGTCGACGCTGATCCGGCTGCGCTGACGTGTGGCCGGCTGCCGGCGCCTCGCCGTTCGGCGGTGCGCCGGCGATCGCAAGCGCGTTACGCGCTGCGCAGCGCGGGATGGAAGCCGGCGGCTTCGATGATCGACCGCACGCGTTCGGCGCCTTGCGCCGACTCGACCTTGACGATCTTCGCCGCGACATCGATGTCGAGCTTCGCGGCGGGATCGGCGGCCGTCACCGCGCGCGTGATCGCGTTGGCGCAACCGCCGCAGGTCATGTCCTGGACTTCGAATTCCATCGTGTGTTCTCCGGATTGGTGGTTGACGAATACGTTCAGCATGAAGCTTGCCACGGTAGGAAGGTCAAGCGCCGCATACGGCGGTGGGCATCGCATCAGCCATTTGTAATGCTGAGGTCTGACGAATGGGCATTTGCATGCGTGCGTCAGTCCGAATCTTTCCCGATTGACGGCCGTGCATTGCCGGAAAAACCCGGCAAAGCCTTGCGCGGCAACGCGCGCGTCGCATCGACGGTGCACGATCTCCATGCCGCGAGTAAGGGTACTTCGGGGTGAAAATGCGAATCGATCTTAGTATCGATTCCCTTCCATATTTCAAACCATTACGCACATGACCCGTTTCGCTATCGGTTTCGCACTGGCCCTGCTGGGCGCGTCGGCCACGTCCGCCTTCGCTGCCGACGACGTCGTCAACCTCACGCTGAAGGACCACAAGTTTTCGCCGGACGGCGTGACGATTCCTGCCGGCAAGAAGGTGAAATTCGTCGTGAAGAACCTCGACGCGACGCCCGCCGAATTCGAGAGCGACGACTTCAAGGCGGAGAAGGTCGTGCCGGCCGGCAAGTCGGTCGAGATCCTCGTCGGGCCGCTGAAGGCCGGGACCTACGAGTTCCACGACGAGTATCACGAAGCGCAGTCGAAGACGCACCTGACCGTCAAGTAAGCCGATACCGACATGCTGTCCACTGCCCTGATCGTCTTTCGTGAAGTGCTCGAGGCCGCGCTGGTGGTCTCGATCGTGATGGCCGCCACGAAGGGCGTGCCGCGGCGCGGCTGGTGGGTGGGCGGCGGGCTGGTCGGCGGCGTGGTCGGCGCCGGCCTGATCGCGGCGTTCGCCGACGTGATCTCGCAATGGGCGTCCGGCATGGGGCAGGAGGTCTTCAACGCGGGCGTGATGTTCGTCGCGACGCTGATGCTCGCGTGGCACTGCATCTGGATGAGCCGGCACGGCCGCGAAATGGCGCTGCACATGGGCGAGGTCGGCCGGGCGGTCGCGGCCGGCCGCCGGCCGCTGACCGGGCTCGCGATCGTGGTCGGCGTCGCGGTGCTGCGCGAGGGTTCCGAGGCCGTGCTGTTCCTGTACGGGATCGCGGCGGGAGACCCGGGGCAGACGCCGCAGATGATCGCGGGCGGGCTGCTCGGCGTGCTCGGCGGCGCGGGCCTCGGCTATGCGATGTATGCGGGCCTGCTGCAGATTCCGCTCAAGCGCCTGTTCTCCGTCACCAACGGGTTGATCGTGTTGCTGGCGGCGGGCATGGCAAGCCAGTGCGTCGGCTTCCTGCTGGCCGCGGGCCTCGTGCCGTCGTGGGGCGATGCGGTGTGGGACACGTCGTGGCTGCTCAAGGAATCGAGCATCGTCGGCAAGGCGCTGCATACGCTCGTCGGCTATACCGCGCGCCCGGCGGGTATCCAGATTGCCGTGTACGTCGCGACGCTGGTGGCGATCGTCGTGCTGGCACGGCTCGTCGGCCGGCCGCGGGAGACGGTGAGGCCGCCGCACGCCGCGGCGTGAGTCGAGGGGTTCGAATGAAAGAAGGGGCGTCGCGGACGCCCCTTCTTCATTTGCGGTGCGCGCCGCACCTGCGCGGCCTCATCGGTGACGGCCGTGGATGCGCGCTTGCGTTCGGTCAGCTGTGGTTGTCGATCCACGCGCGCGCCCATTCGAGCCCTGCATCGCGCGCGTCGTCTTCGGTGTCGAACACGCCGAGCACGCCCGACGCCTCGACCAGCCGGTTGTTCTGCGTGATCGTGCCGCTCGCCGCGAAGCGCTCGGGCTGCATGATCTCGTCCTGCTGCAGGATCGCGTGGCCCCAGATCTGGTAGCCGTGGTAGGTCTGCGCTTCCATTATCGAGTCACCTCCGCGGAGCGGCCGTGCGTGCCGACCTGCAGCACGTTGCCGTCCGGCGTGTATTGACGCGGGATGTCGGAGAACGTGAGCGCATGCGTCGCGTCCGGTGCGCCCGGCTGCATCACCGTGAGATGCCCCGGCGCGGGTTGCGCCACGGGGCGCGGGGCGGCCGGCGTGTCGGTCGCGGTGGCGGCCGGGCGGTGCGGGCCGGCTTTCACGGCCTGCGCGACGCGGCGCTTGTGCGGTTTCGCGGCGGCTTTCGGCGTGGCGCTCGCGTGCTTCTCCGCGCTCTTGCCGGTACGCGCGTCGGCGCCCGGGCGCGCAGCCGGCGTGCGAGCCGCGGGTTGCCGCGCCTCGGGCGGGTTCCAGACCTCGACATAGTGCTCGGCGGCCCAACTCGTCGACGCGAACGTCAGCGCCAGCAATCCGCATCCAAACAGTCTTACCATTGTCTCTCCGTCACATTCGTTGCGGCGCGCGTGCGGCCGGGCCGTGCATGGGCAGTCGGGGAAGCCGGCTCAGGAGAACACCTCGAGCCCGTGTTTTTCGACGATCTGAAGCATGCGCGCGGCGATGCCGCTCGGCCGCTTGTCGCCCTGTTCCCATTGGCGGATCGTCGACGTCGTCGTGTTCAGGTAGAGCGCGAACACGCTCTGGCTGACGTTGACCGACTTGCGGATGCGGGCGATCGCTTCCGGATCGAATTGCGGCGCGGCTTCGATGCAGAGATCGTCGTATTCCCGCATCGTCTTCTTGTCGAGCAGGTTGGCGCGATAAAGCCCCGACGCGGCGCTGTGGATCGCCTCCGTTGCGTCGCTCTTGAATCGACCCTTGGCCATTGCAAATCTCCACAAGCGCTTTCAGTGCGACCGGCGTCGCGATGTCGCTGTCGGTGTGTCGACCTACGTCCGCGGCGAGCTTTCCGAGGCGCCTCTTCCAGACATTGCCGCCGGGATCGACGCCCTGGCCGCGGGCCAGTTCCCGCACCGCGCGGCAGAGCTCGCCATCGGCGATTCCCGCTTTCCCGGCTGCCTGGTGAAACCCCTTCGTCTTGAACACGCGTCGTACGGATGCAGGCATGTCGAGCCGGTCGAGTCAGCACCGGATTATATACCACTACGTGGTACATATTTCGACCTGGCCGAATGGCCTGCCTTGCGCGCGCACGCGGTCGGGACGGCCCGGCGAGGGGGCCATCCCGTCGCGCGGCATTACTCCACCGTCACCGATTTCGCGAGGTTGCGCGGCTTGTCGACGTCGGTGCCGCGCGCGCACGCGGTGTGATACGCGAGCAGTTGCAGCGGCACGACGTGCAGGATCGGCGACAGCTGGCCGTAGTGCTCCGGCATCCGGATCACGTGCAGGCCGTCGTCGTTGACGATCTGCGTGTCGGCATCGGCGAACACGTACAGCTCGCCGCCGCGCGCGCGCACTTCCTGCATGTTCGACTTCAGCTTCTCGAGCAGCGTGTCGTTCGGCGCGACCGTCACCACCGGCATCGCTTCGGTGACGAGCGCGAGCGGCCCGTGCTTCAGCTCGCCGGCCGGATAGGCTTCGGCGTGGATGTACGAGATTTCCTTCAGCTTCAGCGCGCCTTCGAGCGCGATCGGGTAGTGCAGCCCGCGGCCGAGGAACAGCGCGTTTTCCTTGCGCGCGAATTCCTCCGACCACGCGATGATCTGCGGCTCGAGCGCGAGCACGCTGTTCAGCGCGGCCGGCAGGTGGCGCAGCTCCTTCACGAATTGCGCTTCCTGCGCGGCGTCCACGTGCCTGCGCAGCTTGCCGAGCGTCGCGGCCAGCACGAACAGCGCGACGAGCTGCGTGGTGAACGCCTTCGTCGACGCGACGCCGATCTCGGTGCCCGCGTGCGTCAGGAACTGCATCTCGGTCAGGCGCACCATCGCGCTCGTCGCGACGTTGCACACCGCGAGCGTATGCGTATGGCCGAGCGACTGCGCATGCTTGAGCGCCGCGAGCGTATCGGCCGTCTCGCCCGATTGCGAGATCACGAGCACGAGCTGGCGCGGGTTCGGCACCGACTCGCGGTAGCGGTATTCGCTGGCGATCTCGACCTGGGTCGGGATCTTCGCGATCGATTCGAGCCAGTACTTCGCGGTGAGGCCCGAGTAGTAGCTCGTGCCGCACGCGAGGATCAGCAGGCTGTCGATCTCGGCGAACGCGGCGGGTGCGGCATCGCCGAACAGCGTCGCGTCGAAGGCTTCCGTCTGCGGCACGGTGTCGCCGATCGCGCGCGGCTGCTCGAAGATTTCCTTCTGCATGAAATGGCGATAGGGCCCGAGCTCGACCGCGCCGCCGTACGCGCTGACCACGCGGATCTCGCGCTGCACGGTGGCGCCGTGGCGATCGACGACCGTCACGCCGTCGAGCGACAGCTCGCACACGTCGCCTTCCTCGAGGAACGTGAAGCGGTCGGTGCTGCCCGCGAGCGCGAGCGCGTCGGACGCGAGGAAGTTCTCGCCGTCGCCGTGACCGACGACGAGCGGCGAACCCTGGCGCGCGCCAACGACGGTGTGCGGCTGGTCCTTGTGGATCACGGCGATCGCATACGCGCCGTGCAGCTGGTGAACGGCTTCGCGCACCGCGTCGAACAGGTTGCCGCGGTACAGGCTGTGCACGAGGTGTGCGATCACTTCGGTGTCGGTCTGCGACACGAATTCGTAGCCCTTCGCGCGCAGCGTTTCGCGCAGCGTCTCGAAGTTCTCGATGATGCCGTTGTGCACGAGCGCGAGCGCGTTCGACGAGAAGATCGGGTGCGCGTTGTGCGTGACGGGCGCGCCGTGCGTAGCCCAGCGCGTGTGCGCGACGCCGGTCGAGCCTTCGAGGTGCGTCTCGCGCACCTGCGCATCGAGATCGGCGACGCGCGCGACGCTGCGCGCGCGCTTCGGTGCGTCGGGCTCGAGCACGGCGACGCCGCACGAGTCGTAGCCACGGTATTCGAGGCGCCGCAATCCTTCGATCAGCACCGGAACGATATTACGCTGCGCAACTGCGCCGACAATGCCGCACATGAATGGTCAGTCCTGTAAGTCGACGCGGGCGCCGCGCGGGCGCCCGCAAAAGGTTCAGCTCTTCTTCTTGACCGGGCGGACGTAGCCGCTCTTCGCGGTCTGCGTCTTCTCGTTCAACGCGAGGACGCCTTCGGCGACGTCCTTCCAGATCGTCGTGCCGGCGGCGATCGTCACGCCGCGGCCGACGCGCACGGGCGCGACGAGCTGCGTGTCGGAGCCGACGAACACGTCGTCCTCGATCACGGTGCGGAACTTGTTCGCGCCGTCGTAGTTGCAGGTGATCGTGCCCGCGCCGATGTTCACGCGCGCGCCGATGTCGGCGTCGCCGATGTACGTGAGATGGTTCGCCTTCGAGCCGTGGCCGATCACCGCGTTCTTCACCTCGACGAAGTTGCCGACGTGGGCTTCGTCAGCGAGCTGCGCGCCGGGGCGCAGCCGCGCGTACGGGCCGATCACGGTGTTCGCGCCGAGCGTGGCGCCGTCGATGTGCGTGAACGCGTCGATGCGCGTGCCCGCGCCGATCGATGCGTTGCGGATCACGCAGTTCGCGCCGATCGTCACGTCGTCGGCGAGCGTCACGTTGCCTTCGAACACGCAGTTCACGTCGATCGACACGTCACGGCCGCAGCGCAGCGTGCCGCGCACGTCGACGCGCGCCGGATCGGCGAGCGTGACGCCGTCGGCGAGCAGCGCGTCGGCCACGTTGCGCTGGTGAATGCGTTCGAGCTCCGCGAGCTGCGCCTTGCTGTTCACGCCGAGCGTTTCCCATTCGTCGTCGGGTTGCGACGTGACGACCTCGAAGCCGGCCTCGATCGCGAGTTCGACGACGTCGGTCAGGTAGTACTCGCCCTGCGCGTTTTCGTTCTTCAGCGCGCCGAGCCACATCGACAGCTGGGCGGTGGGCGTGACGATGATGCCGGTGTTGATCTCGGCGATCTTCAGCTCGTCCGGCGACGCATCCTTCTGCTCGACGATGCGCGTGACGAAGCCGGCCGCGTCGCGCACGATCCGGCCGTAGCCGGTCGGATCGTCGAGCGTGACGGTCAGGATCCCGTAGCGGCCGTCGTGCGCGGCATCGACGAGACGGCGCAGCGTCGACGCGCGCGTGAGCGGCACGTCGCCGTACAGCACGAGCGTCGGTTGCGCGGGATCGAGCAGCGGCAGCGCCTGGCGCACCGCGTGGCCGGTGCCGAGCTGTTCGGCCTGCACCGCGAACTGGACGTCGGGCGCGGCGACGGCGGCCTGGACCTGCTCGGCGCCGTGACCGACGACGACGACCAGCCGGGACGGCTGCAGCGTGCGTGCGGTGTCGATGACGTGGGAGAGGAGCGGCCTGCCGGCCAGGGGGTGAAGCACTTTCGGCAGCGCGGAGCGCATGCGCTTGCCGGTGCCTGCCGCCAAAATCACGATATTCATGGCGCCAGCTTGTCAGAGGAGTTCGAAGCTGTCCATTTTAGCATGCGGCCCCTGGCGCTCCGGGCCTGTCGCGGCGGGGCGACGGCGCCGGAAAGGGCGGCCGGCGCCCGGTTCCGGCGGCTGTTCCGCCCCTGCTTACAGGTCGTCGAACTGGACGATCGAGATCGGCCGGGCGGCGCCCGGCGCCGCCGACTCGTCACCCGACGCGCACGGTTCCTCGTCGAACGCGATGTCGCCTTGCGGGTCGGCCTCGCCCGTCGCGCGCAGCGACTGGAACGGATACAGCGTCGTGTCCATCAGGTGCGACGGCACGACCTTCGCGAGCGCGTTGAACATGTTGTCGACGCGGCCCGGGAAGCGCTTGTCCCAGTCGCGGATCAGCGCCTTCATTTCCGCGCGCTTCAGGTTCGGCTGGCTGCCGCACAGGTTGCACGGGATGATCGGGAATTCGCGCAATTCCGCGTATTTCTCGAGATCGGTTTCCTTCACGTACGCGAGCGGGCGGATCACGATGTTCCTGCCGTCGTCCGACTGCAGCTTCGGCGGCATCCCCTTCAGCTTGCCGCCGTAGAACATGTTCAGCAGCAGCGTCTGCACGATGTCGTCGCGGTGATGGCCGAGCGCGATCTTGGTCGCGCCGAGCTCGCCGGCCACGCGGTACAGGATCCCGCGGCGCAGCCGCGAGCACAGCGAGCAGGTCGTCTTGCCTTCCGGCACGAGCCGCTTGACGATGCTGTAGGTGTCCTGGTTCTCGATGTGGAACGGCACGCCGACCTGCGTCAGGTATTCGGGCAGCACGTGCTCGGGGAAGCCCGGCTGCTTCTGGTCGAGGTTCACCGCGACGATGTCGAAGTCGATCGGCGCGCGCTCGCGCAGCCGCAGCAGCACGTCGAGCATCGCGTAGCTGTCCTTGCCGCCCGACAGGCACACCATCACCTTGTCGCCGTTCTCGATCATGTTGTAGTCGCCGATCGCCTGGCCGACCTGGCGCACGATCCGCTTGAACAGCTTGTTGTTCTCGTACGCTTCCTTCTGCTCGCGGCGCGTGAGCGCGGGGCGGCCGGCCGACGCGGCGGCGTCGTCCAGCGTGGCGGCGTCGGCCGCCGTGTCGTTCATGTGGGGGGCGTTCATGCGCGCTCCTCGTCCTTGATGCGAAAGACTTCGACGCCGACGGCGTCGCAGTCCGGATAGGCGTCCGGTTTCTCGGTACGGACGCGTACCGCGCGCACGGTGTCGTGCGCCAGCAGGTGCGCGGCGATCGAATCGCACAGCGTTTCCTGCAGGTGGATGTGGCCGCGCGCCAGGCACTGCGCGACGCTCTGCTTCATCAGGTCGTAGTCGACGACTTCGTGCAGCCGGTCGTCGACGGGGGTGGACAGCGCGAGCGGCACAAACAGGTCGATGTTGATGACGACGCGTTGTTCGCCGCGCTTCTCGTGTTCGAAGGCCCCGATGTTGATGTGCACCTCGTAGTCGCGCAGGTAGAGCCTGCGGCAATCCGCGAGGCGGGGGTGCAGGAGAGCGGAAAACATGGTCGTCCCAGTCAAATTGGCGTGCGCGCACGCAAAGCGGCGCGGGCGGCGGCTCTCAGGCCGCGCCCGCGCGGTTCATTCATTCGGGCCGGCGGCCGGCGGCACCAGGTGCTCGCCGCCGTCGACGGTCAGTGTCGCGCCGGTGACGCCGGGCGCGCTCGCGAGATAGCAGGCGGCCGCCGCGATGTCGTCCGCGTGCGGCGCGTGGCCGCGCACCAGCGCCGCGACCCGCACCTTCGGCGCGAGCGCCAGCGCGAGCGCCGACGTCGCGCGGTTCAGTGCGGCCTGCATCAGCGCGTGCGACAGTTGCGCCGGTGCCGGGTGAAACAGGGCCTGATCCAGTACGTGGATCGCGCACGCGCGCAGCGTTTCGTCGTCGCGCGCGGCGTCGGGCGTCGCGTCGGCGAGTGCGCGCGCCAAGGCGAGCGGCGCCGTCACGTTGCGTGCGAGCGCAGCAGCGAGCGACGCGCCGTCCACCGTGTGCGCGTCGTCGGCGCCGGCGCTGGCGCTGACGAACACCGCGCACGCGGGCCGGCCGAGCGCTTCGCCGCACGCGGCGACGAGCGCGGCCGCATCGGTTTCCAGGGCCAGATCGGCGTCGAGCACGGCCGCGCGACGGCCG
Organism: Burkholderia sp. AU18528; assembly: GCF_002223215.2. Lineage (NCBI taxonomy): Bacteria > Pseudomonadati > Pseudomonadota > Betaproteobacteria > Burkholderiales > Burkholderiaceae > Burkholderia > Burkholderia sp. AU18528. The sequence goes on along the minus strand of NZ_NKFC02000005.1, from coordinate 847,838 downwards.
AGCGCCGCGACTTCGGCGACGAGCGCGTCGGCGGCCGCGCGCGGCGCGCCGTGGCCGCGCTGCAGCGCGACGTCCCAGCCGCGGCGGGCGAAACCCGTCGCGAGCGCACGGCCGATCGACGCGGCGTCGGCCGCGCTGCCCAGGGCGCCCGTGACGAGCACCACGCGTGGGGTCGACGTATCGGCTGAAACGGTCATTTACAATGCCGGGATGAACCCGAAAGCTCACGAACCCGCTAGTTTACCTGCTCCCGGCCCTGACGCGCTCGCGCAGTCCGAAACCCTCGCCGCGCAACTGCGCGACGAGATCGCGACGGCCGGCGGCTGGCTGCCGTTCGACCGCTTCATGGAGCGCGCGCTGTATGCGCCGGGCCTCGGTTATTACAGCGGCGGCGCGCGCAAGTTCGGGCGTCGCGCCGACGACGGCAGCGACTTCGTCACCGCGCCCGAGCTGTCGCCGCTATTCGCGCAGACGCTCGCGAATCCGGTCGCCGAAGCACTGGCGGCGAGCGGCACGCGCCGCGTGATGGAATTCGGCGCCGGCACGGGCAAGCTCGCGGCCGGGCTGCTCGCGGCGCTCGACGCGCCGGGCGTCGAACTCGACGAATACCTGATCGTCGACCTGTCCGGCGAACTGCGCGAACGGCAGCGCGACACGATCGAAGCCGCGGTGCCGGCGCGGGCCGCGAAGGTGCGCTGGCTCGACGCGCTGCCCGAGCGGTTCGAGGGTGTCGTGGTCGGCAACGAGGTGCTCGACGCGATGCCGGTGCGCCTCTTCGCGAAGGCGGACGGCGCGTGGCGCGAGCGCGGCGTCGCGCTCGACGCGCGGCAGGCGTTCGTGTTCGACGACCGGCCGGTCGGCGCGGCCGCGTTGCCGGCGGTGCTCGCGGGGCTGGACGTCGGCGACGGCTACGTGACCGAAACGCACGAGGCCGCGCTGGCGTTCACGCGCACCGTCTGCACGATGCTCGCGCGCGGCGCGGTGCTGCTGGTCGACTACGGTTTCCCCGCGCACGAGTACTACCACCCGCAGCGCGACCGCGGCACGCTGATGTGCCACTACCGCCACCACGCGCACGACGACCCGTTCGTGTACCCGGGCCTGCAGGACATCACCGCGCACGTCGAATTCACCGGCATCTACGACGCGGGCGTCGCGACCGGCGCCGATCTGCTCGGCTACACGTCGCAGGCGCGCTTCCTGTTGAACGCGGGCATCACCGACGCGCTGGCCGCGATCGATCCGTCCGACGTCCACGCGTTCCTGCCGGCCGCGAACGCGGTGCAGAAGCTGATCTCGGAGGCCGAGATGGGCGAGCTGTTCAAGGTGATCGCGTTTTCGCGCGGGATCGACGGCACGCTCGACGCGTTCGCGCGCGGCGACCGTTCGCACGCGCTCTGACGGGCGCGACACATGTACGTTCCCCATGTAAACGGGCCTCAGGCATGCTGCGCTGGCTATTGACGACGTTCATCGCGGTGATGATCCTCACGCGCTGCTGGCCGTGGCTCGGCAAGCTCGGCATCGGGCGGATGCCGGGCGACGTCACGCTGACGCTCGGCGGGCGGCGCTACCCGTTCCCGTTCATGTCGACGCTGGTGCTGACGATGCTGGTATCGATGGTGGCGCGGCTGCTCTGAATCGAGCGGGACGGCGCGTCGCGGTCGCACCGCGGCGCGCGCGTGAGGGTGCTGCGCGTCACAGCTCGATCTCGCCGAGGATCCGGTGCGCGAGCGCCTTGGCTTCCTCGAACGCTTCTTCCTCGCTCGAACTCGTCGTGTGGACGTCGTAGCGCATGTTTTCCGTCTCGTCGCCGTCGTCCCGCGCGAGGATCACGTAGCCCTGAAACTCGCCGTTGTCCGAGCGGTGCGTATGCGCCTTGGCCGTGTAGATGCCTTTGGTGAACGTGTTCGTGTCCATCGTGCCTCTCCCGCAATAGGACGCTTCATCGTAGCACTGCGGCGCAGCATGGTGAATGCGGTTTATCGGTGACCGATCGGCGGCCGGCCACCGTCCCTTCGTCGCCTCTTCAGCGTGCCTTCACCCTTCGAGCAGCGCGACGACCTCGTCGAGCGTCGGGGCGTGCGCGCCCGTATGCCGGCACGCGGCGGCGCCGGCCGCCACCGCGAACGCGAGATGCTCGCGCCAGCCGCGCCGCGGCGCGGCCATCAGGCTGAACAGCAGGCCGCCGATCGACGCGTCGCCCGCGCCGACGGTGTCGGCCACCTCGACGCGCGGCGGGCTGGCTTCGTGCACGTCGCCGTCCGCGTGGAGCGTGGCCGCCTGCGCGCCGCGCGTGACGAGCACGGCCGCCCGTGGGTTCAGCGCGCGCACCGCCGCGATCGCGTCGGGGCCGTCGCCGCCGAACAGGTGCCGCAGGTCTTCGTCGGACACCTTGATCAGGTCGGCGAGGGCGGCCATCTTCTCCAGCGTCGGCCGGTACGCGGCCGTCATCAGGTTCCGCACGTTCGGGTCGAAGCTGATCTTCACGCCGCGCGCATGCAGGTCGGCCGCGAGCGCGGCCAGCGTGCTCGCGAGCGGTTCGCGCACGAGGCTGATGCAGCCGAAATGCGCCCATTTCACGTGATCGGTCCAGCCGGCCGGCAGCCGTGCCGGATCGAACGCGAGATCGGCGCTCGCTTCGCCGATGAAGAAGTACGCGGGCGGGCGCGTCTCGTGGACGATCGCGAGCAGCGGCGGCCGCGCGACGCGCTGCAGGAAGCGCAGGTCGAGGCCGGCCGCTTCGCTCGCGCGCCACAGCACGTCGGAGAAGCAGTCTTCGCCGATCGCGCCGGCGAGCGCGCTCGGCACGCCGAGCCGCGCGACCGCGCGCGCGACGTTCCAGCCGGCGCCGCCGGGCACCGACGTCCACTGCGCGTCGCCCGCGCGCACCATGTCGGTCAGGATGTCGCCCGCCGACACGAAAGCCGGAAACGTGCCGCCGCTCATTGCGTCGGCTCGCTGCGTTGCGCGCGCGCGAGGGTCGCGAGCACGTCGTAGCAGGCGCCCATCGTGTGGTAGTCGGTCTTGCCGGCCGGGCTTTTCTCGTCGCTGTACTTGCGGTTGTCGCAGGTGAGGATCCGGTACCACGCGCCGTAGCGGTGATCGACGAAGTGCGCCCAGCTGTAGCGCCAGATCTCGTCGTACCAGTCCCAGAAACGCTCGCTGCCGGTGCGCGCGCCGAGCATCGCGGCCGCCGCGAAGGTTTCCGCCTGCACCCAGAAATATTTGTTGTGGTCGCAGATCGTGAAGTCCGGGCCGAAGCCGTAGCAGAGGCCGCCGTGATCGGCGTCCCATGCGTGCGTGAGCGCCGCGTCGAACAGCTCGGTCGCGCGCGGCACGAGCCAGTCGAGCGGGCGGTGCCGCTCGAGGATCAGCAGCAGCTTCGCCCATTCGGTCTGGTGCCCGGGCTGGAAGCCCCACGGGCGGAAGATGTTCGAGCTGTCTTCCTTGTTGTAGTCCCAGTCGACCGACCAGTCCGCATGGTAGTGCTCCCACACGAGCCCGCCCGACAGCGCGGCCTGGCGCTGCGTGATGTGGGTGGCGAGCTTTTCCGCGCGATCGAGGTACGTGAGGTGGCCGGTCGCCTCGTAGGCGGCGAGCAGCGCTTCCGTCATGTGCATGTTCGCGTTCTGGCCGCGATACGTCGATACGTTCCAGTTCGGCGTCGCGTCGTCCGCATAGAGGCCCGCGGCCGCATCCCAGAAGCGGTGCTCGGCGAGCTCGTAGGTGGCCGCGATCAGCGGGCGCGCTTCGTCGATGCCGGCCATCGTCGCGTGGGCGGCCGCGAGCAGCACGAACGCGAGGCCGTAGCAGTGGCGCGTGCCGTCGAGCGTCGCGCGCTTCGCGCCGTCGCGCCAGTCGAGCTCCCAGTCGTAGCCCTGCAGCGCGTCGTCCCAGTGCGCGTCGCGCAGGAAGCGCAGCCCGTGGCGCGCGTATTCCAGGTGGCGCGGATCGCCGAAATGCCGGTACGCCATCGCGTAGTTGAAGACGAACCGGCAACTGCTGACGAGATGGCGGGACGTGCGGTTGTAGATGCTGCCGTCGTCGCGGAAGTAGTGGTAGAAGCCGCCCGTCGGGTCGAATGCGTTGGCCGCGTAGAAGCGCAGCGTGTCTTCGACGTGCGACAGCAGGAACGACGGATCGCGGAAGCTCGCGACGAACGGTGCGGCTGGCGCGTGGCCGGCCGGCGCGGCGGCGCGGGGTTGGACCGGAGGCATGTTCATGATTCTTGGACCGTGGCGGTATCGAGTGCCGGGGAGCCGGCGGGCTGGCTGCTGGCCCGCACGATCAGCTCGACGGGCAGGGAAATCTCGGTGCGCTCGGGCGCTTCGGCGAGCAGCAGCTCGACGCCGCGGCGGCCCAGCGCTTCCTTGTCGACCGCGAGCGTCGTGAGCGGCGGGCTCGCGTGCGCGGCGGCCGGGATGTCGTCGAAGCCGACGATCGCGATGTCGTCCGGAATCCGCAGCCCGCGCGCGATGCACACGCGCTGCGCGGCCAGCGCGGCCGCGTCGTTGTACGCGAACACGGCTTCGGGCCGCGGGCCCGGCGCGTCGAGTAGTTGCTCCATCGCACGCGCGGCGCCCGTGTCGGGGTCGAGCCCGGCGTCGATCGTCACTTCGTACGCGGGATCGAACAGCCGCCCGGCTTCGAAGAACGCGCGCCGATAGCCGATCGCGCGCTGCGCGATGCTGTAGTGCGCGGCCGAGCCGCCGATGAAGGCGATCCGCGAGCGGCCGGTGGCGAGCAGGTGGCGCATCGCGAGTGCCGCGCCGGTCGCGTTGTCGATGTTGACCGAGCGCAGCCCGGGCGCCCACAGGTCGATCAGCACGAGCGGCCGGCCGGTGGCGGCGAGCGCCTCGATCGTCTCGGGCTCGATGAAGCCGGCGACCGCGATCGCATCGGGCGCGTGTGGGCGCATCTGGCGCAGCACGTCGTCGTTCGGGCCGACCGTGAGCAGCGTCGGGACGATGCCGCGCTCGCGGCACGCGTCCTCGACGCCGTGCAGCACGTGCGAGAAGAACGGGCTCGCGGGAAAGCGGTTGTGCTGCCGGTGCAGCAGGAAAGTGAGCCGGCGGATGCGCGGCCGCAGCTGGGCGGGATCGTAGCCGAGCTGCTGCGCGATCCCGACGATGCGCGCGCGCGTGGCTTCGGACAGGCCGGGCTGGTTTTTCAGCGCGCGGGAGACGGTGCCGATCGAAACCTCAGCCGCCCGCGCCACATCGCGAATGGTCGTACCCATCGTTCGGGGTCCGGTTTGTTTAGGGTGGAGGCGATTGTATAGTAAAACGTATCGCGGAATTCGGGCCGGATAACCGGGGAATACCCGCAAATAGCGGATTTTTAAGCGCTAATCTGCGAAAACACCGTTACTAAAAATACTAAACAAAACGCGAAAAAGGCAAGGTGGGCGTGTGGGTGTCCGGCGGTGCCGACGCAGCGCCGCAAAATGGGCAGTCGGACCGCGCGCCCGTGCGAGCGTGGGGGCGCCGTGGCCGTGGCCGTGACCGATGACGATGAGAGGCCGTTGCGCGACAGCCGAACGTTGCAGCGGCCGGGCATCGCCCCCGTCGCACGGTGCACCGGTTTTCCGTGCGTCGCGGGCGACCGTCCGTCGTTCAGCCGGCCGCCACCGCCACGGCCGGCGGTTCGCCGCGATGCCGCAGCGCGGCGCGGCCGGCATCGAGATCGACGACCGCGAGCCCGTCCGGCTGCTGCTTGGCCCGCCGCTTCGCGAGCGCGGCGACCGACGCGATCTCGTCGCTGCCGTAGCGTTTCGCGCCGTGCGCGCCGGCCGGCACGCCCACCGCGCCGATCGCCATCGTCACGAAGCCGAAGAACGCCGGGTTGCCGTGGCGGTCCTCGCCATGCAGCCCGCCCGCCTGCCGGTCGGCCTGCGTGTAGAAAAGCCGCGCGCCGTCGTTGAAGCGCGCGATCGCGTCGGCGGCGCGCTCGCGCCAGTCGTCGCGCTGGAACAGCACCAGGAAATCGTCGCCGCCGACATGGCCGAGAAAGTCGCGCTGCGGGTCGCATACGCCGGCCAGCACGGTCGCGGCGAACTTCAGCACTTCGTCGCCTTGCCAGTAGCCGTACTGGTCGTTGAACGGCTTGAACTGGTTCAGGTCGACGTAGCACGCATGAAAGCCGGCGTCGCGCTGGAGCAGGCGGTCGATGTGCGCGCTGATCGGGATGTTGCCGGGAAGGAAGGTCAGCGGATTCGCGTAGCGCGCGGCCTCGATGCGCATTTCGGTCACCGTGCGCACCAGGCTCTCGCCGGTGCCGAGCCCGACATAGCGGCCGTGTTCGGTGATCACGAAGCCGTCCGCGAGATAGCGCTGGTCGTGGCTCGCGAGCAGCAGCGCGAGCTGCTCGAAGGTCGTCGCGTTGTCGATCATCAGCGGCGCATCGTTCGCGAACTGCAGGCACGGCTTCTTCCCGAACACCTCGCGGTGATACGGCAGCGCGAAACGGTCGATGAAGCCGCGGCGATTGACGAGCGCGACGGGCCGCCCGCGCTCGACGAGCGCGACCGCGTGCAGGTCGGGCATCCGGTTGAACAGGTCGAGCACGTCGTTGCTGGTCGCGTCGCGCGGCAGCGCCGGGGCGGGCACGAGCATCTTCCCGGCGATCGTGCCGGCCGGCCGCACCGCGCGCGTCATGCCGGGAAACACCGCGATGTGCGGCGCGCGGATCGCGTCGCGCGCGGCCGGCGCGACCACCCGCGACGGCTGCGCGTTCGGCCGGCCGAGCAGGAAGCCCTGCACGCAGCAGATGCCCATGTCGCGCACGACGATCAGGTCGCATTCGTTCTCGATGCCTTCCGCGATCAGCTTCGCGCCGCTCGCCTGCGCGAAGTGCTGCATCGCCTTCACGGCCTCGAACTTGAGCGGGTCGCGCGCGATGTCGTGGATGAAGAAGCGGTCGATCTTCACGAGGTCCGGGTGCAGGCGCAGCCACAGGTTCATGCTCGCGTTCGCGGTGCCGTAGTCGTCGAGCGCGAACTGGATGCCGGCGTCGCGCAGCGACGCGACCGCCGGCCCGATGTCCGCGAGATCGGGAATCGCGTTCTGCTCGGTGAGCTCGATCACGATGCGTTCGGCGCCGATGTGCGCGCGGCCGAGGAACTGGCATGCGCGCTCGCGTTCGCTGGCGAGCGTGAGGATGGTGCCCGCGCTGAAATTGAGGAACAGCTTGCCGTCGCAGCCGAGCGCCGCGAACGCGTCGAGGCAGGCGAGCGCGGCCGCCCGTTCGAGCGCGATGGTTTCGCCTTCGCGCGCGGCCTGCGCGAACAGCGCGGCGGGCGGCTCGAGGTCGGTGCCGCGCGGGCCGCGGATCAGCCCTTCGTAACCGACGACCGTCCCCGACCCGAGGTCGACGATCGGCTGGAAGACGGCGGCGAGCGCGCGATCCGCGATCAGGCGCGAGGTGCGGGTGGCGGCGGAACCGGAGTGGGGCGCGGGCATGGGCGAGGGCAGCCGAATCGACGGGACGTCCGGCTTAACGGCATCGCGCGCGGAGAATTGAATGAAGATTTCGTGACATGACCGGCGTTGCCGGTGCATCGCGCCGGATGCGCGTCGGCGCGTGGCCGGAAGGGGCGAGGGACCGAAAACGGGGGGCGATGAGCGGTAGGCGGAAAGCGGAAAGCGGAAAGCGGAAAGCGGAAAGCCGCCCGCGGCGGCCATCGCGCCCCCGGGCGCGTCAGCGCTTGCCCGCGCTCAGCGCGCCGGATGCGGCCGTCGCGGCGCCCTCGTCGTGCTCGCCGCTCGTGTCGCGCGCGCCCCAGCGCTGCGCGAGCGCCGCGCACGCCATCAGCTGGATCTGGTGAAACAGCATCAGCGGCAGCACGATCGCGCCGACCGCGTTCGCCGAGAAGATCACCTTCGCCATCGGCACGCCGGCCGCGAGGCTCTTCTTCGATCCGCAGAAGATGATCGTGATCTGGTCGGCACGGTTGAAGCCGAGCCGCTTGCTGACGAATGCGGTCAGCAGCAGCGCGATCGCGAGCAGCACGAGGTTGACGACGAGCAGGCCGCCGAGCGCGCGCGGCGGAATCTGGTGCCACAGCCCCTCGTTGACGGCCTCGCTGAACGCGACGTAGACGACCAGCAGGATCGAGCCCTGGTCGACGAAGCGCAGCACGCCGCGATTGCGGTCGATCCAGCCGCCGATCACGGGCCGCAGCAACTGGCCGGCGATGAACGGCACGAGCAGTTGCATCACGATGCTGCCGACGGTGCTCCACGGCGACGCGGCCGCGGCCGATTGCGACGTGATCATCAGCCCGACGAGCGCCGGCGTGACGAAGATCCCGAGCAGGCTCGACGCGGAGGCCGCGCACACGGCGGCCGGCACGTTGCCCTTCGCGATCGAAGTGAACGCGATCGACGACTGGACCGTCGACGGCAGCGTGCAGAGGAACAGCACGCCCGCGTACAGCGTCGGCGTGACGAGCGGCTGCAGCACGGGTTTCAGCGCGAGGCCGAGCAGCGGGAACAGCGCGAACGTGCTGAGCAGCACGAGCGCGTGCAGCCGCCAGTGCGTCGCGCCCGCGACGACGGCTTCGCGCGACAGTTTGGCGCCATGCAGGAAAAACAGCAGGCCGACGGCGATGTTGGTCGCCCAGTTGAACGCATGGGCGGCTGGGCCGCGGCAGGGCACGAGGCTCGCGAGCACGACGGTGCCGACGAGCGCGAGCGTGAAGTTGTCGGGAAGAAAACGGGGACGGGCCATCGGGAACTCGATTCGGAAACGACGAAGGCGCGCGTCGCGCGCGCGGATGGCGTTATTGTCCCGGTTGACGATTCACTACACAAATTCATTGTGCGAATCGATTGATGAATCGATGGCATGCAACGGCGGCCGCCGTACGAGTCGCGGCCGCGGCCAAAACCGCGGAAGAACGTTCCGTCGCGATCGCGCCCGGAAGTGAAAAAACCTAGCAGTAACATGGTGTTACACCGATGCCGGCGACATAACACTTTTTGGCTCGACACGCTTTCCCCCCGCTCATAAATTACTGCTGAAAGCCTTGGGTCGGCCGAAAGGAGCCGACGGCGGGCGTCGATGGGCACGGAACGATGACGGAACGGGTGAAACGGAAGATCGGACGATGGGTGGCAGGCGTGCTCGGCACGCTGCTGATGCCGCTCGCGCTCGCCCAGCCTCCCCACGGCGGTCACGGGTTCGGCAGCCACGGCTTCGGCGGCGGCGACATGCGCGCGTACGGTCAGCCCGCCGGCGGCGCTCCGGTGTGGCGTCGCGTGCCGCCGTCTGCCGGCGTGCGTCCCGGCGGCGTGAGCGGCGCCGGCTCCCGCTGGGGGCTGCGCCCGACACCGTCGTACGGCCATTACGCCGCGCAAAGCCCGTATCGGCCGATCAACGCCGAAGTCCGCCAGATGCCGCGCCCGCCGGGCGGCGGCAACGTCCCGCTGCGAGCCGGCTCGATCCGCGCCGACGTCGCGCGCTACAACGAGGAGCGCGGCGGCCGCCCGATGCCGCCGCCCCGCTCGCAGGAAGAGCCTGCGCACTCGCCGTTTTTCTCCCCGTTCTACCGAAACTGAGCGCCCCGGCGCTCGTCCCCTTGCCGGCTGATGCGAATTCGCCACAGTCGCGCGCAGATTCCCGCTGATTTTCCCGCCGCATTGCGCTATCTTTCGCGCCCGGCACGCCATGCCGCGCCGCCGCCCGCCCGTGCGACCGCGTTCGTGCCGGGCCGCCGCCGTGCGTGCGGCCATGGATACCTGCCGCGAAGTTAATGCCGACGCTATACCCGCAATAAGCGTGCGCAATTTTGACCGGACGAATGATCCGTAAAGATGGCTGCGCCCCATACGACGCAAGCACTCGGCTCCATACAACAACGCTCGCGCCACTTATCGACTATTCGACAAAACCTGGAGATCCCATGAAAGCATTCGCCCGCCGTGCGTCGCGCACGTCCGTCAAGCTGATCGCCGCAGCCGCCTGCGTGGCGGCTGCCGCACCCGTCCATGCGCAGTCGAGCGTCTCGCTCTACGGGCAGGTTGACGAATGGGTCGGCGCCACCAAGTTCCCGGGCGGCGATCGCGCGTGGAACGTGTCGGGCGGCGGCATGTCGACGTCGTACTGGGGCCTGCACGGCGCCGAGGATCTCGGCAGCGGCTACAAGGCGATCTTCACGCTGGAGAGCTTCTTCCGTGCGCAGAACGGCCAGTACGGCCGCTTCCAGGGCGACACGTTCTTCGCGCGCAACGCGTACGTCGGCATCAGCTCGCCGTACGGCACGGTGACGGCGGGCCGCCTGACGACGCACCTGTTCCTGTCGACGATCCTGTTCAACCCGTTCTACGACTCGTACACCTTCTCGCCGATGGTGTATCACGTGTTCCTCGGCCTCGGCACGTTCCCGACCTATCCGAGCGACCAGGGCGCGGTGGGCGATTCGGGCTGGAACAACGCGCTGGGTTACACGTCGCCTTCGTTCGGGGGCCTGAACTTCGGTGCGATGTACGCGCTCGGCAACCAGGCCGGCGACAACCGTTCGAAGAAGTGGAGCGCGCAGTTCAACTACGCGAACGGCCCGTTCGCGGCGACCGCCGTGTATCAGTACGTGAACTTCAACAACGGCCCGCAGGACCTGAGCGCGCTCGTGACCGGCATGAAGAGCCAGGGCATCGCGCTGGTCGGCGCCACCTACGACCTGAAGCTCGTGAAGCTGTTCGGCCAGTACATGTATACGAAGAACGACCAGGTCGCGGGCAGCTGGCACGTGAACACCGCGCAGGGCGGCGTGTCGGTGCCGATCGGCGTGGGCAACGCGATGGCGTCGTATGCGTACTCGCGCGACGCGGGCGGCCTCGACCAGACGCGCCAGACCTGGGCCGTCGGCTACGACTATCCGCTGTCCAAGCGCACCGACGTCTACGCGGCCTACATGAACGATCACATCAGCGGCCTGTCGACCGGCAACACGTTCGGCGCCGGCATCCGCGCGAAGTTCTGACGCGCACGCGCGATCGGTGCGCCGGCCGCGCGTCAATCGCGCGTTCCGGCTGCATGTTTTCCTGCCCGTCATTTTCAGTCCGAAGCGGCGCCGCCACCCGCGGCGCCGTTTTGCCTTTCTTGACCTTTCTGTTTCCCCGCCTTTGTTACCCTATCTCGTAATTGGTCGATTTCCCGGGATTGCGAGCTAGTTCGATGGATACCCTCGTCAGCATGAATGTGTTTCGCTACGTCGTCGAAGTGGGCAGCTTCGTCGGCGCGGCGGAGCGCATGCAGATGTCGGCGGCGATGGCGAGCAAGCACGTGATGCACCTCGAGCAGCAGCTCGGCGCCCGGCTGCTGCATCGCACGACACGACGCGTCGCGCCGACCGAGGCGGGACGCGAATACTACGAGCGCCTCGTGCAGGCGCTGTCCGAACTCGACGAAGCCGGGCAGGCCGTCGGCGCCGCGAGCGTGGTGCCGCAGGGCCGGCTGCGCGTGACGTCGCTGTCCGCGTTCGGGCTGCGGCACGTGATGCAGGCCGTCACCGATTATGCGGGCCGGTTCCCGGACGTGACCGTCGACATGACGCTGTCCGATCGCGTGGTCGACCTGATCGAGGAGGGCTACGACGTCGCGGTGCGCGCGGCGCCGAACGGATTGAAATCGTCGTCGCTGGTCGCGCGCCAGATCGCGACCGCGCACATCCTGCTGGTCGCGTCGCCTGCGTATCTGGAGAAGCACGGCACGCCCCGGACGATCGCCGATCTCGCGAATCACAACTACCTGCGGCGCGATTCGAATTCGACGATGCTCGATTCGCTGGTGATCGACGCGGCCGCCGCGTCGCGCGTGAGCCTGAACGGCAACCTGATCGTGAACCATCTCGAAGGGCTGCGCGCGGCCGTGCTCGCCGGCGCGGGCATCGCGCTGCTCGGCACCGAAGTGGTCGGCGACGACATCGAAGCGGGCCGGCTCGTGCCGGTGCTGCTCGATTCGGTGCCGCCGCACGAGGCGCCGATCTATGCGGTGTACGCGAGCCGTCGTCACGTGTCCGCGAAGGTGCGCTCGTTCGTCGACTTCCTCGCCGCGCGTTTCGAGGGGCAGTCGCTGTGTCCGTCGATCGAATCGCGCCTGCGCGTGCTGCCGATCACGCGGATGAAGCGCGCGGGCTGAGCCGCGTCGTTCCGCCGCGGCGGGGCAATAAAAAAGCGCGAACCGCTGCGGTTCGCGCTTTTTTCGTTGGGGCGACGATCTCGCGCCGATGGCGGCCGATGGCGGCCACCACGGCCGCCGCATCCTTCAGCGCGGGATGCCGAGCCGCGCCTTCGCGTCGTCGTACTCGCGCTTGAGCCGCTCGACGAGCGCAGCCACGCTCGGTAGATCGTCCATCAGGCCGACGCCCTGACCGGCGCCCCAGATGTCCTTCCATGCCTTGGTTTTGTCGCTGCCGAAATTCATCTTGGTCTTGTCGGATTCCGGCAGCGCGTCCGGATCGAGGCCGGCCTTCTCGATGCTCTCGCGGATGTAGTTGCCGTGCACGCCCGTGAAGAGGTTCGTGTAGATGATGTCCGACGATTTCGCGTTCAGGATCGCGTGCTTGTAGTCGTCGATCGCGTGCGCTTCCTGCGTCGCGATGAAACGCGTGCCCATGTACGCGAAGTCGGCGCCCATCGCCTGCGCGGCGAGGATCGAGCCGCCGTTCGCGATCGAGCCGGACAGCACGATCGGGCCGTCGAAGATCTTGCGGACTTCGCCGACCAGCGCGAACGGCGACGTCGTGCCCGCGTGGCCGCCGGCGCCGGCCGCGACGAGGATCAGCCCGTCGACGCCGGCTTCGAGCGCCTTCTGCGCGTGGCGCAGGTTGATCACGTCGTGCAGCACGATGCCGCCGTAGCCGTGCACCGCATCGACGATCTCGCGCGCCGGCGCGCGCAGGCTCGTGATGAAGATCGGCACCTTGTGCTCGACGCACACGCGCACGTCGTGCTCGAGCCGTGCATTCGACTGGTGGACGATCTGGTTGACCGCGATCGGGCCGATCACCGCGTCGGGATGTTTCGCCTTGTGCTCGGCGAGTTCCGACTGGATTTGCGTGAGCCACTCGTCGAGCAGTTCGGCCGGGCGCGCATTGAGCGCGGGGAACGAACCGACGATGCCCGCCTTGCATTGCGCGAGCACGAGTTCGGGGTAGCTGACGATGAACATCGGCGACGCGATGACGGGGAGCGTCAGGTTCTGCAGGACGGTGGGCAATGCCATGTGATGTCTCCAGTCTCCGGGGGCGTGGCGGTCGAACGGTGATTCGAGTGTAGCCGCGGAACGCATTCGGTCATATTAATACGAACGGTCGTGCGATTCTACGCGAGCTTAGCAAAAGGCGCGGTGTGCCGGCAATCGAGTGAGTGTTCTCTTTCTACGGTTTCGGGCGGTGACCTCGCTGTGAAGACGCGCCGGCACTTTTAAAATAGCCGCCATAACAAACCAACGAGAAACAAACCATGTCGTTTGACGCGTTTGCATCGTTTCGCGTGACGGTGCAGGACACCGACATCTTCGGTGTCAAAGGAGGCGCGGGGCCGCCGCTGCTGTTGCTGCACGGCCATCCGCAGACCCACATGATCTGGCGTCGCGTTGCCGCGACGCTTGCGAATCACTTCACGGTGATTGCCACCGACCTGCGCGGCTACGGCGCATCGGGCCGGCCGCCGAGCGACGCGCGGCACGCGCCGTATTCGAAACGGGCGATGGCGGCGGACCAGGTCGCCGTGATGCGGCATTTCGGCTTCGAGCATTTCCATGTGTGCGCGCACGATCGCGGCGCGCGGGTCGCGCACCGGCTCGCGCTCGATCACGCGAATGCCGTCGAGCGGATGATGCTGCTCGACATCGCGCCGACGCTCGCGATGTACGAGAAAACCGATCGCGCGTTCGCGACCGCGTATTTCCACTGGTTCTTCCTGATCCAGCCCGAGCCGCTGCCCGAGACGCTGATCGGCGGGCACACCGATGCGTACATCGAACGCGTGATGGGCAACCGCTCGGCCGGGCTCGCGCCGTTCGTGCCCGAGGCGCTCGACGCGTACCGGGCGGCGCTCGCGCAGCCGGGCGCCGTGCATGCGATGTGCGAGGACTACCGCGCGTCGGCGACGATCGATCTCGAGCACGACCGTGCGGACCTCGAACGCGGCAACAAGGTCGCGTGCCCGCTGCGCGTGCTGTGGGGCGAGCACGGGGTCGTCGGCCGCTGCTTCGATCCGCTCGACGAATGGCGGCGCGTCGCGCGCGACGTCAGCGGCCGCGCGCTCGACTGCGGGCACTACATTGCGGAAGAGGCGCCGGCCGCGCTGATCGACGAACTGCTCGCGTTCTTCGAGGCGCGCGACCCAGCCGCGTGACGGTGCGTGCGGGCGTGCCGCCCGCGGTTCAGTGGTGTGCGCCGCCGACGGCTCGGCGGTATGCGCCGCCAGCGGCTCAGCGACGCGCGTGGTCGTCTTCGACGAGCGGCGGCAGGCGGCGCGGCACGGGCGTCGATTTCACGATCGCGGTGCTCGTCTCCGCGCGCTCCGTCACCTTCGACAGGATGTCGTCGAGGTGCTCGATCGTGCGCAGGTAGAGCCGGCAGATGAAGCAGTCGTCGCCGGTGACCTTGTCGCATTCGACGAATTCCGGAATCCGCCGCAGCAACTCCTCGACCAGATGCAACTGGCCCGGCAGCGGCTTCACGCGGACGATCGCCTGCAGCGTATAGCCGAGCGCGCGCGGGTCGAGCTCGACGGTGAATGCGGCGATCACGCCTTGCGCCTCGAGCCGCCGCACGCGGTCGGCGGTGGCGGGCGCCGACAGACCGATCTGCCGGGCGAGTTCGCTGGTCGCGATGCGTGCGTCGTCGGCCAGCGCGGCGACGATCGCGCGGTCGGTCGCGTCGAGCGACGCGACGGCGGGCGGGGAAAGGCGTTTCGGCATGATTGCTTTGGTTTCGAAGGTGAATCGGCTGATTGGCTTCAGTTTAGCCGTGGTTGTGGCGAAGGCAAGTTTCTAGAATCGAAGTCATCCCCTCTCTTCAACGGAATCCATGATGGCCACGAATGAAATTCGCCGCGGCGCCGCCGAGATGATCGTCGCGATGCTGATGTCCGGCACGATCGGCTGGCTCGTGATGTCGTCGCAGCAGCCGCTGACCAATGTCGTGTTCTTCCGCTGCGTATTCGGCACGGCGACGCTCGCGATCGTCTGCGCGGCGTTCGGCTTCCTGCGCCGCTCGCTGTTCTCGCCGCGGATGCTCGTGC
Source organism: Burkholderia sp. AU18528 (assembly GCF_002223215.2). Taxonomy (NCBI): domain Bacteria; kingdom Pseudomonadati; phylum Pseudomonadota; class Betaproteobacteria; order Burkholderiales; family Burkholderiaceae; genus Burkholderia; species Burkholderia sp. AU18528. Next base: position 832,584 of record NZ_NKFC02000005.1, on the reverse strand, counting down.
TCGTGACGCTCGGCAGCCTCGCGATCGTCGCGAACTGGCTGCTGCTTTTCGCCGCCTATTCGCGTGCGTCGATCTCGATGGCGACCGCCGTCTACAACACGCAGCCGTTCATGCTGGTCGCGCTCGGCGCGATCGTGTTCCGCGAGCGGATCACCGCGTCGACGGTCGCGTGGCTCGTGCTCGCGTTCGCGGGGCTCGTGTTCGTGGTGCGCGTCGAGCCGGCCGTGCTCGCGGTGCCCGGCGCATATCTGGAAGGCGTCGCGCTGTCGCTCGGCGCGGCGTTCCTGTATGCGATCTCGTCGATCATCACGAAGCACCTGAAGGGCACGCCGCCGCATCTGCTCGCGTTGCTGCAGGTCGGCCTCGGCATCGTGCTGCTCGCGCCGTTCGCGCACTTCGACACGTTGCCGGCGACGGCCGGGCAATGGGCCGACCTGATCGTGCTCGGCATCGTCAACACGGGGCTGATGTACGTGTTGCTGTACGGCGCGGTGCAGAAGCTGCCGACCGCGATGACGGGCGCGCTGTCGTTCGTCTATCCGGTCGTCGCGATCGCCGTCGATCGCATCGCGTTCGGGCAGACGCTCGCGTGGACGCAGATGTTCGGCGCGCTGCTGATCCTGCTCGCGGCGGCCGGCGTGAACCTCGGCTGGCGCATCGTGCCCGCGCGTCGCGAGGCGGTCGGCAACTGATACGGTCGGACGATTCGGCGCGGCTGCGCGGTCGCGCCGCGGCGCGCCGACTGCGCGTGTCGGGAACGGCGATTGCGCGCGAGAGGGCGTCGCGTGCAGCCGCGAAAAGCGCGGCAGGAAGTTGTAGGGAAACACCCGATGCGATGCGGCCGCGTCGCTCGTATGATGCGGGCTGTGACGTTGATCACGTTCACAGGATTCCGATCTCGATGCCGTTCGCCCGTGAGGCTGAACGGCTTTTTTTTATGTCTCGCTGCCCGCGATCAGGCGCCGCCGCGCGTCCAGCCGCGCGAGCAGCGCGCGCCTCGCGTCGTCGTCCGACTCACGCCATCCCTTGATCTCGCCGCGCGTGCGCAGGCAGCCCGCGCACCAGTCGGTGCGCGGATCGATCCGGCAGACGTCGGTGCACGGCGACGCGACCGTGGCGACCGGCATCGTCACGTCGCTCATGCGGACTCCCGCAACGCGACGTCCGCGACGGGCGCGCCCGTCAGCGACACGAGCTCGTGCGGCGACAGGTTGAACACCGCGTGCGGATGGCCGGCGGCGGCCCACAGGCTGTCGAGCGCGAGCAGGTCGGCGTCGATCAGCGTGATCGGTTCGACCAGATGGCCGATCGGGCAGACGCCGCCGATCGCATAGCCGGTGTTGTCGCGCACGAACTTCGCGTCCGCGCGGCCGACCGGGCCGACCTGCGCGGCGACCTTCTTTTCATCGACGCGGTTGACGCCGCTCGCGACGACGAGCACGGGCGCGTCGTCGGCCTGCCGGCGAAACAGGATCGACTTCGCGATCTGCGCGACCGAGCAGCCGAGCCCGGCCGCGGCCTCGGCCGACGTCTTGCCGGTTTCGGCGAGCATCACGATGCCTTTCGCATGGCCGCGCTCGCGCAGCAGCAGCGCGACGCGTCGCGCGGAATCGGGCAGGGAGTCGAATGAAGCGGGTGTCGTCATGTTGGAGAATCCGTGGAGTGGCGCGATCAGACGCAGTTCGCGGCGTCGGCCGCGCTCTGCGCCTTGGCGAGCAGTGCGCGACCGGCGCGCGACACGTTCGCGCGGCCGATCGCGTTGGAGATGAAGTCGCCGGCGGCGACGACCTGCGCGAGATTGATGCCGGTCTCGATGCCGAGGCCCTGCATCAGGTACAGCACGTCCTCGGTCGCGACGTTGCCGGTCGCGCCTTTCGCGTACGGGCAGCCGCCGAGGCCCGCGACCGACGCGTGGAAGATCTCGATTCCTTCGAACAGCGCCGCGTAGATGTTCGCGAGCGCCTGGCCGTAGGTATCGTGGAAATGGCCCGACAGGCGTTCGCGCGGGAACACGCGCGTCACCGCCGCGAGCACTTCGCGCGTGCGCTTCGGCGTGCCGACGCCGATCGTGTCGGCGATGTCGATCTCGTCGCAGCCGAGCGCGGCGAACCGCTCGACGACGTCGACCACCGACGCCACCGGCACCTCGCCCTGATACGGGCAGCCGAGCGCGCACGACACGCTGCCGCGCAGCCGCAGGCCCGCATCCTTCGCGGCCTTCGCGACGGGCTCGAAGCGCGCGATGCTCTCGGCGATGCTGCAGTTGATGTTCCGCTGCGAGAACGCCTCGCTCGCCGCGCCGAAGATCACGACTTCGTCCGCGCGGGCGGCGAGCGCATGCTCGAAGCCCTTCAGGTTCGGCGTGAGCACCGAGTACACGGTGCCCGCGCGGCGCTCGATGCCGGCCATCACGTCGGCGCCGTCGGCCATCTGCGGCACCCATTTCGGCGACACGAACGACGCGGCCTCGACGTTGCGAAAACCGGCGCGCGACAGCCGGTCGACGAGCGCGATCTTCACGTCGGTCGGCACGAAGGTCTTCTCGTTCTGCAGGCCGTCGCGCGGGCCGACTTCGACGATCTTGACGGCGGTGGGGAACGTCATGGTTGTCTCCTGGTTTCTCTTTGTGGCGGAATTCAGTAGCCGCGTGCGTAGTCGACGATGCCGCTGACGGGCGCGCCGCGCTCGAACGCGCGGATCTTGCCGGCGATCTGCTCGACGGCTTCCGCGCGCAGCGTCTCGGCCGAGCTGTGCGGCGTGATCGTGATGCGCGGCGCGCGCCAGAACGGATGGTCGTCCGGCAGCGGTTCGTGCTGGAACACGTCGAGCGTGGCCGCGGCGACCTGGCCGCTCGCGAGCGCGTCGAGCAGGTCGGCTTCGACGAGATGCGCGCCGCGCGCGACGTTGACGACGTATGCGCCGCGCGCGAGCCGCGCGAATGCGCGCGCCGACAGGATGCCGTCGGTGTCGCGCGTGCTCGGCAGCAGATTGACGAGCACTTTCGCGCCGTCGATGCACGCGTCGAACGCGCCGTCGCCGGCGAACGTGGTGACGCCGTCGAGCTGCTTCACGCTGCGGCTATAGCCGCGCACCGGCAGGCCGAGTGCGGCGAGCGCGCGGGCGACCTGCGCGCCGAGCACGCCGAGCCCGAGGACGGCGACGGTGAAGCTTGCGCGCGCGTGCGGTTCGAGCGGCTGCCAGCGGCGTTCGCGCTGGAGCAGGTCGTATTCGTCGAAGCGGCGCAGGTAGCGCAGCACCGCGTGCGTCACGTATTCGACCATCTGCCGCGCCATGCCCGAATCTTCGAGCCGCACCAGCGGCACGTGCGCGGGCAGCGTGCCCGGATGGGCGTGCTCGAGCGCGAGCAGCGCATCGACGCCCGCGCCGAGGTTGAAGATCGCGCGCAGGCCGTCGCGCGGCGTGAAGAACTCGCGCGGCGCGCGCCATACGAGCGCGTAGTCGGCGGCGGCCGTATCGCCCGGCTGCCACGCGCGCAGTTCGGCTTCCGGCAGCGCCCGCGCGATCTCGTCGCGCCATGCGTCGGCTTCCTGATGCGGTGAATGGAACAGGATCTTCATTGCGCGAGGGCGCGCGCGCCGGCGAGGCGCGTCACGGGAACGGTGAGCGGAGCCGGGCGCGGCGCGCCGGCGGACATGGCGGACATCGGGCGTCTCCTGACGGACGGCCCGGCGCGTCGGCGCGGGGCCCGGTTCCGTGTGAAGCTGACGGGAAGCCCACATTCTACGGTTTCGCCGCGCGTTGCGCCGCCGCACGGAGCGTGCGGCCGATGCGGGCCGTCGTCGCGCGGTGGCCGGGCCGCCGGCGGTCATCGCCCCGCGCAAAAGCAAAGCACAAAATATTGGTTCGGTCGCCGCGTACCCGACGCCACAATCGAACCTCGTGTTCAAGCAAGCGAGGGCAATCATGCGCGCATGCAGCAAATCGGCGTGGCCGCCGCGGCTCGTCACCGTTCCGGGCCTGCACGGCAGCGAAGGCGCCCACTGGCAGACCTGGCTCGAGCGGCAGTTCCCGCGCTCGTTGCGCGTCGAGCAGCACGACTGGGACGCGCCCGATCTCGCGGGCTGGGCGCAATCGGTGCGCGCGCTGCTCGATCGCGAGCGCGGCCCGTTCGTGCTCGCCGCGCACAGCTTCGGCTGCCTCGCGGCCGCGCATGCGCTCGCGCAGTGGCCGCACGTGGGCGATGTGGCGGGCGTGCTGTTCGTCGCGCCGGCCAGCCCGAAGAAATTCACGTTTGCCGGACCGTTCGACGCGCGCCGGCTCGCGGTGCCGTCGATCGTGATCGGCAGCGAGACCGATCCGTGGATGCCGCTCGCCGATGCTCGCGCACTCGCGCAGCGCCTGGGCAGCGCGTTCGTGAACCTCGGCGACGCCGGGCACATCAACACGGCGGCCGGCTTCGGGCCGTGGCCGCGCGCGAAGTACTTCATCGACACGCTGGTGCATTGCGCGGCGCCGCTGCGCTTTCGCGACGCGGACGACGGCTTCGAGGCCGCGCGCGTCGACCGCGCGCTCGCGCACGCGGTCTGACGCGCAGGCCGCGCGGTGGCTGTCGCGCCTACGGCGCGGAAACGGGCCTGACGGCGGCCGGGGGCCGAACAGCGGCGCGGCCATGCTCGACACGGCCCGCGAAGCGGCGCGGCACCGTGCCGTTCACGCCGCCATCCACCGTGTCGTCATGCCGGTGGCGGCGCGACGCGAGCGCCCACCGCGCTCCCCGAGCGGTACCGACTCCTGTCAGGCGACAGCGGGATCAGCCCGGCATCGACGCGGCGGCGCTCGACGCGGCCGCGTTCGTGGCGGGCTTCGCATCGTCGTCGTCATCGGGCGGGTAGTGCACGACGGGCGGCGCGAGCGGCGCGGCATCCGACGCGGCGGCGTTCGCGCTCGCGCCGCTGTTGAACGCGCTGGCGGCGCCGTTCGATGCGCCGGCCTGCGGCGCGGCGGCGTCGGTCGCGTTGGCGTCGTGCGGTGCGTCGTCGCTGCAGGCGGCGACGAACACGGCGGCACACAGAACGACGGCGACGAAAACGCGACGCATGACTTCTCTCCTGGCAAGGCTGATCGGGAAACGTTTTCGAGTATGCCGCCGCGATGCGACGTTTCGGTGAATCGTTTGCGATTCCGGCGGCATCGCGACATGTTTTCGTCACGCTGACCGGATGCCTTCGCGGTAATCGGCCGCGGCACGCATGGCGGAATTTTCCAGCGAACGCGGATGCTGCGCGCATTTACACGGCGCGCAACGCCTCGGCCCGGCCGTGGCGACGCGGACGCCATGCGCGGCACGGCACATGCGGCCGGCAATTTGTGACCGATGCGTTGCCGGTCACGTCGAAAAATCCGGGCGTTATTGCCGCTTCGTCAGCGAACGGCCAGCCGTGCGCCAGCGTGGCGTCATGGACGCGCAGTCAGCGACGACCCGACCCGTTTGCCGCCCGGTGCGCGCCACGAGGCGGGGCCGGCATTGCACATGGGCGCTGCTCCCCCGTTTCGCGGCACCGGAATTGCTCTTTGCGCGATGCGCGTGCCGACCGCGCCGCCCTCCGGGCGCGGGCGGCACATCCGCGTCCATCAACCATGGAGCGAGCAGAAGCCATGTCCAGCGATCGATCCGATTCTCCGTCCGCCGAGCCGGCGCGCGACGCCGCCCCGGCGCCGCGCGGGCCCGGCCAGTCAGCGGCGCCGCCGTCGCCGCACGATACGCCGCCCAGCGCCGCGCGGCGCCGCTTCCTGCAATCCGCGGCGGCTGCCGCGACCGTCAGCGCCGCCTCGCACGTTCATCCGCAGCCGCCGCACGCGGCAGCCGCACCTGCCGCGCCCCGCCGCGATTCGGTGCCGGCGCGGCCCGTGCATCTCGACATCAACGGGCGGGCGTACACGCTGCAGCTCGAACCGCGCGTCACGCTGCTCGACGCGCTGCGCGAATACGCCGGCCTCACGGGCACGAAGAAGGGCTGCGATCGCGGGCAGTGCGGCGCGTGCACGGTGCTCGTCGATGGGCGGCGCATCAACGCATGCCTGACGCTCGCGGTGATGCACGAAGGCGAGCGGATCACGACCGTCGAAGGGCTGGCGCGCGGCGGCGAGCTGAGCCCGGTGCAGCGCGCGTTCGTCGAACACGATGCGTTCCAGTGCGGCTATTGCACGTCCGGCCAGCTCTGCTCGGCGACCGCGCTGCTCGACGAGTTCGCGGCGGGCGCCGGCAGCGCCGCCACCGACGACGTGCGGCGCCGCCCCGCGCATCTGTCGGACGACGAGATCCGCGAGCGCATGAGCGGCAACCTGTGCCGCTGCGGCGCGTACCCGAACATCGTCGCCGCCGTGCGCGCCGCGCATGCGGCGCATGGCTAGCCGACGGAGGGCACCGCAATGGAAGCGATCTCCTACGAACGCGCGATGGACGTCGCCGGCGCCGTGCGCGCGGCGCAGCGGCCCGGCGCGGCCTTCATCGGCGGCGGCACGAACCTGCTCGACCTGATGAAGGGCGGCGTCGCGCGGCCCGCCGCGCTCATCGACATCACGCGCATCGCGGGCCTCGACGCGGTCGATGCGCTGCCCGGCGGCGGCGTGCGCATCGGCGCGCTCGTGCGCAACAGCGATGCGGCCGATCATCCGCGCCTGCGCGCCGACTATCCGCTGCTGTCGCAGGCGCTGCTCGCCGGCGCGTCCGCGCAATTGCGCAACATGGCGACCGTCGGCGGCAACCTGATGCAGCGCACGCGCTGCCCGTATTTCTACGATCCCGCGTTCGCGCAGTGCAACAAGCGCGAGCCGGGCAGCGGCTGCGCGGCGATCGGCGGCCACAACCGGATGCACGCGATCCTCGGCGCGAGCCCGCAGTGCGTGGCGGTGAACCCGTCGGACATGAGCGTCGCGCTCGCCGCGCTCGACGCCGTCGTGCAGGTGAGCGGCCCGCGGGGCGCGCGGCAGATTCCGATCGCGTCGTTCCACCGCTTGCCGGGCGATCGTCCCGATCTCGACACGACGCTCGAACCGGGCGAGCTGATCACCGCGGTGGACTTGCCGCCGCCGCGCTTCGCCGACCATGCGCACTATCTGAAAGTGCGGGACCGCGCGAGCTACGCGTTCGCGCTGGTGTCGGTCGCGGCCGCGCTGCGGATGGACGGCCCGCGCATCGCCGATGCGCGGATCGCGCTCGGCGGCGTCGCGCACAAGCCGTTGCGCGCGACGGCCGCGGAGCAGCATCTCGCCGGGCACGCGTTGAGCGATGCCGCGCTGAATGAAGCGGCCGCGCTCGCGCTGCGCGACGCCACGCCGCTCGACGGCAACGGCTTCAAGATCGCGCTCGCGCAGCGGGCGATCGTGCGTGCGGTGAAGACCGCCGCCGGACCGACCGGAGGTGCCGCATGAACACGCTGACCGGACAGCCGCTCGACCGCGTCGACGGCGTACTGAAAGTGACGGGCGGCGCGCACTACGCGGCCGAGTTCCCCGATGTGCGGCTCGCGCACGCGGTGCTCGTGACGAGCACCATCGCATCCGGCCGCATCGAGTCGATCGACACGGCGCGTGCGCGCACGATGCCCGGCGTGCTGCTCGTGATCACGCACGAGAACGCGATGCGGCTGCCCAACGGCGGCCGGCCGCCGCTGTCGCCGCCCGCGGGGCGCCGGCTCACGCTGTTGCAGGACGACACGGTGCGCTACAGCAACGAACCCGTCGCGGTCGTCGTGGCCGAAACGCTCGAGCAGGCGACCGACGCCGCGCATGCCGTGCAGGTGCGCTATCGCGCGGGCGATGCCGTGGTGGATTTCGCGCACGCGAAGCGCGGCGCGCGCGTGCCGCCGAAGCAGCAGGGCCGCGCGATGGACACGCAGCGCGGCGACGTCGATGCCGGCTTGCGCGAAGGCGCGGTGCGCGTCGACGCAACCTATACGACGCCGATGCAGCACCACAACCCGATCGAGCCGCACGCGACGATGGCACGCTGGGACGGCCCGACGCTCACGCTACACGATGCGACGCAAGGCGTGTCGGGCGCGAGCACGGCCGTGGCCGCCGTATTCGGCATCGCGCCGGAACACGTGCGCGTGATTTCGCCGTTCCTCGGCGGCGGCTTCGGCTGCAAGGGTTCGTCGTGGTCGCACGTGTCGTTGTGCGCGATGGCGGCGAAGCAGGTGGGGCGCCCGGTCCGGCTAGCGCTGACGCGGCCGCAGATGTTCGGCCCGGTCGGCGGGCGGCCGTTCACCGAACAGCGCGTCGTGCTGGCCGCCCGTCGCGACGGCAAACTGACCGCGATGCGCCACGACACGATCGCCACCACGTCGACGTTCGAGGACTGGATGGAGATGTGCGGGATGCCGTCGCGGATCATGTACGCGGTGCCGAACCACGCGACCACGCACCGGATCGTGTCGCTGAACGTCGGTACGCCCACGTTCATGCGCGCACCCGGCGAGGCGTCCGGCTCGTTCGCGCTGGAATCGGCGATGGACGAGCTCGCATGGCAACTCGGCATGGACCCGGTCGCGCTGCGGCTCGCGAATTACGCGGAGGTCGATCCGCAGGACGGCAAGCCGTGGTCGAGCAACGAGCTGCGCGCGTGCTACGAGGTCGGCGCGCGGCGCTTCGGCTGGTCGCGCCGCACCGGTACGACGCCGCGCACGATGCGCGACGGCGACACGCTGATCGGCCTCGGGATGGCGGCCGCCACGTATCCGGCGAACCGCAGCGAAGCGTCCGCGCGTGCGCGCATCCTGCCGGACGGCACGGCCGAAGTCGCGTCGGGCACGCAGGACATCGGCACCGGCACCTACACGGTGATGACGCAGGTCGCGGCCGACGCGCTCGGTTTCGCGCCGCGGAACGTGCGCTTCGCGCTCGGCGATTCCAGCCTGCCGCGCGCACCGGTATCGGGCGGCTCGCAGTCGGCCGCGAGCGTGGCGCCCGCCGTGCGCGAGGCCGCGCTGCAGGCGCGTGCGAAGCTGATCGCGCTGGCGATCGCCGATCCCGGCTCGCCGCTGCACGGCGCCGCGGCCGACGACGTGACGGTCGACAACGGCTGGGTCGTGCATCGCGGCGAGCCGTCGCGGCGCGATCCGGCCGCGGCGGTGATCGCGCGGGCGGGCGGCCAGCCGATCGACGCGCAGGCGACGGCGAAGCCCGGCGACGAGAAGTCGCGCTATGCGTCCCATTCGTTCGGCGCGGTGTTTGCCGAAGTGCACGTGGACGCCGAGCTCGGCACGATTCGCGTACCGCGCATCGTCGGCGTCTACAGCGTCGGCAGCCTGCTCAACGCGAAGACCGCGCGCAGCCAGTTGATCGGCGGGATGGTGTGGGGGCTCGGCACCGCGCTCGAGGAAGGCTCGCATCTCGACGTGCGGCACGGCCGCTTCACGAACGCGAATCTCGCCGAATACCACGTGCCCGTCAACGCGGACATTGGCGAGCTCGACGTGAGCTTCGTCGACGAAAGCGACACGCATTTCAATCCGCTCGGCATTCGCGGCATCGGCGAGATCGGGATCACCGGCGTGCCGGCCGCGATCGCCAACGCGGTCTATCACGCGACCGGCGTGCGCGTGCGCGATCTGCCGATCACGCTCGACAAGGTGGCGATGCCGGTGCGCGCGTGAGCGCCGGCGTCAGCGCCGCGGCGTCCTGCGCCGCACTTCGCTGCGCAGCCAGTCGAGCCACGTGCGGATCGCCGCTTCGCGGGGATGACCGGGGCGCCACACGACGTAGTGCGCATACACGTCGGTGATGCGCACGCTCGACACACGCACGAGCGTGCCGCGCGCGAGTTCGGGCTCGATCAGCGAGCGGCGCGCGAGCGCGACGCCGCGGCCTTGCAGCGCCGCGGCGATCAGCGCGTTCGCATCGGTGAAGCGCGGTGCGCGCGCGGATTCGGTAAGGTCGAGCCGCGCGGCCTGGAACCACGGTTCCCACGGTTGCGCGGGATGGCGCAGCAGCGTCGCGCGCACGAGATCGGCCGGCGCGCGCGGGGCGACGCCGTCGCGATTGCGGTACGCGGGGCTCGCGACCGGAAAGATCGTCTCGTTCATCAGCTTCTCGGCGACCACACCGGGCCACGTGCCGGGCCCGTAGCGCAGCGCGACGTCGATGCGGTCGCGCTTGCGCAGCGGCGCGAGCGCCACGTCCGGATGCAGCACGATCGAGATATGCGGATGCGCGGCCGAGAAACGCGGCAGGCGCGGCGCGAGCCAGCGCTCGGCGACGCTCGGCAGCACGCTCACGTTCAGCGTCGCGTCGCAGGTGCGCGGGCGGCGGCGCGCCGCCAGCGCCGGCTCGAACGCGCGTTCGAGCACGCTCAGACCCTGGCGTACCTGCAGCGCGAGCGCGTGCGCGGCGTGCGTCGGCGTCGCGCCGTTGCGTTCGCGCGTGAACAGCGGATAGCCGAGCTGCGCCTCGAGCGCGCGGATGTGCTGGCTGACCGCGCCTTGCGTGAGCGCGAGCTCGTCCGCCGCGCGCGTGAAGCTCTGCAGCCGCACGGCGGCTTCGAACGCGCGCAACGTCTGCAGCGGAGGGAGATGGATGCGTCGCATGTGGGTATTAGTAACACTAATGCTCGAGCACGACAATTCATCGTTTGCCGCGTGCCGGCATGCGTTCCTACACTCGGTTCCGTCTTCCACAGCCCCGTCGGGCCCCACCGCCATGAACGCCTATCGTCTCTATCTTTCGCCGGGCGCCTGCTCGCTCGCCGCTCACATCGCGCTGGAGGAAACCGGCGCGCCGTTCGACGTCGAGATCGTCTCCGTGAAGCAGCGGCAGAACCTCGAAGCGCGCTACCTCGCGATCAACGCGAAGGCGCGCGTGCCCGTGCTCGCGATTCCGGGCGAGCCGCGCGTGCTGACCGAAACGCCGGCGATCCTCACGTATCTCGCGCGCCGCTATCCGGACGCGCAATTGGTGCCGCTCGACGATCCGCTGCGCGAGGCGCGCTGCCACGAATGGCTCGCCTGGCTGGTCGGCTGGGTGCACGGCGTCGGCTACGGCGCGCTGTGGCGGCCGGGCCGTTTCATCGACGATCCGGCGCTGCACGGCGCGATCAGCGCGCATGGGCGCAGCACGATCGAGGCCGCGAACGCGTCGATCGAAGCCCTGCTGGCCGACGGCCGCACGTGGGCCGAGCCGGGCGCGCATTCGATCGTCGATCCGTTCCTGCTCGTGCTGTATCGCTGGGGCGTCGCGATCGGGCTCGACATGACGCGGCATCCCGCATGGACCGCGCATGCGCAGCGCGAGGCCGAACGGCCGGCCGCGCGGCGCGCGCTGGCGCGCGAGGCCGCGCAAGCGACCTGAGCGGCCGACGCGCGACGCGCTGCTCCGGCGTTTCGGTCGCGCGTTCGTTCGGACCGCGAAGTTCGGACGTGTCCAATTGTGGCGTCGACGCCATTCCATTTAAATGAGAATTATTCTCATCAATGGAATGGAGTGAGCATGAGCAGTTGCATTTTGTCGAGCGCGACGCCGCCGCGTCGCGCGACCGCGTCCGTCGCGTTCGCGATGATCGCCTGTGCGGCCGCGCCGGCGTGTGCGGAAGAAGGCGAGCCGGGGCAGGCGCCGCACCTCGATCCGATCTTCGTTCGCGGCGCGCACGACGCAGGCTCGCGCGTCGATCGGTCGGGCTCGGCCAAATATGCGACGCCGCTGCTCGACGTGCCGCAGACGATCACCGTCGTGCCGCGCGCGGTGCTGGACGAACAGCAGGCGCTGAGCCTGCGCGAAGCGCTGTCGAACGTCGCCGGCATCACGTTCAACGCCGGCGAGGGCGGCGGGGGCTCGGGCGACAGTTTCAATATCCGCGGTTTCGGCGCGAACGCGAACATGCAGCTCGACGGGCTGCGCGACAGCGCGCAGAACAATCGCAGCGACCTGTTCAACATCGACGCGGTGGAGGTGATCAAGGGGCCGAACTCGGTGTTCGGCGGCGCCGGCACCACGGGCGGCTCGGTGAACCTGGTCAGCAAGACGCCGAAGGCCGGCGCGTTGACCGAAGCCGGCGCGGTGCTCGGCACGTCCGACTACCGCCGCGTGACGCTCGATACGAACCAGCCGCTGCCCGGCGCCGACGGCAAGGCGGCGTTCCGCCTGAACGCGATGGCGCACATCAACGACGTGCCGGGCCGCGACGACATTCGCAAGCGGCGCTGGGGCGTCGCGCCGTCGCTCGCGTTCGGCCTCGGCACGCCGACGCGCGTCACGCTCGGCTATTTCCATCAGTACGACAACAACCTGCCCGATTACGGGCTGCCCGCGCGCGACGGGCAGGTGCTGGCCGGCGTGTCGCGCGACAGCTACTTCGGCTGGCGCAATCTCGATCGCGAACGCATCATGTCCGACACGTTCACCGTCAAGGCCGAGCACGACGTGTCGCCGCACCTGAAGGTGCAGAACCTGAGCCGCTACACGCACCTGAATCGCGATACGGTGGTGTCCGCGTCGCACGCGAATCTGCAGGGGCTGCCACCGGGGCGCTACAAGCCGGCCGGACCGCAGGGCTACGGCCGCGATGCGTCGACGGCGATGTGGGCGAACCAGACCAACGTCACGAGCGAATTCGCGACGTTCGGCATCGGGCACACGCTCGTCACGGGCTTCGAAATTTCGCGGGAAACGTACGGTCGCACCACGTATTCCTACGGGCTCAACCGTTTCTATCCGGCCAACGGTTTCGCGCTCGCCGCGCCGCCCGGCGTGTGGCTCGGCCCCGCGAAGCGCGAGAACAGCGCGCGCAGCGATACCGAGCTCATCGTGAAGGCGCTGTACGCGTTCGACACGCTCTCGCTCGGCCGCTACTGGGACATCGACGTCGGGCTGCGGCACGACTGGATCGACGGCTGGGCCGAAAGCACGCCGGCCGGCAAGCCGACCGAGCGCGCGGCGAGCGGCGACCGCCATCTGAGCACGCGCGCGGGGCTCGTGTTCAAACCGACGGACAACGGCCGCGTGTATTTCTCGTACGGCACGTCGTTCAATCCGTCCGCCGAATTTCTCGTGAGCAACGGCTCGGGCCTCAACGCGGCGACCGAGTCGCTCGCGCCCGAGAAAAACGAGAGCTTCGAGCTCGGCACGAAATGGGAAGGGCTGGCCGGCATCGCGCTGAACGGCGCGCTGTTCCAGACCGAGAAGAAAAACGCGCGCGAGCGCATGGCCGACGGCAGCTACGCGCTCGTGGGCCGGCAGCGCGTGCGCGGCATCGAGCTCGGCGCGGCCGGCAAGGTGACGCCGCAGTGGGACGTGTTCGCGAATTACACGTACCTGGCGAGCGTCACGCTCAGTTCGCCGGCCACGCCGCGCCGCGATGGGCAGGCACTCGGCAACACGCCGCGGCACGCGCTCAACCTGTGGACGACCTATCGGCTGCCGGCAGGCTGGACGATCGGCTACGGCTCGCACTTCGTCGGCCGGCGCAACGTGACGTCCGAAGGCGGCAGCCAGCTCGGCGCGTATTGGGTGCACAACCTGATGGCCGGCTACGAAGTGAACCGCCGGCTGCGTTTCCAGCTGAATATCGACAACCTGTTCGACCGCGCGTATGTCGAGCGCGTGCGGCAGGTGTTGGGAAGCGAGTCGCGATCGTCGGCCGTCGAGTTCGGCGACGGCCGTTCGGCGATGCTGTCGGCCGTGTACAAGTTCTGACCGTCTCGCGCACGCTGCCGCGAACGTTGCCGCGTCGGCCCGCTATCGCGCGAACAGCGGGTAGGTCGCGGCGGCGATCAGCGCGGTCGCGAGCCACACCACGCTCCACGAACTGACGGCCAGCAGCGGCGGAATCGCGAGCGGCGTCGCGAACAGCCCGAGATACACGACCGTGTTCGCCATCCCGAGCGCGGTGCCGGCGTGGTTCGCACCCGCGAGCGTTGCGAGCTCGGTGTACGCGACGCCGTGCCACGCCGATACGCAGATGCCCGCGAACACGAGAATCGCGACGATCGCCGCGAGCGGCACGTGCGGGCTGCCGGCCGTCGCGGCCGCGAGCAGCGCGAACGACCCGGCCGCGACGCACACCGACCCGCGCAGGTACGCACGCCGGTTGCCGTACCGGTCGGTATGGCGGCCGCTCCACACGCGCATCACCATTGCGCCGACCTGCAGCGCGACCATTGCCGCGCTGATGCCGGCGAGGCCGAGCCGGCCGAAATCGTGCAGGAACACGGTCGCGAACGTAAGCACCGCGAACTGCGGGGCGCACAGCGCGCCGATGCCGAGCACGATGCGCCACACGCGGCCGCTCGCGAGCGGGCTGCGCATCGGTGCGGCCGGCGATGGCGGCGCGAGGGGACGGCCTGCGGTGACGGGCGTCGCAGCCGGCGCATCGGGCGGCTCGTGCAGCCAGCGCCACGTCAACGCGGCCGAGCCGGCGCACAGCAGCATCAACGCGCCGTACACCGCGGCGAAGCCCGCATGCGACGCAAGCGACGGCAGCAGCGCCGCGCCGAGGCCGCCGCCGAGCGGCACGGCCGTCTGGCGGATGCTCATCGCGAGCCCGCGCTCGCGCTCGCCGAACCAGCGCATCACCGCACGTCCGCTCGAGCCGTTCACGCTGCCGCCGAGCAGGCCGACGCAGCACATGGCCGCGACGACCCGCATCAGCGGCGGCACCGCGTGCGCGGTCGGGACGATCGTGCCCACCATCAGCGCGAGCATCGCGGCTGTCGCGGCGAGCCCGGTCAGCAGCACGCGGCGGTCGCTGAAGCGGTCGGCGGCGATTCCCCACGGCAGCTCGGACAGCGCGACGCCGAACCCGAGCGCGCCCAGCACGAGGCCGAGCGCGCCGTTGTCGAGGTGATACGCGGCGCGCATCCAGACGGCCGTGGTCGGGATGCCGGCCGCGGCGGCCGAAAAGCTCATGTTCGCGGCGACGCCGGCGGCCAGCACGCGCCAGCGATGGGCCGGCCCGCGCCCGTCGCGGGCAGGCGAAGAGGGGGAAGCGATGCACGAGGTGTCCATGACGGCAGGCCCGGTTCGAAGTTGACGTCCACAGTCTGGCGGCCTACATTCATCCTGAAAATCGGAAAGTTTTTGATGAATCGTTCGATAAATCAGGATGGTTGAGATGGCCGGACAAGACACTTCGCGCGATGGCGGCGAGGCCGTCGCGGGCGCCGATGCCGCACTCGCGCGGCCCAACTTCGACGTCGCGGCGTTGCGCAGCCTCGTCGCGGGCGTGGATCTCGGCAGTTTCGCGAAGGCGGCCGATCGCGTCGCGCGCTCGTCGTCGGCGGTGAGCGCGCAGATCCGCAAGCTCGAGGAGCAGGCCGGCACGCCGCTGTTCGTGAAGGCCGGGCGCGGGCTCGCGCTGACCGACGCCGGCGACGCGATGCTGCGCTACGCGCGGCGGATGATCGAGCTGAACGACGAGGCGGCCGCGGCCGTGCGCGGCGTGAATCTCGACGGCTGGGTACGGGTCGGGTTGCAGGAGGATTTCGGTGAAGCGATCCTGCCCGACGTGCTCGGGCGCTTCGCGCGCGCGCATCCGAAGGTGAAGATCGAGGCGCGCGTGGCGCGCAACGCCGATCTGCTCGACCGGCTCGATGCGAACCAGCTCGATCTGGCGCTCGTATGGGGCGATCCGGCGTCGGCGGCGCTCGTGTCGCGGGCGGGGATCGACAGCGAAGCGATCGCGCACGTGCCGATGCAGTGGATCGGCGCGGCGGCGGGCGGTGGTCTCGGCGTGCCGGATGGCGGCGGGGACGCGGGCGCGCGGGGCGGCGCGAGCGGCGGCGACGAAACGCGCGATCGCGCCGTGCGCGCGGCGGGCGAGCCGTTGCCGCTCGTCGTGTTCGACCGGCCGTGCCGGTTCTTCGGCGCGGCGACCGATGGGCTGGACCGCGCGGGCGTGCCGTGGCGCGTTGCGTTCACGACGCCGAGCCTGGCCGGGCTATGGGCGGCCGCGGCGGCCGGCCTCGGGCTCACGGTGCGCTCGCATTACGGGCTGCCCGCGTCCGTGCGAGGGCTCGATGCGGCGTCGTGCGGGCTGCCGGCGCTGCCGAGCCTGCCGCTGATCCTGCTGCGGCGTACGTCGTCGGCGACGCCGACGGTCGATCGGCTCGCGCGGATCGTCACGCAGGCGGTGCGGGGGGCGACGGAGGGGGCGGTGGCGGCGTGATGAAACGCTCGATTGCCGTCGCGGGCCGCGGTTCGGTCGTTCCTCTGCCGATCGGCCGAATGGATCGATCGGGCAAACCTGACTACAGTGATGATCACTTGAAACGGAGGTCATCATGCAAAACGCAAATACACCGGGCGCCAGCGCGGTCGATCCGGCGCAAAGGGCGGAAGCCTCGATCCGCGACGACGGGCCGTCAGCCGATTGTCCCGTGCCCGTCAATCCGCCCGTTCGGTTCGGTGTCCTGCAAGGGCAGGCGTGGATCGCGGACGACTTCGATGCCCCGCTGCCCGATGACTTGCTGGATGCATTCGAAGGGCGCTGATGCGGCTGTTGCTCGATACGCACATATTTTTGTGGATCGTGACGAATGACCCCAAGCTCAGCGCCCGAGCGCGCAGCGTGATCTCGGCCGCCGACGAGCGTTTCGTCAGCAGCGCAAGTATCTGGGAGGCTGCCATCAAGGCCGGACTGGGCAAGCTCGATATCGACGTCGGCGAGCTGATGCGGGCGATCGGGCCGAGCGGGATCCGCGAACTGCCGGTTCGGGCGGCGCATGGGGCCGCGGTCCGCGATTTGCCGCATCACCATCGTGATCCCTTCGATCGTTTGCTGGTTGCCCAGGCGCGGCTCGAGCCGCTTCAGCTCGTGACGGCCGACGCTCATCTTGCACGGTATGACCTGTCTCTCGTTTTGACAGTTTGAAGCAATCTGTCGGTGCGCGATCCATCGGTCGCCTGCACGTCACGTAGCGTTGCGGTTCATGCGACGGCGATGTCCGGCTCGATTTCATGCAGTTCCGCGGAAATGGCTGCCAGTCGCGCCCGCAATCCCTCGCTGGCCGGCACGAACGGCAGCCGCAACCCGTCCTCGCACCATCCTTGCGCGGCGAGCACGGCCTTCACCGGCGCCGGGTTCGGTTCCGCGAACAGCGCCGCGACGAGCGGCTGCAGCGCGACCGACAGGCGCCGCGCGTCGGCGAGCCGCCCGTCGCGCAGCCACGCGTGAATCCGCACGTGCCATTCGGGCAGCACGTGCGCGCTGCTCGCGATCGCGCCGTGCGCGCCCGCGCACATCGCCGCGAAGTTCTGGTTGTCGTCGCCGGACAGGATCGCGAGCGGCGTGTCGTGCACGAGCCGGCTCATCCGGTCGAGCGTGCCGCCGCATTCCTTGATGCCGGCGACGCGCGAGTCGCGCGCGAGCGCCTGCAGCGTGTCCAGTTCGACGTTCACGCCCGTGCGGTACGGGATGTTGTAGACGAGCACCGGCAGGTCGGCCGCGTCGACGATCGCTTCGACATGGCGGCGGATGCCGTCCTGCGTCGGCCGCACGTAGACGGGCGGCGTGACGAGCAGCCCGTCGGGGCGCAGCGCCGCGAGTTCGCGCGCGCGGGCGGCCGCGAAGTGCGTCGCGCTCGCGGTCAGCCCGACGACGATCGGCAGCCCGGGCGCCGCGTCGCGCAGCGTCGCGAACACCGCGTCCTGTTCGCGCGCGTCGAGCAGCACGCCTTCACCGGTCGTCGCCCCCGCGACGAAACCCGCGATGCCGGCGCCCGCATAGTGGCGCGCGAGCCGCGCGAGCGCCGCATGGTCGACCTCGCCGCGGTGGAACGGCGTGATGATCGGCAGCCAGATACCTTCGAAACGTGTGTTCATGCAAAGCCTCATGGTGGAAACGGAGTGGGAAGGAACCGTTCCGCCGGCGGCGTGCCGGAGCGAGGCGTGCATGCAAGGAGAAAGAAACGACCTGCGGGCATCCCGTCCGGCATTCGCCTGACGGGACGCGACGTCCCCGTCAGTCGAGGAGTCGTTTTTTCAGTTTCAGCCCGGCCGCGCGCGCACCTGCCGCGACGGCGGCGAGGATCGAGGGCGAGCGCAGGGTAGCGGACATGGATGAACCGTGAATGGGCTGAGCGGCGATCTTAACACCGGAGCGGCGGCGCGCGCGAGCCGCGGCCGCCGTTTAGCAGAATTCGAGATTTGCTTTCCACGACTGATTGGAAGGCGCGCTGCGGCCGGCCGCTAGAATGCCCGCTTACGTTTCGATGACAGCACGTACGCGTACGGTCACGCACATTCACCACCACTGGAAACGGGGCATATCACGATGGCAAGCATCAAGGGGATCGGCCGCTGGCTGCACACGGGCGCGACGGCGGCGCTGGTCGTGGCGGCGACCGCCGCGCACGCGGACACGTCGATCCTGAACGTGTCGTACGACGTGACGCGCGAGCTGTACAAGGACATCAACGCGAGCTTTGCCGCCGCCTACAAGCAGAAGACGGGCGAGACGGTCACGATCAAGCAGTCGCACGGCGCGTCGAGCGCGCAGGCGCTGTCGGTGCTGCAAGGGCTGCAGGCCGACGTCGTGACGATGAACCAGCCGAATGACATCGACCTGCTCGCCGAGCGCGGCCAACTGCTGCCGAAGGACTGGCGCGCGCGCTTCCCGGACAACAGCTCGCCGTACTCGACGACGATGGTGTTCCTCGTGCGCAAGGGCAACCCGAAGGCGATCAAGGACTGGAGCGATCTCGCGAAGCCGGGCGTGCAGGTGATCATCGCGAACCCGAAGACGTCGGGCAACGGCCGCTATGCGTATCTCGCCGCGTGGGGCTTCCAGAAGCAGAAGGGCGCGACCGACCAGCAGGCGCTCGACTTCGAGAAGGCGATCTTCCGCAACGTGCCGGTGCTCGATTCGGGTGGCCGCGGCGCGACGACCACGTTCACGCAGCGCGGCATCGGCGACGTGCTCGTCACGTTCGAGAACGAGGTCGCGCTGATGGACACGGGCGCGTCGGGCGCGCAGTTCGACGCCGTGTATCCGTCGGCGAGCATCCTCGCGGAGCCGCCCGTCGCCGTCGTCGACAAGGTGGTCGACAAGAAAGGCACGCGCAAGGTCGCGCAGGCGTATCTCGACTACCTGTACACGCCGCAAGCGCAGGAGATCATCGCGCAGCATCATCTGCGCCCGCGCGACGCGGCCGTGCTGCAGAAGCATGCGGCCGAGTTCAAGGCGCTGAAGACGTTCAGCGTCGAGCAGGTTTTCGGCAGCTGGGCGAACGCGCAGAAGACCCATTTCGCCGACGGCGGCACGTTCGACCAGGTAATCGTCGACCGCAAGTGAGCGCGGCGCGCGCCACGCGCGGGCTCGCATCACGACGCAGCCGGCCGCATGTGCGGCCGGTTTTTTTTATGGCGACGCGGCGGATTGCCGTGCCGAACCGGTCCGCATTCCCGGCCGCCGCCGCGCGTGCTACGCTCATCGCCTTCCCGCAACCGGCGCCGCGCGATGAACGTCGATTCGTCCTCCCCAGCCTCCCGCGGCCGTGGCCGCAAGATCTGGTCGGGCACCCGCCCGGTGATCGCGTACGGGATGCCGCCGCTCGGCTGGCGCGACTTCTATCACCGCGCGCTGACGGTGAGCTGGCCCGTGTTCTTCCTGTCGCTCGCGGTGCTGTTCCTGCTGCTCAACAGCGGCTTCGCGGCGCTCTACCTGCTCGGCCAGGCGCCGATCGCGAACCAGTCGCCGGCCGGCTTCGGCGGCGCGTTCTTCTTCAGCGTCGAGACGCTCGCGACCGTCGGCTACGGCGACATGCATCCGCAGACCGTTTATGCGCACCTCGTCGCGACGTTCGAGATCTTCGTCGGGATGTCGAGCATCGCGCTCGCCACGGGGCTCGTGTTCGCGCGGTTTTCTCGGCCGCAGGCGAAGATCCTGTTCGCGCGCCACGCGATCGTGCGGCCGCTGAACGGCCGGATGACGCTGATGGTGCGCGCCGCGAATGCCCGCCAGAACGTGATTGCCGAGGCGCAGGCGAAACTGCGGCTGATGCGCGTCGAAGGCACGCACGAGGGCTACTCGCTGCGCAAGATTCACGACCTGCCGCTCGTGCGCAACGAGCATCCGATCTTCCTGCTCGGCTGGAACCTGATGCACGTGATCGACGAGTCGAGCGCGCTGTTCGGCGAGACGCCCGAGTCGCTCGCCGCGCGCGACGCGCAATTGCTGATCACGATCGAGGGATCGGACGAGACGACCGCCCAGGTCATGCAGGCGCGCCATGTGTGGGTGCATGGCGACATCCGCTGGCATCACCGCTACGTCGACCTGATGCACGACGAGGACGGCATCACGCACATCGATTACACGCATTTTCACGACGTCGTGCCGATCGACGCCGATACCGACGAGCGCGGTTCGCCGGGCGTGGTGATCGACGCGGGTGCGCCGGGGCCGGGGCCGGGCGCACAGGCGTGATCGACGTTGGCCGGGCGCCGCCCCGTTGCGCGTCGAGCGTGCAGCGGGCGTGACGCTTCGCGCTGTTCGATCGCGACCGCGCGGCGGAACGCGTCGCGGTCCTCGGCGCGCGCGACGTAGTCGCCGAGCACGCCTTCGTGCGGCAGCAGATGCGCGTCGAACGCGATCTTCAGAGTGCTCGCGAGCAGCAGGTCGGCCGCGGTGAAGCGCTCGCCGACGAGCCAGCGGCCGTGGGCGAGCGCCTGCGCGAGGGCGCACTGCACGCGCGCGATGTTGCCCCAGCCGAACGCGACCGGATTGCCCGACGCGCCGGTGAATTTCTCGACCATCGCCGGTTCGAGGCAGGTCGGCGTGAAGAACATCCACTGGAGGAAACGGCCGCGCAGCGGACCGTCGGGCGCGACGCCGAGCCCGGCGCGCGGGCAACGGTCGGCGAGATAGAGCAGCACGGCGCCCGATTCGGCGAACCGGGCGCCGCCGTCGTCGAGCGCGGGCAGCTTGGCCATCGGGTTGACCTGCACGAACGCGTCCCTGCCCTGTTCGTGCGAGCGCAAGTCGATCGGCACCAGTTCGTACCCCACGCCTATTTCCTCGAGCATCCACAGCGCCCGGAATGCCCGGTCGTCGGCCAGTAGTAGAGCTTCATCGCGTGCGCCCTATATGCGGTGACGGTCCAGTGTAGTCGAGTCGGTTCGCCGAATGTGTCGTTCGTTATGTGACCGAGTGTGCGACGCGTTCGGTGGAACGCGCGCCGCTTGGGTATCGCTACCGGGCAACGGCTGTTGACGTTTTGCAACTTTTTTTTCGCGTTTATCTGGCTTTGAGTGCTTTCCCGCTGTCGTTCTGTTGTTTAAAAGCTATCTCGAAAATTGAAATACAAACGGCGACCGTGCATCGTTTCTAGCGTTTTATTTCGGTGCTGACGTGTCGGGTATGGGTCGGACGCGTATGCAACTACCTGTCTTGTGCTGGACGCGAACAACCTAACCAATTCAATCGGAGGGTGAAAATATGCCGGTTCAAGAGCCAGCGAAGAGCGGCTTCGAAAAATGGCAGGATGGTATTGGCGCGGCTGTTGGCGATGTCAAATGGGATATATGGGATTGCGAAATTCAGATGGCAGTGAGCGAATACAATCGACATTTGTCAGGCGCTGCCGGCTACAGGCCGCTGGATTGGCTTCTGATCAAGGCAATGCTGTGGGTTGAAACCGGGGCAAATAGCTCGGAGTGGAAGATCAAACCATTGCAGATTGGCGTATCGGGTGACCCGGGTTTGACGTCGTTTCTTTCGGGCGAAGAAGGCGGCGACTTGATTCTGCCTTCGGCGTGGAGAGCGCAACTGACTGTGGGATCGGCGAGAGCGAACCCTGCGCATAATCTCAGGGCCGGAATCGGCTATCTGCTGATGCGCATGGCCATCTTTGAGCACCGTAGTGTGCCCAATGCAGACGCTAGGGTGTATGACGTCACAGTCAAGCCGGGCGATAGCTTCGACAAAATCGCGAAAGTACATGGCAGCACAACCGACGTGCTGAAGAAACTGAATCCGATGATCACGGTGTTGCGACCAGGGCAAGTCTTAAAGTATCAGAAGGCGTCGATTCAACGTGTCATTACAGGATGGCGGCCGTTCTCTGCGACGTCAGTGGCGTTACGTTACAATTCAATGCGTCGAGATCCGAACTATGCAAGGAAACTAGATTTTGCATGGGGCATCGTGCGAAAGGGACAGGAGACTTCATGCGTGCAATAAGAAGTATCGGCTTTGGGCTTGCGCTATCGTTTCCGTTACTCTCGATCGCCGCATCTGACAACACCATCAATACCGAGAAGGGGCTGTACGAGCAGTGCGGTGCTTATTCGCAGGCTGGAATGAAGGATTGTCTTGCGAAGAAGGCCAGTGAAAGTCGAGAGTATTTAAAAAAGGCCGAAGACGATGCGCTCGCTGTCATAAAAAAATGGGACGAGGGTAATAAATATATTCATGCATCCGAGGAGGCTTTGGCGGCATCGAACAAGGAATTCGCAAAGTATCGCGCGGCTCAATGTGAATTCTCCGCTTCGCTGAGCGGCGGTGGAGCGGGTAACGCCCACGAGATGGGGCGCTTGGCCTGTGTCGCGGCACTCAACGGCGCACGCGTTGAGCAACTGCGCAACGCCGTATCCGACTTGCCGTCGAAGTAGCGCCGAAGCTTACGCCGGCCAGCCCGGCCGGACGACATGCGAACGGACCGGTGCGACGATCGGCGGCGGCGCGACGGTCGGCGAGAACGCCGTGGTCGGCGCGGATTCGGTCGTGATGCGGGAGGTTCCGCCGGATACGCTGGTCGGTGGAAATCCGGCGCAGATCATTCGATCGATTACCGAGTGACGATGGCTGACGGCCTCTTCAGCGGGGAGGTGAATGTGGACAACCGGCCCGCCGACCACTCTGAACGCTGTGGATGCGAACGGTGAGTGTATGGCTGGAGCCAGCATTGGCGGGACTTCCCGGCATTCGACACCGATCGAGGGCAGACGCATGAGCCGACGTTGCCGATGCGCTGGCCGCACATTCCTGCGCGGCGTCGGTTGTGGATATCCCGGCCCCGAATCACTCGCCACGCTGTGCTTTCCATCGGTGAGCGCGATGCAGGGTGTGGACAACCGCGCCCTGAACGACGAGAAATGCTGTGCTTTCGAAGGGTGAGTGTCGGCGACCGATTGCGGGTGAGGCTTGCCTGGTGCGGATTTCCGGGCGTCGAGCGCGCATCGCGCGGGAATGCGGGGCGCCGCGCATTCTAACGGCACGCGCGGGTCGGCGATAGATCCGGCTGCGTATCGCGGTGTGGATATCTCGTGGCCGAATTCACTCGCAACGCTGTGTATTTCAATGGTGAGCGTCGGAGGGGCGACCGAATGGCGTGTCCGTTCGTGATCTTCGGCACCGCTTCGAGCGGTTGCGCATTCTAACCGCACATGCGATCGCGCGTTCCGTTCGAGTTCGTGCACCGATGTGGATAGCCGGTCGCCGAAGCCAGTCGACCTGCTGTGTATTTCAGCGGTGAGGGGGCGCGCGCATGCGGCGCGGCCGCGTCTGCGCGAATCCCGGTCCACGGAGCGCAGCGTGGGCGGGGGGGCGCGGCTGTTCGCGCCGAGGCGCTGCCTTCGTGCGACCGGACGCCCACGCTCACCGTTGAATTTCACAGCGTCTCGACTGGCCTCGGGCGCGGTTGTCCACACTCGGATCGGCGCTGTGGTTCGATCGTCGTGCCTCGCTCACCGCTGGAACTCACAGTGTTCGGTGTCGTCGCAGGGTCGAGCGATTCGCACCCGAGCCGGCGCACTCGTCTAATCGTTTGCCGTCACTCACCACCGAAATTCACAGTGTTCAGGGTTGTCGTGGATCGGGCGGTCCACGCTCGAATTGGCCCCCTTGTTCGAACGCGTGCCGTTGCTCACCATTGAAATTCACAGTGTTCAGAGTCGTCGCGGATCGGGCGGTCCACGCTCGAATTGGCGCCCTTGTTCGAACGCGTGCCGTTGCTCACCGTTGAAATTCACAATGTTCAGAGTCGTCGCGGATCGGGCAATCCACGCCCGAATTGGCCCCCTTGTTCGAACGCGTGCCGTCGCTCACCGTTGAAATTCACAGTGTTTGGAGTCGTCGTGGCGCGGACGATCCACGCCTGAATCGGCGCCGTTGTTTGTGCGCTGTCGATGCTCACCATTGGGATTCACAGCGTTTGGAGTCGTCGCGGATCGGGCTGTCCACCCCCGAATCGGCACCCTCGTTCGAGCGCGTGCCATCACTCACCGTCGAAATTCACAGGGCTTTGAGTGTCTGCGGGTGGGTGATATCCACACCCGTACCGACTTCTCGTTCGACTACCCAACAGCACGCACGAGGCACGCACGAAGGGACGGACATGTGGATATCCTGCCGCCGAATCGACTCACGCGCCTGTGGATCCGGAAGCTGAGCGCCAACGTCGCGGCGGCGACGCAGGCATCCGGCGGTGTGGATATCTCCTGCCGGCATCGACTCGTCGCGCTGTGGATTTCGATGGTGAGCGTCGCAGTCCGCATGTGCGGCGGACAGATCGAGGTGTGGACATCCGGCACCCGACGCGACTCGAAACGCTGTGCGATCGAACGGTGAGCGCGATCACCCGCTCGGCCGACAGCCCCGGCATTGTGGACATCCCGCGCCCTCACTCCAAATGCTGTGCATTCCATCGGTGAGCGCGCCGTCGTTTGCCGGCCCCAACCCTTGTCGCACGGGCCCCGAGCGAGCGCCGCCGGGCCCGCGGCCGGCGTCCCGCTCGTCACCCGCGATGTCGACGCAAGCGCTTTCCCATCCCGCCCAACCCCCGACCGCCACCCGCCGCCCGCCGCCCGCCGCCCGCCGCCCGCCGCCCGCCGCCCGCCGCCCGCCGCCCGCCACCCGCCACCCGCCACCCGCCACCCGCCACCCGCCACCCGCCACCCGCCACCCGCCACCCCGCGCGAAAACTCTCTCAAATCCCGGCAAAAACCTGCGCGGTTTTTCTCGCCGTGCACCGGTCCGAGCAAGATGAGGAAAAACATTCTCGGCCGCGCGCGAAAAAATAGAGCCATTCGCTGCCGCACTCATGCGTCACCCGGCGCCCCGCCGCGCACGGCCCAGAACAGCACCATCCGGAGACTTCCCCCCATGACCGCCCGCCTGCCCGTCGACGGCACGCCTGCCCTGTCCGACTACCGCCTGACCGACAACCTGACCGCGACGCGCGGCCGGATCTTCCTGACCGGCACGCAGGCGCTGATCCGCCTGCTGTTGATGCAGCGCACGGTCGATACCGAGCAGGGCCTCGACACGGCCGGCTTCGTCAGCGGCTATCGCGGCTCGCCACTCGGCATGGTCGACCAGCACTTGTGGAAGGCGAAGAAACTGCTCGACGCCAGCGGCGTGCGCTTCCTGCCGGCGATCAACGAGGAACTCGGCGGCACGGCCGTGCTCGGCACGCAGCGGGTCGAGGCCGACCCCGAGCGCACGGTCGACGGCGTGTATGCGATGTGGTACGGCAAGGGGCCGGGCGTCGATCGCGCGGGCGACGCGCTCAAGCACGGCAACGCATACGGTTCGTCGCCGCACGGCGGCGTGCTGGTCGTCGCGGGCGACGACCATGGCTGCGTGTCGTCGTCGATGCCGCACCAGAGCGACTTCGCGATGATGGCGTGGCACATGCCGGTCGTGAACCCGTCGAACATCGCCGACATGCTCGAATTCGGCCTGTACGGCTGGGCGCTGTCGCGCTATTCGGGCGCGTGGGTCGGCTTCAAGGCGATCTCGGAAACGGTCGAATCGGGCTCCACCGTCGACCTCGATGCGTTGCAGACGCGCTGGCCGGCGCCGGAAGGCTTCACGCCGCCGGCAGGCGGCCTGCACAACCGCTGGCCCGACCTGCCGAGCCTGACGATCGAGGCGCGCCTCGCGGCGAAGCTCGACGCGGTTCGCCATTTCGCGCGCGCCAACAGCATCGACAAGTGGATCGCGCCGAGCACGCACGCGAACGTCGGCATCGTCACCTGCGGCAAGGCGCACCTCGACCTGATGGAAGCGCTGCGCCGGCTCGACCTGACGGTGGCCGATCTCGACGCGGCCGGCGTGCGGATCTACAAGGTCGGCCTGTCGTATCCGCTCGAAATGACGCGCATCGAGACCTTCGTCGACGGGCTCGCCGAAGTGCTGGTGATCGAGGAAAAGGGCCCGGTCATCGAACAGCAGATCAAGGACTACCTGTACAACCGCACCGAAGGCGCGCGCCCGCGCGTGCTCGGCAAGCACGACGCGGCCGGCGCGTGCCTGCTGTCCGAGCTCGGCGAACTGCGTCCGTCGCGCATCCTGCCGGTGTTCGCCGACTGGCTCGCGCGGCACAAGCCGGCGCTCGACCGCCGCGAGCGCGTCGTCGATCTCGTCGCGCCGCGGATCCTGTCGAACGAGGCCGACGCGGTGAAGCGCACGCCGTACTTCTGCTCGGGCTGCCCTCACAATACGTCGACGAAGGTGCCCGAAGGCTCGATCGCGCAGGCCGGCATCGGCTGCCACTTCATGGCGTCGTGGATGGAGCGCGATACCACCGGCCTGATCCAGATGGGCGGCGAGGGCGTCGACTGGGCCGCGCACGCGATGTTCACCCACACGAAGCACGTGTTCCAGAACCTCGGCGACGGCACCTACTTCCACTCGGGTATCCTCGCGATCCGCCAGGCGGTCGCCGCGAAAGCGAACATCACGTACAAGATCCTCTACAACGACGCGGTCGCGATGACGGGCGGCCAGCCGGTCGACGGCAGCATCTCGGTGCCGCAGATCGCGCGGCAGGTCGAGGCCGAAGGCGTGTCGCGCTTCGTCGTCGTGTCCGACGAGCCGGAGAAGTACGACGGTCATCACGGGCAGTTCCCGACCGGCACGACGTTCCATCACCGCAGCGAACTCGATACGGTGCAGCGCGAATTGCGCGAGACGCCGGGCGTCACCGTGCTGATCTACGACCAGACCTGCGCGGCCGAGAAGCGCCGCCGCCGCAAGAAAGGCGAATTCCCCGACCCGGACAAGCGCCTGTTCATCAACGACGCGGTGTGCGAAGGCTGCGGCGACTGCGGCGTGCAGTCGAACTGCCTGTCGGTCGAGCCGCTCGAGACGCCGCTCGGCCGCAAGCGCCGCATCGACCAGTCGTCGTGCAACAAGGACTATTCGTGCGTGAACGGCTTCTGCCCGAGTTTCGTGACGGTCGAGGGCGCGGCGCTGAAGAAGGCGGCCGGCGCCGCGTTCGACGAAGCGGCGCTTGCCGCGCGCGTCGACGCGCTGCCGGTGCCGGCGACGCACCTCGACGCGGCGCCGTTCGACATGCTCGTGACGGGCGTCGGCGGCACCGGCGTCGTGACGGTCGGCGCGCTGATCAGCATGGCCGCGCACCTCGAAGGCAAGAGCGCATCGGTGCTCGACTTCATGGGCTTCGCGCAGAAGGGCGGCTCGGTGCTGTCGTTCGTGCGGATCGCGTCGAGCGACCGCTGGCTGAACCAGGTGCGCATCGACACGCAGCAGGCCGACGTGCTGCTCGCGTGCGACATGGTCGTCGGGGCGAGCGCGGAGGCGCTGCAGACGGTGCGCCACGCGCGCACGCGGATCGTCGTCAACACGCACCGGATCCCGAATGCATCGTTCGTGCAGAACCCCGACGCGAACCTGCATGCGGACGCGCTGCTCGAGAAGATGCATCACGCGGCCGGCGACGGCTACCTGTCGAGCTGCGACGCGCAGGCGCTCGCCGCGAAGTTCCTCGGCGACTCGATCGGCGCGAACATCCTGATGCTCGGCTACGCGTGGCAGCTCGGCCTCGTGCCGGTGTCGCTCGCCGCGATGATGCGCGCGATCGAGCTGAACAACGTCGCGGTGCCGATGAACAAGCTCGCGTTCTCGATCGGCCGGATGGCGGCCGGCGATGCGGCCGGTCTCGACGCGTTGTGGAACGCGCGTCATGCGGTGGCCGCGCACGCCGCGCCGGAGACGCTCGCCGAGCTGATCGCCGATCGCGAAGCGCGTCTCGACGCTTACGGCGGCGCGCGCTACGTCGAGCGCTACCGCGCGCTGGTGAACGCGGCGCAGGCGAAGGGCGACGACACGCTGACGCGCGCGGTCGCGACGACGTTCTATCGGCTGCTCGCGGTGAAGGACGAATACGAAGTCGCGCGGCTGTACGCGGACGACGCGTTCCGCACGGCGCTCGAAGCGCAGTTCGAAGGCGTGCCGGGCCAGACGTACCGCGTGAAGTTCAACCTGGCGCCGCCCGCGGTCGCGAAGGCCGGCAGCGACGGCAGCACGCCGAAGAAGCGCGTGTTCGGCCAGTGGATGTGGCCGGTGCTCGGCATGCTGGCGCGCGTGCGCGGCCTGCGCGGCACGTGGCTCGATCCGTTCGGCCGCACGGTCGAGCGGAAGATGGAGCGCGCGCTGGCCGACGACTACGAGACCACGCTCACGCGTGCGTTCGCCGCGATGACGGCCGGCAATGCGGCGCAGGTCGTGCAACTGGCCGACCTGCATGCCCGCGTGCGCGGCTTCGGCCACGTGAAGGTGCGCAATCTGGCCGGCGTGAAGCGCGCGGAACGCGAGCTCGCGTTGCAGCTCGGCATCGATGCGGCGACGAGCGCGGCCGTGCAGCATGCGCTCGACGAGATGAAGGGCGCGGGGATGCTGAAGGGGATTCCGGTCGTCGTCGCGAAGTAACGCGAGCGTGAGCGGACGTGAAAACGGCGACGCGGGTGCGTCGCCGTTTTTTTATGCCCCTCGGCGGCTGCGCGCGGGCCGCGGTCGATCCTTCAAAGAATGCCTTTCTTGCGCGTCGACAGCGCGGTTTCCGACAGATCGATCTCGCGAAGCAGCTTCGTCAGCGTTTCGTCGGAAATCTTGCTGTCGCTGCGCAGCCGGTACAGCGCCGAGCGTTCCGCGCGCACGGCCGCGATCCGCATCTGCAATTCCATCGTTTCGGCCTGCTTCGCTTCCGCGCGCGGCGTGGGGCCGTCGTCGGCGAGCGCGGCGAGCCGGCGGCGATATTGGTCCATCACGCGTGCGGAGATGTCGGCGCAGCGGGCCGCGCCCGATTCGTCGAGATCGGCCGAAATGGCATCGTGCGACGAATCGATCGCGCGGATCGCGGCCTGCGCGGCGGCCGAGCGAGCGATGCGCTCCTCGTCGCCGAGCGGGTTGCGCGACGAGCGCACGCCGCGCAGCAGCAGCGGCAGGCCGATCACCGCGACGATCAGCGAGCCGAGGATCACGGACGACGCGATGAAGATCGCGGTGTCGCGGCCCGGCAGCGGTGCGCCGTCGGACAGCGCGACCGGGATCGACAGCACGCCGGCGAGCGTGACCGCGCCGCGCACGCCGCCCACCGTCATCACCGCGATCGTGCGCACGCCGGCCATCGTGCCGGCGAGGCCGCGACGCGCGGCGCGGCGGCTTGCGAACCAGCGCAGCAGCCACACCCACAGGAAGCGGATCGCGTACAGCGCGAGCATCATCGCGCCCACGTTGAAGATCATGCGGCCGACCAGCACGTCGCTCGTGTGGTGCGCGTCGACGAGCGCGCGGCCGATGATGTGCGGCAACTGCAGCCCGAGCATGATGAACACCATGCCGTTGAACACGAACTCGATCATCGCCCACGTGCTTTCGGCACGCACGCGCGACGCGACGGTGCTTTTGCGGGAGAAGCTCGTGTAGTTCATCATCATCCCGGCCGACACGGCCGCGAGCACGCCCGACAGGTCGAGATGCTCGGCGAACAGGTAGGCCGCGAACGGCACCAGCAGCGTCATCACGATGCCGGGCGCCGGGTCGCCTTCCTGCTCGGCGTTCAGGAAGCGCGTCGACAGCGCGCTGAACAACCACGCGACGATCGCCCCCGTCGCGAGCCCGCCGGCCGCGACGATCACGAACGTGACCGACGCGGCGCGCAGCGAGAACACGCCCGTCAGCGCGGCCGCGATCGCGAACTTCAGTGCGACGAGGCCCGACGCGTCGTTCATCAGCGCCTCGCCTTCGAGAATGTGCATCAATTGCGGTGGAATGCGACCCTTGCCGGCGATGCCCGACAGCGCGACCGCGTCGGTCGGCGACAGCACGGCCGCGAGCGCGAACGCGATCGGCAGCGGCAACTCGGGAATCAGCCAGTGTGCGAAGTAGCCGACCGCGAGTACCGTCATGAACACGAGCCCGAACGCGAGCATCAGGATCGCGCGGCGCTGCAGGTAAAGCTCGCGCTTCGGAATCCGCCAGCCGTCCGCGAACAGCAGCGGCGGGATGAACAGCAGCATGAAGATCTCGGGGTCGAACGTGACGTGCAGGTTCAGCGTCGGCCACGCGAGCATCGCGCCGAACGCGATCTGCATCAGCGGCAGCGGCAGTTGCAACGGGAGGATGCGCGTGACGGCGCCGGATAGCGCGACGGTCAGCAGCAGAATGAGGACGGTGAAGACGATTTCCATCGAGACGGCGGATGCGGGGAATGAAACGATCGTACGGAGTGTAGCGTGCCGACGTAACGGATGCGTTCGAGCGGCCGGTGCGTGCGCACGGAAACGGTGCGCGGATGGCGCGCCACGATGGTGCGGCGGCGCGGCGCGGCCATGCGGCGCATGGGTTCCGCACGCCTTGCACGGAGCTTGCTTGAAGGTGGGCAGCCGCCCGGCACGTGTCGGGCAACCGAGGGTCCAACCATGACATTGCGCGCGCCGTCCCGGTCGTCGTCCATGACGCCGGACGTCGCGTTCGACTGCACCACCAGGAGGAAGGCATGACGATCGTGCAACAGGAGCGTCCGGCCGCCGCGTCGCCGTACCGGTTCGAGCGGGAGATGAGCTCCGGCTTCGAACGGCTCGCGACGCAGCACCGCGACCTGACGCTCACGACCGTGTTCCAGCCGATATTCAGCCTGTCGCACCAGCGCGCGGTCGGCTACGAGGCGCTGCTGCGCGCGCACGATGCGCTCGACCGCGCCGTGTCGCCGCTCGACGTGTTCGGCGAAGCCGCGCGCCAGGGCGAACTGCTGCAACTCGACCGGCTCGCGCAGGCGCTGCATCTGGAGAACTTCGCGCTGCTCGGCGCCGAGCGCGAGTGGCTGTTTCTCAACGTCCACCCGGGCGTGCTCACCGATCCGTTCCAGGCGGCCGCGCTGCTCGCGAACCTGAAGCGGCTCGGCATGCCGCCGCGGCGCATCGTGCTCGAAGTGCTCGAACAGCGCGCGGACGACGTCGAGCGGCTCGCGGAGGCCGTGCGCGAGTTCCGCACGCACGGCTTCCTGATCGCGCTCGACGATTTCGGCGCGGGCCACTCGAATCTCGAGCGGATCTGGCAATTGAACCCGGACATCGTGAAGCTCGACCGGATCATGCTGTCGCACGCGGCGCACCGTACGGGGCTCACCGCGATCCTGCACGGGCTCGTGACGCTGTTGCACGAGGCCGGCAAGCTCGTGCTCGTCGAAGGGATCGAGACCGAGCACGAAGCGCAGATCGCGCTGTCGTGCGAGGCCGACTTCGTGCAGGGCTACTACTTCGGCCGCCCGGCGCCGGGGCTGCCCGACAGCGCGACCGCGACCGGCTGCATCGGCGAGCTGACCGAGCGCTATCGTCAGCAGACCGAAGCGCGCGAGCGGCGCGACGCGCAGCGGCTCGCACCGTACCTGCGCGCGTTCGAACGGGCTGCCGAGCGCCTCGAGGCCGGCGAGCCGCTCGACGAGGTGTGCTGGAACTTCCTCGCGCTCGACGCGGCCGCGCGCTGCTTCCTGCTCGATGCGCACGGCCGGCAGTCGGGCCGCAACGTCGTGCTGCGCGCCGATCGCGCGCTGGCCGAGGCACGCTTTTCGCCGCTGGCCGACGCGCAGGGCGCGAACTGGCTGCGCCGGCCGTATTTCCGCTCGGCGATCGCCGAACCGGGGCGCGTGCAGGTCACGCGGCCGTACCTGTCGATCAACGAGGCGCAGCCGTGCGTGACGCTGTCGGTGGCCGTGCGCGTCGGCGACGCGCAGCGCGTGCTGTGCGGCGACATCGACTGGATCGACGAGGACGCGCAAGTCGCGTAGCGAGGTGCGGCTTGCACGCGGCGAGCGGCCGCGCCGTTCAGGTTCGTGCCCGCCACGGCGGTGACGGCGGTGTCCGCGCGCGTCGGCGTGTGGCGCGTGCGGCGCGGCTGAAATACGCGGCGGAAGTACGCGGCCGCCGGCACGCTGGCGTCCGTCACGCGGCTCGGCTAGGATGCGCGAATTGTCCTGACGATTCGCAAGCCGCCATGAACCGACCCGCTGCTTCTTCCGTCCTCCTCGAAGTGATCGCCACGACCGTCGGCGATGCAAGGACCGCCGCCCGCGCGGGCGCCGACCGCCTCGAACTCGTGACCGCGATCACCGAGGGCGGGCTGACGCCCAGCGTCGGCCTGATCGAGGCCGTCGTGGCCGCCGTGCCGATTCCCGTCAATGTGATCGTGCGTCCGCACAGCCGCTCGTTCGTCTATGACGCCGACGACATGCGCGCGATCGAGCGCGACGTGCGTGCGGCCGTCGCGGCCGGCGCGAACGGCGTCGTGTTCGGCGCGCTCGACGCGCGCGGCGACATCGATCTCGGCGCGCTGGCCCGCGTCGCGGCCGCCGCGGACGGGCGCGCGCTCACGTTCCACCGTGCGTTCGACGTCGCGCGCGACCTGAACGCCGCGTTCGATGCGCTGCTGCGCGTGCCGGCCGTCACGTCCGTGCTGACGTCGGGCGGCCATCCGTCGGTGCTCGACGCGGCCGCGACGATCACGCGGCTCGTGCGGCAGGCGGCAGGCACGACCTGCACGGTGCTGGCCGGTTCGGGGCTCACGATCGATGCGGTCGGCGATTTCGTTCGCGCCACCGGCGTGCGCGCGGTGCATTTCGGCTCGGGCGTGCGGCCGCGCGGCGAGGTGCTGGCACCCGTCGACGGGCAGCGCGTCGAGCGCGTGCGCGCGGCGCTCGACGGCGCGGCGTCGCACGTGTGATGCCGCCGCGACGCACTCGACGGCGTGTATCAGTCGTAACGAATCGCCAGATCCTTCAGGATTTCGACGTTGCCCCATTTGAACGAACAGCGTCGACCGACTTCGATCGCGTGGCCGTCCTGTGTTTCGCTGACCGGCGTGCAGCCGCCGGAGATTTTCACGGTGGGCGTGCCTTGCTGCGACAGCGGGAATTCGATCGCCGCATCCTTCGGGATCGTGTGCGTGAGGGCAACGTCTTCGATATAGTCGTCCGGCAAGACGAAGATCAGCGCGCGGTCGACCTTGAGCGTGTAGTAGTCATGCTGGAACGGTACGCTGGTCACGCATAGTTCGCTGGTGTGTCCGTTCAGCGTCTGCGTCGAGCATTTCGGTGCCGCGGCATGCGCGGTCGTGGCGACGAGGGCGAGCAGCGTCAGTGCTGTTTTCTTCATTCCTGTTTCCCCGGATGTAACTGGATACCCGCACGGGCGACGGGTATTCGTTGCACCCGGCGATCGCAGCGGAGACGCAATGTTAGTGCGAAGTTTGCGTCGCTGCTCGCGATCGGTAACGCAATTTGACAAAGCATGAAAAAAGCCGGGGCGCGCCCGGCTTCTCCATTTGCGCACAGTACGCGTCCCACTTGCTACCGCTTACGCGTGTTCCGCCAGCGCGTCGGCCTGGCTCGCGCGGATGCCGAGGCGCTCGAACAGCGCGCGGTCGCGCTGCGTCTGCGGGTTGCTGGTCGTCAGCAACTGGTCGCCGTAGAACATCGAGTTCGCGCCGGCGAGGAAGCACATCGCCTGCATCGCGTCGTCGAGCTGCTCGCGGCCGGCCGACAGGCGCACGACGGCCTTCGGCATCGTGATGCGCGCGACCGCGATCGTGCGCACGAACTCGAACGGATCGAGCGGCGCGGTGCCTTCGAGCGGCGTGCCTTCGATCGCGACGAGGTTGTTGATCGGCACCGATTCCGGATACGGGTTCAGATTCGCGAGCTGCGAGATCAGCCCCGCGCGTTCGCGGCGCGACTCGCCCATCCCGATGATGCCGCCGCAGCACACGTTGATGCCCGCGTCGCGCACGCGGTCAAGCGTGTCGAGGCGGTCCTGGTACGTGCGCGTCGAGATCACCTGGCCGTAGAACTCCGGCGACGTGTCGAGGTTGTGGTTGTAGTAGTCGAGGCCCGCGTCGGCAAGCTGCCGGGCCTGCTCGTCTTCCAGCATGCCGAGCGTCATGCAGGTCTCGAGGCCGAGCTCCTTCACGCCGCGCACCATCTCGGTCAGCGCCGGCATGTGGCGCTCCTTCGGGTTGCGCCACGCGGCGCCCATGCAGAAGCGGCTCGCGCCGTTCGCCTTCGCCGCGCGCGCGGCGTCGAGCACCGCGTCGACGTCCATCAGCTTCTCGGCCTTCAGGCCCGTGTCGTGATGCGACGACTGCGAGCAGTAGCCGCAATCTTCCTCGCAGCCGCCCGTCTTGATCGACAGCAGCGTCGAGAGTTGCACCGCGTTCGCGTCGAAGTGCTCGCGATGCACCTGCTGCGCGCGGAACATCAGGTCGTTGAACGGCAGCTCGAACAGCGCGACGACGTCGGCGACGCGCCAGCGCTGCGGCGCCGGAGCGGCCACTGGGATCGCATCGGATTGCACGGCGGCGGTCTGGGCTTGGGTCATTTCTTTTTCCTGTCCTGGGCGGGATTGGGGGATCGGTTGGGTCAAGGCCGCGCGGCGCGCAGCGACTCGACGAGCGCGGCGATGTCGAGCATCGCCGCGGCGGATTCGGGGGCGGCCGGCGTCAGGTGCGCGATGCGGCCGATCAGCGGCGCGCGGTGCTCGCGCGCGAGCCAGTCGCCAATCGTCGCGACGTTCTCGTCGGCGAACGACATCGCCGGGTCGACGTGGTTCGCGACCCAGCCCGCGAGCGTGAGGCCGCGCTGGCGAATCGCATCGGCCGTCAGCAGCGCGTGGCTGATGCAGCCGAGCCGGACGCCGACGACGAGCACGACGGGCAGGCCGAGCGCGACCGCGAGATCGGCGGTGTCCTGCGTGTCGTTCAGCGGCACGCGAAAGCCGCCGACGCCCTCGACGACGACGACGTCCGCGCGCGTCAGCGCTTCGCGATGGCACGCGACGATCGTGTCGAGGTCGAGCGTCACGCCTTCGCGCGCGGCGACGATATGCGGCGCGGCCGGCGCTTTCAGCAGGAACGGCGTGCGCAGCTCGGGCGGCAGCACGACGTTCGCGGCGGCGTCGAGCTGGTCGGCGTCCTCGTTGCGCCACACGCCGTCGCGTTCGTACGCGCCGGCCGCGACCGGCTTCAGCGCGGCCGCGCGCAGGCCGTGCCGCGCGAAGCCGTGCAGCATCGCGGCCGACACGAAGGTCTTGCCGATTTCGGTGTCGGTACCGGTCACGAAGACGGAGAGCGGGGCGGTCATGCTGCAGCCTCCTCGCTGGCGTGGATCAACGCGGCTTCGAGCCTGGCGAGATCGTCGAACGAATGCGCGGCCGACAGCGACACGCGCAGCCGCGACGTGCCGGCCGGCACCGTCGGCGGCCGGATCGCGGGCACCCACAGGCCGTGCGCGTCGAGCGCGCGCATCGCGGCGAGCGTCGCGTCGTTGCTGCCGATCACGAGCGGCTGCACGGCCGTGTGCGAATCGACCGGCTGCCAGCGCGTGTTGCGCAGCAGCGCGCGCGTGCGTTCGATCAGCGCGGCGAGGTGCGCGCGGCGCGCGTCGCCTTCGTCGCCGGCGATCACCTTCAGGCTTGCCGATACCGCGTGCGCGACGGCCGGCGGCGCGGCCGTCGTGAAGATGTAGCTGCGCGCGCGCTGGATCAGCCATTCGATCACGGTTTCGTGCGCGATCACGAACGCGCCGGCGACGCCGGCCGCCTTGCCGAGCGTGCCGACGTACACGAGATGCGGCGAACGCAGCGCGGCGGCCGCGAGCGCGCCGCGACCCTGCGGGCCGAGCACGCCGAAGCCGTGCGCATCGTCGACGACGAGCCACGCGCCGTGGCGTTCGGCCAGCGCGACGAGTTCGGCGAGCGGCGCAATGTCGCCGTCCATGCTGAACACGGTGTCGCTGACGATCAGCTTCGTTTCCGCATCCGATGCGTCGAGCAGCGCGGCGAGCGCGGCGGTATCGGCGTGCGGATAGACTTGCACGTTCGCGCGCGACAGCCGCATGCCGTCGATCAGCGACGCATGGTTCAGCGCGTCGGAGAAGATCGTCGCGCCCTTGCCGGCGAGCGCGGTCATCGCCGCGAGGTTCGCCATGTAGCCGGTGCTGAAGTACAGCGCGCGCGGCGCGTCGGAGAAGCCGCCCGCGAAGCCCGCGAGTTCGTCCTCGAGCCGGGCGTGCGCGCGCGAATGGCCGCCGAGCAGGTGCGAGCCGCCGCTGCCGGAGCCGTAGCGCTGCGCGCCTTCCGCGAACGCGGCGACGAGCGCCGGATGCGCGGCGAGGCCGAGGTAGTCGTTGCTCGCGAAGCCGACGATCTCGCGGCCGTTCACGGTCATGCGCGCGTCGCACGCGGTGTCGGCGATGCGGCGCACGCGGCGCAGCCCTTGCGCGTCGAGGTCGGCGAGGCCGCGTTGCAGGGTGTCGAGCAGGCTCATCGGCCGAGATCCTCCAGCGTGGCGTCGAGCGTGTCGCGCGTGCGCCGCGCGAGCCACGCGATGTCGTCGTCGCTCATCACGTACGGCGGCATCAGGTACACGGTCGTGCCGATCGGGCGCAGCAGCAGTTCACGTTCGAGCGCGCGCTCGAAGAAGCGCCGCGAGAAGCCACGCGCCGCGTCGCCGTCGAGCGCGACGTCGAACGCGAACAGCGTGCCGCGCTCGCGCAGGTGGCGTACGTGCGGATGGGCGCCCAGCGGTGCGAGCGCCGCGCGCAGCGTCGCCGATTTGCGGGCGTTGCTCGCGAGCACGTCGTCGCGCGCGAACAGGTCGAGCGTCGCGAGCGCCGCGCGGCACGCGAGCGGGTTGCCCGTGTACGAATGCGAGTGCAGGAAGCCGCGCGTCGTGTCGTCGTCGTAGAACGCCGCGAACACGTCGTCGCGCGTGAGCACCAGCGACAGCGGCAGGTAGCCGCCGCTGATCCCTTTCGACAGGCACATGAAATCGGGCCAGACGCCCGCCTGTTCGCACGCGAAGAAGGTGCCCGTGCGGCCGCAGCCCACCGCGATCTCGTCGGCGATCAGGTGCACGCCGAATTCGTCGCACAGTGCGCGCAGCCCGCGCACGTACGACGGATCGTGCATGGCCATGCCGGCCGCGCACTGCACGAGCGGCTCGACGATCAGCGCGGCGATCCGGTCGCCGCGTTCGACGAACAGGCGCCGCACGTCCGCGAGCGCGCGGCCCGCGACGTCGGCGGCCGTCTCGCCCGGCAGCGCGCCGCGCGCATCGGGCGACGCGACCACGTGAGCGTGGCGGATCAGTGGGTCGTACGCATCCTTGAACAGCGCGACGTCGGTCACGCCGAGCGCGCCGATCGTCTCGCCGTGATAGCTGTTCGCGACGCAGACGAATTCCTGCTTGTTCGCGCGGCCGCGGTTGCGCCACGCGTGGAAGCTCATCTTCAGCGCGATCTCGACGGCCGACGCGCCGTCCGACGCGAAGAACGCATGGCCGAGCGTGCGGGCGGTCAGCGCGTGCAGCCGTTCGGCGAGCTCGATCGCCGGTTCGTGCGTGCAGCCGGCGAGCATCGCGTGCTCGAGCGTGTCGAGCTGGTCCTTCAGCGCCGCGTTGATGTCCGGGTTCGCATGGCCGAACAGGTTGACCCACCACGAGCTGATCGCGTCGAAGTAGCGGCGGCCGTCACGGTCGACCAGCCACACGCCCGCGCCGCGCGCGACGGGGACGAGCGGCAGGCGCTCGTGATGCTTCATCTGGGTGCAGGGGTGCCAGACCGCGCGCAGGCTGCGCGCGACCCAGTCGTCGGTGGCTGGCGTACTCAAGGCGACTCCGGGGGTAAAACGGCCGCGCGGTATCGACGGGCGCCGCGCGGCGGGATACGAAACGCGCAGAGATTAGCGTGTTCCGCCGGACGTTGCACTAGCGGTTACAAACGCCGCACAGCCTTGCTGGGCGGGAGTTCGGCGCAGTTCGGAGGTGCTCGGAACGGAACGCGGCGGATCGGCCGAAATGCACGCAGATGACGACGGTCGAGTGACACCGCCCGACAGAAAAAAATCGCGGGGCGGGGCGGCCGGGCAGCGAAATATGGGGAAGGATGATGGTGCGGTGTTGGCGGCGACAAGGGGCGAACTTGCTGCGCGCAGGGTCGATCGACCGGGTGGTGCAATGCCGGACCACTGAGCGAAATCGAGCGGGCAGGTTCAGGGCAATGCTTTGCGAAGTGCCGCGTCGGCCACGTGGTCGATGTGACGGAACGCCGGCGCAATCTTGTCGACTTCCTTGTCAGGCACGCCATGCTCTTCGAAACACGTCTTCCATTCGCGTGTCGGTTGCCAGACTTCAGCAATCGCGAGTCCGGCGTCCGATTTCGAAAGGCCGAATGCATCCCGGGCATTGAACGCGTTATCCAGGGTGGCGAGCCGCCCCTGCGGGCCGATGCCGAGGTGGAGATAGCGCTCGTGTGCACTGCTCGGCCGGGGCAGAACGTCGTATAACGGGCTGAGACGCCAGCCGGGGAGACGCGGGTCGCGAATGAATCCGTGGTTGCGCAAATGGTCATCGTCGTTGCTCACGAGGATGTTAAAGACCATCCGCTTGAACAGTTCCCGGTTGTCGGCTCGAATTGCGTCCACGTGCCCGTGCTGCCGGATCGCGTGAGCCACGTCCTGATAACTTTTCTCCATCGATTCCATCTCGGAACAGCCGACCAGCGTCAATGCGCTCGCGAAGGGCACTCTTCGCTCGGTTGCCCCGGCACGGGGAGGCAGATAGAGCGCGTCGTCCCCTCGAAGGGCGTCGAATTCGGGGTGAGTCCAGTACCGGTCGAATCGGCGGATCAACATGACTTGTCGGCCGCCGACGTCGACGATGCGGGTAGGTGGGACCCGAATGCCGCACCGGGCCGCAAGACGAAGCGTGGCCTCTTCGATGACCGTCACGTTCAGCCGGTCGCTACGACTCGGGAATTTGGCCAGCCAAAGCACGCCGTTTTCGTCCCGCACCGTAGCCTTTGGCCGGGCGCCGCCGAGACCGCTGCCCTGTACGAAGATGGCTTCGAGTTCGGCCGGCACGGGCTCGCCTTCCTCGATGCGCGCTGCCGAATCGATCAGATATTCGAGCCTGTGCAGGCCCTTGCCGGCTTGCGGGCCTGGAGGGGTGTCCAGATTCGCCCGGATATCGAGCGCACCAATCCGCTGACTGCCCGCGTGGAGGAGATAGGTGGATTCGGGCAGTGTGTTGGCCCGGACTTTGAGTTTGGCTTCGATGACACGCCGTCCCCATGCATCGGGCGCGGCGTCGCGAATCCCGCCGAACTGCGTCAACCCGCCCGCCGGGAAGTTCATCTTGCCGCGTGTCTCGTTCTTTCTCGCCAGACTCAGGCTCACCGGGTCGATTTCGATGGCGTTGGGCCGATCGATATAGCGCAACCCGTACGCGAAGCTCGATGCCTGTAGATCCGCACCGTCTTCGGTCATTTGAAGCAGGCCCGCGGGTGCCCAGTCATCGTCGAGATAGGCAAACACGGCGAGTCTTTTGACGACGGCGACCATCAGAAATCAAGATCCTTGAGTTCGTTGTCCGTGAGAGATCGTACGCGTCGACTGCGTTCGCGGGCCGCCTGTGCCTTGAGCGACGGGTCTGTTCCGGAGAGCAGTTCCAGCAGGGTCGTTTCCGGTGCAATCGCGTCGAGATACCGCAGCCACTGTCCCAGCGCGACGCCAGGATCGCCTTTCTCGATGCGATAGGCGGTATTGCGTGAAAGCCCGGCCCGGGTGGCCGCCTCGCTCTGCTGGATGCGCCGCGAGATGCGCAGACGGGCGAGCGCTTTTCCGACACGCGCGGCTTCCGCGAGAACGGTGGGGCTGGCGGCCGCAGCTTGATTGACCTTCATGCTCGTAAAATCGATCGTTAAGTCGATTATGATCGAAATAACGATCATGATAGATCATGCCAGCTCGAATTCAAGCCGATTGCGCGTAAAAACGAGCATTACGCGGTGAGTGCTCGATTTGACGAGCAGGCGGGGGCGTGCCGCGATGACCTTGAAAGGACTGGGCGTGCGAGGCGGGAAGAACGACAGCCGCGCGTCAGCGCGAAGCCAGCGCGCGCGTATCGGTGTCGCGGATGTGATCGTCGCCGTTGTCGGCCGTCTGGGTCGGGCTCGCGTTCCACACGACGCGGTCGTTGACCGCGTACAGCCGGCACGCGCCCGCGCCTTGCTTCGCGCAGTTGTCGAGCGCGAGCGCCATCGGGTCGTCGCCGCCTTCGGCCCACGACCACGCGCCTTCCGACGACACCGCGAACGCGCGGCTCGGATGCTGGTTCAGGAAGCGGCGATAGCCTTCGCGGCCGGCTTCGTCGACGTACGGCACCGCGTTGACCGCATCGATCGACGCATAGCCGCTGGCCTTCGGCTCATGGGGGTTCGCGACCGCATAGCGCACCGCGGTCGGCAGGTTCAGTTCGGCGAGGAATGCGTTCACGGCCGGCCACCACACGGGCACGCCGTCGCGATCGACGATCAGCCGGTGCGCGTCGTCCTTGTAGCGGCCGAAATCGATGAAGCGGGCTTGCGTGCCGTGCGACACGTACGCATCGTGCATCTGCGCGACGAGCGCGGGCGTCCATACCGAATCGTTGTCGCCGTACAGCCACAGCGACCGCACGGCCGTATGCGCGCCGTACTGGTCGAACGCGTCGACGAGGTTGCGCTGCCAGCCGTCGCACAGGTCCTGGCGCAGCCCGCCGGAGAAGTTGATGATGCCGCGCACGCCGGCTGCCGCTTCGGTGCCGTATGCGACCGACACGAGCCCGCCATGCGACGTGCCGGCGACGACGATGCGCGACGCATCGACGTACGGCTGGCGCGACATGTAGCGCACCGTCGCGTCGACGTCGGCGGCCTGCGCGAGCCCGTTCTTGCCGACGTTGCAGCCTTCCTGCCGGTACGTGCCGTCCGAACCGGCGAAGCCCTGGCGATTCGGCGCGATCACCGCATAGCCGCGCCGCACGAATTCGCGCGCGAACGCGAGCGGCCGGCTGCGCGGCTGCAGATGGAGATCGCCGGTATTTTTACCGTGGTTGAAGACGACGAGCGGGAACGGGCCGGGGCCGTTCGGCTTGAAGAGCGTCGCCTCGAGCGTGACGGCGCCCGAAGCATCGGCCGGAATGCGCAGGATCTGTTCGTTGAGGTCGGCGGCGACCTGCGGCAGGTTCGCGTCGGCGTAGTCGAAGCGCTCGGCGTGCGCGAGCGATCCGCTGGCGCCCGCCCCCGTAGCGGCGCCCGGCAGCGTACCGGCCTGAGCGGCCGACAGCGCACAGGCCGCCATCCATCCCACCAATACCTTGCTGAACGCCATCCGTAAGCCCTGCCACGCAACATGACCAATTCGAGGCCATCGTAGCCCGACAAAATCAGGTTGTGCAATGCGGGAATTACCCGGCGTCTGACATGGCAACTATTTGTCAGCGTTCACTTACTTCGCCGTCGACATAGCGCCAGAAACCGTGCTCGTCGCGCTCGAAACGGCTCGTCTCGTGGAGCCGGTAAGCGCGCCCGCCAACCTTGTAGCGCGCCACGAATTCGACCTCCGCGTGCCGCTCGTCGAGCGGCACGTGGCGTTTGACCGCGAGGCCGAGCCAGCGCGGCGCGTCCGGTGCTTCAGGGGCGGCGTCGAGATCGGGCGGGCAGGTGCGCGCGGCCCACGTCGCGCGCAGGTAATCGGTCGCGCCGAGCACGTACGCGCTGTACCGCGAACGCATCAATTCGAGTGCGGTCGCGGCGGCCTCGCCGCCGTCGATGAAACGGCCGCAGCAGGCCGCGTAGCGCGGCGCCGGGGCTTTGCCGGCGGGCGCGGGAGACGCGCCGCCGCACGGGCACGCGTCAGGTCGGTTCAAAATCATGCGAAATGTGAATTAACAACGATCGGTTGCCGATGCCGCTCACCAGCTCAGCTCGACGCCGTCGTACTGGAAGAACCGGCCGTTCGCCTGGGACACGTCGGAACC
Source organism: Burkholderia sp. AU18528 (assembly GCF_002223215.2). Taxonomy (NCBI): domain Bacteria; kingdom Pseudomonadati; phylum Pseudomonadota; class Betaproteobacteria; order Burkholderiales; family Burkholderiaceae; genus Burkholderia; species Burkholderia sp. AU18528. The sequence continues at coordinate 790,541 of NZ_NKFC02000005.1, read as the reverse complement.
CGATTCGGCGATCACGCGACGCATGCCGGTCACGCTCGTTTCCGGGTCGATCGCGGCCTGCGCGCCGCCCATGTCGGTGCGCACCCAGCCGGGATGCAGCGAAATGCACGCGGCATGGCGCGTCTGCAGCGACGCGATGCGCAGCGCGTCGTTCAGCGCGGCCTTGCTCGCGCGGTACAGCCAGCCGGTCGTGCCGGTCGCCTCGGCGATGCTGCCCATCCGGCTCGACACGACGGCCAGCACGCCGCGCGCGTCCTCGACGAGCGGCAGCAGGATCGGCAGCAACTGCATCGGCCCGCGCACGTTCGTGTGCATCACCGCGTCGAAATCCTCGGCGGTGATCGTCTCGACGCCCTCGGTGCGCGGCCCGTACACGCCCGACACGAGCACGGCCGCATCGAGCCGCTCGCCGTCAAGCTTCCAGCCGAGCGCCGCGATCTGCTCGGGCTGCGCGATGTCGAGCGCATGCGGCTGCGCGCCGAGCGCGCGCAGCGCATCGAGCGACGCCGCGTCGCGCGCGGTGGCGATCACGTTCCAGCCGTCGCGCCGGTATTGCCGGACGAATTCGCGGCCGAGGCCGCGCGATGCGCCGACGATCAATACGGTTTTCATGCCTGTCGCTCCTTGCGGTGGCGCCACCGAGGCAGTGCCGTTGTCAGATCCGTTCGACGCGTGCCGCGGCCGCGTCGCAGCCGCCGCCCGGCGGCTGGCGCGTTACTGCTGCGCGTCGTCGCACGGCTTGAGCGTCGCGGCGACCGCCTGCGCGACGCTTTCGAGCCGGGCGGCGTCCGCCGCGACCATGTCGTTGTCCGGCGCATGCTCGCCGCCGGCGGTGAGCGCGGCCACGCAGCGCCGGTAAGTCGAGTCGAGCGCGTCGAAGTTCGACACGGCCATCCCGAGGTTGCGCATCCGGCCGTCATGCACGCCGTACACGAGCCCGTGCACGGTGAGCGACTGGCCGCGCGCCCACGCGTCGTTGACGATCGTCGTGCGGCACACGTTGACGACCTGTTCGATCGCATTCAGCTCGATCAGGCGACGGTAACGCGCTTCGCCGACCGGCCATTCGTCGAGCAGCGCCGCATGGCGCTCGCGTACGTCCTGCACGTGATGCAGCCAGTTGTCCGCGAGGCCGACACGGCGGTTGTGCAGCGCCGCGTTCACGCCCGAGCAGCCGTAGTGGCCGACGACCATGATGTGCTTGACGCGCAGGATGTCGACCGCGAACTGGATCACCGACAGGCAGTTCAGGTCGCTGTGCACGACCACGTTCGCGATGTTGCGGTGCACGAACACTTCGCCCGGCGGCAGGCCGATGATCTGGTTCGCCGGCACGCGCGAATCCGAGCAGCCGATCCACAGATATTCCGGCGCCTGCTGGTCGGCGAGTCGTGCGAAGAAATCGGGATCGTCGGCGAGCTGGCGCTTGACCCAGGCATCGTTGTTGTCGAACAGATGTGAAAGCGGATTGTCTTGAGTAGTCATCGGTGTGGCTTCCGTTGGCGGAAATCGGTCGATATCGGATTCGGTGTTGCCGGCGTCAGGCGGCGCGCTGTGCGTCGCCTGCGCCGTCGTCGAGGCCCGTCGCGCCGAAGCGCGCAGGGTAGCGCACGCTAAAGCGCAGGGCCGCATCGTACGGATAAAAATCGGGCAATTCGCCCTGCATCAGCTTGTCCTTGCTCGCCTGCCACAGCGCCGGATCGAAAAAGTCCGCGTGATGCTTCATGAAGACGCTGCGCACGCGCGGGTCGCCGAGCAGGAACGGCCCGTAGGTCTCCGGAAAGATGTCGTGCGGGCCGACGGTATACCACGGTTCGCCGGACAGCTCGTCTTCCTCGTTGCGCGGCGGCGGCACGCGCCGCACGTTGCAGTCGGTCAGGTACTCGATCTCGTCGTAGTCGTAGAACACGACGCGGCCGTGGCGCGTGACGCCGAAGTTCTTGTACAGCATGTCGCCGGGGAAGATGTTCGCCTTCATCAGCTCCTTCACCGCGTTGCCGTATTCCTTCACGCCATGCTCGACGTCCGCGTCGCTGCCGTTCTGCAGGTACAGGTTCAGCGGCGTCATCCGGCGCTCGATGTACAGGTGCTTGATCACGAGCTTGTCGTCCTCGTACTCGAGCAGCGACGGCACTTCCTTCTCGAGTTCACGCACGAGCGCATGATCGAGCCGCGCGAGCGGCAGCGCGACGCTCGAATACTCGAGCGTGTCGGCCATTCGCCCGAGGCGGTCGTGGCGCTTCACGAGCTGGTACTTCTCCATGATCTGCGCGCGCGTCGTTTCCTTCGGCGGCGGGAATTGATCCTTGATGATCTTGAACACGTACGGGAACGACGGCAGCGTGAACACGAGCATCACGAGGCCCTTGATCCCGGGCGCGATGATGAAGCGGTCGCTCGAATGCGACAGATGGTGCAGCAGGTCGCGGTAGAACAGGTTCTTGCCCTGCTTCTGCAGCCCGACCGACGTGTAGATCTCGGCCTTCGGCTTGCCCGGCATGATCGTGCAGAGGAACTCCACGTACGCGGACGGCACGCCCATGTCGACGAGGAAGTACGAATGCGAGAAGCTGAAGATGATCTGCAGCTGCTCGCGGCGCAGCAGCACGGTATCGAGCGCGAGCACGCCCGGGCGCACGTGGCGGATCGGCACCGCGAACGGCAGCACGCGGTCGGCGTTGATGATGCGGCCGACGATGTACGCGCTCTTGTTGCGGAAGAACAGCGACGACAGCACGTGGATCTGGAAATTCGGCGCTTCGTCGAAGTGGCCGAATTCATCGTCGATCGCCTGCATCACGCAGCCGATGTCGCGCGTGAGATCCTCGAACGCCGGCTCGAGCTGGAAATTCGTGACGATGCGCTCGAGCGTGACCGCGAGCCCGTCGGTGCCCGGATAGTACGCGCGGTACGTCGGTTTCGCGGCCGGCTCGTCGTTCTCCAGATACTCGGTCGAGATCGCCGGGCGCACGAAGATGAAATCGTTGCTGAAATACGAGCGGTGCAGGATCTTGCAGCACACCGAATTGAAGAAGGTTTCCGCGCACTCGGGCTGGCGGTGCGACGTGAGCAGGCCGATGTAGTGCAGCTTGATCTGCTGCCAGACTTCGTCGTCGATGTTCTCCGCGTCGTATTCGTCTTCCAGCACCTCGACGCATTCCTTCACGCGATCGTCGTACGACGTGATCCGCTCGCGCGCGAGCCGCTGCAGCCCGTGCCAGTCGCCGCGCTCGAACAGCGTCTTCGCATCGACCGCCGCTTCGCGGAAGATCCGGTAATGGCGATCGAAGTATTCGAGCATCGTCTGCGCGACGTCGAAACCGATCTGCGACGACAGCAGTTTGGGGAAGTGATTCATCGCGTGCAGGCTCGTTCAAGGGGCTGTAAGCACTCGCCATTTTAGCGCCCAAGTCGGCGTTTCAATGATTTTCGCGGTGATGCGCGAATGGTCGTCAATCGGTGTGTTGATCGCCGTTGGGCGCCGTTCGACGCATCTTCGCGTAAAGATACGGGTACGGAACCGATTCTGACACGAACTTTTTTCGGCGCGCCGCCGGGGGCCGGGCACGTGTTTCGCGCGACGGCGATAGAATCGACGCACCGCCCGCCGCACCCTGCCGCCGGCGCGCCTTCGCACCGATAACGACGAGACGCCCCACCGATGAATGCCCTGGAACACCAACTCGACTACCCCTTCGCCGATACGCTGCCCGCCGCGGGCGACACGTTCGAGGTCGCGCCCGGCGTGCGCTGGCTGCGCATGCCGCTGCCGTTCTCGCTCGATCACATCAATCTCTGGCTGCTGCGCGACGAGATCGACGGGCAGGCCGGCTGGACGGTCGTCGATTGCGGGATCGCGTCGGACGCGATCCGCACGCACTGGGAGCAGATCTTCGACACGCAGCTCGACGGCCTGCCCGTGCTGCGCGTGCTCGTCACGCACTGCCACCCCGATCACTTCGGCCTCGCGAACTGGCTGTGCGAAGGCGGCGACAAGGGCCGCTGGAACGTGCGGCTGTGGATGACGCTCGGCGAATACCTGTTCGGCTGCCTGATGGCAGCCGGCAACGGGTCGAACGCGGGCGGCGCGGCCGCCGCCGATCACTTCGCGCGCCACGGGCTGACCGATCCGGCCGCGCTCGACAAGCTGCGCAACCGCCGCAGCTACTACTCGGATCTGGTGCCGGCCGTGCCGCCGCGCTACCGGCGCCTGCGCGAAGGCGACGCGGTGACGATCGGCTCGCGCACGTGGCGCGTCGTCACCGGCTTCGGCCATTCGCCCGAACATTGCGCGCTTCACAGCGAAGCCGACGGCGTGCTGATTTCCGGCGACATGGTGCTGCCGCGCATTTCGACGAACGTGTCGGTGTTCGACCTCGAGCCCGAAGCGAACCCGCTCGCGCTGTACCTGGAATCGCTCGGCCGCTACGAGACGATGTCGCCCGATACGCTCGTGCTGCCGTCGCACGGCAAGCCGTTCCGCGGCGTGCGCACGCGCATCGCGCAACTGCGCGAACACCACGATGCGCGCCTGGCCGAAGTGCGCGTCGCGTGCGCGGAAAAGCCGATGAGCGCGGCCGACATCGTGCCGATCATGTTCCGCCGCCGCGAGCTCGACATCCACCAGATGACGTTCGCGCTCGGCGAGGCGCTCGCGCACCTGAACCTGCTGTGGCTCGCGGGCGAACTCGTGCGCGAGCAGGGTGACGACGGCGTGCTGCGGTTTCGCGCCGCCAGCTGAGCGCGCTTCGTCATCGTTACGCGACGGGTTCGTAACGCCATCCGTCGCGATGCCACTGCATCGTGTGCGTCGGTTCGAGCGCCGCGAGAAACGCGGCGTCGTGCGACGCGACCACGAGCGCGCCCGGGAAACCGGCCAGCGCGGCTTCGATCGCACGCACCGATTCGAGATCGAGGTGATTGGTCGGCTCGTCGAGCAGCAGCAGTTGCGCGGGCGTGCCGCGCCACAACGCGCACGCGAGCGCGGCCTTCAACCGTTCGCCGCCGCTCAGTTGCCGCGCCGGTTGCGTCGCACGTGTCGCGTCGAGCTGCAGCAGCGCGAGACGGCTGCGCAGGTCGCCTTCGGCGAGCGGCGTATCGAGCAGCCCGAGTTGCTCGACGATCGAGCGCTCCGGGTCGAGCAGTGCGAGCCGCTGGTCGAGATACGCGGCGCTCACGTGCGTCGTGCAAGTGCCTGAGCGCGGCGCCAGCTCGCCCGCGAGCATCCTCAGCAACGTCGACTTGCCGCAGCCGTTCGGGCCCGTCAGCGCGATGCGCACGGCGCCGCTGGCCGACCACGTGATCGCGTCGGTGTCGCCCGCGACGCGCCACGGCAGTTGCGCGCGTTCGAGCGTGAACAGCTGGCGGCGCGCGCTGACCTCCGTGCCCGGCAGCGACACCAGTACGGGCGCGTCGGTTTCGACGCGCGCTGCCGCTTCCTGCACGCGCGTGTCGAGCGTCGCCTTGAAGTCGCTCTGATGACGCCGGACCGTCCCCATGATGGCGCGCGCGGCGCCCTTGCGGCGCTGGCGCGCCATCGACGACAGGTTGGCCGCCTTCGCGTCGCGCAGCGACGCGGCCGCATGGCGCTGGATCGTGTCGTGTTCCTGTTCGAGCCTGCGCCGCACGCGCTCGCGCTCGGTGCGCACATGGTCGAGCGCCGCGTGCGCGGCTTCCTGTTGCGCGTCGCGCTGCGCACGGTAGAGCGCGTAGTTGCCGCCGTACGAGCGCGCGCCGTGCGGCGTCAGCTCGACGATGCGCTGCACGCCGGCGAGCAGCGCACGGTCGTGGCTCACGATGACCACGCCGCCGCGCCAGCCGTCGAGCGCCGTGCGCAGCCACGCGCGGCCCGGTGCGTCGAGATGATTGGTCGGTTCGTCGAGCACGAGCAGGCCGGCGCCGGACAGCAGCGCGCCGATCAGCGCGACGCGCGCGAGCTGGCCGCCGCTCAACGTGTGCGCGGGCGTGTCGGCGCGGACATCGTGCAGGCCGGCCGCGTCGAGCGCCGCGCGCAGCCGCTCCGCGAGATCCCAGCGATCGCCGATCAGGTCGAAGTCGTGCGGCCCCGCGTGGCCGTCCGCGAGACGCGCGAGCGCGCCGAGCGGCGCATCGAGCGCGGCGATCTGCGCGACGGATCGCGGGGCGGCCGTGGCGTCGTGGTCGTGCTGCTGCGCGACGTAGACGACCTGCGCATGTCGCTCGACCGTCCCCGCACTCGGCGCGCGGCGGCCCGCGATCAGTTGCGCGAGCACGCTCTTGCCGACGCCGTTGCGGCCGACGATGCCGGTCGGCGTGCGATCGATGGACAGGTCGAGCGAATCGAACAGCGTGACGCCGTCGTCGAAGCGGAAGGAAACGTGATGAAGCGCGACGAGCGCGCCGGTGGGCGTGGCTGCAGCCATAAGCACCTCCAAAAATGCGTGAAGACCTTCGCGCGCGGCGTGCGTGGCACGGGCGGCGAAAACATTTCGGGAAGGCTTAGTTGTTCACTTTGGCTGGCGTCCGGTATGAGGAATGAGCGCGCAGTGTAGCAAGCGCGGCGCGCGGGCCGCAAGCGAGCGGCATGTGCGCCGTCGCTTGCGCGCCACGCGAGGTTACTGCACCGCGACCGTCGCGAAGTTCTGCCGTCCGAACGGACTCACGTGATAGCCGCTCACGTTCGTGCGCGTCAGCGCGGCCGCGGTCGGGTAGCCGAGCGGAATCCACAGCGCCTGGTCGTGGATGATCTTCTGCGCGCTTTCGTACAGCTTCGCGCGCTTGGCCTGGTCGGCGGTCGCCTTGCCGTCGGCGATCAGCTTGTCGAGCTGCGCATCGCAGAAGCGCGCGAAGTTGATGCCCGACTTCACCGCGTTGCAGCTGAACAGCGGCGACAGGTAGTTGTCCGGATCGCCGTTGTCGCCGGCCCAGCCCATGAACAGCATGTCATGCTGGCCGAGCTTCGCCTGCTTGATCAGTTCGCCCCATTCGATCACTTTCACTTCCGCTTTCACGCCGATCTTCGCGAGGTCGGCCTGCAGCAGTTCGGCGCCGGCTTTCGGATTCGGGTTCAGCACGCTGCCGGTCGGGCGCGTCCAGATCGTCGTCGAGAAGCCGTTCGGGAAGCCGGCCTGCGCGAGCAGCTGCTTCGCCTTCGCGGGATCGTACGCATACGGCGCGATGTCCTTCGCGTAGCTCCACGTGTTCGGCGGATACGGATTGTTCGCGGCCGTCGCGGTGTTGTCGAACACGACCTTCAGGTAGGTCGCGCGGTCGAACGCGAGATTCAGCGCCTCGCGCACCTTGTCGTTGTCGAGCGGCTTCTTCTGCGTGTTCAGCGCGACGAACGCGGTCATGAACGCAGGCGTCTGCACGACCTTCAGCGCGCTGTCGCCCTTCGCGGCGAGCACGTCTTGCGGCTTCGGCGACAGCGCGATCTGGCATTCGCCGGCCTTCACCTTCTGCATGCGCACCGATGCATCGGGCGTGATCGCGTAGATCAATCGATCGACCTTCGGCTTCGCGCCCCAGTAGGTCGGGTTCACGTCGTAGCGGATCAGTGCGTCCTTCGTATAGCTCTTCAGCACGAACGGGCCGGTGCCGACCGGCTTCGCGTTCAGGTCGGCCTGCTTGCCGGCCTTGAGCAACTGGTCCGCGTACTCGGCCGAGTAGATCGACGCGAAGCCCATCGTCAGGATCGGCACGAACGTCGCGTTCGGCTCGTTCAGCACGAACTTCACCGTGCTGTCGTCGACCTTCGTCACCGATTTCACGAGCTTCACGAGGCCCATCGACTGCGCATGCGGGAAGCCGCTCGCGCCGGCCACCTTGTGCCACGGATTCGCATCGTCGAGCATCCGCGTGAACGTGAACACGACGTCGTCGGCGTTCAGCGGGCGGCCCGGCTTGAAGTAGTCGGTGGTCTGGAACGCGACGTTCGGGCGCAGGTGGAACGTGTACGTGAGGCCGTCGGCGCTTGCTTCCCATTTGTCCGCGAGCGCGGGCACGACCTTCTTCGCGGCTTCGTCGTAGGACACGAGCGTGTTGAAGATCACGTCGGCCGACGCGTTGGTCGTGACGAGCGAGTTGTACTGCACGACGTCGAAGCCGTCCGGGCTCGATTCCGTGCAGACGGTGAGCGGCTTGGCGGCGGCGAGGCCGGGAGCGGCAAGGGCCGCGGCCACGGCGGCCGCGGCGAATAGCTTGACGTGCATAGGATCTCCCACGTTGCTTGTGTTTTTCGCTGGATGACGGAGGCGGGCGCGGCCCGGCAGCGGGCAGGGCCGGCGCGGCTGGCGAATAGGATACCGTCAAAGCGCGCGACGCGTGGAAAAAGGCGCCGGAACGCGACGAATTGACCGAAAAACGGCTGCGATGGCGACGGAACGGGTGTTGATGCGGCCGTGCGGAGAGGGCGAGCGCGGCGCGGAAGGCGAGGGGCGAGGCGGGCGGCTGCGAATGCGAATGCGAATGCGAATGCGAATGCGAATGCGCGGCGCGAGCGACGGAACGGACAGGATCGCGGCAGCGGTGCGCGGTATGTGGCGCGACACGAAGGTAGAGGCCCGCGCGGATTCGCGCGGTATGGCGAGGCAGACCGGGCCAAGGCCCGACAGCGACCCGGCGAGGCGCTCGCCGGATCCACGGCGCACTTAGTGCGCGCCGGCCTTCGGCTTGCGCGGCGCCTTCTCGAACAGGCGGTCGTACAGCCAGCGCGGCAGCACGTGCAGCACCTTCGCGACGACGCCCATCTGCCACGGAATCACGCGGAACGCGTGCTGCCGGGCGATCGCCCGCGCCGCGCGCGCGGCGAAGCGGTCGGCGTCCATCAGGAACGGCATCCGGTACGGGTTGTGCGCGGTCATCGGCGTGCGAATGTAGCCGGGCGCGATCGTCACGACGCCGACGCCGGCCGGGCGCAACTCGACGCGCAGCGATTCGAGATACTTGATCGCGGCCGATTTCGACGCGCTGTACGCGCCGGAGCCGGGCAGCCCGCGCACGCCGGCGACGCTCGCGACGCCGACCAGCGTGCCGTGGCGCGCGGCCGTCATCGGGCCGACGAACGGCTCGAACGTCGCGACCATCCCGTAGTAGTTGATGTCCATCACGTCGCGGAACGTCGCGAGGTCGCCCTGGCCCGTGACGGCGCCCTGGCTGATGCCCGCGTTCGCGATCACGACGTCGGGGCAGCCGTGCGCGGCGATGAACGACGCGGCGGCGGTGGCCAGCGCATCGGCGTCGCGCACGTCGGCGGAATAGACGGAGATGGACAGCTTCGGGAACCGCCGCGCGAACGCATCGAGTGCATCGGTGCGGCGCGCGACGAGCGCGAGCGTGGCGCCCTGGCGGGCGTATTCCTCGGCCATCGCGAGGCCGAGGCCGCTCGACGCGCCGGTGATGAAGACCTTCAGCGGAGTAGTCATGCCGGCGCGCGGGCGGGGATCAGAGCTTCTTGTCCTGAACCTGCTTCACGAGGAAGTCGAGCACCTGGGCGGTACCCGGGATGCTGTTCGTGTAAGCGGGGCCCGTCTTGTACTTGCCCTGGACGACGACCGTCGGCACGCCGTCGATCGCGTAGTCCTTCAGCAGCTTGGCCGACTGGTTCACCTCGCCCTGCACGCTGAACGAGTTGTACGCGTCCATGAACTTCTTCTTGTCGACGCCCTGCGTGGCCAGGAAGTCGGCCTGCGCCTGCGGCGTCAGCAGGTAGTTCTTCTGCTTGTGGATCGCGTTGAAGATCGCCGGCGTGACCTTCTCGGAAATGCCGAGCGCGGACACCGCGTAGAACAGCTTCGAGTGCGGGAGGAAATCGTCACGGAAGGCGACCGGCACGCGCTTGAAGTCGATGTTGTTGCCCTGCTTCTTCACCCAGGCCTCGATCGTCGGCTCGAATTCGTAGCAGTGCGGGCAGCCGTACCAGAAGAACTCGATCACCTCGACCTTGCCGGCCGGCGCCGACACCGGCTGCGGCGACTTCATCACCTCGAAGTCCTTGCCGGCGGCCGGCGCGGCGGGCGAAGCCTGGGCGAGGCCGGCGGCCAGGCCCAGGGACAGAAGGAGCGTGCTAAGCAGTTTTTTCATGTTGTGAACGTCGAATCGGTTGCTCGGGTTACGGAACGTAACGGGTTCTGCGTGGGCGCGGCCGGGTGGCTTACTGCTTCGTGAAGCGGATCACCGCCGTGTCGACACCTGCATCGGACAGGCGCTGACGGGCCGAGTTCATATCCTCGAACTTCGAGAACGGGCCGACGCGCACGCGGAAATAGGTCACGCCGCTGACGTCGCGCTTCGACACCTTCGACTCGAAGCCCTGGAAGCCGAGGCGCGCACGCTGCTGTTCGGCATCGCCTTCCGTCTTGTACGCGCCGACCTGCAGGAAGTAGCCGGTGTTCGCGTCGTTCGCGGTCGGCGGCTTCGCCGCTGCCGCCGCGGCGGCGGCCGACGACGTCGGCTTCGGCGTGTTCGCGGCCTGCTGCTGTTGCTGCTGCTTTTGCGCGGCGGCCTGCTGCGCCTGCTTCTGCGCGGCGAAGCGCGCGAGGTCGTCCTCGCCGCCTTGCTGCTGTTGTTGCTGCGCCTGTTGCGTCTTCTTCGGCGGCGGCGTGGTGTCGGCCGGCTTCGGTGCGACGGCGACGCCGTTGCCCGACGACGGATTGTTCGACGCGGTGGCGTTGCTCGAGCCGGTGGCGCCGTTCGCGTTGCCCGACGGCGGCACTTCGACGATCTGCGGCTCGGGCAGCAGGCCGCCGCCCTGAGTCTGGTTCGCGGCCTGGCCGGGCGCGGTGTTCGGCGGTGCGGATTGCGCGGCCTGCGGCACCGGCTGGCCGGGCGTCTTGCCCTGCAGCGCGCGGTTCGGGTCGAACTGCTGCGGCTGGCTCGCGCCGTTGTCGGCCTGCGGCGGCGCGACCTTCGACACGAACGGCGACGGCGAACGCGTGATGTAGAGCGCCACCACCACGGCGATCGCGAGGCCGACGATCAGGCCCAGTACGATTCCAAGAAATGTCCCTCCGGCTTGTTTCGATTGCTTCGAAGTTCGGCGTGGTTGTGCCATTGCTTGAGTCACCTGCAAAAAGAATCGTGAGAGGGCTGCGACGGGCGCCCGACGGCGGGCAATCCGACGGCGGGCGTTGCCGCAGCCAGTCGCGGCCCGGTTCGGGCCGCGCGGACATCCTTACATCTTGGCGGGGGCGGACACGCCGAGCACCGTCAGGCCGTTCTCGAGCACCTGCCGGGTCGCGGCGAGCAGCGCGGCGCGCGCATTGCGCGGCGCTTCGTCGTCGACCAGCACGCGCTCCGCATTGTAGAACGAGTGGAATTCGCCAGCGAGATCGCGCAGGTAGAACGCGACCGCGTGCGGCGCCAGCTCGTTCGCCGCGTGCGTGAGCATGTCCGGATACTCGGCCAGCTTCTGCATCAGCGATGCCGCCTGTGCGCTCGTCAACTGCGACAGGTCGGCGCCCGGCAGTTGCGCGACGTCGACGTTGTAGCGCGACTTCAGTTCGTTGAGCACCGAGCAGATCCGCGCATGCGCGTACTGGACGTAATAGACCGGGTTTTCGTCGTTCTGTTTCAGCGCGAGATCGATGTCGAACACGAACTCGGTATCGGCCTTGCGCGAGATCAGGAAGAAGCGCACCGCGTCGCGGCCGCGCGTGATGGTCGCCTCGTCGATCAGGTCGGGGGCCGCTTCCTGGCCCGCCGCCGCGCCGCCCGACCATTCGATCAGGTCGCGCACCGTCACGTAGCTGCCCGCGCGCTTCGAGATCTTCACTTCCTGCCCGTCGCGCATCACGGTGACCATCTTGTGCAGCACATAGTCGGGATAGCCCTTCGGGATCCCGATGTGCAGGCCCTGCAGGCCGGCGCGCACGCGCGCGATCGTGCCGTGGTGGTCCGAACCCTGGATGTTGATCACCTTCGTGAAGCCGCGTTCCCACTTCGTCACGTGGTATGCGACGTCCGGCACGAAGTACGTGTACGTGCCGTCCGACTTGCGCATCACGCGATCCTTGTCGTCGCCTTCGTCGGTCGTGCGCAGCCACAGCGCGCCGTCCTGCTCGTAGGTCATGCCGGCCTTGACCAGCGCGTCGACCGTCTTCTCGACGCGGCCCTCGCTGTACAGCGACGACTCGAGGTAGTACTGGTCGAACTTCACGCCGAACGCCTGCAGGTCCATGTCCTGCTCGCGACGCAGGTACGTGACCGCGAACTTGCGGATCGCGTCGAGATCCTCGACGTCGCCCGCGCCCTTGACCGGCTCGCCGTCCGATGCGGCGACCGTTTCGCCGTTCAGGTAGTCGCGCGCGATGTCGGCGATGTACTCGCCGTTGTACGCGGCTTCCGGCCAGCCCGCGTCGCCCGGCTTCAGGCCGCGGGCGCGCGCCTGCGTCGAGATCGCGAGGTTGCCGATCTGCACGCCGGCGTCGTTGTAGTAGAACTCGCGGTGCACCGCGTAGCCCTGGCTCGCGATCACGTTGGCGAGCACGTCGCCGAGCGCGGCCTGGCGGCCGTGGCCGACGTGCAGCGGGCCGGTCGGGTTGGCCGATACGAATTCGAGCAGCACCCGCTTGCCTTTCTCGCGATCCGACGTGCCGAACGCGCGGCCCTGCTCGAACACGGCGGCGATCACCGCCTGCTTCGCGGCCGCCGACAGGCGCAGGTTGATGAAGCCGGGGCCGGCGATCTCGGCGGCTTCGACGAGGCCTTGCGCGGCCGGCTGCGCGGTGAGCGCGGCGACGATCCGTTCGGCGAGCTGGCGCGGGTTCGTGCCCAGCGGCTTCGCGAGCTGCATCGCGACGTTGCACGCGACGTCGCCGTGCGCGGCGACCTTCGGGCGCTCCAGCGTGATGGTCGGGGCGACGAATGCTGCGTCGGCGCCTTTCAGCGCGTGTGCGACCTGCTTGACGCTATCCGCGAGCAGGGCTTCGAGGGTCTGTTTGTGTGCTGGCAGCATGCTGGTAGAAGGCTTCGTTGGTGGGGGCCGGAAACGCCGGCCCGCCGGCGCGCTTTTTAAGCGCGCGTTTCAGGGATCGCAGAATTTTAACAGGTGCTAATATGCCGCTCAGGCGGCCCGCGTCCGCGAGGCCGGACGCCGGTCTGCCGGCGTTCCCCAACCTCGCCGCGCAGGCACAACAAGATGAAAAGGGAATTGTCATGATTACGTTCAAGAGCAAGGCGGCACAGGATCTCGACGTGCTGAAGGATTTCGCCGTGTATGTGCTGGGTCTCGTCGGCAAGCAGCTGGGCGAGCGCGGTGTCATTACGCACGACGAACTGGACCACGCGATCGCCAAGCTGGAAGGCGCGGTCGCGCAGGCGAAGCAGGAGCGCGCCGAGCACGCCGGCCATTTCCACGAGGACGAAGCCGACCACGCGCACCACGAAGTGCCGCCGAGCCTGGCGCAGCGCGTCGCGCCGTTCCTGACGATGCTGCGCGAAGCGAAGGCTGGCCAAGCCGACGTGCACTGGGGCTTCTGAGCTTCCTTCTTCCTTGCCCGGCGGATCGAACGGTCGGCCAGACAGGAAAAGCCCGCTTTCGAGCGGGCTTTTTATTTTGTCTGATGAAATGGCGACAGGGCAGAAGGCGGGCGCGACGAAATGGGGCGGCAGTGCGGGCCTGCCTTGACCGATAGGTGAAATTCCTTATAATTCAATGCAAGACTATGTGAAAGCGGGTGCGAAAACATAGCGCCGCCCGGGCAACCGGGTCCCACCTGGAGTGGGTATTTCGTCGAAAGACGGAAAGAGAATCCCGCATGCGACGGCTGCCGAAAGGCGGCCGTTGGTTTTTCTACGCCCGGATCTTGCGGCCTTCCAGGCTTGCGCGCAGCAACGTGCGCAACGCGACTTTCCGGGCTTCCCGCTGGCGTCGGGTGAGTCCGCCATCCAGCACGTAGGCCGACTGCACGCGCAGGATGAGCCGGCGTTTCCTGATCCGGTCCTTCGCCACCTCGAAGAACACGGCATACACGCGCTGCGTGCCGTCTGACGCGACCTCTTCCACCGTCACGAAATTGGGCTGCCGTTCATCCGCGACAACGATCCGCCGCGTCGCCAGCCCGACGATCACGCCGCGCAACAGCTGCCGTGACGCGCGATACCGGTCCGCGCAGAGCACACGTGTCTCGCGGCCGTCGTCGTAGATCTCGTCGTCTGGAATGGTGTCGCGGGTCCGCCCGTCTCATTTGAGGCTGCGTGTGAAGCAGTGACAGGAGAACAGGACCAGAACCGTCACGTCGAAGCCGGTTTCCAGATCGCAGGTGAACGTCAACGGGCGCAAGTGGCTCAGGTCCCAGCTTTCGCCGCGATAGCGGGTGGGCGGGAACGGGGTGGCGGCGTCGAGCGGTGTTTCGGTGATCCTGATCTCGAAGGAAGGCATGGCTGGGCGAGTGTCGGGTCGAGAGATTGCAGCGTTGATCGACGAATATTGAGATTAGTTATCCTGAATAAGTGGTGGGGTAGACAACGCGCCCCGAGATCGGGGCGCGTGACGGTAAGTCGCGGCTGCGCGCCGCGGCTCGATTACAACTGCGGCGCGAGCGCGCGGCGTGCGTCGTCGAGCGACAGCGCCATGCGCCGTGCATAGTCCTCGAGCTGATCCTGCCCGATTTTACCGACCGAGAAGTAACGGCTGTCCGGATGCGCGAGGTAGAAGCCCGACACGCTCGCCGCCGGCAGCATCGCCAGCGAGTCGGTCACGCTCATGCCGATCTCGTCCGCGTGCAGCACGTCGAACATGTCGCGCTTCACGAGGTGGTCGGGGCAGGCCGGGTAGCCGGGCGCCGGGCGGATGCCCGCGTATTTCTCGGCGATCAGCGCGTCGTTGTCGAGCGTCTCGCCGCTCGCATAGCCCCACAGCTCGCGCCGCACGCGCGCGTGCATCGCTTCGGCGAACGCTTCCGCGAAGCGGTCGGCGAGCGCCTTGAGCATGATCGCGCTGTAGTCGTCGTGATCGGCTTCGAACTGCTTTTCCTTCACGTCGACGCCGAGGCCGGCCGTCACCGCGAACATCCCGATGTAGTCGGCGACGCCCGATTCCTTCGGCGCGATGAAGTCGGCGAGCGAGCGGTTCGGCCGCATCACGCCGTCGACCACCGGGCGCACGCTCTGCTGGCGCAGGTTGCGCCACGTGAGCAGCACCTCGGAGCGCGACTCGTCGCTGTAGATCTCGATGTCGTCGTCGTTGACGGTGTTCGCCGGCAGCAGCGCGATCACGCCGTTCGCGGTCAGCCAGCGCCCCTGGATCAGGCGCGCGAGCATCGACTTCGCGTCGGAGAACACACGCCGCGCCGATTCGCCGACGATCTCGTCGTTCAGGATCGCCGGGTACGGGCCGGCGAGATCCCAGGTCTGAAAGAACGGGCCCCAGTCGATGTAGTTCGCGAGCTCGTTCAGGTCGTAGTTCCTGAACACGCGGCGGCCGGTGAACTTCGGCTTCACCGGCTGGTAGCCGGCCCAGTCCACCTTGGTCTTGTTCGCGCGCGCCTCGGCGAGCGTGACCATCGGCTGCGCCTTGCGGTTCGCGTGCTGGTCGCGAATGCGTTCGTAGTCGGACTTCAGCTCGTCGAGATACTTCGCCGCGCCTTCGTCGGACAGCAGGTTCGACGCGACCGACACCGAGCGCGACGCATCGGGCACGTAGACGACCGGGCCTTCGTAGTGCGGCGCGATCTTCACGGCCGTGTGCACGCGCGACGTCGTCGCGCCGCCGATCAGCAGCGGAATCTTCTTCACGCGGAAGTAGTCGTCGCGCTGCATTTCGGACGCGACGTACGCCATTTCCTCGAGGCTCGGCGTGATGAGGCCAGACAGCCCGATGATGTCCGCGCCTTCGACCTTCGCCTTCGCGAGGATCTCGTTGCACGGGACCATCACGCCCATGTTGACCACTTCGAAGTTGTTGCACTGGAGCACGACCGACACGATGTTCTTGCCGATGTCGTGCACGTCGCCCTTCACGGTCGCGATCACGATCTTGCCCTTCGCGCGCACGTCGCCGCCCGCTTCCGCGAGCAGGCGCTTTTCTTCCTCGATGAACGGGATCAGGTGCGCGACCGCCTGCTTCATCACGCGCGCCGATTTCACCACCTGCGGCAGGAACATCTTGCCCTGGCCGAACAGGTCGCCGACGACGTTCATCCCGTCCATCAGCGGCCCTTCGATCACGTTGATCGGACGGCCGCCGGCCGCGGCGATCTTCGCGCGCGCTTCTTCGGTGTCCTCGACGATGAAGGTCGTGATGCCGTGCACGAGCGCGTGCGCGAGGCGCTTCTCGACCGGCTGGTTGCGCCATTCGAGGTTCTCTTCCTTCTTCGCGGCGCCGGTCTTGAACTTGTCGGCGATCTCGAGCAGGCGATCGGTGGAATCCGCGCGGCGGTTCAGGATCACGTCCTCGACACGCTCGCGCAGCTCCGCGTCGAGATCGGCGTACACGCCGAGCTGGCCCGCGTTCACGATGCCCATGTCCATCCCGGCCTGGATCGCGTGATACAGGAACACGGTGTGGATCGCCTCGCGCACCGGGTCGTTGCCGCGGAACGAGAACGACACGTTCGACACGCCGCCGCTCACCTTCGCGTACGGCAGGTTCTGCTTGATCCAGCGCGTCGCCTCGATGAAGTCGACCGCGTAGTTGTTGTGCTCCTCGATGCCCGTCGCGACCGCGAAGATGTTCGGGTCGAAGATGATGTCCTCCGGCGGGAAGCCGACTTCGTTCACGAGGAAGTCGTACGAGCGCTTGCAGATCTCGGTCTTGCGCTCGTACGTATCGGCCTGGCCGGTCTCGTCGAACGCCATCACGACCGCGGCCGCGCCGTAGCGGCGGATCAGGTTCGCGTGGTGGCGGAACGCGTCCTCGCCTTCCTTCAGCGAGATCGAGTTCACGATCGCCTTGCCCTGCACGCACTTGAGGCCGGCTTCGATCACGTCCCACTTCGACGAGTCGATCATGATCGGCACGCGCGCGATGTCCGGCTCGGATGCGATCAGATTCAGGAAGCGCACCATCGCCGCCTTCGAATCGAGCATCGCCTCGTCCATGTTGACGTCGATCACCTGCGCGCCGTTCTCGACCTGCTGGCGCGCGACGGCGAGCGCCTCGTCGAACTGGCCGTTGAGGATCATCCGTGCGAACGCCTTCGAGCCGGTGACGTTGGTGCGTTCGCCGACGTTGATGAAGAGCGTCCCGGGCGTGACGTTGAACGGCTCGAGGCCGGCAAGGCGCATCATGTGATCGGTCATGGCGGTGCGAATTTGGTGATGAAGGACGTGGGGCAGGCGGGTCAGGCGTTGTCGCTGTACTGGTTCGGCCAGCGGCGCGGCTTCACGTCGGCGAGCGCCTTCGCGATCTCGGCGATGTGCTCGGGCGTCGTGCCGCAGCAGCCGCCCGCGAGGTTCACGAGCCCGGCCTGCGCGAATTCCTTCAGCAGGCCCGACGTGACGTCGGGCGTTTCGTCGAAACCGGTGTCGCTCATCGGGTTCGGCAGGCCCGCGTTCGGGTAGCACGACACGTAGGTGTCGCACAGCTTCGCGAGCTCGGCGATGTACGGACGCATCAGCGCCGCGCCGAGCGCGCAGTTCAGGCCGAACGTGAGCGGCTTCGCGTGACGCAGCGAATTCCAGAACGCCTCGACGGTCTGGCCCGACAGGATCCGGCCCGACGCATCGGTGACGGTGCCCGAGATCATGATCGGCAGGCGCTCGCCGGTGTCCTCGAACAGCTCGTCGAGCGCGAACAGGGCGGCCTTCGCGTTCAGCGTGTCGAAGATCGTCTCGACGAGGAACAGGTCGACGCCGCCGTCGAGCAGCGCCTTCGCCTGCTGGTAGTACGACGTGCGCAGCTCGTCGAACGTGACGTTGCGGGCGCCCGGATCGTTGACGTCCGGCGAGATGCTGGCCGTCTTCGGCGTCGGCCCGATCGCGCCCGCGACGAAGCGCGGCTTGTCCGGCGTCGCGTATTTCGCGGCCGATTCGCGTGCGAGCTTCGCCGATTCGACGTTCATCTCGACGACGAGATCTTCCATCCCGTAGTCGGCCTGCGCGACGGTCGTCGCGCCGAACGTGTTGGTTTCGACGATGTCGGCGCCGGCCGCGAAGTACTGGTCGTGGATCTCGCGGATGATCTGCGGCTGCGTGAGCGACAGCAGCTCGTTGTTGCCCTTGATGTCGCGCGGGAAATCCTTGAAGCGCTCGCCGCGATACGCGGCCTCGTCGAGCTTGTAGCGCTGGATCATCGTGCCCATCGCGCCGTCGAGGATCAGGATGCGCGATTTGAGCAGCGCGGGCAGGGCGGCGCCGCGCGTGTAGCGCGCGTCGAGCGGGACGGAAGCGGCGAGAGGAGTCGCAGACATGGGCGGAAGACCGGCGAAGACGGAAAACCGTCATTGTAGCCGGTGCGTCAAGCGGTCGCCGCCCTGGCCGCGCCGGCCGGGCGGCCGCCAAATGAAAGCCCCCGCCGGCGAGCCGGACGGGGGCAGGATCGGAGTGCACGCGGCGCCGCGTCGATGCGCGGCGAATGGCCCGGCCGCGTGGCGCGCCGGGCCGCGAGTCGTCAGTGCAGCACGACGGGCATCATCATCAGGCTGTCGAATTGTCCGAGGAATTCGTCGACCTCGTCGAGCGACGGTTCATCCTCGATCAACTGCTTCACGTGCGCGCGGAATCGTTCGGCAAGTTCGCCGTCGATGAAGATCTCGCGCTGCGCGTTCTTGTCGACGATTTCATATCCGCCGGCATTCATCAGGTGATGGCCGGCCTGCGGCGCAAATTCGACGACGCAGTAGTTGGGGCTGTTGTAGATCATTTGCATGGCGGCACTCCTCTTCGCAGTGGCATCTGGCCTTGTTGTCCCCTAGGTGGGGCAAGCCTTGCCGGTTTCAAGGGGCTTGCGCTGCACACCCCGTTCCTCCCGTTCGCGTGGGGTGTATCGGTTAGAAGCCGATGTCTATCAAACGTTTCTCATTGTGAGCCGGTGGACTGAAATAGTTGTTAAAGAGTGTCATCGGCCATTTCCGGGAAAACTGTAATCGGTCGAAATTGCCGATTCGTGCATGTTTTTTACTGTGTGACAACCGAGGAGGCCGGTGGTTGCACGGTTGCAGCGGGCGTGGACGGCGCCGCTTGCGCGGGCGGCGCGGCCGGCACATCGGGCGCCGGTGCGGCGTCGGGCGCGCTCGTTGCGCCGCCGGGCGGTGCTGCATCCGCAGGCACGTCCGGTGCGGCGAGGCGGCCGTGCCACAGCAGCTCGATCTGCGCGCCGTTCGGCTCGGTCTGCACGAGCCGCGCGGGCAGCCAGCCGAGCGACGGCGCGAGCCACATGTCGATGCGGCGCGTGTCGCCGTCGCGGCGCGGCAGGCGCATGAAGTGCCGTGCGGCGATGACGCCGGCCTGCGTCTGCACCTGCTCGTCGCCGATCACGGTGATCGGCCAGGTCTCGCCGCTGTTGTTGTCGATCACGAAGAACTGCTGCGTGACGCCCGGCTTGTAGGCGGAAGGATTGCCGCGCACGAGCCCCGACAACTGCATCAGCATGCTGAAGCGGTCCTGCACGCCATCGGGCAGCGGCGCGTTGTTCGGCGTGCGCGTGAACACGACCTGCCGGATCTCGCGGTTGAAGATCGCGATGTCCTCCGGCCGCTTGCCCCGCTTCTCGACGTAACGGTCGGGCGCGACGCCGAATGCATCGATGCGGCCTTCGCTGCGATAGGCGAACGGGCCGACGAACGGCACGGGCATCGACACCGACAGGTCGTAGGTGTGCCCGTCGGTGCGCCAGCGGATCGTGCCGATCATGTTCTGCATGCCGTTGTAGAACGTGTCGTACTGCAGGTCGCCGGACGGCGGCGCGGCGAACTTCACGCCGCTCGCGGCAGGCCCCGGCGTCGCGGCGCTGGCGCCGGCGGCCGGCGCGGCGTGCGCGCCCGACGCGCCCGGTACGCCGCTCGCGGCGGACGCGGCGGCAGCGGGCGGTTCGCCGTGCTCGGCCGTCTGCGTCGACGTGAGGACCGGTTCGTCCGGCGGCGCGGGTTTCGGCGGGGCCGCCTTCGGCGCGGCGGGTGCGGCCGGACGTTCGACCGGCTTCGACTCTGGCGGCGCAGGCTGGCGTTCGATCGGCCGCGGTTTCAGCAGTTCGATCTGCACGGGGATGTCGGCGGGCGGCGGCGGCGTGAACGATTCGCGGTTGCGCATCAGCCAGAACCCCGCGAGCGCGTGCAGCACCAGCACGGCGACGAGCGCGACGCCCACGCGCAGCCAGCGGCGGGGCGGGGCGTAACTCGGGCGAAGGTCGGCAGGCTGCATGGGCATCGGAACGGGGTCGGGGCGCGTGCGTGACGTCGGGCGCGCGGCGCGCGCCACAGGAATCGGACCGCCGGATGCGCCGCGCGTTCGCGACGCGTGACGTGGGGTGAGCCGGAGGCGTCAGGCGTCGCGTGCGTCGGGACTATAGCCGAGTTCGTAAGACAGTTTCCGCGCGCACGCGCGCAGCGCCGTGTCGATCTCGCCGCCCCACGCGATGTCGAACGAGCCTTCCTGGCCGAGCGCGACGATCGCGAGCGCGAGTTCGCCGACCGCGTCGAACACCGGCATGCAGAACGCGTGGATCGTCGGCAGCAGCATCCCCTCGACGCGCGCGGCCTCGTGCCGGCGCACGTCGGCGAGCACGGCGTCGACTTCGTCGAGCGTGCGCGGGCCGCCGTGGTGCGGCGAGCGGCGCGTATCGGCGAGTTCGCGCTCGAGCATCGCGGCGGTCTTGCTGCGCGGCAGGTACGCGGCGAACAGCAGGCCCGTCGCGGAGCCGAGCAGCGGCATCACGTCGCCGAGCTTCAGCGACGCCTTCGCCGGATGGCTCGATTCCATCCAGTGCACGATCGTCGGCCCCTGGTTGCCCCATACCGCGATGCCGACCGTCTGGTCGAGGCGGTCGCGGAATTCGGTCAGCGCGATCCGCGCGAGCTTCACGCCGTCGACGCGCGCGAGCCGCGCGAGGCCCATCTGCAGCGCGAAGCCGCCGAGCTCGTAGCGGCCCGAGACGGGATCCTGCGACACGACGCCGAGCCGCGAGAAGCTGACCAGGTAGCGGTGCGCCTTCGCCGGGCTCATGCCCGCGCGCTGCGCGAGATCGCGCAGCATCATCGCGCGCGGCTCGCTCGTCAGCACGTCGAGCAGGCGGAAGCCGACCTCGATCGACTGGATGCCGGAACGGACCTTCTCGCCGTGTTCGCCGGACGCGGTGTCGTCGGTATCGGAGTCGGTGAGATCGTCGTCGGGAAGCGGGCTGGCGGGCATGGGCAACGGGTGCGCGAAAATGCGGCAGGAAACGGGGTGAAAACGGCGCGCGCGATCGGGGCGCGCCGCATGGATTCACCATCGTAAAATAGATTCCCTCCATCGTCACTACAACGGCAGATCCTCCCTATGAAACTTGCTTCGCTGAAGGACGGCACGCGCGACGGCCAGCTGATCGTCGTGTCGCGCGACCTGCACACCGCGGCGATCGCCGATGCGGTCGCGCCGACGTTGCAGCGCGTCCTCGACGACTGGGCGTTCTACGCGCCGCAACTGCGCGACCTGTACGACGCACTGAACCACGGCCGCGCGCGCAACGCGTTCGCGTTCGATCCGGCCAACTGCATGGCGCCGCTGCCGCGCGCGTTCCAGTGGGCCGACGGCTCCGCGTACGTGAACCACGTCGAGCTCGTGCGCCGCGCGCGCGGCGCGGAGATGCCGCCCGAGTTCTGGACCGATCCGCTGATGTATCAGGGCGGCAGCGACGATTTCCTGGGGCCGCGCGACGACGTCGTGTGCCCGTCCGAGGAATGGGGCATCGATTTCGAGGCCGAAGTCGCGGTGATCACCGGCGACGTGCCGATGAGCGCGTCGCCCGACGCCGCGCTGAAGGCCGTGCGGCTCGTCACGCTCGCGAACGACGTGTCGCTGCGCAACCTGATTCCGGCCGAACTCGCGAAGGGCTTCGGCTTCTTCCAGAGCAAGCCCGCCACCGCGTTCGCGCCGGTCGCCGTCACGCCGGACGAGCTCGGCGACGAATGGCGCGAGGGCCGCGTGCACCGCCCGATGATCGTCCACTGGAACGGCAAGAAGGTGGGGCAGCCCGATGCGGGCACCGACATGGTGTTCCACTTCGGCCAGCTGATCGCGCACGCGGCGAAGACGCGCAACCTGCGTGCCGGCTCGATCGTCGGCTCCGGTACGGTATCGAACAAGGATGCGAAGCGCGGCTACTGCTGCATCGCCGAGAAGCGCTGCCTCGAGACGATCGAGCACGGCGCGCCGCAGACCGAATTCATGCGTTACGGCGATACCGTGCGCATCGAGATGTTCGATGCGGCCGGCAAGTCGATCTTCGGCGCGATCGAGCAGTCGGTTTCCCCACCCGACGGCGCGGCATAGGCAACGCGGCGGCGGCACCCGGCCTCGGCCCGCGCGCCGGGTTTCGCCCGATGTTTGACCGCGCGGGCTTGGCTACACTCGATTCAAGCGTTCGAGCGCCTCGAACAAGGAGCAGCAGATGGCCGATCTCGCCGCGTACGGCGGTTACGAAGCACTGAAGGTGACGCGCCGCGATCATGGCGTGCTCGATATCGTGATGAGCGGCGAGGGGGCGAACCGCAGCGGCCTCGCGACCGCGAACGCGCGCATGCATCGCGAGCTCGCCGACATCTGGCGCGATGTCGATCGCGATCCCGACACGCGCGTCGCGGTGATCCGCGGCGAAGGCAAGGGCTTTTCGGCGGGCGGCGATCTCGCGCTCGTCGAGGACATGGCGAACGATTTCGACGTGCGCGCCCGCGTGTGGCGCGAGGCGCGCGACCTCGTCTACAACGTGATCAATTGCAGCAAGCCGATCGTGTCGGCGATGCATGGCCCGGCCGTCGGCGCGGGGCTCGTCGCCGGGCTGCTCGCCGACATCTCGATCGCCGCGAAGGATGCGCGCATCATCGACGGCCACACGCGGCTCGGCGTCGCGGCCGGCGACCACGCGGCGATCGTGTGGCCGCTGCTGTGCGGGATGGCGAAGGCGAAGTACTACCTGATGCTGTGCGAGCCCGTGAGCGGCGAGGAGGCCGAACGGATCGGGCTGGTCTCGCTCGCGGTCGAGCCCGCCGACCTGCTGCCGAAGGCGTACGACGTGGCCGAACGGCTCGCGCGCGGTTCGCAGTCGGCGATCCGCTGGACCAAGTACGCGCTGAACAACTGGCTGCGCACGGCCGGGCCGACCTTCGATACGTCGCTCGCGCTCGAATTCGTGGGCTTTTCGGGGCCCGACGTGCAGGAAGGCATCCGCTCGCTGCGCGAGCGGCGCCCGCCCGCGTTTCCCGGCGACGCGCCGTTCTGACGCGCGCGCTATGATCGAATCATGGGCGGCCGCGCGACGCACGGCCGCCTCGCTCCCCCCAGTCAACCAGGATGCCCGTATGACGACCGATGCCTCCGGCGCCAACCCTTTCGCCGGCTTTGCCGGGTTCCAGCCCGCCGACATGATGGACCGGATGTGGGACATGATCCGGATGTCGCCGTTCGGCGGGATGGCGCCCTTTCCGGGCGCCGCGCACGGGCTGCCGCCGTCGCTGTCGAGCATGTCCGACATGATGTCGCCGCTCACGAGCGTCGAGGAGCTCGACAAGCGGATCACCGATCTGCGCGCGGTCGAGCAGTGGCTGAAGCTCAATCTCGGGATGCTGCAGTCCGCGATCCAGGCGCTCGAGGTGCAGCGCGCGACGCTCGCGACGCTGCGCGCGTTCGGCGCGTTCGCGCAGAGCTCGATGTCGGCGGCCGAGGACGCGGCGGTCGCAGCCGCGCAGGCCGCGAAAACCTCGGCGGGCGAGGCCGCGCCCGCACCGGATGCGCCGGAAGGCGACCCCGCGCAGCAGCCGTTCGATCCGGCCGGCTGGTGGAACCTGCTGCAGACGCAATTCAACCAGCTCGCGAGCCTCGCGATGGCGCAGCCGGGCATGCAGCCTGCGGCGCCGGGCGCCGCGTCGCCCGAGCCCGCCGCCGCGCCGGAACCCGCCGCGAAGCCCGCCGCGGCCGCGCCGCGCAAGCCCGCGGCCAAGCGCGCCGCGAAGCCGTCCGGTTCGGCCGCGGCGCGCGCGGCGGCCGCTTCGTCGCCCGAAACGCGTCCGCCGAAGCGCTCGACGTGATGCGGCGCAGGTAGCAGGTCGATCATGCGACTCGCGCTCGTTCTGATGGGAGGCGGCGCGCGCGCCGCATACCAGGTCGGCGTGCTGAAGGCGCTGGCCGAGATCGCGCGCGAGGCCGATCCGCAGCGGCACACGGTGCCGTTCACGGTCGTGTGCGGTTCGTCGGCCGGCGCGATCAACGCGACGTCGATCGCGAGCCACGCGGACGACTTTTCCCATGGCGTGCGGCGCCTGCTCGAATTCTGGGAGCCGTTGCGCGCCGATTACGTGTATCGCACCGACTGGCTCGGCATCGCGGGCGCCGGCGCGCGCTGGCTCGCGACGATGACGTTCGGCTGGGCGGCCCGCCGCTCGCCGCGCGGGCTGCTCGACAACACGCCGCTCGCGCACCTGCTGCAGCGCGAGCTGAGCTTCCACCGGATCGAGCAGATGCTCGAGGCGCGCCTGCTGCACGCGCTCGCGGTCACCGCGCTCAGCTATTCGAGTGGCCGGCACCTCACGTTCTACCAGGCAGCCGAGCCGATCCAGGCGTGGCGGCGCGCGCAGCGCACCGCGCGGCTCGTCGATCTGTCGGCGTCGCACCTGCTCGCGTCGTCGGCCATTCCGTTCGTGTTTCCCGCCGTGCCGCTCGTGCTCGACGGACAGGTCGAGTACTTCGGCGACGGCTCGATCCGGCAGATCGCGCCGCTGTCGCCGGCGATCCACTTCGGCGCGGACCGGATCGTCGTCGTGGGCGCTGCCGACCCGCGGCCCGAGATTCCGGCCGCGAACGGCGCGGGCCGGGCGCGTGGCTACCCGACGCCCGCGCAGATCGGCCAGCAGGTGCTCGCGAGCGTGTTCCTCGACTCGATCGGCTCGGACATCGAACGGATCGAGCACATCAACCGGATGATCGAGCACTTGCCGCACCAGGTCGAGATCGACAGCGGCTGGCGGCACGTCGACGTGCTCGCGATCGCGCCGTCCGAGCGCATCGAGCTGATTGCCGCGAAGCACCTGAAGCAGATGCCGGCGACGATGCGCGGGCTGCTCGGCGCGATCGGCGGCAGCCAGCCGGCCGGCGCGTCGTTCGCCAGCTACCTGCTGTTCGAGGAAGCCTTCACGCGCGAGCTGATCGAGCTCGGCTACCGCGACGGCCGCGCGCAGCGCGAGACGCTCGCCGGCTGGATCGCGCAGGCGGACGGCAGCAGCGCGCCGGCGGCCGGCACGCCGCCCGAAGACGGCCTCGCGACCGACGAAATACGGGTCTGACACGCGCAGGCGCAATGCAAGGTTGCGTTTTCGCGACGGCCGGCCGCGACCGATCGCCGCATCCCGGTTGGCGGCGCGCGACCGGGCCGGCGTCTCGGAAGCGTCATGCACGCGTGCTATCATGGCCGCCGCCGTATACACCATATCGAGCAGCCCGCCGATCCGGCATCCGCACGGGACCTTTCGGGGAACCCGCCTGGGGCAGGGGACGGGCGCGCCAACGAGCCGGCCAGCGCCGGCCCCCCACTCAGGCAAGCGCGGCCGGCTCCGTCCGAACGGAGCGGGTTGCGGCATGCCCAACGGCGGCGACGCGGCCGCCCGGCAGCCGGACGAGGAATCAGCGTCCGGCGGGCCGGTTTCCCGCGTAAAATTAGAGTCTTGGCTGCAAAAAGCGCGCGTGGCGCGCTTGCGCGGCAACAGTCACGTTTAGAGAAGTCGCATTGCGCAGAACAGGGGTGGGACCATCATGAACACCATGCTTTATCCGGAACTTTACAGGTCGCTCGAAGCTGTCCGCTGGGACATGGAGAAGGACATTCCGTGGGACAAGTTCGACGCTTCGCTGCTCACCGACGAGCAGGCGAAGACGATCAAGATGAACGCGATCACCGAATGGTCGGCGCTGCCCGCGACGGAAATGTTCCTGCGCGACAACCAGCACGACAGCGACTTTTCCGCGTTCATGAGCGTGTGGTTCTTCGAGGAGCAGAAGCATTCGCTCGTGCTGATGGAATACCTGCGCCGCTTCAAGCCGGAGCTGGTGCCGATGGAGGAGGAACTGCACGCGGTGCGTTTCCAGTTCGATCCTGCGCCGCCGCTCGAGACGCTGATGCTGCACTTCTGCGGCGAGATCCGTTTGAACCACTGGTACCGCTGCGCGGCCGACTGGCACACCGAGCCCGTCATCAAGCAGATCTACGAAACGATTTCGCGCGACGAGGCGCGTCATGGCGGCGCGTATCTGCGCTACATGAAGAAGGCGCTGAACAACAGCGGCGACGTCGCACGTGCGGCCTTCGCGAAGATCGGCGTGCTGATGGCGTCGGCGCGCCGCACCGAGAAGCCGCTGCACCCGACCAACCTGCACGTGAACCAGGCGCTGTTCCCGCGCGACACCGTGCAATCGCGCCTGCCGGATCCGGAATGGCTCGAGCGCTGGCTCGACGAGCAGATCCGCTTCGACGGCGAGTGGGAGAAGAAGGTGGTCGAGCGGATCCTGCACAACCTGTCGATCCTGTTCGAGCGCACGTTCGCGACCGCGCAGGAGCTGAACCGCTACCGCAAGGAAGTCACCAGCCGCCTGCAGGCCGAAAGCGGCCCGTCGTCGGCCGCGCAGCCGGCCTGA
Organism: Burkholderia sp. AU18528; assembly: GCF_002223215.2. NCBI lineage: Bacteria > Pseudomonadati > Pseudomonadota > Betaproteobacteria > Burkholderiales > Burkholderiaceae > Burkholderia > Burkholderia sp. AU18528. The sequence goes on along the minus strand of NZ_NKFC02000005.1, from coordinate 763,811 downwards.
GGCCGGCAGGTGCCGGCGCCGGCGCGCGTCGTGCCCGATTCGCGCCCGGCTCGCGGCCGGTGTCGCGTGTGTTGCGTGAAGCCCGCCCGGCCGGTCCGGCGGGCTTTTTATCTGGCGCTGCCGTCGCGCGCGCCGTGGTTCATTCCGTCCGATCTCCATCATGTCCGCCACCTTCGAACGCAAGCTGATCACCCGTGACGCCCTCGTCGCGCTGCGTGCGTCGCTGCCGTCGCCCGTCGTGTTCACCAACGGCGTGTTCGACATCCTGCATCGCGGTCACGTCACGTATCTCGCCGATGCGAAAGCGCTCGGCGCGTGCCTGATCGTCGGCGTGAACAGCGATGCGTCGGTGCGCATGCTCGGCAAGGGCGACGACCGGCCGATCAACCGCGAAGAGGATCGCGCGGCATTGCTCGCGGCGCTGGAAAGCGTCGACTGGGTCGTGACGTTCGGGGAAAAGACGCCCGTGTCGCTGATCGAGGCCGTCCGTCCGGACATCCTCGTGAAGGGCGGCGATTACGACATGGACGCGCTGCCGGAATCGGCGCTCGTGCGCGGCTGGGGCGGCCGGGCGCTGGCGATTCCGTTCGAGCACGATCGCTCGACCACCGCGTTGCTGAAGAAGGTGCGCGCGCAACAGTCCTGAGCGCGGCGCGGCGCCGTCACGGGGCCGATGCCGCGAGCGGCGCGGTCGTGACGGCCGGCGCCGCGATCGGGCCGCCGACCACGGGCTGGTCGGTCGCGCGCATGAGCGGTGTCACGCGCAATGCGTCGGGCCGCACCTGCCGCGACAGCACGCCGGGTTCGCGCGGGCCGGCCGCCGGCAGCGGCCCGAACACGCCGCGCGCCACCACGAACGCGAGCATGTTGGCGAGAAAGAGAACAGCGATCAGCCAGCGCAGCATCGTCGAAACTCCTTGTCGTCATTGACGTGGTTCACGTCGTTCAGTCGAGCCGGCCGAAGGGCCGGCTTTTTTCATGGTTTCCGTTGACCTGACCGTTCGTGCGGGCCGCAGGCGCGGCACCGCGCGTATTGCATCGTCGGCGTGACGCGGGCCCGCCTGGGCTTGCATCGGCCCGCGCCGCCGCGCGCCGGCACGCGCGCGTCAATCCGGCGCCGTTGCCGGGTCGCCCGCATCGGCTGCGATCAGCGCGAGCCCGGACAGGATCAGCGCGTCATGCCGCGTATGCGCGACCGTCAATGCACGTGCGACGTCGTCTGCCGCACCGCCTGCCAGCACGAGCCGGACGGGCGCCTGCCAGGCATCGGCGAGATCGCGCCATGCGCGTTCGATGAGGCCGGCCTGCGCGTACAGGCAGCCGGCCGACAGCGAGCGCGGCGTATCGACCTGGAACGGCTCGGCCTGCGCGCCCGCGAGCAGGCCGCTTGCGATATCGGTGGTCAGCGTCGGCAACTGCGCGGTGTGCGTGCCGAGCGCGCGCATCATCAGCGCCCAGCCCGGCGCGATCAGCCCGCCCGTGAACCGGCCGTCCGCGCGCAGTGCCTCGAGCGTCGTCGCGGTGCCGAACGTCGCGATCAGCAGATGCTCGCCCGGAAACGCCGCGTGCGCGCCGATCAGGCCGGCCCAGCGGTCGCTGCCGAGCTGTTCGGGCGTCGTATAGCCGTTCGTCACGCCGCATTGCGCGGGCCGCGAGCGGATCGTCGTGCGCGGCAGGCCCGGCCAGCGTGCGTCGAGCAGCGCGTCGATCCGTGCGGCCACGTCGGCGCCCGCGACGTTCGAGATCCAGGCGCCGCGCGGCCTCGGCACGCGCGACCAGTCGGGATCGGCGCCGCCGTCGCGCGTGTGGCCGAACGCGCCCGTGTCGACGAGCGTGCGCCGCGCGTCGGCGAGCGCCCATTTGATCCGGCTGTTGCCGGCGTCGATCAGCAGGTACGGTTCGCTCATTGCGCTTCGCGCAGCGACACGTCGCCGGCCGCGATCGTCTGTACGCCGTTCGGCGTGTCGAGCAGCAACTGGCCGGTCGCGTCGATGCCCGTCGCGATGCCGCGTGCGCGTTCGACGCCCTGTTCGAGCAGCACGACTTCGCGGCCCGCGTATGCGTGCAGCGCGTGCCAGCGCGGCAGGAACGGCGCGAGGCCGTCGGCGCCGAATTGCGCGAGCGCGGGCGTGAGCGCGTTCAGCGACGCGGCGAGCGTATCGGTGAGGTTCGCCGACGCGCACGCGATCGACAGCGCGGCGGGCGGCAGCCCGCTTGCGAGCGTCGCTTCGCGCGCGCGCAGCGCGTCGACCTGCGCGGCCACGGCTTGCGCGCCGCGCACGTTGATGCCGAAGCCGATCACGACGGCGGTGGCGTCGGCGGTGGTCCAGACGGTTTCGATCAGGATCCCGGCGAGCTTGCCGACGATTCGCGGCGCGCCGTCGTCGGCGGCCGTCAGCAGCAGGTCGTTCGGCCATTTGAGCGCGACGCGCATGCGGGCGTCGAGCGGCAGCGTGGCCAGCCCTTCGGCGAGCGCGACGCCGATCGCGATGCTGAGGCCGCCGAGCGCATCGACGGCGCGCGGCACGATGCAGCCGACCGAGCACAGCAGCGCATTGCCGGGCTGCGCGAACCACGGGCGGCCCTGCCGGCCGCGGCCGGCCGTCTGCTCGAACGCGACGCGCACGAGCGGCGCGGGCAACGCGTTCGGGCCGCGCGGCAGCGCCTTGAGCCGGGCCGCGACGTCGGCGTTGGTCGAGCCGGTGGCAGCGACGATGTCGAGCGGCCACGCGCGCGGCGCGGCGTCCAGGTGCGCTTCGAGCCGGTTGCGCGCGATGTGCGCGTCGCCGGATTCGGGCGTGTCGGAGGAGGTGGGGGCGTTCATGGCGCCTATTGTAGCGACAGGGGGCGGTGGGAGTTGGCAAGTGGGCAGGCGTGTGTCGAGGCGCTTGTCCGGATCGTCGCGACAGGTCCGCTCGAATTGCGTCGCCGCCAGGCGAAGGTATCGCGTTCTCACGCGGAAGGGCATCGTCACGATAGGTGAAGTCGCCCGGCTCTTGTTCGTGTTGAAAACATATAGTCGACCCACATTAATTGATTGCGATTTCGAATACGTCTGATTGATTGCCTCGTGCGGATTGGGCATTTTTGATTCCAGCCATTGACGACGAGGAATCCAGATGAGCAACGGGCAAGCGTCACCAGCATTTTCTTTCATGGTTATTTGCCGGCTTGCCGCGCAGAGTGGTCGGCTTGTCGTGGACGGCAAGAAGGCAGTCATCGCGTCGGCAGCGGTTCATTCCGCTACGGACGAGAAGCGTTCGGGCCGGACGTTCCGTGGCTGGCCGGCATGATTCGCTATTTCCTTGCCAAGGGCGACCGGGGCGGTAACGCCGTGATTACGGAAGGGCTGGAGTTCGTCACGTGTTCCAGTCCACCCCCACGTGTACAGATCGCCACGCTTTACATGAAAACCTACTGCGCGGCTTGCAAACAGGAAGGGTTCATCGCGCCGGAAGGTCCGCGTTTGCCGGGTACGGGGCCCAATGGTCGGCAGTGGGCATTGAGTGGCGATGTCAACGTATGCGGATGTAGTCCGCCCCCCGTCTTCTATGCCGAGCGTGGCATGAAGATGATTCTGACGTCACGAGATGCAGCCGGCGCCGAGAAGAAACTGCGAATGGGGGAGATCGACGAAAGAGAAGATACCGCACCACGATCTCGCATTGCTCCCATCTATGACGAACAGGTGCGCGCCTGCATCGGCACTACGCTATCTCAGAATTATCCGTATTTGATAGAAATGGCCGATGGGCGGACGATCGCGGGCCGCGTCGATACCAACGGTCGGTTGCCGCGCATTCATACCGAGATCTCCGGAAGTTACCAAGTATATTGGGGTGAGGATGCGCTTGCCCACGAGGACTGGCCGCCATGCCAAACAGACCGACAACCGTAACAACGAACACGACGCCTGATTCGATCAAGGGTGTGCAACTCAGGGCAGTAACATTCAAGGAACTGTGGGCCGCGTATCCGTCGGGCAATCCTTATAAGAATCCCGCTTATACCAATCAATGCGCCATTCGGTTGAGCGTCGCGCTTCACCGGGTCGGCATAGAAATGAAGTCCTTTTCGTCGAAACTGGTCAAGCCGCTTGGCGGTCAGTCGAGCATCGGGCGTATCCTGTTGAACGGGCGAGCAACTGCCACGCGCGCCAACGAGCTCGGCGAGTGGTTGAGGCTGCAACCATTTGCAGGGCTGGGGAAGGCGGAAAACGTCACCGGCACCAATTGGAGGGATAGGGTCGAAGGACGAACAGGCATCATCATGTTTGACGGCTACTGGACTCGCGAGGGCGAGGCAGATGCAAATGCAAGCGGTGGGCACATTGATCTATGGAATGGCGAAAAACTCACGGGATTCGGTACTGGAATTCGAATCCGCTGGAATATCGTGATTCCTGGATTTTGGTCCGATTTTCGTGTTTCGAAAAGAATCCTGTTTTTTCCGATCAAATGAAACTATTGGGATTTACCATCGGTGCAATTGCCGGCTCCGCCGTGACCACACTCGTTTGTTGGGGTGGGTTGTATTTGTTCGGCGTTTTGATTCTTCACGGAAGGGGCAGTCTGTTCGATACGCACCCGAGAGTCGCCAACCTGTTTTTTTTCGGCTGGTTGGTATCCGTGGCTGTGGTCTCGGTAATCGGCGGCTGGTGTGGTTGCGTCTGGGGGAGAAACCGGGAAGGAAAAATGCGGGAAAGGGATTGAGGTGCGCTCGCCCATGCCCCGCAACCGATTCCGCGTGACGGCGATCGATGAGCGGGGCGTTAGATCATGCGGATGACTCGCGCCACGGCAAGCGCGAGCCGAAGGACTATCGCGTCACGGCAAGCGCGAGCCGAAGGACTATCGCGTCACGGCGCGACGACCGGATGCTTCAGCGCATGCGCGGTCTCGATCCACTGCGCGTGGAATTCGTCCGCGTCGGGCCGAAGCCCGAGTTCGCCGTTGCGATAGGCCATCGCGAGCGTCTGCACGGCTTCCGGTAGCTCGTGCTCGGCGGCCCGGCGATACAGCGCGAGTGCGCGCGCGTCGTCGCGCGGCACGCCGCTGCCGTCGCGGTACGCGTTCGCGAGCATGAAGTCGGCAGCCGGAATGTCCGCGCGCGACGCGACGTCGAACCAGTGCGCGGCCTGCGCCGGGTCGGCCGCGATGCCGTAGCCGCTGCGGTAGATCAGCCCGAGGTAATACGCGGCGGCCGGGTCGCCCTGTTCGGCCGCCGCGCCGAGCAGCGCGCGGGCGCGTGCATAGTCTTTCGGGAAGTCGCCGCTGCCGAGCAGCAATGCCTTGCCGAGCGCGAGCCGCGCGCGCCGCGCAGCCGGCGCGTCGGCCCGGCCGTCGGCCGCCGCCGCCGTTTCCAGCCAGGCGCGCCCCTCGTCGCGCAGCCCCGGTTCGTGCGCATCGACGAGCGCGATGCCGAGCGCCGCCTGCGCGGCGCCCGAGCCGCGGCGCGCGAGCGTGCGCAATTGGGCCAGCGCATGCGGCTCGGCCGCCTGCGTGACCATCGCCTGCCATTCGTCGAGCTGCGCGGCGCTCGGCGCGGGGCCGGCGCCGCGCAGGCCGGCGGCCGCGACGACGGCCGCGACGGTCACGGCCGCCGCCGCGAGCAGCGCGGCCGGCGGGAGTTTCGCGCGCAGCACGCGCCGCGCGGCGGCAGCGAGGCCGGTTTCGGCGGGCCGCATCGTCCGGATCGGTTGCATCGCGTGTCTCATTGCGTGAGGTCGATTTCGTAGGTCGCGAGGTTCTTGCCCGAGCCGTCGTCGGCCGCGACCTGCGTGATGCCGGTCAGGCCGGCCGCCGCCGCGTCGCCGAGGCGGTTCGGCGCGGACGCGAACCGCACGTGCGCGACCGAGCTCGCGAGCTTCGTGAAGCGCCAGCTGCGCTGCGCGCCGTCGGCCGCGCGCGTGATCGCGCCGCGCTTCTTGATGAACGCAATCAGCACGTCGCGGTTCGCGTCGGGCGACGCGAAGATCGTCTTGCTGCCGTCGAGGCCCGGGAAGTTGCCGCCGCCGCTCGCGCGGTAGTTGTTGGTCGCGACGATGAACTGCGCGTTCGGATCGATCGCCGCGCCCTTGTACGTCAGGTTCCTGATCCGGCTGCCGACCGGCTGCGTGACGTCGATTTCATACGCGAGATCGGCCGACGTGAACATGTCGAAGTTGTAGCCGGGGAAGGTGCTGACGAGCGGCTGCACGGTCGCCTGCGTCGGGTCGATCCGGTTGAAGCGCTTCGCGGCCGTCTCGAGCCAGTTCTTCACGTCGGCGCCGCTCACCTTCACCGCGTACACGGTGTTCGGATACAGGTACAGATCGGCCGCGTTGTTGATCGCGAGCGCGCCCGGCGCGACGTCGGTGTAGTCGGTGCCGCCGCCGAAGCCGCTCTTGAACGGCGCGCTGACCGACAGCACCGGCAGCGACGCGTACTGCGGCAGGTTCGCCTGCACGTAGGTCTTCACGTAGTCGGCCTGCGCCTCGTTGACGATCTGGATCGCGCCCGGATCGCCGACGTCCGCGAAGTACGTGTTCATCCGGTAGTCGGTCGAGCCGATCGGCGTCTTCACGTAGTCGATCGTCGCCTGGTGCTCGGCCGCGATCGCGGCCGAGACCGACGGGTCGGCCGCGACGTAGCTCTTGTCGGCGTTCTGGATCGGCCGCGCCTCGACGGTCGTCTGCGACTGGTCGACGGCCCACGTCTTGCCATCGAACTTCAGGCCGAGCTTGATCACGCCGAGGTGCTTGCCCCAGTAGTTGGCCATCACGGTCGGCACGCCGTTGACGGTGCCCTTGACCTTGTCGACGCCCGGCAGGTTGAACTGCGACACGGTGCTGTTCGGGTCCGGGAACACCTGGTGCGAGTGGCCGATCAGCATCGCGTCGATGCCCGGTACCTTCGACAGCCACCAGCTGCCGTTTTCCATCGTCGGCGAGTACGCGGAATTGTCGAGGCCGCCGTGCGAGATCGCGACGACGAGATCGGCGCCCTTCGCGCGCATTTCCGGAATGTACTTCTCGGCCGCTTCCTTCAGCCCGGTCGTGTAGACCTTGCCGTCGAGCCAGCGCTTGTCCCAGTTCATGATCGCGGGCGGCGTGAAGCCGATGATGCCGATCTTCACGGGCGCGCTGACCGTCTTGCCGTCCGGCGTCGTGGCCGTCACCGTGCGCGTCAGGATCGTGTACGGCGCGAACAGCGGCGCGTTGGTCTTCGCGCTGATCACGTTCGCGAGCACCTGCGGGAAATTCGGGCCCGCGCACTTCTTCTGCTGGGCCGGCGCCGGCAGGCCGTCGATCTCGAACGTGTTGCCGGTCACCTGCGACAGGTACGGCAGCCCGTAGTTGAACTCGTGGTTGCCGATCCCGCCGCCGTCGAATTTCGCGGCGTTCATCACCTTGTAGATCGCGAGCGTCTGGTCGCAGCCGACCGGCTTCACGAGCGCCTGGTAGTCCGACAGCGCGGTGCCCTGGATCGTGTCGCCATTGTCGAGCAGCAGCGTGTTCGGGTACTGCTTGCGCGCCTGCGCGATCAGCGTCGCCACGCGCTCGAAGCCGAGCGAATTGTCGGCGGCGAGTTTGAAATAGTCGTACGACAGCACGTTGGTGTGCAGGTCGGTCGTCTCGAGCAGCGCAAGCGTGGCCGTCGTGCCGACGGGCGCCTGGGCCTCGGCCTGCGACGGCGGCGTGGCGGTGACGTCGTCGCCGCCGCAGCCGGCGAGGACGAAGGCGAGGCTGGCGAGCGCGGCGGCGGCCGGCGCGTGGCGGCGGGAAAGCGGGGGGAGACGCATCGGATGTCCTGTTCGGTGTTCTGTTTTATCAAACGCGAGGTACGCACGAATGGCGGCGCGGCGCGCCGACGGCCTGACGTGCGGCGCGTGAGAGTATCGAAAGGAAACGTGACGGAACAATGAAAGGTCGCGATACCGGCCACGGGCCCACGCCCGTTATCGGCATGAACAGGCCCCGCGACGCTCGGCGGCGTCGGGGCAAGACCCGGCCGGCCCCCGCCCCGGCTCCGGCCCGGCGCCCCGGCCGCGCCCCGAGCCCGGTGCCCCGCCCACATCCTCACGTCGCGGCGCCGGGCGGTTCGCTACAATGGCCGCTGTCATCCTTTTGCAAACAACCTGCCCTTGGACTTCGAGACCCCTCCCGGCCTGTCGGTCGACGCCGGCGGCCAGGGCCAGACGGTGCGCCTGACCGGCCAGTGGACCGCGCTCTCGCTCGCGCGCAACCGCGGCGCCGTGGCGCGCCGCATCGCGAGCATCGCCGCCGGGCGCGTCATCGAATGGGATCTGTCCGGCATCGAGCGGCTCGACCACGTCGGCGGCCAGGCGCTGTGGCGCGTGTGGGGCCGCAAGCTGCCGGCGGGCGTCGCGCTGAGCGGCACGCAGCGCACGATCTTCGAGCGCATCGAGCGGCTCGACAGCGCGCGCGAGGCGCCCGAGCGCGTGGTGCGCGTCGATCCCGTCACGCGGCTCGGCCAGGCGATCTTCGCGTTCGGCGAACACCTGCAGGGCGGCATCGCGATGTTCGGCCTCGTGATCCTCGACGCGCTGTCGGTGCTGCGCCGCCCGAAGACGATGCCGTGGAAGGAAACCTCGGCGAACATCTACAGCGCCGGCGCGCAGGCGCTGCCGATCACCGCGCTCGTCGCGTTCCTGATCGGCATCGTGCTCAGCTACCTGTCCGCGCAGCAGCTGCAGATGTTCGGTGCGAACCGCTACATCGTGAACATCCTCGGGCTGTCGGTGATCCGCGAGCTCGGCCCGGTGCTGTCGGCGATCCTCGTCGCGGGCCGCTCGGGCTCCGCGATCACCGCGCAGATCGGCGTGATGCGCGTGACCGAGGAGCTCGACGCGATGCGCGTGATGGGCATCCCGCACGGGCTGCGGCTGATCCTGCCGCGCGTGCTCGCGCTCGGCGTCGCGATGCCGCTGCTCGTGATGTGGACCAACATCATCGCGCTGACGGGCGGCGCGCTCGCCGCGAAGATCGTGCTCGGCATCGACATCAACTATTTCGTGCGTTCGCTGCCGGGCGTCGTGCCGATCGCGAACCTGTACATCGGCGTCGGCAAGGGCGTCGTGTTCGGCATGCTGATCGCGCTGGTCGCGTGCCATTTCGGCTTCCGGATCAAGGCGAACTCGCAGAGCCTCGGCGAAGGCACGACCACGTCGGTCGTGTCGTCGATCACGGTCGTGATCCTCGCCGACGCGGTGTTCGCGATCCTGTTCCAGAACGTGGGGCTCGGATGAACGCATCGAACGAAACGACCGCGCATGCCGCGGCCATCGGCGCCGGTTCGGTCGGCCCCCGGCCGGGCGCAGCCGTCGATGCCGGCGATCTCGTGATCGAGGTGCGCAACCTGACCAAGCGCTACGGGCGCAACATCATTCACCAGAAGCTCGACTTCGACGTGCGGCGCGGCGAGATCGTGTCGATCGTCGGCGGCTCGGGCTCCGGCAAGACGACGCTCGTGCGCCAGATCCTCGGCCTCGAACGGCCGACGTCGGGCACGATCAAGGTGTTCGGCGAGGATACGGCGACGATCGACGACGCAAGCGCGCGGATGATGCGCACGCGCTCGGGGATGCTGTTCCAGCAGGGCGCGCTGTTCTCGTCGATGACGGTGTTCGACAACGTCGCGCAGCCGCTGCGCGAGCTCGGCCGCGTGCCGCCGGATCTGCTGCACGACATCGTGATGCTGAAGCTCGAGATGGTCGGGCTGCCGTGCAAGCACGCGTCGAAGATGCCGGCCGCGCTGTCGGGCGGGATGGTGAAGCGCGTCGGCATCGCGCGCGCGATCGCGCTGGAGCCCGAGCTGCTGTTCCTCGACGAGCCGACGGCCGGCCTCGATCCGCAGGCGTCGGACGAATTCGTCGAGCTGATCGCGACGCTGCACCGCACGCTCGGGCTGACCGTCGTGATGGTGACGCACGACCTCGACACGATGGTCGCGCTGTCGACGCGCGTCGCGGTGCTGGCCGACCGCAAGGTGCTGGTCGCGGCGCCCGTCGAGGAGGCCGCGAACGTCGATCATCCGTTCATCCACGAATATTTCCTGGGGCTGCGCGGGCGCCGCGCATTGCAGGCGCTGCCGCCCGAGCGGCGCGCGAAGCTGCCGAAGGCGGCCCTCGAACCGGCGCTGTCGAGCGTCGAGCTGTAGAAGCAAGGAACCCGCGAATGGAAAACAAATCACATGCGTTCTGGGCCGGCCTGTTCACGATCGCGCTGACGCTCGCGATCGCGGGCACCGTGTTCTGGTTCAACGTCGACCGCACCGTGCGCGTGCCGTACGACCTGCTCGCGCGCACCAACGTGACGGGGCTCTTTCCGGACGCGGCCGTGCGCTTTCGCGGCCTCGACGTCGGCAAGGTGCAGTCGATCGGCTTCGATCGCACGCATCCGGGCCAGATTCGGATCCGCATTCTCGTCGATCACGACGCGCCGATCACGCAGTCGACCTACGGCAGCCTCGGCTTCCAGGGCGTGACCGGCATCGCGTTCGTGCAGTTGGAGGATACGGGGCGCGATCTGTCGCCGCTGCCGTCGTCGCCGAAGGCGATCGCGCAGATCCCGATGCGGCCGAGCCTGTTCGACCAGATCCAGGAACGCGGCGACGTGCTGCTGCGGCAGCTCGAACTGGCCGCGAAGAGCGCGAACGCGCTGATGTCGCCCGAGATGCGCGAGCAGCTGCGTGCGACCGCCGAAAGCCTGCAGCACGCGGCCGACGGCGCCGCGACGCTGACGAAGCAGCTCGGCCCGGCCGTCACCGCGCTGCCGGAGACGATGCACGAGGTGAACCGCGCGATGGCGTCGGCGAACACGCTGCTGCAGCCGAACGGGCCGCTCGTGTCGAACCTGAACAAGGCCGGCACGGCCGCCGAGCAGGTCGGCGTCGCGCTGAACGGCCTCAACGCGCGCGTGCAGTACGACACGCTGCCGCGCTTCAATGCGCTGGCCGACAGCGTCGGCGACGCGTCGCGGCAATTGAAGGACGTCGCCGGTGAACTCGGCCGCAACCCGCGCAGTCTGTTGTTCGGATCGCCCGGCGCGGCGCCCGGGCCGGGCGAAGCGGGCTTCGTCTGGCCGGGTGCGACGGCCGGGCACTGACGCCCATCGAAACCGGAAACCTTACGCAGGAATACGCCATGCCACGAATCCTTGACCGCGCGCTGCGCCCGGCAGCGGCCGCGCTTGCCGCACTGACGCTCGCGGCGGCGGCCGGCTGCGCCGGCAACAGCGCGGTGCTGTCGAACATCCGCTACGACCTGGGGCCTGCGTCGTCGGTGGCGACCACCGGTTCGGGCCCCGCGCTGAAGGTGCTCGACGTCGCCGCGCCCGACGCGCTCGATTCCGACAAGTTCGCGTACCGCCTCGCCTATGCCGATGCGCAGCACGTGGCCGTCTATCGCGACAGCCGCTGGACCGCGCCGCCCGCGCAACTGCTCACGCAGCGCCTGCGCGGCGCGCTGTCGTCGCGCGGCACGGTGCTCGAAGGCGTCGACGGCGTGCGCGCGCCGACCCTCAAGGTCGACCTGAGCGAATTCGAGCAGGTCTTCGACGGGCAGTCGCAAAGCCACGGCGCGGTGACCGCGCGCGCGACGCTCACGCTCGACGGCAAGGTGCTCGGCCAGCGCACGTTCGTCGCGCGCGCGCCGTCGAGCACGCCCGACGCGGCCGGCGGCGCCCGTGCGCTCGCCGCGGCCAGCGACGAACTCGTGTCGCAGATCGCCGCGTGGGTCGGCGTGCAGGCGTACGCGGGCACGCCGTGACGCCCGACGCGCAGCCGCGATTGCATCCGCGATTGCATCCGCAATTGCATCCGCGATGAACGTGCCGGGCACGCATCGCGCGTCGCCGCTCGCGCGGCAGGCGTTTGCCGCTTACGCGGCGCTGATCGTCTATGCGTCGCTGTATCCGTTCGATGGCTGGGTGTCGCTCGGCATCGGTCCGTTCGATTACCTGCTCGCGCCGATGCAGCGCTACGTGACGGCGTTCGACGTGGTCACGAACGTGCTCGGCTATCTGCCGTTCGGCGCGCTCGGCGTGCTGGCGCTGCACCCGCGCTGGCGGGGCGTGGCCGCGACGCTGATCGCGGGCGCGCTCGGCGTGCTGCTGTCTGGCGCGTTGGAAGCGCTGCAGACCTACCTGCCGACGCGCGTCGCATCGAATCTCGATCTCGGCGCCAACGCGCTCGGCGCGCTGCTGGGCGCGGCGCTCGCCGCGCCGGCCACCGGCGCGCTGCTCGACCGCGGCGTGCTGCGCCGGCTGCGCTTCGCGTGGCTCGAGGCCGACGGTTCGACGCCGCTGCTGCTCGCCGCGCTGTGGCCGTTCGCGATCGTGTTTCCGTCGCCGTTCCTGTTCGGCATCGGCGACTGGCCGGCCGCGCTGTGGGAGCGCGCCGACGCGTCGATGCAGGACGCGCTGCTCGCGTGGCTGCCGGCCGCGTGGCACGTCAGCGAATGGCCCGAGCGGGTCGACGGCTGGCTGTCCGATTCCGCGTGGGAAGCCGTGCTCGGCGGGCTGATGCTGTTCGCGGCGCTGGCGATCGCGTCGCTCGCGATGCGCCCGCGCGCGCCGCGCATCCGGCTGCTCGTCGCGCTGGTGGTCGCCACGCTCGTGCTGAAGGCGGCCGCGACGTTCATGCAGTCGGCCACCGGCCTCGTCGTCGTGTGGGCGACGCCCGGCGCGCGGCTCGGCATCGAGCTCGGTTTCGCGGCGGCGCTCGTCGCCTTGCGCGTGCCGGCAACGTGGCGCGCGATGCTCGCGGCGCTCGCGCTCTTGGCCGGCGTCGCGCTCGTGAACCTGCTGCCGGTCAACCCGTTCTTCGACTTCACGCTGTCGGGCTGGCGGCAGGGCCGCTACGTGCACTTCAACAGCCTCGCGCGCTGGCTCGCGTGGATCTGGCCCTACGCGGCGCTGATCTGGCTCGGCCAGCGCGTCGAGCACGCGTGGCTGCCGGCCGCGCTGCGCCGCTGACGCGGCAGCCGGCGGCGGCCGCGCCGCGGGCAGCCGCGTGCGCCGGTCGCTATAATCGTCCGCATCCTCCGTTGCCGCGTCGCGCAACGGCAATTCATCGCCCCTCTTTGCGCACGGCCTCGCGCCGGGCCGCTCGTCATCACCATGGATTCCTACTACCAGCACCACGTCTTCTTCTGCCTGAACCAGCGCGATCCGGGCGCCGAGCGTCCGAGCTGCGCGCAATGCAATGCGCAGACCATGCAGGAATACGCGAAAAAGCGCGTGAAGGAGCTCGGTCTCGCGGGGCCCGGCAAGGTCCGCATCAACAAGGCCGGCTGCCTCGACCGCTGCGAGGAAGGGCCGGTGATGGTCGTGTATCCGGAAGGCACGTGGTACACGTACGTCGACCAGGCCGACATCGACGAGATCGTCGAGTCGCACCTGCGCGACGGCAACGTCGTCGACCGCCTGAAGATCTGAGCGGGCCGGCGCAATGAACGTTCATACGCAGAAATCGCTGATCGCGGGCCCGGTCGGCCAGATCGAAATCGCGGTCGACCTGCCCGACGCCGTGCGCGAGGGCGGCGCCGCGCCGCGCGGCATCGCGCTCGTCGCGCATCCGCATCCGCTGTTCGGCGGCACGATGGACAACAAGGTCGCGCAAACACTGGCGCGCACGCTCGTGCAGCTGAATTACGTCGTCTACCGGTCGAACTTCCGCGGCGTCGGCGCGACCGAAGGCGTGCACGACAACGGCACGGGCGAGGCCGACGACCTGCTCGCGGTGCTCGCGCACATGCGCGCGCAGCCCGCGTATGCGGATCTGCCGCTCGTGCTCGCGGGTTTCTCGTTCGGCACCTTCGTGCTGTCGCACGTCGCGAAGCGCCTGCGCGACGCGGGCGAGACGATCGAGCGGATGGTGTTCGTCGGCACGGCCGCGAGCCGCTGGCAGGTGGCCGACGTGCCCGAGAACACGCTCGTGATCCACGGCGAGACCGACGACACGGTGCCGATCGCGTCGGTGTACGACTGGGCGCGGCCGCAGGAGCTGCCGGTCGTCGTGATTCCCGGCGCCGAGCATTTCCTTCATCGCAAGCTGCACGTGCTGAAGCGCATCATCGTCGACGCGTGGCGCTAGCCCGCATGCGGGCGCCGGCCTGAGCCCGGTGCGTATCACGTACCGGCGCATCCGGTCGGTGCGCACTCCTTGCCGCGCGCAACCTCGCGCGACATCGCGCCGCACCGCGCACTGCCGGCTCAGGGGCGGCGCAACGCGACTTGCACGCCGCCTGCACCCGCCTTTCGCGCGGCTTCGCGCATGCCTGCCCGCTGCATTCCCGTGTCATGCTCTCGCAGCCGATAGCCGGGCGCCTGCCGCCAGGTTCGCGAAAACGCCGTTCGCGGCCACGTATAATGGCCGCTTCCGCGTTGCCCGCGGCCCGGCTGGGCCCATGCGGCGCTCGTTTCGCCGCCTGTCCGCCCGCTCGCGACGGCCGCGAACCGAACGCGCCCGCACGAGTCCAACCGGCGCGTTTCGCGTCGCCCGACGGTGTCGGGCGAGCGCCCGACACGCCCGCCGCCTTGCCGTTCAACCCTGCGCGTTTCGCACCGCACTTTCTGCCATCAGCCTGAATCGATCATGCGTCTGTCTTCCCAAGGCCTCAAGTCCCTCGCTTCCTCCATCGCCTTCGGCACCGCCGCGCGCAACGTCGCGCTCGGCGTGATGCTGCCCGTCGCGCTCGCCTCGACGATCGTCGTCGCCGAGGCGAAGCCGGCCGCCAAGGCCAAGGCCGCGCATGCGGCGCCGGCCGCCGAGCAGTTCACCGGCGCGCCCGCGACCTACATGCCGGGCGCGGTGCCGCCGCCGGGCGTGAACGCGCGCTCGTGGGTGCTCGTCGACGCGACGAGCAACACGGTGCTCGCATCGGGCAATGCGGACGAACGCGTCGAGCCGGCGTCGCTGACGAAGCTGATGACGGCGTACCTCGTGTTCGAGGCGCTCGACAAGAAGAAGATCTCGATGGAGCAGATCGTCACGCCGAGCGAGGCCGTGCGCCGCGTCGGCCGCGACGAGTCGCGCATGTTCATCGAGGCGAACAAGCCGGTGTCCGTGCACGACCTCGTGTACGGGATGATCATCCAGTCGGGCAACGATGCCGCGATCGCGCTGGCCGAACTCGTCGGCGGCAGCGAAGGGCAGTTCGTCACGCTGATGAACGACGAGGCGCAGCGCCTCGGCATGAAGGGCACGCACTTCGCCGACGTGAACGGCATGCCCGACCCGAACCACTACACGACGGCCGGCGACCTCGCGAAGCTGTCCGCCCACCTGATCCGCGATTTTCCGCAGTACTACGGCATCTTCTCGGAGAAGGAATTCAAGTACAACAACATCCGCCAGGGCAACCGCAACCGGCTGCTGTGGCTCGACCCGACGGTCGACGGCCTGAAGACGGGCCACACGCAGGCGGCCGGCTACTGCCTGATCGCATCGGCCAAGCGCGCGATTCCGGGCGTCGACGGCCAGCGCCGCCTCGTGTCGGTGATGATGGGCGAGCAGAAGGAAAGCGACCGCACGCAGGACAGCATGAAGATGCTGAACTACGGCTACAGCGCGTTCGATTCGGTGCGCCTGTTCAAGGGCGGCCAGGCGATCTCGACGCCGCGCATCTACAAGGGCAAGGACAATACCGTGCAGGTCGGCGTGAAGAGCGACCAGTGGGCGACCGTGCCGCGCGGCCTCGGCGACAAGGTCAAGACCGAAGTGGACGTCAACGCGCCGCTGATCGCGCCGCTCGCGCAAGGCCAGCAGGTCGGCACCGTGAAGATCGTCGCCGACGGCAAGACGCTGTCCGAATTCCCGGTCGTCGCGCTGCAGGCCGTGCCGGAAGCGGGTATCTTCGGTCGTATCTGGGACTCGATCCTGCTGATGTTCAGCAAGAAGAAGTAAGCGCGACGGGCCTTTGTTTTCACGACTTCATCCCCATCTGACATAGCCATGAGCCAAGCCGAATTCGAACCGATCGTCTACCTCAGCGTCTCGTCGCAGGAGGAACTGGTGCCGCTGTCCGAAGCCCGTGTGCCGGTGCTCGACCGCGGATTCATCTTCGGCGACGGCGTGTATGAAGTCGTCCCCGTTTATGCGCACGACGGCGCGCACGTGCCGTTCCGGATCGAGCAGCATCTGGACCGGCTCGCGCGCAGCCTGAAGAAGATCGGCATCGACAACCCGCACGACGCGGCGGGCTGGCGCGCGCTGATCGAGCGGCTGGTCGCGGCGAACGCCGAAGGCCTCGGCGACGGCAACGCGCTCGTCTACCTGCAGGTCACGCGCGGCGTCGCGAAGCGCGGCCACGCGTTCCCGGCGAACGCGGTGCCGACCGTGTTCGCGATGACGAGCCCGCTGCGGCTGCCGTCGGAAGAGGAGCGTGCGAGGGGCGTGCGCTGCGTGACGGCCGAGGATCGCCGCTGGCTGCATTGCGACATCAAGTCGATCTCGCTGCTCGGCAACGTATTGATGGCGCAGCATGCGGCCGAACGCGATGCGTTCGAGACGATCCAGCTGCGCGACGACAACGTGACCGAAGGGTCGTCGTCGAACGTGTGGATCGTGAAGAACGGCGAACTGTTCGCGCCGCCGCGCAGCAACAGGATCCTCGAAGGGATCCGCTACGCGCTCGTCGAGCAGTTGGCCGAGGAATGCGGGATCCGGTTCGTCGCGCGCGAGATCAGCGAGGTCGAGCTGCGCTCGGCGGACGAAATCATGATCACGTCGGCCACGAAGGAAATCCTGCCTGTCACGTCGCTCGACGATCTGCCCGTGCAGGGCGGCAAGCCGGGGCCCGTGTTCGCGGCGTTGTACGACGCGTACCAGCGTGCGAAGGCACGCGAGTTTGAACAGTTTGACCTAACCCGGAGAAAGTGATGAGCGAACCGACCAAAACCGTCGAGGTGACCGGCGCGATCGAGACCCGGAAGGAGTCGCTGCTGGAGTTTCCGTGCGATTTCCCGATCAAGATCATGGGCAAGGCGCACCCCGAGTTCAAGGACACGATCTTCAAGGTCGTCGCCGTTCACGACAACGAGATCGACGTGGAGAAGATCGAGGAGCGCGCATCGAGCGGCGGCAATTACACGGGCCTCACGATCACCGTGCGCGCGACGAGCCAGGAACAGCTCGACAACATCTACCGCGCGCTGACCGGCCATCCGATGGTCAAGGTCGTCCTTTAAGCGTCCGTTCCGGCGTGCGGGATCAGCGCAAACGGCCGCTGATCCCTTTCCATCCTCCCTCCAGCGCGCACTCGGCGGGGCATTTCCCCGCCGCGCGCCGCGCGTCCAGCTCGTCGCACAGCCGCTTGAATTCGGCCACTTCCTCGAACAGCCAGGTCCGGAACGCCTGCACGCGCGGCGTGTTCAGCAGCGGCGGCGGACACACGAAAAAATAGTGCCACGGGCTCGGCCCGTCGATGTCGAACAGGCGCACGATGCGCCCGTCGAGCAGGTCGTGCACCGCGAGCGAGCGGCGCACCAGCGCGATGCCCTGGCCCTCGATCGCGGCCAGCAGCAGGTTCGACGAATCCTGGTACAGGATCCCGCGTTTCGGCTCGGTCAACGTATCGAGCCCGGCCGCGTCGAACCACGGCCGCCACAGTTCGTCGTCCGAGCGCAGCAGCGGGTAGTGCACGAGATCGGCGGGCGTCTGCGGCAGCTTGCCGCCGTTCAGCGTCGGCGCGCACGCCGGAAAGAACACCTCCTCGAACAGCGGCTCCACGTGGAGCCCCGGATAGCTGCCGAAGCCGAAGCGGATCGCGAGATCGACGTCGTCGCGCGCGAAATCGGTGAGCGAGTTGGTCGACTGCAGCTCGACGTCGATTTCCGGATGCCGTTCGATGAACGTGCCGATGCGCGGCGTGATGAAGCGCGCGGCGAACGACGACAGCATCGACACCACCAGCCGCCGGTCGCGGTCGCTCGCGCGCACGTCGCGCGTCGCGTCGGCGATCACCATCAGCGCGGTGCGGACCTGCTGCGCGTAGCGCATGCCGGCGTCGGTCAGGCACAGCCGCTTGCCGTTGCGGGTGAAGAGCTGCACGCCGAGCTCCTCCTCGAGCGCGCGCACCTGGTGGCTGACCGCGCCGTGCGTGACGAACAGCTCGTCGGCGGCGCGCGAGAAGTTCTCGTGGCGGGCGGCGGCCTCGAACGCGCGAATCGCGTTCAGCGCCGGGAGCTGGCGGAGGTCCATTTGCTAATTTTCCTCACATCGTCGTGAAAATTGGTCGTTTGGTCGGACGCCTTTGAATGACTACGATTGTAGCCATCGAAGCACTTATTGGCGGAGTCGATCATGCAAGAAATCTCTTCAAGCATCACGTTCGAAATTCCCCCGGGCGAAACCGTGCCGATGAAGGTGCAACGCAGCACGCGGCTGACCGTCCAGTGCGGGCCGGTCTGGGCGACGCGCAGCAACGACGTCGACGACTACTTCCTGGCCGACGGCGAGACGCTCAAGCTGCGCCGCGGCGAACGGCTGTGGCTCAGCGCGGAAGGCCGCCAGGGCGCGTGCGTCGCGTTCTCGGTGTCGCGGCCGCCGCGGGAGGTCGCGCTCGGCGGGCTGACCCGGCTGCGCGAACGCGTGAGCGCGCTGTTCCACGACGGCTGGCGCACCGTCTGACCCTCGTTTCATCCGACGGATACCGGCGATCCGTCCCCCTGCCCAGGCCGGCGAGACCCACGGGTTTTCGGTAAACTACCGCCCATGTCCGTTTCGCCGGTTTCCATCGTGTCCACGCCTGTCGCCGTTTCCGCATCGCCCGCCGGAGCCCCGGATCAGCCGGCCCAGCCGGTCACCGTGCGGTGGCGGGGCCGCGAGGCGTACGAAGCGAGCTTCGACGCGATGCGCGCGTTCACCGACACGCGCACGGCCGACACCGGCGACGAGATCTGGGTGGTCGAGCATCCGCCCGTCTACACGCTCGGCCAGGCCGGCGACCCCGCGCACCTGCTGGTGGCCGACAGCGGTGTGCCGCTCGTGAAGGTCGACCGCGGCGGGCAAATCACCTACCACGGCCCCGGCCAGATCGTCGTCTACCTGCTGCTGGACTTGCGCCGGCGCAAGCTGATGGTGCGCACGCTCGTGACGAAGATCGAGGAGGCCGTGATCGAAACCCTCGCGGCGTATAATCTCGCTTCGGTCCGCAAGGCGGGCGCGCCGGGTATCTACGTGGCATCCGGCGTGCACGAGGGCGCGAAAATCGCCGCGCTCGGCCTGAAGATCCGCAACGGCTGCAGCTATCACGGGCTGAGCCTGAACGTGAAGATGGATCTGCGCCCGTTTCTTGCGATCAATCCGTGCGGCTATGCCGGACTGGAAACCGTCGACATGGCGAGCCTCGAGGTTGCCGCCGACTGGAACGACGTCGCCCACACGCTGGTGGGGCGTCTGATCGCCAACCTCGACGGCGCACCCGCGGCCGCCGACAAGCCGCACGCACTGGAACAATCGAATGACTGACGTTACCGCTTCTCCCGCACCGGCCGATTCGGCCGCGACCCCGGCCTACGATCCGACCGCCAAGCAGAAGGCGCAGGCGAAGACGGCGCGCATTCCGATCAAGGTCATTCCGATCGAGAAGCTGAAGAAGCCCGAGTGGATCCGCGTGAAGGCGGCCACCGGCAGTTCGCGCTTCAACGAGATCAAGACGATCCTGCGCGAGCACAACCTGCACACCGTGTGCGAGGAAGCGAGCTGCCCGAACATCGGCGAATGCTTCGGCAAGGGCACCGCGACGTTCATGATCATGGGCGACAAGTGCACGCGCCGCTGCCCGTTCTGCGACGTCGGCCACGGCCGTCCCGATCCGCTCGACGCGGACGAACCGAAGAACCTCGCGCGCACGATCGCCGCGCTGAAGCTCAAGTACGTGGTGATCACGAGCGTCGACCGCGACGACCTGCGCGACGGCGGCGCCGCCCACTTCGTCGAATGCATCCGCGAAGTGCGCGAGCAGTCGCCCGACACGCGCATCGAGATCCTGACGCCGGATTTCCGCGGCCGTCTCGACCGCGCGATCTCGATCCTGAACGCCGCGCCGCCCGACGTGATGAACCACAACCTCGAAACGGTGCCGCGCCTGTACAAGGAAGCGCGCCCGGGTTCGGACTACGCGCACTCGCTGAAGCTGCTGAAGGACTTCAAGGCGCTGCATCCGGACGTCGCGACGAAGTCGGGCCTGATGGTCGGCCTCGGCGAGACCGAAGAGGAAATCCTGCAGGTGATGCGCGACCTGCGCGCGCACGACGTCGACATGCTGACGATCGGCCAGTACCTGCAGCCGTCCGAGCACCACCTGCCGGTGCGGGCTTACGTGCATCCCGATACGTTCAAGATGTACGAGGAAGAGGCGTACAAGATGGGCTTCACGCACGCGGCCGTCGGCGCGATGGTGCGCTCGAGCTATCACGCCGATCTGCAGGCGCATGGGGCGGGGGTGGTCTGAGCGCCGCGTTCGCGTCCGTCGGCAGAAGTCCCGCAATTCACAAAGCCCGCAGCGATGCGGGCTTTTTCGTTGGCGCGGCGGTTATCCGTGCCTGCGCACGGCAATCGTTACCCGACCGGACGCGCAATCCGGTCGAGCATGAAAAGCAAAGCTGAAACGGCATCGATAGCTTCGCAGGATAAGTTCGCTCCCGCCGCGCGCAAAGCCCGTAAAGTCGGCTCTCCCGCAGCAATGCCCGTATTCCGAAGGAGAGCCGCATGTCCCGTTTCAGCTTCATCCGCCGCGCCGTCGTCGCGCTGACCGCCTTTGCCGCGCTCGGCGCGGCGCACGCCGAATCGCGCGAGGTCGTGATCGCGTACCAGGACATGGTCGTGCCGTGGCGCTACGCGCAGGCGAGCGGTGAAGTCGAAAAGGCGACCGGCTACAAGGTCACGTTCCGCAAGCTCGACAGCGGCGCCGACGTGATCCGCGCGCTCGCGTCGGGCTCCGTGCAGCTCGGCGAAGCCGGGTCGAGCCCGATCGCGGCCGGCCTGTCGCAGGGGCTCGACATCTCGCTGTTCTGGGTGCTCGACAACATCAACGACGCCGAGGCGCTCGTCGCGCGCAACGGCTCGGGCGTCACGAGCATCGCGGCGCTGAAGGGCAAGAAGATCGGAGTGCCGTTCGTGTCGACGTCGCATTTCCATACGCTCGTCGCGCTGCAGGCCGCGGGCGTCAATCCGAACGACGTGAAGATCGTCAATCTGCGCCCGCCCGAAGTCGCGGCCGCATGGACGCGCGGCGACATCGACGCGACCTATATCTGGGATCCGGTGCTCGCGAAGGTCAAGCAGTCGGGCACCGTGCTGACGACGTCCGGCCAGGTGGCGAAAGAAAGTGGCAAGGCGACCTTCGACGGCTTCGTCGTGAGCCGCAAGTTCGCGCGCGAGAACCCCGAGTTCGTCACGCGTTTCGTGAAGGTGCTCGCGGCGGCGGACGCCGACTACCGCGCGCATGCGGCGGCGTGGAAGGTCGGCTCGCCGCAGGTCGCGGCGGTCGCGAAGGTGTCCGGCGCGAACGCGCAGGACGTGCCGGCCAGCCTCGCGCTCTACGCGTTCCCGACGGCGGCCGAGCAGGCATCGCCGACGTGGCTCGGCGGCGGCGCGCAATCGGGCGCCGCGAAGTCGCTCGCGGCCACGGCCACGTTCCTCAAATCGCAAGGCACGATCCAGACGGTGCTCGCCGACTATTCGGTGGGCGTCGATCCGCAGTTCGTGCAGAAGGCCGCGCGCTGAGCGCGGCCGTTCAGCCCACTCGTCGCGGAGCCCTTCGATCATGAGCACGCTGGAAGTCCGTCAGGTATCGGTCGCCTACCCGGGCGAGCGCGGCAGGCCGACGACGCAGGCGCTCGCGCGCGTCGACCTGCGCATCGATGCCGGTGAATTCGTCGTCGCGCTCGGTGCATCCGGGTGCGGAAAGACGACGCTGCTCAACTGCATGGCCGGTTTCGTCGCGCCGACGACGGGCGACGTGCGCGTCGACGGCGTGCCGGTCACGGGCCCCGGCGCCGATCGCGGCGTCGTGTTCCAGAAATACGCGCTGCTGCCGTGGCTCGACGTGCTCGACAACGTCGCGCTCGGGCTGCGCTTCGCGCGCGTGCCGAAGGCCGAGCGCGAAGCGCGGGCGCGCGAGATGCTCGCGCTCGTCGGCCTCGAGCGTCATGCGCATGCTCGCGTGTACGAGCTGTCGGGCGGGATGCAGCAGCGCGTCGGCATCGCGCGTGCGCTCGCGAGCGACCCGCGCGTGCTGCTGATGGACGAGCCGATGGGCGCGCTCGACGCGATGACGCGCGGGACGATGCAGGCGCTCGTGCTCGACGTGTGGGCGCGCACCGGCAAGACGGTGTTCTTCATCACGCACGACGTGGAGGAGGCGTTGTTTCTCGCGACGCGTCTCGTCGTGATGACGCCAGGCCCCGGCCGCATCGCAGAAACCTTCGCGCTGCCGTTCGCTCGGCGTTACGTCGAATCGCGCGATGCGCGCGCGGTGAAGTCGTCGCCGGAATTCATCGGCTGGCGCGAGCGGCTGATCGCGTATCTGCATCGCGACGACGCAGTCGCGGAGCCCGCGTGATGAGCGAGCTCGCGCGACACGGCGTGGCCGTCGGGCGCGGCCGGAACAGCACTTTGCACAGGCAGGACGACATGAGCACGCAGGATTCCTGGGCGGCCGATCGCGCGCCCGCCGATTTCGAAGAACGGGATGCGCGCGCGGCGCAGCGGCGCCACGCGGCGCGTCCTGCACGCCCATCGCACCGCTACCGGTTGCCGGGGCAAGGGAAAACGGCCGCGCTCAGCACGGCGACGATCGCGGCGCTGGCCGTGCTGTGGTGGGTCGCGACGCATCTGCAGTGGCTGCCGCCGCTGTTCCTGCCCGCGCCCGAAGCGGTGTGGACCGCGTTCGTCGACGCGTGGCACGGCCGTATCCAGGGCGGCCTGCCGCTGTCCGACCATCTGTTGTGGAGTGCCGCGCGCGTGTTCGGCGCGTTCGTGCTCGCAACCGCGATCGGCGTGCCGGCCGGCATCCTGATGGGCGTGAGCCGCATCGCGCGCGGCGTGCTCGATCCGCTGCTGGAGTTCTATCGGCCGCTGCCGCCGCTCGCCTATCTGCCGCTCGTCGTGATCTGGTTCGGCATCGACGAGACGGCGAAGCTCGTCGTGATCTTCCTCGCGTGCTTCGCGCCGATCGCGATGGCCGCGCGCGCCGGCGTGCGCGCGGCGACGGTCGAGCAGATCAACGCCGCGTATTCGCTCGGCGGCAGCTTCGCGCAGATCGTGCGCCACGTGGTGCTGCCCGCCGCGCTGCCGGAAATCCTCACCGGGCTGCGGATCGCGATCGGGTTCGGCTGGACGACGCTCGTCGCGGCCGAGATGGTCGCCGCGACGGCCGGGCTCGGGCAGATGGTGCTCAACGCATCGAGCTTCCTGCGCACCGACATCGTCGTGATGGGCATCCTGATCATCGGCGCGATCGCGTGGCTGTTCGATCTCGCGATGCGCTGGGTCGAGCGGCGAGTGGTGCCGTGGAAGGGAAGGGGTTGACGTCATGCAGGCAGCGGCGGCGCACGCGCGTCGCCGCTGCCTGTCGCACTCATTCCCCCATCGCGACCCCTTCCCGCCGAGGATCGGCCCCGCCGAACCACACCGTCTGCCCCTGCACGTTCAACCGCTGGATCCCCTGAATCCCCGAGTTCATCTCGACGACCTTCACGTCGTGCCCGCGGCCCTTCAGCCCGTCGGCGAGCGCGTCCGACACGCGGCCGCGTTCGAGCTGCGTCGGCCCGTTCATCGACCCGAAGTTCGGCAGCGCGATCGCCTGCTGCATCGTCATGCCCCAGTCGAGCACGCCGACCAGCGTCTTCGCGACGTGATTGATGATCGCGGGGCCGCCGGCCGAGCCGACGATCATCGTCACCTGCTTCGTCTTCTTGTCGAACACGAGTTCCGGCGACATCGCCGAGCGCGGCCGCTTGCCGGGCTGCACGCGGTTGGCGACCGGCCGGCCGTTGTCGTTCGATGCGAACGAGAAATCGGTCAACTGGTTGTTCAGCATGAAGCCGCGCACCATCAGCCGCGAGCCGAACGCATCCTCGATGCTGGTCGTCATCGACAGCGCCTGCCCGTAGCGGTCGACGATCGCGATGTCGGACGTCGACGGCAATTCGGGGCTGCGGTCGTCGGCCAGCGCGAGCGTCGCGCCCTGCGGCGTGCCGGCCTGCGCGACGCCCATGCTGGTGTCGCCGATCAGCCGCGCACGCTGCGCGAGATAGGCCTTGTCGGTGAGGCTCGCCCAGTTGCCGCCCGGCAGCGGCACGAAATCGGGATCGGCGACGTAGCGCGCGCGGTCCGCATACGCGAGGCGCCCGGCCTCGCTGAACAGATGCGCGGCGAACGGCGTCGGCTCGTAGCCGACTTCGTTGCGCACCGGCTTCTGCGCGCCGATCTGCTGCCAGTCGGGCATCGCCTCGAGCATGCCGAGCATCTGCGCGATCGCGAGGCCGCCCGACGACGGCGGCGGCATTCCGCACACGACCGAGCGCCGGTAGTCGGCGCACAGCGGCGCACGCACCTTCGCCTGGTAGCGCGCGAGATCCTGCAGCGACAGCAGCCCCGGGTTGCTCGGGTGCTTGCGTACCTTCGCGACGATGTCGCGCGCGATCGCGCCGTTGTAGAACGCGTTCGCGCCGCGGTCGGCGACCTGACGCAGCACGGTCGCGAGCGCCGGGTTCTTCAGCACCGTGCCGGCGGCCTTCGGCGTGCCGTCGGCGTTGTAGAAATAGGCGCGGGCCGCCGGATCGTTCTTCAGGTACCTGTCGTTCGCGATCAGCATCGCCAGGCGCGGGCTGATCGTGAAGCCGCGCTCGGCGAGCCGGATGGCCGGCTGGAACAGCCGCCGCCACGGCAGCTTGCCGTGCGCGCGGTGCGCGGCGTCGAGCATGCGCAGCACGCCCGGCGTGCCGACCGAGCGTCCGCCGACGACGCCTTCGTAGAAACTCATCGGCTGGCCGGTCGGCCCGTAGAAGAGGCGCTCGGTCGCGGCGGCCGGCGCGGTTTCGCGGCCGTCGTACGCCTGCGTCGCCTTGCCGTCGAAGTACAGCATGAACGCGCCGCCGCCGATGCCCGACGATTGCGGCTCGACGAGCGCGAGCACCATCTGCGTCGCGATCGCCGCGTCGATCGCGGTGCCGCCCGCCTTCAGCATGTCGTAGCCGGCCTGCGTCGCGAGCGGGTTCGCGGCCGCGATCATGAAGTGCTGCGAGGTCCAGCCCGGCTTGTCGGTCCAGCCGGACGACAGCTCGGGCGCGTGGAAGCCGGGCAGCGGCACGGCCGCGCCCGATGCGGCGGCGACGGGCACCACCGCGCTGGACGACGGCGCGGACGGGGACGTGCAGCCGGCGCCGAACGTGACGAGCGCGACGGCGGCAGCGAGCGTCCAGGGACGCGAATGCGGACGAATCCGGTCGAACATTGAACCCTCGGCGGCAGTGAATTCGAACGAGACGGCGGCGTTGATGTTGACGTTGAGGTCGGCGCGGGCGCAACGGCGCTGCCCGCCCCGGCGCGCTATTGTCGCCGTGCGCCCGGCGGCTTGTCATCCGACAGGAAACCCTGACGCATCGCGCCGGGCCCGCCCCGGCCGGTCTTTCCGGCCTGTTCGAGGATGAACTCTATGAACGTGGCGGTGGCGCGCGTGTGGTGGCGGTTCGGCATGTACAGCATGTACATGTGCGTGCCGAAGATACTGAGCCGGTATGCGTCGAGCGACGTGACGACGGTGCCGTGCCGCAGGTCGTCCTGCATCACGTAGTCGGGCACGATGCCGACGCCGATCCCCGCGAGGATCGCCTGGCGCAGGAAGAGGAAGTTCTCCGAAATCAGCGTCGGTTCGAGCAGCACCTCGTGGCGCTCGTCGCCGAGATACGCGGCGATCCGCAACTGCCGGCCGAGCACCGTCGCGGTGACGACCGGCGCGGCGGCCAGCGCGCCGAGCGTCGCGGGCATCCCGTGCGCGGCCGCGAACGCGGGCGACGCGCACGCGACGTAGCGCACCGCGCCCATGTCGCGCGCGACGAGGTTCTGCGGCGGCTCCGACATCACGCGGATCGCGATGTCGACTTCGTCGCGCATCAGGTCTTCCACGCGATTCTCGAACACCACGTCGAGCACGATGCCCGGATGCAGCCGCTTGAACGCGAGCAGCCACTCGGACATCACCATCTGCCCATAGCCGCTCGGCACCGACAGCCGCACGCGGCCCTGCAGGTCCTGCCCGAGCGTCGTCACCGATTCCTGCGCGGCCAGCAATTCGTTGCGGATGCGCCGGCCATGCTCGTACAGCTTGAGCCCGATCTCGGTCGGTTCGATGCGCCGCGTCGTGCGCCGCACGAGCTGCTGGCCGATCGAGCGTTCGAGCTGGTTCAGCCGGTAGCTGACGTTCGCCCGGCTCATCTTGAGCCGCTGCGCGGCCTTGCTGAGATTGCCCGCGTCGAGGATCTCGACGAGCAGCGTCAGCGCGTTCAGGTCCATCCGGGGGTCTCCTGATCCGTCCCGCTTAAAGGGCCGAAACAACGGGCCGAAACGGTTCGAAAGCATTCAATGTCAAGTCGGACTTGACAGCTTGTAAAGGCGCGCGGGAATTGTCAATGAATCTCGATCAATCGAGAATCGAGTCATGCCCGGCAACCACGCCGGACCGTTTCCCGCCGCGCGGGACCCCGCTCGCGAACCGGCGTCGCCCGCCGACCCGGCGGCCGGTCCCGCCCGCCCGGCGCACCGCACCCGGAGACACGATGAATTCACCCGCTTCCCCCGAAACATCCGCCACCGCCACCGGCACCGTCACGCGCGAACGGCGCGACAAGGTGCTCGTCGTCACGATCGATCACCCGCCCGTCAACGCGTTGTCCGCCGACGTGCGGCGCGGCCTCGCCGACGCGATCGACGCCGCGCAGGCCGACGACGCGATCCGCGCGGTGCTGATCGTCGGCGCCGGCCGCAACTTCATCGCGGGCGCCGACATCCGCGAATTCGGCAAGCCGCCCGTGCCGCCGTCGCTGCCCGACGTGTGCGAGCGGATCGAATCGGGCGCGAAGCCGGTCGTGGTCGCGCTGCACGGCGCGACGCTCGGCGGCGGCCTCGAGGTCGCGCTGGCCGCGCATTACCGGCTCGCGGTGCCCGGTGCGAAGCTCGGGCTGCCCGAAGTGACGCTCGGCCTGCTGCCCGGCGCGGGCGGCACGCAGCGCGCGCCGCGCCTGATCGGCGCGAAGGCCGCGCTCGACCTGATGCTGACGGGCCGCCATGCGAGCGCCGAGGAAGCGCTCGCGCTCGGCCTCGTCGATCGCATCGCGCACAGCGACGACACGCTCGCCGAAGGGCTCGCCTATGCGCAGGAACTCGTGTCGCTCGGCGCGCCGGTGCGCCGCACGCGCGACGCGCAGGGCCTCGCCGACCGCGCGGCCGCGCAGGCCGCGATCGATGCGGCGCGCGCGGAATTGCCGAAGAAGTCGCGTGGCCTTTTCTCGCCGGCGAAGATCGTCGACGCGGTCGAGGCCGCGCTCACGCAGTCGTTCGACGCGGGGATGAAGCTCGAACGCGGCCTGTTCCTGCAGTGCGTCGACAGCCCGCAGCGCGCGGGCCTCGTTCATGCGTTCTTCGCGGAACGCGAGGCGGCGAAGGCGCCCGAGGCGCGGCACGCGAGCGCACGGCCGGTCGAGCGGATCGGCGTGGTCGGCGGCGGCACGATGGGCGCGGGCATCGCGGTCGCGGCGCTCGACGCCGGGCTGCCGGTGACGATGATCGAGCGCGACGAAGCGTCGCTCGCGCGCGGCCGGGCGCACGTCGAGAAGGTGTACGACGGCCTCGTCGCGAAAGGGCGGATGACGCCGGCCGCGCACGCGGCGCGCCTCGCGCGCTTCAAGGGCAGCACGTCGTACGACGCGCTCGCGCAGGCCGACGTCGTGATCGAGGCCGTATTCGAGGACATGGCCGTGAAGCAGGCGGTGTTCGCCGAACTCGCCCGCGTGTGCAAGCCGGGCGCGGTGCTCGCGACCAACACGTCGTATCTCGACATCGACGCGCTCGCCGCGAGCATCGACCGGCCGGCCGACGTGATCGGCCTGCATTTCTTCTCGCCGGCCAACGTGATGAAGCTGCTCGAGATCGTCGTGCCGGCGCGCGTGAGCGCGGACGTCGTCGCGACCGCGTTCGCGCTGGCCAAGCAACTGAAGAAGACGCCGGTGCGCGCGGGCGTGTGCGACGGCTTCATCGGCAACCGGATCCTCGCCGTCTACCGGACGGCGGCCGACTATCTGATGGAAGACGGCGCGTCGCCGTACCAGATCGATCGCGCGGTGCGCGGGTTCGGCTTCCCGATGGGTCCGTTCCAGGTCGTCGACCTCGCGGGCGGCGACATCGGCTGGGCGACCCGCAAGCGCCGCGCGGCGACGCGCGATCCGAACGCGCGCTACGTGGAGATTTCCGACCGGCTGTGCGAGCGCGGCTGGTTCGGGCAGAAGACCGGCCGCGGCTACTACCTGTATCCGGACGGCGCGCGTGTCGGCACGCCCGACCCGGAAGTCGAGGCGATCGTCGCGGAAGAGCGCGCGAAGAAGGGCGTCACGCCGCGCACGTTCACCGATGAAGCAATCCTGCGCCGCTACCTCGCCGCGATGATCAACGAAGGCGCGAACGTCGTGCACGAGAAGATCGCGCTGCGCCCGCTCGACGTCGACGCGGTGTTCCTGTACGGCTACGGTTTTCCGCGTTACCGCGGCGGCCCGATGCACTACGCGGACACGGTCGGCCTCGCGAACGTGCTTGCCGATATCCGCGCGTTCGCGAAGGAAGATCCGCTGTTCTGGAAGCCGTCGCCGCTGCTCGTCGATCTCGTCGCGCGCGGCGCGGATTTCGCGAGCCTGAACCGCATCGACTGAACGCCCACCGCATCCGCAACGGACCTACGATGAACCTCGATTTCACTCCCGAAGAGGAAGCGTTCCGCACCGAAGTGCAGCGCTTCCTGCAAGCCGAACTGCCCGAGCGCATCGCGCGCAAGGTGAAGGGCGGCCTGCACTTGACGCGCGACGACATGCGCGAATGGCACGCCATCCTCAACGCGCGCGGCTGGCTCGCGAGCCACTGGCCGCGCGAATACGGCGGCCCCGGCTGGAGCGTCGCGCAGAAGTTCCTGTTCGACAACGAATGCGCGCTCGCCGGCGCGCCGCGCATCGTGCCGTTCGGCGTGAACATGCTCGGCCCCGTGCTGATCAAGTACGGCAGCGACGCGCAGAAGCGTCACTGGCTGCCGCGCATTCTCGACGGCACCGACTGGTGGTGCCAGGGCTACTCGGAGCCGGGCGCCGGGTCCGATCTCGCGTCGGTGAAGACCACCGCGGTACGCCACGGCGATCACTACGTCGTGAACGGCCAGAAGACATGGACCACGCTCGGCCACTACGCGAACATGATCTTCTGCCTCGTGCGCACCGCGACCGACGTGCGCAAGCAGGAAGGCATCAGCTTCCTGCTGATCGACATGAACACGCCGGGCGTCGAGGTCCGCCCGATCATCACGCTCGACGGCGAGCACGAGGTGAACGAGGTGTTCTTCACCGACGTGCGCGTGCCGGTGGAGAACCTGGTCGGCGAGGAGAATCGCGGCTGGACCTACGCGAAATACCTGCTCACGTACGAGCGCACCAACATCGCGGGGATCGGCTTCTCGACGGCCGCGCTCGACCGGCTGCGCGCGGTGGCCGCGAAGGTCATGAAGAACGGTCGGCCGCTCGCCGACGATCCGTTCTTCGCGGCGCGCGTCGCACGCGTCGAGATCGAGCTGGAAAACATGCGCACGACCAATCTGCGCGTGCTGGCCGCGGTCGCGGGCGGCGGCGTGCCGGGCGCGGAAAGCTCGATGCTGAAGATTCGCGGCACGCAGATCCGCCAGGAGATCACCGCGCTGATGCGGCGAGCGATGGGGCCGTACGCGCAGCCGTTCGTCGATGAAGCGCTCGATGCCGATTACGACGGCGAACCGGTCGGCCCGGAAGAAGCCGCGAGCGCCGCGCAGCAGTATTTCAACAACCGGAAGCTGTCGATCTTCGGCGGCTCGAACGAGATCCAGAAGAACATCATCGCGAAGATGATGCTCGGGCTGTGACGAGGGACGCGACGATGGATTTCCAGCACACAGAAGACCGCCGGATGCTGGCGGACACGTTGAACCGCTTCATCGCCGAACAGTACGCGTTCCCGGTGCGCGACCGCATCGCGCAGTCGGCCGAAGGCTTCGACCGCGCGATGTGGCGGCGCTTCGCCGAACTCGGTACGGTCGGCGCGCTGTTCGCCGAAGCCGACGGCGGCTTCGGCGGCGCGGGCTTCGACATCGCCGTGGTGTTCGAATGCCTCGGGCGCGGGCTCGTCGTCGAGCCGTTCCTCGGCGCGCTGCTCGCAGGCCGTGCGCTCGCGCTCGCCGGCGGCGATGCGCATCGCGAGCGGCTCGCCGCGCTGATCGACGGCAGCGCGAGCGCCGCGTTCGCGCACGACGAACCGGGCTCGCATTACGAGCTGACGACCGTGCGCACGCGCGCCGAACGTGCGGGCGACGGCTGGGTGCTGACGGGCGCGAAGGGCGTCGTCGACCAGGCCGCGCAGGCGGCGTTCTTCGTCGTCAGCGCGCGCGTGTCGGGGCGCGACGACGATGCGGCCGGCATCGGCCTGTTCGTCGTGCCGGCCGATGCGCCGGGCGTGTCGCTGCGCGATTACAAGAAGATCGACGGCGGCCGCGCGGCCGAAGTGCGCTTCGAGCGCGTCGCGCTGCCGGCCGATGCCGCGCTCGGCGCGCCGGATGCGCTCGGCGGCGAAGCGGGCGCCGAGTTGCTCGAGCGCGTGCTCGGCTACGGGCTGCTCGCGCTGTCGGCGGAAGCGCTCGGCGCGATGGACGTCGCGAAGGCGCACACGCTCGACTACCTGCGCACGCGCAAGCAGTTCGGGATGCCGATCGGCAGCTTCCAGGCGCTGCAGCACCGGATGGCCGATCTGCTACTCGAAGTCGAGCAGGCGCGCTCGGCCGTGATCAACGCGGCCGCGCAGCTCGATGCGCCGCGCGTGGTGCGCGAGCGCGCGCTCGCCGCGGCGAAATACAGCATCGGCCGGATCGGCACGCTCGTCGCGGAGGAAAGCATCCAGCTGCACGGCGGGATCGGGATGACGTGGGAGCTGCCGCTGTCGCATTACGCGAAGCGTCTCGTGATGATCGATCACCAGCTCGGCGACGAGGATCACCACCTCGCGCGCTACATCGCGCTGTCGAAACAATAAGCGGCGAAACGCGAATGGAGGAGACAAGGATGACGAACGACACGCGCGCGCTGCCGCTGGCCGGCGTGAAGGTGCTCGATTTCTCGCGCGTGCTCGCGGGTCCGTGGTGCGCGATGGTGCTCGCCGATTTCGGCGCGGAGGTGATCAAGGTCGAGCATCCGGCGCGCGGCGACGATACGCGCGACTGGGGGCTGCGGATCGGCGACACCGAAACCACCTATTTCAACAGCGTGAACCGCAGCAAGCGGTCGATCTGCGTCGACCTGCAGACGGAAGCCGGCCGGCGCATCGCGCGCGAGCTGGCCGCGCAGGCCGACGTGGTGATCCACAACTTCAAGTGCGGCGGCGCGGAGAAGCTCGGGCTCGGCTACGACGCGTTGGCCGAACTGAATCCGCGGCTCGTGCATTGCGCGATCTCCGGCTACGACCGCTCCGGCCCGGAGGCCGCGCGGCCCGGCTACGACCTCGTCGTGCAGGGCGAGGCCGGGCTGATGGCGCTGAACGGCGAGGCCGGCCAGCCGCCGCTGAAGTTCGGCGTCGCGGCGGTCGACCTGTTCACCGGCATGTATTCGGCGCAGGCGATCCTCGCCGCGTTGTACGAACGCCATGCGACCGGACGCGGGCGGCGCATCGAGATGGCGCTGTTCGACTGCGGGCTGATGATCACCGCGTACTACGGGCTCGACGCGCTGCTGATGGGCGCGGACCCGCCGCGCTACGGCAACGCGCATCCGTCGATCGTGCCGTACGGCGTGTTCGACGCGGCCGACGGCCCGCTCGTGATCACGGTCGGCAACAACACGCAGTTCGCACGCTTTTGCGATGCGATCGAGCGGCCCGATCTCGCGGCGGACGAACGCTACAGGACCAACCTCGGCCGCTCGGAGAATCGCGCCGACCTGCTGCCCGAGATTCGTGGCGAACTCGCGCGCCGGTCGCGCGCGACGCTGCTGGCGGCGCTCGCCGAGGCGGGCATTCCGTGCGGCGAAGTGCTCGGATTGCACGAAGCGCTGACGTCCGAACGCGCGACCCGCGCCGGGCTCGTCACGCGGCAGCCGCATCCGGTCGCGGGCGGCGTCGACGTGCTCGCGCCGCCGTACCGCTTCGACGGCGCGCGGCTGCCGGTGCGCGGCGCGCCGCCGGTGCTCGGCGCGGATACGGAGGCGGTGCTCGGCGGCTGGCTCGGGATGTCGGCGGAGGACGTCGCGCGGCTGCGGGCGGATCGCGTCGTGTAACGCATTGATGTGCCGCCACGGCGCGGGCGGATGCCGATCACGCGCCGATCATCCACAAGACAGCTCTCGCGACGACGAGGCGACTTGCCCTGCGGGGACCTGAGTAGGCGCTGAAGCGCCAACTCAGTTCGTCCGCGAAGCATGGGACCAGAGTAAGTGCTAAAGCACTAACTCTGGTCGACACCGGAGACAACATGGAGCTTTCCGTCATCGAATCGGTCACGGCGCGCCGCGACTACCAGCAACTCGTGCGCGCACGGCGCCGCTTCAGCTTCACGCTCACCGCGCTGATGATCGCCACGTACTACGGCTTCATCCTGCTCGTCGCGCTCGCGCCGCACGTGCTCGCCGCGCCGCTGTACCGCGGCGCGACGACGACGGTCGGGATCGCCGCGGGCGTCGCGATCATCCTGATCGCGATCGGCCTGACCGCGTGCTACGTGCTGCGCGCGAACCGTGCGTTCGACCGCCGCGTCGACGCGATCCTGCAACGTCCGTGACGGAGGCCGACATGCGATTCATTTCGAGCGCGCCCGTCGCGCTGGCCGTTCTCGTTGCCTCCACCGCCCATGCGACCGGCGTCGCCGGCCCGATGCCCGACAAAGTCGAGCTGAACCCGGTCGCGATCGCGATGTTCTTCGCGTTCGTGTTCGCGACGCTCGCGCTCACGCGCTGGGCCGCGCGCCGCACGCGCTCGACGCGCGATTTCTACACCGCCGGCGGCGGCATCACCGGGCTGCAGAACGGGCTCGCGATCGCGGGCGACTACATGTCGGCCGCGTCGTTCCTCGGGCTGTCGGGGATGGTGTTCATGTTCGGCTTCGACGGGCTGATCTACTCGATCGGCTTCCTGGTCGGCTGGCCGTTCGTGATGTTCCTGATCGCCGAGCCGCTGCGCAACCTCGGCAAGTTCACGTTCGTCGACGTCGTCGCGTATCGCTTCGCGCAGCGGCCGATCCGGCTGCTGACGTCCGCGAACGCGCTGACGATCGTCGTGCTGTACCTCGTCGTGCAGATGGTCGGCGCGGGCAAGCTGATCCAGTTGCTGTTCGGGCTGTCGTACGGCACGGCCGAGCTGATCGTCGGCGTGCTGATGGTCGTCTACGTATTCTTCGGCGGAATGACCGCGACCACCTGGGTGCAGGTGATCAAGGCCGTGCTGCTGCTCGCCGGCGCGACGCTGCTCGCGTGGCTCGCGCTCGGCGAATTCGGCTTCAGCATCGACGCGATGTTCCGCCGCGCGGTGGCCGTGCATCCGGGCGCGCTGTCGATCATGGGGCCCGGCAAGCTGATCCGCGATCCGGCCAACGCGCTGTCGCTCGGCATCGCGCTGATGTTCGGCACGGCCGGCTTCCCGCACATCCTGATGCGCTTCTTCACGGTGCCGAACGCGAAGGAGGCGCGCAAGTCGGTGCTGTACGCGACCGGCTTCATCGGCTACTTCTACCTGCTCACCTTCGTGATCGGCTTCTCGGCGATCGTGCTGCTCGCGCAGCATCCGGAGTTCTTCAAGCTCGGCGCGAACGGCACGTTCAACCTGACGCACGACCTGCTCGGCGGCTCGAACATGGTCGCGGTGAAGCTCGCGCAGGCGGTGGGCGGCAACTGGTTCTACGGGTTCATCGCGGCTGTCACGTTCGCGACGATCCTCGCGGTGGTCGCCGGGCTGACGCTCGCCGGTGCGACCACGATCTCGCACGATCTCTATGCGCAGATGTGGGCGCGCGGCAAGCCCGACGAGCGGCTGGAGATGCGCATTTCGCGCGCGGCGACGATCGGGCTGTCGGCCGTCGCGATCGCGCTGTCGATCCTGTTCGAGCACGTGAACGTCGCGTTCATGGTCGGGCTCGTCGCGGCGGTGGCCGCGAGCGCCAATTTCCCGGTGCTCGCGATGTCGATCTTCTGGCGCGGGATGACGACGCGCGGCGCGGTGCTCGGCGGCGGCCTCGGCCTCGTGTCGGCGGTCGCGCTCACGGTGCTGTCGAAGTCGGTGTGGGTCGACGTGCTGCACCACGCGCATGCGGCGGTGTTCCTCGACAATCCGGCGCTCGTGTCGGTGCCGCTCGCGTTCGTCGGGATCGTCGTCGGCTCGCTCGCGGATCGCGGCGAGCGCGCGCGCCGCGAGCGCGACGCGTTCGCGCGGCAGGAGTTCTACGCGCAGACGGGCGTGCTCGCGAGCCGGGCCGTGCAGCACTGATTCGTCCGATGAAACGATGGATCCGTCCGGATCGCCGGACGGATATTTTCCGGAAATCCGGAATACCGGATTTCCTTGCCTGCCGCATTATGAGAAATACAATGAAAACAACGGTTTGAGGGGTTCCGGAAACCTGGCATCGACCTTGCGATATAAAACGCACGGCCATCCCCCGGCCGAACTACTACAGCAAGCAAGGAGACAACCGATGACCAATGCCTTCCTCCCCCTCCGGATGTCCTGAGGCATCGCTTGTTGCGGCACGGCAGCCGCGCGGGCGAATGCCTTCGGGGGGGATTGCCCCCCGTTCTCATTCATCCCTGCGCGCGTGACGCCGTTTCCACCGGCTCATCTACTTCAGCAGGAACCATCGTGAAGAAGAAACCCTTCTACAAAGTGCTCTATGTGCAGGTGATCTTCGCCATCATCGTCGGCGTGATCCTCGGCCACTACTACCCGTCGATCGCCACCGACATGAAACCGCTCGGCGACGGCTTCATCAAGCTGATCAAGATGGTGATCGGCCCGATCATCTTCTGTACGGTCGTCACCGGCATCGCCGGCATGGAGGACATGAAGAAGGTCGGCCGCGTCGGCGGCAAGGCGCTGCTGTACTTCGAGATCGTGTCGACCTTCGCGCTGCTGCTCGGCCTCGCGGCCACGCACCTGCTGCGTCCGGGCGTCGGCTTCAACATCGATCCGGCGACGCTCGACGGCAAGGCCGTCGCGTCGTATGCGGCGAAGGCGCACGGGCAGTCGACGGTCGACTTCCTGATGCACATCATCCCGAACACGATGGTCGATGCGTTCGCGCAGGGTGAAATCCTGCAGATCCTGCTGATCGCGCTGCTGTTCGGCAGCGTGCTCGCGCACCTCGGCGAGCGCGGCAAGGTCGTGACCGACTTCATCGACGGCCTGACGCGCGTGCTGTTCGGCATCGTGCACATCGTCACGAAACTGGCGCCGATCGGCGCGTTCGGCGCGATGGCGTTCACGATCGGCAAGTACGGCGTCGGCTCGCTGGTGCCGCTGCTCAAGCTGATCGGCACGTTCTACCTGACGTCGCTCGTGTTCGTGCTCGTCGTGCTCGGCGCGATCGCGCGCTTCACCGGCTTCTCGATCATCCGCTTCGTGTCGTACATCAAGGAAGAGCTGCTGATCGTGCTCGGCACGAGCTCGTCGGAAGCCGCGCTGCCGCAGCTGATGGAAAAGCTCGAGAAGGCCGGCTGCTCGCGTTCGGTCGTCGGCCTCGTCGTGCCGACCGGCTATTCGTTCAACCTCGACGGCACCAACATCTACATGACGATGGCCGTGCTGTTCATCGCGCAGGCGACCAACATCGAGCTGACGTGGATGCAGCAGCTCACGCTGCTGGCCGTCGCGATGCTCACGTCGAAGGGCGCGAGCGGCGTGACCGGCGCGGGCTTCATCACGCTCGCCGCGACGCTGGCCGTCGTGCCGACGATCCCGCTGTCGGGCATGGTGCTGATCCTCGGCATCGACCGCTTCATGAGCGAATGCCGCGCGCTGACCAACATCGTCGGCAACGGCGTGGCGACCGTCGTCGTGTCGGCATGGGAGAAGGAGCTCGACCGCAACAAGCTGCGCCAGGCGCTGAAGGGCGGCGGCGAAGTCGCGCCGACCGAGACGACGGCCGGCGTCTGACGCGATGAGCGAGCAGGCGGCGGTGCCGCCCGCGGGCGGCGCGCCGCGCGGCGGCCCGGGCATCGATGCGGAGCCCTATGACACAATAGGCGATCCGCATCGTCAGGAAGCCTCGACCGTGACGCGCCGCCTGCTCATCCTCGTCGTGCTCGCCGCCGCGCTCGCCGCGGCGTGCGCGCTGACGTGGACGATCACCTGGCAGCGCGGCGTCGCCGAGCTGCAGCGCAATGCCGCGGTGCGCGTCGATCGCACCACCAACGCGCTCAAGAGCACGCTCGACCGCTACGAATCGCTGCCTTATCTGCTCGGCAGCCATCCGTACGTGCAGGATCTGCTCGCCGAGCCGAAGCGCGGCGACTACACCGCGCGCGTCAACCGCTATCTCGAAGATCTGAACGAGCACGCGCACGCGACCGTCACCTACGTGATCGGCGCGGACGGCCTGTGCGTCGCCGCCAGCAACTGGCGCGCGCCCGACAGCTTCGTCGGGATCGAATACCGTTTCCGCCCGTATTTCGTCGATGCGATGAACGGCCGGGTCGGCCGCTTCTTCGGGATCGGCACGATCTCGCGCGACCCCGGCTACTACATCTCGCAGCCGGTGTGGCGCGACGGCAGGATCGCGGGCGTCGTCGTCGTGAAGCTCAATCTCGAATGGTTCCAGGGCGCCGATGCGTCGGAGCCGCTCGTCGTCGCGGACGATCACGGCGTCGTGTTCCTGTCGTCGGTGCCCGCATGGAAGTACCACACGCTGCGCCCGCTCACGGGGCCCGTCGCCGCGTCGATCTACGAAACGCGCCAGTACGCGCAGCAACCGGTCACGCCGCTGCCGCTGCGCGTCGAGCAGACGCTCGGCGCCGATGCGGAAATCGTGCGCCTCGGCGCCGGCCGGCGCGCGCCGCGCTTTCTCGCCAGCAAGCGCCGGATCGGCGAGCCCGACTGGCTGCTCGTCACGCTCGCGCCGATCGCGCCGATCGATGCCGACGCGCGCAACGCGACGATCGTCACCGGCTTCGGCTTCGTGTCGGTCGCGCTGCTCGCGTTCTACTGGCGGATGCGCCGCGCCCGCGTGCGCGAGATGATCCGTGGCCGCGCGCTGCTGCAGCAGGCGTACGCGGAGCTGAACCGGCGCGTCGAGGAGCGTACGGCCGATTTGTCTGAAGCGAACGAGCAGTTGCAGAAGGAAGTCGGCGACCGGATCCGCGCGGAGCAGGAGCTGCGCGCCGCGCACGACGAACTGATCCAGGCGAGCAAGCTCGCCGCGCTCGGCCAGATGGCGGCCGGCATCACGCATGAACTGAACCAGCCGCTCGCGGCGCTGCGCAGCTTCTCGGACAACACGCGCGTGCTGCTCGATCGCGGCGAGCAGGCCGCCGCGCGCGAGAATCTCGAGGCGATCGCCGCGCTCACCGAGCGGATGGGCAAGATCACCAACCAGTTGAAACTGTTCGTCGGCCGCGCGAAGCCGCGCAACGAGCAGGCGCTCGTCGTGCGTGCGCTGCGCAGCGTGCTGTCGTTGCTCGACGAGCGCCTGCGCGGCGTCGCGCTCACGCTGACGCTGCAGGATGCCACCGTGTCGCCCGCGCGGGATGCGCCGCTCGATCTGGCGCGCGACTATCCCGAACTCGTCGCGCGCTGCGAGGACCTGCGCCTCGAACAGGTGCTGATCAATCTGCTCGGCAACGCGCTCGACGCGGTGGCCGGCGTCGCGGCGCCGGCCATCGAGGTGACGATCGCGGTGTCGGCCGCGACGCTCGCGGTCGAGGTGTGCGACAACGGCTCCGGCATTGCGCCCGATTTGCTGCCGCGCCTGTTCGAGCCGTTCTTCACGACCAAGGAAATGGGGCGCGGGCTCGGGCTCGGCCTCGCGATCTCGTCGTCGATCGCCAGCGACGCGGGCGGCGCGCTGACCGCCCGCAATGCCCCGTCGGGCGGCGCGCTGTTCGTCTTGACGCTGCGGCGCGCCCGCACGCATCATCCGGACTCCGTGTCCGAGCCGGCGGGCTCGCATTAGCCTGGACGGGCGGCAGGATGCAGGCCCGGTCGGCGACGACCGGCATCAACGAGAGCCGCGCGGGCGCCGCGCGGCCTGTCAGGAGCAAGTGACCAAGATGGCCAACCGGCTGCAAGTGATCTATATCGAAGACGATGCGCTCGTGCGCCGGGCGAGCGTGCAGAGCCTTCAACTGGCGGGCTTCGACGTCGCCGGCTTCGAGTCGGCCGAGGCGGCCGAGAAGGCGATCGTCGCGGATACCGCCGGCGCGATCGTGAGCGACATCCGGCTGCCGGGTGCCAGCGGGCTCGACGTGCTCGCGCAGTGCCGCGAGCGCGTGCCCGACGTGCCGGTGATCCTCGTCACCGGGCACGGCGACATCTCGATGGCCGTGCAGGCGATGCGCGACGGCGCGTACGACTTCATCGAGAAGCCGTTCGCGGCCGAGCGCCTGATCGAGACGGTACGCCGCGCGCTCGAGCGCCGCGAGCTCGTGCTCGAGAACCACGCGCTGCGGCGCGAGCTGGCCGGGCAGAACGTCGTCGCGCCGCGCATCATCGGCCGCAGCCCGGCGATCGAGCAGGTGCGCAAGCTGATCGCGAACATCGCGCCGACCGACGCGTCGGTGCTGATCAACGGCGACACGGGCGCCGGCAAGGAGCTGATCGCGCGCAGCCTGCACGAGCTGTCGCCGCGCCGCGACAAGCCGTTCATCGCGGTCAATTGCGGCGCGCTGCCCGAGCCGATGTTCGAGTCGGAGATGTTCGGCTACGAGCCCGGCGCGTTCACCGGCGCGGCGAAGCGGCGCGTCGGCAAGCTCGAATACGCGTCCGGCGGCACGCTGTTCCTCGACGAAATCGAAAGCATGCCGCTCGCGCTGCAGGTGAAGCTCTTGCGCGTGCTGCAGGACGGCGTGCTGGAGCGGCTCGGCTCGAACCAGCCGATCCGCGTGAACTGCCGCGTGGTCGCGGCCGCGAAGGGCGACATGAGCGAGCTCGTCGCGGCCGGCACGTTCCGGCGCGACCTGCTGTACCGGCTCAACGTCGTGACGATCGCGCTGCCGCCGCTCGCCGAGCGCCGCGAGGACATCGTGCCGCTGTTCGAGCACTTCATGCTCGACGCGGCCGTGCGCTACGGGCGGCCCGCGCCGGTGCTGACCGACCGGCAGCGCGCGAGCCTGATGCAGCGCGACTGGCCGGGCAACGTGCGCGAGCTGCGCAACGCGGCCGACCGGTTCGTGCTCGGCGTGGCCGACATGCCGCAGGAAACGGGCGCGGGCGACGCGGCCGACAACGACCAGACGCTGAAGGAGCGCATCGAGCAGTTCGAGCGCGCGGTGATCGCCGAGGCGCTGAACCAGACGGGCGGCGCGGTCGCGGCGACGGCCGACCGGCTGCATGTCGGCAAGGCGACGCTGTACGAGAAGATGAAGCGCTACGGGCTGTCGGCGAAAGGCGAAACCGAGCGCTGAAATGCAAACGGACCGCGGTGCGGTCCGTTTTGCGGAGCAGGGCGCGGTGTGCGGCCCTGCAAGTCCTGCCGTGCGGTGTGCGGCGCTCAGGCCGCGTTGCCGTCGAGCGCCTTCTTGAGCAGCGCGTCGAGTTCCGCGAATTGCGGCGCGCCGACGTAGCGCTTCAGGATCTTGCCGTCCTTGTCGACGACGAAGGTCGTCGGCGTGAGCTGCACGTTGCCGAACTGCTTCGCGACGCTGCCGTCGTCGAGCGCGACCTTGAACGGCAACTGGCGCGTCTGCGCGTAGTTCGCGACGTACATCGGCGGATCGTAGTTCATCGCGACCGCGACGAATTCCAGCCCCTGACCCTTGAAGCGATTGTAGGTATCGACCATCTGCGGCATTTCCTGCATGCAGGTCGCGCAGCTTGTCGCCCAGAAGTTCACGAGATAGACCTTGCCCTTCAGGTCGCCGGCGGTCGAGACCTTCTGGCCCGACAGCAGCGTGAAGGTCGCGTCCGGCACGCTGGACTTGCCGTTGAACGCGAAGAAGCCGGCGACGGCGATCGCCGCGACGACGGCGGCCGCGACGAGGTAGCGCACGGGGCCGGCACTGCGGCGGGTGGAAGGCGTGGTGTTCATCTGGTGCTCTCGGAGTCGATGACGCGGATCGATGCAAACGACGTCGACGAAAAGGACGTCGAAATTCGGCGCTCATTTTAGCGCGAATGCGGCGCGCGCACCGGCGGCGGCCCCGCGTCCCGGTTTTCGGGTTCGGCGGATAATGGCCGTTTTGCCTGCCGCGATCCACGCCATGCCGAAGGAAGTCATCGATTCGTTGCGCCCCCGTTTTCGTCCACTGCGACACTTCGCCGCGCTGGCCTGCCTGAGCGCCGCCCTGGCCGCGTGCTCGCCTTCGTACGACTGGCGCACGCTGCACAACGATGCGGGCTACACGATCGACCTGCCGGCGAAGCCGACCGTCGAGGAGCAGCCGGTGGTGCTCGGCGGCACGTCGATGCCGATGCGGATGCAGGCCGCGCACGTCGACGGCGCGGTATTCGCGGTCGGCACGTTGACGCTGCCCGACGATCGCGACGACACGCGCCGCGCGGCGCTCGAATTTCTGCGCGCCGGGCTGTCGCGCAACCTCGACGGCGCGCCGCGGACGGCGGCGGTGCCGGTGCCGCTCGCGGCCGGCGGCGCGGTGAACGGGGTCGAGCTACGCATCGCCGGCGCAGCCGCCGCCGGAGGCGATCGCGCCCGCAAGACGATCGTCGCGCGGCTCGCCGCGCGCGGCCGGCACGCGTATCAGGCCGTCGTGATCGCCGACGGGCCGCTCGCGCAGGAGCAGCTCGACCAGTTTTTCGGCTCGTTCAAACTCGATTGACGACGGCCGGCGAGGGCGCTCAGACACGCTGCGACAACTGAAAGTTCATTCGCAGCTTTCGACGCTAATCGCCGGATTTTGCGAGGGTTTTTCGACTATCCACAGCGCATGTGGATAACTTTGTTGAAAAGTCGCGCGTATCTCCCGCAAAGCCGCGCCGGACGGCCTTCCGACTCGTTTGGTCGCCCGCTCGCCGTTTGAGAAAAATCAATTAAAACAACGGGATACGAATTCCCTTCGGTAAAGGCCGCGGCGAGCCGCGATCCGGGGCCGGATTCGCGAAATTGTGCATAAGTCAAGTCTTGACAGCCTGATTTTGTCCTCCTCGCGCGCTCACAGCGCCGTCAACGCGCGCCGGTAGCGGATCGCCTCGGCGATCTGCGCGGCCGTCGGCAGCGGGTCGCCGGCCAGGTCGGCGATCGTCCGCGCGACTTTCAGCACGCGGAAATACGCGCGCGCCGACCAGCCGAAGCGCTCGCCGGCCTCGCGCAGCAACCGCTCGCCTTCGTCGGTCGGCCGGCACAGGTCGTCGGTTTCGCGGCCGCTCAGCATGTGATTCGTCTTGCCCTGCCGCTCGAGCTGCAGCGCACGCGCCTGCGCGACGCGGGCGGCCACCGCCGCGCTCGGCTCGCCGGGCGCCGTCGCGCGCGTCGCGAGCTCGGCCGGCGACAGCGCGGGCAGGTCGATCTGGATGTCGATGCGATCGAGCAGCGGCCCCGACAGCTTGCGCAGATAGCGGGCGGCGACGTCCGGCGAGCAGCGGCAGCGCCCGGACGGATCGCCGTGCCAGCCGCACGGGCACGGGTTCATCGCGGCGATCAACTGGCACGCGGCGGGGAAGTCGGCCTGCTGGGCCGCGCGCGAGATCGTGATGCGGCCGGCTTCCAGCGGCTCGCGCAGCATTTCCAGCACGTGCCGGTCGAATTCCGGCAGCTCGTCGAGAAACAGCACGCCGAGGTGCGCGAGCGTGATCTCGCCCGGCTGCGGCGGATTGCGGCCGCCCACCAGCGCGGCGGCGCTCGACGAGTGGTGCGGCGCGCGGAATGGCCGGCGGCGCCACTGCGCGGGCGAGAAGCCAAGCCGGCTCGCGGACAGCAGCGCGGCCGAGGTCAGCGCCTCGTCGTCGGTGAGCGGCGGCAGCAGCCCCGCGAGGCGCGCGGCCAGCATCGACTTGCCGGCCCCGGGCGGCCCGACCATCAGCATGTGATGGCCGCCCGCGGCCGCGACTTCGAGCGCGCGCCGGGCGCCCCGCTGCCCGACGACGTCCGCGAGGTCGGGGGCGGCCGGCGCCGCGAGGCCGTCGAGGCAGGGCGCCGCGACCGGCGCGAGCCGCCCGTCCGGC
The DNA here is from genome assembly GCF_002223215.2 of Burkholderia sp. AU18528. Lineage (NCBI taxonomy): Bacteria > Pseudomonadati > Pseudomonadota > Betaproteobacteria > Burkholderiales > Burkholderiaceae > Burkholderia > Burkholderia sp. AU18528. The sequence goes on along the minus strand of NZ_NKFC02000005.1, from coordinate 721,224 downwards.
GCATCGGCGAGGTGCGCGCATAGTGCGGGCAGGTCGCGTGCACCGAATACGGTCACGCCCGGCACGAGCGCGGCCTCGGCGGCGCTGTCGAGCGGCAGATACAGCTCGGGCGGCCGCGATGTTGCGGTGCAATCGCGCGGGCCGGGGAAATCGAGGCCCGGGCCGCCGGCGCTGCCAGCGCCGGATTGTGCCGCGCGCCAGTCCCGCGCGGCGCCGCAGGCCATCGCGAACGCGCCGCGCATCGGCCGCAGCGCGCCCGTCAGCGACAGCTCGCCCGCGAATTCGCGGCCGGCCAGCGCGTCGGCCGGGATCTGGCCGTTCGCGGCAAGGATGCCGAGCGCGATCGGCAGGTCGAAACGGCCCGATTCCTTCGGCAGATCGGCCGGCGCGAGATTGACGGTGATGCGGCGCACCGGGAATTCGAATCCGCAGTTCTGCAGCGCGGCGCGCACGCGCTCGCGGCTTTCGCGGACTTCGAGATCGGGCAGCCCGACGATCGAGAACGACGGCAATCCGTTGGCGAGATGGACTTCGACGGTGACGTCCGGCGCGCGGCCGGAGGCGGGCGCGCGACTGCGCACCACGGCGAGCGACATGGCGAGGCTCCTGCATGACGGGCGGACGACGGCCGTTCGGGGCCGCACGCCGCGGGAATCGGAGAAATCGGTGCGCGCTTGCCGGCGTGGCGCGGGGAAAGAACGAGGTGTTGCGAACGACGAACTGCGAAGAGCGATGGACTGCGAAGAGCGGAGGATGCTGCGAAGAACGATGAACGGCGAAAAGCGGAGGGTACGGCGAAGAACGACGGGGGAGGAAGGTGCGGGCGCAGGCCGCACGTGGCGGCCCGCGCCCGGCCCTCGCGCCGGGTGGGGCGTCAGGCCTGCGGGGCGGCGAGCTTCTGCTCGAGTTCCGCGACGCGCTTTTCGAGTTCCTCGAGGCGCACGCGGGTGCGGGCGAGCACCTGTGCCTGGGTGTCGAATTCCTCGCGCGTGACGAGATCGAGCTTCGAGAAGCCTTGCGACAGCATGGCCTTCACGTTGCGCTCGACGTCCTTGGCCGGCGAGTTTTTCAGCAAATCGCTGACGCGCGATTGCAGGTCGTTGAAAACGTCGCTGGGTTGCTTCATGGTGATTCCCCTTCCTTGCACAAAAAATGTGCATCTTCAGTTGCGTACGTGCCCATGATGCACGCATGACCGGAAATGGTGCGCGCGGGGCGCGAATTCCGGGCATGGCGCCCGCATGGGTGAATGGCCCGGCGTTCCGGGACGTGCGTGCACTCTAGCAACGATCCTTTCGCCGCGCCAGCAAAGCGGCCCATGTTGGCCATTCGGCCGGGCTTCCGCGCCTTACACCACGCGATGTGACCCCGTTCCGAAGCCGTTCGAGACGGTGTTCGGGCCGACATGGCATGCGAGTTGCTGAGAAGAGTCCGTTACAACATTCCAACCAATTCGACGGGACAACCCAGCGAGAGGACTTCATGAAACTCATTACCGCAATCATCAAGCCGTTCAAGCTCGATGAGACGCGCGAGGCGCTGTCGGCGCTTGGCGTCTCGGGCATCACGGTGACGGAGGTGAAAGGGTTCGGGCGCCAGAAGGGGCACACCGAGCTGTACCGCGGCGCCGAATACGTGGTCGATTTCCTGCCGAAGATGAAGATCGAGGCGGCCGTCTCCGACGATCTCGTCGACCAGGCGGTGGAAGCGATCGAGCGGGCGGCGCGCACGGGCAAGATCGGCGACGGCAAGATCTTCGTCACGCCGATCGAACAGGTGATCCGGATTCGCACCGGGGAGACGGGCGCCGACGCGCTGTAACAGAACAGACAAGACAAGCGACAAGAGGAAACCCAAGATGCGCAAACTTCTGATGTCCCTGCTGATGGCAGGCTCGCTGATCGCGGCCGGCGTCGGCTCCGCGCTCGCGGACGACGCGGCGTCCGCCGCGGCTGGTTCCACCGCGGCTGCTTCCGCGCCCGCCGCCACCGCTTCCGACGCATCGGGCGCGGCCGCGCCGGCGGCTTCCGCACCGGCCGCCGACGCATCCGCCGCCGCACCGGCTTCGGGCGCGGCCGACGCATCGGCTGCCGCCGCCGCGTCCGCGCCGGCCGCCCCGGCCGCACCGACGGCCCCGTTCTCGGTCGATTCGTCGAAGATCAGCGCGGGCGACACCGCGTGGATGCTGACGTCCACCGCGCTCGTGCTGTTCATGACGATCCCCGGCCTCGCGCTGTTCTACGCGGGCATGGTCCGCAAGAAGAACGTGCTCGCGACCGTGATGCAGAGCTTCGCGATCACCGCGCTGATCACGGTGCTGTGGACGGTGGTCGGCTACAGCCTCGCGTTCACGCCGGGCAACGGCTTCATCGGCGGCCTGTCGCGCGTGTTCCTGCACGGCATGGCCTACGTGAAGGGCGACAAGGCGACGACGCTGACGGTCAGCCACCTCGCGTCGACGATTCCGGAATCGGTCTACTTCGTCTACCAGATGACGTTCGCGATCATCACGCCGGCGCTGATCTGCGGCGCGTTCGCCGACCGGATGAAGTTCTCGGCGATGCTCGTGTTCATGACGCTCTGGTCGCTGATCGTCTATGTGCCGATCGCGCACATGGTGTGGGAGCCGACCGGCTGGCTGTCGGCCGACGGCGTGCTCGACTTCGCGGGCGGCACGGTGGTGCACATCAACGCCGGTATCGCGGGCCTCGTGTCGTGCCTGGTGCTCGGCAAGCGCGTCGGCTACGGTCGTGAATCGATGGCGCCGCACAACCTGGTGCTGACGATGATCGGCGGCTCGATGCTGTGGGTCGGCTGGTTCGGCTTCAACGCGGGTTCGGCGGTCGCGGCCGACGGCCGTGCCGGCTTCGCGATGCTGACCACGCAAGTCGCGACCGCCTGCGCGGCGCTCGGCTGGATGTTTGCCGAGTGGATCGCGAAGGGCAAGCCGTCGGTGCTCGGCATCGTGTCGGGCGCGGTCGCGGGTCTCGTGGCGATCACGCCGGCAGCCGGCTTCGTCGGCGTGGCGGGCGCGCTCGTGATCGGCATCGCGGCGGGCGTGATCTGCTTCTGGTCGGCCACCTGGCTCAAGTCGAAGCTCGGCTACGACGATTCGCTCGATGCGTTCGGCGTGCACGGCATCGGCGGGATTCTCGGTGCGCTGCTGACCGGGGTATTCGCGGTCAAGGACATCGGCGGTTTCGACGGCAGCCTGCTGCTGCAGGCGAAGGGCGTGCTGATCACGCTGGTCTACAGCGGCGTGCTGAGCTTCGTGCTGCTGAAGCTGATCGACCTGACCATCGGCCTGCGCGTGACCGAAGAGGAAGAGCGCGAAGGTCTCGACGTGATCCTGCACGGCGAGCACGTGGAATAAGTCACACGAATCAACGGCGGGCCGCCGCGACGACGGCGCCCGCTCCGAATGAGCGCAGCGACTTCGGCCCGCCTCACCGGCGGGCTTTTTTTCTCCTGTCACGCGCTGCCGTAGCGGATAACCCTTCACTCTATCGGGTCAATAGCCGAAAACTGCCTCCATAATCCTTGTGAAGCCGGGAACAATCCCCAAATGGGCAGGGCAATTGCTCTACAATCTTCATTCTCCCGCTCGCGAGTGATTCATGGTTCCCCACCTCGTTACCGCGTTGAACGGTCCGCTGCTCGAACTCGAGCAGAAGATCCTCGACGCGACGCCTGCGATCGAACGCTGGTTCAGGCTCGAATGGCAGGAACACACCCCGCCGTTCTATTGTTCGGTGGACCTGCGCAATGCCGGCTTCAAGCTGGCGCCCGTCGATGCGAACCTGTTTCCCGGCGCATTCAACAATCTGCCGTCCGAAGTGCTGCCGCTCGCCGTGCAGGCCGCGATGGCCGCGATCGAGAAGATCTGCCCGGACGCGAAGAATCTGCTCGTGATTCCCGAGTTGCCGACCCGCAACGCGTTCTATCTGGAAAACGTCGCGCGTCTCGCGACGATCATGCGCCAGGCCGGCCTGAACGTGCGCTTCGGCTCGCTCGACCCCGGCATCACCGACATGACGCCGATCACGCTGGCCGACGGCCAGAAGATCGTGCTCGAACCGCTCGAGCGTTCGCAGCGCCGCCTCGGCCTGAAGAATTTCGATCCGTGCTCGATCCTGCTGAACAACGACCTGTCGGCCGGCATCCCGGCCGTGCTGGAAAACCTGCACGAGCAATACCTGCTGCCGCCGCTGCACGCGGGCTGGGCCGTGCGCCGCAAGTCGACGCACTTCGCGTGCTACGACGACGTCGCGAAGAAGTTCGCGAAGATGGTCGGCGTCGATCCGTGGATGGTGAATCCGTATTTCGCGCACGTGGAAGGCGTCGACTGGCAGGCGCATGAAGGCGAGCAGGCGCTCGCCGACGCGATCGACGGCGTGCTGAAGAAGATCGCGCGCAAGTATCGCGAATACGGGATCAGCGAGAAGCCGTACGTCGTCGTGAAGGCCGACGCGGGCACCGCGGGCCGTGGCGTGATGACCGTGCACGACGCGGCCGAGATCGGCCGCATGACGAAGGCCGAGCGCGCGCAGATGGCCGAATCGAAGGCCGGCCTCGCGGTGCGCGACGTGATCGTGCAGGAAGGCGTCTACACGTTCGAGCGCGTCGGCGACGAAGTGGCCGAGCCGGTCGTGTACATGATCGACCGCTACGTGGTCGGCGGCTTCTACCGCACGCACGGCGGCCGCGAGCGCGACCAGAACCTGAACGCGCCCGGCATGCACTACGTGCCGCTCGGCTTCGAGCACACCGCGCTGCCGGATGCAGGCGCCAAGCCGGGCGCCGCGCCGCCGAACCGTTTCTACATGTATGGCGTCGTCGCACGGCTGTCGCTGATCGCGTCGTCGATCGAACTGGAAAAGACCGACCCCGAAGCCATCCAGGTGTAACGGACCTTCGCTACGTACAGGACCCGCATGGACATTCTTTTTATCGCCGACCCGCTCGAGCATTTCAAGATCTACAAGGATTCGACCTACGCGATGATGGCGGAGGCCGCCCGGCGCGGGCATGCGGTGTACGCGTGCGAGCCGCGCCACCTCGCGTGGACGGGCTCGGCGGTCGAGGCCGACGTGCGGCGCATCGCGTTCGTCGGCGAACTGGACGACCTGCATCGCGACACCTGGTTCGACGCGGGCCCGGTCGACGCGCGCCGTCTCGAATCGTTCGGCGCGGTGCTGATGCGCAAGGATCCGCCGTTCGACATGGAATACGTGACGTCGACGTGGCTGCTCGAGCTGGCCGAGCGCGCGGGGGCACGCGTGTTCAACAAGGCGCAGTCGATCCGCGATCACTCGGAGAAGCTCGCGATCGGCGAGTTTCCACAGTTCGTCGCGCCGACGCTCGTCACGCGCGACGCGAAACGGCTGCGCGCGTTCCACGCCGAGCACGGCGACGTGATCCTGAAGCCGCTCGACGGGATGGGCGGGATGGGCGTGTTCCGCGTGAAGCCGGACGGCATGAACCTCGGCTCGATCGTCGAGATGCTGAGCCACGACGGCACGCGCTCGGTGATGGCGCAGAAGTTCATTCCCGAGATCAAGGCCGGCGACAAGCGCATCCTGCTGATCGGCGGCGAGCCGGTGCCGTATTCGCTCGCGCGGATTCCGCAGGGCAGCGAGGTGCGCGGCAATCTCGCCGCGGGCGGCCTCGGCGTCGCGCAGCCGCTGACGGAGCGCGATCGCGAGATCGCCGCGACGCTCGGGCCCGTGCTCGCGTCGCGCGGGCTGCTGCTGGTCGGCCTCGACGCGATCGGCGACTGGCTGACCGAGGTGAACGTCACGAGCCCGACGTGCTTCCGCGAGATCATGGAGCAGACGGGCTTCGACGTCGCCGCGATGTTCATCGACGCGCTGGAGCGTGCGGCCGCGTAGGCCGCCGCCCGTGCAACCCCGGCGGCGGCCGCGCAGGTCCCCCGTCGCCGGAGCCGCTTGACCGGCCTGCTACAATGCCCGCTTGCCCGGTGCCGTAATCGGCGCACCGAAGGCCCGGCGGTCGGGCCGATACTGTTGCAAGGCTGAACATGAAACGTTCCCCACACTCGCTACGCTCATTGCCCCGCCGCGGGGTATCGGCCCGCCAGGGGCGGCCGGGGGCGATCTGACATGGCTGGGATCCTGATCATCGCGCACGCCCCGCTCGCCACCGCGCTGCGCGACTGCATCGCGCATATCTACGGCGGCGTGCCCGCCCGCATCGGCTGCATCGACGTGATGGCCGACAGCGATCCGGCCCAGGTGATGGCGTTTGCGCACGCGGAACTCGCGCGGCTGCGCGAAGACAACGGCGTCGTCGTGCTGACCGACATGTACGGCGCGACGCCCGCGAACATCGCGGGCCAGCTCGCGAAGCTCGACAACGTGCGCGTGCTGGCCGGCGTGAACCTGCCGATGCTCGTGCGGGCCGTCTGCTACCGCACCGTGCCGCTCGACAAGCTGGTCGACAAGGCGCTGTCCGGCGGCGCGAAGGGCGTGCACGAGGTGTCGTCCGGCACGCCGCCGCCGCCGACGGAAACCGGCTGCGGCCAGTGCGCGCCGATTCCGCCCGAACCGCAGCCGCGCACCCCGAGCGAATCGCACTGAGCATCCGTTTTCCGTTTTAGACGACCCGCCGGCGCGCGCCGCCGGCGGTCCCGACCGACCCGACCGAGAATCATGCTTCAACAAGAAACCATCATCGTCAATAAATTGGGGCTCCATGCGCGTGCATCGGCCAAGCTCACGCAACTGGCCGGCAACTTCCAGTCGGAAGTCTGGATGACACGCAACGGGCGCAAGATCAACGCGAAGAGCATCATGGGCGTGATGATGCTGGCGGCCGGTATCGGCAGCACCGTGACGATCGAGACCGAAGGGCCCGACGAGCGGGAAGCGATGGACGCGCTGCTGAAGCTGATCGCCGACAAGTTCGGCGAAGGTCAGTGATCGGCGCGCGCGATCGTTGCCGTTTCGACTGAGAATGCCGCGGGTTTCGCGGCATTTTTTTCGTCGGAAGCATTGATGCGAAATGCGCAATGCTGCGGTGCATGCAGTCAGCAGGGAGTCGCGGAATTTATAATCGCTAACCGGGGTCATAAGCGCATCGCAGCAGTGTGCCGCGGCTTTACTTGTACAGAGGAGGTGCGCGTGTCCTTCACGCTGCATGGCATTCCCGTCTCACGAGGTATCGCGATCGGGCGAGCGTATCTGATCGCGCCGGCGGCGCTCGACGTCGCCCATTACCTGATCGAGGCCAACCAGATCGACGCCGAAGTCGAGCGATTCCGCACGGCGCTCGACGTCGTGCGCCGCGAGCTCGAAGCGCTGCGCGCCGACCTGACCGACGACACCCCGAGCGAAGTCGGCGCTTTCATCGACGTTCACACGATGATCCTGAGCGACGAGATGCTCGTGCAGGAGACCATCGACCTGATCCGCACGCGCCGCTACAACGTCGAATGGGCGCTGACCGAGCAGCTCGAGCTGCTCACGCGCCATTTCGACGACATCGAGGACGAATACCTGCGCGAGCGCAAGGCCGACATCGAGCAGGTGGTCGAGCGCGTGCTGAAGGCGCTCGCCGGTGCGCCGTCGGCGTCACAGGCGCTCGACGGCGCGGCCAGGAATGGCACGAACGAGATGATCGTGGTCGCGCACGACATCGCGCCGGCCGACATGATGCAGTTCAAGACGCAGTCGTTCCAGGCGTTCGTCACCGATCTCGGCGGGCGCACGTCGCACACCGCGATCGTCGCGCGCAGCCTCGGCATTCCGGCCGCGGTCGGCGTCCAGCATGCGAGTGCGCTGATCCGCCAGGACGACCTGATCATCGTCGACGGCGACGCGGGCATCGTGATCGTCGATCCGGCGCCGATCGTCCTCGAGGAATATTCGTACCGCCAGTCCGAGAAGCTGCTGGAGCAACGCAAGCTGCAGCGCCTGAAGTTCTCGCCGACGCAAACGTTGTGCGGCACGAAGATCGACCTGTACGCGAACATCGAGCTGCCCGACGACGCGAAGGCGGCCGTCGAGGCCGGCGCGGTCGGCGTCGGCCTGTTCCGCTCCGAGTTCCTGTTCATGCATCAGAAGGAGATGCCGGAAGAGGAGGAGCAGTTCGCCGCGTACAAGCGGGCCGTCGAGTGGATGAAGGGCATGCCGGTGACGATCCGCACGATCGACGTCGGCGCCGATAAACCGCTCGAGGCGCTCGACGAAGGCTACGAAACGGCGCCGAACCCGGCGCTCGGGCTGCGCGCGATCCGCTGGAGCCTGTCCGAGCCGCAGATGTTCCTCACGCAGTTGCGCGCGATCCTGCGCGCGTCGGCGTTCGGCCAGGTGAAGATCCTGATCCCGATGCTCGCGCACGCGCAGGAAATCGACCAGACGCTCGACCTGATCCGCGAGGCGAAGCGCCAGCTCGACGACGCGGGGCTCGCGTACGATCCGAACGTGCGCATCGGCGCGATGATCGAGATCCCGGCCGCAGCGATCGCGCTGCCGCTGTTCCTGAAGCGCTTCGATTTCCTGTCGATCGGCACGAACGACCTGATCCAGTACACGCTCGCGATCGATCGCGCCGACAACGCGGTCGCGCATCTGTACGATCCGCTGCATCCGGCGGTGCTGCATCTGATCGCGTACACGTTGCGCGAGGCGAAGCGCGCGGGCGTGTCGGTGTCGGTGTGCGGGGAGATGGCGGGCGATCCGGCGCTCACGCGCCTGTTGCTCGGCATGGGGCTGACCGAGTTCTCGATGCATCCGAGCCAGTTGCTCGTCGTGAAGCAGGAGATCCTGCGCGCGCACCTGAAGGCGCTCGAAAAGCCGACGGCCGACGTGCTGGCCGCGTTCGAGCCGGAAGAAGTGCAGGCGGCGCTGCAGCGGCTGTCGGTCGCCGAGCCGCGCGCGGACGCGGCCGCCTAGGCAAGCCCGGGCGCGCTTGGGCGCGCTTGGGCGTTCAGCCGCCGCTGACCGCGAACTGTAGCGAAATGTCACGCATACGCGGTCCGGCGCATGCGTGATGCGCGCGTCAGTGCCGCCCGCCGCACACGGGGCAATCGGCCTGGCGCGCGATTTTCATCGTCGTCCACTCCATCCGCAGCGAATCGAGCATCATCAGCCGCCCGTTGAGCGTCTTGCCGATGCCGCCGATCACGCGCAGCGCCTCGGCCGCCTGCATCGCGCCGATGATCCCGACGGTCGGTGCGAACACGCCCATCGTCGCGCACGCGACTTCCTCGAACGGCTGGTCTTCCGGGAACACGCACGCATAGCAGGGCGCGGCCGCGTCGCGGAAGTCGAACGTGCTGATCTGGCCGTCGAAGCGCAGCGCGGCGCCCGACACGAGCGGCACGCCGTGCGCGACGCACGCACGGTTGATCGCGTGCCGCGTCGCGAAGTTGTCGGTGCAGTCGAGCACGACGCTCGCGTGCGGCACGTGCGCGTCGAGCCATGCATCGTCGACGCGCGCCGCGACCGCGTTCACCTTCACCTCGGGATTCAGTTGCGCCAGCGCGTCGCGTCCCGACTCGACCTTGCTGCGCCCGACCGATGCCGTCACGTGCAGGATCTGCCGCTGCAGGTTCGTGAGGTCGACCGTGTCGGCGTCGACGAGTGTGAGCGTGCCGACCCCCGACGCCGCGAGGTACATCGCGGCGGGCGAGCCGAGGCCGCCCGCGCCGACGACGATCGCATGCGCGTCGAGAAAGCGCTGCTGCGCCTCGATGCCGATTTCGTCGACGAGGATGTGGCGGGAGTAGCGAAGGAGTTGATCGTCGTTCATGGGCAGTCGTGGGCGAGGCGGGCGGACGTTCGTTATTTTAGGCGCGCATGAAAAACGGGCCATCGCGGTCTTCCCGCGATGGCCCGTCGGATGCCGGCCGGCGCTTACTTCGGCGCGGAGGCGGGCTTCGGTGCGGAAGCCGGCTTCGCGGCGCTCGCGCCCGATGCCTTCGCGCTCGCGGCAGCCTTCGCGGCCGGGCTCTTCGTCGTGCTCTCGGCGAGCAGCGACTTCGATTCCTGGACCGGCTTGCCTTCGAGCTTGTTGAGCGCCTGCTGCATCATGAAGTCGTCGGCGCTGCCGAACTCGATCGGCTTGCGATCGCGATCCTTCTGGCGCTGCTCCGGCGTCTTCTTGTCGTTCTGCTCTTCGAGCACGCGCAACTGATCCATCCGGCGCTGCTCGCGCTCTTCCTGTTCCTTCTTCTCGTTCGGATCCTGCGTGTTCGCGAGGTGGTTCGTGTAGTCGACCTCGCGCGTCACGAGCACGTCGTCCGGATCGCCGTCCGCGTACTGATCGACCGGCACGTCCGGCGTGATGCCCTTGTTCTGGATCGAACGGCCGCTCGGCGTGTAGTAGTACGCGGTGGTCAGGCGCAGCGCGGTGTCGGCCGTCATCGGGCGCACCGTCTGCACCGAACCCTTGCCGAACGTCGTCTTGCCCATGATCTGCGCGCGCTTCGAATCCTGCAGCGCACCGGCGACGATTTCCGACGCGGACGCCGAATACGCGTTCGTCAGCACGATCATCGGCACGGTCTTGAAGACGGGCGGCAGGTTCTTCAGCGGATCGCCGTCGAAGGACGGCAGGCGATAGTTGTCGTACGTATCGCGGTAGACCTGCTTCGAATCGGGGATCTGGCCGTTGGTCGACACGACGACCGAGTCGGGCGGCAGGAACGCGCCGGCCACGCCGACCGCGCTCTGCAGCAGGCCGCCGCCGTTGTTGCGCAGGTCGAGGATCAGGCCCTTCAGGTTCGGCTGCTGGCGCGCGATGTCCTGCAGCTTCTGCGCGAGATCGGGCGTCGTGCGCTCCTGGAAGCTCGTGATGCGGATATACGCGTAGCCCGGATCGAGCATCTTCATCTTCACGCTCTGGACCTTGATGATCGCGCGCGTGACCGTGACCGGGAACGTGCGGTCGTCGCTCTTGCGGAAGATCGTCAGCGTGACCTTGGTGCCCGGCTCGCCGCGCATCTGCTTGACGGCCTTGTCGAGCGTCATGCCGCGCACCGGCTTGTCGTTGATGCGCGTGATCAGGTCGCCCGGACGGATGCCGGCGCGGAACGCGGGGGTGTCCTCGATCGGCGAGATCACCTTGACGAGGCCGTCTTCCTGCGAGATCTCGATGCCGAGACCCGCGAAGCGGCCCTTCGTCTGCTCCTGCAGCTCGTCATAGTCGGTCTTGTCGAGGAAAGACGAGTGCGGATCGAGGCTCGACACCATGCCCTTGATCGCGGCCGTCAGCAGCTTCTTGTCGTCGACCGGCTCGACGTACTCGCGCTTGATCTGCCCGAATACTTCCGCGAACAGGCGGAGCTGGTCGAGGGGAAGCGGCGCCGTGGCGGTCTGCTCGGCCGAAGCGGAAACCTGCAGCGTGGCGAATACGCCCGTGGCGAGGCCCGCGGCAATCAGGCCGATGTTCTTCAAATTCATTCGCATAGAGAGTCGGGTGCGGTCGGGAAGCGCGTGGCGGTAGCGGGGATGTAGCGGACAAGTATAACTGTTCGTCCGATAACTCAGTGGAACGGCGCGAAAAGCGCCGCAACGGCCGCTGAGGGCCCGGCAGGGCGCCGCCGGGCGCGCAGCGGAGTTCGAAAGCGGATTCGACCGCGGCAGGGCCGCGAAGGTTCGCGCGGCGTGCGGGCCGCGGCCCGAAGCGCGGACGGACGGCCGCGCCGGGACGCGGGCCGCACGCCGCGACGGGCGTCAGCCCGCCTTGCCCTGCTTCGCGACGGCGGCCTGCGCCTGCGCGATCGCTTCCTGGTCGCCGAGGTAATAGTGCGTGATCGGCTTCAGGTTCTCGTCGAGTTCATACACGAGCGGCACGCCGTTCGGGATGTTCAGGCCGACGATGTCGCTGTCCGAGATGCCGTCGAGGTATTTGATCAGCGCGCGCAGCGAGTTGCCGTGCGCGGCGATCAGCACCTGCTTGCCGGCGCGCACCGCGGGCGCGATCGACTCGTTCCACAGCGGCAGCACGCGCGCGACCGTGTCCTTCAGGCATTCGGTGAGCGGCAGCTGCTCGCGCGGCACCTTCGCGTAGCGCGGGTCGCCGAACGGCGCGCGTTCGTCGGTCGGCTCGAGCGCGGGCGGCGGCGTGTCGTAGCTGCGGCGCCACACGAGCACCTGCTCGTCGCCGAACTTCGCGGCCGTTTCCGCCTTGTTCAGGCCCGACAGCGCGCCGTAGTGGCGCTCGTTCAGGCGCCACGAGTGGACGACCGGCAGGTACATCAGGTCCATCTTGTCCTGCACGTGCCACAGCGTGCGGATCGCGCGCTTGAGCACCGACGTGTACGCGATGTCGAACGTGTAGCCGGCCTCCTTGAGCAATTCGCCGGCCTGGTAGGCTTCGTTGCGACCCTGTTCGGTCAGGTCGACGTCGACCCAGCCGGTGAAGCGGTTTTCCTTGTTCCACGTCGATTCGCCGTGGCGGATGAGAACGAGTTTGTACATGGATCTTGCGGTCGGTAGTGAGAGGGAAGCGGGGCGCGTCGCGCGGCGCCCGGTTCGGGCCCGCCATCGCGCAAGACGGTTATTTTATAATGGCGGGATTGTCCTCATCCGATTTCTCTTTTCCGGCGACATTCCGTGACGTTCTTTACCAATTACACGAACCTGGCCCTTATCGCGATCCTGCTGGTTTCCGGCGGCCTGCTTGCATGGCCGGCGCTGCGCCGCGGCCGCGGCGGCTTGTCGGCCGCGGAGGCGACGCAGCTCATCAATCGTCGCAACGCGGTCGTGATCGACCTGCGCGCCCCGTCCGATTTCGCGGCCGGCCATCTGCCGTCGGCGCGTCAGGTCGCCGCGGGCGAGATCGGCGCGAAAATTGCGCAGGTCGCGAAGAACAAGAGCACCCCGGTGCTGCTCGTCTGCCAGAACGGCCAGCAGTCGCAGAAGGCGGCGCGCGAGGTCGAGGCGGCGGGCTACGCCGAGGTGCACGTGCTCGAAGGCGGCGTGGCCGCCTGGCAGCAGGCCGGGATGCCGGTCGTCAAACAAGGAGTGGCGAAGTGAACAAGGTTTTGATGTACAGCACGCAGGTGTGTCCGTATTGCATGCAGGCCGAGCGCCTGCTGAAGCTGCGCGGCGTCGAGCAGATCGAGAAGGTGCTGATCGATCGCGATCCGGCCCGCCGCGAGGAAATGATGACGCGCACGGGGCGCCGCACGGTCCCGCAGATCTATATCGGCGACACGCACGTCGGCGGTTACGACGATCTGTCGAAGCTCGACCGCGAAGGCGGCCTCGTGCCGCTTCTGCAAGCGGCCTGATTAGGGCAGAATGGCCGCCGGCCGCGCCGCGGCTTGGGCGCGCACGATACATCCGTGGCGGCCGGCGAACAGCCGGGCCGCCCCGTCACCACTTTTAGGGAAACACCATGTCCGACGTCGAAAACCAACCGTTCTTCAACATCCAGCGCGTCTACCTGAAGGATATGTCGCTCGAGCAGCCGAATTCGCCGGCGATCTTCCTCGAGCAGGACATGCCGTCGGTTGAAGTCGAAGTCGACGTCAAGGCCGACCGCCTCGCGGAAAGCGTGTTCGAAGTCATCGTGTCGGGTACCGTCACCGCGAAGGTGAAGGACAAGGTCGCATTCCTGATCGAAGCGAAGCAGGCCGGCATTTTCGACATCCGCAACATTCCGGACGAACAGCTCGACCCGCTCGTCGGCATCGCGTGCCCGACGATCCTGTTCCCGTACCTGCGCTCGAACATCGCCGACGCGATCACGCGTGCCGGCTTCCCGCCGATCCACCTGGCCGAAATCAACTTCCAGGCGCTGTACGAGCAGCGTCTCGCGCAGCTTCAGCAGCAGGCCGGCGCCGCGGCAGGCGCGAACGGTGCGCCGAACGGCACGACGCTGAACTGACGTTTCACTCCGGACCGGTGCTGGGTATGAAAGTAGCCGTTCTCGGCGCCGGTGCCTGGGGCACCGCGCTCGCGGGCCATCTGGCCGCGCGGCACGATACGCTTCTGTGGGCGCGCGACGCCGCGCTCATCGCCGGGCTGCAGGCCCGGCACGAAAATTCCCGCTATCTGGACGGCGTCGCGCTGCCTGATGCGCTGCGCTACGACGCCGATCTCGGCGCCGCGCTCGCGCACGGCGCCGCTCACGACGCGCTGTGCGTGATCGCCGCGCCGGTGGCCGGACTGCGCACGCTGTGCCGCGCGATGCGCGATGCAGGCTGCGTGCCCGCGCACATCGTCTGGGTCTGCAAGGGCTTCGAGGCCGACACGCATCTGCTGCCGCATCAGGTGATCGCGGCCGAGTTGCCCGAACAGCGGAGCAACGGCGTGCTGTCGGGCCCGAGTTTCGCGCGCGAGGTCGGCCAGTCGCTGCCCGTCGCATTGACGGTCGCGAGCGCGTCGGCCGAATGCCGCGAGCGCACGCTCGCCGCGTTCCATCACGGCGCGATGCGGATCTACACGGGCGACGACGTGGTCGGCGTCGAGGTCGGCGGCGCGGTGAAGAACGTGCTGGCGATCGCGACCGGCATTTCCGACGGCCTTGGCCTCGGGCTGAACGCGCGCGCCGCGCTGATCACGCGCGGCCTCGCCGAAATGTCGCGGCTCGGCGTGGCGCTCGGCGGCCGCGCGGAAACCTTCACGGGGCTCACGGGCCTCGGCGACCTGATCCTGACCGCGACGGGCGACCTGTCGCGCAACCGCACGGTCGGCCTGCAACTGGCGGCCGGCCGCACGCTGAACGACATCCTCGGCGCGCTCGGCCACGTGGCCGAAGGCGTGCGCTGCGCGCAGGCCGTGCTGGCGCTCGCGCGCGCGCAGTCGATCGAAATGCCGATCACGGAAGCCGTATGCGGCGTGCTGTTCGACGGCATCGCGCCGCGCGACGCCGTGAGCGGCCTGCTGCGCCGCGACGCGCGCGCCGAATAGGCGCGGTCCGCGTCGCGCGCGACCGGATCGCCCGGCACGGTTGCGCCGGGCGCGCGGCGCCAAAAAGCGGGCTACGCTTGAACGGTCTCCCGCGTTCCGCGAGGTTGTCATGCTGCAGATCCATTCCACCACGCTCGATGCACAGCTCGTCGACATCACGACGCTCGACGTCGATGCGATCGTCAACGCCGCGAACGGCTCGCTGCTCGGCGGGGGCGGCGTCGACGGCGCGATCCACCGCGCGGCCGGCCCCGGCCTGCTCGCCGAGTGCCGCACGCTCGGCGGCTGCGACACCGGCGACGCGAAGCTCACGCGCGGCCACGGGTTGCCGGCGCGCTACGTGATCCACGCGGTCGGGCCCGTCTGGCACGGCGGCGCGCGCGGCGAGGCCGAGCTGCTCGCGTCGTGCTACCGGCGCGCGATCGAGCTGGCCGAAGAAGTGGCCGCGACGTCGATCGCGTTTCCCGCGATCAGTTGCGGCGTCTACCGCTATCCGGCCGAAGCCGCCGTCGACATCGCGGTCGGCACCGTCGCCGAGATGCTCGCGCAGGCGCCGAATCTCGCACGCGTGGTGTTCGCGTGCTTTTCCCCCGACATCTACGACCTGTACCGCGCGCGGCTCGCGCGAACCTGACGGGCTCCGCGCCGCGGATTGCGCCAGCGAGCGTCACGCGCCGCCTTCGAAGCCGGCCTGGCGCCACGCCTCGAACACGACCACCGCGACCGTGTTCGACAGGTTCAGGCTGCGGTTGTCCGGCCGCATCGGCAGCCGCACGCGCTGTTCGTTCGGGAAGCGGTCGAGCAGCTCGGCGGGCAGGCCGCGCGTTTCCGAGCCGAACACGAACCAGTCGCCGGGCAGGAACGCACGATCGTGGAAGCGGCCCGAGCCGCGCGTCGTGAACGCGAACATCCGCGCGGGATCGGGCGTTTCGGCGGCGACGAACGCGTCCCAGTCGCGGTGCACGCGCATCTGCGCATACTCGTGATAGTCGAGGCCGGCGCGACGCATCCGCGCGTCGTCGAGCGGAAAGCCGAGCGGCTCGATCAGGTGCAGGTGCGCGCCGGTGTTCGCGCACAGGCGGATCACGTTGCCGGTGTTCGGCGGAATTTCGGGGGCGACGAGGACGACGTTGAACATGTTTCGGTTTGGCTGGGGCGGCCGGAGCGGCGCAACGCGCGTGCATCCGGCCGGCCGGTTCGTGACGGCCGCGCGCGGGCGGCCGGCCTTTCCATCTAATTAATCCTTGGCGGTGCGCAGCGCAACCAGATTCGTCACGCGCACGGCGCCCGCCGCCTTCAGCGCCTGCGCGGCCGCCGCGAGCGTCGCGCCGGACGTCATCACGTCGTCGACGAGCGCGACGTGGCGGCCGGCGACGCTGCCTGCCACCGCGAACGCCGCCATCACGTTGTCGTGCCGTGCGCGCCGATCGAGCCGCGACTGCGGCGCGGTGTCGGCGACGCGCGCGAGCAGGGCCGCGTCCGCTGGCACGCCGAGCCGGCGCGCGAGCGGACGCGCGATCGCCCACGCCTGGTTGTAGCCGCGCGCGACGAGCCGCCGGTGCGACAGCGGCACCGGCGCGACGAGGTCGAAGCCGCTCGCGCCGCGCGTATCGTCGACCAGCCGTGCGAGGCGGGCCGCGAATTCGCCGCCGAGCGCGAGCCGCGCGTGAAACTTCAGGCCGCGCGCGAGCCCGTCGAGCGGCGCGCGGTAATCGGCGAGCGCGAGCGTCGCATCGAACGGCGGCGGCGCGGTGCGGCACGCGTCGCACCGGTACGCGGCCGCGCGGCCGGTGCCCGCGCGTCCGCCAGCGGGCGATCGTGCCTGCCCGACGCCGAGCGGCAGCGCGCACACGTCGCAGCGCAGCCGCGCTTCATTCCAGTACGCGGCATCGCAGGCACCGCAAATCACGGTGTGTGACAAATTGCCGCACAACGCGCAGCGATTCGGCAACGTGACCGCGGCAACGCGCACGACCAGCGTTCGAACCTGCGACAAAACGACGCGCATCGTGCGCCCGGCGGAACCGCGGACCATCGCAACACTCCTGGCATGCCGCCTCAATGAAGCTTGCGAGGCGAGCGAGTATACTTCGGGCTCTTCGCCAGTGTGCCCGACATGTCCCCAGCTTCGACTTCAACCGGCCGTCCGGCCAATGACGCCAGGCGCCTGCGGCGGATCTTCGACCGCCGTGCCGCCACGTTCGATGCGGTTGCGTTCCTGCCGCGCGAGATCGCGCAGCGGATGAACGAGCGCCTCGAATACATCAAGGTGAGCCCCGCGGCCGTGCTCGATGCGGGCTGCGGCCCGGGCGACGACCTGCCGGCGCTGCGCGCGCGCTTTCCGGAGGCGCCGGTGTTCGGCGTGGACCTGTCCGGCGCGATGCTCGCGCGGGCCGGTCAGCGCGAGGTCGAGCAGACCACCTGGCGCCGCTGGCTGCCGGCCTCGCTCGGCCGGGCGCTGGGCCAGCGCGGCCCGCGCGTCGCGCAGGCCGATTTCGCGGCGCTGCCGTTTCCCGGCGGCGCATTCGACCTGATCTGGTCGAATCTCGCGCTCCACTGGCATTCGCGTCCCGATACCGTCTTCCCCGAATGGCAGCGCGTGCTGCGCGTGAACGGGCTGCTGATGTTCAGCACGCTCGGCCCGGACACGCTGCGCGAGCTGCGCGCCGCCTGCGCGGACGCCGAAGCCGTGCTCGGCATCGCGCCGCCCGCCGCGCGCGTGATCGATTTCGTCGACATGCACGACCTCGGCGACATGCTCGTCGAGAGCGGCTTCGAGATTCCCGTGATGGACCAGGAAGTGCTGACCGTCACGTACAAATCCGCCGATTCCCTGCTGGCCGACGTGCGCCGCTGGGGCGCCTATCCGTTCGCGCGCACGGCGCCGCCGCACGCGGCGCGGCGCTTTCGCGCGGCGCTCGGCGACGCGCTGGACGCGCGCCGGCGCGAGGACGGCACGATCCCGCTGACGTTCGAGGTGATCTACGGCCACGCGTGGAAGGCCGTGCCGCGCACGACCGCCGAAGGGCACGGGATCGTGCGCATCGAGGACATCGGCAAGGGGCGCCCGAAGAATCGATAAAGCGGTAAAGAGGGGTTTTGTTATGTCCGAAATTAGCGGTGCAAAGCGGGGTCGAATTGGCGGCTAAAACGGCCGGAAAGCTTGTCGCGCTTGGCTTGGCGGGCGATAGGCGCTTGCTTGTGGATGCCATTGAACCCGCCTATAATGCGTCAGCTTGTCGTCCCGGGGTCCCCGCAATACGGGCCGGCGAGTCCGATGCAGGCATGCATCGCATGCCATTCGCGTGAGGCGGCGATGGAAGCAGCGAACGTTTTGGCGGAGACGGCGGACAGCGAACCGGTCCTCGAAGACTGGCTCATGAAACGCAACTGTTCGGTGTCGCCGCGCCAGTTCGTGCTGTTTTACGCGTCGCTCGCGGGCTTCTCGCTGGCGATCGCGGCGTTGCTGATGTGGAGAGGGGCCTGGCTCGTCATGCCCTTCACCGGAATCGAGTTGCTGGCGGTGGGTGTCGCATTCGCGATCTATGCTCGCCATGCGGTCGACTACGAGCGCATCAGGCTGTTTCCGCACCGGCTCGTGATCGAGCGGATGGATGCGGAGCGGCTCACGCAGATCGAATTCAACCCGCGCTGGGTGCGGGTCGAGCCGGGTGCGACGCCACGCGATCCGATTCGGCTGGTGTCGCGCGGGCAGACCGTCGTGATCGGGCAGCATCTCGCGCAGTACAAGCGTGCGCAGTTCGCCGACGAGCTGCGTGCGTCGCTCAGGCGCTGCGGCTGACGAGGCGCGGTCAATGGCCGGAACAGGCCGGCGGCTTGCGACGGGGGAGGGTTTGAATGGAAATTTTGGGTAAGGATGCTATGAAAACAATCAAGCGAGCCCTCGCGGGCGTGCTGGCATGCAGCGGATTGCTCTTTGCCGGTGCGGCCCTGGCGGTCGGTGATAGCCCGGGCGGCCCCCGTGTCAACGAGATCAACTTTCAGCCGCCTGTCACGAAGATCGCCGAGGAGCTCTACGATCTCCACACGATGATGCTGATCCTGTGTACGGTGATCTTCGTCGGCGTGTTCGGCGTGATGTTCTATTCGATCTTCGCGCACCGCAAATCCAAGGGCCACAAGGCCGCCAATTTCCATGAAAGCACGACCGTCGAGATCATCTGGACGATCGTGCCGTTCGTCATCGTCGTGCTGATGGCGCTGCCGGCGACGAAGGCCGTCGTCGCGATGAAGGACACGACGAACGCCGATCTCACGATCAAGGTCACCGGCTACCAGTGGAAGTGGGGCTACGACTACGTGAAGGGCCCGGGCGAGGGCATCGGCTTCCTGTCGACGCTGACCACCCCGCGCGACGAAGTGATGGGCAAGAAGCCGATCACCGACACCTATCTGCAGGAAGTCGACAACCCGCTCGTCGTGCCGGTCAACAAGAAGATCCGCATCATCACGACCGCGAACGACGTCGTCCACTCGTGGTACGTGCCCGCGTTCGGCGTGAAGCAGGATGCGATCCCCGGCTTCGTGCGCGACACGTGGTTCAAGGCCGACAAGGTCGGCACGTTCCGCGGTTTCTGTACCGAGCTGTGCGGCAAGGAACACGCGTACATGCCGGTCGTGGTCGAAGTCCTGTCGGACGACGATTACGCGAAGTGGGTCACCGCGCAGAAGGCCAAGCTGGCGAGCGCCGCGGTCGATCCGAACAAGGTCTACACGATGGCCGAACTCGTCGCGCACGGCGAGGAAGTCTACAAGGCGAACTGCGCGGCCTGCCACCAGGTGAACGGCAAGGGCCTCGGCGCATTCCCGGCGATGGACGGCAGCCCGATCGTGAACGGCCCGATCGCCGCGCACGTCGAGCGCGTGCTGCACGGCAAGGGCGCGATGCCGTCGTGGGCGTCGCTGTCGGATCTCGACATCGCTTCGGTCGTCACGTACGAACGCAACTCGTGGGGCAACCACAAGAACGACCTGCTGCAGCCGAAGCAAGTAGCCGACGCACGCAACGGCAAGCTGCCGGAAGACACGGCGGGCGCGGCAGCGGCACCGGCTGAAGCGGCTTCGGCGCCGGCGCAAGCCGCGTCGGGCGCAGAGCAGCCGGCGGCGGCATCGGCCGCGCTGTCGACGATCTACTTCGAAACGGGCAAGAGCGTGTTGCCGGCCGACGCAAAAGCGGCGATCGCCGCCGCGGCCGACTATGCGAAGGCGCATCCGGACGCGAAGCTCGCGCTGTCGGGCTTCACCGACAAGACGGGCTCGGCCGACGCGAACGCCGAACTCGCGAAGCATCGTGCACAAGCCGTGCGCGATGCGCTGAAGGCAGCAGGCGTGGCGGAAGACCACATCATTCTCAAAAAGCCGGAAACGATCACGGGCGGGGCTGACGCGAAGGAAGCCCGGCGTGTCGAGATCGGCCCGGCGGCTTGACGTGTCGCTGAGTTAGTCGACGTATTCGCATTAGGAGATTCTCATGTCTAGCATCGGGCACGACGTAGCCGCGGACCACGCGCACGACGACCACGCGCACGAAGCCCCGCACGGCTGGCGTCGCTGGCTGTTCGCCACCAACCACAAGGACATCGGTACGCTGTACCTGCTGTTCTCGTTCATCATGTTCCTGTCGGGCGGCGTGATGGCGCTCGGCATCCGTGCCGAGCTGTTCGAGCCGGGCCTGCAGATCATGCGTCCGGAGTTCTTCAACGAACTCACGACGATGCACGGCCTGATCATGGTGTTCGGCGCGATCATGCCGGCGTTCGTCGGCTTCGCGAACTGGATGATTCCGCTGCAGATCGGCGCATCCGACATGGCGTTCGCGCGGATGAACAACTTCAGCTTCTGGCTGCTGCCGGTCGCGGCGGTGCTGCTGGTCGGCTCGTTCTTCGCGCCGGGCGGCGCGACGGCCGCCGGCTGGACGCTGTACGCGCCGCTGTCGACGCAGATGGGCCCGGGCATGGACTTCGCGATCTTCGCGGTCCACATCATGGGCGCGTCGTCGATCATGGGCGGGATCAACATCGTCGTGACGATCCTGAACATGCGCGCACCGGGCATGACGCTGATGAAGATGCCGATGTTCGCGTGGACGTGGCTGATCACCGCGTACCTGCTGATCGCCGTGATGCCGGTTCTGGCGGGCGCGATCACGATGGTGCTGTTCGACCGTCACTTCGGCACGTCGTTCTTCAACGCGGCAGGCGGCGGCGACCCGGTGATGTACCAGCACATCTTCTGGTTCTTCGGCCACCCCGAGGTGTACATCATGATTCTGCCGGCGTTCGGGATCGTGTCGCAGGTGATCCCGGCGTTCGCACGCAAGACGCTGTTCGGCTATAGCTCGATGGTGTACGCGACGGCGTCGATCGCGATCCTGTCGTTCATGGTCTGGGCGCACCACATGTTCGCCACGGGCATGCCGGTCACCGGCCAGCTGTTCTTCATGTACGCGACGATGCTGATCGCGGTGCCGACGGGCGTGAAGGTGTTCAACTGGCTCGCGACGATGTGGCGCGGCTCGATGACGTTCGAAACCCCGATGCTGTTCGCGATCGGCTTCCTGTTCGTGTTCACGTTCGGCGGCCTGACGGGCCTGATGCTCGCGATGGCGCCGCTCGACATCCAGTATCACGGCACCTACTTCGTGGTCGCGCACTTCCACTACGTGCTGGTGGCCGGCTCGCTGTTCGCGCTGTTCTCGGGCTGGTACTACTGGGCGCCGAAGTGGACGGGCTGGATGTACAACGAGACGCGCGGCAAGATCCACTTCTGGGCGTCGATGATCTTCTTCAACCTGACGTTCTTCCCGATGCACTTCGTCGGTCTCGCGGGCATGCCGCGCCGCTATGCGGACTACCCGGCGCAGTTCACGGACTTCAACCAGGTGGCGACGATCGGCGCATTCGGCTTCGGCCTCGCGCAGGTGTACTTCCTGTTCGCGGTCGCGCTGCCGGCCTACCGTGGCGGCGGCGAGCTGGAAAAGGCGTCCGACAAGCCGTGGGACGGCGCGACGGGCCTCGAGTGGACGGTGCCGAGCCCGGCTCCGTTCCACACGTTCGAGCAACCGCCGCACGTCGAATAAGTTTTACCGAGCGCTCCGCCGCTGCCTGCCGCGCAGGCAGGCGCGGCGGGCGCGAAACTGAGGTTTCAGCGAAGTTTCAGATGACCCGGAATCCACAAGAAAGACGAACGCCCGAGCAGATCCGCGCGGGCAACAAGCGGCTCGGCCTCACCCTGCTCGTCATCGCCGCCGTTTTTTTCGTGGGTGTCGTGATCAAGCAGTGGTGGCTGTCCACCCACTGATGCAGCAACTGACGCAGTAGCGAGGAAGTCGTCGTATGTCGAAGCCGGAAGAGGGCGCCGTGGATCGCGCGTTCAATCGTTCGATGCTGGTGAAGCTCTTCGTCGTGGCCGGGCTGATGTTCGGTTTCGGCTTCGCGCTGATCCCGATGTATCGGGCGATCTGCCAGATCACCGGCATCAACAACCTGGTGCAGCGCGATGTCAGCGAGCGCGAGGTGAAGAACTCGCAGGTCGACTACAGCCGCACGGTGTCGGTCGAGTTCGATGCGAACGCACGCGGGCCGCTCGGGTTCAAGCCGGAGCACAACAGCCTCGACGTGCACCCGGGCGAACTGACGACGATCGTGTACGACGTGACGAACGGGCAGGGCCGGCCGGTCGTCGCGCAGGCGATTCCGAGCTACGCGCCGAAGCAGGCGACGGAGTTCTTCAAGAAGATCGAGTGCTTTTGCTTCACGCAGCAGACGCTGACCGCGAACGAGTCGCGCAAGATGCCGGTGGTGTTCGTGATCGACCCGAAATTGCCGAAGGACGTGAAGACGATCACGCTGTCGTACACGTTCTTCGAGCTGAATACCCCGGCCACGCCGGCCCCGGCGCAGCGCAGTACGGCGGCGGCGCAGGGTGCGGCGAAGCCGGACGCATGACGAAGGAGACGGGGCGATGACGGAAGCCAAGCGGAGCGGAACGTTCGGTCAGGCGCTGAAAGCGGTGCTGTGGTCGTTCTTCGGGGTGCGTAAGCG
Organism: Burkholderia sp. AU18528; assembly: GCF_002223215.2. Classification (NCBI taxonomy): domain Bacteria; kingdom Pseudomonadati; phylum Pseudomonadota; class Betaproteobacteria; order Burkholderiales; family Burkholderiaceae; genus Burkholderia; species Burkholderia sp. AU18528. Next base: position 698,276 of record NZ_NKFC02000005.1, on the reverse strand, counting down.
GCGCGACCTGGAGGCCGATGCGACACAGCTCAATCCGCTGCACGTGCTGATCGTCGCGTTGATCGCGGCCGGCGTGTTCATCGGCGTGCTGATCCTGATCGTGCGTGCGGTGGTGGGTTGAGGGCGCGGCGTGCACGGCTAGCGGCCAGACAGAATGCAGTGCGCGGCGCCACGGCGCGGCGTGCAGGAACGAGCGGTGGCGGTCTCGCCGCGCAAGAAATAAAGCCGGAGCGGTTTCCGGTACACAAATTGGACTGAAGTGGAGAATCAAGCATGAGCGGTCAAAACCAGACCCCGTACTATTTCGTGCCGCATCCGTCGCAGCATCCGATCAGCGCGGCCATCGGCCTGCTGGTCATGCTCGGCTCGGTAGCGCTGTGGATCAACGGTCACGACTGGGCGCCGTTCACGGCGCTGCTCGGCCTGCTGTGGTTGCTCTTCACGCTGTATCACTGGTTCGGCGACGCGATCGCCGAATCGGAAGGCGGTCATTACGGCAAGAACGTCGACAAGTCGTACCGCTGGAGCATGAGCTGGTTCATCTTCTCGGAAGTCATGTTCTTCGGCGCGTTCTTCGGCGCGCTGTTCTATGCGCGTGAAATCGCGCTGCACCAGCTCGGCAGCCTCGACTACAAGCTGATCTGGCCGGACTTCTCCGCCGTGTGGCCGAACGAAGGCCCCGCCGCGCTCGCCGGTCACTTCAAGACGATGGGCCCGTGGCCGGTCCCGACGCTGAACACCGCGTTCCTGCTGTCGTCGGGCGTGACGCTGACGATCTCGCACCACGCGCTGCGCGACGATCATCGCAAGAAGGCGATCGCATGGCTGGCCGCGACGCTCGTGTTCGGGATCTGCTTCCTGTTCCTGCAGGGCTTCGAGTACTACCACGCGTACAACGAACTGAACCTGACGCTGAACTCCGGCGTGTACGGTTCGACGTTCTTCCTGCTGACCGGCTTCCACGGCTTCCACGTGTTCCTCGGCGGCACGATGCTCGCGGTGGTGCTGGTGCGGATGATCCGCGGCCACTTCAAGCCCGATCATCACTTCGCATTCGAAGGCGCCGCGTGGTACTGGCACTTCGTCGACGTCGTCTGGCTCGGCCTGTACGTCGTCGTCTACTGGCTGTAAATGGAAAAACGGCCCGCGCAGCGATGCGCGGGCCGTTTTCATTGGTGTCGTGGGCGCGGCGGCGAAGCCGCGAGCGACACGGCCCCGGCGCCGCCGCGACTCAGTCAGGCGGCGCTTTTGCTTGGTGGCGCGGCCGTGCGGCTAAATGTCACAGCGGTCACGGCGTGCCACGGCGGCAACGGCATCAACGCCCGATCGGCAGGCCGGTCGAATGGATCCAGCCCATCCAGTTCGCGAACAGGATGAGCAGGAACAGCGACACCGACAGCCCGACGCGGGTGGCGAGCGACCAGACCATGCGTTTCGTGTGGCCGCGGTCGTGCATCATGAAGTAGAGCGCCGAGCCCATGCTGGCAATGATGAGGACGAAGGCGATGGGAACGAGGATGTGCATGACACGAACCGGACGACGGCAATTCGAAAGGAAGAGGATAATTATCGCACTTCGTGTTCGCGGATGTGCCGGGCGGGCCGCACGATGAAGATTCGCTGGCTGCCCGCGCTGCTGATCCTCGTCGTCGTCGCCGTCACGATCCGTCTCGGTTTCTGGCAGCGCGACCGCGCGCACCAGAAGGAAGCGCTGCAGGCGAGCATCGCGCGCTACGAGCAGGCGGCGCCCGTCGACATCGGCGCGCAGCCGGTTCCGCTCGCGTCGATCGAGTTTCATCGCGTGCGGGCAAAGGGCCGTTTCATGCCCGAGCAGGCGGTGTTCCTCGACAATCGGCCGTATAACGACCAGCCGGGCTTTTACGTCGTGATGCCGCTTAAACTCACGGGCGGCGGCGTCGTGCTCGTGAATCGCGGCTGGCTGCCGCGCAACATCGCCGATCGCACGGCGATCGAGCCGTTCGCGACGCCGGCGGGCGACGTCGAGATCGTCGGCATCGCGCGCGCCGACGCGTCGCGCGCGTTCGAGCTCGGCGAAGGCGGGTCGGCCGCGCACCAGAAGATCCGGCAGAACCTCGACGTCGCCGCGTATGCGAAGGAAACCGGGCTGCCGCTGCAGCCGTTCGTGATCCAGCAGACGAGCGACGACGGCGACAAGCTCGTGCGCGACTGGCCGGCGGCGACGACCGGCGTCGAGCGCAATTACGGTTACATGTTTCAGTGGTGGGCGATGGCGGCCGCCGCGCTCGGCTTCGGCCTGTACGCCGCGCGGCGTGCGGCGAAGAAGTCGGCCGGCGCGTGAGCGTCGTGCCAGGACGCGGCGCCGGCGCCGCGGGTTCGTTTCGAGAGGTCTGATTTGTCCATGCAATCTTCCCGTCAGGGTCCGGCCGCCGCGCCGATGTCGCAGGCGGCCCGCAAGCGCGGCCGCTGGATGCTCGTGCTGCTGGGGCTCGTGTGCGCCGCGCCGATGATCGCGTCGTACTTCACCTATTACGTGATCAAGCCGAAGGGCGGATCGACGAACTACGGCACGCTGATCGAGCCGCAGCGCCCGATCCCGACCGATCTGCACGTGACCGACGAAACCGGCAAGACGGTACCGCTGTCGTCGCTGCGCGGCGTCTGGCTGTTCGTGATGACCGACCGCAGCGCGTGCGACGACGCGTGCGCGAAGAAGCTCTATTTCATGCGGCAGATCCGCGTCACGCAGGCGGGCGAGCGGCACCGGATCACGATGGTGTGGCTGCGCGGCGATGCGGGCGCGGTGCCGCAGAAGGTGCTGGACGCGTATCCGGACACGCGCCGGCTCGTCGCCGATCCGGCCGCGGTGGCCGCGTGGCTGCCCGCCGACGCCGGCACGAAGGACAGCGACCACCTCTATCTGGTCGACCCGAACGGCAACCTGATGATGCGTTTCCCGAAAGACCCGAATCCCAGCAAGATCAAGTCGGACGTGACGAAGCTGCTGAAGTGGTCGAGCATCGGTTAAGGCGAGAGAACGAGGCACCATTCCGATGTCGTATCTACTGCAACTCGGCCTGATCGGCCTGTGCATCGCGCTGCTGCCGCTGTCGTACGTGTGGGTGAAGGCCGACGACGACAAGTTCCGCAAGCTCGTGTGGATCACCACGTTCCTGACCCTCGACCTCGTGATGTTCGGCGGCTTCACGCGGCTGACCGATTCGGGCCTCGGCTGCCCCGACTGGCCCGGCTGCTACGGCACGTCGTCGCCGTTCATCGCGCACGCGGCGATCACGGCCGCGCATCAGGCGATGCCGACGGGGCCCGTCAGCATGACGAAGGCGTGGATCGAGATGATCCACCGCTATTTCGCGATGGCGATCGGCGTGCTGATCATCGCGCAGGTGGTGATCGCGTGGGCCGCGCGGCTGCGCCGCCGCCCGCTGCACGTGTCGCCGTGGTGGCCGACGAGCCTGCTGCTGCTGATTCTCGTGCAGGGCGCGTTCGGCGCATGGACGGTCACGATGAAGCTGCAGCCGGTGATCGTCACGATCCACCTGCTGCTCGGCCTGACGCTGCTCGGCACGCTCGGCTGGCTTGCGGCGCGGCAGACGCCGCTGTCGTCGCATGACCCGGAGGCCGGGCGTTACCGCGCGGCCGCGCTCGCGGCGCTCGTGCTGCTCGTCGTGCAGATCGCGCTCGGCGGCTGGGTGAGCACCAATTACGCGGTGCTCGCGTGCACCGACTTCCCGACCTGCAACGGCCAGTGGATTCCGCCGATGGACTTCCAGCACGGCTTCCACCTGTGGCGCGCGCTCGGGATGACGAAGGACGGCGACGCGATCACGCAGGACGCGCTGGTGGCGATCCACTGGACGCACCGCACGTTCGCGTTCGTCGTGGTCGCGTACCTGGTTGCGTTCGCGCTGAAAATGCGCCGCTTCGAGTCGCTGCGGCGGCCCGCGAACGGCGTGCTGCTGGTCGTCCTGCTGCAGTTCGTGACGGGGCTGACCAACATCGTGCTGCAGTGGCCGCTGCCCGTCGCCGTCGCGCACAACGGCGGGGCCGCGATCCTGCTGCTGCTCGTCGTCATGTTAAACTTTCGCATCCTTTCAAGCCGCCCCGGCCGTGTCGCGCAGCCTGCGCGCGACGCCGCCCCGGCGTGACCGCCCCCATGCAAAGCACCCTCTCCCAATCGCCCGGTAGCCGCTTTTCCCAGTACATGGCGCTGACGAAGCCGCGCGTCACGCAGCTCGCGGTGTTCTGCGCGGTGATCGGCATGTTCCTCGCGACGCCGGGCATGGTGCCGTGGCATGTGCTGATCGGCGGCACGGTCGGCATCTGGCTGCTGGCCGGCGCCGCGTTCGCGATCAACTGCCTCGTCGAACAGAAGATCGACGCGATGATGCGCCGCACCGCGTGGCGTCCGTCCGCGCGCGGCGAGATCACGACGCCGCAGATCCTGCTGTTCTCGGCCGTGCTCGGCAGCGTCGGCGCCTGGACGCTCTATACGTTCACGAATCCGCTGACGATGTGGCTGACGATCGCGACGTTCGTCGGCTACGCGGTGGTCTACACGCTGCTGCTCAAGCCGATGACGCCGCAGAACATCGTGATCGGCGGCGCGTCGGGCGCGATGCCGCCGGCGCTCGGCTGGGCCGCCGTCACCGGCGCGGTGCCGGGCGACGCGTGGATCCTCGTGCTGATCATCTTCGTATGGACGCCGCCGCATTTCTGGGTGCTGGCGCTCTATCGCCGCAAGGATTACGAGAACGCCGGGCTGCCGATGCTGCCCGTCACGCACGGCGAGCAGTTCACGCGGCTGCACATCCTGCTGTACACGGTGATCCTGTTCGCGGTCACGATGATGCCGTTCATTTCCGGCATGAGCGGGGCCGTCTACCTGACGAGCGCGGTGCTGCTCGGCGCGGTGTTCCTCGCGTATGCGTGGAAGATCCATCGCGACTATTCGGACGAACTCGCCCGCAAGGCCTTCCGCTACTCGATCGTCTATCTGTCGCTGCTGTTCGTCGCGCTGCTCGTCGATCACTATGCACGCCCGCTGCTCGGCGTGTAACCGCACGGTTTGAACGCAATGCTCCCATCACGGTTCGGGCGCCGCGCGCGCCAAGGCTGGATGCTCGCGTGCGCATTCGCGGCAGCGCTGCTGCTCGCCGGATGCGACAACGCGCCGAAATTCCAGAATCTCGACATCACCGGCAACACGCAGTTCGGCAGCGACTTCTCGCTGCCCGATACGACCGGCAAGGTCCGCACGCTCGCCGACTTCAAGGGCAAGGCCGTCGTGATGTTCTTCGGCTATACGCACTGCCCGGACGTGTGCCCGACCACGATGGCCGAGCTCTCCGAAGCGCTGAAGCAGCTCGGGCCCGATGCCGCGAAGCGCGTGCAGGTGCTGTTCGTCACCGTCGATCCGGAGCGCGACACGCCGGCGCTGCTCGGCCAGTACGTGCCCGCGTTCGATCCGTCGTTCATCGGCCTGCGGCCGGCCGACGAAGCGGCGCTGAAGAAGGTCACGAAGGATTTCCGCGTGTATTACGCGAAGGTGCCCGGCAAGACGCCCGGCAGCTACACGATGGATCACACGGCCGCGAGCTACGTGTTCGACCGCGACGGCAAGCTGCGCCTGTTCGTGCGCGACGGCCAGGGCCCGGCCCCGTGGGTCCACGATCTTAAGCTGCTGGTCGACTGATCGGCAGCCGCCGGACGCCCGGCCCGGCGTTTTGCGTGACGGCCGTTCGCGCCGCCACGCTTTCCCTCTATCTTCGTCGTGTGCATGCGCTCCCGCCGGGCGGCGCGTCGGCATGCGCGCGTATCGCGCCGCAGCCGCGTTACGGCAGCGCCGGCACGTTGAAGCCGGAGGCGGCGCGCGTGATCCGGAATTCCGTCACGCGATAGGTGGCGAGCCCCTCGGTGACGAACGGGTCGGTCTCGAGGATCGCGTCGAGTTCGTCGCGATCGATGCGGGCCGCGAGGATCACGCCGCCTTCGCGCGGCACTTTCGGCCCCGCCGCGATGAAAATGCCCTTGTCGAATTGCGGCTGCAGATACGCGCGGTGGCGTTCGAGCGCGTCGTCGATGCGCTCGAGCGACGCGGTGTAGTGGATGTCGATGACGTACATGGATGGCCCTGGAATGATGCCGGCGCGCCGCGCACCGGCCAGCCGGTCTTTTTAGCACAGCGGATGCGGGCTGTCGCGCCGGCGAGCCGCGTGGCGGGCGGCGGGCGGCTGGTGGCGCTGCCAGTCGAACGCCGGTTCGCCGCGGCCGCGCGTATTCAAGATGTAAGCCTCGTTGCCGTAAATGAAAGAGCAACCGTTTGCGCGCGGCAGGCCGTTCGCGCGCCGGAGGCATCGACATCGACAGAGGCACGCAGATGAGCAGAATGAGTTTGAACCGCAAGCTGTGGCTCGCGCTTGCGCTGGTATGGATCGGTCTTCTGGGCGTCGGCGCATGGAGCGCCTACGAGACGCGCGCGACGATGCTCGCCGAACGCAAGGCGGGCATCGCGAATCTCGTCGATTCGGCGGCGGGCATCGTGAAGGCCTATCACGCGCTCGCGCAGAGCGGCACGCTGCCCGAGGCCGGCGCGAAGCGCGACGCGCTCGCGAGCCTCGCCGCGATGCGCTACGGCGATTCGGGCTACGTGTTCGTGATGGATTCGAAGCCGGTCGTGCTGATGCATCCGACGCTGCCGAAGCTCGTCAACACGCAGGTCGGCGACTATCTCGATCCGGACGGCAAGCCGCTGTTCGTGACGATCCTGAACGCGGCGAAGGCGACCGGCAGCGGATTCGCCGAATATCGCGGGCGGCTGCCGCACAGCGAGACGGCCGTGCCGAAGATCAGCTACGTCACGCGGTTCGCGCCGTGGGACTGGAACATCTCGAGCGGCGTGTTCCTGAAGGACATCGACACCGTCTACTACCGCACGCTGCTCGGCCACCTGGCCGTGGTGTTCGTGATCGGCCTCGTGATCAGCGCGGCGATGCTGGTGATCATCCGCAACGTGCGCGGCAGCCTCGGCGGCGAGCCGGACGAAGCGGCCGCGCTCGCGGCGCGCATCGCGCGGGGCGACCTCACGCAGCCGGTGCCGGTGCGCGCGGGCGACCGTACGAGCATGATGGCCGCGATGCACGACATGCAGGCGCGGCTGCAGGCGACGATCGGCGGGATTCGCCAGTCGGCCGAATCGATCGCGTCGGCGAGCCGCCAGATCTCGGCCGGCAACGACGACCTGTCGCAGCGCACCGAGGAGCAGGCCGCGTCGCTCGAGGAAACGGCCGCGAGCATGGAGCAACTGACCGCGACGGTGAAGCAGAACGCCGACAACGCGCGACAGGCGAGCGGGCTCGCGAACAACGCGTCGGACATCGCGCGCACGGGCAGCGACGTCGTGAACCGCGTGATCGGCACGATGGGCGAGATCGACGACAGCTCGCGCAAGATCGCCGACATCATCGGCGTGATCGAGGGCATCGCGTTCCAGACCAACATCCTCGCGCTGAACGCGGCGGTCGAGGCCGCGCGCGCGGGCGAGCAGGGCCGCGGCTTCGCGGTGGTCGCGGGTGAGGTGCGCTCGCTCGCGCAACGCAGCGCGACGGCCGCGAAGGAGATTCGCGCGCTGATCGTCGATTCGGTCGAGCGCGTGCGCAACGGCTCGGCGCTGGTCGGCCAGGCCGGCACGACGATGGGCGAGATCCTGCAGGCGGTCGCGCGCGTGACCGACATCATGGGCGAGATCGCGGCCGCGTCCGAGGAGCAGGCGAGCGGCATCACGCAGGTCGGCCGCGCGGTCACGCAGATGGACCAGGTGACGCAGCAGAACGCGGCGCTGGTCGAGGAAGCCGCGGCGGCGGCCGCGTCGCTGCAGGAACAGGCCGCGCGGCTGCGCGACGCGGTCGGCGCGTTCCGGGTCGGCAATGCCGGCGGCCCGTCGTCGCAGGGCGGCCGTGGCACGGCCGCCGAACCGGCATTCGGTAGCGCGAAGGCGGGCGACGGGCTGGCGGCGGTGTGACGCATGCCGCGTGAGGGGGATGCGTCGCGGCAGGAACGCAACTAACGGCCGAGTCGTGCAGCGGTCGCCGGCACTGCGCTGGTGCATACCCATATGAGCGGGATGTATTTCACTTCCCGCCGATCCTGTGACACCATTTGCCCCTTCGTGCGAGTCCGGGCATACCCGTATCGCGCCCCATTTCAGTCAAGCAAGAAAGCGAGAAACAGATGAAGCGTCGCAGTCTCCTGAAGGTATTTTCCGTGCTGGCCACCGGCGCCGCGCTGACGCTGTCGGCAGGCGCGCACGCCGAAGACAAGGTGATCAAGGTCGGCACGGTCGCCGGCCCGGATGCGCAAGTGTGGCAAGTCGTGCAGAAGGTCGCGAAGGAGAAGGAAGGCCTGAACGTGAAGGTCATCGAGTTCAACGACTACGTGCAGCCGAACGCGGCGCTCGATTCGGGCGACCTCGACGCGAACAGCTTCCAGCACCAGCCCTACCTCGACAGCCAGGTGAAGCAGCGCGGCTACAAGCTCGTCAGCGCGGGCCTGACCTACATCTCGCCGATCGGCGTGTATTCGAAGAAGTTCAAGTCGCTGAAGGATCTGCCGCAGGGCGCGAAGCTCGCGGTGCCGAACGATCCGTCGAACGAGAACCGCGCGCTGCTGCTGCTGCAGACGCAAGGCGTGATCAAGCTGAAGGCGGGCGCCGGCACGGGCGGCAACAACGCGACGGTGCTCGACATCGCCGAGAACCCGAAGAAGCTGAAGATCTCCGAACTCGACGCCGCGCAACTGCCGCGCGTGCTGTCGGACGTCGACGCGGCCGTGATCAACACGAACTACGCACTGGCTGCGAACCTGCAGCCGACCAAGGACGCGATTGCGCTCGAAGCGCTGACGAGCCCGTACGCGAACCTGATCGCCGTGCGCGCGAAGGACAAGGATCAGCCGTGGGTGAAGAAGCTGGTGAAGGCGTACCAGTCGCCGGAAGTGAAGGAATTCATCAAGAAGCAGTTCAAGGGCTCGATGGTCGCGTCGTTCTGAACGTGATCGGTTGATCGAATGAAGGCCTGCACGTGTGCAGGCCTTTTTTTCGTCGGCGGTGAACCGTGTTTTGTTGCCGTCGCGTAGGCGTTGCTCAAACCCGCTTTCACGCGTTTGATTTGCTACGGGCGAGGCAAGAAAAACGATCTCGAAATTGCACTCGCGTGTCGCCGATAATGAGGTTTTCTAACGGTCTGCCACATTCACATCTATCTTCGGCGCCGTCGTTTGAAGCTAAAACCAGTATGTAGCTTCCGGTACCTGCATCCCGCCGCCATTGTCGCCGGCGAGACGGTGGCCCACTACAATAGAGTGGCAAGGGAGGGAGATAGGCTATGGTAGATCTTGAGAAAAGGGTGATTGAGTTTGTAAGGAAGAAATCTGGATTACCTATTTCATTCGTGGTTGATGAGATAACGGAAGGTACCGATTTGGATCTGGACTTGAGTTTTGATGATTGTGAGGTCGAGGATCTGATGCGGGAGTATTCGGTGAAATTTAATGTTGATTTAAGTGGATTCGATATAAAAAAATATTACCCGGAAGACGATTCCTCATTTTTAGACTTGATCAATCCATTCAAGAAAAAAGTGATCCATCGTGTTCCGGATCTGAATGTTCGAATGCTGATCGCATCGGCAAAAGCGGGACGCTGGCTCTACGACTGACCGCTCACATCTCCCCGCGCCGCGAGCAGATCGACATGATCTGCTGGATCGCGTAGTTGTCGCGCACACCCGGCAGCGACTGCACGACGCATTCGTGAAAGCGCCGTTCGCGCGGCAGCAGCATCGCGTTGTTGCGGTACAGCGCGTCGCACGAGCGCTGGATCAGCTGCGCGGCGGCGCCGTTGCGGCTCTCACGTAGCGCATTGAGCATGCAGTCGTCGTATTGCGCGTTGCCGTCGGTCAGCGCGAAGGCTGCTCCTGGCAGTACCAGCGCAATGGTCGCGCATGCGATTGCACGAATCGTTCGTTTCAAGTCTCCTCCGATGGTGTGGATCGGGTCGGCGGACAGCATAACGTAAAGCGGTCAACGCGGCTGGCGCGTTGCGCCCGAACCGGCGCGCCGGCTTTTCCCCGGTTTCCTCCGACGAAAACCGGTTTCGTACCAGTACTGTGCGACGCGGACGCATTGCCATATACTGTATATCCATACAGTTGTGGGTGGCGTCATGCTCGCATCCTCCATTACTCCCGAATCCCTTCATCCGTCCCTCTGGCGCGGCTCGCAGCTCGCGCGCGGCGGTCCCCGCACGGTCGAAACGGGCTTCGCGCCGCTGTCCGCCGAGTTGCCGGGCGGCGGCTGGCCGGTCGGCGGTCTCGTCGAACTGCTGGCCGCGCAGCCCGGCTGCGGCGAGATGCGGCTGCTCGCGCCCGCGCTCGCCCGCACCGTCAGCGCGCGGCGGCCGCTTGCGCTCGTCGCGCCGCCGCAGGCGCCGCATGCCACCGCGCTCGCCAGTCTCGGCGTGCCGGCCGACGCGCTGCTGTGGCTGCGCGCCGGCAGCCGCACCGATGCGCTGTGGGCCGCCGAGCAGGCGCTCAAGACCGGCTGTTGCGGCGCGCTGCTGCTCTGGCAGGATGCGCGGCCCGATGCGCTGCGGCGTCTGCATCTCGCGGCCGCGCGCACGGGCGACACGCTGTTCGTGATGCTGCGTCCGCTGTCGGTCGCGCGGCAGCCGTCGCCGGCCGTGCTGCGCGTCGCGCTGCATCCGGTGCCGGGCGGCGTATCGCTCGACATCGTCAAGCGTCGCGGGCCCGCGCGCAGCGAGCCGCTCGTGCTCGATTTGCCGTCACCCATCGTGGAGAGCCGCTATGCGCGTCTTGCTCGGCATCCATCTGCCGCGCCTGCCGCTCGACGTGTGCGTCCCGCCGCCGTCTGATGCAGCAGCCGGCGAGGCCAGCGAGGCCGGCTGTGCGGTGCTCGAGCAGGGTGTCGTGCTGATCGCCGATGCGGCCGCGCGCCGGCAGGGCGTACGTGCGGGCATGAAGCGCGGCGGCGTGCTCACGCTCGCACCCGCGACGCAGCTCGTCGAACGCGATCCCGCCCGCGAAGCCGATGCGCTGCGCGCGGTCGCGCTCGCGTTGCTGCGCTTCTCGCCGTGCGTCGCGCTCGACGACGAAGCCACGCTGATCGTCGACGTCGGCCCGAGCCTGCGCCTGTTCGGCGGCCTGCCGTCGCTGTGCCGCCAGGTGCGGGCGACGCTCGCGGCGCTCGGCTATGCGGTGCGCCTGTCCGCCGCGCCGACCGGACGCGGCGCGTGGCTGCTCGCGCGCACGTCGGCGCGCGCCCGCATCCGGCGGCGTGTCGCGCGTCAGGCCTCGCTCGTCCGCACGCTCGACCGGCTGCCCTGTGTGCTGCTGCCCGATGCGCGCCCATATGCGGGCTGGTTCGACGGTCTCGGCTGCCGCACGCTCGCCGATCTGCGCCGCCTGCCGCGCGCGGGGCTGCAGCGGCGCTGCGGTCCCGCGCTGCTGGCCGTGCTCGATCGTGCATACGGTGAAGCGGTCGAGCCGCTTGCGTGGATGGCGGTGCCGCCGGTATTCGACGTGCGGCTCGAATTGGCGGAGCGCGTCGAATACGCGGAAGCCGTGCTGTTCGCCGCGCGGCGGCTCGTCGTGCAGCTATGCGGCTGGCTGGCCGCGCGGCAACTGTCGCTGGCCGCGATGACGTTCGATCTCGAGCACGAGCGCGGCCGTCAGGCCGTGCCGCCGACGCCGCTCGCGCTCGCGTTCGCCGCACCCGTGCGCGACGAGGTGCATTTCATGCGGCTGCTCGGCGAGCGGCTCGCGCGCGTCGAGTTGCCGGCCGCGGTGATCGCGGTGCGGCTGAAGGCCACGCGCGTCGAATCGATCGCGCCGCCGGCCGACGATCTTTTTCCGGAGCCGGGCGGTACGCGGGAAACCCGCGAGCGGTTGCTCGAACTGCTGGTCGCGCGGCTCGGCGCGGACAACGTGCTGCGCGCGGCGCCCGTCGCCGATTACCGGCCCGAGGCCGCGAACCGCTGGCTGCCGCTCGATGCGCAAGCGGGCAAGCCGGCCGCCGGTCCGCCCGCTGCGCCGCCGCGTCCCGCGTGGTTGCTGGCCGAACCGTTGCCGCTGCTGATGCGCGGCGAGCGGCCGGTATTCCATACGCCGCTCCGGATGATGTCGTCGGCCGAGCGAATCGAAGCCGGGTGGTTCGACGGGCAGTTGATCGCACGCGATTACCACGTCGCGCAGGACGAAGAGGGCGCGTGCTACTGGGTATTCAAGGAGCGGACGAGCAGTCAGGCGGCCCCGCGCTGGTTTCTGCACGGTTTGTTCGGGTGAGCGGAGATGGTTGCGGAATTCAGTTTGCTGCCCGATTACGCGGAGTTGTTCTGCCGCTCGAATTTTTCGTTCCTGCATGGCGCGTCGCATGCGGAAGAACTGGTCGAGCGCGCGGCGGAACTCGGCTATCGCGGGATCGCGATCACCGACGAGTGTTCGCTCGCCGGCGCGCCGCGCATGCATGTCGCCGCGAAGGCGAAAGGGCTGCCGCTCGTCGTCGGTTCGTATTTCGACGTCACGCCGGATGAAGTCGCGCCCGGCCACGATCCGGGCCCCGGTGCGTTCGGGCTCGTGCTGCTCGCGCAGAACCGCGACGGGTACGGCAATCTCTCCGAGCTGATTTCATGGCGGCGGATGGCGGCGCCGAAGGGCACTTACACGCTGACGTCGCGGATGCTGTCGGCGCCGCCGGCGGAGTTTGCCCACTTGCGCGGGATGCCCGACTGCTTCGCGATCCTCGTGCCGACGTATCCAGTGCGGGCGGACGTGCTCGATGCGCAGGTCGCCTGGTTTCGCGCGACGTTCGGCGAGCGCGCGCGGCTCGGGCTCGTGCAGTTGCAGCGTGCGCTCGACGGCGCGCAGCGCGACGAGATTCGTGCGGCCGGCAAACGGCGCGGCGTGCGGATCGTCGCGCTCGGCGACGTGACGATGCACCGGCGTTCGTGCAAGGCGTTGCAGGACGTGATGACGGCGATTCGCATCGGCATGCCGGTGGCCGAGTGCGGGTATGCGCTCGCGCCGAATGCGGAGCAGCATCTGCGTGCGCGTGGACGGATAGCGAAGCTGTTTTCGCCGCAAGAGATTGGTGAAACCTGCGCGATGCTCGATGCGTGCGATTTCGATCTCGGCAAGCTGCGCTACGAATATCCCGACGAGATCGTGCCGAAGGGGCTCACGCCGACGCGCTATCTGGAACAGGAAACCCGGGCGGGCGCGGCCGTGCGTTATCCGAACGGCATCCCGGAAAAGGTAGAGAAGCTGATCCGCCATGAACTCGACCTGATTGCGAAGCTGAGTTACGAACCGTTTTTCCTGACCGTCTACGACATCGTCAAATACGCGCGCAGCCAGAATATCCTGTGCCAGGGCCGCGGCTCGGCCGCGAATTCGGTCGTCTGCTATTGCCTCGGCATCACCGAGGTCGATCCCGATCAGAGCACGATGCTGTTCGAGCGCTTCATCAGCGAGAAGCGGGGCGAGCCGCCCGACATCGACGTCGACTTCGAGCATCAGCGTCGGGAAGAGGTGATCCAGCACATCTACGAAAAATACGGGCACGACCGCGCCGCGCTCGCGGCCGCCGTCTCGACGTATCGCCCGCGTGGCGTGCTGCGCGAAACCGGCAAGGCGCTCGGCGTCGATCCGATGCTGGTCGATCGGGTCGCGAAGGGGCATCGCTGGTTCGACGGCAGCCGCGATCTGCTGCAGCAATTCGCGTCGACCGGGCTCGATCCGGCGACGCCCATGATCAAGGCATGGGCCGAACTGGCGGGGCGCTTGCTCAATTTTCCGCGTCACCTGTCGCAGCATTCGGGCGGCTTCGTGATCAGTCGCGGCAAGCTCACGCGGCTCGTGCCGGTCGAGAACGCGGCGATGGACGGGCGGCGCGTGATCCAGTGGGACAAGGACGATCTCGAGGCGCTCGGGCTGATGAAGGTCGACGTGCTCGCGCTCGGCATGCTGTCGGCGCTGCATCGCGCGTTCGACCTGCGCACCGCGTGGCGCGGGCCGCCGGAACCGGACGGCGAACCGTTCACGCTGAAACACATTCCGCAGGATGACAAGGAGACCTACGACATGATCTGCCGTGCCGATACGGTCGGCGTGTTCCAGATCGAATCGCGCGCGCAGATGTCGATGCTGCCGCGGCTGAAGCCGCGCAACTACTACGATCTCGTCGTCCAGGTATCGATCGTGCGGCCCGGCCCGATCCAGGGCGGCGCGGTGCATCCGTACCTGAAGCGGCGCAGGATCGTGGCCGGCGAAGAGGAGGGCGAGGTCACGTATCCGAGCGACGCGCTCAAGGAAGTGCTCGTTCGCACGCTGGGTGTGCCGATCTTCCAGGAGCAGGTCATGCAGATCGCGATCGTCGCCGCGGGTTTTACGCCTGGCGAAGCGGATGACTTGCGTCGCGCGATGGCCGCATGGAAGCGCAAGGGCAATCTCGAGAAATATCAGGACAAGATCATCAGCGGGATGCTCGAACGCAACTACACGCGCGAATTCGCCGAACAGATCTTCGAGCAGATCAAGGGCTTCGGCGAATACGGCTTCCCCGAAAGCCACGCGGCCAGCTTCGCGAAGCTCGCGTACGCGAGCAGCTGGCTCAAATGCCACGAGCCCGCGATCTTTCTCGCCGCGCTGCTGAACAGCCAGCCGATGGGCTTCTATCCGCCGTCGCAACTCGTGCAGGATGCGAAGCGCCATCGCGTGAAGGTGCTGCCGATCGACGTCACGCAAAGCGGCTGGGAGGCGTCGCTCGAAGCGCTGCCCGATCAGCCGCCTCCACATGGCCAACCAGCCGTGCGGCTCGGCCTGTCGCTCGTGCGCGGCCTTGGCGAAGCCGCCGCGCGGCGCATCGAAGCCGCCCGCGCCGCCGGCCCGTTCGACACCGTGAACAGCCTCGCCCGCCGCGCGCAGCTCGAGCGCCGCGATCTCGAAGCGCTCGCCGCCGCGAACGCGCTCGCGACGCTCGCCGGCCATCGCCGCGATGCGTTGTGGCAGGCCGTCGCCGCGGCGCCGGAGCGCGACCTGCTGGCCGCCGCGCCGATCGACGAGGCGGAGCAGCCCGCGCTCGGCGCGCCGTCGGAAGCCGACGACATCCTCGCCGACTATCACACCACCGGCCTCACGCTGAACCGCCACCCGGTCGCGCTGCTACGGCCGGCGCTGCGCGCGCAGCGCCTGTCGTCCGCGGCCGAGTTGCGCGATCGTCCCGACGGCCGGCTCGCGCGCGCGTGCGGGCTCGTGATCGCACGGCAGATGCCGGGCACCGCGAAAGGCGTGATGTTCATGACGCTCGAGGACGAAACGGGCTGCGTGAACGTAATCGTCCGGCCCGAGCTGCTCGCGCGGCAGCGCCGCGAAACGCTCGATTCGCGGCTGCTCGCGGCGGCCGGCGTGTGGCAGGTCGTCAGCGACGTGAGGCACCTCGTCGCGCAGCATTTCGAGGATCTGACGCCGTTGCTCGGCGGGCTGCGCACGTCGAGCCGCGAATTCCACTGACGCTTGCATCGCGCAGGCCTGCTCGGCAGGTGCATACCAGTTGGCCTAACTGGTTCTATTCCGGTCTCATCTTCACGCCCGAAATCTGGTCGAACCGTGCACTCGAACTGTCCCCTTGCATACCACTTCGGGTAAATCCCTATCCCGCACCGCATTGTAAACAAAGGCTTTCCCGCTACTAAAACGCTTGCCGTGCAAGGCTTTCGGCGGTTTCCGCGGCGCTAATACCAGTTCGTTGACTGGTATTATGGTGGTTATATAATGCATTCACTTTCGACGGTCCGAGATCGTTGTCCGACACGCGGAGGCACATGGAAACCGGCTGGGCCGAACTGGCGCCCGATCCCCTCGACGACACGCCGCTCTATCTGCAGCTCGCCCGTAGTCTGGCGAGCGCGATCCACGCCGGCGCGTGGCGGGCCGGCGAGGCGCTGCCGTCGGAGCGGCTGCTGTCGGTGTCGGTCGGCGTATCGCGGATCACCGCGCGTCGTGCGCTCGCGCTGCTGGTCGAGCAGGGCCTGATCAAGCGGGCGCGCGGCGCGGGCAGCTTCATCACGCCGCGCGTCGCCGATCCGCTGTCGCGTCTCGTCGGCTTCACCGCGAAGATGCGGCAGCGCGGCTTCGTGCCCGATTCGGTGTGGCTGTCGCGCACGCTGCGCGCCGCGAGCCGCGACGAGCTCACGCATCTCGGCCTCGCGCCCGGCGCGACGGTGGCGCGGCTCGAACGGCTGCGCCGCGCGGACGGCATCGTGATGGCGGTCGAGCATTCGACGCTGCCGGCCGCGGCGGTGCCCGATCCGCAGGTGCTCGGCGCGTCGCTGTACGAATACCTCGAGGCGCGCGGCATGACCGTGGTGCGAGCGCTGCAGCACTTTCGCGCGGCGAACGCGACGCACGCGATCGCGAAATGGATGGCGGTGAAGCCGGGCTCGGCGCTCCTCGTGATCACGCGCATCGGCTACGGCGTCGACCAGCGCGCGATCGAAGTGACCGAAACGTATTGCCGCGACGACTACTACGACTTCGTCGCCGAACTGAAACGCTGACGCGCGCGACTGCCTGCGCACCTCGCGCGATCGCGATGGAACGCAATCGCGCGCAATGAATCGCAACGAATTGGCCAATCGCGACGCGGATGCCCGCGTCACCCGATCATCAAGAGACACGTCATGCTGACTGGCAACATCCTCACCCCCGACGGCTGGATTCACGGCTCGCTCGATAGCGAGAACGGCCGCATCACCACGCTCGACGGCACGCCCGTCGATCCCGCGACGAACGACGCGCCGTACATCCTGCCCGGCTTCATCGACCTGCACGTGCATGGCGGCGGCGGCGCCGACGTGATGGAAGGCGGCGACGCGATCGAAACGATCGCCCGCACGCATGCGCAATTCGGCACGACGAGCCTGCTCGCGACGACGATGACCGCGCCGCGCGACGAGCTGATGGAGGTCGTCGCGAATCTCGGCACCGTCGCGCGCACGCGCACGCCGGGCGGCGCACGGGTGCTCGGCGTGCATCTCGAGGGGCCGTACATCAACCCCGGCAAGCTCGGCGCGCAGCCCGACGCGGCCGTGTCGGCCGTGCTCGACGAAGTGCTGAAGTACCTGTCGATCGCGCCGATCCGCGTCGTCACGCTCGCGCCGGAAATCGCGGGCCACATCGAGATCATCGGCGAGATGGCCGCGCGCGGCGTGCGCGTGCAGCTCGGCCATTCGCTCGCGACCTACGACGATGCGGTCGCCGCGCTCAAGCACGGCGCGTGCGGCTTCACGCACCTGTTCAACGCGATGTCGCCGCTGCATCACCGCAACCCGGGCCTCGTCGGCGCGGCGCTCGCGCATGCCGAATACGCGGAAATCATTCCCGATCTGCTGCACGTCCATCCGGGCGCGATTCGCGCCGCGCTGCGCGCGATCCCGCGCCTGTACGTCGTGACCGACAGCACGTCCGCCACCGGCATGCCCGACGGCGAGTACCGGCTCGGCAGCCAGCACGTGACGAAATGCCTCGGCGGCGTGCGGCTCGCCGACGGCACGCTCGCCGGCAGCACGCTGACGATGGACCAGGCGCTGCGCAACCTCGTGTCGCTCGGCCTGCCGATCGCCGACGTGTCGAACCGGATGTCGCGCTACGCGGCCGACTACCTCGGCATCGCCGATCGCGGCCGCCTCGCGCTCGGCGCATGGGCCGACCTCGCGGTGTTCGATCGCGACCTGAACCTCACCGCGACCTACGTCGAAGGAGAATCGATTGTCGAATATGCTTAAGGAAGCGCGCGAGTCCGCCCAGGTCGTCGCCGCGCAACTCGCCGACACCGCGCGCGTCGAAGCGCTCGCCGGCCAATTGCTCGATCACCCGCCGGCCGTCGCGCTGACGGTCGCGCGCGGCAGCTCGGATCATGCCGCCAGCTATTTCGCGAGCCTGACGATGAGCCGCCTCGGCGTGCCGGTCGCGTCGCTGCCGATGTCGGTCGCGACGCTGCAGCAGGCGCCGCTGAAGGTGCAGGATCAGCTCGCGATCGCATTCTCCCAGTCGGGCAAGAGCCCCGATCTCGTCAACACGATGGCCGCGCTGCGCGAAGCCGGCGCGCGCACGGTCGCCGCCGTGAACGTGCTGCCGTCGCCGCTCGCCGACGCGTGCGAGCACCAGTTGCCGCTGCTGGCTGGCCCCGAATTGTCGGTCGCGGCGACCAAGAGCTATATCGCGATGCTGTCGGCCTCCGCGCAGATCGTCGCGTACTGGCAGCGCGACGCCGCGCTCGTCACCGCATTGCGCGGCCTGCCCGACGTGCTCGCGCAGGCCGGCCGGCTCGACTGGTCGGCGGCCGTCGCCGCGCTCGCGGGCGTCGAGCGGATGATCGTGATCGGCCGCGGCCTCGGCCTCGCCATTGCGCAGGAAGCCGCGCTGAAGCTGAAGGAAACGTCCGGCATCCAGGCCGAGGCATTCTCGAGCGCCGAAGTCCGTCACGGCCCGATGGAGCTGATCGACCGCGACTATCCGCTGCTCGTGTTCGCGCCGCCCGGGCCGGAACAGGCCGGGCTGCTGCAGCTCGCCGCCGACATGCGCGCACGCGGCGCCGCCGTGCTGCTCGCGGCGCCCGCCGGCACGCCCGACGTAAAGGGCACCGTGCTGCCGCTCGCGCAGTCCGCCCATCCGGCGCTCGACCCGATCGCCGCCATTCTTTCGTTCTACGTGATGGCGGCGGATCTCGCCGTCGCGCGCGGCCGCAATCCCGATACGCCGCGCCACCTGAACAAAGTCACCGAAACGCACTGATAGCCGAGAAAGCCGATGAGACGCGCCGAGGAGTCCCAGTTGAAGAGCCCCACCCACGATCAGATCATCCTGCTCAGCCCGTTGACGGGGCCGATCGTCGCACTGGCCGACGTGCCCGATCCGGTGTTCTCCGGCGGGATGTTCGGCGACGGCATCGGCATCGACCCGCTCGCGGGCCGGCTCGTCGCGCCGTGCGCGGGCGTCGTGTCGCATCTCGCGCGCACCGGCCACGCGGTGACGATCACGACGCCGCAAGGCGCGGAAGTGCTGCTGCACATCGGCATCGACACCGTCGAGCTGAACGGGCAGGGCTTCATCGCGCACGTCGAAGCCGGCGCACGCGTCGAAGCGGGCGCGTTGCTGATCGAGTTCGACCAGGACGCGGTGGCGCGTCACGCGCATTCGCTCGTGTCGGTGATCGCGATCGCGAATTCCGATGCGTTCGAGGTGGTCGACCGCGCGAGCGGTTTCGCGACGGCCGGCGAGACGCCGTTGCTCGTGCTGCGCGGCAAGGGCGAAGCCGCCGCGCAGGCGGCGCAGGCCGGCGCGGCCGCGCACAACGAAGTGCGCCGCGAGATCGTGCTCGCGCAGCCGGGCGGCCTGCATGCGCGGCCGGCCGCGCGGGCGCGCGAAGCCGCGCGCGGGTTCGACGCGAGCGTCGACGTGCTGTTCGACGGCCGCAAGGCGTCGATCGCGAGCGTCGTCGGTCTGCTCGGTCTCGGCGCCGGCGAAGGCGCGACGGTCGAACTGGTCGGCCGCGGCGCGCACGCGCAACAGGCCGTCGATGCGGTCGAGCGCGAGCTGTTGCGCGAGGCGCACGGCGAAGTGGAGGAAAAGCCGGCGCGGCTGAAATCGCCCGCGCCGCAAACCATCGTGCACGCGACCGGCGCGGCGCTCGACCCGAACACGCTCGCCGGCGTGTGCGCGGCGCCCGGCATCGCGGTCGGCACGCTGGTGCGTCTCGACGATGCGGACATCGTGCCGCCCGAACAGGCGGCCGGAACGCCCGCGTCCGAAAGCCGCCGGCTCGACCAGGCGCTGAAGGCGGTCGACGCCGAACTCGCCGAAACGGTTCGCAACGCGTCGGCGCGCGGCGCGGTCGGCGAGGCGGGGATTTTCGCGGTGCATCGCGTGCTGCTGGAAGACCCGACGCTGATCGACGCGGCGCGCGACCTGATCAGCCTCGGCAAGGGTGCCGGCTTCGCGTGGCGCGAGACGATCCGCACGCAGATCGACACGCTGTCGAAGCTCGACGACGCGCTGCTCGCCGAGCGCGCGGCCGACCTGCGCGACATCGAGAAGCGCGTGCTGCGCGCGCTCGGCCACACGAATGGCGCGGCGCGCACGCTACCCGACGAAGCCGTGCTCGCGGCCGACGAATTCACGCCGTCCGACCTGTCGTCGCTCGATCGCGAGCGCGTGACCGCGCTCGTGATGGCGCGCGGCGGCGCGACGTCGCACGCGGCGATCATCGCGCGGCAGCTCGGCATCCCGGCGCTGGTGGCGGTCGGCGATGCGCTGTACACGATTCCGGACGGCACGCAGGTCGTGGTCGATGCGAGCGCGGGCCGGCTCGAACACGCGCCGACCGCGCTCGACGTCGAGCGCGCGCGGCACGAGCGCCAGCGCCTGGACGGCGTGCGCGAGGCGAACCGGCAACAGGCCGGCGTTGCGGCCGCGACCGTCGACGGCCGCGCGATCGAGGTCGCCGCGAACATCGCGACGCTCGACGACGCGAACACCGCGGTCGACAACGGCGCCGATGCGGTCGGCCTGCTGCGCACCGAACTGATGTTCATCCACCGCCAGGCCGCGCCGACCGTCGTCGAGCACCAGCAGAGCTACCAGTCGATCGTCGACGCGCTGCAGGGCCGCACGGCGATCATCCGCACGCTCGACGTCGGCGCGGACAAGGAAGTCGACTACCTGACGCTGCCGCCCGAACCGAACCCGGCGCTCGGGCTGCGCGGCATCCGTCTCGCGCAGGTGCGCCCCGATCTGCTCGACGATCAGTTGCAGGGCCTGCTCGCGGTGAAACCGTTCGGCGCGGTGCGCATCCTGCTGCCGATGGTGACCGACGCGGGCGAACTCGTGCGGCTGAGGAAGCGCATCGACGAATTCGCGCGCGCGCAGGGCCGCACCGAGCCGATCGAGGTGGGCGTGATGATCGAGGTGCCGTCGGCCGCGCTGCTGGCCGACCAGCTCGCGCAGCATGCGGATTTCCTGTCGATCGGCACCAACGACCTCACGCAATACACGCTCGCGATGGATCGCTGCCAGGCCGATCTCGCCGCGCAGTCCGACGGCCTGCATCCGGCCGTGCTGCGCCTGATCGACATCGCGGTGCGCGGCGCCGCGAAGCACGGCAAGTGGGTCGGCGTATGCGGCGCGCTCGGCGGCGATCCGCTCGCGGTGCCGGTCCTGGTGGGCCTCGGCGTGACCGAGCTGTCGGTCGATCCGGTGTCGGTGCCGGGCATCAAGGCGCGTGTGCGCCGTCTCGATTACCAGTTGTGCCGTCAGCGCGCGCAGGATCTGCTCGCGCTCGATTCGGCACAGGCGGTAAGGGCAGCAAGCCGCGAGGTCTGGCCGCTCGACTGAGCGTCGTCGGCGGGCTCGCGGCCCGTTTTACTACGAAAGCAATTAGGTCAACGACGCTTAACGACGAGACATGGATTGGAGGATCGAATGGACGGGAATCCGTTTCTGAAAATACAGGGCCTGGGTCGGGCGCTGATGCTGCCGATCGCGGTATTG
Organism: Burkholderia sp. AU18528; assembly: GCF_002223215.2. Lineage (NCBI taxonomy): Bacteria > Pseudomonadati > Pseudomonadota > Betaproteobacteria > Burkholderiales > Burkholderiaceae > Burkholderia > Burkholderia sp. AU18528. Next base: position 676,662 of record NZ_NKFC02000005.1, on the reverse strand, counting down.
CCGGTCGCCGGCATCCTGCTGCGGCTGGGCCAGCCGGACGTGTTCAACATCAAGATGATCGCCGACGCCGGCGGCGCGATCTTCGACAACCTGCCGTTGCTGTTCGCGATCGGCGTGGCGGTCGGCTTCGCGAAGGACAACAACGGCGTGGCGGCGCTCGCGGGCGCAATCGGCTACCTGATCGAAACCGCGATCATGAAGGACATCGATCCCAAGCTGAACATGGGCGTGCTGTCCGGGATCATCGCGGGTGTCGTCGCGGGGCTGCTGTACAACCGCTACAAGGACATCAAGCTGCCGGACTACCTCGCGTTCTTCGGCGGCAAGCGGTTCGTGCCGATCATCACGGGGCTGGTGTGCGTGATATTGGGCATCGCGTTCGGGTACGTGTGGCAGCCGATCCAGCATGCGATCGACGCGGCCGGCCAGTGGCTGACGACGGCGGGCGCGATCGGTGCGTTCGTGTTCGGCTTCCTGAACCGGCTGCTGCTCGTCACCGGCCTGCACCACATCATCAACTCGCTTGCATGGTTCGTGTTCGGCAACTTCACGCCGCCGGCCGGCGGCGAAATCGTGCACGGCGACCTGCACCGCTTCTTCGCGGGCGATCCGACCGCGGGCACCTTCATGGCCGGCTTCTTCCCGATCATGATGTTCGGCCTGCCGGCCGCGTGTCTCGCGATGCTGCACGAAGCGCCGAAGGAGCGCCGCGCGATGGTCGGCGGCCTGCTGTTCTCGATGGCGCTGACGTCGTTCCTGACCGGCGTGACCGAGCCGATCGAATTCAGCTTCATGTTCCTCGCGCCGGTGCTGTACGTGATCCACGCGGTGCTCACCGGGCTGTCGCTCGCGATCTGCCAGATCCTCGGCGTGAAGCTCGGCTTCACGTTCTCGGCCGGCGCGATCGACTACGTGCTGAACTACGGGCTGTCGACGAAGGGCTGGATCGCGATCCCGCTCGGCATCGCGTACGGCGTCGCGTACTACGGGCTGTTCCGCTTCTTCATCCGCAAGTTCAACATGGCCACGCCGGGCCGTGAGCCGGCCTCGGCCGATGCGGCCACGGAATCGTACGCATCGGGCGGCTTCGTCGCGCCGGCCGCGGGCGCGGCTGCAACGGCCGCCGCACCGCGCGCGCAACGCTACATCGCCGCGCTCGGCGGGGCGGCCAACCTGTCGGTCGTCGACGCGTGCACGACGCGCCTGCGCCTGAGCGTCGTCGATCCGGAAAAGGTATCGGAGCCGGAACTGAAGTCGATCGGCGCACGCGGCGTGCTCAAGCGCGGCGGCAACAGCGTGCAGGTGATCATCGGGCCGGAGGCCGACATCATCGCCGACGAGATGCGCGCCGCGATCGGCAGCGGCGCGGCAGCGACGGCGCCGGCCGCCGCCGCGCAGCCCGTCACGGGCGCGGCCGCCGGCCCGCTCGATCCGGAGCCGACGCGCTGGCTCGCGGTATTCGGCGGCGCGACCAACGTCGTGTCGCTCGATGCGGTGGCCACCACGCGCCTGCGCGTGGTCGTGCGCGATCCGTCGGCGGTCGATCGCGAGCGTCTCGGCGCACTCGACGTCGCATGGGTGTCGCTCGACACGTTCCATATCGTCTGCGGCAACGCGGCCGCACGCTATGCCGAACAGCTCGGCGCGCGCCTGCCGCCGTCGGGCGGCGGGGCGGCGGCACAACCGGCGTGAGGCGGTGAAGCCGGCCGGAGCCGCGTGGCGGGTCCGGCCGGGGATGAAACGAAAAACGGCTTGCGACGCGTACGTCGCAAGCCGTTTCTTCTTTGGCGCGGGCAATGCTCGATGCGCGACAGGCGATGCGTGGGCCCGCTTCGCCTGACGCGCCGACTGCCAGGCCGTTCAACCGTTCACGGATTCGTCAGCGTGAAGGTCGGTTTCCGGTAGCCGATGCCGGCCCGGTCGAGCTTCGGCAATTCGCGTTGCGTGAGCAGCGTCGCGAAGCCGGCCCAGTCGCGCTGCAGCGCGGCGATGTCGACGTGGTGCGTGTCGCCGCGCTTGAAGCGCACGCCGGCCGCATACGGCAGCTCCCAGTCGGCCCGGTGCCACGCGCGCTCGGCCAGCGCGAGCAGCCGCGGGTAGGTCATGTATTCGAGGAAGGTGTCGTTGCGCATCACCTCGCCCCACGCCTGGCCCTGCATGCCCTCGATGCGCGGCGCGGGGCCCGTGCCCGTCACCTCGAACGCGTTGCCGTCGCGGTCGCCCATCACCTCGGCGTTCTGCGGCAGATTCTCCGGCGCGAGCGAGAACACCTTGTACTCGTCGGTCGCGTGCGAGCCCCAGTAGTAGCCGCGCTCGCGCGGATTGAGCGTGTACGGGAAGTCGAAGTACAGGTAGTCGGGCAGCGCGAGCACCGTCTGGTAGCCCTTGCCGCTCAGATCGCGCGCGCTGTCCGACGCACCCCAGAAGATCGTGTCCCACAGCGACACCATCACGTGGCGCGTGCTGAAATCCCGCGGCCCGTTCGCATGCTTGATGCCGTCCTGCCACGCGGCCATCGTGCCGATCCCGTTCGCGTCGACCGCCGCGCTCACCTGTTTCGCGAAGCGCGTCGGCAGCTCGTCGATCGACTTGATCTCACCGCGCTGGAGCAGCGCCGTGCACGCGGGCGACCGCGCCCACGGCTTGTCCTGCGCGGCCAGATCGATGCGCCCCTTGTTCGGGTCGGTGCCGTTCAGCGGCTGGAAGCCGCCGCCGAGGAAGATGTTCTTCGCTTCGTCGCCACCGTAGTGCCAGGTCTGCAGCGGCGCCTGCGCGTCCGCGTGCATCGCCGCGATCTCGCGGATCACCTTCGACGCGAAGTTCAGCGCGCCCGGCACGCATGGGTTCAGGTCGCTGCGCCGGTCGTAGAACTGCACCGTCGTCAGGTTCGTCGTGTCCTGCGGGTCGAGCAGCCGATACGCGTTCGCTTCCTGCTCGCGGCCGGCCGCATGCAGCCGCCGGTAGCGCGCCTCCATCGTCACGACGGCAGCCCGTGCGTGCGCGGGCATGTCGATCTCGGGGATGATCTGCACGAAACGCGCGGCCGCGTAGCGCACGAGCGTCACGTAGTCGTCGCGCGTCAGGTAGCCGCCGCCCGAGCGGTTGTCGGGGCCGGAGCCGAGCTGCGGCAGCAGGCAGCGCGTCTCGTCCGGGTCGTGACAGCGGCGCGAGCCGATCTCGGTCAGCTCGGGCAGGCCGGGAATCTCGATGCGCCAGCCCTCGTCGTCGGACAGATGCAGGTGCAGCCGGTTGAGCTTGTACGCGCTCATCTGGTCGATCAGGCGGCGCAGCGTCGCCGGCTGCTTGAAGTTGCGCGCGAGGTCGACGTGCATGCCGCGATGCGTGAAGCGCGGCGCATCCTCGACGAGCATCGCGGGAATCGGGCCGCCGCCGGCCGGCGCGAGCGAGTAGAGCGTCTGCACGCCGTAGTAGAGGCCCGCGCGATCGTAGCCTTCGATCAGCACGCCGCGCGGCCCGATCGCGAGCCGGTAGCCGCCCGGTGTCGCGAGGTCGGCCGGCAGCCGGCGCGGCGCGACGAAGCCGCGAACCGGCACGCGTGCGCCGTCGAGCCCGAGCGTCGTCGCGCGCTCGCGCAGCGCCGCGACTTGCGCGTCCGGCAGGTCCGGCAGCGCGAGTTCGACGCCGCGCAGCTCGAGCGTGCCGGGCAGCGGCAGTTCGCGCTTCACGCTCGGCAGCGCGCGGCCCGGATCGGGCCGTGCGGCCACGGGCGGCGCGTTGCCGGTCGAATTGTTCTGCGCGTCGGCCGGCAGCGATTCGACGTAGCGCAGCTCGTTGTCGGTATCGTTGTAGCGCAGCACGGCCGGCGGCGCGCCGTCGACGACGACATACGGGCGCGGAATCACGTCGCTGTAACGCAGCAGCCAGTATTCGGCGACGAACGGCAACTCGATGCGCTCGCCGGGCGCGAGCCGCACCGAGCCCGGTTGCGGCGTCAGTTCGTACAGGTCGCCGGTGAGCCGTCGCAGCGCGAAGCCCGGGCGGTCGATCCGCAGCAGGCGGCGGATGCTGTGCAGGTAGAGCTTCCAGCCGCCGTCGGCGATCGCCTGGTGGCCGCGGTTCTGCAGGATCAGGCGGCCCGTCGCGCAGGCCGCGCCGTCGGCGCCGAGATCGGCGCAGGGTACGCCCGCGGCGGCCGCATGGTTGTTGTCGACGGCCACGCGCAACGCGAGCCCGTTCGACAGCACCGTCGCGAGGCTGGCTGCTTGCGCGGCGCCGGCGGTCGCGCCGGCGGCGGGCGACGCCGGTACCGCGGCGATCGCGGTGGGGGGCAGCACCGCGAGCAGCAGACCGGCAATGAGGGATGGCAAGGTACGCTTCATTCGAACTCCTGAGAAAAAGAGGGCGTGGCGGCGTCGTGACGCGACGTCGCTGCGATCGGGTCTTTCAGTGGAGCTGCGGGAGATGCCTGCACGCGGGGCGATGCGGCTGCACCGCGCGCATTCGGCACGCGGGAGCGTGCGTTACGGAACGGGAGGCGGGCATGCGTGCCGATCGGATCGGCGCGGCCGCGTGCGCGGATTCATCGGCGGCGCGCGGCAACCGCCGCGGCGACGACGCGGCCGCGGCCGACGGCATGCGTGCGGCCGCACGGGATCGCGACGACGGCGCGCGCCGCGGCACACGGACGTCGACACGGCGCGCACGGGCACGCCACACACGGGATTCGCATGTCTCCCCACCCAGAAGGAATCGGCCTGTCAGCGGCCGTGTCCAACGATCTTATGAAACCTTTTATTGGTATTCAAGTGGTATCAATCTGGCGCTAAATTGGCATCGATGCACGACGCCTGCCCGCGCGCGGCCAGGACGAAAAAAAACCTCGCGTGAAGCGAGGTTCTTTCCCTTCCGGGCGGTGGCGGCGCGCGATCGGCGCGCGCGTCACGCGTCAGTGCGCCGGTGCGCCTGTGCGTCAGTCGCGGCGTGCCCGCACGGGCGCTTCCTGCGTCTTCTGCCGCGCTTCGAGCCACATCGCGTTGACGATGCCGAACGACAGCGCGACGCCGATACCGAGAATCCAGCTGAAATACCACATGGTCCGACTCCTTGCGAAACGGTGGAACGGCGGGCGAGGCGCCCGCGCGCCCCGACCCGGTTCAATGCATCAATACATCGAGTGCTTGTTCTCTTCGAGCGTCTGGTGCGTGACCTTCCCGCGCATCACGCGATACACCCAGCTCGTGTAGATCAGCACGATCGGCAGGAACACGATCACCGCGAACAGCATCACCTGCAGCGTCATGTGGCTCGACGTCGAATCCCACACGGTCAGGCTGCTGCGCGGGTCGAGCGACGACGGCATGATGAACGGGAACATCGAGAAGCCCGCGGTCAGGATCACGCCGGCGATCATCAGGCCGGTGCAGAAGAACGCCGTCTTTTCCTGCTTCGAGCCGGCGAGCAGCAGCGCGAGCACGCCGCCCGCGATCCCGACGACCGGCGCCGCGATCATCCACGGATAGTCGCCGTAGTTCGCGAGCCACAGGCCCGAACCGGCGGCGACGTCCTTGAGCAGCGGGTTCGCGACGGTGTCGGTCGGCGCGGCGTGGGTGATGTGGAAGCCGCCGATGTAGGAGGCCACCAGCACGCCGGCCAGCACGAACAGCACGACCGCGAGGAACGACGCCACGCGCAGCGCGATCGACGCACGGCGCGCGATCGCGCCGTCGGTCTTCATCTTGATGAACGCCGCGCCGTGCGCGACGAGCATCGTGAGGCTGACGAGCCCGCACAGCAGCGCGAACGGGTTCAGCAGCGCCCAGAAGCCGCCGTAGTAGGTCACGCGCAGGTCGCTGTCGAACTTGAACGGCACGCCCTGCAGCAGGTTGCCGAACGCGACGCCGAACACGAGCGCCGGCACGAAGCCGCCGGCGAACAGGCCCCAGTCCCAGCCCGCGCGCCAGCGCGGGTCCGGCCGCTTGCTGCGGTAGTCGAAGCCCACCGGCCGGAAGAACAGCGCGAACAGCACGAGCAGCATCGCGAAGTAGAAGCCGGAGAACGACGCCGCGTAGACGAGCGGCCAGGCCGCGAACATCGCGCCGCCGGCCGTGATCAGCCACACCTGGTTGCCTTCCCACGTCGCGCCGACCGTGTTGACGATGATGCGGCGCTCCTCGTCGGTCTTGCCGAGGAACGGCAGCAGCGCGGTCGCGCCCATGTCGAAGCCGTCGGTGACGGCGAAGCCGATCAGCAGCACGCCGACGAGCACCCACCAGATCAGCTTGAGAGTTGCATAGTCCATAGCGATTCCTTGTTCGGTTGCGAGGGCGTGTTCAAACCGCGGCCCGCTCGCCGGCAGCGGCGAGTTCGTGGTGATAGCGGCCGGTATGCAGCGACGACGGGCCGAGGCGCGCGTACTTGAACATCAGCTTGATCTCGATGACGAACAGCGCGGTGTAGAACAGGATGAAGCCGGCGAGACTCAGGTACAGGTCGCTCGGCTGCAGGCTCGACGCGGACAGGTGCGTCGGCAGCACGCCGGCGATCGTCCACGGCTGGCGGCCGAGCTCGGCGACGATCCAGCCGAATTCGATCGCGATCCACGGCAGCGGGATCGCCCACACCGCGTAGCGCAGGAACCAGCGGCGGTTGTCCTGCAGCAGTTGCCGGCGCGCGCAGAACCAGAACGCGGCAACGAACGTCGCGACGAACAGGAAGCCGAGGAACACCATGATCCGGAACGAGAAGAACACCGGCGCGACGGGCGGGATCGTCTTCTTCGCGGCGGCCTTGATCTGCTCGGGCGTCGCGTCGGTCACGTTCGGCGTGAACTGCTTGAGCATCAGCCCGTAGCCGAGATACTGCTTGTGCTGGTCGAACAGCGCGCGCGTCGCGTCGCTCGTGTCGCCCTGCTTGATCTTCTGCAGCGCACCGTACGCGATCATCCCGCTCTGGATGTGCTCCTCGCTGTGCTTCGCGAGGTCGCGCAGGCCGATCACGGGTTCGTCGATCGAGCGCGTCGCGATCAGGCCGAGCGCGTACGGGATCTTGATCGCGTAGTCGGTGCGCTGTTCCTCCTGGTTCGGGATGCCGATCAGCGTGAACGACGCGGGCGCCGGTTGCGTTTCCCATTCGGATTCGATCGCGGCGAGCTTCATCTTCTGCACTTCGCCGGTCGTGTAGCCCGATTCGTCGCCGAGCACGATCACGCACAGCGTGGCCGCGAGGCCGAAGCCGGCCGCGACCGCGAACGAGCGCAGCGCGAAGTCGACGTCGCGCTTCTTCAGCAGGTACCACGACGACACGCCGAGCACGAACATCGCCGCCGACACGTAGCCGGCCGACACGGTATGCACGAACTTCACCTGCGCGACCGGGTTGAACAGCACGTCGAACAGGCTCGTCATCTCCATGCGCATCGTCTGGTAGTTGAATTCGGCACCGACCGGGTTGTTCATCCAGCCGTTCGCGACGAGGATCCACAACGCGGACAGGTTCGAGCCCAGCGCGACGAGGAACGTGACGATCAGGTGCTTGACCTTCGACAGGCGGTTCCAGCCGAAGAAGAACAGGCCGACGAACGTCGATTCGAGGAAGAACGCCATCAGGCCTTCGACCGCGAGCGGCACGCCGAAGATGTCGCCGACGTAGTGCGAGTAGTACGACCAGTTCGTGCCGAACTGGAATTCGAGCGTGATGCCGGTCGTCACGCCCATCGCGAAGTTGATCCCGAACAGCTTGCCCCAGAACTGCGTCATGTCCTTGTACACCTGTTTGCCGGTCATCACGTAGACGGCTTCCATGATGACGAGCAGCCAGGACAGGCCGAGCGTCAGCGGCACGAACAGGAAGTGGTAGAGCGCCGTGATGCCGAACTGCAGACGCGACAGATCGACGACTTCGCTACTTATCATGGTGGTCTCCCTCGGTGGGTGCAGGCGCCGGCACCGAGAGCAGCTTCTCGGCCACGGCGGCAGGCGGCAACGACATGTGCTCGGCCTGCGGATGATTGAAGAATGCGTATTTGAGCGACATCAGGAGGATCAGCTTGACGATCAGCACCAGGGTGATGTCGCGGGCGAGGGTCGGTCCGCGTGCCCATGCGGCGATGCGCGCGCGCCAGCCGATCGGGCCGGCCGGCCGCGAGGGCGGCGCAGGCTCTTTATTGATCGAGATCAAGGCGATTATCCTGAATCGATTTACGACGGATTGGGGGCGACTTTACGTCGGATTGATGACGGCCGTGAAGCTGTTTTAATCCTTTTGCGCCTGACGTGCCAATTTTAAAAGGACTGCTTTCCGATGCCGAGTGCTGCGCTGCGGCAGACCGTCGCGAAACAGGGGTTAAAAATTGAGGTGGATCAAGGTTATGCGGATGAGCGCTGCAAATAGCGCAATACTGGATGAATCAGTTCAATTAACGGGGTGGGAAACGGGGCGTGAAACGCGCTGAAAAGCGCGTCAAAAGCAGCGGAAAACGGACGAAAAAAAACCGCTGCCGGTCGGGCAGCGGTTTCGATGCAGTGCTCTGAATCGCCGGGATTTACGCGTATTCGGCGAGGGCCGTGCGCATCTTTTTCATCGCGCTGGCTTCGATCTGGCGGATGCGTTCCGCCGACACGCCGAATTCGGCGGCGAGATCGTGCAGCGTCGAGCCGCCCGAGCCGTCGTCGTCCACCTGCAGCCAGCGCGCCTCGATGATGCGGCGGCTGCGCGCGTCGAGCGCGTCGAGCGCTTGCGCGATGCCGTCCGTCTGCAGCATGTCGCGCTGACGCGCGGCGAGCACGGCGGTCGGCTCGTTGTGCGAGTCGGCCAGATAGGCGATCGGCGCGTACGACTCCTCGCCGTCGTCGACCTGCCCTTCGAGCGCGATGTCGCCGCCCGACAGGCGCGTTTCCATCTCGGTGACTTCCTCGCGCTTGACGTTGAGCTCCTGCGCGAGGCCGTCGATTTCCTCGGGCGTCATCGCCTGCATGCTCTTCTTGTGGCTGCGCAGGTTGAAGAACAGCTTGCGCTGCGCCTTCGTCGTCGCGACCTTCACCATGCGCCAGTTGCGCAGGATGTACTCGTGGATCTCGGCCTTGATCCAGTGAATCGCATACGACACCAGGCGCACGTTTTGCGCCGGGTCGAACCGCTTCACGGCTTTCATCAGGCCGATGTTGCCTTCCTGGATCAGGTCGCCGTGCGGCAGGCCGTAGCCGAGGTAGTTGCGCGCGATCGACACGACGAGACGCAGGTGCGACAGCACGAGCCGGCGCGCCGCGTCCAGGTTGTTGTCCTCGCGGAATTCGGTTGCGTACCGGCGTTCCTCTTCGGCGGTCAGCAGCGGAATGCGATTGACGGCCTGGATGTACGCGTCGATGTTGCCGAGCTGGCCGGGCAACATCGATTGGGCTGCGAGCGCCAGCGAGCCTGCCGATTCGGCCTTGGCCGGCGTCGGGCGCAGGGTGTTCGGGAGGGTCAGGGCGTTGCTCACTAAAAACTCCTTTGGAATCAGGGGCAAACCCCCGGTCTCGGTTGAGATTCCGGAGGCCATCTTAGCACTCCCGCAAGATGAGTGCTAATTCCTTAGAGGCCAGGGGGGCATCCAAGTTCCCTGTTTTCTATCGAATCAGTCGAGCCGATAGTCTATTCTGCGACAAGGCCTCCGCCGCGAAGTTCCGTAAGCCGTTGTTTCTGATGGGAATCGGGAGACGATTTCGATTTTTGTCGTTTTGGAAGCAAACAATTTCGCTTCGTGATGCCGATCCGAAAAGTCCTTTACCATACCATTCAGTTCGCTCGGGCCGGGCCGTCGCGGCAGGCTCCATTCAACCCACAAAGTTGGAGTGTCAGATGAACAATAAGAAGAACCGTCGGCCCCGCGGCCGGGTGGTGCTGCACGCGACGCTGGCGGCGTCTCTCCTGGGCGGATCGGGTGCGGCTTTCGCGGATCGCTGGGGAATCCAGGCGGGCGGCGGATTTTCCGATCGCCACGGGATCGACAAGGCCGATCTCGGCGTGGTCTGGGATCCGGGCTGGAACTGGTGGGAAATCGGCGGCTGGCACTTCGCGTTCGTGATGGAAGGCCATGTCGGCTACTGGCACACCGGCGGCAACGTGCACGCCAACATCGGTGAATTCGGCGCGACGCCGATGTTCCGTTTCATCAAGAGCGCGGGCCAGGTTCGCCCGTTCGTCGAGGCCGGCGCCGGCATCCGGTTCCTTACGCATCCGACGATCTCGAACAATCTGTCGCTGTCGACATCGTTCCAGTTCGCGGACGTCGTCGGCGTCGGCGCGCAGTTCGGCCAACGGCAACAGTATCAGGTTGGTTACCGTTTCCAACATGTGTCTAACGCGGGTATCAAAGAGCCGAATCCTGGTATAAATTTCCACCAGTTCTACCTGCAGTACAACTTCTGATCCGCACGCCGGCGCACGGCGGGCGCGTTGCCGAGGAGTCAGGCGATGGCGAAGGTGGTCGATGCGATCCGCGCGCTCGAGCGCGATCGGTTCCGGGCGATGGTCGACGGGGACGGCGAGGCGCTCGACGCGCAATTGTCGGACAAGGTGTTCTTCGTGCACACCAACGGCAAACGCGAAACGAAGCAGCAGTTCATCGACGCCATCGTCGCCGGCCGCCGCCGCTATCGTCAGATCGAGGTCCAGTCGCAGGACCTGCTGCCCGTCGGCGATGCCACCTGCGTCGTGACCGGGCGCGCGTTGATCGAGATGGAAACGAACAATGGCGGCCTCGTGTTTCCGATCGCGTACACGGCCGTGCACATGCACGAGCACGGGCAGTGGCGGCTGCTCGCGTGGCAGGCGACGCGGTGCGCGACCGAAACATGAGCGCGGGTGGCGCCCCCGGGTAGTGTCCCTTTTCATGCCTCGACCGAAGCGGCCTTCTGAGCCGCTTTTTGCTGCCTCGTGCGGCGCGGATCGCGCGGCGCACGGGCGGTCACGCACCGCTCGCTGACATTCAACCCTGCATCGAAGCCCGGCGCTCAGGCCGCCGCGCGGCGATCCGCGCAGTGCCATGCCGAGCGGTTGATCGCGCTGACGAGCGCATCGAGCGCCGCGCTCGCCGCATCGGCGTGCACGCCGACGCCGTGCCGCAGCGGCGCGTCGCCGACCCGGCAGCCGACCGATACCGCGATCCGGCCGTCCGCGGCGCGCACGTGTTCGCACGACGCAATGTCGACGGCGGCGCCGGCGGCCGTCGCAAAGGCCGCGGCGAAATGTCGCACGGTGTCGTCGGGCGTCGCGTCGGCGGCGGGCGCCGCCGCGATCTCGCGGTTCCGCCAGCGCGCGCCGCTGCCGTGGCGTGCGGCCGGGCCGTCGGTTTCGAGGAATTCGCGTGCGAACAGCGCGCAGATCGCGTCGCCCGTCACTTCCTCGCCCGACGCGTCGGCGAGCGTCTGCACCGCCTGGCTGAATTCGATCTGCACGCGGCGCGTCGGCGTGAAGCCCATCCCGCGTTCGAGCAGGAACGTCGCGCCGCCCTTGCCGGACTGGCTGTTCACGCGGATCACCGCGTCGTAGCTGCGGCCGAGATCGGCCGGGTCGATCGGCAGGTACGGCACTTCCCAGACCGCGTCGGCGCGCTGCTGCGCGAAGCCCTTGCGGATCGCGTCCTGGTGCGAGCCCGAAAACGCGGTGAACACGAGGTCGCCCGCGTACGGGTGGCGCGGATGCACCGGAATCTGGTTGCAGCGCTCGACGACGCGGCGCACCGCGTCGATGTCGGAGAAATCGAGGCCCGGGTCGATGCCTTGCGTGTAGAGGTTCAACGCGAGCGTGACGAGATCGACGTTGCCGGTGCGCTCGCCGTTGCCGAACAGGCAGCCCTCGATGCGGTCGGCGCCCGCGAGCAGCGCGAGTTCGGCCGCCGCGACCGCCGTGCCGCGATCGTTGTGCGGATGCACGGAGAGCACGATGCTGTCGCGATACGCGAGGTTGCGGTCCATCCATTCGATCTGGTCGGCGAACACGTTCGGGGTCGCGGCTTCGACGGTGGCCGGCAGGTTGACGATCATCTTGTGGTCGCGGGTCGGACGCCACGTCTGCGCGACCGCGTCGCAGATCTCGCGCGCGAACGTCAGCTCGGTCATGCTGAAGGTTTCCGGCGAGTACTGGAACGTCCAGTGCGTATCGGGGCGCGCGGCGGCGTGTTCCTTGATGATGCGCGTGCCGTCGATCGCGAGCGCCTTCACGTCGTCCTTCGACATCCCGAACACGATGCGGCGGAACGACGGGCAGACCGCGTTGTACAGGTGCACGATCGCGCGCGGCACGCCTTCGAGCGCGTCGAACGTGCGCGCGATCAGGTCTTCGCGCGACTGCACGAGCACCTCGATCGTCACGTCGTCGGGAATCCGCTTGTCGTCGATCAGCTTGCGGACGAAATCGAAGTCGGTTTGCGACGCCGACGGAAAGCCGACTTCGATTTCCTTGAATCCGATCGCGACCAGCATCTCGAAGAACTCGAGCTTCTGCTCGATGCTCATCGGCTCGATCAGCGACTGGTTGCCGTCGCGCAGGTCGGTGCTCATCCACACGGGCGCGCGCTCGATGGTGCGGGCCGGCCAGCGGCGGCCATTGAGGCGGACGGGCTCGAACGGACGGTACTTGTCTTGCGGATTGCGCATCATCTTCTGGACCTCGGGTCTCAAGTCGCGAGCGAAGACGGGCGGCATGGGCGATGGTTGGCGCTGCCTCGCACCCCCGGCGCGCGATGGCGCCATGGATGCGGATGATCTTCGCGAATCGGCCGACGGATGGACGGACGAAGGCTGACGACTTCGGGTTGTAAAAACTGCGAGAGGGGTACGGCGAGGAACTGCTGGGAGGACCGTGCGGACAGCACACGGCGCTACGACAGCCTTAGGCTAGTCGTAGCGATAGCGGCCGCGCTAGGCGGCCGGAGGTAATTCGGAGGGTGTTCGGAAAGGAACGCATGACGCCAACTCTATGCCAGGATGCGCTCCCGTGTCAAATATCGGGATAACGGGGCGGGCGCCGCCGCGCCGTCAGCGCGCGACGCGGGCGATCCGCACGATCGTCGCGACCTGCCGCGCGACCGTGTCGGGCACCGGCACCTCGCCGCGCAGCACGGCGTCCGTCCACGCGGCCGTGGTGGCCGCATCGCGCGACTCGGGCAGCGCGACGGGCGGCGCGTCGGTCGACGAACGCTCGGCGTCGATCAGCGTGTCGCACACGCCGTCGTGCAGCCAGTCGACCTGCACCTGGCGCCGCGTGTCGGCCACCGCTTCGCCTTCTGTGCCGCGCGCGAGCAGCGCACCGCCGAGCGCGGCGTCCGGATGATCGCGGAACAGCTGCGCGAGGCTGTCGCGGTACGGCGGGTGCGTGTAGTTGACGAGCCGCAGCCCGGCCGGCGCGAACGGCTGCAGAATCTTCACGAGCGTATGCGTCGAGTTGCGCACGCCGAGCACGCTGCGCATCGACAGCAGGTGCGCGATGCGCGGCGCGAGCACGTCGATCGGCGCGAATGCGACGCGGCGTTCGGCGAGCGTGTCCTCGATCGCATCGTGCGACGTCGACGGCGCGAGCGACAGCGCCGAGAAGATCTCCGCGCTCGTCACGCGGCCCGGATCGCGCTCCACCCCATGCACGAGCACCGGCACGCCTTCGCGCGCGAGCAGCAACGCGAGCAGCGGCACGAGGTTCGGCTGCTTGCGCGCGCCGTTGTAGCTCGGGATCGACACCGGGCGGAACGCGGCGTCCTGCACGTGCACGGGCTCGAACGACGCCTGCGCGGCGGCGAGCATCGCGGCCAGCTCGTCGGCGGATTCGCCTTTCAGCCGATAGGCGATCAGGATCGCGCCGAGTTCGAGGTCCGACACGCGCGCATCGAGCATCGCGCGATAGAGCTCGAACGTGTCCTCGGCGGACAGGGCGCGCGCGCCGTTCGGGCCGCGGCCGATTTCCTTGATGAAGCGGGCGCAAGGGAACGGGGCGGCGGGATCGTGGGAAGCGGTCATCGGAACGTGGGGCGGGCGGCCGGCGTGGGGCCGCGCGGTGAGCGGTGAGGAATGCCCCGAGTATCGCACGGGCGCGGCCGCGCATCGCGCCGCGCTACACTCTGGTTCCCGGTGCCGCGCGCACCGGCTGCGCCGCGCCCGTGCCGCCGCCGGCCGAATACGACCAAAAGCGAGACATCCCATGAAGCTCTACAGCTATTTCCGCAGTTCCGCGTCGTACCGCGTGCGGATCGCCCTGAACCTGAAGCAGTTGCCGTTCGACTATGCGCCCGTGCACATGCTGCGCGACGGCGGCGAGCAACTGAAGGACGCGTACCGCGCGCTGAATCCGGATGCGGTCGTGCCGACGCTGATCGACGGCGACGCGACGCTGCAGCAGTCGCTCGCGATCATCGAATATCTCGACGAAACCCATCCCGAGCCCGCGCTGCTGCCGAAGCGGCCGGTCGATCGCGCGTACGTGCGCGCGGTCGCGCTGCAGATCGCGTGCGAGATTCATCCGCTCAACAACCTGCGCGTGCTGAAGTACCTGAAGCACACGCTGAAGGTGTCCGAGGACGCAAAGAACGCGTGGTACCGGCACTGGATCGAGGCGGGCTTCGACACGCTGGAGACGCGTCTCGCGAACGATCCGCGCACCGGCAAGCTGTGCTTCGGCGACACGCCGACGCTCGCCGACGTGTGCCTCGTGCCGCAGGTGTTCAACGCGAACCGCTTCTCGATCGATACGACGCGTTTCCCGACGATCCAGCGAATCGTCGACCATGCGGCGACGATCGATGCGTTCAAGGCCGCCGAGCCGGGTGTGCAGCCCGACGCGGAATGAGCGCGACCGCATGAAAAAGGGCGCCCGAAGGCGCCCCGCGCGAGGCGAGCCGGCGGCGGTCAGCCGAGCAGCGCGTCCGCGAATTCCACCGCGCTGAACGGCTGCAGGTCCTCGACCTTTTCGCCGACGCCGATGAAGTAGACGGGCACCGGCCGTTGCCGCGCGATCGCGGCGAGAATCCCGCCCTTCGCGGTGCCGTCGAGCTTCGTGACGATCAGGCCGGTCAGGCCCAGCGCGTCGTCGAACGCCTTCACCTGCGTGAGCGCGTTCTGGCCGGTGTTCGCGTCGATCACCAGCAGCACCTCGTGCGGCGCGCCGTCGTGCGCCTTCGCGATCACGCGCTTCACCTTCTTCAGCTCTTCCATCAGGTGCAGCTGCGTCGGCAGGCGGCCGGCCGTGTCGGCCATCATCACGTCGATCTTGCGCGCGCGCGCGGCGCTGACCGCGTCGAAGATCACCGCGGCCGGATCGCCGCTTTCCTGCTGCACGACCGTTACGTTGTTGCGCTCGCCCCAGACGGCCAGCTGCTCGCGCGCGGCCGCGCGGAACGTGTCGCCGGCGGCCAGCAGCACCGACTGGTCGAAGCTCTGCAGATGCTTCGCGAGCTTGCCGATACTGGTCGTCTTGCCCGCGCCGTTCACGCCGGCGATCATCATCACGAGCGGCTGCGCGCGGCCGAGCATCAGCGATTTCTCGAGCGGCGCCAGCAGCTCGACGAGCAGGTCGTGCAGCGCATCCTTCACCTGCTGCGGATCCGTCAGCCGGCCCGCGCGCACCTTCTCGCGCAGCGCGCCGAGCAGGTATTCGGTCGCGTCGACGCCCGCGTCCGACATCAGCAGCGCGGTTTCGAGCTCCTCGTACAGGTCCTCGTCGATCTTCGTGTTGACGAAGACGCCGGTGATGCTCGAGCCCGTCTTCGCGAGCCCCGTTTTCAGGCGCGCGAGCCACGACTTCTTCGCGGAGGCGTCCTGCTGCGGCGGCGGGACGATCTCGACCGTCTCGACGACTTCGTCGCGGCCGTCGTTGGTCGGGGTGACTGTCATCACGACGGCCGGCGCGGCCGGTTGGGCGCTCGCCTGCGGCGGCTCGGCCGCGGGTGGCGCGTCGGCGTCGGACGCTTCGTCCGCTTGCTGCGCGTCGGCCGATTGCGATTCCGCCGGATTGGGCTCCTGCGTTTTCTTGAATCGTTTGAAGAAACTGAACATGGTCTGGCGTCGGGAAGAGGACGGGCCGCCGCCGGGGGCGGGGGCGCCGGACGGGCCGTTCTGCGTTCGCGTGGGCGCGGCGCTCGGCGGCCGAAACCGTGCATTTTATCAGTGCGGCGTGGCGCTCGCGTCAGCGCGCGTCGCCGCTGTGGTAACGTGCGCCTGTTTGGCGGCGCGCGGCTGCGCGCGTCCGGTCCCTCCGTTGTCGATATTCCCGAATGTCCCGTTCCTCTTCCGGCCGCTCAGCGGCCCCTTCCGGCCGCGGCAAGCCGCACACGATCCGCATCATCGGCGGCGACTGGAAACGCACGCCGCTCGCGGTGCTCGATCTCGATGGCCTGCGCCCGACGCCCGATCGCGTACGCGAGACGCTGTTCAACTGGCTCGGCCAGGATCTCGAAGGCTGGCGCTGCCTCGACCTGTTCGCGGGCACCGGCGCGCTCGGCTTCGAGGCCGCGTCGCGCGGCGCGGCGAGCGTCGTGATGGTCGAGCGCCATCCGCGCGCGGCGCACCAACTGCGTGCGATCAAGGACAAGCTCGGCGCCCGTTCGGTCGAGATCGCCGAAGCCGATGCGCTGCGGCTCGCGGCCGGGCTCACGCCGGGCGCGTTCGACGTCGTGTTCCTCGATCCGCCGTTCGACGACCTGGTCGCGCTCGAGCGCGCGATCGCGCTGGCGGCACCGCTCGTCGCGGCGGACGGCGCGCTGTACGTCGAAACGGGGGCGGAACTCGATCCGGCCGCGCACGACGCGCTGGCTGGCTGGCAGGTGGTGAAGCGCGGCAAGGCCGGGGCGGTTCACTATCATTTGCTGCGGCGCGAAAATGATGAATAATGCGCGTTCCATACGAGGCGGCGCGCCGCAAAGGCGACGCATGCCCATCTCGGCAGCGGCGCGTGCATCGCACGGCTGCCATCCCGTTTGCGTGATGACAGGAGGAGCGACATGGTAGTCGCCGTGTATCCCGGTACGTTCGATCCGCTGACGCGCGGGCACGAAGACCTCGTGCGGCGCGCGTCGAGCATTTTTGATACGCTGGTGGTGGGCGTTGCCGACAGCCGCGCGAAGAAGCCGTTTTTCTCGCTCGAAGAACGTCTGACGATTGCGAACGAGGTGCTCGGCCATTACCCGAACGTGAAGGTGATGAGTTTCACGGGCCTCCTGAAGGATTTCGTCCGCGTCAACAATGCGCGCGTGATCGTGCGCGGGCTGCGCGCCGTGTCCGATTTCGAGTATGAGTTCCAGATGGCGGGGATGAACCGCTATCTGCTGCCCGACGTCGAGACGATGTTCATGACGCCGTCCGACCAGTACCAGTTCATCTCGGGAACGATCGTGCGTGAAATCGCGCAATTGGGCGGCGATGTCAGCAAATTCGTGTTTCCGTCCGTCGAGAAATGGTTGACCGAGAAAGTCGCCGCGATGGGAGGCCCCGCCGCGTGACGCGGCGTCGGCCGGTTTCGTTGCGAGGCCGGCCGACGGCCTGAAGAAGTGAGATCAGTATGGCTTTGATGATTACCGACGAGTGCATCAATTGCGACGTGTGCGAGCCCGAGTGCCCGAACGGCGCGATTTCGATGGGCCCGGACATCTACGTGATCGACCCGAACAAGTGCACCGAGTGCGTCGGCCATTTCGACGAACCGCAGTGTCAGCAGGTGTGCCCGGTCGAATGCATTCCGCGCGATCCGCAGCATGACGAATCGCACGCGCAATTGATGGAGAAGTATCACGCGTTGATCGCCGTGAAGGGCGACGACGCATCGTGATTCTGCGCTGACGCGCGCGCCTCGATTGGCCCGCGCGCCGCGCTTTCGGATCGGCGCCGCCCGGCGCCGATCTTTCCGTGTCAGGCCAGCAGTTCGCGCAACGCCGCGACGAGTGCATCGCATTCGGCATCGGTGCCGACGGTGATGCGCAAGTGCTGGTCGATCCGCGGCAGCCGGAAGTGCCGCACGAAAATTTCCCGTTCCTTCAGCTTCGCCGCGATCGTGCCCGCATCGTGCGCGGGATGGCGCGCGAACACGAAATTCGCGGCCGACGGCACGATCTCGAAGCCGAGTGCGCCGAGCGCATGCGTGAGCCGCGCGCGGCTGTCGATCACGCGCCGGCAGGTGGCGTTGAAATGATCGGTGTCTTCATACGCGGCCTGTGCGGCGACCTGCGCGAGCCGGTCGAGCGGGTACGAGTTGAAGCTGTCCTTCACGCGGTTCAGCGCGTCGATCAGCGCCGCATCGCCGAACGCGAAGCCGACGCGCATGCCCGCGAGCGAGCGCGCCTTCGACGTCGTATGCACGACGAGCAGGTTCGGATGACGGTCGATCAGCGTAATCGCCGACTGCGCGCCGAAATCGACGTACGCTTCGTCGATCACGACGACCGACGACGGATTCGCGGCCGCGATCCGCTCGACGTCCGCGAACGGCAGCGCGCGCCCGGTCGGCGCGTTCGGGTTCGGAAACAGCACGCCGCCGGCGTCGTCGAGATAATCGTCGACGCGGATCGAGAAATCGTCCGCGAGCGGCACGACCGTGGTCTCGACGCCGTACAGGCGCGCGTAGGTCGGGTAGAAGCTGTACGTGATGTCGGGAAAGCGCAGCGGCCGGTCGTGCTTGAGCAGCGCCTGGAACGCATGCGCGAGCACCTCGTCGGAGCCGTTGCCGACGAACACCTGTCCGGGCTGGATGCGGTGATGGGCCGCGACCGTCTCGCGCAGCGCGCGCGCGACCGGATCCGGATAGCGGCGCAGCGTGTCGCCGGTGTCGCCGAGTTCGCGTGCGATCGCCGCGACGACGCGCGGCGACGGCGGATAGGGATTCTCGTTGGTGTTCAGCTTGACGGGGTGCGCGAGCGCGGGCTGTTCGCCCGGCACGTAAGGCACGAGTTGCTGAACGACGTCGCTCCAGTAACGGCTCACCGCTTGGCTCCTGTCGGGCAAAAACGTCCAGATTACCGCATGTGCGCGTCGCGGTGGGGCGGGCGAGGCCGCCCGGTTGCGCGGGACGGCCGATGCACCGGGCCGGTGCGGCGGGCGATCAGTTGCGATGCAGTTGCATCGTCGCGCGGTCGAGTTCGCCCTTGACGACCATCGGCATCACGGCGAGCGCGCGTTCGATCGATGCGTCGATCACGTCCTGTTCCTCGCGGCGCGGCGGCTTCAGCACGAAGTTCGCGACGTCGGGCTTCGCGCCGGCGCGCGCACTTTCCGGAATCAGGTCGCGCGGATGGCCGATGCCGATCCGCAACCGCCAGTATTGCTGCGACGACAGATGCGCGGTGATGTCCTTCAGCCCGTTGTGGCCGCCGCTGCCGCCGCCGAGCTTCAGCTTCACGGTGCCGGGCGGCAGATCGAGCTCGTCGTGCGCGACGAGGATCTGGTCGGGCAGGATCTTGAAGAATTGCGCGAGCGCGACGACCGACTGGCCGGAGCGGTTCATGTAGGTCTGCGGCTCGAGCAGATGGACTTCCTCGCCGTGCAGGCGCGCTTTCGCGTAGAAGCCGTGGAAGCGGCGTTCGTCGCGCAGCGTCGTGCCGGCTTCGCGGGCGAGCTGGTCGACCAGCCAGAAACCGGCGTTGTGGCGCGTCGCGGTGTATTCCGCCCCGGGATTGCCGAGGCCGACGATCAGTTTGATCATGACGTTTCGAAGGCGGCGGCGGCCGCCTGGGCGCAGAAAAAGAAAAACCCGCCGGGCAAGCCGCGGCGGGTTGCGTCGACCGTTTCGCGAAACGGATCGATGGGGCGCAGGCAGCCGCTCAGGCAGCCGGCGTTTCGCCTTCTGCTGCGTCCGACACGGCACCAGCCGGGATCGTCGCCGACGCGACAACCGGGTTTTCCGCGTCGACGTGCGCGACCAGCGTCACGCCCTTCGGCAGTGCGATGTCCTTCGCGTGCAGCGACTGACCGGCTTCGATCTTCGACAGGTCGACTTCGAGGAACTCCGGCAGGGCAGCCGGCAGGCACTCGACTTCGATTTCCGTCGCGACGTGCGAAACGACCGCGCTCGACAGCTTGACGGCCGGGCTGACTTCAGCGTTCAGGAAGTGCAGCGGCACCTTCGTGTGCAGCTTCTTCTTCGCGTCGACGCGCTGGAAGTCCACGTGCAGCACCAGTTGCTTGAACGGGTGGTATTGCACGTCGCGCAGCAGAACCTGTTGCGACTGGCCGGCCACTTCGAGATCGAGGATCGACGAGTGGAAAGCTTCCTTCTTCAGGGCGTGCCACAGGGCGTTGTGATCGAGTTCGATCTTTTGCGGGGCGGCTTCGCCACCGTAAACGATACCCGTGGTCTTACCGGCGTTGCGCAGGCGGCGGCTCGCACCCGTACCTTGCTGTTGGCGCTCGAAAGCGACGACTTTCATGTGATTCTCCAATGGCTGCCCGCGACCAGGCAGTAAAACGGGGCCATCAAATGGCGGCCCCCGATGAAACGGCCGGGGTTTCGTCTATCCCGTCCGATTGTGCAAAAAGCGAAGCGTTGCCGCTTCGCTTTCCGCGCATGCTTTGTTGCGTCGATTCGCGATCAGGATTCCGCGAACAGCGACATCACCGAATCGCCGCGGCGAATCCGCGAGAACGTCTCGGCCAGCAGGCTCGCGCTCGTCAGCGAGCGGATCTTCGAGCACGCCAGCGATTCGGCCGACAGCGGGATCGTATCGGTGACGACCAGCTCGTCGAGTGCCGATGCGGCGATGCGGTCCGCGGCGCCGCCCGACAGCACCGGGTGCGTCGCGTAGGCGAACACCTGCTTCGCACCGCGGTCCTTCAGCACTTGCGCGGCCTTGCAGAGCGTGCCGGCCGTATCGACCATGTCGTCCATGATCACGCAGGTGCGGCCTTCGACTTCACCGATGATGTTCATCACTTCGGCGACGTTCGCCTTCGGGCGACGCTTGTCGATGATCGCGAGATCGCAGTTGAGCTGCTTCGCGAGCGCCCGGGCACGCACCACGCCGCCGACGTCCGGCGACACGACGAGCAGATCCGAGTAGTTCTGCTTGCGCAGGTCGCCCAGCAGGATCGGCGTCGCGTAGATGTTGTCGACCGGGATGTCGAAGAAGCCTTGAATCTGGTCGGCGTGCAGATCCATCGTGATGATCCGCTCGACGCCGGCGATTTCCAGCATGTTCGCGACGACCTTCGCCGAGATCGCGACGCGCGCCGAACGCGGGCGGCGATCCTGACGGGCATAGCCGAAGTAGGGGATGGCAGCGGTGATCCGGCCGGCGGATGCGCGCTTGAGCGCATCGACCATGATCATCAGTTCCATCAGGTTGTCGTTCGCCGGTGCGCACGTGGATTGCAGGACGAAGACATCCTTGCCGCGCACGTTTTCCTGGATCTCGACCTGGATCTCGCCGTCGGAGAAACGGCTGACCATTGCTTTGCCGAGGGGAATACCAAGGATACTGACGACTTCCTGGGCGAGCGCGGGATTCGCGTTGCCAGTAAAGACCATCAGGCCATCATGGCTGTGGCTGCTCATCGTGCACCTGCTTCAGGCTTGGGCGGGAAATGCGGGAAAATTTTTGGCAGGGGAGGAAGGACTCGAACCCTCGCATGCCGGAATCAAAATCCGGTGCCTTGACCAACTTGGCGACTCCCCTACACTTAACTGATAACTTCACCGAACATGTGTAGGCCGTTCGGCAAAGTAAAACTTCATGACGCGAAAGCGAAGAGCGGATGCTCGTTCAGGCTCTCGGCAACTGCGCCATTCCAACTGGCGGGCAGTTTGGCTTTCGCCGCTTCTGCCTCGTGCTTGCTGTGAAACGCTGCAAACACGCTTGCTCCGGAGCCGGTCATCCTCGCGGGGGTCACATCATACAACCATTTGACCACCTGCGCAACTTCCGCGTACTTCCTTGTTACAACTTCCTGCATATCGTTCCGGCCGAAGCTATCTGGCCATCCCGCATCGCTGGTTTGCTGTGCAAGAAAGTCAGCAATTGTGACGGGCTTCGTATCTCTTGTCAACAACTCATCTGAAAATATTTCAGCGGTCGGGACATGAACGCGTGGCGTCACAACCAGGAACCAGCGAGTCGGCAATTCTACCTCAGCTAATTCTTCTCCGATACCCTCCGCGAACGCATTTTTTCCGAAAATAAAAAACGGGACGTCGGCGCCGAGTTTGACCGCGAGCGACTGGAGTTCCGCGCGCGGCAGATCCAGTTGCCACAGGCGGTTCAGCGCGAGCAGCGTCGTCGCCGCGTCGGAGCTGCCGCCGCCGAGGCCGGCGCCCATCGGCAGGATCTTGTCGATCTCGATGTCGACGCCGTGCGCCGCGCCCGTATGCGCTTTCAGCAGATTGGCCGCGCGCACGACGAGATCGCTTTCCTCGGGCACGCCGGGCACGTCGGTGACGCGTGCGACGCGGCCGTCGTCGCGGCGCGTGAAGTGCAGCGTGTCGCCCCAGTTCAGCAGCTGGAATACGCTCTGCAGATCGTGATAGCCGTTCGGACGGCGGCCGGTGATGTGCAGGAACAGGTTGAGTTTCGCGGGCGCCAGGCAGTTGCGCAGCGAGCGGGTCGAATCGGTCATGCGGGTATCGAGGCTTAAGCGCGCGTGCTCACTGATCGAGCACGAGCTTGATGTCGAGCGGCGGCGTCGCGCGCACGAGGTTGACGCGTTTGACGCCCGTGGCCGGGGCATCCGCGTAGGCAAGGTAGTCGATCGTCCAGCCGTCCTGGCGGAGCTGCTTGATGCGCGCGCCGTCGGCCGGGTCGCGCACCGTTTCCGCGGGCGTCGCCGGGGCGGCGGTCGGCAGCAGCCAGTAGCGCAGGCCCGCGAGCGGCAGCTCGAAGCCGAGCGCTTTCTGCATCAGGTCGCCGACGTCCGGCGCATATTGGGTCGGGCGGTTCGGCAATTCGAGCGACGCCGCGCGCGGCGTCGATTTCACGACCGCGAGCGTCTGGCCGAGCGGGCTGCGCAGTTCGAGCGACACGTCGTCGCCGTGCTCCTGCCAGTCGAAGTTGCCGTACACGTTCTGCGGGTTGCCGAGACGATCGTCGTACCGCACCGCGAAGCGGCCGTGGTACGCATGGGTCGCCGCCGTCTGCAGCGCGGCGCCCGTCGGCGCGTTGGCCGACGGCGGCGTGCTCGCGCAGCCGGCGAGCGCGAGCGCCGCGCCGGCCGCGGCCAGCGTGCG
Source organism: Burkholderia sp. AU18528 (assembly GCF_002223215.2). Taxonomy (NCBI): domain Bacteria; kingdom Pseudomonadati; phylum Pseudomonadota; class Betaproteobacteria; order Burkholderiales; family Burkholderiaceae; genus Burkholderia; species Burkholderia sp. AU18528. The sequence continues at coordinate 653,538 of NZ_NKFC02000005.1, read as the reverse complement.
CTGCGCGCGCGAGGGCAGGGAAAACATCGGGAACATCCGCATCAAAGGTCGTTGATCTGCAGGCGTTTCAGCGTCTGCACGAGCGTTTCGTTGTCGGGTTCGAGCTTCCGCGCGGCGCGCCACGCGTTGCGCGCGTCGTCCTGCGCGCCGCTCTTCCACAGCACTTCGCCGAGATGCGCGCCGATTTCGGCGTTCGGCTGCAGTTCGTATGCGCGCTGCAGCACCTTCGTCGCGCCGGCCGTGTCGCCCATCCGGTACTTCACCCAGCCGAGGCTGTCCATGATGTATGCGTCGTTCGGCGCGAGCGACATCGCCTTGTCGATCAGCTTGCTGGCCTCGGGCAGGCGCTGGTTGCGGTCGGCGAGCGAATAGCCGAGCGCGTTGTAGGCCTGCGGGTTGTCGGGCTGCGTACGGATCAGCTCGCGCAACTGCTTTTCCATCATCGCGTAGTGGCCCGTCTTTTCGGCCGCCATCGCGTAGTCGTAGCGCAGGTCGGGATCGTCCGGGAAGTCCTGGACGGCCTGTCCGAGCCGCGCTTCCGCTTCCGGATAGCGCTTCGCGGTGAACAGGATCGACGCATCGGTGCGCGCCACCACGGCCGCGTCGCGCGGATCCGTGATCGGCAGATTGTCGAGCACCTTGCGCGCCTCGTCGGTCTTGCCCTGTTTCTGCAGCAGTTGCGCGCGCGTGATCTGCGCGGGCAGGTAATGCTGGCTCGTCTGGTCGACCTTGTCGAGCCATTGCGACGCCTGCGCGTCGTTGTTCTGGTCGATCGCGATCTGCGCGAGGTAGATGTAGCCCTGGCCGACGTCGAGGTTCGGCTGCTTGTCGCCGAGCTGCACGTACTGCTTCAGGTAGCCGGTCGCCTCGTCGAGTTTCTTCTGCTGGATCTTGATCAGCGCGAGCGCCATCAGCGGCGTCGGATCCTTCGCGTCGAGCTTGCGCATCGTCTCGAACTGCTTCTGCGCGTCGTCGAGGCGGTCGTCGGCGAGATAGAGCTGCGACAGCGCGAGCCGTGCGTCGCGCGACTTTGGATTCTGCTGAACATACTTCTCGAACGACGCGATGCCCGCCGCGCGTTCCGCCGGCCCCATCTGCGACAGCATCAGCGCAGCCGGCAGGTAGTCGGGACGGATCTGCAGCGCCTGCTTCAGCGACTGCGCGGCGCCGTCCTTGTCGTCGACCGCGAGCTGCTGGCGTGCGATCGCGAGCTGCGCCTCGGGGCGGCTCAGGTCGTTCTTCAGCATGTCCTTCAGCACCGCGAGGCCGCCGACGCGGTCGGGGCCGCGCACGAGCAGCGCCTGCAGCGCGAGGATCGCCGGGCCGCGCGTCTCGCCGGTCGCGCGGGCCAGCTCGCGCGCGAGCATCGGCTGCGCGTCGGCCGGCTTGCCGGCGAGCACCAGCAGCGCGGCGTCGACCTGCGACGCGCGGTTCGAATCCGGCGCGTACTGACGCCACAGATTCGCGGCGGACAGCGCGTCGGCCGGGCTCTGCGCGCCGAGCGCGATTTCGGTCGCGCGCTGCGCCATGCGCGGATCGCGCGTGTCGCGGGCAAGCGCGAGGTAGGTCTGGTAGGCCGGCGCCGGCTGGTTGCGCTGGAGCGCGACCTCGGCGGCGAGCACCTGGTAGACGATCTGGCTCGTCAGCGGCACGCCGGGGAGATTCTTCTGCTCGTCCGGCATCACATGCTCGAACGCACCCTGCGGCTGCGCGTCGTCCGATGCCGGATCCTGCGCGTGGGCCGGGAAGGCGGTGAGGGTCCAGGCGGCAAACAGCGCGGCGCCGAGTGCACGACGGACCGGGAAGGCGCGCGCGCCGCGCACGGCGGCGGGGCGCTTCTGAAGCAGCTTCGAGGGCAGAGTCATGGAAATCCGTTCGATGTTTCAACCGATTGTAACGCGCTCGCTACAATACACGCACGATCGTGATAGGGTCCGCTTGCCTGTGGAATCCCCATGCGAATGCCCGAAATCGCGCGCCTCGCGTGCTGCCGGGCGGGCGATTTCGGGCATTCCCGTGTTTCATTCGGGGGAGTCGCGAGAGCGGCCGCTCGCGCGGCGGCGCATGCGCGTTCCCCATGCAAGCAGACCGTAGCCTCAGACCCGCAAAACATGCCAGAGTTGCCAGAAGTCGAAGTCACGCGCCGGGGCATCGAGCCCTTTGTCGCGGGCCGCCGCGTCGAGCGTGTCGACGTCCGTACCGCGATGCTGCGCTGGCCCGTGCCGGCGGGGCTCGCCGAGCAGTTGCGCGCGCGCGAGGTGCTCGCCGTCGAGCGCCGCGGCAAGTACCTGCTGTTCGAAGTCGATGCCGGCTGGTTCATCGTCCATCTCGGGATGACCGGCACGCTGCGTGTGCTGCCCGCGGCCGGCGTGCCGGTCGCCGCGAAGCACGACCACATCGACTGGATCTTCGACGAGTTCGTGCTGCGGTTTCGCGATCCGCGCCGTTTCGGCGCCGTGTTGTGGCACCCGCGCGAAGCAGGCGACGTGCATGCGCATCCGCTCCTCGCGAGCCTCGGCGTCGAGCCGTTCTCGCCGGCGTTCACCGGCGCGCTGCTGCACACGCGCACGCGCGGCCGCACGGTATCGGTCAAGCAGGCGCTGCTCGCGGGCGACATGGTCGTCGGCGTCGGGAACATCTATGCGTCGGAGAGCCTGTTTCGCGCCGGCATCCGGCCGACGACGGCCGCCGGCAAGGTTTCGCTGGCGCGCTACGAGCGGCTGGCCGACGCGGTGCGCGCGACGCTCGCCGACGCGATCGAGCGCGGCGGCAGCACGTTGCGCGACTTCGTCGGCAGCAACGGCGAAAGCGGCTACTTCCAGCTCGACTGCTTCGTCTATGATCGTGCGGGCCAGCCGTGCCGCGTCTGCGGCGCGTCGGTTCGCCAGATCGTGCAGGGCCAGCGGTCGACCTATTTCTGCCCGACGTGCCAGCGTTGAAACCCTTTTCCACGATCAGACAACTTGAAGCCGCCCCGCATCGCCCCCGCTCCGTTCCCCGTCACGCCGCTGCACCGCACGTTCGCCACGCGTCTCGTCGCGTGGCAGCGCGAGCATGGCCGCCATGACCTGCCGTGGCAGAACACCCGCGATCCGTACCGGATCTGGCTGTCGGAAATCATGCTGCAGCAGACCCAGGTGTCGACCGTCATTCCGTATTACACGCGCTTTCTCGACCGCTACCCCGACGTCGCCGCGCTCGCGGCCGCGCCGAGCGATGACGTGATGGCGTTGTGGGCGGGGCTCGGCTACTACTCGCGCGCGCGCAACCTGCACCGCTGCGCGCAGGTCGTCGTCGCCGAGCACGGCGGCGCGTTTCCGGCGACGCCCGACGCACTGGCCGAACTGCCCGGCATCGGCCGCTCGACGGCCGCCGCGATCGCGTCGTTTGCATACGGCGCGCGCGCGACGATCCTCGACGGCAACGTGAAGCGCGTGCTCGCGCGGGTATTCGGCGTCGAGGGCTTTCCGGGCGAGAAGCGTGTCGAGAACGACATGTGGGCGCTCGCCGAATCGCTGCTGCCCGATGCCGCGAACGCGGCCGACGTGAGCGCGTATACGCAGGGGCTGATGGATCTGGGCGCGACGCTGTGCGTGCGCGGCAAGCCCGACTGCGCGCGCTGCCCGTTCGCGGGCGACTGCGTCGCGCAATCGACCGGCCGCCAGCGCGAACTGCCGGCCGCGCGGCCGAAGAAGGCCGTGCCGACGCGCAAGACCTGGATGCTCGTGCTGCGCGACGGCGACGCCGTGCTGCTGGAGCGACGGCCGCCAACCGGTATCTGGGGCGGGCTGTGGAGCCTGCCGCAAGCGGACGGCGATGCCGCGCTGGCCGATCTCGCGCGCGGCTTCGGCGGCGGCGGCACGGTGCCGCTCGCGCCGCTCACGCACACGTTCACGCATTTCCGGCTCGAGATCGAGCCGCGGCTGAGCGATCTGGCGGACGGCGGCGGCCTGCCGTCGCAGGCGCGGGACGCGGACACCGCGTGGGTGCCGCTGAGCCGGCTCGACGCGTACGGCGTGCCGGCGCCCGTGCGCAAGCTGCTCGACGCGCTGAGCGGGCCGCTGCTGTAACGAGCGGGAAGGGCGCGGCGCGTGCCGCGTGGGGGAAGGCGCCGGGTGGCCGCGCGCAGGAGAGGTTTTCGGGCGGGCGCGACGCGCGACGCGTGATGCGCGACGGAGCGGGCGCGGGCGTTACAGCCAGCCGTGCCGGTCGAGCACGTGGTGCACGGCGTCGATGCGCGCGCCGACGTCCGGAAACTCCATCAGCTTCTGCCGCGCGCGCAGGTCGAGCGGCAGCAGTTCCGCGAGACGGTTCGATACCCAGCTCGGATCGTCGAGGCGGAACGGTTCGCCGAACGGCATTTTCTCCGGATCGGACTTCTTCAGCGCGTCGATGATGCGCTCGAGCACCTCGGCGCACGAGCCGAACTGCGCGAGCGCCTGTTCGCCTTCGAGCGGGATGTCGTCGGGCAGCGGCTCCGCGATGCCGACCAGCAGCCCGTTGCCTTCGACGCGATACGACAGCAGCTCGAAACGCTGCGTGCCGACCGCCTGCAGATACAGCATCCCGAATTCGCCGGTATCGCACTCGGTGATGCGCGCCATGCAGCCGATGGTCTCGGGCACCGACACCGCGCCGTCCTGCGCGACTTCGGGCCCGCTCTTGAGCAGGCACACGCCGAACGGTGCGTCGTCGCGCAGGCAGGCGCGCGACATGTCGAGATAGCGCGCCTCGAACACCTTGAGCGGGAGCAGCCCTCCCGGAAACAGCACCGTGTGCAGCGGAAACAGCGGCAGGTCGATCAGGGTGGTCGATAGGGAGGACATGGCGCGCGGGCGTGGGGGCGGGTGTCGCTAGGGTCGGTCGACCTCGGAGACGAGCCGCGACGACGCGTCGACATCCACTGGCGCGTCACGATGCCGCACGATCACGTTCGCCTCGCGCGCCAGGCGCGCGGCGAGCGTTTCCGCGATGAACACCGAGCGATGCTGGCCGCCCGTGCAGCCGATGGCCACGGTCAGGTAGCTGCGGTTGTCATCGCGGAAGTGCGGCAGCCATTTCATCAGGAACGCATGGATGTCGTCGATCATCTGGTGGACGATCGGCAGTGCGTCGAGAAAGGCGATGACCGGCTGGTCGAGCCCGGTGAGCGGGCGCAACTCGTGGTCGTAGTACGGATTCGGCAGCGCGCGCACGTCGAACATCAGGTCGGCGTCGAGCGGCACGCCGCGCTTGAAGCCGAACGATTCGAACATCACCATCAGGTCGTTGTTCTTCTGCTCGATGAAGCGCTTGACCCAGGTGCGCAGCGCGTTCGCGCGCAGCGTGCTGGTATCGATCTGATGGCCGAATTCGGCGAGCGGCGCGACGAGCTCGCGCTCGCGCTCGATCGCTTCCTCGAGCGACGACAGCAGGCCGACGTCGGCATCGTGCGACCGCGAGCCGGACAGCGGATGGCGGCGACGCGTTTCGGAGAAGCGCTGGATCAGCGCCTGGGTGCTCGCGTTGAGGAACAGCACGCGCACGTCGTGCTCGCGGGACAGCTCGCGGATCAGGCCGGGCATTTCATCGAGCGACGCGCTCGAGCGCGCGTCGATCGCGACCGCGAGCCGGCGCTGGCCGTCCTGCGCAAGGTAGCGGGCGAGTTCGGGGAGCACGTGCGGCGGCAGGTTGTCGACGCAGTAATAGCCTGCGTCCTCGAGCGCGTTCAGCGCGACGGACTTGCCTGAGCCGGAGATGCCGGTGATGAGGACGATGCGCATGGGAGCAGAGAATCCTGACGTTTCATCATAGCACCGGCTCGACGCGTCGGCGTTGCGCGGCCGGCGCGTGCGGGTTACACCAGTTTGCCGGGGAACTGACTGTCGGGATCTTGCATCGCGAGTCGTTGCCGATCCATGAAATCGCGCAACGTGTCGATTCCGCGCAACTGCAGGATCGTGTTCCGGACGGCCGCCTCGACGAGCACCGCGAGGTTGCGGCCGGCCGCGACCTGGATCGTGACCTTGCTGATCGGCAAGCCGAGCACGTCGACGGTCTGGCTTTCGAGCGGCAGGCGCTGGAATTCGCCGTCGGGGCGCCGCACGAGCTGGACGATCAGCTTCAGCTTCATTTTCCGCCGCACCGCGGTTTCACCGAAGATCGTCTTGATGTCGAGCAGGCCGAGGCCGCGCACTTCGAGCAGGTTCTGCAGCAGCGGCGGGCAGCGCCCTTCGACGAAATCGGGGCCAAGACGGACGAAATCGACCGCGTCGTCGGCGACGAGGCCGTGGCCGCGGCTGATCAGCTCGAGGCCGAGCTCGCTCTTGCCGAGGCCCGAATCGCCGGTCAGCAGCACGCCCATCCCGAGGATGTCGAGGAACACGCCGTGCAGCGTCGCGCGCGGCGCGAGAATGCGCGACATGTAGAGCCGCAGGCTGTCGATCACCGCGGCGGCCGACATCGGCGTCGTGAACAGCGGCGTGGACGAGCGCGTGCAGCGCAGCACCAGTTCGGGCGGTGCCGCCGCGCCGCCGGCGACGACGAGGAACGGCGGCTCGAGCGCGATCAGCTCGGCCATGTGGCGCGAGCGGTCTTCGTCGGTCTGGCGCTGGTAGTAGTCGATTTCGGCTTCGCCGAGCACCTGGATCCGGTTCGGGTGGATCAGGTTCAGGTGGCCGACGAGGTCGGCGCTCGATGTCGCGTTGCCGACCGTGTCGGCCGAAAAGCCGCGTTCCCAGCCTTCATGCCCCGTCAGCCAGCTCAGTTTCAGCGTGGCTGCGTTGTCGTCGAAGATGCTCTGGGCGTTGATGCTGGACGTATCCATGACTCTCGTCACTCCAATGGGCCGGTGCGGGCGCGCGGCGACGGACGTCGCCATGCCGGGCCGGCGCCGGGCGGCCCTGGACGGCGACATGCGCCGCCTCGTACGGGGAAATATTCCGCCCGGAACAACTCAAGGTTGCCACTGAGTGAGCAGGCGATGCAACTCGGCGATATCCGTTTCGTTGTGCAGACGCTCGCGCGCGTCGCGATCGGACAGCAGTTGCGCGATCTCCGACAGGATCTCGAGGTGCTGCTGCGTGGCTTGCTCGGGGACGAGCAGGAAGATCAGGAGGCTGACCGGCTGGCCGTCGGGCGCTTCGAACGGAATCGCATCGGCGAGGCGGACGAACGCGGCGAGCGGATGCTTGAGGCCCTTGATGCGGCCGTGCGGAATCGCGACACCTTCGCCGAGCCCGGTCGAACCGAGGCGCTCGCGCGCGAACAGGTTGTCCGTGACGGTGCTGCGGCCGATGCCGTTCTGATTCTCGAACATCAGCCCGGCTTGTTCGAAGACGCGTTTCTTGCTGGTGACCGAGAGGTCGATGACGACGTTCTCTATGGGCAGGATTTTGGCTAGGCGATTCATGTTGGCAGGCGATTGGGCGGCCTGGGGTCTCCTTGCGGTGGCGGACTGATTTTCCATGTTCGGCGATATCAAGGCATGTGGCATGGCAACCTGCAACGCCGCTACCGCATCCAACACCCCCCGGCGATAACCGGGACATTATAGAGCACAGCCGCGCGCGTGGCGCAGCACGGTCGGACCGGTTGCACCTGCGCTCGGAGTGGCAAAAAAAACGCCCGGCGAACCGGGCGGCGTGCGTGTTGCGGTGACGATCACTGCGGCGGCAGTTCGATCTGGTCGATCGACGGTTGAAGCTTGATCGGGTCGTGCGCGTGCGTTTGCAGGCGCTCCATGTGCTTGACGACCTGGCGATCCAGCTTGTCGATCAGCAGATCGATCGCGGCGTACAGGTTGCCGTTCGCGCTTTCGACGAAGATGTCCTTGCCCTTCAGGTGCAGGTTGATTTCCGCGCGCTGCTGCTTGTCCTTTTCCTTGTGGTTGTCGACCGAGAGGATCACAGTGCCATCGATCACCTGATCGCTATGCCGTAGCACCCGGTCCAGCTTGGTGATCACGTATTCGCGAATTGCAGGCGTGACTTCGAGATGATGTCCACTGATCTTCAGGTTCATAGTGCTTCTCCAAGCGAGTGACCACCCGGCCGCATCGAGGCGGCGCTCCGGTCGACTTGCCCGTGCCGCACGAAGGCGGCGTATCGCGGACAGGTCGCCCGGCCTGTTCCCCGTGTGCGCGGTGGTCGGGACACGCCTGCCACCGGGCAGGCAGCAGGCTTAAAGAGACTTGCGCAGATTCACTGCCGGGATCTTGAGGGCTTCGCGATATTTCGCAACCGTGCGGCGCGCGACCACGAACCCCTGTTCTGCCAGCAGCTCGGCAATGCGGCTGTCCGAAAGTGGCGATTTTGGGTCTTCAGCTCCTATCAGTTGCTTGATGAGGGCTCGGATGGCGGTCGACGAGGCGGCGCCACCGGTGTCGGTCGAGACGTGAGATCCGAAGAAGTACTTAAATTCAAGCGTCCCGAACGGGGTCAGCATGTACTTCCCGGTTGTCACACGGCTGACAGTCGACTCGTGTAGGCCCAGCGTATCAGCTATTTCCCGCAAAACCAAGGGGCGCATGGCAATTTCACCGTGCGCGAAGAAATTCTTCTGACGCTCGACAATAGCCTGCGCGACACGCAGGATCGTGTCGAAACGCTGCTGGATGTTCTTGATCAGCCAGCGCGCTTCCTGGAGCTGCTGTTTCAACGATCCGGCCGACGGGTCGCCGCGGCTGTTGCGCAGGATGTTCGCGTACAGGTTGTTGATCCGCAGGCGCGGCACGACCTCCGGATTGAGCTCCGCGAGCCAGCCTTGGCCGGCCTTCTTCACGATGATGTCGGGCACGACGTAGTCGGCCTCGGCCTTCCCGTATGCGGCGCCGGGGAACGGCTCCAGCGAGCGGATCAGCGCGTGCGCGTCGCGCAGCGCGTCGTCGGTCGCCTTCAGGTGCTTGCGCAACCGTGTGAAGTCGCGTGCGGCGAGCAGTTCGAGATGCTGCGACACGATCTCGAGCGCGAGCGTGCGCGTGGGGGACGGATCGAGACGCAGCAACTGCAGCTTCAGGCATTCGGAGGCCGAGCGCGCGCCGACGCCGGCCGGGTCGAAGCTGTGCAGTAGCGCGAGCGCCGCGTTCAGTTCGTCGCAGTCGATTTCCAGCTCGGGCGGCAGATCGGCGAGCACTTCGTCGAGCGTGGCGGTCAGGTAGCCGTCGTCGTCGAGCGATTCGATCAGGAACATCACGAGCGCGCGATCGCGCGGGCCGGCCTGCGTGACGCGCAACTGCGCGGACAGGTGGTCGCGCAGCGACGTCGCGGCTTCCTGCACCTGCAGCGGCGGCAGATCGTCGTCGTCGGACGCGCCGCTCGAGCGGCCGTATTCGTCGAGATTCCACTGCGGGCCGTCGCTGCCGTCGCCGGACGCATAGCCGTCGTATTCGTCGGCGCCTGCCGGCTCGTCGCGTTCCGCGCGATCGCTGGACGTACTGGTGCCGTTGGCCGCGGCGGGTTCGGTGTTCGATGCGGGGGGCGTCTGCGCGATCAGCGATCCGTCCGCGGCGACGCGCAGCGGGCTCGCGATCCATTCGTCGTCGTTCTCGAGCAGCGGGTTCTGCGCGACGGCCATCGCGACTTCCTGCTGCAATTCGAGCGTCGACAACTGCAGGAGCCGGATCGACTGCTGCAGCTGGGGCGTCAGCGCAAGATGTTGCGACAGGCGGAGTTGAAGGCTGGCTTTCATGGCAAGGAGGGAGTCATACCGGCAGTTTGCCACGACCCAGGCGCGTTGAGCCATCCGCGATTACGCGTGGCGCGCCGCCCGGCCGCGGGCATGCCCGCGGGCGTGGATGCAAAGCGGGGCGCAGCCCCGCGCGGCGCTGCCGGGCGGGGTGCAGCCAGCCACGAGGAGGACGTTACATGCGGAAGTGCTCGCCGAGGTACACGCGGCGCACGCTTTCGTTTTCGATGATTTCGCTCGGCGCGCCGGCGGCCAGCACCGAACCGTCGCTGATGATGTAAGCGTGGTCGCAGATGCCGAGCGTTTCGCGGACGTTGTGGTCCGTGATCAGCACGCCGATGTTGCGCTGTTTCAGGAACTTGACGATCTTCTGGATCTCGAGCACGGCGATCGGGTCGACGCCGGCGAACGGTTCGTCGAGCAGGATGAAGCTCGGGTTGGTCGCGAGCGCGCGCGCGATTTCGACGCGGCGCCGTTCGCCGCCCGACAGCGACAGCGCGGGGTTCTCGCGCAGGTGGCCGATCTGCAGCTCGTCGAGCAGCGCTTCGGTGCGCGCCGAGATCGCATCCTTCGACAGCCGCTTGCCGTCCTCGCCGTGCTGCAGCTCGAGCACCGCGCGGATGTTTTCCTCGACGGTCAGCTTGCGGAACACGGACGCTTCCTGCGGCAGGTACGACAGGCCGAGCGACGCGCGCTTGTGGATCGGCAGCAGGCCGATCGAGCTGCCGTTCAGCGAGATTTCGCCCGCGTCCGTCGGCACGAGGCCGACGATCATGTAGAACGACGTGGTCTTGCCGGCGCCGTTCGGGCCGAGCAGGCCGACGACCTCGCCGCTCTTCACGTCGAGCGACACGTCCTTGACGACCGTGCGCGAGCCGTAGCGCTTCTTCAGGTTGCGGACGACGAGCGAGCTCGTGGTGCCGGCCGGCTGGCGGTTGGGGAGCGCGTTCATTGGCCCGGCGCCCCCTGGATCGTGGTCGACGGCGACAGCTTGGCCGGCGCCCCGTTCAGCGGCGCGGGGCCGCCGTTCTTCGGCGACAGCATCGCGCGCACGCGGCCGTTCGGGTTGCCCGGCGCGGCGACGTCCTTGCCGCCCTTCGCGGTGTAGAAGTCGCGCTGGCCGTCGTACGTGATCACGCTGCCGTGCACGGTGTCGGCGACCGTCGACGTGCCCTGCAGGCGGCGCACGGTCGCGGCGGTGGTCAGCGTGGTCAGGTCCTGCTTGCCGTCGTAGTCGATGCGCTCGGCGTCGCCGTCGATGTACTCGTCGAGGCCTTCGCGCTTCTGGCGGAACGTCGCGTGCTTCTTGCCGCTGCCGAACGACGTCGCGTACTGATAGCCTTCCGGATCCTGGCGCACTTCGACGCGATCGCCCTTGATGATGATCGTGCCCTTCGTGATCACGACGTTGCCGGTCGCGACCGTGACCTGCTTCAGATCGTCATAGGTCAGGTTGTCGGCCTCGACGTTGATCGGCTTGTTCTGGTCGGCCTTCTCGGCATGGGCGAGCGGCGCCAGCCCGACGAGCGGGAGCGCCACGAGCGTCGCGGCGAGCGCGGCGCGGACGGCGCGCGCAGCGCCGCCGGAAATCTGTCGAGGGAACGGTTCGTTCATGCAGTCACGTGAGGGATGCGTCACTTGGGTTGACCTTTCGAGCCGCCGGACGTGTCCGCCGCGGCGATCGTGCCGCGCACGTTGCCGTAAAGCTCGATGACCCGGGTGACGTTGTTGTACTTCATGCCGTCGGTCGCGTTGACGAGCGACAGGCCGCGCTGAAGTTTAACCGGCTTTTCGGTCTGGATCACATCGTCATTGACGAAGATCCGGAAATGCTGGGAATCGGCCTGCATCTGCGGATCGCCGCCGCCGGCCGCGCGCAGGATGCGCGCGTCGTCGTACAAGTCGACGATCGACACGTCGCCGTTGACGGTGCCGCGCTTCGCGGTGGTCGTCACGACCGGCTTGCCGGGCTGGAACGCGCGCATGGCCGGATCGGTCAGGTCGCTGCTTTCGGTATCTTCGTAATGGACCAGCTTCGCGGCCGTCAGCCGGTACTGGGTCGTGCCGGACTGGTCGAGCTCGGTGACCGAGAAGTTGTCCGCGAAATAGTCGGGCGTGTGGCGCTTCGGCTGCGCGGCGCCCTCGCCGGGCGGCGGCAGCGTGGCCTGCAGCAGCCACCACGTGACGCCCGCGAGTGCGGCGACCGCGGCGAGGGGCAGCATCTGGGTCCAGCGGAAATGCGTGCTCATCGGTCAGGCTCCGCAGGCGGCGGCGAGCAGCGCGTCGTAGCGGCGCTGCGCGCGCAGGACCGCGTCGCAGACTTCGCGCACGGCGCCGTGGCCGCCACGGGCCTCGGCGACCCAGTGCGCGCGGGCGATCACCTCGGGGTGCGCGTTCGCCGGGGCCGCGGCGAAGCCGCAGCGCAGCATCACCGGCAGGTCGGGCCAGTCGTCGCCCATGTAGCCGCATGCGTCGGCCGTCAGGCCGAGCGATGCGATCAGGTCGGCGAACACGGCGAGCTTGTTCTCGACGCCCTGGAACAGGTGCGCGATCTTCATTTCCTTCGCGCGCGCCGCGACGATGTCCGAGCGGCGGCCCGTGATGATCGCGGTCGCGATGCCGGCCTCGCCGAGCAGCTTCACGCCGTGGCCGTCGAGCGAATTGAACGACTTCATCGTGTCGCCGGCCGCGGTAAACAGCAGGCCGCCGTCGGTCAGCACGCCGTCGACGTCGAAAATCATCAGCTTCACGCGGCTCGCGCGTTCGGCCGCAGTCAGCGCTGCGCTCATCAGATCACCTTCTTCGAAAACAGGTCGTGCATGTTCAGCGCGCCGATCAGCGCGCCGTCGGCATCGACGACCAGCATCTGGTTGATCCGGTGGCGCTCCATCAGTTCAACGGCCTCGACCGCCAGGTGATCCGGCGCGATCGTGCGCGGCTCGCGCGTCATGACTTCGGTGATCGGCAGCGTGCGGAAATCGCCGTCGCGCGCGAGCACGCGGCGCAGGTCGCCGTCCGTGAAGATGCCGGCGACCTTGCCGTCGGCGTCGACCACGGCCGTCATGCCGAGGCGCTTCGCGGTGATCTGGAACAGCGCGTCCGACAGCGTCGCGTCGAGCCCGACGGCCGGGACGTCGTCGCCCGAGCGCATCACGTCGCGCACGTAGGTGAGCAGGCGCCGGCCGAGCGCGCCGCCCGGATGCGAGCGCGCGAAATCTTCCGAGCCGAAGCCGCGCGCGTCGAGCACGGCGACGGCGAGCGCGTCGCCGAGCGCGAGCGCGGCGGTCGTGCTCGCGGTGGGCGCGAGGTTCAGCGGGCACGCTTCCTTCGAGACCGCGGCGTTCAGGTTCACGTCGGCGAGCGTGCCGAGGCTCGACTCCGCACGGCCCGTGATCGCGATCAGCTTCGCGCCGATCCGCTTCACGAGCGGCAGGATCGCGACGAGTTCTTCCGATTCGCCAGAATAGGAGATGCCGATGAAGACGTCGTCGGAGGTGACCATCCCGAGGTCGCCGTGGCTGGCCTCGGCAGGGTGGACGAAGAAGGCCGGCGTGCCGGTGCTGGCCAGCGTGGCCGCGATCTTGCGGGCGATATGCCCCGATTTGCCGATGCCCGAGACCACGACGCGGCCGCGGCAGCCGAGCAGCAGCGCCACGGCCTGGACGAAGCCGCCGTCGAGCTGGTCGCGCAGCGCGCGCACGGCGTCCGCCTCGATGTCGAGCACGTCGCGGGCGAGCGCGAGCGCCCGGTCATCATTGATTTTCGCTATCATGCGCGGAGTATAGCAAAGGCGTTTGTTCGCCGCGCCGCGCCTTCGGACTCGTCCGATGTCGCGTGTCCACCGCCACCACCCGCGCCCGCATTGCCGTGGCCCCGACGAACGAGGACGCTTCGCCCGTGATTTCCCCGCTCGAAATGACCCTGCTGCTGCTGCTGGCCTCGGTGGTGGGCGTCGTCGTATTCCGCTCGTTGAACCTGCCGCCGATGCTCGGCTACCTGACCGTCGGCATCCTGGTCGGCCCGCACGCGTTCGGCGTCGCGGCGGATCTCGAACGGGCCGAGCATCTCGCGGAGTTCGGCGTGGTGTTCCTGATGTTCTCGATCGGCCTCGAATTCTCGCTGGCGAAGCTGAGGGCGATGCAGCGGCTCGTGTTCGGGCTCGGCCTGCTGCAGGTCGTCGCGACGCTCCTGCTCGCGCTCGTGCTGGGCGCGCTGTTCGAGCACTGGGTGCACATCACGTGGCAGGGCAGCATCGCGCTCGGCGGCGCGCTCGCGATGTCGTCGACGGCGATCGTGTCGAAGATGCTCGCCGAGCGGCTCGAGATCGAGACGGAGCACGGCCGCAACATCTTCGGCGTGCTGCTGTTCCAGGATCTCGCGGTCGTGCCGCTGCTGATCGTGATCGCCGCGTTCGGCGCCGAATCGTCGAAGGATCTCGCGCTCACGCTCGGCTTCGCGGCGGTCAAGATCGTGATCGCGCTCGCGCTGCTGCTGGTCATCGGCCAGCGCTTCATGACGCGCTGGCTCAACGTGGTCGCGCGGCGCCGCTCGCAGGAGCTGTTCGTGCTGAACCTGCTGCTCGTCACGCTCGGCGCGGCGTTCATCACCGACCGCTTCGGGCTGTCGCTCGCGCTCGGCGCGTTCATCGCCGGGATGCTCATTTCCGAGACGCCGTTCCGCCATCAGGTGGAGGAAGACATCAAGCCGTTTCGCGACGTGCTGCTCGGGCTGTTCTTCGTGACGACGGGGATGCTGCTCGATCCACGCGTGATCTGGGAGCATCCGTTGATCGTGCTCGGCTTCTTCGTCGGGCAGATCCTGTTCAAGGCGACGATGATCGCCGGGCTCGCGCGGCTGTTCGGCGCGACGCCGGGCGTCGCGATGCGCACGGGCATCGGCCTCGCGCAGGCCGGCGAATTCGGCTTCGTGCTGCTGAACCTGATCCTCGACCGGCATCTCGTCGACTCGACGCTGCTGCAGGCGATCCTCGCGTCGATGCTGCTGTCGATGCTCGCCGCGCCGTTCCTGATCCAGAACGCCGACCGCATCGTGATGCGGCTGTCGTCGACCGAATGGATGCAGCAGTCGCTGCAGATGACGCGGATCGCGACGCAAAGCCTCAAGCAGCGCGGCCACGTGATCATCTGCGGCTACGGCCGCGCGGGCCAGAACCTCGCGCGCATGCTCGAGCAGGAAGGCATTTCGTACGTCGCGCTCGACCTCGACCCCGATCGCGTGAGCGCGGCCGCGACGGCCGGCGAATCGGTCGTGTTCGGCGACGCGGCGCGCCGCGAGTCGCTGCTCGCGGCCGGTATCCACCGGGCGGCGGCCGTCGCGATCACCTACGCGAACACGCCGTCCGCGCTGCGCGTGCTGCATCACGTGCACGAGCTGGAGCCGACGCTGCCGGCGATCGTGCGCACCGTCGACGATGCCGATCTCGAAAAGCTGCTGGCGGCCGGCGCGACCGAGGTGATTCCGGAGATCGTCGAGGGCAGCCTGATGCTCGCGTCGCACACGCTGGTGCTGGTCGGCGTGCCGATGCGCAAGGTCGTGCGGCGCGTCGAGGAGATGCGCGACGAGCGCTACAGCCTGCTGCGCGGCTATTTCCGCGGCGCCGACGACGCGGACGACGACGATCACGAGCAGGTGCGGCTACAATCGGTGCCGGTCGATGCGCGCGCGGACGCGGTCGGGCGGTCGCTGGAAGAACTCGGGCTGTACGCGCTCGGGCTCGAGGTCACGGCGATCCGCCGCCACGGCATCCGCGGCGTCGAACCCGATCCGCAGACCAAGCTGCGCGCGAGCGACATCGTGGTGCTGCGCGGGCTGCCCGAGGCGCTCGCGCTCGCGGAGGAGCGGTTGTCGCGCCATCGGCGCGATCCGCCGGCCGCGGCTGCGTGAGCCGCGATTCGCAACCTGACCCGTATTGATCAGAAACGGTGCCCGATCTTCGCGCACCGTTTTTTTCGGAGAGTTTCATGCCGCATTCGTCGCCGGGCGCACCGCTCGATCCGGTCGCCTTCATCCACAGCCAGATCCGCACGGTGCCGGACTGGCCGCAGCCGGGTGTGCAGTTCCGCGACATCACGACGCTGCTGCAGAGCCCGAAGGCGCTGCGCATCCTCGTCGACCTGTTCGTCGAACGCTATGTCGACGCGAAGCTCGACTACGTCGCGGGCCTCGACGCGCGCGGCTTCATCATCGCGCCGATCGTCGCGTACGAGCTGAGCGTCGGTTTCGTGCCGATCCGCAAGGTCGGCAAGCTGCCGTACAAGACGCGTTCGGAATCGTACGACCTCGAATACGGCAGCGCGACGGTCGAGATCCACGAAGATGCGTGCCGCCCCGGCGACCGCGTGATCATCATGGACGACCTGATCGCGACCGGCGGCACGATGATGGCGGGGCGCAACCTGCTGCAGCGGCTCGGCGCGGTGGTCGTCGAAGGTGCGTCGATCATCGATCTGCCCGATCTCGGCGGCTCGGCGCTGCTGCGCAACGCCGGGTTGCCCGTCTATACCGTTACCGAATTCTCCGGCCACTGAACGCCGGTCCGTCGGGGCCTGCCACCCCGGTTTGCGCTGGTTCGCGCCTGGTTCACCTTCCGCAGCGAGGTTCACGATGCCCAACTTCATGCTGTTTCTCGCCACGTCGATCGCGATCACGTTCGCGCCGGGTCCCGACAACCTGCAGGTGCTCGCACGCGGCATCTCGCAGGGCCGCGCGGCCGGCTTCGTCGCCGCGCTCGGCTTCACGGCGGGGATCCTGTTCCACACGACGCTCGCGGCGCTCGGCGTCGCGGCCGTGCTGCGTTCGTCGCCGGTCGCGTTCCAGATCCTGAAGCTCGCGGGCGCCGCGTACCTCGTGTGGATCGGCATCAAGGCGCTGCGCAGCCAGGGCCTCGCGAACGCGCATGCGCGCCCGCCGCAGCCGCTCGGCACGATCTTCCGGCAGAGCGTGATCGGCAACCTGATGAACCCGAAGGTCACGCTGTTCTTCGTCGTGTTCCTGCCGCAGTTCGTCGATCCGCACGGCGCGCAGGGCGTGACGCTGCAGATGTTCGAGCTCGGCGCGCTGTTCATGCTGCAGACGGCCGCGGTCTTCTCGCTGTTCGGCGTCGGCGCGGGCATGATCGGCGCATGGCTGAAGCGCCGCCCGAAGGCCGGCGTGTGGCTCGACCGGATCGCCGGCGCGACGTTCATCGCGATCGGCATCCGCGTCGCGCTGAAGGATTGAGCGCGATGACGTTTCCGTGCATCGCGGCCGCGCGCCGCTTCGATCCGGCCGCGCACCTGCGTTTCGAGATCGCCGGCCAGGCGGTGGGCTGGGTGCGCCGCCAGGACGTCGCGAAGCTCGCGCGCTGGCCCGACGTGTTCGAGCTGACCGGCGAGCGCGTCGTGCTGTCGGCGCGCTACGATTCGGTCGATGCGCGCAGCATGGCGCTGGCCGGCGCGATCGGCGCGCTCGCGGCGGAAGGCGCGATTCCCGGCTGGCGCGACGAGATCTACGCGATCCGCAACCGCTTCGACGATCCGCCGCTCGCGTACATCGAGCGCGCGGCGTCGCGCTTCTTCGGCACGCAGACCTATGCGGTGCACGTGAACGGCATCGTAGAATATGCGGTTACGCCCGGCGAGCCCGCCGCGGCCGCGCCGAAGATGTGGCTCGGCCGCCGCAGCGAGACGAAGGCCACCGACCCCGGCATGCTCGACAACGTCGTCGCGGGGGGGATCGGCTGGGGGCTGGGCGTTCACGAGACGCTCGCGAAGGAGTGCTGGGAAGAAGCCGGGATTCCGCCCGACCTGGCGGCGCGCGCGATCGCGGGCCGCACGGTGCAGGTGCTGAACTCGCTGCCGGAAGGCACGCAGTCGGAACTGATCTTCGTGTACGACCTGCCGCTGCCGCACGACTTCGCGCCGCGCAACCAGGACGGCGAAGTGGCCGAGCACCTGCTGGCCGACGTGCCCGAGGTGATCGGCTGGCTGCGCGAAGGCCGCGCGACGATGGATGCGAGCCTCGCGACGCTCGATACGCTGCTGCGCCACCGCTGGCTTGCGGCGGCCGACGCAGCCGGCATCGACGCGCTGTTCGTGCCGGGCGCATGACGCGCGCCGCGCGCGGCCTGGCGGCGCGAACGGGCAATTTGACGAATACGGAAACAATGGGAGTCGCGGTCATGCCGACCGATCACAGCTTTATCTTGAAACTGTCGTGCCCCGACCGGCACGGCATCGTCCATGCGGTCTCGGGCTTCCTGTTCGAGCGCAGCAACAACATCCTCGATTCCGCGCAGTTCGGCGACAGCCGCACCGGCGAGTTCTTCATGCGCGTGCACTTCGAGCAGGACGGCGGCGGCGTGGATGCCGCGTCGGCGCTCGACACGCTTCGCAACGAATTCGCGCCGCTCGCCGAGCAGTTCTCGATGCGCTGGGAGCTGCACGATGCGGCCGTGAAGCCGCGCGTCGTGATCATGGTGTCGAAGATCGGCCACTGCCTGAACGACCTGCTGTTCCGCTATCGCACCGGCCAGTTGCCGATCGAGATCCCGGCGATCGTGTCGAACCACAAGGAGTTCTACCAGCTCGCCGCGAGCTACAACATTCCGTTCCATCACTTCCCGCTCGTCGGCGGTTCGTCCGATGCCGCGAAGGCCGCGCAGGAAGCACGCGTGCTGGAAGTGATCGACGAGCACCAGGCCGATCTCGTCGTGCTCGCGCGCTACATGCAGATCCTGTCGCCGAACATGTGCGAGCAGCTCGCCGGCCGCGCGATCAACATCCATCATTCGTTCCTGCCGAGCTTCAAGGGCGCGAAGCCTTACTACCAGGCATTCGACCGCGGCGTGAAGCTGATCGGCGCGACCGCGCACTACGTGACGACCGATCTCGACGAAGGCCCGATCATCGAGCAGGAAGTCGAGCGCGTCGACCACAGCATGACGCCCGACCAGCTGACCGCGATCGGCCGCGACGTCGAGTGCGTGACGCTCGCGCGGGCGGTGAAGTGGCACGTCGAGCACCGGATCGTGCTGAACGGGACGAAGACGGTCGTGTTCCGCTGATCCGTCGGCCGCGGAAGGCTGGCTCCACAAGCGAAAACGCCGCGCCCTTCACGGGGCGCGGCGTTTTCGTTTGCCGTTGGCGAGCGGGCGGCGTCAGATCAGCCGCAGCAGGTACAGCTCGCGTTTCAGGTACGCGTAGAAGATCGGTGCGGCGATCACGCCCGGCAGCCCGAACGCGGCTTCCATGATCAGCATCGCAAGCAGCAGCTCCCACGCGCGCGACTCGATCTGGCCGCCGATGATCTTCGCGTTCAGGAAGTATTCGAGCTTGTGGATGACCACGAGAAACGCGAGCGACGCGATCGCGGTGCCCATGCTGACCGACAGCGACACCGCGACGATCAGCGTATTCGAGATCAGATTGCCGATCACCGGCAGCAGGCCGACGATGAACGTGATGAGCACGAGGGTCTTCGACAGCGGCAGCCGCTGGTGGAAGATCGGCAGCGCGACGAGCAGGTAGATGCCGGTGAAGGCCGCATTGATCGCCGAGATCTTGATCTGCGCGAACACGATCCGGCGGAACGCGTCGGCGAAGCGCGACACGCGCGTGACGAGCGCGGTCGATAGCGGCCGGCGCACCTTGCCCTGCTCGACGCCGATCGCGATCATCGCGCCGATGATCATCCCGAACAGCACGTGGCCGAAGCCGCGCGCGACGCTCTTGCCGCTTTGCTGGAGCTGGTCCATGTGCGAATGCATGAGCACGGCCGCCTTCGTCTTCATCTGTTCGACGTCGACCGGCAGCAGGTTCGCGATCCAGGCCGGCGTGCGCGCGCGGGTTTGCTCGACGATCTGCATCAGCTGGCCGAGCAGGCTCTGCAGGTTCGGCACCGTGTGCTCGAAATGCTCGATGATGCCGAGCGTCAGGCCGGTGAGCGCGCCGACGATCGCGATCGACAGCAGCACGACGGCGACCCAGCGCGCGCGCATGCTGGTGGTATGGCGTTCGATCACGGGCGCGATCGTGTGGATCAGCTGATAGACGAGCAGGCCGGCCAGCATCCCGCCGAGCAGCCGCAGCTCGAGGACGAGCCACATCATGACGAGCGCGAAGAGATAGCTGCCGATCTCGAGTGCCGACAGTTTCGGCAGGCTCAAGTCGCTGGTCAGCCGCACGCTGCGCAGGTGCGGCTCGCGGTTCTGCGTGTCGCGCGACTCTTGTTGCTTCTCCATCGTGGATTCCTGTCGTCCGTGTGTCGTGCCGCGGAGCGCGCGGCAGAGCGCGGGCCGCCCGGCGCCGCACCGGATTGGTGCGGATGGCGAACCTTACGACCGTAAAGTATAGCTGCCATTATGGTCCGCAAACGGGCCGTTTGGCGCGTGGTGTAAACGCAGAAGGGAAAACGAGGGGGCGCGCGGCCGGGCGGCCGCGCGCGGGAACGGCGGAACGGGGCGTCAGCCGGCCGCGACCTTGCGGGTGGGACGCTTCAGCAGCGGCGCGAGGTACTTGCCGGTGAAGCTCGCCTTCGTCTTCGCGACCTGCTCGGGCGTGCCTTGCGCGATGATCTGGCCGCCGCCGGCGCCGCCTTCGGGGCCGAGGTCGATCACCCAGTCGGCCGTCTTGATCACGTCGAGGTTGTGCTCGATGATCACGACCGTGTTGCCCTGGTCGCGCAGCCGGTGAATCACTTCCAGCAGCAGCGCGATGTCGTGGAAGTGCAGGCCGGTGGTCGGTTCGTCGAGGATGTACAGCGTGCGGCCGGTGTCGCGCTTCGACAGCTCCAGCGACAGCTTCACGCGCTGCGCCTCGCCGCCCGACAGCGTCGTGGCCGACTGGCCGAGACGGATGTAGCCGAGGCCGACGTCGAGCAGCGTCTTCAGCTTGCGCGCGATGACCGGCACCGCGCTGAAGAACTCGTACGCGTGCTCGACCGTCATGTCGAGCACTTCGCTGATGTTCTTGCCCTTGTACTGCACTTCGAGCGTTTCGCGGTTGTAGCGCTTGCCGTGGCACACGTCGCACGGCACGTAGACGTCCGGCAAAAAGTGCATCTCGACCTTCAGCACGCCGTCGCCCTGGCACGATTCGCAGCGGCCGCCCTTCACGTTGAACGAGAAGCGGCCGGGATCGTAGCCGCGCTCCTTCGACGTCGGCACGCCCGAGAACAGCTCGCGGATCGGCGTGAACAGACCCGTATACGTGGCCGGGTTCGAGCGCGGCGTGCGGCCGATCGGCGACTGGTCGACGTTGATCACCTTGTCGAAGTGCTCGAGGCCCTCGATCGCCTCGTGCGGCGCCGGCTCGGCGGCCGAGCCGTACAGGTGGCGCGCGACCGCGTGATACAGCGTGTCGTTGATCAGCGTCGACTTGCCGGAGCCCGATACGCCGGTGATGCAGGTCAGGAGGCCGACCGGCAGATCGAGATCGACGTGCTTCAGGTTGTTGCCGTGCGCGTCGACGATGCGCAGCATCCGCTCCGGATCGGGCGCGAGCCGCTCGTCCGGGTACTCGATCACGCGCTTGCCGACGAGGTACTGGCCCGTCAGCGACTGCGGGTTCGACTGCACCTGCTTCGGCGTGCCTTCGGCGACCACCACGCCGCCGTGCTCGCCGGCGCCGGGGCCCATGTCGACGACGTAGTCGGCCGTGCGGATCATGTCCTCGTCGTGCTCGACGACGATCACCGAGTTGCCGAGGTCGCGCAGATGCTTGAGCGTCGCGATCAGGCGGTCGTTGTCGCGCTGGTGCAGGCCGATCGACGGCTCGTCGAGCACGTACATCACGCCGGTCAGGCCCGAGCCGATCTGCGATGCGAGCCGGATGCGCTGCGCCTCGCCGCCCGACAAGGTCTCGGCGCTGCGCTCGAGCGACAGGTAGTCGAGCCCGACGTTGTTCAGGAACGTCAGGCGCGCGACGATTTCCTTGATCACCTTGTCGGCGATCTCGCGCTTCGCGCCGTCGAGCGTCAGCCCGTCGAAATAGCCGAGCGCGTCGCGCAACGGCCAGCCGCTGATCTCATAGATGCCGCGTGCATGGTCGCCGGTGCCGATCCGCACGTGGCGCGCCTCGCGGCGCAGGCGCGTGCCGTCGCACGACGGGCACGGCTGGTTGTTCTGGTACTTCGACAGCTCTTCGCGCACCGCGACCGAATCGGTCTCGCGGTAGCGGCGCTCGAGGTTCGGGATGATCCCTTCGAACACGTGCTCGCGGATCGTCGTGCGGCCGCGCTCGTTGATGTACGAGAACGGGATCGTCTGCTTGCCCGAGCCGAACAGCAGCACCTTGCGGATCTTTTCGGGGAGATCCTCGAACGCGGCGTCGATGTCGAATTCGTAGAACGCCGCGAGGCTCTGCAGCATCTGGAAGTAGAACTGGTTGCGGCGGTCCCAGCCCTTCACCGCGCCGGCGGCAAGCGACAGCGACGGGTGCGCGACGACCCGCTTCGGGTCGAAGAACGTGATCTGGCCGAGGCCGTCGCATTCCGGGCACGCGCCCATCGGGTTGTTGAACGAGAACAGGCGCGGCTCGAGCTCCTGCAGCGAGTACGAGCAGATCGGGCACGCGAACTTCGAGCTGAACAGGTGCTCCTTGTCGGTATCCATCTCGAGCGCGATCGCGCGGCCGTCGGCGAGGCGCAGCGCGGTTTCGAACGATTCGGCGAGCCGCTGCTTCATGTCCGGGCGCACCTTCAGGCGATCGACGACGACGTCGATCGTGTGCTTGTCGTTCTTCTTCAGCTTCGGCAGCGACTCGACCTCGTAGATCTTCGCGGCGCCTTCGTTCGCGGCGCCGCCGCCCGAGCGCACGCGAAAGCGCACGAAGCCCTGCGCCTGCATGTCCTCGAACAGCTCGACATGCTCGCCCTTGCGATCCGCGACGACGGGCGCGAGGATCATCAGCTTGGTTTCCTCGGGCAGCGCGAGCGCCGCGTCGACCATCTGCGACACGCTCTGCGCCTCGAGCGGGATGTCGTGATCGGGGCAGTACGGCGTGCCGACACGTGCGTACAAAAGTCGCAGGTAGTCGTGGATTTCCGTGACCGTGCCGACGGTCGAACGCGGGTTGTGGGACGTCGCCTTCTGCTCGATCGAGATCGCCGGCGACAGCCCCTCGATCAGGTCGACGTCGGGTTTCTCCATCAGCTGCAGGAACTGGCGGGCATAGGCGGACAGGCTCTCGACGTAGCGGCGCTGGCCCTCGGCATAAAGGGTGTCGAACGCGAGCGACGACTTGCCCGACCCGGACAACCCGGTAATCACGACCAGCTTGTGGCGCGGCAGGTCGAGATTGACGTTTTTCAGGTTGTGGGTGCGTGCCCCACGGATACGGATCTGTTCCATGAACCTGGCGAAAATGGAGGAAACCAAACCTGCTACTATAACGGCTTTTCGAGACCGTCGTTTACGGTCCCCAGCCCTTGCGGCAGGTGGCAGCAAAGCGACACCTGCGCCGGGGAAAGCGGTCGCGCCGCACGGTTCCGGGCGGCCCGCAGGCCATCCGCATCCGGCCCCGACGTGTCGCCCGAAAGGCCGCCAGGCCGCCGGCCCTGATCTTCCGCCGCCCGCTGCCGGGCGGACATTCCGATCATTCGAAATTCATTCCCGATGTCCAATCCGTCTGCCACGTCTTCCCGCATGACTGCGCCCGAACTGCGCGCGACCACGTCGCTCGCGGCGATTTTCGCGTTGCGCATGCTCGGCCTGTTCATGATCATGCCGGTGTTTTCGGTCTACGCGAAAACCATCCCGGGCGGCGACAACGTGCTGCTCGTCGGGATCGCGCTCGGGGCCTACGGCGTCACGCAGTCGCTGTTCTACATCTTCTACGGCTGGGCGTCCGACAAGTTCGGCCGCAAGCCGGTGATCGCCGCGGGTCTCGTGATCTTCGCGCTCGGCAGCTTCGTCGCCGCGTTCGCGCACGACATCACGTGGATCATCGTCGGCCGCGTGATCCAGGGCATGGGCGCCGTGTCGTCGGCGGTGCTCGCGTTCATCGCCGACCTGACCTCCGAGCAGAACCGCACGAAGGCGATGGCGATGGTCGGCGGCTCGATCGGCGTGTCGTTCGCGGTCGCGATCGTCGGCGCGCCGATCGTGTTCCACTGGGTCGGGATGAGCGGGCTGTTCGCGATCGTCGGCGTGCTGTCGATCCTCGCGATCGGCGTCGTGCTGTGGATCGTGCCCGATGCGGCGAAGCCCGTGCACGTGCCCGCGCCGTTCGCCGAGGTGCTGCACAACGTCGAGCTGCTGCGCCTGAACTTCGGCGTGCTGGTGCTGCATGCGACGCAGACGGCGCTGTTCCTCGTCGTGCCGCGCCTGCTGGTCGACGGCGGGCTGCCGGTCGCCGCGCACTGGAAGGTGTACCTGCCGGTGATGGGGCTCGCGTTCGTGATGATGGTGCCGGCGATCATCGTCGCGGAAAAACGGGGCAAGATGAAGCCGGTGCTGCTCGGCGGCATTCTGGCTATCCTGATCGGTCAATTGCTGCTGGGCAGCGCGCCGCATACCATCCTGATTGTGGCGGCGATCCTTTTCGTCTACTTCCTCGGGTTCAACATCCTGGAAGCGTCGCAGCCGTCGCTCGTGTCGAAGCTCGCGCCGGGTTCGCGCAAGGGCGCGGCCACGGGCGTCTACAACACCACGCAGTCGATCGGGCTCGCGCTCGGCGGCATCGTGGGCGGCTGGCTGCTGAAGCACGGCGGCGCGAACACCGTGTTCTACACGTGTTCGGGGCTCGTGGCCGCGTGGCTTATAATCGCGGCCAACATGAAAGCGCCGCCGCGCAAGGCCGGAACCTGATTGTCGGGTAGGCGCCGGCGGCGTTCGCCGGCTCCCCCGGCGGGCTGCTCCGACGGCTGTCGCGGCGGCCCGGCATCGAATTTACTGGAGAAACACATGGCATCCGTCAACAAGGTCATCCTCGTCGGCAACCTCGGCGCCGATCCTGAAGTCCGTTACCTGCCGAGCGGCGACGCGGTTGCGAACATCCGCCTCGCGACGACCGACCGCTACAAGGACAAGGCAAGCGGCGATTTCAAGGAAATGACCGAGTGGCATCGCGTCGCGTTCTTCGGCCGTCTGGCGGAAATCGTCAGCGAATACCTGAAGAAGGGGTCGTCGGTCTATATCGAAGGCCGCATCCGCACGCGCAAGTGGCAGGGCCAGGACGGCCAGGACCGTTACTCGACCGAAATCGTCGCCGAACAGATGCAGATGCTCGGCGGCCGCGGCGGTTCGGGCGGCGGCGGTGGCGGCGGTGACGAAGGCGGTTATGGCGGCGGCTACGGCGGTGGCGGCGGCGGTCGCGGCGAGCAGATGGAGCGTGGCGGTGGCGGCGGCGGTCGTGCCGGCGGCGCGGCGCGCGGCGGGGCAAGTGGCGGCGGCCAGAGCCGTCCGAGCGCGCCGGCAGGCGGCGGCTTCGACGAGATGGACGACGATATTCCGTTCTGAGATCTCGCAACCAAACGCTGTAAAGATCGACCCCGCCTTTTGGCGGGGTTTTTTTTAGCCTTTTTAGCCCATGGCGGATCAAATCTGATTCGATTTTCTGCGACGATTTTTATTTTGCTTCGGGACCCTTCGCCTCGAATGGCGGCGGCAGGTAGCGCTTTCGCGCTGGGCCACGTCTCCGGCTGATCAATTGTCCGGACGGCCTGTACGCGGTCCGCATTCCTTCGCTTTCGCATGCCCGATCGACGCTAGAGGACCTTGTTGCGCCAGTATCGTTAGGACACCGGCTGATTCCGACCGCCGGGGCGGAGATGTCGGTGATGGAATCGGGCGGCGGGAGTCGACAAGAAAGCCGAATGATGTGTAGTTTTTTCGGGGAGTATTAGGAATTTATCGAAGGATTTCGTTTTTCTAAAAATAAATCGTACTTGTATTATTTATCTCGATAGGACTGAAAATTATGATTCGGTAGCGAATGCAAATGGTGGTTTACCGAATTGATAATGGATCGTTACGGCCGAGGTTTCTGGTACTTTCTTGCGACCCGGCATCCAGGCGTCACGCATCATCGAGACGCACGCCCAGCGGCGGCGCGCGCGCCCGTTGCCGGCCTCGGCGGCGGTGTTCCATACGCGCTGGGCTGTTGCGCGGCGATGGGGCTGTTCCTGCCCGGTATCGCGTTTTCGCAGTTGCCGAACGCGGGCCAGTCGATGCGCGAAATCGAATCCGTGCGCCCGGCGCTCCCGGCCGCGTCCGCGCCCGAGTTGAGCATCGAGCGTACGGAGCAGGCCGCACCCGCGCCTGAGGGCGTCGATGCGGGGCCGCGCGTGACGGTCCGCGCGTTCGCGATCGGCGGCAACCGGGTGTTCACGTCGGCGCAGCTCGAGCCGCTCCTCCAGGACCTGACCGGGCGGGAGCTGAGTTTTGGCGAACTGCAGGCGGCGGCGGCTCGCATCACTTCCTACTACCGCGAGCATGGCTACGTGCTCGCGCGCGCCTATCTGCCGCGTCAGGACATCGACGACGGCGTCGTCCGGATCGACGTGCTGGAAGGCCGCTACGATCGGATCGAACTCCATAACCGCTCGCGCGTGCTGGACGGCGTGGTGCGCCAGCCGCTGTCCGCACTGCGTCCGGGCGAGGCGGTGCGCGGTGTCGATCTGGCGCGCAGCCTGCTGCTCGTCGGCGACCTGCCCGGCGTCGACGCCAAGGGCACGTTGCGCTCGGGGCGCACGCAGGGCTCGACCGATCTGGTGATCGACGCCGATCCCGGGCCGATCGCGACGGGAACGCTGGAGGCGGACAACTACGGCAACCTGTCGACGGGGCGCTACCGGCTTACCGGCAGCGTCGCGGTCAACTCGCCGCTGCGCATCGGCGATCGGCTCACGTTGCGCGGCATGGGAAGCGACACGCTGCAGCGCTATTACAGCGCGTCGTACCAGTTGCCCGTCGGGCCGTGGTCGACGCGCGTCGGCGTCGGCTACTCGAATCTGCATTCGAAGGTCGGCGAAGGCTTCGAGGAACTCGATCTTCACAGTCGCGCCAACATCCAGAGCGCATTTGTCGTTCAGCCGCTGCTGCGCGGCCGCGCGTTCAACCTGAACGCGCAACTCCAATACGAGAACAAGAACCTTCACGACGACTATCGCGCGTTCCAGATACAGGACGACAAGAACGTCGGTCTATGGACTTTCACGCTGAGCGGCAACGGCGACGACGCATTGCTCGGCGGCGGCACCACCGCCTTCTCCGTGTCGGCCGGCGCGGGCCGCCTGCGCACGGCCGACGTGCTTGGCGCGCAGGGGTTCGTCAAGACGCGCGGCACCTTCAAGAAACTCGGCGTCAGCGTGATGCGCCTGCAGGCGCTCGGCTCGCGCTTCCAGTTCTACACACAGTTCAGCGGCCAGCTGTCGTCGGGCAATCTCGACGCGTCCGAGCAGTTCAGCCTCGGCGGCCCGTACGGCGTGCGCGCCTACACGCTCGGCTCGGGCAGCGGCGATCAGGGGTGGCAGGCGAGCGCGGAATTGCGGTATGCGGTGGCGCCCGGCTGGCGGGTCAGCACGTTCGTCGACGCCGGCCGGGTCGGCATCAACAAGCATCGCGTGTTCAAGGACACCAACATCATCCGCATGCAGGCCGCGGGGTTCGGCGCGGGCTGGTACGGGAAGGGGCATCAAGTCACGGTGGCGGCCGCCTGGCCGTTCGCCTCAAGCGAAGGGCTGGCGTCGTCCGCCGGCTCGCCGCGAATCTGGTTTCAGGCGACTCAGTATTTCTGAGCGTCTGGACGAGCGCCTGCATGACGCAGGGTTTGGCAGTCAATACAACAAGGAAACCAAAGATGAACAAGGCTTATGCATTGGTCTGGAATCAAGCGAACGGATGCTGGAGCGTGGCGGGCGAGAACGCGCGTCGGCGCGGCAAGGCGGGCGGCCGCCGGGTAATCGCGGCGGCCGTGTCGCTGCTAGGCTTCGCGGCGTCGAGCGCATATGCGCTGCCCACGGGCGCCGAGATCGTGTCGGGCAAGGGGGACTTCGCGACGTCGGCCGACAACAAGACGATGTCGATCAACCAGCATACGGACAAGCTGATCACGAACTGGCAGGACTTCAGCGTCGCCGGCGGCGAGCGCGTGTCGTTCAATCAGCCGACGAGCCAGTCGCTGGCGCTGAACCGGGTGGTCGGTGCGAACGGCAGCAACATCGAAGGCCGCATCGATGCGAACGGCAAGGTGTTCCTGGTGAACCCGAACGGGGTGCTGTTCGGATCGGGCGCGCAAGTGAACGTCGGTGGCCTCGTGGCGTCGACGCGCGACATCTCCGACAAGGATTTCCTGAACGGCAACTTCCGCTTCACCGGTAAGTCGGCAGGCCAGGTGGTGAACCAGGGCACGATCACGGCGGCGGACGGCGGCGGTGTCGCGCTGCTGGGCGCGCAGGTGACGAACAACGGCGTGATCCGGGCGCAGATGGGCACGGTCGCGCTGGGCGCGGGCAATGACGTGAAGGTGAACTTCGACGGCAGCAAGCTGCTGAGCCTCGAGGTGAACGGCGCGGCGGTGGACGCGCTGGTGAGCAACGGCGGCCTGCTGAAGGCCGACGGCGGCCAGGTGCTGATGTCGGCACGGTCGGCGAACAGCCTGCTGGGCACGGTGGTGAACAACAGCGGGACGATCGAGGCGAAGGGGCTGAACAACGTCGCGGGCCGGATCACGCTGGACGGTGGCGACGGCGCGGTGCACGTGGCCGGGACGCTGGACGCGAGCACGCTGGCGGGCGCGGAAGGCCACGGCGCCGTGGTGACGAAGGGTGCCGCGGTGCGCGTGGCGGACACGACGACGGTCGACACGCGCGGGCACGATGGTGTGGCGGGCAAGTGGACGATCGAGTCGGCGAATGCCGGCGTTGGTCGGAGCGCCGCGTCGCGCGCGCTCGTGATCGGCGGCCAGCAGGTCGGCGGTTCGGGCGGTTCGGATGCCGCGATCGGCGCGGATACGCTGGCGCGCAATCTCGGCACGACCAACGTCGAACTCGCTCGCACGACCGGCACGCTGAAGGTGGACGCGCCGGTTACCTGGAGTAGCGACAACGGGCTGACGCTGACGTCGCGTCAAGGCGACGTGGAACTGCACGGGCCGGTGACGGCGACGGGCGACGACGCGGGCGTCACGGTGAACGCGGCGAAGCAGATCCGCGTGAACGACAAGCTGACGCTCGATGGCCGCAACGCGAAGCTGGAGCTGAATCCGGGTAGCGGTCTCGCGGTGAACGGCGACGGCGTCGTCACGCTGTCGGGTGCGAATGCGTCGTACCGTTCGAACGGCGACGCGTATCGCGTGATCAACAGCGTCGATCAACTGCGTTCGATCGACAACGACCTGTCGGGCCGCTACGTGCTCGGCAGCGCAATCGACGGCGGTGGGCGCCAGTTCCGGAGCATCGGCAACGACCGCACGTTCTTCGGCAAGTTCGACGGCCTGGGCAACACGATCAGCAACGTATCGGTGTACGGCACCGGCCCGTTCATCGGCCTGTTCTCGGTGAACGCCGGCTACATCGGCAACCTGAAGCTCGCGTCGGTGAACGTGACGGGCGCGCGATCGTACACGGGCAACGGGCCGGCGATGATCGGCAGCCTGGCGGGCGTGAATACGGACACCGGCGTCATCTCCAACGTGAAGGCGACGAACGTGGTCGTGAACGGCGGGACGTCGCGCATGCAGGTGCTGGGCGGTCTCGTCGGCACGAACCTGGGCGGCGACATCGATCGGTCGTCGGTCACCGGGCGCATTGCAGGCAGCTGGGCCACGTTGTCGATGGGCGGTCTCGTCGGCGAAAACTACACGATCGCGGGCCGTCCGGACAAGCTCGGCACGATCAGCAACAGCTCGGCCGATACGACCATTTCGGGCGGGATCGCGGATCAGAGCTGGTTCTACGGCGGCGTGGGCGGTCTGGCCGGCATCAACCGCGGCGGCGTGATCTCGAATTCGAGCAGCACGGGAAGCATCACGCTGGCGCAGACCAATGCGAAGGTGGGCGGTCTGGTCGGCGTGAACAGCGTGAACGGTGACGTCGGCACGGGTGCGATCCAGAATTCGTCGTCGAGCGTCAACGTTGCCGTCAGCGGCCGTAACAGCAGCATCGGTGGCCTGGTGGGCGACAACGACGTCGGCACGAGCATCGCGAACTCGTCGGCGAGCGGCACCGTCCGCGGCGCCGGTAATTCCGCGATCGGTGGTCTCATCGGCGTGAACCGCGGTTCGCTCTCGAATGTGTCGGCGAGCGGCGCGGTCAACGGCACCGCGTCCGGTTCCACGATCGGCGGCCTCATCGGCCGGCATCTTCTCGGCACGGTCGCCAATGGAACGGCGACGGGCAATGTCTCGGGCGTCGGCTCGGCCGCGATCGGCGGTCTCGTTGGCGTGAACGAAAGCGTCCTCACGAACGGGACGGCAACGGGCGACGTGACCGACAAGTCGGCTGCGCTTATCGGTGGCCTCGTGGGTCAAAACAAGGGGCAAATCACGGTGGGGATCGCCCGCGGCGACGTCACCAGCGGCGGAGCCAGCCATGTCGGTGGTCTGGTCGGCAATAACGACAAGGGCACGATTTCCGGTTCGGATGCGTACGGCCAGGTGACGGGCGGCGCTTTCAGCCTCGCGGGCGGCCTCGTTGGCGTCAACACCGGCGCCATCAGCGGGTCCCAGGCGAAGGGTTACGTGAGCGCTGACATGAAGAGCACCGTAGGCGGCCTCGTCGGCATGAACGGCGGCACCATCGCAAATAGCAAGGCGTCAGGCAAGGTGGTGGCGGGCGCTTCGGCGAGCGTCGGCGGTCTGGTCGGCAAGAACGCGAACGGTGACATTTCGAACAGCAAGGCGATCGGCGTGGTGGAGGGCGGCAACTCCGCTTACGCCGGCGGCCTGGTCGGCCACAACGACGGTCGAGTGTCGAACTCGGAAGCGTCCGGCGCGGTGACTGCCGGCACGAGTAGCGCCGTAGGCGGTCTCGTCGGAATGGGCAATGTGGCGGGTAGCGTTGCGAATAGCAAGGCGACAGGCGACGTGACGGGCGGCGATTATGCGAGCGTCGGCGGTCTGGTCGGCACTAACGGCCAACTCGTGTCGAGCTCGGAATCGTCGGGTACGGTGAGCGGCGGTAGGGGTGCGCGTCTCGGCGGTCTCGTCGGCTATAACGTGGCCACGGTGAAGGGCTCGACGACGAGCAGCCGCATCAACTATGTGTCCGGGTATGACCAGGCTTACGGTGGTCTGGCGGGCTTGAACTACGGACATATCGAGTCGAGCGTGGCAACCGGCGCGGCAGCCGCGGTGCAACAGATCGGTGCTGGCCGTCGCGTCATCGCGTCCCGGTAAGCGCACCGGTCTCGATGCGGGGGGCGGGCTTTTCGCCAGCCACCCGCGAAGCTGACCGTCGCTTGTCGTAGTCACTGAAGGCGGGGCATCGGAGTGATCCGGTGCCTCGCCTTCGTCGTTCATCGGCGCGACTCAATCGGGCCGGCGTGGCCGCGTGCCCGCCCGTCTGTGTGGGTCGTGCAACCATCGGGGACGGCTGGCAGCGGATGCGTCCGCGGCGGGCGCACATCGATGCACGCAGGGGGCTCGGCGATTCGCCGCACGATCCCGATGCACGTCGCGATACGGCAGCCAACCTGTCTCGGGTATGCTGGTGTCTTCCGTTGGCTTCGATCGAGAGGGGACTATGCGGCGTGTCGTGTTCAACCAGAAGGGCGGCGTGGGCAAATCGACGATCGTCTGCAACCTGGCGGCGATCAGCGCGAGCGAAGGGTTGCGCACGCTCGTCATCGATCTCGATGCGCAGGCGAACTCGACGCGCTACCTGCTCGGCGACGCCGCGGCCGATGCGCAACCGGGCGTCGCCGGCTTCTTCGAAACCGCGCTGACCTTCAACTTCCGTCCGATCGACGTCGCGTCGTTCATCCACGCGACCCCGTTCGACGGGCTCGACGTGATGCCCGCGCATCCGGATCTCGACACGCTGCACGGCAAGCTCGAATCGCGCTACAAGATCTACAAGCTGCGCGACGCGCTGAACGAGCTCGACATGTACGACGCCGTATACATCGACACGCCGCCCGCGCTGAATTTCTATACGCGCTCGGCGCTGATCGCGGTCGAGCGCTGCCTGATCCCGTTTGACTGCGACGATTTCTCGCGCCGCGCGCTGTACACGCTGCTCGAGAACGTGAAGGAAATCCAGCAGGACCACAACGCGGCGCTCGAGGTGGAAGGGATTGTCATCAACCAGTTCCAGCCGCGCGCGAGCCTGCCGCAACGGCTGGTCGACGAGCTCGTCGACGAAGGGCTGCCGGTGCTCGCGTCGCGGCTGTCCGCATCGGTGAAGATCCGCGAATCGCATCAGCAGTCGAGGCCGGTGATCCATCTCGAGCCGACGCACAAGCTCGCGCAGGAGTTCCGCGCGCTGCATCGCGAACTGGCCGGCTGATCTCGCGCGCGACCGCACCGACCGAGGCCGCTTCGAGCGGCCTTGTTTTTTTGTCGCGACCGGCAATTCGTCCGATTATTGATTTCGTCATTAATAATCAAGAAAACGATTTCACAAGAAATCCACAAAAAATATGACATAAATGGGTGCTCCATTTTCAATGGTGCCCGGTTTTCTAATAAGCGGAATAATGAATTGGCAAATATTGCGCCACGTCATGATGCGCTGTGCTGCAAAAGGTAAAAAAGCGTCGCCGGCCGGTGAGGGGCACTGTCTTGTCTGAGATTTCGGCGTGCCCGCAGCTTCGGCGGACGGTTCAAAGGGTAATAAGGGTTTACACCTATTATTAATGCCATTTAATTGACAATTAATCGATCTAGAATGACTTCCTTCTACCGCCCGTTCCCAAACAGGTGACGGGTTTCAATAAGGAAGCGGTTGTTTACCCGAGCTTCCATTTTTCTTTACGTCGTCTCTCGCATAGCCAACAGGAGCGTGCCCGATGTCCGTATTTGCCCCCGAAAAACTCACCGCCGATTATCAGTCCGGTATCGCCGCGTGGTTTGCAATCGCCCGTCCGGCGATCCACGGTTTCGAGGCTGTCGTCGAACTCAACCTGCAAGCGGCCCGGACGGCGCTCGAGGACTACGAGGACAAGCTGAAGAACGCGTTCACCGGCAGCAACCCGGCCGCGGGCTTCGCGCAGCAGGTCGCCGCGCCGCAGGAAGCGGCCGGCAAGGTCGCGTCGTACGGCCGCCATCTGTTCGAGATCGCGGTGTCGACGCAGTCCGAATGGGCGAAGGTCGCCCAGGCGCAGTACGAGCAGAACGACAAGCGCCTGAAGGACGTGCTCGGCGAGCTGTCGAAGCATGCGCCGGCCGGCTCGGCGCCGGTGGTGGCCGCGCTGAATTCGGCGCTGTCCGCGGCGAGCGCCGCGGCCGACTCCGTGCGTGAAGCCACGGGGCAGGCGATCGAAGCGGCGAAGAGCGGCTTCGATGTGGTCAGCGAAACGGCCACGCGCGGCGCGAAGCAGACGGCGGCCGCCGCACGCAAGGACGCAGCGGCCGCGCGCGAATCGGCTGCGTGACGGCCCGAACGGGCCCGAACGAGCACGAACGCGCATGAATGCGTGTCGCGCGCAGGCGCGACACGATTGATTGGCGCCGGCGCCGCGTGTGCCACGCGGGGCTGGCGAGCTTCGGCTCGCCGCAAGACGCCCGTGCACGGTTGCCCGTGTCACGGTGCGAACGGATGTCGCCCGCCGTATGGCGTACGGCGGCGTGTGGCCGCGATCGCGCCGGATGGCCCGACACGCGTCATCGCCGTGTACAGCACGCCTCGAGCGGGCGTCAGAACGACACACTGATTTCGATGCAGGAACTGAACATGACGGACGTAGTGATCGTATCGGCCGCGCGGACCGCGGTCGGCAAATTCGGCGGCTCGCTGGCGAAGGTGGCCGCGCCTGAACTGGGCGCGACGGTGATCCGCGCGGTGCTGGAGCGTGCGGGCGTGAAGCCCGAGCAGGTCAGCGAAGTGATCATGGGCCAGGTGCTGACGGCCGGCTCCGGGCAGAACCCGGCGCGGCAGTCGCTGATCAAGGCGGGGTTGCCGAGCGCCGTGCCGGGCATGACGATCAACAAGGTGTGCGGCTCGGGCCTGAAGGCCGTGATGCTGGCGGCGAACGCGATCGTCGCGGGCGACGCGGACATCGTGATCGCGGGCGGCCAGGAGAACATGAGCGCGGCGCCGCACGTGCTGCCGGGCTCGCGCGACGGCTTCCGGATGGGCGACGCGAAGCTGGTCGACACGATGATCGTCGACGGCCTGTGGGACGTGTACAACCAGTACCACATGGGCATCACGGCGGAGAACGTCGCGAAGGAATACGGGATCACGCGCGAGGAGCAGGACGCGTTCGCGGCGCTGTCGCAGAACAAGGCGGAAGCCGCGCAGAAGGCCGGGCGCTTCGACGACGAGATCGTGCCGGTGTCGATCCCGCAACGCAAGGGCGAGCCGCTGCAGTTCGCGACCGACGAGTTCGTGCGTCACGGCGTGACGGCGGAATCGCTGGCCGGGCTGAAGCCGGCGTTCGCGAAGGACGGCTCGGTGACGGCGGCAAACGCGTCGGGGCTGAACGACGGCGCGGCGGCCGTGCTGGTGATGTCGGCGCAGAAGGCGGCGGCGCTGGGCCTGACGCCGCTGGCGCGGATCAAGGCGTACGCGAACGCGGGCGTGGATCCGAGCGTGATGGGCATGGGTCCGGTGCCGGCCTCGCGCCGGTGCTTGGAGCGCGCGGGTTGGACGCCGGGCGACCTGGACCTGATGGAGATCAACGAGGCGTTCGCGGCGCAGGCGCTGGCGGTGCACAAGCAGATGGGCTGGGACACGTCGAAGGTGAACGTGAACGGCGGGGCGATCGCGATCGGCCACCCGATCGGCGCGTCGGGCTGCCGGATCCTGGTGACGCTGCTGCACGAGATGGCCAAGCGCGATGCGAAGCGCGGGCTGGCGTCGCTGTGCATCGGCGGCGGGATGGGCGTCGCGCTCGCGGTCGAGCGTGTCTGAGCAGTGATTGACGGTACGGTTCGCTTGCGGCGCGCGCCAGCGCCGCGGGTGAGCCGCGCGGGTTTCGCGCAAGACGGGAAATCGACAATAAGCGCGAGGTACCGATGCGTGCCGCGCCCGCGACGCGGGGCGGCCGTGCATCGAAGCGGTGGGGCGGCAGCAGGTGCGATGCCGTCGCCCCGCCTTTCATCGATTACTTTTTTGTCGGTAATTCATAGTATGACTAAGCGAATCGCAGTTGTGACAGGTGGGATGGGCGGTCTCGGCGAAGCGGTCAGCATCCGGTTGAACGACGCGGGCCACCGGGTCGTCGTCACGTATTCGCCGAACAACGCCGGCGCGGACCGCTGGCTGACCGAGATGCATGCGGCCGGTCGCACGTTCCTTGCGTACCCGGTGGACGTGGCCGATCACGACTCGTGCCGGGAATGCATCGAGACGATCGTGCGGGACGTCGGCCCGGTCGACATTCTCGTGAACAACGCGGGCATCACGCGCGACATGACGCTGCGCAAGCTCGACAAGGTCAACTGGGACGCGGTGATCCGCACGAACCTCGACTCCGTGTTCAACATGACGAAGCCGGTCTGCGACGGCATGGTCGAGCGCGGCTGGGGCCGCATCGTCAACATCTCGTCGGTGAACGGCTCGAAGGGTTCGGTCGGCCAGACCAACTACGCGGCCGCGAAGGCCGGCATGCACGGCTTCACGAAATCGCTCGCGCTCGAGGTCGCGCGCAAGGGCGTGACGGTGAACACGGTGTCGCCGGGCTACCTCGCGACGAAGATGGTCACCGCGATCCCGCAGGACATCCTCGACGCGAAGATCCTCCCGCAGATTCCGGTGGGTCGGCTCGGCAAGCCCGAGGAAGTCGCGGCGCTGGTGGCGTACCTGTGCTCGGAGGAGGCCGGCTTCGTGACGGGCTCCAACATCGCGATCAACGGCGGTCAGCACATGCACTGACGCGCGGCGGCCCGCACGGCATTCGCGCGCGTGGGGGCAGCGTTGCGCGCCATCCCGTGCCGGAGCGACGGCAGGCGCGCCGCTTCGGCCTCGCATTCCGGAGGACGCATGGGCGACACCTGGATGGGACTCGTGATCGGCGGCACGGCACTGGCCGTCGCGCTGACGATGGCGATTTCGCTCTACCGGCTCGAGCGGCGCCGCGCGCGGCTGTTGCGGAATTTCGATCATCGCGATTGCGGGCTCGCAGCGTACGGCAAGTGCTTCGCGCGCAGGCCGGCCAGGCCGCTGCGCCGCGCACGTTGGCCGTCGCGCCGACGCGTTGCGATCGATGATCGATGAGCGGTCGATCGGCGGTCACGTCCCGCGCGCATGCCGTCCGCGACGCGTGGGCGCGGGATCAGTCGTTCCTTTCGCCCTTCCCGGCCGATTCGCCCGAGTCGTTCTTGTGGAAGATCCGCTTCGTCGTGCGCTTGGTGGCTTCCCAGCCTTCGCGCGACGCATGGGCGACGCCGTGCCCGACCGCCTTCGCGGCGCTCGCGGTCGCGTGGCCGAAGCTGCGCGCCGCTTCGCCGGTCTTGTGCGCGGCTTCCTTCGAATCGCGCTTGATGTCCTGCTTCACTTCCGACAGGTCCGCGTGGGCGAGCGGGCTGAGCAGCGCCAGAACGAGCGCGGCGCCAATGAACTGACGAACTTTCACGACCGGGTTCCTTGAGGTGGGCCTCGTCATCGAGGTTTCGGGTTGCCGGCAGGCGCCGGTTGAAACGCGCCGGCGGCCGATGCGTCGAGCATCACCGCCGCGCGGCCGGACAGCAGCACGCGCTCGCCGCAGCGCAGCGCGAAGCCGTATAGCACCGAGCGGCCGTCGCCGCTCACGCGTTGCGCGTCCACGGTGAGCGGCTGCGCGAAGATGTCGAGCCGGTCGACGAACGCGTCGACGTTGCGCACGCTCGCGAGATAGCCGGCGCGCGGGCGTGCATCGTGCGCACCGAGCAGCGCGCCGTGCACGGCCATCGCCTGCGCCGCGTATTCGATGCCGCAGACCGACGCGAGCCGCCCGTACGCGCGCAGCGGGTTGCGCGGATCGCGGTGGCTCGTCGCGGTGCAGCGGATGCGTTCGGCATCCCACGCATCGACCGAATCGAGCACGCACATCGCGCCGGCGTGCGGAATGTGCGCGGCAATCCACGCGTGGTCGAGCGGCGGGGCCGGTGCGGCGTTTGCGTTCATCGCGCGCGCTCCGCGAAGGTCCCGGGCATCGCGACGTCGACCTGCACGCGCGTATCGTCCAGATAGTCGAGCACGACGCGCGTCGTACGTTGCGTGGCGAGCGCCTCGAGCAGCGGCAGCACGCGTGCGGCCGGATTGCCGGTGCGCAGTGCGTCGAGCCCGGCGTGCGCGAGCGCGGTCGCGGGTGCGTCGGTGAGTTGGACGTCGATACGGGCGAGCGCGCGCTCGCTGGCTTCCGGCGCCAACACGAGCGCGACGCCGAACGCGTCGCCGATCGGCCGCACCGCGCGCAGCGGTTCCGGATAGTCGGTGTCGTACGCGATCAGCAGGCTCGGCACGCGATCGACGACGATCTGGCACAGGCTTTCGAGCAGGCCGGCGGCAAAGCTGCCGTCGTGCGCGCACAGCACGTTCGACGTCGCCATCGCGCGGGTCGCGATGCTCCAGTAGCCGGCCGGCGCGTTGTGCACCGAGTTGTGGAAGCGGGTCGGCGACAACTGGCGATCGTCGCCGGCCAGCGTTTCGCAGATCGCGTGGCAGTTCTGGCCGTCGCCGCCGGATGCGCTGAACACGGTCGCGAGCGTCGCGGCGTCGCGGCCGCTCGCGGCCACCGCTTCGTGGCCGACCGCGAGCGCGGCGCGCACGACGGGGCCCGTGCGACGCCGCTCGGCCGACGGCAGGCCGGCGGGCGGCGGCAACTCGGTGCGGGCAGGCACGTAGGGCGCGCGGCCCGCGAGCACGTCGGCCGCGTGCGGCCAGCCGTTCAATCCCGGGCCGACGAGGCCGATGCTTTCGATGAAGGCGGTGAGCGTCATGGCGGGCCTCAACGGCGGTCGTGATCGGTGCGGCCGAGGATCAGGCTGCAGTTCGTGCCGCCGAAGCC
This sequence comes from Burkholderia sp. AU18528, assembly GCF_002223215.2. Taxonomy (NCBI): domain Bacteria; kingdom Pseudomonadati; phylum Pseudomonadota; class Betaproteobacteria; order Burkholderiales; family Burkholderiaceae; genus Burkholderia; species Burkholderia sp. AU18528. Next base: position 615,785 of record NZ_NKFC02000005.1, on the reverse strand, counting down.
GAACGAATTGGAGAGGACGGCGCGCACGCGCGTGTCGCGGCTCGCGAGCACGTAATCGGCGACGAGCGCCGGGTCGGGCTGCGTCGTGTTGACGCCGGCCGGCACGAATTGCTCGCGCAGCGCGAGCGCGGCGACGATCGCTTCCAGCGCGCCGGCCGCGCCGAGCGTGTGGCCGGTCGCGCCCTTCGTCGAGCTGCACGGCGTGCGCGCGAACAGCGCGCCGACCGCGCGGCTTTCCGCTGCGTCGTTGCTCGGCGTCGCGGTGCCGTGCACGTTAACGTAATCGATATCGTGTGCGCCGAGGCCGGCGGACGCGAGCGCCTGTTCGATCGCGGCGCGCGCGCCGAGCCCTTCCGGATGCGGCGACGACATATGGTGCGCGTCGCTCGATTCGCCGATGCCGAGCAGCAGGATCGCGTCGCCGTCGAGCGCGGCAGGCGGGGCCGGGGCGCGTTCGACGAGCGCGAACGCGGCGGCCTCGCCGATCGAGATGCCGTCGCGCGCGACGTCGAACGGCCGGCACGGCTGGCTCGACAGCAGTTCCAGCGAATTGAAGCCGTACAGCGTGGTCAGGCACAGCGAATCGACGCCGCCGACGACGGCCGCGTCGATCAGCCCGGCCTCGATCATGCGGCGCGCGGAGCCGAACACCTTCGCGCCCGACGAGCACGCGGACGAGATCGCCATTGCCGGCCCGCGCAGCGCGAAATACGCGCGCACGAACGCGGCCGGCGAATACGGGTTGTGCGTGTGCGCATAGCGGAAGTCGGCCGGCAGCGCGCCGCTCGTCGGGTTACGGCGCCGGTACGCGCGTTCGGTTTCGAGGATGCCGGCCGTGCTCGTGCCGACGAACACGCCCACGCGTGCGGCGCCGTAGCGCGCGACCGCCGCCGCGACGCGCGCATCGAAGCCGTCCTGCGTCAGGCCGAGTTGCGCGAGGCGGTTGTTGCGGCACTCGAAGTCGGCGAGATCGGCGCGTACGGGCCGCGCATCGACGCCGTCCACCGCGCCGATCCACGTGTCGAGATCCGCACGCTCGAAGTTGCACGGCACGAGCCCGCCGCGGGCGTGGCGCAGTGCATCGAGGGTCGCGTCGAGGCCGCGGCCGATGCAGCTGGTGGCGGTGAAGTGCGAGAGCAGGAGAGGGTTCACGAGAGTCGCATCCGGTGGCCGGAACGGGCGCTGCCGCAGGGCTGGCACGCGCGCCGTTCGAGGTCAGATCTTATCAAACGGGGGTGCCGGAACGCCCGGCTGGCCGGGCGGTTCGGGCGCGAGCGCCGCGCGCAAGGTGGTCCAGTGCAGTTGCGCGTTGGCGGCTGCGCGCAGCACCGCGGGCAGCACGTCGAGCACGACCGGTTCGCCGCGCGCATCGCGTGCCGCGTGGCCGTCGTGCACGAGCAGGATGTCGCGCGCATCGAGCCCGTGCAGCAGGCGGCGCGTGACGGTCGCGGCGTCGCGCGCACGCGTGTCGAAGCCGCGCCGCGTCCAGCTCGCGAGTTGCAGGCCGAATTCGCACAGCACGGGTTCGAGAAACGGATTGCGCAGGCCGGCCGGCGCGCGAAAGAACAGCGGGCGCGTGCCGGCGACGTCGGTCAGCGTCTGCTGCGCGGCGGCGATTTCGCGCCGCAGCGCAGCCGGCCCCGACAGCGAGAACGTATGGCGGTGCCGCTGGCTGTGGTTCTCCACCGCATGGCCGCGCGCGACGATCGCCTCGATCCACCGCGGATGACGGCGTGCGAGATCGCCGATGCAGAAGAACGTCGCGCGCGCGTCGTAACGGTCGAGCAGGTCGAGCACGCGCGGCGTGACGTCCGGGTCCGGGCCGTCGTCGATCGTCAGCGCGATGCGGCGGCCCGCGCCGGCCGGCAGGCGCGTCCAGTTCGGACCGAGCAGCGTGCTGCGCGGCCACAGGCCGGCCGCGGTCAGCGCGAGATGCGACGCGACCACGCCGCCGACGGCCCACGGCCACGCGGCCGGTTGCGCGATCATGGCGGCGGCCGCGCCCGCGTGCAGCGCGGCGGCGCCCGCGATCAGCGGCGTCGGCTTCCAACGGCGTGCGTCGCCGGTATCGCGCGGGGGGATAAAAGGCGGCACGTTCATGCGCGGCCTCCTTGCTGGTGATTGCCGACCGCCGCCGCGGCGCGCGGCGCGAGAATCGCCGCGAACGCGAGCGCGAGTATCGCGCCGGGGCCGACGGTCAGCCCGAACGTTTCGAGCAGCGGCACGCGCGACAGCGCGAGCAGCCCGAAGCCGGCGACCGTCGCGAGGTTCGCGATCAGCAGCGACACCAGCGTGTACGGCGTGACGGGCTGCGCGTCGCCGCGCCGGCAGAAGAACAGCGCGTAGTTCGAGCCGACCGCGACGATCAGCAGCATCCCGACGAGGTGCAGGATCGTCAGTTGCACGCCGGCGAGCGCGAAACCGGCCGTCACGACCAGCACGGCCGCGACGAGCGGGGCGAGCGCGCGCGCGGCGAGCCGGGGCGAGCGCAGCGCGATCAGCAGCAGCACGGCGATCGCGGCGAATCCCGCGAGCGACAGCCGGATGTCTTCGTGCACGTAGCTCACGTACAGCCGATCGGCTTCGGCCTTCATGTCGACGAACAGCGCATCGGGCACGCCCGCGCGCGCGACGGCGGCGCGAATCCGCGCGGCGTCGACGCTCGGCGCCGGCTGCGCGGTGCGCGCGGCGTCCGGCGCACGCAGCGGCAGCATCGCGCTCCAGCGGCCGTCGCGTTCGGTCAGCAGCGCGTCGACGGCGAGCGCCATCGACGTGCCGCGCAGGTCCGCGCGCGCCAGCAGCGGCGCGCGACGCGCGGCGTCGACGTCGGCGACGAACGGCGCGAACAGGTCGGGTTTCACCGAGATCGGCTGGTTCGCGACGGCAACGCGCATCCGTTCGGCGAGTACGTTCGCATCCGGCAGGCTCGCCTGGCGTGCGCGCTGCGCGGCGTCGCTCGGCAGGTAGCGTGCGGGGTTGTCGAAACCGCCGAGCGTGCCGCGGTCGACGAGCGGCTGCAATTGTGCGGCCACTTTTTCCGCGCGTTCGAGTGCGGCCTGTTCGGTCGGCGCGGCAATCACGACGAGGTAGCGCACGTCGGGCGCGCCGACGTCGGCGCGCAGCCGTGCGTCGAGCGCCTGCGCCTGTGCCGGCACGGGGCTGAGCGCGGCGAGCTCGCGGCTCCACAGGCCGTCGCGATGCAGCGCGAGCGTCGCGCACGCGGCAACCACGAGTACCGCGAGTGGCCAGCGCAGCCGCGGCGCGGCGTCGGCCGCGCGCGCGAGCATGGCGCCGACGCGCGATACGTCGCGAATCGCGACATGCTCGCCGCGCAGGTGCGGCAGCACGAAGCGCGTGACGAGCGCGGCGGCCGTCAGCCCGACGATCGAATAGAGCCCGAGTTGCACGAGGCCCGGGAATCCGGAGAACAGCATCGACGCGAACCCGCACACCGACGTCAGCACGCCGAGCCGGATCGTCGGCCAGTACGCGGCGACCCACGCGCGCGTCGCGTTGGCCGGGTGCGCGGCGCCGCGCGTGCCGACCGATGCCGATTGCACGAACAGGTAGATCGAATAGTCGACGGCTTCGCCGATCAGCGTCGTGCCGAACCCGAGCGTCAGCCCGTGGACCGTGCCGAACGCGGCGCTGACCGCCGCGACTCCGGCCGCGACGCCCGTCAGCACCGGCAGCAAGCCGAGCGCGAGCGTGCGCGGCGAACGGTAGAGCGTGAGCAGCAGCGCGACGATCAGCACGACGCTCGCCGTCGACAGCCGCTCGACGTCGTGCCGGATCGTGTCGCGCGTGTCGACCGAGAACACGCCGGGGCCCGTCATCGCGAGCGTCGCCGCGTTCGCGTTCGGCACGGCCCGCGTCGCGGCCGCAAACGCGCGGCGCACGGCGTCGATCGCGCGGGCCTGCGCGTCGGTATCGGAGCCGGCGGCGGCCGTCTGCACGACCAGCACCGCGCGCGTGCCGTCGCGCGACGCCCACACGCCGTCGCGGCTCGCGGGCTCGGCCGCGCCGTCGAGGCCGTCGACGAGCGCGGCGACTTCGCCGGTCGGATCGCGCGGCAGCATCGCCTTCGCGACGAGGCCGGCCGACGAACTCAGCAGGTCGAGGCTGTCGCCGAGCGCCTGGTGCAGGCCGTCGGCGCTGAAGCGCCGCGGCGTGACGGCCGGGCTCAGCAGATAGCGGTGATCGAAGATGAACTGCCGGTCGCGCGCGTCGTTCGCGGCTTCGCCGTTGTGAACGGCCGCGAACCGCGGATCGGCGCGCAGCGTGCCGGCGACGCGCCGCGACAGCGCGGCGCGCGTGGCCGCATCGCCGCCGTCGATCGCGACGAGGATCAGGCGCGACACGATGCCGTCGCGCAACTGGTCGACGAGCACGCGCTGCCCGGCGCTCGGCGCGTTCGGCAGGAACGCGGACAGGTCGGCCGTGAAGTGCGCGCGCCCGATCGCGACGCCGCACGCGACGAGCGCGAGCAGCCACACGAGCACCGCGCGCTGCCGCCATGCGGGCACGCGGGGGGCGACGGGGGAGGGGCGCATGCGATCGTCCATCAGTTCGCGTTCGCCGCGGCGGGTTGCAGGCGCATCACCGAACGATCGCCGTCGGCCTGCCGGATCGTGACGCTGCGCAACGTGTCGCGCGTGCCGTCGAGCGTGATCGTGCTGACGACCTTCAGCATCCGCGAGTCGAGCGGCGTGAGCGTCATCGTCCAGTCGTCGCCGCGCCCGGACAGCGCGACCTTGTACACCCGTTCGAGCGCGAAGCGGTTGCCGGCGAGCGTCGCGCGGATGCTGTCGATGAACGCGCCGAGCTCCGGATAGCGCGCGAGCGCGAGCGTGTACTTGCGGTCGTTGCGCTCGACGGTGAGCATGTCGCCGTCGACGACGAGGTGCTCGGGCTTCGGGCTCAGCGTGTGCTTTTCCAGATGATCGGGCGCGACGAACACCAGTTCACCCGACGATTCGACCGGCTGCGTGGCGATCGACAGGTGCTTCGTCTCGGTGAAGGTCGCGCGGCCCGACTTGTGCTGCGCGAGCGTCGACATCAGCCGGTCGAGAGTCCAGGCCGAACCGGTATCGGACGCGTGCGCAGGCACGGCCAGCGCGATCGCGGCGGTGCTGGCGGCGAGCACGCGCGCGGTGCACGCGGCCACGGGCAACGAGAACGGGAACAGGCGGCGGCGAGCGGCGGTCATGCGTCGGAATCCCTCGTGGCGGGCAGGTCGACGCCGGCGCGCACCGGCTCGCGGCGCGCGGGCGCGGCGTCGCCTTGCCAGAAATCGAAATAGTTGAACCAGTTGTACGGCGCCGCGCGGCAGTACCTGTCGAGCAGCGCGACGTAGCGCGCGAGCGCCGCGTCGACCGCCGCCGCGCGCGTATCGCGCCGCACGTCGGAAAAATCGGCGAGCGTCTCGAAGTGCACGTCGTAGCGGTTGCCATCGCGATAGAGGCCCGTCATGAAGATCACCGGGCGCTTGAGCATCGCGGCCATGTAAAGCGGGCCGAGCGGGAACGCGGCCGGCGCGCCGAGCAGCGGCAGGCGCCGCAGCGACGCGGCCGCGTCGTCGAGCAGCGTGCGGTCGGCGAGCATGCCGACCATGCAGTTCGCGTCGAGGCGCTCGCGCACCTTCAGCATCGAGTCGACCTGCCCGAGCGGAATCACTTCCGGCTGCGCGGCCGGGTTCACCGCCGCGAGCGTCGCGTTGATCTTGCGCGCGTTCTGCTCGTACATCGTGACCACCACGCGCAGGTCCGGGCGCGTGCGGCCGATCGCGCGCACGACCTCGAAGCTGCCGAGGTGCGCGCCCATCAGGAACGCGCCCCGTCCGCCCGCGAGCGCAGCGTCGACGAGCGTTTCGCCGTGCAGCCGGATGTCGAACAGGTCGAAGCGCCCGTTCATCAGGTACACGCGATCGTGGATCGTCGCCGCGAACGTGAACACGTGCCGGTACACGTCGCGCCAGCGCACGGGGCGGCCGAGCACGCGACGCAGGTAGTCGCGCGACGCCGCGCACGCGGCCGGCGAGAACAGCACGAAATACGTCGCGATCAGGTGCAGCACGATGCGCGCGCGCCGCCGGCCGAAGCGCAGCGAGATCCACGTCATCGCGCGCAGCAAGCCCGCGTTGCTGCGCTCCTGACGCTCGGCCCACGCGGTGCGCTTCATGGCTGCGCGCCATCCCGCGCGGCCGTTGGCGCGGACAGCACGCCGGTCGCGACCTCGCGCGACCCGGCGCGCACCGTGAAGCGGATCGCGCCGCCGGCCGCGGCGTCGTACGCGAGATCGAGCGGTTCGCCGGGCGCGACCGGGCTCAGGAATTTCGCGGCGCCGAGCCGCCACGCGTGCAGCGGACGGTTCAGCGCCGCGCCGATCGCATGGATCGCGTGATCGAGCAGCACGACGCCCGGCACGACCGGATGGCCGGGAAAGTGGCCGGGCAGTGCGGGATGGTCGGCGGCAATCGTGAACGCGAGCGAGGGCGACGGCGTGCCGGCCGGGTCGCCCTCGGCCGGCGTACCCACCGTCGTGGCCGTCGCGGCCGCGGCGCGCGCATGGTGCGCGACGAGCGCGGCCAGCACGTCGCGCGGCAGCTTGCCCGTTTCGTTGCGCGGCAGCGCATCGACGAACACGAGCGGGCGCGGCATGAACGCGGGGTCGATTCGCTCGCGCAGCGCGCGTTGCAGATCGGCGGCCGCGAGCGTCGGCGCGACGACCAGCGCGACGAGCCGCGTGACCGGTTCGAGCGCCGTGTCGCCACGCGCGGGCGCGGCTTCGTCGGGCATGAAGAACACGCCGTCGACCACTTGGGGGATCGCGTTGAGCTGATGATTTAGATATGCGAGCGACGTGCGCTTGCCGGCGATGTTGACGAGGTCGGCCTTGCGGCCGTGCAGCAGGAACCGGCCGTCGCCGAGCAGCTCGAGCGCATCGCCCATCGGCACGGGCGCCTCGACGTGTCCGCCCGATACCCAGACCGTCGGCCCGCTGTCGTCGCCGGCCGAATCGTCGCGTGCGTCGCGCGCGTCGAGCCGGATACCCGGGAACGGGTCCCACGCCGCGCCTTGCGACGTGCGACGGGTCGCGATCTGGCCGGTCTCGGTGCTGCCGTAGATCTCGACGAGCGGCGCGTCGAGCGCGGCCTCGGCTTCGCACGCGAGCTTTTCCGACAGCGGCGCGGTGGCCGACAGCACCAGCGCCGCGCGCGGCAGCGCATGGCCGGCCGACAGCAGCGCACGCAGGTGGATCGGCGACGTGACGAGCACGCGCGGCTGCGGGATCGCGTCGAGCTCGTCGCGAATGTCGCCCGGGTAGAACGGCTGGCGATTGCTGAACGCGAGGCCGCCGATCAGCGCGAGCAGCACCGTCGACTCGAAGCCGTACATGTGCTGCGCGGGCACCGTGCCGATCAGCGTGGCCGCGGGGCCGTCGAGCAGCCCGAGGCGCTCGGCCGCCGCGCGCACGCAGCCGACCAGGAAGCCCCAGGTCTTGCGGTGCGGCACCGGCGCGCCGGTCGAGCCGGACGTGAACACGTAGGCCATGATCCGCGCCGCGTCGATCTGCGGCACGGCGAACGGCGCATCGCCCGTGCATTCGCCGGGCGCGGCGTCGGGATACGCGAAGCGCGGCAGGTCGATCGCGCAGTCGGGCGCATCGTGCAGGCAGAACGCGTCGGGCGCGAACGACGCGAGCTGGCGGACCATTTCGGGCGTATGCGTCGACGGCAGCAGGCTGATCCTGCCGGCGACGAGCGCCGCGCACAGGCTGACCGCGAAGCGATAGCGGTCGCGGCACACGTTGAACACGTGGCCGCCGGCGGGCAGCGCGGCGGCCACGCGCGCGACGTCGGCGACGAAGGCGCGCACGGTGACGGGCGAGCCGTCGCGCCAGGCGATCGTCTGGTCGGGCGAGGCATGGAATACCAGCGGGTGAGTCGGCATAAATCGGTCAAGACGGGAACGAAGGCCGGCGCGGCCGTGAAGCCGCGCCGGTCATGAATTCATCGCGAGGCCTGCGACGCGTGGGTCGACGCGCGATACGCGCGCACCGCGTCGATCATCCGCGGCCGTGGCTCGTGCGGCAGCGCGAAACGCCGGCATGCATGCTCGGCGGCGAACATCACGGCGACGAGCGGCAGCGACAGGTAGTTCGCGAACGTCGACCACGTGACGATCGGCGCGGTCGCGAACAGCAGCGTCGACACGGCGGCGGTCGCGACGAAGAACAGCATCCACGCGAGCGTGATCCGCCGCGTGTAGCGCGCGACGGCCGGCGTGACGGCGCCGTGGATCATCGCCGCGAAGCGCGTGCACAGCGGCACCTGGCCGGCCATGAGCGTGCGGCCGAACAGCAGCGCCATCGCCACGTTGAAGCTCGCGTGTTCCAGATACAGGCCCCATTCGAAGTGCCGCGCGAGCGGCGCGCGCGCGGCCCACAGCGCGGCGGCGGCCAGCAGCCATGCCGGCACGAGCCATGCGCGCCGCGGCGAGCGCAGCGCCGTGCCCAGCGCGAGCAGCAGCGGCGGCACGAGCGCCATCGCGAGGCCGAAGCCGTGCGCGCCGGGTGTCGCGCTCGCGTAGTGCGCGCCCACCTGGTAGGCGGCCACGGCGCCGGCCGCCGCAATGCCGCGCACGACGGGCAGCAGCCGCCTCATCGGCGGCCTCCGCGCGCGCCGGGTGTGCACCGGCCGGCGGCCGGATGGCGGCGGCGGACGGGCGGGCGAACCGGAACGGGGCACAAGAGCGGACGCGGCATGACTGGAGACATCGGGTGGATCGTCGGCGGACGCGCGGTCGGGCCGTCAAACATCATATGAATGGCGGCTCGGACGCGGGTCCGGGCCGGTGGTCGGGCACGCTCATTTTAGGGCCGCGGCAGCGCCGGTTCGGGGCGGCCGCGACCGGCTTTTGTAACCGATTGTATGGCGCGGGACGAATGGTTTCGCGGGGTCGGTGCATTTCCATCCAAAGCGGCTCAAGCGTCTCGTGCATTCGCGGCCGAAACGGGCCGCGGCGGCGGCTCGCCAGTCTTGTAACCATTCGCGGTATACGCCCCGATACCCTTCGTCTAGAATCCGCGTAACTTTTACAAACGATCCCCAAACGACGCAGGCGGGGAAGCCGGCAGAGGCCGGAGGGACGGAGATTCGCACGCGCCGGGCGTGCACGATGGTTGCCGTTTCCGGGCGCCTCCCGCTGCCATGGGCCGCCTGCACGCACGCATGATGAACGCACTGGAACAAGAGCTCGCCACGCTGATCATCGGCGAACTGAATCTCGAAGACGTCTCGCTCGATACAGTGACGGCCGACACGCCGCTGTATGGCGAAGGTTTCGGGCTCGACTCCATCGACATTCTGGAAATCGCGCTGCTGATTTCGAAGCAATACGGCTTCGAGCTGCGCTCGGACAATCCGGACAACCAAAAGATCTTTGCGACGCTCGGCGCGCTGGCGGCGTACGTCGCCGCGCATCGCACGAAGTGACGGTGTCGCGCAGCGGCGTAGCGCAGCGCGCGGCGCAACGATGAAGACGGCACGCGGCGGCGCTCGGCGGACGATGCGCGGCCGCGTCGATCGAGGTGAAAACGCGATGAACGGAGCCATTCGATGCGGGCGCTCGTGACGGGCGGCAGCGGCGCGCTCGGGCAGGCGATCTGCACGGCGCTCGCGCAGGCCGGCCATGAAGTGTGGGTGCATGCGAACCGCCATCTCGCGCACGCGCAGGCGGTCGCGCAGCAGATCGTCGCGGCCGGCGGCGCCGCGCACGCGATCGCGTTCGACGTGACCGACGCCGACGCGACGCTTGCCGCGCTGAAGCCGTTCATCGACGAGGCACCGGTGCAGATTCTCGTCAACAACGCGGGCATCCACGACGACGCGCCGATGGCCGGCATGTCGCGCCAGCAGTGGCGCAGCGTGATCGACGTGACGCTCAACGGCTTTTTCAACGTCACGCAGCCGCTGCTGCTGCCGATGATCCGCACGCGGCACGGACGGATCGTCAACATCGCATCGGTGGCCGGCGTGACCGGCAATCGCGGGCAGGCCAACTACGCGGCCGCGAAGGCGGGGCTGATCGGCGCGACGAAGTCGCTGTCGCTGGAGCTCGCGTCGCGCGGCATCACCGTGAATGCGGTGGCGCCCGGGATCATCGCATCGCCGATGGCCGAACAGGCGTTTCCCGCCGAACGCATCAGGCAGCTCGTGCCCGCGCAGCGCGCGGGCCGGCCCGACGAAGTCGCGGCGATGGTCGCGTATCTGGTATCCGACGCCGCGGCCTATGTGACGGGGCAGGTGTTGTCCGTCAACGGCGGGCTCGCATGACGCGGCGTGTCGCGTTGGCCTGACCGCATTGGCCTGATGTAACGCACCGCAGTGCGGGGCCGCGTCGTCGTTCGGCCTGCGCCCCCATAGTGAGGAAATCGAAGTGTCCGTGCAACCAGTCGACGCCGAACGGCACCCGTGTTCGCCGTCCCCCGCCGCCCCGCCGTTCGCGCACGGCGGCGACCGCGCGCTGCGGCTCGTCCAGATGAGCGATGCGCGGCTCGTCGCGCTGCTGCACGATGCGCGCGGCCGTGGCGACGCACTCGATCGCGTGTTTCCCGGCGCGCTGGGCGCGGTATGCATCGGCGCGGCGGGCACACCGGACGAATCGCGCGCGCAGGCGCTGGCGCGGATGCTGACCGATGTTGCGCCCGGCTTGCCGGTCGCGCCGGTGCAGATGGCGCTGCTCGGCGCCGAAGTCGCGCCGGGCGATGCCGTCTGCGAACTCTGGCAATGCGACGCGCACGACCTGCGCAGCGAACGGCGCGGTGCGCTGCACTACCGCTACAGCGAAGCGGCTGGGCTCGTGTTCGGCAGCCTCGTCGTGCACGAGACGGACGCGGCGTACGACGCGCCGCGCGACGGCGGCACGCCACTCGAACGCGCGACGTTCGATGCGTACCGCGCGCTGTTCGGCCTGCTCGATACGCTCGGCATGCCGCATCCGCTGCGGATCTGGAACACGGTGCCGGCGATCAATGCGGTGCAGTTCGGGATCGAGCGCTATCGTCAGTTCAATATCGGCCGTCAGCACGCGTTCGATGCGTGCCGGCGCGCATTGACGGGCGGCGTGCCGGCCGCATGCGCGCTCGGCTCGGTCGTGCCGGTCGCGGGCGATGCGCCGCCGGCCGCGCCGCTCGCGATTCATTTCCTCGCGAGCCGTACGCCGGCCGATGCCGTCGAGAATCCGCGCCAGGTCAGCGCGTATCACTATCCGGCGCAGTACGGCCCGCGTGCGCCGACGTTCGCACGCGCCGCCGCATTGGCCGATGGCGATGCGGCGCCGGTGCTGTTCGTATCGGGCACCGCGAGCATCGTCGGGCATCGCACCGTGCATCGCGGCGACGTCGTCGCGCAGACGCGCGAGACGGTCGCGAATCTCGCGGCGGTGCTCGAGCAGGCCGCGCGGCAGGGGCACGGCCCATACTCGCTCGCCGACCTCGGCTATCGCGTCTACGTGCGCGACGCCGGCGACACCGCGGCGCTGACCGAGATCGACCGCGTGCTGCGCGATGCGGCCGGTTCTCACGTGCGGCCGCTGTTCGTGCATGCGCACGTGTGTCGCGACGATCTGCTGGTCGAGATCGAGGCCAGCGCCGGTCATGCGATGGAGTGGCTGCCATGAAGCGCGAGAGCCTCGCGATCCGGCAACCGGCCCGGCATGCAACCGAGGTCGACGACGCGTGCGAGCGTTCGTCGGCAAGTCATACACTTTTGTCAGGATCCCCGTCTACGTCATCGGCTGTTCCCATGTCCAGGCTGCACGCGTCGTCCACTCATCTCGTCCTGATTCCGAGCTACAACCCGGGCGCCAAGGTCGACACGACCGTGCGCAATGCGCGCGCGCAGTGGAACCCGGTGTGGGTCGTCGTCGACGGCAGCACCGACGGCAGCGCCGAACGGCTGCAGGCGATGGCCGAGCGCGATCCCGGCTTGCGCGTGATCGTGCTGCCGGAGAATCGCGGCAAGGGCGCCGCGGTGCTCGCGGGCCTCGACGCGGCCGCCGCGAGCGGCTTCACGCACGTGTTGACGATGGATTCCGACGGCCAGCATCCGGCGGACCTGATTCCCGCTTTCATGGCGGCATCGCAGGCCGCGCCCGACGCGATGGTGCTCGGCGTGCCGAAGTTCGACGCGAGCGCGCCGCAGTTGCGCGTGCAGGGGCGCCGGCTGTCGAACGCGTGGGCCGACCTCGAGACGCTTTGGGCCGGCATCGGCGATTCGCTGTACGGCTTTCGCGTGTATCCGGTCGCGCCGCTGGCGGCGATCATGCGGCGCCAGCCGTGGATGCGCGGCTTCGACTTCGATCCCGAAGCGGCCGTGCGGCTGTGCTGGGCCGGCGTGCGTCCGATCCGCATCGACGCGCCGGTGCGCTATTTCGGCCGGCACGAAGGCGGCGTGTCGCACTTTCACTACGGTCGCGACAACGCGCTGCTCGCATGGATGCACTTGCGTCTTTTCACCGGCTTTGCAGTGCGGCTGCCGATGCTGGTCGCCCGCCGCCTGACGCGCCGCCGCCGCCAGACGGCCTGAGCGACACCGTTTCCGGCTTCCGTTGCGGCCGTCGCCCGAGCGCGACGATTGCGGCGCTTTTTGTCGTCAATTCGGTCATGATTTGACACTTATTTTCAATCTACCGAGTAATAGACATGTCATGTGATGTAAACATCTGGTAATTTTCCGCCGGATTATGCAAAATCGCCGCTCCCAAATACAACTATCGAGGGATTCCGGGATGCAACTCAAGAAAGCGGTGGCGGCGTGTGGCGTGGCGTTTCTGTTGAGCGCGTGCGGTGGGGTACAGAACCTTGACGCGAACAGCCTGACGTCGGCGGGGACCAACCTGTACAAGGCGGCGACGCTGTCGGACAGCGACATCGCCGCGCTGTCGAACGAGTCGTGCAAAGCGAGCGACGCCGAATCGAAGATCGCGCCGCCGAACAGCGCGTACGCGAAGCGCCTGACGAAGGTGATGAAGGGCTTCGGCGACATGACGCTGAACGGCCAGAAGATCAACTCCAAGGTCTACCTGACCAAGGACGTCAACGCGTGGGCGATGGGCAATGGCTGCGTGCGCGTGTACAGCGGCCTGATGGACATGATGAACGACGACGAGCTGCGCGGCGTGATCGGCCATGAAATGGGCCACGTCGCACTCGGCCACTCGAAGAAGGCGATGCAGACGGCGTATGCGGTGAGCGCGGCGCGTACCGCGGCCGGCGCGGCTTCGCCGGGCGTGGCGGCGCTGACCAGCTCGCAGCTCGGCGACATCACCGAGAAGTTCATCAACGCGCAGTTCTCGCAGTCGCAGGAAAGCGCGGCCGACGATTACTCGTTCGACCTGATGAAGCAGAAGAACATGAGCCAGAAGGGCCTGGTCACCGCGTTCCAGAAGCTCGCGAAGCTCGACGGCGGCCAGAGCTCGATGATGAGCTCGCACCCGTCTTCGTCGAGCCGTGCGCAGCACATCGAGGATCGCATCGCGAAAGGTAGCTGATTCCGCAGCCGATCGCGCGGCGGATCGCCGGCCGTCCGCGCCGGCGATCGGCAAGCGACATGAAAAACCCCACGCTCGTTGGTCGGGCGTGGGGTTTTGTTTTTTCGGCGTGCCTGCCGTCGCTTATGCGCTCGAAACCGCGCACGCGAACGGCGACGCGGCCGTCGCAGCCGCGACCGACGCGAAGCTGCACGAGGCGATCGCGCTCGCGTCGCGCAACACGATGTGCGTGCATCGACATACGGGCGTGGCGCGCATGCTGCGCGAGCACATCGGATCGACATGGCCGGGATGACGATGGAGGACGAGCAGGCACCCGGGTTGCTGTCATTGCGGCACCCGGTCGTGTGCGGGGCGATTCGCACGCGCCGGCTCCAAGAGACGCGCACCCGCGATGCAGACCATATCGACTACGTACGCAGCCATTTCGAACCGAGCGATGTACCGCGAGATGGGTTGGAGCAACGGCGCGGCATGCTCGGCCCGCCCAATTGACCGGTTCGTCGGGCGCCCACTAGAATCGATCGGGACCGCCTGTCAGCCGCGCGCCGCGGCAATGACGTGCCCATTGATCCGACTGTCGAGGAAGCTTCCGTGCTCACGTCCTTGATCCGGCGCGCACCGGCCGCGCTGCCGTGGCGCGCCGCATGCCGCCAGGCCCGCGCGCTGATCGTCTGTGCGCTGCTGCCGCTCGCCGCCTGCGCGACGCATCCGCCTGCCACTTCGCTCGATCGCCCCGTCTCCCACGCGTTGCCGGCCGCTACCGCGACGCCGTTGCGCGATGCGCTGGCCGCGCCGGAGGCCGCGCATCCGGGGCAGTCGGGCTTCCGGCTGCTGGCCGACGGCGCCACCGCGTTGCAGATGCGCATCGCGCTCGCGCGTGCGGCGACGAAGACGCTCGACATGCAGTACTACATCGCGACCGAGGATACGACCGGCAAGCTGCTGCTCGGCGCGGCGCTGTACGCGGCCGATCGCGGCGTGCGCGTGCGGATGCTGGTCGACGACCTGAACTTCGACGATATCGACCGCGTGATGGCCGCGCTGAATACGCATTCGAACATCGAGATCCGCGTGTTCAACCCGTTCGGCGCATCGCAGCGCGGCATGGTCGAGCGTACGGCCAACTTCTTCACGCGGATCGACAGCTTCACGCGGCGGATGCACAACAAGGCGATGATCGCGGACAACCAGCTCGCGATCGTCGGCGGCCGCAATCTCGGCGACGAATACTTCAGTGCGAGCCCGACGCTGCAGTTCCGCGATCTCGACGTGCTGGCGGCCGGCCCCGTGACGCACGACATCTCGACGAGCTTCGACGAGTACTGGGCGAGCGCGAGCAGCTATCCGCTGCGCGTGCTCAATCATCAGACCTTCGATCCGAAGGATCTCGACGCGATGCGCGACGAACTGCGCGACCACTGGCGCAAGAATGCCGATCCGTACAACGCGAAGCCGCTGAACGCGACGCCGCTCGCGCGGCAGATCGCGCGCGACGAACTCGAACTCGTATGGGCGCCGGCCGAATTCAAGGTCGATGCACCGACCAAGGTCGCGCGGCCGACCGGCACGTACGTGAGCCCGCCGATGCAGCGCCTGGCCGAGCTCACGCGCGGCGCGCGCAAGGAATTCCTCGCGTTCTCGCCGTACTTCGTGCCGCACGACGCCGGCGTGAAGATCCTCGGCGACACGGCCGCGCGCGGCGTGCGCGTCGCGATCGTCACGAATTCGCTCGCGGCGACCGACGCGGTCGCGGTGCAGGCCGGCTATGCGCCGTATCGCGTGCCGTTGCTGCGGCGCGGCGTCGAGCTGTACGAATTCAAGTCGCAGCCGGATCAGCAGCCGGCGCGGCTGTTCGGCTCGCGCTCGCGTGCGAGCCTGCACGCGAAGGCATACGTGATCGACCGGCAGATTCTCGTGATCGGCTCGCTGAATCTCGACCCGCGTTCCGCGTACCTGAACACCGAGCTCGCGCTCGTGATCCACAGCCCGGTGCTCGCGCAGCAGGCCGCGGCGATTTTCGCGCGCGTGACGCAGCCGGACGAAAGCTATCGCGTCACGCTCGCGAAGGGGGCCGACGGCAGCCCGCCCGCGCTCGAATGGACGGGCACCGAGGGCGGCCGGACCACCACCTATCACGTCGACCCGCATGCGGGGCTGCTGCGCAACGTGATGACGGGCATCTTCACGCTGCTGCCGGTCGACGATCAGTTGTAAGGGCGGAAACGGCTCCGGCAAAACCCGCGATACCGGCGCGCGGGGAAAGATGATATGGTTGTGCGCGCAACGATATGTGAATCGTGAAGGGCGCCGGACCGCTCGCGCAATGCGGGCCGGAACGGTGCCGAACGACGTGCCGCCGCACGTGCGGGATCCGCACCCTGCGCGGCGCCGGCAGACGATGGACGACGCGCACCGCCACGCTGCGCGCCCCGCGCAACCGGAGTTCCCCATGCAACGTGTACCGAACCAGCCGTTCACGCGCCCCGCGCGCTTTTCCGAAGCCGAATGGCAGGCGCGGGTGCAGCTCGCGGCTGCTTACCGCATCTTCGACCACCTCGGCTGGACCGAGCTCATCTACAACCATATCTCGCTGCGCGTGCCGGGCGAGGACGGGCATTTCCTGATCAATCCGTTCGGGCTCCATTACCGCGAGGTGTGCGCATCGAACCTCGTGAAGATCGACATCGACGGCAACGTGATCGGTCATTCCGACTGGCCGATCAATCCGGCCGGGTTCACGTTCCACAGTGCGATCCATGCGGCGCTCCCCGATGCGCACTGCGTGATGCACGTGCACACGACGCCGACGATGGCCGTGTGCTGTTCGCGCGACGGGCTGTCGTTCTCGAATTTCTATGCCGCGCAGTTGTACGGGAAGGTCGCGTATCACGACTTCGAAGGCATCACCGTGCATCTCGAGGAGGGGCGGCGCATCGTCGACAGCGCGCTCGGGCGGCCCGTGCTGCTGCTGCGCAACCACGGGCCCGTGACGATCGGCGCGACGCTCGCGCAGACGTTTTCGCTGATGTGGCTGCTCAACCGGGCGTGCGAGGTGCAGATCGCGACGCATGCGATCGGCGATGCACTGCCGATTGCGCCGCCCGTGCTCGAAGGGTGCGTGCGCGATTCGCTGAATTTCGATCCGAAGCATGGCGCGGGGCAGGACGCGTTCGACGCGCTGCAGCGCATCGTCGACCGGATCGATCCGGGCTATCGCGCGTGACGCGGGCGGCGCGCCCGGCGAGTGCGCCCGCCTAGAACCGGTAGCCGAGGCCGGCCTGGATCACGTCGGTGTCGCGGTCGTAGCGCGTGACCACGCGGTTCCACGTGACGCGCGCGAGCCAGCGCTCGGAGATCCGGTAACTGGCCGAGATCGACACGATGCCGGAGAGGCGGCCGTCGCCGGGGCCAGGCTGCCCTTCGCGGTTGCGCTGGTTGACGGTGAAATAGGCGCCGGCGCCGGCCGCCAGCGTGACCTTGTCGTTCAGGAACGCGCGCGTGAGCCACAGCTGGGAGGCGACGCCGTTGCGGCGGACCGCCTGCTTCGCGCCTTCGTACATCCACGTCGCGGTCCAGTCGATCGAACGCGTCAGGCCGCGCCGGTATTCGAGGCTGCCGCCGAGTGTCGACGGCGACGAGCGGCTGTTGAGAATCGTCTCGCCGAGCATCGCCGTGATTTCGTTGTGCGTGACCCGGCTCGCGCGCGGCAGCGCGGTGTCGCGGGGGCCCGGCGTGTCGGGCGCATCGAGCTGGTAGCCGACACCGAACATTACCGCCGTCGTGTCGGGCCCGCCGAACACCTGCGCGCGGTTGACCTGAAGCTGGGCCATCCAGCGGTGCGACGTGTAGTACGCGGCGCGCACGCTCATCAACACGCCCCAGCCATGCGTATTCGAGTAACCGCGGCCTTCGGCGGCCGGCACCGTGTCGAAGTAGCGATACGGGCCCGCGCCGGCCGACAGCACCAGCCGGCGGCGATCGAGCGGCATGCGGCCCCAGAACTGCACGGCCTGGCCATCGCGGTGGTGATTCGGGATGTGCCCTTCGTTGTACCACGTGAAGCCGAGCGCGGTATGCGGGCTCAAGCCTTCCTGGTAATCGAACGCCCACGAATACGTGCGTTGGCCGCCGCCCCACAGCGGGCCGGTGAACAGCGAGAATTCCTGCGCGTCGGCGGGCGCGCCGTAGAGGGCGGCGGCGGAGCAGAGTCCCACCAGCAGCGGGCGGGCGCGGACGGGGCGGGTCGGGCGGGGCAGCGGGAGACGGGCCGGCACGGTCAACTTTCCAGTCACGACAACACGCGATCATTTTCCTGCGCGGGAAAACACGTGTCGACCCGGGTTCGCGCAATACCGTATTACACGTATCGTGACAACATGCGGGGTACGCGGTCGGGTCCCGGCACGCGTCGGCATGCGTTTCGATCGCGGCGTTCGCGAGATGAAAAACGATTCGTCATGCTTCTTATTCCGGAAAGAGACGTTCGTGTGCGGCATGTCGCGTGCCGGTCGATACACGCAAAAAAACGCGGCCGGGGGGCCGCGTGAATACTCGCAGACTCCTTCGGACGAAGGAAACAAGCAACTGTGAAACGAAGTGTAGCGAAAGGCCGTGTCGCGATTCAGGGGGCCTGCTGCAAAGGTCTCTTCCAGGTTTCGGCAGGCTGCCCGGATTGACCGCAATCGACTACCATCGCAACTGGCGCCCCCGTCCTGGTGGCGTCCACGTCGTACAAGGAGAATCCATGCTCAAGCTGCGTTTGCTCCAGGTCGCGTTGTTCGCGGGCGTGCTGGCCGCTGGCGGCGCCGCTGCCGAAACGGTGCGCCTGTCCGCCAGTCTGCAGCCGTCGAGCGAAGTGCCGCCGACGGCGACCAAGGGCTCGGGCGCCGTCGCCGCCACCTACGACACGGCCACCCGCATGCTGCAGTGGACGGTCACCTACGAACACCTCACGGGGCCGGCCACGGCCGCGCATTTCCACGGGCCCGCGCCGGTCGGCCAGAACGCCGGCGTGCAGGTGCCGATTCCGAAGGACGAGCTGACGAGCCCGATCAAGGGTTCAAAGGAACTCACCGACGCGCAGGTCACCGACCTGATGAGTGGCAAGTGGTACTTCAACATTCATACGAAGGAACACCCGTCCGGCGAGATCCGCGGCCAGGTGATGCCGGCGAACTGAGCGCAGGCGTTTGAGGTAGAGGCACCTGTCGAGCGACGCGCGCACGTTCGCACGTACCATCGTCACATTGCGATGACGGAGTGCGTCCGATGAGTTGGCAAAGCAAGTTCGCCTGCTGGCTGCTGCGCTGGCAGTTTCGTCCCGAAACCACGCGCGAGGTGCTCGACCCCGCGCGTGCCCGGCGCTTTACCGACCTGCGGATGATCGTGCCGCGCCGCCCGCCGTCGGGCTACCGGCTGCGCCCGTGCTACGGCGCCGGCGACGCGCCGCTGCGCGGCGAATGGCTCGAGCGCACCGACACCGCCGCGGGCCGCGGGCCCGGCCGCACGCTGCTGTATTTCCACGGCGGCGGCTACTACTTCTGTTCGACGAAGACGCACCGGCCGCTGGTGTTCGGGCTGACGAAGCGCGCGGGTGTGCGCGCGTTCTCGCTCGACTATCGGCTCGCACCGGAAAACCGCTTCCCGGCCGCCCTCGACGATGCGCTCGCCGCATACCGGCAATTGCTGGCGCTCGGCACGCCGCCCGGGTCGATCGTGCTCGGCGGCGATTCGGCGGGCGGCGGCCTCGCGCTCGCGACGCTCGTCGCGCTGCGCGATCGCGGCGAGCCGCTGCCGGCCGGCGCGATCCTGTTCTCGCCGTGGACGGATCTGGCCGGCACCGGCGACACGATGCGCAGCAACGACGGCCGCGACCCGATGTTCGCGGCCGCGGCGCTGCCGAAGGCCGCGAAGCTGTATCTGGGCGACACGCCGGCGACGCATCCGTACGCATCGCCGCTCCACGCCGATTTCACCGGCTTGCCGCCGCTGTACATCCAGGTCGGCAGCACCGAGGTGCTGCTCGACGATTCGCGCCGCGTCGCCGAGAAGGCGAAGGCGGCCGGCGTGGCGGTGGAGATCGAGGTGTGGCCCGACATGCCGCACGTGTGGCAGCTGTATGCGCCGATGGTGCCGGAGGCGCGCGACGCGCTCGACCGCGCGGCCGCGTTCCTGCGCCGCGTCGCGCTCGAGCGCGCGGCTCAGCGCGCGGGCGAGGCGTCGATCGCCTGATAGGCGGCCTGGACGGCCACCGGGCCGTATTTCCGTTCGAGCCGGCGCACGGTGAAGTGGCCGTGCGCCATCTGCTGGAAGTGGTCGATGAACAGCGTGTTGACGGTCGCGCCGAGCACGGCGCCGATCGCCGGGATCGACTTCGCGGCCATCTGCTCGGTCACCTGCACCGAGAAGCGCGAGGCCACCGTCTGCACGAGCTTGAACACGGCCGCCGAGCTGTGCGCGGCGATGCCTTTGGCCGTGATGTCCGACGACGCCTTCGAGATCGCCTGCGCGAGCGCGCCGCGCAGCACGAAATAGCCGAGATCGGCGTCCTCCTCCTGCTTGTCCGGGTGGCCGCCCATCCCGAGCACGGCGAGGCACTGCAGCTGCGTATCGACCGACGTCAGGTCCTCCCCCTCGCTGCGCGCGATGTCGCACACCGAGCGGAAGATCAGCGTGGTCGTCACCGGCAGCTCGACCGGCAGCGCGAGAAAGCCGAACGCGCCGCCCGCCGCGCCGGTCGTCGCGACCGCGAGCTTGTGCAGCAGGTTGCTGGGCTTGTCGGGCTCGGCGTCCGGCGCCTGCGGCTTGCCGAGCGTTCGCAGCGCGATGTTCAGGCATTTGCGCAGCGCGAGCTGCGTCGCATCGTTGATCTTGCCGGTCGCGAAGTCCGGCAGCCGCGCGATCATCTTCTCGACCGGCGCGCCGAGCACGCCCGTCAGCTTCATCGTCAGCGACGGGCTTTCCAGCACCTGCTTCGCGCGCCGCAGCGCGTCCCGGTCCTCCGGCGACAGCGTCGTCGCGGGGTTGATTGAAATCGGTTCCATCTTTCTCCTTGGCCTGAACGGGCCCTGAACCATCGCCAGCCTAGATTACTCCGGCATGCTAGAATTTTGAGATTATTTGACCCGGCAAAAGTTGCATCGACAAAAAATGGCCGTCCATACTGCCGCCCACCATTCGAGCGGGCAAGTCCTGCCGTTCCGCGAATCGCTGCTCGCGATGATCGGGATCTCGTTCGTCACCATGCTGGTCGCGCTGGACCAGACGGTCGTCGGCACCGCGCTGCCGACCATCGTCGCCGAACTGCGCGGCTTCGACCTGTACGCGTGGGTCGCGACCTCGTACCTGCTCAGCTCCGTGATTACCGTGCCGATCTTCGGCAGGCTCGGCGATTACTATGGCCGCAAGCCGTTCGTGATCGCGTCGATCGTCGTGTTCACCGGCGCGTCCGTGCTCTGCGGGATGGCCAACGACATGCTGACCCTCGTGCTTGCGCGCGGGTTGCAGGGCATCGGCGGCGGGATGCTGGTCGGCACCGCGTTCGCATGCATTCCCGATCTGTTTCCCGATTCCGTCGTGCGGCTGCGCTGGCAGGTGCTGATGAGCTCAGCGTTCGGCATCGCGAATGCGGTCGGGCCGTCGCTGGGCGGGTTCCTGACCCAATCGTTCGGCTGGCGCTCGGTGTTCTACGTGAACCTGCCGATCGGCATCCTGTCGCTGTTCTTCGTGTGGCGCTACCTGCCGCACCTGCGCCACGTCGAGCACGATCGCAAGATGCGGCTCGACTGGCCCGGCGCGCTCCTGATCGCGCTGTCGCTCGGCGCGCTGCAACTGTTCGTCGAATGGCTGCCGAAGTACGGCGTCATGAGCTGGGCGTCGTTGCTGCTCGTCGTCGCGGTCGCGGCGGGCGCCGGCTTGTGGCACTGGGAGAAGCGCTGCGCGCAGCCGATCCTGCCGTTCGACATGTTCGCCAACCGCGCGCTGTCCGCGCTGTTCGTGCTCGCGATCCTCGCCGGTTTCTCGATGTTCTCGCTGCTGTTCTACGCGCCGCTGCTGTTCCAGGGCGGCTTCGGGATGTCGCCGAAGGAGGCGGGGCTCGTGATCACGCCGCTCGTCGTGTTCATCACGATCGGCAGCATCATGAACGGCCGCGTCATCACGCGCATCCGCAACCCGAACGCGATGCTGCACGTCGGCTTCGTGCTGTTCGCGGCCGCCTGCGCGGGCGTCGTCGTGGCGACCCACGCGACGCCGGCCTGGATGCTGATGGCGCTGATGGTCGCGGGCGGCATCGGGCTCGGCTTCGTGCTGCCGAACCTCACCGTGTTCGCGCAGCAGACGGCCGGCCGCGAGCATCTCGGCATCGCGACGGCGCTGCTGCAGTCGCTGCGCATGGTCGGCGGGATGCTCGGCACCGCGCTCACGGGCACGCTCGTCAACCAGATGTATTCGGGCGGCGTGCGCAGCGCGCTGTCGGCCGACCACGCGATGCAGTGGCACGCGCGGCTCGCCGATCCGCAGATCCTGATCGATCGCGCGGCGCAGGGCGGTCTCGTCGCGGAGTTGACGCGTGCCGGGCATAATGGCGCGCTGCTGCTGGAAGCGGCCCGCGAATCGCTGGTCGGTGCGATCCACCTCGGTGTCGCGATGGCGGCCGTCGTCGCCGTGGTGTCGGTGTGGCAGTGCCGTCGCGTGCCGCCGATCGCGCTGCGGCGCAAGATCGAACCGCACGTCGCGGCCGATTGATCGATTGAACGAACAGAACTGAGCGCATGGAAGAACAGGACCGCGTCGCGATCTTGCAGCAATTCGGACGCACGTATCGTGCGTTCATGACCGCATTCGAAACGCACGTCGGGCAGCCGATGCCGCGCTGGCGCATCATGGTCGCGCTGCACACGATGGACGGGCATGCGTCGCAGAAGAAGCTCGTCGAGGTGCTGCGCATCGATCCGGGCGCGCTCACGCGCCAGTTGAAGTCGCTCGACGCGCTCGGCTGGATCGAGCGCGCGTCCGATGCACGCGACAACCGCGTGACCAACGTCACGCTGACCGCCGACGGCCGCGCCGCGTTCGAAGCGTGCCTGCCGCGCCGCAAGGCGTTCATCGACCAGACGATGGCGCAATTGCCGGACGACGTGCTGACCGCGCTGTCGGGCGCGCTGGCGATGCTGGAGTCGCGGATCGCGGACGTCGGCTCGACGCCGGCGCCGCACTGAAGGGCAGGCCGCGACGGGGCGCCCCCCGTCGGCCGGTCGTGGCCGACGCGGCCGAGCGCACGTACGCACCCGCTGCCGGCCGGCGTTTCACTTCACATCATTTCGATTCATTCCCGCGTCGTTCACAGCTCGATGCGCGTGCCCAGCAACGCGAGGAACTGCGCGAGCCAGGCCGGATGCGCGGGCCACGCGGGCGCGGTGACGAACGGTGCGTCGGTCACGGCCGCGTCGACCGGGATGTCCGCGTATTCGCCGCCCGCGAGCTTCACCTCCGGCGCGCAGGCCGGGTACGCCGAAATGCGCTTGCCGCGGATCACGTCGGCGGCCGCGAGCAGTTGCGCCGCGTGGCAGATCGCCGCGATCGGCTTGCCGGCTTCGGCGAACTCGCGCACGAGCGAGATCACCTTCGGATCGAGCCGCAGATATTCGGGCGCACGGCCGCCCGCGATCGCGAGCGCGTCGTAGCGCGCCGCATCGACGTCGTCGAACGCCGCATTCAGCGTGAAGTTGTGGCCGGGCTTCTCGGTGTAGGTCTGGTCGCCCTCGAAATCGTGGATCGCGGTCTTGATCTTGTCGCCCGCGCGCTTGCCCGGGCAGACTGCGTCGACGTGATGGCCGACGGCCTGCAGCGCCTGGAACGGCACCATCGTTTCGTAGTCTTCGGCGAAATCGCCGGTCAGGAACAGGATCTTCTTCGCGGCCATGGCTTTCTCCAGAGAAGCAGCGTTGAAGGCCCGATCGCGCCGTGCATGACGGCCGCGACGGGCCCGAGGGCGAAAGCGCAGTGTACTCCGGCAGATTGAAGCGCGCGTGACGGCCGCCCCGCGCGAGCGGCAGGGCGGCATCGCGCGCCGCATGCGTCAGAAGAAGGTTTCGACGACTTCCGTCACGCGGAACTGCGGATCGAGCACGAGCACCTGGCGCCACTTGTCGAACGTCAGGCACGGGTGCGAGATGTCGAACGCGACCATGTCGCCGACCTTCACGTCCGCGCCCGGCGGGATCTGCAGGTACGCGTGCTGGTCCATCATCCCGGTGACGGCCCAGCCTTCGGCGGCGGCGACGTCGCGCGGCGCGGTGTCGCGGCCCGGGCGGAAGTGGCGCGCCGGCTCGGGCAGGCCCGCGTCGAACGCCGCATCGCGCTTGCCGAGCGCGACGATCGCACGATTGGCCTCCGGCACCGACTGCACGTACGCCCACAGCTGCAGCGCCGGCAGCAGCCCTTCGCCCATCGAGCGGGCGATCGGGTTGCGCGCGAACACGTCGGTCTGCGCCTTCTTGTAGATGCCGACGTCGTGCGTCAGGTAGCAGCCCGGACGCAGCACGACTTCCGCGAAGCCCGCATCGGACGCCTTCCTGAATTCTTCGGCGACCACGTCGTACCACGCCGAACCGGCGCCGGACAGGATCGCGGGCGTGCGCGCGAAGCGGCCGGCTTCGGCCAGCTCGCGCGTGAGCGCGACCGCCTGCTGCAGGAACGCGCGGATCTCGCCTTCCTCCTTCAGCACGCCTTCATAGAGCTCGATGCCGGCCAGCTTCAGCGTGTCCGGATAGCGGGCGATCGCGGCGAGCACGGCCTCGCGCTGCGCGGCATCGCGCACGCCCGCGCGGCCGCCCGGCACGCCGAGCTCGATCAGCACGTTCAGCGATTTTTTCGCGTCGCCGAAGAAGCGGCCGAGCTGGTCGACGCTCTCCGCGGAATCGACGAGACAGAAGAATTCGAAATCGGGATCGGACAGCAGCCCCGCGATGATCGTCATGTTCTGGCGGCCGACCAGCTGGTTCGCGAGCAGCACGCGCCGCACGCCGCCGTGATACGCGGCCTGCGTCTGGTGCGCGGTCGCGAGCGTGATGCCCCACGCGCCGGCGTCGAGCTGGCGGCGGAACAGTTGCGGCGCCATCGTCGTCTTGCCGTGCGGCGCGAACTTGACGCCGTATTTCTGCACGAACGCCTGCATCCAGTTCAGGTTGTGCTCGACGCGATCCTCGTAAAGCACGGCGGCCGGCAGGCTGACGTCTTCCGCGAGCAGGTTCCATTCGAGCCGGCCGGCGTCGCCGAGCGGCACGCTCGCGCTCGGCAGATTGCCCAGGCCCTTGCCGAACGGATCGATCGTCGCTTCCTGATAGTTTGTAACTTTCATGTCATCCCGCTCCATCATCACTATGCATTGCACTGAAGTTGACATGCAGATGGTACAGAAAGTAGCATCGGCGCGGTGATGTTATTTAATAACATCCCGCTTCACCCCTTTTCCGCCGATGAATACGCCCGCTTCCCCGTCCGCTTCGCCCGCGGCCGAGCCGCATCCGGCTCAGGCCGCTCCGCCGGTCCTCGACATCGTCGCGCGGATCGCCGAATGCGCGCCCGAGCTGCGCGAAGCCGAGCGCAAGGTCGCCGCGTTCATCCTCGCCGATCTGGCGCGTGCCGCGCATGCGAGCATCGGCGCGCTCGCGCGCGACGCGGAGGTCAGCGTCGCCACGGTCACGCGTTTCGCGAAGGCCGTCGGCTGCCGCGACGTGCGCGAGCTGAAGGTGCTCGTCGCGCAGGCGGCGGCCGTCGGCCAGCGCTTCCTGGTGCCGTCCGACGACGCGCCGGCCGACGACACGAACCCCGCGTCGATCGTCTACGACGAGATCCGCGTGGCGCTCGCGCACAACCACCAGCTGCTGCGCAACACGTCGTTCGACGCGGCGGCCGATCTGCTGGCCGGCGCGAAGATGACCTACGTGTACGGGCAGGGCGGCGGCTCGACCGCGCTCGCCGACGAGCTGCGCTTCCGGCTCGTGCGCTTCGGCCGGCCGGTCGCGAGCTACCAGGACAGCCTGCTGCAGCGGATGGTGGCCGCGACGCTGTCGGGCGACACCGTCGTCGTCGCGTTGTCGGTGAGCGGACGCGTGCCCGAGCTGCTCGAGAGCTGCCGGCTCGCGAAGCGTTACGGCGCGAAGCTGATCGCGCTCACCGCGCCGGCGTCGCCGCTCGCGAAGCTCGCCGACCACCTGATCCCCGTCGTCGCATTCGAAACCGATTTCATTTACAAGCCTTCGACATCGCGCTACGCGATGATGATGGCGATCGACGTGCTCGTCACCGGCGTCGCATTGCGGCTCGGCGATGCGGGCCGGGAATCGCTGCGCCGTATCAAGCACGCGCTCGACGCGCACCGCGGCGGCGGAGACCGTCAACCGGTAGGAGACTGACCATGCATTCGCACCCCGAAGCCGCCGATACGCTGATCGTCGGCGCGCAGTTGTACGACGGCACCGGCGCGCCGCCCGTCACGCGCGACGTCGCGATCCGCAACGGCCTGATCGCGGCGATCGGCAACCTGTCGAACTGGCTCGCCGAGAACGTCGTCGACGCGAACGGCCGCGCGCTCGCGCCGGGTTTCGTCGACGTGCACACGCACGACGACACACACGTGATCCGCGCGCCGCAGATGATCCCGAAGATCTCGCAGGGCGTGACGACCGTGATCGTCGGCAACTGCGGGATCAGCGCATCGCCTGTGACGCTCGCGGGCGACCCGCCCGATCCGATGAACCTGCTCGGCGAGCGCGGCGCGTTCCAGTATCCGACCTTCGCCGCCTACGTCGCGGCCGTGAACGACGCGCGCCCGGCCGTGAACGTCGCGGCGCTCGTCGGCCATACGGCGCTGCGCAACAACCAGATGGACCGCCTCGACCGCGCGGCGACCGACGGCGAGATCGCCGGCATGCGCGCGCAGCTCGAGGAGGCGCTCGCGAACGGTGCGCTCGGCCTGTCGTCGGGCCTTGCGTACGGCTCGGCGTTCGCGGCGCCGACCGAGGAAGTGATGGCGCTCGCCGAACCGCTCGCCCAAGCCGGCGCGCTGTATACGACGCACATGCGCACCGAGTTCGACGCGATCCTCGACGCGATGGAAGAGGCGTACCAGGTCGGCCGTCATGCACGCGTGCCGGTCGTGATCTCGCACCTGAAGTGCGCGGGCCCGTCGAACTGGGGGCGCAGCACCGAGGTGCTCGCGTCGCTCGAAGGCGCGCGCCGCTACCAGCCGGTCGGCTGCGACTGCTATCCGTACAGCCGCAGCTCGTCGACGCTCGACCTGAAGCAGGTGACGGGCGACATCGACATCACGATCACGTGGTCGGAACCGCATCCGGAAGTCGCGGGCAAGCTGCTGAAGGCGATCGCGGCCGACTGGGGCGTGACCGAGCAGGAGGCCGCGCAGCGCATTCGCCCGGCCGGCGCCGTGTACCACAACATGTCCGAGGACGACGTGCGCCGGATCCTGTCGCATCCGGCGACGATGGTCGGCTCCGACGGCCTGCCGAACGATCCGCTGCCGCATCCGCGGCTGTGGGGCGCGTTCCCGCGCGTGCTCGGCCACTACGTGCGCGACACCAGCCTGCTGCCGCTCGAGGAGGCGATCCGCAAGATGACGTCGCTGTCCGCGCGCCGCTTCGGGCTCGCTCGGCGCGGCGAGGTGCACGTCGGCTATCACGCCGATCTCGTGCTGTTCGATCCGGCGAGCGTGATCGACGCCGCGACGTTCGAGAAGCCGCAGCAGCCCGCGCACGGGATCGACGCCGTGTGGGTGAACGGCGTGCTGACTTACGAAAACGGCCAGCCGACCGGCGAGCGCGCCGGCGGTTTCGTCGCGCGCGGCGAACGCGTGTCGGCCAGTGCCGATGCGGCGTTCTGAACGCGCGCATTCCGATCTTCCGCGCGCCGCAGCAGCCGGCGCGCGTACCCGCAACCGTGCGTTGCATGGGCAGGAGCAGGCGCTGAAGCGCCGGCTCCGGCCGACAACACGAGGAGTGAAACGATGAAGCGATATGGCGTAGGCGAAGCGAAGGGGACCGGCGGCCAGGTGATGCCGTTCGCGCGGGCGGTCGAGGCCGATGGCTGGCTGTACGTGTCGGGCCAGACGCCGATGGTGAACGGCGAGGTCGTCGAAGGCGGGATCGTCACGCAGTCGAAGCAGGCGATCGAGAACGTGATCGCGATCCTGAAGGAAGCCGGCTACGGCCTTGAGCACGTCGTGCGCTGCGGCGTGTGGCTCGACGACGCGCGCGATTTCGCGTCGTTCAACAAGGTGTTCGTGTCGTACTTCGGCGAGAACCCGCCGGCACGCGCGTGCGTGCAATCGAGCATGGTGATCGACTGCAAGGTCGAGGTCGACTGCATCGCGTACAAGCCGCCGGTGAAGTAACGCGCGAGGGTGGAAGCTGTACGACAAGGCCGGTGCATGGACGTGCACCGGCCTTGTTGCATTTGGCACTGAATTTTTACACTTTGAATAGAATCCTGTCGATGAGAGCGCGAGACGATAGGTCCGTCTGGCGGGTGACAACAGTGATGGACGCGTAATTGGCAACGGGCATCATGAAATTCGAACGAGCAGACTAAGTGGATTGCTGGGTATGGTCGTCTTCCCGATCAACGATTTCGTGAAGTCGCCCCATGACCAGCAATACATACCGCTACGGCGTTCATTCGGATCTCACACCCGCCGAGCTTTTCTTTTTCGTCGCTGTAGAAGAGACGTGTGCACGGACGGGCCGGGATCGACGATGTCGAAGCTGTGATCCTGATTCTGGCGGGCTGGCCGGTATTGCCGACGCGGCAGAAATTCGGCGGCGCGACGAAAGGAACGTCCGTCGCATCCGTGATGGCTCGATCGATTTTCCGCCACCAGTTGAACAGGAAGGTTTTACCAACCGTGACGCTGCAGAGTATCAAGTCGTTTCGGATCATCCTGACCCGAAAGCTCAGCGTGTTCGTCGGACGTGCCGTGCCTGGCGTGGGTTGGGCGCTGCTTGCGCGTGACGTGTTCGCGATCGTTCACGGAACGATCTCCCGGTACAACGGCCTCGTCAAAAACGAGGACAGGGTGTTTTGATGCAAAACGTGAGTTGGGACGAGATCGAAGCTTTTGTGAGGTCGGAGGTGGGGCTCGGTCCATCGAAGCCGCTCGCTGCTCATACCCGGCTCTGGGAAGACTTGGGTCAAACCGGCGACGAAGCCAATGACTTCATGTGGCGCTTTTTTGAGCGGTTTGCCGTCGATACCGGCGACTTCGATTTCCATCGATATTTTTTGATGGAAGGCGAGGGGTTGCTCTATTCGCTGTTTCGGCGATGGGTGCTTCGAAAACCGCACCACCTCGAGCGTGAACCAATTACGCTCGCGATGCTGCATCGTGCGGCGGTCGGGAGGAAATGGGATGCCGAGCGATTGGTCGAAGTGCAGCGAAAGGCAGGATGAACGTGCCAGCCGTAGATGATGCTGAAATGAACATGAGTGATCAGCGGCAAGGTCGCGGCGACATGGCCATCCCATTGCTGATGGGCGAATGGGCCGTGCTGATGGAAACGATCCGCTTGCGACTCGACCAGATCGAGTGCATGGATCCGGATTCGCTCGATGAGGATGCGCTCGCAGATCGGTACGGAGACCAGGAAACGCTCACACGTTTGCTGGCCCATATCGAGAGCAACTTTGCACGCACCTTCGGCGGTTTGCCGGCGCAGCCGAAATGACGGTCGCATTGGGCACTCGCGGAAGCGCCACGCAGCGGCGAGCAAGCGTGCAATGGTGATGCGGATCGCAATTCTGATGTTGCTGCTCGTGCTCGACCGCACTGCCGTTGCGAGCACGTTGTCCGACAAGACGCCGCTGCGAGGAGTAGTGCCTCATGTTGCGCCGAGGTCTGTCGAAATCGTCAGCAACGGGGCGTGGTCGGCCGACATCAGCGGAGGCGCAACCGCGGATATGTGCCGCCAGTTCATTCTTCGGCAGACGGATGTCAGCGCGTTTTTCAAGCGTGCGAACCGCGTAACGGAACGGGCGTACAGTCATGACTTGGATGCCGCGAGTTGCTATGCCGAAGGCGAAGCGCGTCTAGCGGGTGGTGGCGCGGCGAAATGGAGGATAGACCAGGCAAGGCGAGGCTTCATTTCCATGCACGATGGTCGAACAATCTACCTGTATTGTCCGAAGTGCCGGGCCGCCATGTTCGCGCCGAATTAGAGAGACGCACCCTTCCGCAAGCAGGGAGGGTTGGCGGACCGCAAGATGCCGCCAACAGACTCATTTACTGCCGCGCCGTCCGCGCGTTATCGGGCATCGGCTGGTTGTAATTCGTGCGGAACGGGTTGATGTCGAGCCCGCCGCGCCGCGTATACCGTGCATACACCGCCAGCTTCACCGGTTTGCACGCATGCAGGATGTCGAGGAAGATCCGCTCGACGCACTGTTCGTGAAAGCCCGTGTGATTGCGGAACGAGATGATGTAGCGCAGCAGGCCCGCATGGTCGATCTGCGGCCCCACGTAATGAATCTGCACGCTGCCCCAGTCCGGCTGCCCCGTGACCGGGCAGTTCGAGCGCAGCAGGTCGGACACGAGCGTCTCCTCGACCGGCGCCTCGTTCTCGCCGTCGGCCGCCGACAGCAGCGACGGATCGGGTTCGTACACGTCGGTGTCGAGGTCGAGCCGGTCGAGCGACAGCCCGTCGAGCTCGTCCATCTCGAGCTTGCCGAAATCGTGCGGCGACACCAGCTGCACCGACACGCTCGCGCCGCACGCGGCCGACACGTCGCGCTTGAGCACGTCGCGCACCGCGTCGACCGAGTCGAACTTGGATTGCGCGAACGAGCCGAGATACAGCTTGAACGACTTCGATTCGACGATGTTCGGCGATTCGGCCGGCACGTAGAACGTCGCGATCGCGAGCTGCGGCTTGCCGCGCGCGTTGAGCCACGACAGTTCGTATGCGTTCCAGATGTCGGTGCCGAAGAATGGCAGCGCCGACGTGATGCCGAGCTGCTCGCGCGCGCCGGCGCGCGGGATCGGGAACAGCAGCGACGCATCGTACTGCGCCGCGTAGACGGTGGCCTTGCCGAGCGGGGAATGTTCGGGATTCATTGCACGAAGCCTTTACGACAGGAAGAGGCGGTAAGCCGGGTTGGCGCTCTCTTCGACGTACGGATAGCCGAGCGCCGCGAGGAAGCGTTCGAATTCGGCGCGATCGGCCGGCGGCACCTGCAGCCCGACGAGGATCGAGCTGTAGTCCGCGCCCTGGTTGCGGTAGTGGAACAGGCTGATGTTCCAGTCCGGCGCCATCGACGACAGGAACTTCATCAGCGCGCCCGGCCGTTCCGGGAATTCGAAGCGGAACAGGCGCTCGTCGAGCGCGAGCGGCGAGCGGCCGCCGACCATGTAGCGGATGTGTTCCTTCGACAGCTCGTCGTGCGTCAGGTCGACGCTGTTGAAGCCGTGCGACTCGAAGTTCGCGGCGATCTCCGCCGATTCGCCGCGGCGCTTGATCTGCACGCCGACGAAGATGTGCGCGGACTGCGCATCGGCGATCCGGTAGTTGAACTCGGTGACGTTGCGATCGCCGACGAGCGAGCAGAAGCGCTTGAAGCTGCCGCGCTCCTCGGGGATCGTGACCGCGAACACGGCCTCGCGCGCCTCGCCGACCTCGGCGCGCTCGGCGACGAAGCGCATCCGGTCGAAGTTCATGTTCGCGCCGGACGTGACCGCGACGAGCGTCTGGTTCTCGATGCCTTCGCGTTCCGCGTACAGCTTCGCGCCCGCGACCGCGAGCGCGCCGGACGGCTCGAGCACGCTGCGCGTGTCCTGGAACACGTCCTTGATCGCCGCGCACAGCGCGTCGGTGTTGACCGTCACGACGCCGTCGAGGAATTCGCGGCACAGCCGGAAGGTTTCCTCGCCGACGAGCTTCACCGCGGTGCCGTCCGCGAACAGGCCGACCTCGCTCAGCTCGATGCGCTCGCCCGCGTCCAGCGACTGCGCCATCGCGCACGAATCCTCGGCCTGCACGCCGATCACCTTGATCTCGGGGCGCACCGCCTTCACGTACGCGGCGACGCCGGACGCGAGCCCGCCGCCGCCGATCGGCACGAAGATCGCGTGGATCGGGCCCTGGTGCTGGCGCAGGATTTCCATCGCGATCGTGCCCTGGCCGGCGATCACGTACGGATCGTCGAACGGGTGGACGAA
Organism: Burkholderia sp. AU18528; assembly: GCF_002223215.2. NCBI lineage: Bacteria > Pseudomonadati > Pseudomonadota > Betaproteobacteria > Burkholderiales > Burkholderiaceae > Burkholderia > Burkholderia sp. AU18528. The sequence goes on along the minus strand of NZ_NKFC02000005.1, from coordinate 584,003 downwards.
CGTGAGGTCGCGCTCCTGCTGGACCTTGACCGCGTGCGCGTACGCATCGCTGTACGATTCGCCCGCCTGGATCACCTCGACGCTCGGGCCGCCGTGCGCGCGCACCGCATCGACCTTCACCTGCGGCGTCGTGACCGGCACGACGATCACGGCCTTGATGCCCATCCGCGCCGCCGAGAACGCGACGCCCTGCGCGTGGTTGCCGGCCGACGCGGTAATCACGCCGCGCGCGAGCGCGTCGGCCGGAATGTGCGCCATCTTGTTGTACGCGCCGCGCAGCTTGAACGAGAACACCGGCTGGTTGTCCTCGCGCTTCAGGTAAACGGCGTTGCGCAGCCGGGTCGACAGATTGCGGGCCGGTTCGAGTTCCGTCTCGATCGCGACGTCGTAGACGCGCGCGGTGAGGATTTTCTTCAGGTAATCGTGGGATGCCATGGGCGCTCGCGTGCAGTGCGGATGCAGACGGTAAAGGGTCAATGATAGCGCCAAGGGTCCGCCCGCACGCAAGCGGCATGCCGGGCGGGCGGTCGTGGGCGATGACGTGCGCATACGGGCGGGCCCCGCGCGCCGCTTTTTACCGGTTTAACCGCATGGTTACCGACCGGACGGACGGCGAATGGTCGCACGAAATCGTGCCGAACCCCGCCCGGCGCGGCTCGCGGCGATAGCCCCACGACCTGTCCGGCGTGTCACGGGCGGCGCGATCATGGGTTAGAATTCCGTTTTGAATCAAGGATTCGGAAGATGCAGAGGCACCCTCGGATCGCACCGTTGAAGCCGACGCCGCGCGCAGCCAGCCCCGCGGCCGAACGGCATGCGCGCCGCGCGCGATCGTGCTGATGGTCCCGAGTGCCGCCAGGCCCTGTCGCCGGCCAGGAGGGGCGAGTCGCCCGCTCCGGCCCCATGAAGGACAGCCGCGCGCCTGGTAACAGAACAGATTTCCCCAAGATTGCGCCCACGCGCTTGCCGACGCCCGTGCACGGGATATCGGCCCTCCGAGTCGTCCGAACATGAACGCACCACAAGTTTTCGATCCGCATGGCGCGGCCGCCGCCGTCGCCGCCGACCCCGCGCCCCGCTTGCGCGAGATCCCCTACAACTACACGTCCTTCTCGGATCGCGAGATCGTGATCCGCCTGCTCGGCGAAGAGGCGTGGTCGGTGCTCGACGAACTGCGTGCGGAACGCCGCACGGGCCGTTCCGCACGGATGCTGTACGAAGTGCTCGGCGACATCTGGGTCGTGCGTCGCAACCCGTACTTGCAGGACGACCTGCTCGACAACCCGAAGCGCCGCGCGCTGCTGATCGAGGCGCTGAACCACCGCCTGACCGAAATCGGCAAGCGCCGTAGCGCCGATCTCACCGAGCACCGCGACGCCGCCGGCCGCGAACGCGCATCGCGCGTCGAGATGCTGGAAGCGGCGGCGCAGCGCGCGGTCAACGAGTTCGCCGACGAATTCGACAAGATGGCCGAGCTGCGTCGCCGCGCGACCAAGGCGCTCGGCCGCTGCACGCAGAAGGACAACATCCGCTTCGACGGGCTGTCGCGCGTGTCGCACGTGACCGACGCGACCGACTGGCGCGTCGAATACCCGTTCGTCGTGCTGACGCCCGACACCGAAGCCGAGATCGCCGCGCTGATCAAGGCGTGCTTCGAGCTCGGCCTGACCGTGATCCCGCGCGGCGGCGGCACCGGCTACACGGGCGGCGCGGTGCCGCTCACGCCGTTCTCCGCGGTGATCAACACCGAGAAGCTCGAGCAGCTCGGCGCGGTCGAGCTCACCGAGCTGCCGGGCGTCGCGCACAAGGTGCCGACGATCTTCTCCGGCGCGGGCGTCGTCACGCGCCGCGTGACCGAAGCGGCGGAAGCGGCCGGCTACGTGTTCGCGGTCGATCCGACCTCGCTCGACGCATCGTGCATCGGCGGCAACGTCGCGATGAACGCGGGCGGCAAGAAGGCCGTGCTGTGGGGCACCGCGCTCGACAACCTGGCGTGGTGGCGGATGGTCGACCCGGACGGCAACTGGCTCGAAGTCACGCGCCACGAGCACAATCAGGGCAAGATCCACGACATCGCGGTCGCGCGCTTCGAGCTGAAGTGGTTCGACGGCGCGTACGCGCCGGGCGAGAAGCTGCTGAAGACCGAGATGCTCGAGATCGAAGGCCGGCGCTTTCGCAAGGAAGGGCTCGGCAAGGACGTCACCGACAAGTTCCTCGCCGGCCTGCCGGGCGTGCAGAAGGAAGGCTGCGACGGGCTGATCACGTCCGCGCGCTGGGTGCTGCACAAGATGCCCGCGCACACGCGCACCGTCTGCCTCGAATTCTTCGGCCAGGCGCGCGAGGCGATCCCGAGCATCGTCGAGATCAAGGACTACCTGTTCGAGACGTCGAAGCAGGGCGGCGCGATCCTCGCGGGCCTCGAGCACCTCGACGAGCGCTACCTGCGCGCGGTCGGCTACGCGACCAAGAGCAAGCGCAATGCGTTCCCGAAGATGGTGCTGATCGGCGACATCGTCGGCGACGACGCCGACGCGGTCGCGCACGCGACGTCCGAAGTGATCCGGATGGCGAACGGCAAGAGCGGCGAAGGCTTCGTCGCGGTCAGCGCGGAGGCGCGCAAGCGCTTCTGGCTGGACCGCAGCCGCACGGCGGCGATCGCGAAGCACACGAACGCGTTCAAGATCAACGAGGACGTCGTGATCCCGCTGAACCGGATGGGCGAGTACACCGACGGCATCGAGCGGATCAACATCGAGCTGTCGCTGAAGAACAAGCTGCAGCTGGTCGACGCGCTCGAGGCGTTCTTCCGTGGCGGCAACCTGCCGCTCGGCAAGACCGACGACGCGAACGAGATCCCGAGCGCGGAACTGCTGGAAGACCGCGTGCAGCAGGCGCTGGAGCTGCTCAGGCGCGTGCGCGCACGCTGGGAATTCGTGCGCGACCGGCTCGACCAGCCGCTGCGCGAGGCGCAGCACTACCTGGTGCAGCTCGGCTACGAGGCGCTCGCCGAGAAGTTCGCCGACCGCGCGGACGAGCAGCCGGGCGCGACCGTGTTCCACGTCACGCAGGACCGCACGGTGCGCATCTCGTGGAAGCAGGAGATCCGCGCGGAACTGCGCGCGATCTTCAACGGCGGCGCGTTCAAGCCGATCCTCGACGAAGCGCAGGCGATCCACAAGCGCGTGCTGCGCGCGCGCGTGTTCGTCGCGCTGCACATGCACGCGGGCGACGGCAACGTGCACACGAACATCCCGGTCAACTCCGACAACTACGAGATGCTGCAGGACGCGCACGCGGCCGTCGCGCGGATCATGACGCTCGCGCGCTCGCTCGACGGCGTGATTTCCGGCGAGCACGGGATCGGCATCACGAAGCTCGAGTTCCTGACCGAGGACGAGATCGCCGAATTCCGCGCGTACAAGCAGCGCGTGGACCCGAACGGCCGCTTCAACAAGGGCAAGCTGCTCGAGGGCGCCGATCTGCGCAACGCGTACACGCCGAGCTTCGGGCTGATGGGCTACGAGTCGCTGATCATGCAGCAGTCCGACATCGGCGCGATCGCCGATTCGGTGAAGGACTGCCTGCGCTGCGGCAAGTGCAAGCCGGTGTGCGCGACGCACGTGCCGCGCGCGAACCTGCTGTACAGCCCGCGCAACAAGATCCTCGCGACGTCGCTGCTGGTCGAGGCGTTCCTGTACGAGGAGCAGACGCGCCGCGGCGTGTCGATCAAGCACTGGGACGAGTTCAACGACGTGGCCGACCACTGCACGGTGTGCCACAAGTGCGCGACGCCGTGCCCGGTGAAGATCGACTTCGGCGACGTGACGATGAACATGCGCAACCTGTTGCGCAAGATGGGCAAGAAGAAGTTCAACGCGGGCAACGCGGCGGGCATGTTCTTCCTGAACGCGACCAATCCGCAGACGATCAACGTCGCGCGCGGCGTGATGATGGGGGTGGGCTACAAGGTGCAGCGCTTCGCGAACGACATGCTCAAGAAGGTCGTGACGAAGCAGACGCAGCATCCGCCGGCGACGACGGGCAAGCCGCCGGCGGTCGAGCAGGTGATCCACTTCGTGAACAAGAAGATGCCGGGCAACCTGCCGAAGAAGACGGCGCGCGCGCTGCTGGACATCGAGGACAACAAGATCGTGCCGATCATCCGCAACCCGAAATCGACGACCGTCGATTCGGAAGCGGTGTTCTACTTCCCGGGCTGCGGCTCCGAGCGGCTGTTCTCGCAGGTGGGGCTGGCGACGCAGGCGATGCTGTGGGAGGCGGGCGTGCAGACGGTGCTGCCGCCGGGCTATCTGTGCTGCGGCTATCCGCAGCGCGGCTCGGGCCAGTACGACAAGGCCGAGAAGATCGTGACGGACAACCGCGTGCTGTTCCACCGGGTGGCGAACACGCTGAACTACCTGGACATCAAGACGGTGGTGGTGTCGTGCGGCACGTGCTACGACCAGCTCGCGGGCTACGAATTCGACAAGATCTTCCCGGGCTGCCGGATCATCGACATCCACGAGTTCCTGCTGGAGAAGGGGATGAAGCTCGACGGCGTGACGGGCACGCGCTACATGTACCACGACCCGTGCCACACGCCGATCAAGACGATGGACCCGGTGAAGCTGGTCAACGAGCTGATGGGTTCGGAGAAGGACGGCTACAAGATCGAGAAGAACGATCGCTGCTGCGGCGAATCGGGCACGCTGGCGGTCACGCGGCCGGACATCTCGACGCAGGTGCGCTTCCGCAAGGAAGAGGAGATCCGCAAGGGCGCGGCGAAGCTGCGTGCCATTCCGGTGGTGGCGGGCGACGCGGCGGCGCCGGCGGCAGTGGCCGCGGCCGGCCCGGACGTGAAGATCCTGACGAGCTGCCCGTCGTGCCTGCAGGGGCTGTCGCGCTACGGCGAGGACGCGAATCTCGAAGCGGACTACATCGTGGTCGAGATCGCGCGCCAGGTGCTCGGCGAGAACTGGATGGCCGATTATGTCGCACGGGCCAACCATGGCGGCATCGAGCGCGTGCTGGTCTAATGCGGGCATGACGACCGCCCGGCCGGGCGACGGATGAGAGCGGGCGCCGGCGCTGATGCGCCGGCGCCCGTCCACATGGGAGCGACGATGGAATGCGTGTTTTGCCGTGAAGACGGCGGCGAGGTGCTCTGGCAGGACGATGCGCTGCGCGTCGTGCTCGCGACGGGCGAGCACGACTACCCGGGCTTCTGCCGGGTGATCTGGGGCGCGCACGTCGCCGAGTTCTCCGATCTCGGCGAGTCGGAGCGGGCACACTTGATGCGCGTGGTCTACGCGGTCGAGCGGGCCGTGCGCCGCGTGATGCAGCCGAACAAGGTGAATCTCGCGAGCCTCGGCAACATGGTGCCGCACGTGCACTGGCACGTGATTCCGCGTTTTTCCAACGATGCCCATTTTCCGCAGCCCGTATGGGCGCCGCGCCAGCGCAGCGTGTCCGAGGCGCTGCTGCGCTCGCGCGCGGCGCAGGCCTCGCTGCTGCACAATGCGGTGCGCGAGGAAATTCAACGCATGATCGATTCGAGGCAGCCATGAGCGGTTTGACTTCCACGACGCCGATTCCGTCCGGCGTCGTCGTGCACGCGGTGTCGCGCGTGCTCGAATTGCAGTATCCGAACGGCGAGAGTTACCGGATTCCGTTCGAGCTGATGCGCGTGTATTCGCCGTCGGCCGAGGTGCGCGGCCACGGGCCCGGCCAGGAGACGTTGCAGACCGGCAAGCGCGAAGTGACGATCACCGCGCTCGAAGGCGTCGGCAACTACGCGCTGCAGCCGACGTTCTCCGACGGCCATTCGACCGGCATCTACTCGTGGGATCTGCTGTATGAACTGGCGACGCAGCAGGACGCGCTGTGGCGCGACTATTTCGACAAACTGAAGGCGGCGGGCGTCGAGCGCGACGCGCCGATGCAGGCGGCCGGCGCGCCGCACGGCCGCTGCCACTGAAATCGACGGCGCCCGCTCGGCGCCGTCTTGCCATTTACTGAGGATCAACGCGATGAGCAAAACCCACTTCGGCTTCGAAAGCGTCGAGGAAAACGAAAAAGCGAAGAAAGTGGCGGGCGTGTTTCATTCGGTCGCGAGCAACTACGATCTGATGAACGACCTGATGTCGGCGGGCATGCACCGCGCGTGGAAGGCGTTCACGATCGCGCAGGCGAACGTGCGCCCCGGCTTCAAGGTGCTCGACATCGCGGCCGGCACCGGCGACCTGACCAAGTCGTTCGCGAAGGCGGCCGGGCCGACGGGCGAGGTCTGGCATACCGACATCAACGAATCGATGCTGCGCGTCGGCCGCGACCGGCTGCTCGACAAGGGCATCGTGACGCCGTCGCTGTTGTGCGACGCCGAGAAAATTCCCTTTCCGGACAACTACTTCGATGTGGTGACGGTCGCGTTCGGGCTGCGCAACATGACGCACAAGGACGCCGCGCTCGCCGAGATGCGCCGCGTGACGAAGCCCGGCGGCCGCGTGATGGTGCTGGAATTCTCGAAAGTCTGGGATCCGCTGAAAAAAGCGTACGATCTGTATTCTTTCAAAGTATTACCGTGGCTTGGCGACAAGTTCGCGAAAGATGCTGAAAGTTATCGGTATCTTGCTGAATCTATCCGGATGCACCCCGATCAGGACACGCTGAAGACGATGATGGAACAAGCGGGCCTCGATGCCGTCAAATATTACAATTTGTCAGGTGGCGTGGTAGCTTTACACATGGGAGCCAAGTACTAAGGGGCTCTTCCCATACATTTGTCTTACATCTGGAGAAACTGATGTTCGAATCGCGTTCGTTGTTCAACCGTGGCAAGCCGTCGAAGCCGTGGGCTCGACGGGTCGGCACCCTGCTGATGGTCGGCCTGCTCACGGCCGGCACGTTCGCATCGCTCGACGCTGAGGCCAAGCGCATGGGCGGCGGGCGCAGCATCGGCCGCCAGAATTCCACCGTCACGCAGCGTCAGGCCACGCCGCCCGCGCAGCAGCCGATGCAGCAAGCGGCGCCGTCGCAGGCGCAGCGTACGAACCCGGCCGCGCCCACGCCGGCCGCGCAACCCAACCGCTCGCGCTGGCTCGGGCCGATCGCCGGCCTCGCGGCCGGTCTCGGCATCGCGGCGCTGCTGTCGCACTTTGGCCTCGGCGGCGCGTTCGCGAGCATGATGGCGAACGTCATCGTGATCGCGTTGCTCGCGATGGTCGGCATCTGGCTGATCCGCAAGTTCATGAACCGCCGTCGCCCGCAGGAGCCGGCGTATTCGCTCGGCGGCGCGTCGTCGTCGTCGGGCGGCTACGCGCAAAGCCCGTCGTTCCAGCAGGGCAACACCGGCAGCAACTATGCAGGTAGCGGCAGCAGCTATGCGAACGAAGCGCAGAGCGTGTTCGGCGGCGGTGCGGCGGCGGCCGGTGCGGCAGGCGCGATGGCGGCTGCGCCGCTGCAGGTGCCGGCCGGCTTCGATACCGAAGCGTTCCTGCGCAGCGCGAAGGTGTACTTCGTGCGCCTGCAGGCCGCGTGGGACCAGGGCAACCTGGCCGACATCCGCGAGTTCACGACGCCCGAAATGTTCGCCGAGATCAAGATCGACCTCGATTCGCGCGGCACCGACGCGAACCAGACCGACGTCGTGCAGCTCGACGCCGAACTGGTCGCGATCGAGGATCGCGGCATCGAGCAGTCGGCGAGCGTACGCTTCCACGGCCTGATCCGCGAATCGGCGAATACGTCGGCCGCGCCGTTCGACGAGGTGTGGAACCTGTCGAAGTCGGGCAGTCAGGGCTGGCTGCTCGCGGGTATCCAGCAGATCAACACGCACTGAGCGTGACCGGCGGCCCGCGCCGCCGGGCATCCGGGCGACGGCCGCCGCACTGCGACCGCTTGCCGCCCGGGTGTACGGTCGGGCACGGTCTGCCGCCGATCCGACGTTACAATAGAAACCCGCGTGGGCGCCCGGCCTGCGCGGGTTTTTTCTTTCCCAGCCCGATGACCTTTGCCGCCAAGCCTTTTGCTGCTGCCGTCAATCACCTGCTCGCGCGCGAATCGTGGGCGCGCGACCGCCTGATTCCCTATGCGGGCAAGACTGCCCGGATCGACGTGCCTCCCGTCACGCTCACGCTGCTCGTGCAGCCCGACGGTTATCTGTCGGCCGTCGACGCGCACGATGCGCAACAGGTCGACGTGTCGATCGCGCTTGCCGGCGACACGGTCGCCGCGTTCCTGCAGGGCGGCCAGGCGGCCGTGATGAAGCACGTGAAGATCGAGGGCGACGCGGAATTCGCGACGCAGATCGCGAAGCTGGCCGAGCATCTGCGCTGGGAACCTGAGGAAGATCTCGCGAAGCTGGTCGGCGACGCGGCGGCGTACCGGATCGCGACGTTCGTGCGCGACGCCGGCGCGCGCGTGCGCCGCACCGGCCGCAACGTGCTCGATTCCGTCGCCGAATACTGGCTCGACGAGAACCCGCAAGTCGTCCGGCGCACGTCGCTCGGCGGTTTCGACGCGGAACTGGCGCGCGCGCGCGATGCGCTCGCGCGGGTCGAAAAGCGGGTCGAGCGACTCGAACAAAAAATCGGCGCGCGCACGGGTTCCGGCCCGCGCGGCGCGCACTGAGGGCCGCAGGGCATGCGCATTTTCCGTTTCATCAAGATTGTCTACACCGTCATCCGCTTTGGCCTCGACGAAGTGATGCTGTCCCGGATCGACGACCGGCGCGTGAAGCTGCTGCTGCGGATCACGACGATCGGCCGCCGCTATTCCGATCCGCCCGCCGTACGGCTGCGTCACGCGCTCGAAAGCCTCGGCCCGATCTTCGTGAAGTTCGGCCAGGTGCTGTCGACGCGCCGCGACCTGCTGTCGGTCGATTTCGCGAACGAACTCGCGAAGCTGCAGGACCAGGTGCCGCCGTTCGATTCGGCCGTCGCGATCGCGATCATCGAGAAATCGCTCGGCGCGCCGGTCGACGAGCTGTTCGACGAATTCGAGCGCGAGCCGATCGCGAGCGCATCGATCGCACAGGTGCATTTCGCGAAGCTGAAGCAGGGCGCGCATGCGGGCAAGGCGGTCGCCGTCAAGGTGCTGCGCCCGAACATGCTGCCGGTGATCGATTCCGACCTCGCGCTGATGCGCGACATCGCGACGTGGACCGAGCGCATGTGGGCCGACGGCCGACGCCTGAAGCCGCGCGAGGTCGTCGCCGAATTCGACAAGTACCTGCACGACGAGCTCGACCTGATGCGCGAGGCCGCGAACGGCAGCCAGCTGCGCCGCAACTTCGCGGGCCTCGACCTGCTGCTCGTGCCGGAGATGTTCTGGGATTTCTCGACGTCGCAGGTGCTCGTGATGGAGCGCATGACCGGCGTGCCGATCAGCCAGGTCGAGACGCTGCGCTCGGCGGGCGTCGACATCAAGAAGCTCGCGCGCGAAGGCGTCGAGATCTTCTTCACGCAGGTGTTCCGCGACGGCTTCTTCCATGCGGACATGCACCCCGGCAACATCCAGGTGAGCCTCGATCCGAACACGTTCGGCCGCTATATCGCGCTCGATTTCGGGATCGTCGGCGCGCTGTCCGATTTCGACAAGAACTACCTCGCGCAGAACTTCCTCGCGTTCTTCAAGCGCGACTACCACCGCGTCGCGACGCTGCACCTCGAATCGGGCTGGGTGCCGCCCGAGACGCGCGTCGAGGAGCTCGAAAGCGCGATTCGCGCGGTGTGCGAGCCGTATTTCGACCGCGCGCTGAAGGACATTTCGCTCGGCCAGGTGCTGATGCGCCTGTTCTCGACGTCGCGCCGCTTCAACGTCGAGATCCAGCCGCAGCTCGTGCTGCTGCAGAAGACGATGCTGAACGTGGAAGGGCTCGGCCGCTCGCTCGACCCCGAACTCGATCTGTGGAAGACCGCGAAGCCGTATCTCGAGCGCTGGATGACCGAGCAGATCGGCCTGCGCGGCTGGTACGAGCGGTTCAAGGTCGAGGCGCCGCAGTGGAGCAAGACGCTGCCGCAGCTGCCGCGCCTGATCCACCATGCGATGGCCGCGCGCCACGACGCGCCGCGCGCCGCGAGCGAGGAGCTGATGCGCCAGATCCTCGTCGAGCAGAAACGGACGAACCGGCTGATGCAGGCGTTGCTGATCTTCGGCCTGGCCGTCGGCGTCGGCGCGCTCGTCGCGCGCGTGCTGCTCGCGCTCGCGTACGGCGCCTGATCGAAAGGAGCGCGGCGATGTCCGATCCGAAGCAACCGGCCGCACCGTCGGCCGCCGATTTCGCGACGCGCGACCCGGGCAGCGCGTCGTTCTGGAACGAGCGCTTCGAGCGCGGCGTGACGCCGTGGGAATTCGGTGGCGTGCCGGCCGGCTTTCGCGTGTTCGCGCGGCGGCTCGAGCCGTGCGCGGTGCTGATCCCCGGCTGCGGCAGCGCGCAGGAGGCCGGATGGCTCGCGCAGGCCGGCTGGCCGGTGCGTGCGATCGATTTCGCCGCGCAGGCGGTCGCTGCCGCGAAGGCGCAGCTCGGCGCGCATGCGGACGTCGTCGAGCAGGCGGATTTTTTCCAGTACCGGCCGCCGTTCGACGTGCAGTGGGTGTACGAGCGAGCGTTTCTGTGCGCGTTGCCGCCGGCCATGCGCGCCGACTATGCGGCGCGGATGGCCGAGCTGCTGCCCGCGGGCGGCTTGCTGGCCGGTTATTTCTTCCTGGTGGCGAAGCCGAAGGGGCCGCCGTTCGGCATCGAGCGTGCGGAGCTCGACGCGCTGCTCGCGCCGCACTTCGAACGGGTGGAGGATTTGCCGGTGACCGATTCGCTGGCCGTGTTCGACGGGCACGAGCGCTGGCTCACGTGGCGCCGCCGCTGATGCGCCGGCGTCTCGGCCATTGCCGGAGCACGCCCGGGTTTCGGCTATAATTCAAGGTTTTGCAAGCCGTTTCCAGTTTCCGCGGGAAAAATATCATGCCGATCTACGCCTATCGATGCGAAGCGTGCGGTTTCGCGAAGGACGTGCTCCAGAAGATGAGCGACGCGCCGCTGTCGCAATGCCCTGAATGCGGGAAGGATGCTTTTCGCAAACAGGTGACTGCCGCCGGGTTCCAGCTCAAGGGCTCGGGGTGGTATGTCACCGATTTCCGCGGTGGCTCGGGCGGCACCAGCGCACCGGCGGCGACGTCGGGCGACGCGGCGCCGGCAGCCTCCGGGGCGCAAGCCGCACCCGCCGCGGCCGCGCCGGCCGCGGCGAGCAGTTCAAGCAGCACCACGACGACGAGCGCCGCGCCGGCACCGGCCGCGACGCCCGCCGCCGGCAGTTGACCGTCGCGGCCCGGCCGGGTCGCGACCAACCCGCGCCGCCGGCGCGGTTCATTGACGGCAGATGATGAAAAAGACGACCCTGAAAACGGTGTTCCTGACCGGCTTGCTGGTTCTCGTCCCGCTCGCGATCACGCTGTGGGTGCTCGGCCTCATCATCGGCACGATGGATCAGACGCTGCTCCTGCTGCCCGAATCGTGGCAGCCCGAGCGGATGCTCGGCTTCCATCTGCCGGGGATCGGCGCGGTGCTGACGCTCGCGTTCATCTTCGTGGTCGGGCTGGCCACGCAGAACTTCATCGGCCAGAAGCTCGTCACGTGGTGGAACGCGGTCGTGCGCCACATCCCGGTCGTCGGGCCGATCTACACGAGCGTCAAGCAGGTATCGGACACGCTGCTGTCGAGCAGCGGCAACGCGTTCCGCAAGGCGCTGCTGATCGAATACCCGCGCCGCGGCTCGTATACGATCGCGTTTCTGACCGGCGTGCCCGGCGGCGACGTGGTCAACCATCTGACGGAAGAGTACGTGAGCGTGTACGTGCCCACGACGCCGAACCCGACATCCGGCTTCTTCCTGATGCTGCCGAAGAGCGAAGTCATCGAACTCGACATGTCGGTCGATGCCGCGCTCAAGTACATCGTCTCGATGGGCGTCGTGGCGCCTTCGGCGCCGGTTCCGGCGCCCGCCCGCCGTCCCGTCGAGCCGCCGCTGTAAGTAAAGAATCATCGCCCGGGCCGCGCGTTGCGGCGCCCGTTGATCAAACCGAACGAAAGCAAACATCATGTCGATGCGTACTGAATACTGCGGTCTCGTGACCGAACACCTGCTGGGCCAAACCGTGTCGCTGTGCGGCTGGGTGCAGCGCCGCCGCGATCACGGCGGTGTGATCTTCATCGACCTGCGCGATCGTGAAGGCCTCGTGCAGGTGGTGTGCGACCCGGATCGCGCCGAGATGTTCGCGACCGCCGAAGGCGTGCGCAACGAGTTCTGCGTGCAGATCAAGGGCCTCGTGCGCAACCGTCCGGAAGGCACGGTCAACGCCGGCCTGAAGAGCGGCAAGATCGAAGTGCTGTGCCACGAGCTGAACGTGCTGAACGCGTCGGTCACGCCGCCGTTCCAGCTCGACGACGACAACCTGTCGGAAACGACGCGCCTCACGCACCGCGTGCTCGACCTGCGCCGCCCGCAGATGCAGCACAACCTGCGCCTGCGCTACCGCGTCGCGATCGAGGCACGCAAGTATCTCGACGAACAGGGCTTCATCGACATCGAAACGCCGATGCTGACGAAGAGCACGCCGGAAGGCGCGCGCGACTATCTCGTGCCGTCGCGCGTGAACGCGGGCCAGTTCTTCGCGCTGCCGCAGTCGCCGCAGCTGTTCAAGCAGCTGCTGATGGTTGCGAACTTCGACCGTTACTACCAGATCACCAAGTGCTTCCGCGACGAGGATCTGCGCGCCGACCGCCAGCCGGAATTCACGCAGATCGACTGTGAAACGTCGTTCCTCGGCGAGCAGGAAATCCGCGACCTGTTCGAGGACATGATCCGTCACATCTTCAAGACGACGATCGACGTCGAGCTCGACGCGAAATTCCCGGTGATGCCGTACTCGGAAGCGATGGCGCGTTTCGGCTCGGACAAGCCGGACCTGCGCGTGCAGCTCGAATTCACCGAGCTGACCGACGCGATGAAGGACGTCGACTTCAAGGTGTTCAGCACGCCGGCCAACGCGAAGGACGGCCGGGTCGCGGCGCTGCGCGTGCCGAAGGGCGGCGAGCTGTCGCGCGGCGACATCGACGGCTACACGGAATTCGTGCGTATCTACGGCGCGAAGGGCCTCGCGTGGATCAAGGTCAACGAGAAGGCGAAGGGCCGCGACGGCCTGCAAAGCCCGATCGTCAAGAACCTGCACGACGCATCGATCGCGGCGATCCTCGAGCGCACCGGCGCTGAAGACGGCGACATCATCTTCTTCGCGGCCGACCGCGCGAAGGTCGTCAACGACAGCCTGGGCGCGCTGCGCCTGAAGATCGGCCATTCGGAATTCGGCAAGGCGAACGGTCTCGTCCAGGCCGGCTGGAAGCCGCTGTGGGTCGTCGACTTCCCGATGTTCGAATATGACGACGAAGACGCGCGCTACGTCGCCGCGCACCATCCGTTCACGAGCCCGAAGGACGAGCACCTCGAGTACCTCGAGACCGATCCGGGCCGCTGCCTCGCGAAGGCGTACGACATGGTGCTGAACGGCTGGGAAATCGGCGGCGGCTCGGTGCGTATCCACCGCGAGGAAGTGCAGAGCAAGGTGTTCCGCGCGCTGAAGATCGGCGCGGAAGAAGCGCAGGCGAAGTTCGGCTTCCTGCTGGACGCGCTGCAGTACGGCGCGCCGCCGCACGGCGGTATCGCGTTCGGTCTCGACCGCATCGTCACGATGATGGCCGGCGCCGATTCGATCCGCGACGTGATCGCGTTCCCGAAGACCCAGCGTGCGCAGGACCTGCTCACGCAGGCGCCGAGCCCGGTCGACGAGCGTCAGCTGCGCGAGCTGCACATCCGTCTGCGTCAGCCGGAGCAGCCGAAGGCGTAACGCGCTTTCGCCCCCTCTGTCGTGTGTGCGGTCACGCCCACACGACACCCATGAAAAAGGCGCGGTGCGCCTTTTTCATTTTTTGCGGTACAGTCGCAGCACTTGCCGCACGTTCGGGGCACAGGGCCGACGCACGGCCCCGTGCCGCATGAAACCAAGATGACGAAGCCGCCGAAAATCCCTGAATCCGTTCTCGTCGTGATCTACACGCCCGACCTCGACGTGCTCGTGATCAAGCGTGCCGACCAGCCCGATTTCTGGCAATCGGTCACCGGCTCGAAGGACGCGCTCGACGAGCCGCTCGCGCTCACCGCCGCGCGCGAAGTAGCCGAGGAAACCGGCATCGCGGTCGGCACGCCCGACGTGCCGGCCAGCGCGCTCGTCGACTGGCATCACCGGATCGAATACACGATCTATCCGCAATACCTGCACCGCTATGCGCCGGGCGTCACGCGCAACGTCGAGCACTGGTTCGGGCTGTGCGTGCCGCATCGCGTCGACGTGACGCTGTCGCCGCGCGAGCACGTCGACCACGCGTGGCTGCCGTTCCGCGAGGCGGCCGCGCGCTGTTTCTCGCCGTCGAACGCCGAGGCGATCCTGCAATTGCCCGTACGCGTGGCGCTCGCGCGGGCGCCGCACGGCTCGTCCGCATGAATGCGGAAACCCGCAAGCGCTTCGCGCAATTGCGGCAGATGTTCCTGCAGGAGCGCGGCTCCGCGTCGCGGCTCGCGTTTACGGCCGGCAACACCGTGCGGCTGTGCGAAACCGGCGGCGAATTCTTCCAGGCACTGATCGATCGGATCGATGCCGCCCGCGAGCAGGTGATGCTCGAAACCTACATCTTCTGCGACGACGCGGCCGGCCGGCCGGTGTCGGACGCGCTGATCCGCGCGGTGCAGCGCGGCGTGCGCGTGCGCGTGATCACCGACGGTATCGGCACCGCCCGCCTGCCGCTGTTCGACACGTGGGCCGAGGCCGGTGTCGAGCACTGCATCTACAACCGCTACCTGTTCGGCCGCTTCGGCTTCTCGCGCACGCACCGCAAGCTCGCGGTGGTCGATCACGCGGTCGCGTTCTGCGGCGGCATCAACATCGTCGACGACTACACGCAGGGCAGCGCGACGCTGCCGTTCCCGCGCTGGGATTTCGCGGTCGAGATGGCCGGGCCCGCGGTGTCCGACGTGCGCGCCGCGTTCGAGCTGCAGTGGCACCGGATCCAGTTCGGCCACAAGCCGTACGCGCAGTACGCGGCCGGGCTGCACGGCGGCGAAGCGTTCCCGGACATGTTCCGGCGCTGGATGCGCAGCCACCGGTGGATCAAGGCCGGCGCGCTGCGGGTCGTGACGGAGCCGAGCGTGGCGTTCGTCGCGCGCGACAACGTCGTGAATCGCCGCGCGATCGAGAAGGCGTATCTCGCGGCGATCGGCCAGGCGCGCCAGCGGATCCTGCTCGCGAATCCGTACTTCATGCCGGGCCGTAAGCTGCGCCGCGCGCTGACGGGCGCGGCCCGCCGCGGCGTCGACGTGCAGGTGCTGATCGGCCGCAAGGAGTTCACGGCGCTCGATACGGCCGTGCCGTTCCTGTATCACTCGCTGTTGCGCGCGGGCGTGCGCGTCGCCGAATACGACAAGACGATCCTGCACGGCAAGGTCGCCGTGATCGACGACAACTGGGCGACGGTCGGCTCGTCGAATCTGGACGCGCTGAGCCTGATGCTGAACAATGAAGCGAACGTCGTGCTGGTGCGCTACGATGCAGTCACGAACCAGTTGCGCGACGCGATCGCCACCGCGTTCGCCGAAGGGCGCGAGATCGACGCCGCGCACTACGCCGCGCGCCCGCGCATCGAGCGGCTGCTGAACTGGCTGGCGTACAACACGTACCGCCTCCTGATGAAGGCGCTGACGGTCGGCGGTTACGACTGACGCAGACTAAGCATTCACTTCAAAAATCCGTCCGCACGTTCGTGCGGAAAAGCCGCTCCGGTCCCGCCGGAATCGCGCAAAATAGCGGCTCGGTTAGACACCGGTTTCTAATAATTTCCTTGTTTCGCGAGCGGCCGCACTCAATAATAGTACGGCCGTTCGATTTTATTCGAACCCCCGAACGGTTACAGAAATAGCTATGCGAAAAGGCGAACAGACGCGTGCCGCGATACTCGAAGCTGCTTTGGACCTCGCCAGCCGTGACGGGCTGGAGGGGCTGACGATCGGCCTGCTGGCCGAGCGCATGCAGATGAGCAAGAGCGGCGTGTTCGCGCACTTCGGATCGCGCGAGGACCTGCAGGTCGAGGTCGTGCGCGAGTACCACCATCGTTTCGAGAACGAGGTGTTCTTTCCGAGCCTGCGCGAGGCGCGCGGTCTGCCGCGTCTTCGGGCGATGCTGGCGCGCTGGATGGAGAAGCGCATCCAGGAGGTGACGACCGGGTGCATCTACATCAGCGGCGCGGTGGAGTACGACGACCGGCCGGACAGCCCCGTGCGCGAACAGTTGATCGCGAGCGTGACCGCCTGGCGTGCCGCGTTGCTGCGCGCCATTTCGCAGGCGATGGAAGAAGGGCATCTGCGCGCGGACACGGATCCGGAATTGATGCTCTTCGAGTTGTACAGCTTCACGCTCGGCCTGCATCACGACGCACGCTTCCTGCATTCGCCGGACGCCGTGCGCCTCACGTGGGCCGCGCTGGAAAAGACGATTGTTTCGTATCAGAGCGAGAGCCGTTAGCGGCGCGTGACCCGCCCGCCAGGAGCTCGAGCCGTTTGCCCACCTTTGGAGAGAGTCATGGGACAGTACGCCGCGCCGCTGCGCGACATGCAATTCGTGTTGCACGAGCTTCTGAACGTCGAAGCCGAAGTCAAGCAAATGCCCAAGCATGCGGACCTCGACGCCGACACGATCAACCAGGTCCTCGAGGAAGCGGGCAAGTTCTGCTCCGAGGTACTGTTCCCGCTGAACCAGGTCGGTGACCGCGAAGGCTGCACGTATGAAGGCGACGGCGTCGTGAAGACCCCGACCGGCTTCAAGGAGGCCTACCGGCAATACGTCGAAGCCGGCTGGCCGGCGCTCGGCTGCGATCCGGACTACGGCGGCCAGGGCCTGCCCGCGTTCGTGAACAACGCACTCTACGAAATGCTGAACTCGGCGAACCAGGCCTGGACGATGTATCCGGGCCTGTCGCACGGCGCGTACGAATGCCTGCACGCGCACGGCGCGCCGGAACTGCAGCAGCAATACCTGCCGAAGCTCGTGTCGGGCGAATGGACCGGCACGATGTGCCTGACCGAGCCGCACTGCGGCACCGATCTCGGCATCCTGCGCACCAAGGCCGAACCGAACGGCGACGGCTCGTACTCGATCAGCGGCACGAAGATCTTCATCTCGAGCGGCGAGCACGACATGTCGAAGAACATCGTCCACCTCGTGCTCGCGCGCCTGCCGGACGCGCCGCAAGGCACGAAGGGGATCTCGCTGTTCATCGTGCCGAAGTTCATTCCGGACGCTTCGGGCGAGCCGGGCGAGCGCAACGGCATCAAGTGCGGCTCGATCGAGCACAAGATGGGCATCCACGGCAACTCGACGTGCGTGATGAACCTCGACGGTGCGAAGGGCTGGATGGTCGGCGAGCCGAACAAGGGCTTGAACGCGATGTTCGTGATGATGAATGCCGCGCGTCTGGGTGTCGGCATGCAGGGCCTCGGCCTCACGGAAGTCGCGTACCAGAACTCGCTGACGTACGCGAAGGAACGCCTGCAGATGCGTTCGCTGACCGGCCCGAAGGCACCGGACAAGCCGGCCGACCCGATCATCGTGCACCCGGACGTGCGCCGCATGCTGCTCACGCAGAAGGCCTACGCGGAAGGCGCGCGCGCATTCACGTACTGGTCCGCGCTGCAGATCGACAAGGAGCTGTCGCACGCCGACGAAGCGGTGCGCAAGGAAGCGGCCGACCTCGTCGCGCTGCTCACGCCGATCATCAAGGCGTTCCTGACCGACAACGCGTTCGAGTGCACGAACCATGCGATGCAGATCTACGGCGGCCACGGCTTCATCTCCGAGTGGGGCATGGAGCAGTACGTGCGCGACGCGCGGATCAACATGATCTACGAAGGCACGAACTCGATCCAGTCGCTCGACCTGCTGGGCCGCAAGGTGCTCGGCGACATGGGCGCGAAGCTGAAGAAGTTCGGCAAGCTCGTGACCGAATTCGCGGAAGCCGAAGGCGTGAAGCCGGAGATGGCCGAGTTCATCAACCCGCTCGCCGACATCGGTGAAAAGGTGCAGAAGCTGACGATGGAAATCGGCATGAAGGCGATGCAGAACCCGGACGAAGTCGGCGCCGCGGCCGTGCCGTACCTGCGCACCGTCGGCCACCTGGTGTTCTCGTACTTCTGGGCGCGCATGGCGCGCATCGCCCTCGACAACGAAGCGTCGGGCGATCCGTTCTACAAGTCGAAGCTCGCCACCGCCCGCTTCTACTTCGCGCGCCTGCTGCCCGAAACGGCATCGACGATCCGCGCCGCGCGCGCCGGTTCGAAGACGCTGATGGAAGTCGACGAATCGCTGTTCTGATCCAAGTCCGGGCGGTGCGCGCCGCGCGCCGCCCGAACGCAACGGTTCTGGTACTCACTTCGCCGTGCAGCCCCCATATTCCGCGCTGCACGACACTATCCGGAGACATCCCGTGAGCAATTTCCTGATTCGCAAGGTCGCCGTGCTGGGCGCCGGCGTGATGGGCGCGCAGATCGCCGCGCACCTCGTCAACGCGCGCGTGCCGGTGCTGCTGTTCGACCTGCCGGCCAAGGAAGGCCCGAAAAACGCGATCGCGCTGAAGGCGATCGAGAACCTGAAGAAGCTGTCGCCCGCGCCGTTCGGCGTGAAGGACGACGCGAAGTATCTCGAAGCGGCGAACTACGAGGACGACATCGCGAAGCTCGCCGAATGCGACGTCGTGATCGAGGCGATCGCCGAGCGGATGGACTGGAAGCACGACCTGTACAAGAAGGTCGCACCGCACATCGCCTCGCACGCGATCTTCGCGACCAACACGTCGGGCCTGTCGATCACGAAGCTGTCCGAAGGCTTCTCGGACGAGCTGAAGGCGCGCTTCTGCGGCGTGCATTTCTTCAACCCGCCGCGCTACATGCACCTCGTCGAGCTGATCCCGACCGCGCATACGCGGCCGGAAATCCTCGACCAGCTCGAAACGTTCCTGACGAGCGTCGTCGGCAAGGGCGTCGTGCGCGCGAAGGACACGCCGAACTTCATCGCGAACCGCGTCGGCATCTTCTCGATCCTCGCGGTGATCACCGAGGCCGCGAAGTTCGGCCTGCGCTTCGACGAAGTCGACGACCTGACGGGCAGCCGCCTCGGCCGCGCGAAGTCGGCGACGTTCCGCACCGCGGACGTGGTCGGCCTCGACACGATGGCGCACGTGATCAAGACGATGCAGGACAAGCTCGCCGACGATCCGTTCTTCCCGGTCTACCAGACGCCCGCCGTGCTCGCCGAGCTGGTGAAGCAGGGCGCGCTCGGCCAGAAGACGGGCGGCGGGTTCTACAAGAAGGAAGGCAAGGCGATCAAGGTGCTCGACGCGAAGACGGGCACCTACGTCGACTCGGGCGCGAAGGCGGACGAAACGGTCGGCCGCATCCTGAAGCGTCCGCCGGCGGAACGCCTGAAGCTGCTGCGCGAGACGAACCATCCGCACGCGCAGTTCCTGTGGTCGATCTTCCGCGACGTGTTCCACTACATCGGCGTGCATCTCGAATCGATCGCCGACAACGCGCGCGACGTCGACCTCGCGATCCGCTGGGGCTTCGGCTGGAACGAAGGCCCGTTCGAAGGCTGGCAGGCCGCCGGCTGGAAGCAGGTCGCCGAATGGGTGCAGGAAGACATCGCGGCCGGCAAGGCGCTCGCGAACGTGCCGCTGCCGTCGTGGGTACTCGAAGGCCCGGTCGCCGAGAAGGGCGGCGTGCACACGGCAGAAGGCTCGTGGGCGCCGGCCGCCAAGCGTTTCGTGCCGCGTTCGGACCTGGCCGTGTACGACAAGCAGGTGTTCCGTGCGCCGCTCGTCGGCGAAGCCGGCGCAGACCCGAAGACGTACGGCAAGACGCTGTTCGAAACCGACGCGGTGCGCGCGTGGGTCGACGACCGTGCCGGCGAGGACGACGTCGTGATCGTGTCGTTCAAGTCGAAGATGAACACGATCGGACCGAGCGTGATCGACGGCCTCGTGCAGGCGATCGAACTCGCGGAGAAGGACTACAAGGGCGTGGTGATCTGGCAGCCGACGTCGCTGAAGCTCGGCACGCCGGGCGGCCCGTTCTCGGCCGGCGCGAACCTCGAGGAGGCGATGCCCGCGTTCATGATGGGCGGCGCGAAGGGCATCGAGCCGTTCGTGAAGAAGTTCCAGGAAGGCATGCTGCGCGTGAAGTACGCGAACGTGCCGGTCGTCGCGGCCGTGTCGGGCATCGCGCTCGGCGGCGGGTGCGAACTGATGCTGCACAGCGCGAAGCGCGTCGTGCACGTCGAGAGCTACATCGGCCTCGTCGAAGTGGGCGTCGGCCTCGTGCCGGCCGGCGGCGGCCTGAAGGAAGCGGCGCTGCGCGCAGCGGAAGCCGCGACGGCCGCGAACGCGACCACCGACATCCTGAAGTTCGTCACGAAGTCGTTCGAGAACGCGGCGATGGCGAAGGTGTCGTCGTCCGCGCACGACGCGCGTGCGATGGGCTACGTGAAGCCGTCCGACACGATCGTCTTCAACGTGTTCGAACTGCTCGACACCGCGAAGAAGGAAGCGCGTGCGCTGGCCGCCACCGGCTACCGCGCGCCGCTGCGCGCGAAGGACGTGCCGGTCGCGGGCCGCTCGGCGATCGCGACGATCAAGGCATCGCTCGTCAACATGCGTGACGGCCGCTTCATCAGCGACCACGACTACCTGATCGCGAGCCGCATCGCCGAAGCCGTGTGCGGCGGCGACGTCGAAGCCGGCAGCCTCGTCGACGAAGAATGGCTGCTCGCGCTCGAGCGTCGCGCGTTCGTCGAGCTGCTGGGCACGCAGAAGACGCAGGAACGGATCATGGGCATGTTGCAGACCGGCAAGCCGGTGCGTAACTGAGCGAGCAGACAAGGAGTCTGAAATGAGCAAACAACTGCAAGACGCATACATCGTCGCCGCCAGCCGCACCCCGATTGGCAAGGCCCCGCGCGGTGTCTTCAAGAACACGCGCCCCGACGAACTCCTGGTTCACGCGATCAAGTCGGCGGTCGCTCAGGTGCCCGGCCTCGACACGAAGGTGATCGAGGACGCGATCATCGGCTGCGCGATTCCGGAAGCAGAGCAGGGCCTGAACGTCGCGCGCATGGGCGCGCTGCTGGCGGGCCTGCCGCAGACGGTCGGCGGCGTGACGGTCAACCGCTTCTGCGCGTCGGGCATCACCGCGCTGGCGATGGCGGCCGACCGCATCCGCGTCGGCGAATCGGACGCGATCTTCGCGGGCGGCTGCGAATCGATGAGCATGGTGCCGATGATGGGCAACAAGCCGTCGATGTCGCCGCACATCTTCGATCGCAGCGAAGACTTCGGCATCGCGTACGGGATGGGCCTGACGGCCGAGCGCGTCGCCGAGCAGTGGAAGGTGAGCCGCGAGGACCAGGACGCGTTCTCGGTCGAGTCGCACCGCAAGGCGCTCGCCGCGCAGCAGGCCGGCGAGTTCGGCGACGAAATCGCCGCGTACACGATCACCGAGCGTTTCCCGAACCTCGCGACCGGCGAAGTCGACGTGAAGACGCGCGAGATCAAGCTCGACGAAGGTCCGCGCGCGGATACGTCGCTCGAAGGCCTCGCGAAGCTGCGCACGGTGTTCGCGAACAAGGGCTCGGTCACGGCCGGCAACAGCTCGCAGACGTCGGACGGCGCGGGCGCGCTGCTCGTCGTGTCGGAGAAGGTGCTCAAGGCATTCAACCTGACGCCGCTCGCGCGCTTCGTGAGCTTCGCGGTGCGCGGCGTGCCGCCGGAAATCATGGGTATCGGTCCGAAGGAAGCGATTCCGGCCGCGCTGAAGGCCGCCGGCCTGAAACAGGACGATCTCGACTGGATCGAACTGAACGAAGCGTTCGCCGCGCAATCGCTGGCGGTGATGCGCGACCTCGGCCTCGATCCGTCGAAGGTCAACCCGATGGGCGGCGCGATCGCACTGGGCCACCCGCTCGGCGCGACCGGCGCGATCCGCGCGGCGACCGTCGTGCACGGCCTGCGCCGCCGCAACCTGAAGTACGGGATGGTCACGATGTGCGTCGGCACCGGCATGGGCGCCGCGGGCATCATCGAGCGCCTGTAAGCGAGGCGCGGATAAAAGCGACGACGGTGCGCGGGCCACGAGCTCGCGCACCGTTTTTTCATTCCGGTAGAGACAGTCAAAGGAGACGGTTGTGGCCGACATTCAAGTGGAACGCGCCGACGGCGTGATGACGATCACGATCGCACGCCCGGCGAAGAAGAATGCGCTGACGGCGGCGATGTACCAGACGATGGCCGACGCGCTCGCCGACGCGCAGGAAGACAAGGCGACGCGCGTGATCCTGCTGCGCGGCAGCGACGGCAATTTCAGCGCGGGCAATGATCTCGAGGATTTCCTGAAATCGCCGCCGAAGGACGACACCGCCTCGGTGTTCCAGTTCCTGGCGCGGATCAGCAGCGCGAGCAAGCCGATCGTGGCAGCGGTGCCGGGCATTGCGGTCGGCGTCGGCGTGACGATGCTGCTGCACTGCGATCTGGTCTACGCGGCCGACACCGCGACGTTCTCGCTGCCTTTCGTGCAGCTCGGGCTGTGCCCGGAAGCCGCGTCGAGCGCGCTGCTGCCGCGCCTGGCCGGCCATCAGGTCGCCGCCGAGAAGCTGCTGCTGGGCGAGGCGTTCGACGCGCTGGAAGCGCACCGGATCGGCATCGTCAACCGCGTGCTGCCGGCGGCGGAGCTCGACGCATTCGCGGCGAAGCAGGCGGCGAAGCTGGCGGCGCTGCCGGCGGCATCGCTGCGTGTGACGAAGGCGCTGCTCAAGGAGACGGGCGGCGTGGCGACGCCCGCGCGGATGGCCGAGGAAGCGCGTCACTTCTCGGCGATGCTGCGCGCGCCGGAAGCGCGCGAGGCGATGACGGCGTTCTTCGAAAAGCGCAAGCCGGATTTCCGTCAGTTCGACTGACGGCGCAGGCCGCGCCGGCGGGGGATCGCCGGTGCGCGGCCGCGATCGCGATCAGGCCGTGCCGTAGTCGACGTGGCCCGTTTCGCGGCAGAAGCTGACGAGCCGCAAGCCGGCCGCCTTCGCGATCTCGATCGCGAGCGACGACGGCGCGGAGATGGTCGCGACCAGCGGGATGCCGACCCGCGCGGCCTTGCGTACCAGCTCGTAGCTCGCGCGGCTCGACAGGAACACGAAGCCGTCGGTGGTATCGGCGCGCGACAGCACGAGCGAGCCGATCAGCTTGTCGAGCGCATTGTGGCGGCCGACATCCTCGAATGCCGCACGGATCGCGCCTGTTGCGTCGCACCACGCGGCCGCGTGCAGGCCGCCGGTCAGTTTCGTGAGCGCCTGATGCGCCGGCAGCGCATGCGCGGCGCGCGCCAGCGCATCGGGCGCGAGGCGCGCGAGAAAGCCGGTATCGGGCACGCGTTCGGGCGCCAGATCGAGCAGGTCGATGCTTTCGATGCCGCACACGCCGCAGCCCGTGCGCCCGGCGAGCGCGCGGCGCCGGTCCTTCAGCGCGGCGAACGCCTGCTGGACGACTTCCAGGTGGACTTCCGCGTGCGGCAACGGCGCATCGGCATGCAGGATTACCTCGATGTCCTTGATGTCGCTGCCGCGCGCGACGATCCCCTCCGAGATCGCGAAGCCGACCGCGAACGCTTCGAGGTCGCATGGGGTACACATCATCACCGCGTGCGAGATGCCGTTGAAGACGAGTGCGACCGGCCATTCCTGGCCGACGAAGTCGTGCGCGGTTTCGACCGCGCCGCCGCGCGTGCGGCTCACGGGCAGCTCGATCGCGCCGCGCGCTTCATCGCGCAACGCGTCGCGCGGATCGTCTGATTGGGTCGGATTCACGAGCACTCCCGTTGATTCGACGCACGGCCGGCGACGATCGTGCCGCCGCCCGCGCGCAGAGGTTCTAAAATACCCCAGGCAAGCCGGCCGCGCCGGCATCCGCCACGTCAGGTAACGACCATGGGACTCAGCGACGCTCCGTTGCTCTTCAACTTCGAACACGATTCGTCGGAAAACTTCACGTACATCCCGATGATCGTGCGTTTCAATCTCGACCGCTTCGGGCTGCGGATTTCGCTCGAACAGTGGCAACTGCTGCCGCTCGAGGATCGCAAGCTGCTCGCGCGCTTCCCGGCCGACGACGACACCGCGATCGAGCCCAACTTCGATCATGCGCTGTTCGAAATGCTGCGCACGCACGCCGATCTGGAGCCGTCATGGTTTCAGCCGGACGAGCAGCCGGCCTGGCGCGACGTCGACACGGTGCCGGAGTCGCTCGTGCAGCAGAGCGCGCTGGCCGGGCTGCCGGCGCCCGCGCTCGCGCAGTGGCAGCGGCTCGCGCCGTTCCAGCGCTACGTGCTGGTGAAGCTGTCGCGCAAGCCGAAGCTGAATCACGATTTCCTGCCCGCGATGCGGGAGTTCGGGCTGACGGCCACGCATTGACGGCCGCCTGCCGCGCCGCTGCGCGTGCCCGCGTCAGAGCGGCGGCAGTTGCCGCGGCTTGCGGTCCGGGCCGGTCGCGACGTAGGTGAGCGTCGCTTCGGTGACCTTCACGACTTCGCCCATCAGGCGCATGCGCTGCGCGTACACCTCGACGTCGACCGTGATCGACGTGTTGCCGGTGCGCATGATCGTGGCGTAGAAGCTCAGCAGATCGCCGACGAATACCGGCTGCTTGAACACGAACGAGTTGACCGCGACCGTCGCGACGCGGCCGTTCGCGCGCTGGCTCGCGGGAATCGAGCCGGCGATGTCGACCTGCGACATGATCCAGCCGCCGAACACGTCGCCGTGAACGTTCGCGTCGTGCGGTTGCGGGACGACGCGCAGCGCGGGCTGCTTCTGCGGGAGTTCGAGGGTCGAATCGGTCATGGCGGGGGCTTTCATCCTGTAATAAATGGGCCGCCGCGCGCAGGCCGGCCGGCAAGGCCGCCGGCAGCGGCGCGAAGCGGCTTCTGCGACAATACAACGTTCGCAAATTGTACGAGAAAGCGCGCGAGCCGGCCGTCGATACGCGCGTCCGGCATCGCCGCAGGACCTTTTCCCCATGCGCCGATTTCCCGCTTCCGGCGAGCCCGCGCCGGCTTCGACCGGGCCTCGCAACGACTGGCAGACGATCCGGTCGCTGCTGCCGTACCTGACCACCTACAAATGGCGGGTCGCGCTCGCGCTCGGCTGCCTGATCGGCGCGAAGGTCGCGAACCTCGGCGTGCCGGTCGTGATGAAGCGTATCGTCGATCACCTGTCCGCCGTGCAGCAGCTCACCGCGCTCGGCCGTGCCGAGCAGTCGGCCGGGATCGTGCTCGCGGGCGGTGTCGGGCTGCTGGTCGTCGCGTATGCGCTCGTGCGGCTGTCGACGTCGCTCTTTACCGAGCTGCGCGAGATCCTGTTCTCGAAGGTCACGGAGAGCGCGGTGCGCCAGCTTGCGCTGCAGGTGTTCCGACACCTGCACGGGCTGTCGCTGCGGTTTCATCTCGAACGCCAGACGGGCGGCATGTCGCGCGACATCGAGCGCGGCACGCGCGGCATCCAGCAACTGATTTCGTACTCGCTGTACAGCATTCTGCCGACGCTCGTCGAGGTCGGGCTCGTGCTCGGCTTCTTCGTGGTCAAGTACGAGGCCTACTACGCGTACGTGACGTTCGCGGCGCTGGTCACGTACATCGTGTTCACCGTGAAGGTCACCAACTGGCGCACGCACTTCCGCCGCACGATGAACGAACTCGATTCGCGCGCGAACTCGCGGGCGATCGACTCGCTGATCAACTACGAGACGGTGAAGTACTTCGGCAACGAGGAGTGGGAGGCGCAGCGCTACGACGAGAACCTGAAGCGCTACCGGAAGGCCGCGATCCGCTCGCAGAACTCGCTGTCGGTGCTGAACTTCGGCCAGCAGGCGATCATCGGCACGGGGCTCGTGTTCATCCTGTGGCGCGCGACGCAGGGCGTGCTCGCGGGCAAGCTGACGCTCGGCGATCTCGTGCTGATCAACACGTTCATGCTGCAGCTGTACATCCCGCTGAATTTCCTGGGCGTCGTCTATCGCGAGCTGAAGCAGAGCCTCACCGACATGGATCGGATGTTCGGGCTGCTGTCGGCGCCGAAGGAAGTGGCCGACCGGCCGGATGCGCCGCCGCTCGCGGTGGCCGGCGCGCAGGTGCGCTTCGAGCACGTGAACTTCGCGTACGAGCCGTCGCGGCCGATCCTGCACGACGTGACCTTTACGATCGAGGCCGGCACGACGACCGCGGTGGTCGGCCACAGCGGTTCAGGGAAATCGACGCTGTCGCGGCTGCTGTTCCGCTTCTACGATCTCGACCGGCAGACGGGCGGCGCGATCCGGATCGACGGCCAGGACATTCGCGACGTCACGCAGGAATCGCTGCGCGCGTCGATCGGGATCGTGCCGCAGGACACCGTGCTGTTCAACGACTCGATCTACTACAACATCGCGTACGGCCGGCCGACGGCGAGCCGCGACGAGGTGGTCGCGGCCGCGCGCGCCGCGCACATCCACGATTTCATCGAGAGCTTGCCGAAGGGCTATGACACGCCGGTCGGCGAGCGCGGGCTGAAGCTGTCCGGCGGCGAGAAGCAGCGCGTCGCGATCGCGCGCACGCTGCTGAAGGATCCGCCGGTGCTGCTGTTCGACGAAGCGACGTCGGCGCTCGATTCGCGCTCGGAACGCGCGATCCAGCACGAACTCGACCAGATCGCGCGGCATCGCACGACGCTCGTGATCGCGCACCGGCTGTCGACGGTCGTGCACGCGCAGCAGATTCTCGTGATGGATCACGGGCGGATCGTCGAGCGCGGCACGCACGACGAACTCGTGCGCGCCGACGGGCTGTATGCGCAGATGTGGGCGCTGCAGCAGCAGCGCGCGGCAGCCGGCGGGGAAGAGGCCGAGGCCGCGTAACGGCTTGCGGGTGTGCTGCGTGCCGTGGCGCGCAGCGGGCGGCCGGCACGACGGTGCGCGGCCGTCCGTCGGCTCCGCTCAGCCCGCGGCGCGCAGCCGCGCGTCCAGCTCGCCGAGCTGCGCGGGCGTGCCGACGTTTTCCCAGATGCCTTCGTACAGTTCGCCGGTCGCGCGGCCGGCCTCGATCGCCGCGCGGTAGTACGGCGTCAGCGCGCGCCGCGTGCCGGGCGCGAGATCGCGGAACATCCGTGTGTCGTACAGGCCGATGTTGCCGAACGTGAAGCGCGCGGCGCCGTCGAGCGCGAGACGGCCGTCGTCGCCGAGCGCGAAGTCGCCGGCCGGGTGGAACGGCGGGTTCGGCACCATCACGAGGTGCATCGCCGGCGTGTCGAGTGCGGCCATCCGGGCGGCGCGCGGCGCGAGCGTCCGGTAGTCGAAGGCGCAGTACACGTCGCCGCTGACGGCCGCGAACACGGTCGGTTGGCCGTCGCGCTCGATGAGCGGCAGCGCCTGTGCGATGCCGCCGGCGGTTTCCAGCGCTTCGCCTTCGGCCGAATACGCGATCCGCACGCCCCAGCGCGAACCGTCGCCGAGCGCGGCCTCGATTCGTTCGCCGAGCCACGCATGGTTGATCACGATCGTGTCGATGCCCGCACGCGCGAGCGCCTCGATCTGCCACACGATCAGCGGCTTGCCGCCGGCTTCGAGCAGCGGCTTCGGGCAGGTGTCGGTCAGCGGACGCATCCGTTCGCCGCGTCCGGCGGCGAAGATCATCGCCGTGGTCAGGGTAGGGCTCATGTTCGACTGGGTGTAAGGGCGCTCAGAACGTATAGCCGACGTCGGCCGGCGCGTTGCCCTCGAGCTCGTCGAGCAGCTTCGCGAACGGCACAAGCGGGCGATAGCGCAGCGCGACCTTGCGCGCATACGCGAGGAAGCGCGGCAGGTCGTTCAGGTAGTGCGGCTTGCCGTCGCGGTAGTTGATGCGCGCGAACAGGCCGAGGATCTTGATGTGGCGCTGCAGGCCCATCCATTCGAGCTGGCGGTAGAACTCGCCGAAGTCGGGATCGACCGGCAGGCCGGCCTTTTTCGCCTTTTCCCAGTAGTACGCGAAGCAGTCGAGCTCGAATTCCTCGTCCCAGCTGATGAACGCGTCGCGCAGCAGCGACACGACGTCGTACGTCAGCGGCCCGTACACGGCGTCCTGGAAGTCGAGCACGCCCGGGTTCGGCTCGCAGACCATCAGGTTGCGCGGCATGAAGTCGCGCAGCATGAAGCCTTGCGGCTGCGCGTGCGCGCTCGCGACCAGCAGCGCGAACGTGCGGTCGAGCGTGCCGCGCATCGCGTCGGTGACGGGCTTGCCGAGGTGGCGGCCGACGAACCATTCGGGCATCAGCTCCATTTCGCGGCGCAGGAACGCTTCGTCGAACGGCGGCAGCACGTCGGGCTTCGACGTGAGCTGGAAGCGGATCAGCGCGTCGAGCGCCGCGCGCATCAGCGGTTTTGCGGCGGCCGGGTCGGCCGGATCGAGCACCGAGATGTACGACGTGCGGCCGAGATCCGTCACGAGCATGAAGCCCGCGTCGAAATCGTGGGCGAGCACGTCCGGCACGTGGTCGCCGGCCGCGGCGAGCAACTGCGCGACCTGGACAAATTCGCGGCACTTCTCGGGCGGCGGCGCGTCGACGGCGATCAGCGTGCCGCCGGGGCTCGCGGCGGACGCGACGCGGAAATAGCGGCGGAAACTGGCGTCCGACGACGCGGGCGCGAGGGTCGACAGATCGAGGGCGTAGCGCCCGGCGAGCGGGCGCAGCCACGCGGTGAGCGCGTCGAGGCGGGCGTCGGGCTGGGATGCGGCGGATGGGGGCGTCATGAAACTCGGCGGAGGGGGGAACGTCTTGCCATATAATACCCCACGACTTTTTTGACGCGCCCCGCGTCAGCTTCCGCCGTGCAGGCCCGCGCCTGTCGCGACGTCCGCCCGATCGCCTCCCCGGTTTGCGAAGAGCCGCAGTCGCGGCTCGACGGCGCGGTCCGCCGCGCGCGAAGGTGCCGTGCAGGCGCGGTTGACAAGGGGCGATTCGCCAAACGATAGATGCCGCCCAAACCGCTATTCCCGAATGTTTTCCCCGGTGACGGGGCGCCGCGCAAACGGCGGCTCGCGCTCGCGCTCCTGGCCGTGCCCGGCCTCGTGCCGGCCGTGTCGTACGCGCAGCTGTCGGGCGCCGCTGCGCAGCCGCAGCCGCTCGACTCGCCGTGGGATCTGCGTCTCGCACCCCAGCTCGAGGATCATCCGCTGAAGGACGGCGCGAAGCCGGCCGCGTTCGTGATCGCCGACCACACGAGCGGCACCGCCGAGCAGGATCTCGCCGCGAAGGGCGCCGCCGAGCTGCGGCGCGGCGATGCCGTCGTGAAGGCCGACGCGATCCACTACGATCAGGATACCGACATGGCCGATGCGTACGGCCAGGTCAAGGTGATCAACGGCGGCACGTCGTTCGCGGGCCCCGAGGCGCACCTGAAGGTCGAGGCGAACCAGGGCTTCATGACCGCGCCGAAGTATCACTTCAACGTGACGGGCGGGTCGGGCAGCGCGGAGCGCGTCGACATGGTCGACAACGAGCGCTCGGTGTTCGTCAACGGCACGTACACCGCATGCCAGTGCGCGACGAACCCCGCGTGGTACATCAAGGGCAGCCGCTTCGACTTCGATACGGGCGCCGACGAGGGCACCGCGCGCAACGGCGTGTTGTTCTTCCAGGGCGTGCCGATCTTCGCGAGCCCGTGGATGACGTTCCCGCTGTCGGGCGAGCGGCGCAGCGGCCTGCTGCCGCCGACGTTCTCGGTGAACTCGAGCAACGGCTTCGAGCTGTCGCTGCCGTACTACTTCAACATCGCGCCGAACCGCGACCTGACGCTCACGCCGCGCATCATCTCGCGGCGCGGCGTGATGGCCGAGGCGACGTTCCGCTATCTGTCGCCGTCGTATTCGGGCACGTTCACGGCCAATTACCTGCCGGACGACCGGCTCGCGCACCGCAACCGCTACGCGATCTACTGGCAGCACCAGCAGAACTTCGGCGGCGGCTTCGGCGGCTACGTCTATTACAACAAGGTCTCGGACAACACGTATCCGGAAGACCTCGGGTCGGCGAACCAGTTCATCAACGGGACGCAGACGCTGTACCAGCAGGAAGCCGGCCTTACGTACAACAACGGCCCGTGGTCGGTGCTCGCGCGCTACCAGCACTGGCAGACGCTGCCGCCGTCGATCGCGCCGTACAGCCGCGAGCCGCAGTTGAACGTGAAGTACACGAAGTACAACGTCGGCGGCTTCGACTTCGGCGCGGAAGCCGATTATTCGCGGTTCCGCATCACGACCGCCGACGCGACCGAAGGCGACCGCATCGTCTTCAATCCGTACATCTCGTACGGCGTGTACGGGCCCGGCTACTTCGTCGTGCCGAAGGTCCAGTACCACTTCGCGTCGTACGACCTGAACTACCTGTCGTCGACCACGCCGAACAGCCCGAAGCGCTTCACCGAGTCGATCCCGACCGTGAGCTTCGATTCGGGCCTGATCTTCGACCGTTCGGTGCGCCTGTTCGGCCAGGACTTCATCCAGACCCTCGAGCCGCGCCTGTACTACGTGTACACGCCGTATCGCGACCAGTCGAACGCGCCGCTGTTCGACACCGCGGAATCTGACTTCGGCCTCGCGGAGATCTACCAGCCGAACACGTTCGTCGGTAACGACCGGATCGCCGACGCGAACCGGATCACGGCCGGCCTCACGTCGCGCTTCATCGATCCGCGCACCGGCGACGAGCGCGCGCGCTTCGTGATCGCGCAGCAGTACTACTTCGCGGATCAGCGCGTCACGCTGACGCCCGGGCAGAGCGCCGTGCTGGCGCGCCACTCGGACCTGATCGTCGGCGCCGCGCTGAAGCTCGGCTCGGGCTTCATGTCGGAAACGGCGTTCCAGTACAACCAGAACAACAACCAGCTCGTGAAGTCGAGTATCGGTTTCGGCTACAGCCCGGGCGAGCGCCGCGTGATCAACGTCGGCTACCGCTATACGCGCACGAACACCACGCTCGACAACCAGCCGATCAACCAGTTCCTGGTGTCCGCGCAGTGGCCGCTCACGCGCCGCCTGTATGCGATCGGCCGCTTCAACTACGACTTCGCCGGAGATCGCGTGGTCGACGGTCTGGTCGGCTTACAATACGACGCGGATTGCTGGGCGCTCGGCGTCGGGGTGCAGCGGGCCGCGAACGGCATCAATTCGTCGGGACAGCAGAACTCGTCGACGCGATTCATGATGCAACTGACGCTCAAGGGCTTGTCGACGGTCGACAACGGCCTCGTGTCCGCATTCCGCGCCGGGGTGCCGGGCTACACGCCGTTGCCGCCGCCGCCGCCGCCGATGTCCCGCTTCAGCAACTACGAGTAACGCCGGCAATGTCTGCACCGGTCAGCACGATTTCAATGGAGTTTCAGTGGCAATGAAGAAAACCCTTCGTTTCGCGGCAGTCGTGTCCAGCCTCGCCGCGTCCGCCGCGCTGCTCGCCGCCGCGCCCGCTGCGGCGCAGGCGCTCGGTTCGCAAGGTGCGCAGCTCGCCGACGAAGTCGTCGCGGTCGTCAACAACGACGTGATCACCGGCCGCGAACTCGACCAGCGCGTCGGCCTGATCGCGCGCCGGCTGCAGCAGCAGAACGCGCCGGTGCCGCCGGCCGACCAGTTGCGCGCGCAGGTGCTGAACCAGATGGTGCTCGAGCGTATCCAGGTGCAAAAGGCCAAGGACGACGGGATCCGCATCGACGACGCGACCGTGCAGGCCACGCTGCAGCGTCTCGCGCAGGCGAACGGGATGACGCTCGACCAGTACCGCGCGCGTCTCGAGGCGCAAGGCGTGCCGTGGAGCATCTTCACGAACGATGCGCGTACCGAGCTGATGCTGTCGAAGCTGCGCGAGCGCGAAGTCGACGGCAAGATCACGGTATCGGACGCCGAGGTCGCGAACTACATCGCGAGCCAGCGCGGGCCGAACGCGGCGCAGCAGCAGGACCTGCGCTTCCAGCACATCTTCATCAAGGCGCCCACCAACGCGCCGCAGGCCGACATCGAAGCCGCGCAGAAGAAGGCCGAAGCGCTGCTGCAGCAGGCGAAGTCGGGCGCCGATTTCGAGCGCCTCGCGAAGAACAACTCCGAAGCGAACGACGCGAAGAAGGGCGGCGATCTCGGCTTCAAGGCGCCGAGCGCGCTGCCGGCCGACGTCGTCGACGCCGCGTCGAAGCTGCGCCCGGGCCAGGTCAACCCGACGCTGATCCGCGTGCCGGACGGCTTCGAGATCGTGCGTCTCGTCGACCGCCGCCAGAGCCAGGGCGCGAGCGCCGCGGCGCCGAAGATCGTGCAGACGCACGTGCGCCACATCCTGCTGCGCGTCGGCGAAGGCAAGTCGGAAGGCCAGGCGCGCCAGCAATTGAGCGACATCCGCAACCAGGTCGAGGCCGGCGGCGATTTCGCGAAGTTCGCGCGCACCTACTCGCAGGACGGCTCGGCGTCGCAGGGCGGCGATCTGGGCTGGATCAGCCCGGGCGAGACCGTGCCGGAATTCGAGCGCGCGATGAACAGCCTGCAGGACGGCCAGATCAGCCAGCCGATTCGCACCGAGTACGGCTACCACCTGATCCAGGTGCTGAGCCGCCGTGAAGCGGAAGGGTCGGTGCAGCAGCAGATGGACATCGCCCGTCAGGCGATCGGCCAGCGCAAGGCCGAACAGGCCTATGCCGACTGGCTGCGCGAGCTGCGCGATTCGTCGTACGTGCAGTACAAGATCGGCGGCGTCGGCCCGGCGAACTGAGCGAGCATCGGATGACCATGCCCGCGCTGCAGATCGCGATCACGACCGGCGAACCCGCGGGGGTCGGCCCGGAGCTGACCGTGCAGGCGCTGCGTGACGCCGCGCAGCGCTGGCCCGACGCGCATTTCACCGTGCTCGGCGATGCGGCGCTGCTCGATGCGCGGGCGGCGGCGGTCGGGGCCGACCCGGCCACGCTGGCCGGCGGCACGCAGGTGTCGGTCGCGCATCACGCGCTGGCCGCGCCCGCGCAGGCGGGCAAGCTGGACGCGGCGAACGGCCGGTACGTGCTCGGGTTGCTTGACGCGGCGACCGACGGCGCGCTGGCGGGCCGGTACGACGCGATCGTCACCGCGCCGCTGCAGAAAAGCACGATCAACGACGCGGGCGTGCCGTTCACCGGCCATACCGAATACCTGGCCGAACGCACGCATACGCCGCGCGTCGTGATGATGCTGGCCGGCACCGGCCACCGGCCGCTGCGCGTCGCGCTCGCGACCACGCACCTGCCGCTGAAGGACGTATCGGCCGCGCTGACGATCGATGGGCTCGTCGAGACGCTCGCGATCATCGATCGCGACCTGCGGCGCGATTTCGGTCTCGCCGCGCCACGCATCCTCGTGACGGGCCTGAACCCGCACGCGGGCGAGAACGGTTATCTCGGCCGCGAGGAGATCGACGTGATCGAACCGGCGCTGGCCCGCGCGAACGCGCAACGCATCGACGCGCGCGGCCCGTATCCGGCCGACACGCTGTTCCAGCCGCGCCATCTGGCCGATGCCGATTGCGTGCTCGCGATGTTCCATGACCAGGGCCTGCCCGTGCTGAAGTACGCGACGTTCGGCGAGGGCATCAACGTGACGCTCGGGCTGCCGATCATCCGCACGTCGGTCGATCACGGCACCGCGCTCGATCTGGCCGGCACGGGCCGCGCGGATCCGGGCAGCATGATCGCCGCGCTCGATACGGCCGTCACGATGGCGCGCCATCGCCGCGCAGCCTGACGCCGCCGGCTTACTCCTTTCGTCGTATTTTTCGTTTTACTGAGTCGATGTCGAACAGCAGACAGCACCAAGGCCATTTCGCGCGCAAGCGCTTCGGGCAGAACTTTCTCGTCGATCACGGCGTGATCGACTCGATCGTCGCGACGATCGGCCCTGCCCGCGGCCAGCGGATGGTCGAGATCGGCCCCGGGCTCGGCGCGCTGACCGAGCCGCTGATCGAGCGCCTCGCGACGCCCGAGTCGCCGCTGCACGCGGTCGAGCTCGACCGCGATCTGATCGGGCGCCTGCAGCAACGCTTCGGCGCGCTGCTGGAACTGCACGCGGGCGACGCGCTCGCGTTCGACTTCCGCTCACTCGCGGCGCCCGGCGACAAGCCGTCGCTGCGGATCGTCGGCAACCTGCCGTACAACATTTCCAGCCCGCTGCTGTTCCACCTGATGACGTTCGCCGATGCGGTCATCGACCAGCATTTCATGCTGCAGAACGAAGTCGTCGAGCGGATGGTCGCGGAGCCGGGCACGAAGGCGTTTTCCCGGCTGTCGGTGATGCTGCAGTACCGTTACGTGATGGAGAAGATGCTCGACGTGCCGCCGGAATCGTTCCAGCCGCCGCCGAAGGTCGATTCGGCGATCGTCCGGATGATTCCGTACGAGCCGCACGAACTGCCGGACGTCGATCCCGGGCTGCTCGGCGAAATCGTCACCGCCGCGTTCTCGCAGCGCCGCAAGATGCTGCGCAATACGCTCGGCGACTACCGCGAGACGATCGATTTCGATGCGCTCGGCTTCGATCTCGCGCGCCGCGCGGAGGACGTGAGCGTGGCCGAATACGTTGGCGTCGCGCAGGCGCTGGCGGCGGCGCGCAAGGCCGGATGATGCGTGGCGCGAGCCGCTCATCGGCTGTATCGACGAGGCTGCCCGACGGGCAGCTTTTTTATTGCCCGCGCGTCTTCTTGCGCCGGTCCGGTCGTCACGCCCGCCAGCGCGGCGGCGCGTTGACGAGCGCGATGCCGGTCAGCACGAGCGCGGCTGCGGACATGAAGCGCCAGCCGACGGATTCACCGAGCAGCAGCACGCCGAACGCGACGCCGAACAGCGGCGACAGGAACGTGAAGACGGACAGCCGGGACGCGCTGTAGCGCGTCAGCAGCCAGAACCACGACAGATAGCTGACGAACGCGACGATCACCGACTGGTAGGCGAGGCTCGCCACCGCAATCGGCGTCACGTGCGCGAACGACATCTGGCCGAACAGCGCGGCGAGCGCGACCAGCACGACCGCCGATACCGCGAGCTGATAGAACAGCGTCTTGCTCGCGCTGGCCCGCGCGAGCGCCGTCGAGCGTACGACGACCGTCGTCGCGGCCCACATCGCGCCGCCGAGGATCCCGAGCGCGTCGCCGGCGAGCCCGGCCAGCACGGACGCGCCGGGCGCGCGCGGCTTCAGGAAGCCGTCCGCGAACGCGAGCGCGATGCCGGCGAATGCGATGCCCACGCCGGCCCATTGCGTGCGCTGCAGCCGCTCGCCCGGTGCGAACAGGTGCAGGCCGAGCGCGGTGAAGCACGGCGCCGTGTACAGGAAGATCGCCATGTGTGACGCGCTCGTCAGCGTCAGCCCGAAGAACACGCAGACGAATTCGCCGGCGAACAGCGCACCGGCCGCGAGGCCCGCGCCGAACGTGCCGTCCGCCTGGAACAGCGGCGTGCCGCGCGTGCGGGCCCAGCCCCACAGCAGCAGCGTGGCGATCGCCGAGCGCAGCCCGGCCTGGAACATCGGCGCGATCGCGGCGTTCGTGCTCTTGATCGCGACCTGCTGGAAGCCCCATATCGCGCACAGCAGCAGCATCAGGCCGACGGCGTGCGTATCGAGTGCGCGGCGCACGGGGGCGGCGGCAAGCGGGCTCATCGACGTGCCTCGCGGGTCCGGTGCGGTGGCGGCGAGGTGAGGCGGGCGGCGCGTCCGGTGCGCTCGGATGGGCGGTTTCGCACGGCAGGGTGGCGGTACGGAAGAGTGGGTGGTCGCGGTCGGGCGGTGGCATGCGTGCCCGATTTTGGTGCGAAGTGGAAGGATGTTACCCGATCGACGCGGTGGCCGGGTGAGTCGGATCGTGCTGTTTCCCGCCGCGGCGCTCGCTCGTGCTCGTGCGGCTCAGCCGCTGCACCGCCCGGGCGCGCGCCGGCCAGCCGTCCCCGGCGCGATTCACCCGACTCCGGTAGAATTTCCGGTTCTGGAAAGTCCCCACAGGAGTACAACACATGCGTTTGCTGCATACGATGCTGCGAGTCGGCGATCTCGACCGCTCGATCAAGTTCTACACCGAATTGCTCGGCATGAAGCTGCTGCGTCGCGAGGACTATCCGGAAGGCAAGTTCACGCTCGCGTTCGTCGGCTACGAAGACGAGCGCACGGGCACCGTGATCGAGCTGACCCACAACTGGGACACGCCGTCCTACGATCTCGGCAATGGCTTCGGCCATCTGGCGGTGGCGGTCGACGATGCGTACGCGGCCTGCGAGAAGATCAAGGCGCAAGGCGGCAAGGTCACGCGCGAGGCGGGCCCGATGAAGCACGGCACGACCGTGATCGCGTTCGTCGAGGATCCGGACGGCTACAAGATCGAGTTCATCCAGAAGAAGTAAGCGCGGGATGAACCGGGCCGCGGGCGTGCGATGTGCGCCGCGCCAACGAAAAAGGGCGATGCGGGGTAATCCGCATCGCCCTTTTTCGTTGGCGGCGAAGCCGTGCGCGTCAGAGCGACGGCAGCAGCTCGGGCGGGTGATGCTTGAGCGTGTGCCGCGCTTCGCGGAACTCGGGGAAGATCGATTCGACGGTCTGCCAGAAGGCCGGGCTGTGGTTCATCTCGCGCAGGTGCGACAGCTCGTGCGCGACGACGTAGTCGATGATCGACATCGGGAAATGAATCAGCCGCCAGTTCAGGCGGATCTTGCCGTCGCTCGAGCAACTGCCCCAACGCGTCGCGGCCGACGACAGCGCATACATCGAATACGTGACGCCGAGCTTTTCCGCATAGACCGCGAGGCGTTCGCCGAAGATGCGTTTCGCTTCGCCCTGCAGCCAGCCCTGCACGCGATCCTTGATCTGCTGCATGTCGGCCTGCACGGGCAGCGGCAGCGACAGCCGCTGCGCATCGGCATCGAACGCGACGGCGCCCGCGCCGAGCGCGATCGTCACCGTCTTGCCCAGATACGGCAGTTGCGCGCCGTCACGCCAGTCGATCTGCGGCAGCGCGCGCTGCTCGGTGCGCGTCTTCCATTCCGCGAGCTTCGCGAAGATCCAGCGCTGCTTCTCGGCGATCGCCGCCTCGATGTCGGCGAGCGTGACCCAGCGCGGCGCGGTGATCGACAGCCCGCTGCCGTCGATCGTGAAGCCGATCGTGCGGCGCGCCGAGCGCTTGAGCCGGTATTCGAGCACGCGGCTGTCGAGCGCGAACGTGCGCACGCGCGAGCGATCGGGCGCCGGACCGGGATCGAGCGGCGCGGCAGGGGCGGAGATGTCGGGCGGCGCCGGCGGGGCGGCGGGCGCCGACGGCGGCGCGGCCGGCCCGTCGAAGAGCGGCAGGTCCATCTGGCGATGATCGAGGGCCACGACGGCAGGCCGTGGCCGCGGACGCTGTTTCATCAGTTCGCTTCTTTTTGTCGTACGCAACGGCTGCAATCCGGGGCGTCAGGCGCGCGCGGCATCGCGTGTGCCGGCGTTGCCCGCCTGACGATACGCATCGGGATCGATGCGGCGCATTTCCGCTTCGATCCAGGCTTCGACCTGCGAGTTCAATACGTCGGGCGTCTTGCCTTCGACCGGAATCGGCTTGCCGATCGACACGGTGACGACGCCCGGGAATTTCGTGAACGAGTTGCGCGGCCACACACGACCTGCATTGTGCGCGATCGGCACGACCGGCGTGCCGGTTTCGATCGCGAAGCGCGCGCCGCCCGTCTTGTACTTGCCCTGCTTGCCGACCGGCGTGCGCGTGCCTTCGGGGAACATGATCATCCATGCGCCTTCCGACAGGCGCTTCTTGCCCTGGCGGATCACCGAATTGAACGCGTTCTTGCCTTCCTTGCGGTTGATGTTGACCATGTGCAGCAGCCCGAGCGCCCAGCCGAAGAACGGCACGTACAGCAGCTCGCGCTTGAACACGTAGCAGAGCGGCTTGGGCATCAGCGCCGGAAACGCGAGCGTCTCCCACGCGGATTGGTGCTTCGACAGCAGCACGGCCGGGCCGTCGGGCAGGTTCTCCATCCCTTCGATCCGGTAGCGGATGCCGTTCAGCCAGCGCACGACCCACAGCGTCGACTTGCACCAGCCGGCCGCCATCC
The DNA here is from genome assembly GCF_002223215.2 of Burkholderia sp. AU18528. Lineage (NCBI taxonomy): Bacteria > Pseudomonadati > Pseudomonadota > Betaproteobacteria > Burkholderiales > Burkholderiaceae > Burkholderia > Burkholderia sp. AU18528. Next base: position 545,731 of record NZ_NKFC02000005.1, on the reverse strand, counting down.
AGTAGCGTGCGTCGGGGCGCATGAACGGGAACGCGATGAAGCACGCGGTGGCGTACGGCACCGTGTACAGGATGAAGTAGATCAGCAGCAGCAGGGAGCGAACGAAGCGCATCGGCGTGAGTCTGGCGTTGGGGAGGATGCGCGCGGCAGCCGCATCACTCGTGTTCGTGTGAAAGAAAATCGAGCGCGAACGCGCGCAGGTCGTCGTGGACCTTCGTGCCGGGCGGCAGGTTGCCCGCGGCGAGCGTCTTCTTGCCCTTGCCGGTCAGCACGAGGTGCGGCTGGAAGCCGACCGCGACGCCGGCGAGCAGGTCGCGCAGCGAATCGCCGACGACCGGCGTGTGATCGGGATCGATCTCGAAGCGCTCGGCGATCATCTGCATCATGCCGGGCTTCGGCTTGCGGCAGTCGCAGTGATCCTCGGCCGTGTGCGGGCAGAAGAACACCGCGTCGATGCGTGCGCCGACGGCAGCCGCCGCGCGATGCATCTTCAGATGCATCTCGTTGAGCGCGGCCATGTCGAACAGCCCACGACCGATGCCGGACTGGTTGGTCGCGACGACCACGCGGTAGCCCGCGTGGTTGAGCCGGGCGATCGCCTCGAAGCTGCCGGGCAGCGCAATCCATTCGTCGGGCGTCTTGATGAACGCATCCGAATCGACATTGATCACGCCGTCCCGGTCGAGGACGACGAGCTTTCGGTTGGGGCTGATCGGCATCGTGCGGCCCTTATGCGGCGAGCTTCGAGATGTCGGCGACGCAGTTCATCTGCTGGTGCAGCGCGGACAGCAGCGCGAGACGGTTCGCGCGCAGCGCCGGATCGTCCGCGTTGACCATCACGTCGTTGAAGAACGTGTCGACCGGCGCGCGCAGCGCGGCGAGCGCCGACAGCGCGCCCGTGTACGCGCGCGCCTCGAGCTGCGACTGCACGTGCGGCGTGACGGCCGCGAGCTGTTCGTGCAGCGCCTTTTCCGCGGCCTCGACGAGCAGCGTCGGCTGCACCGCGCCGTTCGCGCCGCCTTCCGATTTCTTCAGGATGTTCGAGATCCGCTTGTTCGCGGCCGCGAGCGCTTCGGCTTCCGCGAGGCGCGTGAATTCGCGCACCGCGTCGAGGCGCGCGACGAGATCGTCGATGCGCGTCGGGTTCAGGCTCAGCACCGCGTCGATTTCGCCGGCCGAATAGCCGCGCTCGCGCAGCAGGCCGCGCAGGCGATCCATGAAGAACGCGAAGATCGCGTCCGTCGATTCGGCGACGCCCGGCACGCCGTCGAAGCGTGCATGGGCCGTGCGCAGCAGCGACACGAGATCGAGCGGCAACTGCTTCTCGAGCAGCAGGCGCAGCACGCCGAGCGCGTGGCGGCGCAGCGCGAACGGATCCTTCTCGCCGGTCGGCGCGAGGCCGATGCCCCAGATGCCGACGATCGTTTCGAGCTTGTCGGCGAGCGCGACGGCGGTCGATACCGGCGTGGTCGGCAGCGCGTCGCCGGAAAAGCGCGGCTGGTAGTGCTCGGCGCACGCGAGCGCGACGTCGTCGGCCTCGCCGTCGTGGCGCGCGTAGTACGTGCCCATCGTGCCCTGCAGTTCCGGGAACTCGCCGACCATGTCGGTCAGCAGGTCGGCCTTCGCGAGGCGCGCGGCGCGCTTCGCGTGCGCGGGATCGGCGCCGATCGCCGGGGCGATCTCGCCCGCCAGCGCCTCGAGGCGCTCGACGCGTGCGAGCGCCGAACCGAGCTTGTTGTGATAGACGACGTTCGCGAGCTGCGGCACGCGATCGGCGAGCGGCTTCTTCTTGTCCTGCTCGAAGAAGAACTTCGCGTCGGCCAGGCGCGGGCGCACGACGCGCTCGTTGCCTTCGACGATCTCGCCCGGCGTCTTCGTCTCGATGTTCGACACGATCAGGAAGCGCGAGCGCAGCTTGCCGGCGACGTCGGTCAGCGCGAAATACTTCTGGTTCGTCTGCATCGTGAGGATCAGGCATTCCTGCGGCACCTGCAGGAATTCGTCCTCGAAGCGGCACGGGTAGACGACCGGCCACTCGACCAGCGACGTCACTTCGTCGAGCAGCGATTCGGGCATCACGACCGTGTCGCCGTTCGCATGTTCGTTCAGTTGCGTGCGGATCGTTTCGCGACGATCGGCGAAGTGCGCGATCACGCGGCCCTTGTCGCGCAGCGTGTCGGCGTACGCGCGCGCATGCTGGATCGCGACGAGGCCGTCGGACAGGAAGCGGTGGCCGAGCGTGGTGTCGCCGGCATCGACGCCGAACGCGGTGACGGGCACCACGCGGTCGTCGTGCAGCACCGTCAGGCGATGCACCGGGCGCACGAACTTCACGTCCGTGCCGTCCGGGCGCTGGTACGTCATGAATTTCGGGATCGGCAGCTTCGCGAGCGCTTCGTCGAGCGCGGCCTGCAGGCCGTCGGCGAGCGTGGCGCCGGCCGCCGAGTAGTTGATGAAGAACGCTTCGGCCTTGCCGTCCTGCGCGCGCTCGAGATCGGCGATCGACAGATTCGGGTGGCCGAGCGCCGCGAGCTTCTTCGCGAGCGGAGCCGTCGGCTTGCCTTGCGCGTCGAGCGCGACCGACACGGGCAGGACCTTTTCGCGGACCTGTCTGTCGGGCGCGACGGCGCGTACGTTCTGCACGACGACGGCGAGCCGGCGCGGCGTCGCGTAGCGTTCGAACACGAGTTCGCCTTCGACGAGGTCGCGCGCGGCGAGGCGTTGTGCAATACCTTCGGCGAATGCGTCGCCGAGGCGCGCGAGGGCCTTCGGCGGCAGCTCTTCGGTCAGCAGTTCGACGAGCAGGGGGGCGGGATGATTGTGCGTCATGTCTGGAATAAATCTCGTCTCGTCAGTCCTGATCGATCTTGCGTTCGACCTTGAGCGGCGGCGCCCATGCCGGCTGCGCGGCATCCTGGGCGTCGGTGGTGAGGCCCGGCACGCCCGGCGGGTTGCCGAGCATCGGGAAGCCGAGCTTCTCGCGCGAGTCGTAGTAAGCCTGCGCGACGAGACGCGACAGCGCGCGGATGCGGCCGATGTACGCTGCCCGCTCGGTGACCGAGATCGCGCCGCGCGCGTCGAGCAGGTTGAACGTGTGGCCGGCTTTCAGCACGAGCTCGTACGCGGGCAACGCGAGCTGCGCGTCGATCATCTTCTTCGCTTCCGCTTCGTAGCTGTTGAAGAACGTGAACAGCAGGTCGACGTTCGCATGCTCGAAGTTGTAGGTCGACTGCTCGACCTCGTTCTGGTGGTACACGTCGCCATACGACAGGCGGCGCAGCTCGGGGCCGTTCGGGCCTTGCTCTTCCCACTCGGTCCACACGAGGTCGTACACGTTCTCGACCTTCTGCAGGTACATCGCCAGGCGCTCGAGGCCGTACGTGATCTCGCCGAGCACCGGCTTGCATTCGAGGCCGCCGACTTCCTGGAAATACGTGAACTGCGTGACTTCCATCCCGTTCAGCCACACTTCCCAGCCGAGGCCCCACGCGCCGAGCGTCGGGTTTTCCCAGTCGTCCTCGACGAAGCGCACGTCGTTCTGCTTCAGGTCGAAGCCGAGCGCTTCCAGCGAGCCGAGGTACAGGTCGAGGATGTTTTCCGGCGCTGGCTTGAGCACGACCTGGTACTGGTAGTAGTGCTGCAGGCGGTTCGGGTTTTCGCCGTAGCGGCCGTCCTTCGGGCGGCGCGACGGCTGCACGTACGCGGCGCGCCACGGCTCGGGGCCGACCGCGCGCAGGAACGTGTGGACGTGCGACGTACCCGCGCCGACTTCCATGTCGATGGGCTGGAGCAGGGCGCAACCCTGCTTGTCCCAGTAGGACTGCAGCGTCAGGATGATTTGCTGAAACGTAAGCATGAAGAGCCTTCGTGGCGCTGGCGCTCCGTTGCGGACGGCGCTCCGGGCGGGCCCGGAGGGTCGGCTCGCGCGGCGGCGCGGCTTGTTAGTGTGCAGAAACGCGTAATTTTACCGGATCGGCGAGCGGATGCGGCCGGAAGCCGGATGCGGGCATCGCCGCACCGTTCCGGCGGCCCGCGCACCGGTGCGCACGCGCGCGGGCCGCGGCGCCTCGCGCGAGCGTTAAGATGCGCGTATTGCGGCGCGTGCGATGCGCGCCGCGTCACCCGCTCGCCGATGCCGATTGCATGAACGAACCGACCGACATTCTGATTCCGCTGCTTCCGCCGTTCCTCGCGCTGCTCGGGCAGGCCGCCGACGCGCAGGCGCGCGGCGAGCGCCCCGCGCACGATCTTTGGCTGGCCGCCGCCGCCCATCTGCATGCGGTCGATGCCGACTCGCTGGTGCGGCTCACGACCGCGCTCGTTGCCCGGCAGCGCCCGGCCGACGCGCTCGCGCTCGCCGAATGCGCGGCGCGCGTGCAGCCGGGCGCGGCCACGCACTTCAACCACGGCTACGTGCTGCAGATGGCCGGCCATCACGCGCAGGCGGTCGCGCCGTACCGCGCGGCGCTCGCCATCGACGCCGGCTGGCCGTCGCTGCGCAACAACCTCGCGATCGCGCTGCGGCTGTCGGGCGGCGACCGCGCGGAAGAGATCGCGCTGCTCGACGCGGCCGTGAAGCACGATCCGCACGACGTGCAGGCATGGATCAACCTCGTCGTCGCGCGGATCGCGATGCACGACCTGGATGGTGCGCTCGCGAGCGCCGCGCGGCTCGCCGATCTCGCACCCGACAACGCGCTCGCGATGAACAACGTCGCGATGGCGATGAAGGAGGCGCAGCGCTGGGACGACGCCGAGCGCTACGCGGCGCGCGCGTGCGAGCTCGCGCCCGACGACGCGTCGTTCCGCTTCAATCTCGCGATCATCCAGCTCGTGCGCGGCAACTACGCGGCCGGCTGGCGCGGCCACGAGGCGCGCTGGGACGGCGCGGGCGAGCTGCGCGGCCGCCGGCCGGCGCTGCCGGGCCCGCGCTGGCAGGGCGAGCCGCTTGCCGGCAAGACGCTGCTGGTGTGGGGCGAGCAGGGGCTCGGCGACGTGCTGCAGTTCTGCCGCTTCGTCGTGCCGCTCGCCGAACGCGTGCATCGCGAGGGCGGCCGGCTCGCGTGGAATACGTTTCCGGCGCTCGGCGCGCTGATGCAGCGCAGCCTCGGCGCGCATGCGGACGTGTTCGGCGCGGGCGGCGGCGTCGACGCGCTGCCGGCGTTCGATTACGAAGTGCCGCTGATCGGCGTGCCGCTGATGCTCGGCATGGAGGCGTCGACGCTTGCGGCGTCGGTGCCGTACCTGCGGGCCGAGCCGGGCGCCCGCGACGCATGGCGCGCGCGGCTCGCGGGCGACGGCCGGCTCAAGGTCGGGCTCGTGTGGACGGGCAGCGCGGGCCACCAGCGCAATCCGTTCCGGCGCGTCGGGCTCGAACGCTACGCCGACGCGTTTCGCGGCATCGACGGCGTCACGTTTTATTCGCTACAGCCGGGGGCGGACGCGGACGTCGCCGCCGCGCGCGCGGCCGGTTTCGCGATCGAAGACTACACCGACGAATTGAAGAGCTTCGACGATACGGCCGCATTCATCGGCGCGCTGGATCTCGTGATCACTGTGTGCACGTCGGTCGCGCACCTGGCCGGCGCGCTCGGCGCGCGCACCTGGGTGCTGCTCGACGTGAATCCGCACTGGCCGTGGCTGCTCGATCGCCGGGACAGCCCGTGGTATCCGACCGCGACGTTGTACCGGCAGCCGACGTTCGGCGCGTGGGCGCCGGTGATGGAGGACGTGAGTCGCGACCTGCGGGGCCTCGCCGCGCAGCCGGCGCAATCGGATCGATCGTCCCGGCAGGCCTGAACGGCCGGCCGGTTCGCGGTCACGGGCCGCCGCCGTGCACGGCAGCGGCCCGTTGCATCATGCCGCTCCGTCGCCGCCGTGCTGCTGCCGGCCGTTGCGGCGGCGCAGCCCGGGCCCGAACGTGAAGCCGAACGCGAGCAGCACGAACGACACCGCGAGCACGATGTTGTTGCCGCTCGTCACGTACGGCGTGAAGCCGCTCGTGCCTTCGATCCGCACGTCGAGCGAGCCGATCGTGAACGGCTTCAACTGACCGAGCACGCGGCCGTGCGCGTCGATCGCGGCCGTCATCCCGGTGTTGGTCGAGCGCAGCATCGGCCGGCCCGTTTCGAGCGAACGCATCCGCGCGATCTGCAGATGCTGGTCGAGCGCGATCGTGTCGCCGAACCACGCGAGGTTCGTCACGTTGACGAGCACGCCGGGCGGCTGCGGATTGTCGCGGATCGTCGCGGCGATTTCCTCGCCGAACAAGTCCTCGTAGCAGATGTCGGCCATCACCGGCTGGTTGTGCACGAGGAACGGCTTCTGCACCGGCGCGCCGCGCGCGAAGTCGCCGAGCGGCATCTTCATCAGGTTGACGAACCACCGGAAGCCCCACGGAATGAACTCGCCGAAGGGCACGAGGTGATGCTTGTCGTAGTGATAGATGTCGCGCGAATTCGGCGTCACGCCGTACAGGCTGTTCGTGTAGTCGACGTAGTGGCCATCCTCGGTCACCGACGCGCCGACCGCGCCGAACAGCACGGCCGAACCGGTCGTGTCGCTGAACTTGCGGATCGCGGCGGCGAACGGCTCGGGCAGTTCCTGGATCATCACCGCGATCGCGGTCTCGGGCGTGACGATCAGGTCGGCCGGCTTCTCGACGATCATCTGCTGGTACATCTTGATCGCCGCGTCGATGCCTTCCTGCTCGAACTTGATGTCCTGCTTCACGTTGCCCTGCAGCAGCCGCACGGTGAGCGGCGCGTTCGCGGGCACGGTCCACGTGACCTGCGACAGCCCGAGCCCGGCCGCGACGAGCGCGAGCGCGATGCCGGCCGGCGCCGCGATGCGCACGCGGGCGTTGCCGCCCGATGCGCCGGCTGCGCCGTCACGCACCGGCGACGGGCGCGCGGCGGCGAGCGCCTGCACGACCAGCGCGGCGAACAGCGCGAGCACCCACGCGATCCCGTACACGCCGACCACCGGCGCGAAGCCCGCGAACGGGCCGTCGACCTGCGGATAGCCGCTGCCGAGCCACGGAAAGCCGGTGAACACGGTGCCGCGCAGCCATTCGCCGAGCGCCCACGCGCTGGCGAACGCAAACGCGCCGTGCCAGGTCGGCGAGAATGGTCGCGGGTCGGGCTCCCGGCGGTGCCACGCATGGCCCGCACAGAACGACCACAGCCCGGCCGAGAACGCCGGATACAGCGCCAGGTACAGCGAGAACAGCACGAGCGCGCCGCCGGCGAGCGGCGCGGCCATCTCGCCGTACACGTGCATGCTGATGTAGAGCCACCAGACGCCGGTGATGAAGTTGCCGAAGCCGAACGCGCCGCCGGTGAGCGCGGCGCCGCGCCAGCTCGACGTGCGGGTCAGTTGCGCGAAAAACCAGACGAATACGACGAGCTGCAGCCAGCCGCCATGCGGCGTGGGCGCGAAGCTGAGCGTATTGGCCGCGCCGGCGAGCAGCGCGGCCGGATAGTGCCAGCGCGGCAGCGCGCGGCCGGGGGCCGGCGCGAGAAGGCCGCCAGCCGGGCGGGACGGGATCGGATCGTCCATGTGAAGCGGAAGTGGGCGAGCGGTTGAAGGAAGCGCGGCTGGCGCGGAGCGGTCAGTCTTCGTGCGAGGTTTCGGCGCGACGGCTGGCGAGCGGGTTGCGGCGCACCAGCAGCACATGAACCTGGCGCGCATCGCCGCGCTGGATTTCGAACACGAGGTTGCCGAGCTGCAGCTTCTCGCCGCGGTGCGGCACGCGGCCGAAATGATGGGTGATCAGCCCGCCGATCGTGTCGACCTCGTCGTCGGGAAAATCGGTGCCGAACGTCTCGTTGAACTGTTCGATCTCGGTGAGCGCGCGCACGCGGTAGCGGCCGTCCGGCCCCGCGATGATGTTGCCGGCTTCCTCGTCGAAGTCGTATTCGTCCTCGATGTCGCCGACGATCTGTTCGAGCACGTCCTCGATCGTGATCAGGCCCGCGACGCCGCCGTATTCGTCGACGACGATCGCCAGGTGGTTGCGGTTCACGCGGAAGTCGTGCAGCAGCACGTTCAGGCGCTTCGATTCCGGAATGAACACGGCCGGGCGCAGCATCCCGCGCACGTCGAACTCCTCCTCGGCGTAGAAGCGCAGCAGATCCTTCGCGAGCAGCACGCCGATCACGTTGTCGCGGTTCTCCTCGTACACCGGGTAGCGCGAGTGCGCCTTTTCCAGGACGAACGGGATGAAATCCTCGGGCTTGTCGGCGATGTTGATCGCGTCCATCTGCGCGCGCGGCACCATGATGTCGCGCGCGCACAGATCGGACACCTGGAACACGCCTTCGATCATCGACAGCGAATCGGCGTCGATCAGGTTGCGTTCGTGGGCGTCCTGGAGGATTTCCAGCAGCTCGCCGCGGGATTCGGGCTCGGGCGAGATGAAGTCGGTCAGGCGCTCGAGCAGCGAGCGCTTTTCTTGCGGTTTGTCGGTTGGCTTACGACTGGGATACGAATCGTTCATGGTGGTGCGCCCGGGTCATGCCGGGGCGCGCGGTCACGGAGTAGGCAAGGATACACCAAGGGCACGACGCGACCGTGTCACCCCGGCCGCACGGCCAGGGCGGGCGGCTCGCCCGGGCCCCGCTCGCGGACGGCCGCGCCGGGCGCGACGTCGTCGTCGGGTCCATCCTATCGCAGAAAGGAGCGGCGGGGCGCGGCGGCCAAAAATCGGTGGCGGGACGGGCGGCGCGGCCGGACGGCGGCATTCTGCCGCAGGCGGGCGCCGCCGGCGCGCCGCTCAGAACCGCATGCCGGCCGAGCAGCCGCCGGCGGCCGCGCCGTTGGTCGCGGCGCCGCCGCAGCCGAGTATCCCGCAGCCGGACAGCGCGACGCTCGCGGCGACGAGCAGCACGGCGATCCTGCAACGCGACCAGTGTGACGGTTTCATTGGCGGTGTCCTCGTGCGGGTGCGCGGGCGGCGCGGTGTCGGATCACCGGCATCGCGCCAGCAACCCTTCCAGCGCGCGGTCGGGGATGCCGCTCGCGCGCAGCGCATCGACCGTGCGGCTCACGTAGTCGAGCGTCGTGCCGTAGCGGCCGGCCGCGCAGCCGAACACTTCCTTCACGACGGCGTCGGTCAGCTTGCCCGTATAGGTCGGTGCGTCGCGGCGCATCACGAACGCGAGCGCGTTCACGCGTTCGCCGGTCTCGAGCGAGCACGGCAGCCACGCGGGCCGGTACGAGCCCATCGGCATCTCGCGTTTCCACAATGTCTCGAGGTGCGGCTGCGCGGTCGGGCCGGAAAGCCGGAACGCGATGCCCGAGCACGAGCCGCCGCGATCGAGCGCAAGCACGAGGCCCGGCCGTTCGGGCGTGCCGCGGTTCACGCGCGACCACAGGTAGAGCCCGCGATGGTAGCCGTGCACCTTGCCGCGCACGGCGGCGACGGTCGGCAGCCCGGGGTTCCAGATCAGCGAGCCATAGCCGAACAGCCAGAGATCCTGCCGGCCGTCCCAGTCGCGCATCGTGTGTGCGAGCGATGCCGCGAGCTCGTCTTCGGTCAGCAGACGGCCTTCGCCGATCGACGGCGGGTAGGCGGGCGGCAGCATCGCGGCGTGACGCATCGTGCGGACGGCTTACCGGTACGGGTTCGGGAAACCCAGTTTCGCGAGGATGTCGACTTCGAGCGCTTCCATTTCGGCTGCGTCCTCGTCGCTCGTCTCGTGGTCGTAGCCCTGCGCATGCAGCGCGCCGTGCACCAGCAGGTGCGCGTAATGGGCCATGAGCGGCTTGCCTTGCTCGTGCGCTTCCTTCTCGACGACCGGGCAGCACAGCACGAGGTCGCCGATCACGGTGCCGTCGGGCGCCGGGTCGTACGCGAAGGTCAGCACGTTGGTCGGATAGTCCTTGTGGCGGTAGCCGGCGTTCAGCGTACGGCCTTCGTTTTCGCCGACGAAGCGCACGGTGAGCTGCGCGCTCGCGAACAGCGCCGGCTCGAGCCATTCGGCGATCAGCTTGCGCTTGGGCAGCGCCTTGCGCACGTCGCTCGTGATCTCGTCGCCGTACTGGACGGACAAGTCGAGTTCCAGCGCGCGCGGCTCGTCTTCGGGGTCGTCCTCGCGCGGCGCGAATTCGGCGCCGACGTGCAGCGTCACGCTGTCGTAGTGCTCGGGCTGCAGCGCGAGCTTCGCGCGCATCGCCGGGTCGTTGTGCTGCGCGACGATCGCGACAGCCGCGTCGCCCGAGCTGCCCGACAGGTCGAACATCAGGCTGCGGCCGTCCGGGAAGTCGATCCGCAGCCCTTGCGCGTTGACGGTCCGGGCCTTGCCCTTCGCGTCGAACAGCGAAAGGCGGGGGGATTCGGACGCGACGGACTGGGCGCGGCCGGACTTGCGGGAACGGGAGGATTTCATGACGCGTGAGGCGATTGGGACGCGTCGAGGATACACCAAATGGGCGATCGCGCCCGAATTCGGCCGGGCCGCGCACGGGCAAAAAAAGCCCGGCGCGCCGTCGGGCGGGCCGGGCCGGGAGGCCGGGGGGGCGGCACGCGGCCGCCGCCGCTCAGCCGTCCTGATGCTGCGCGTGGAATTCGTCGTACGCCTCGACGATGCGCGCGACGAGCGGGTGGCGCACCACGTCGGCGCTCGTGAAGCGCGTGAGCGCGATGCCGCGCACGCCGCCGAGCACCTGCTGCGCCTCGACGAGGCCGCTCTTGTGGCCGCGCGGCAGGTCGACCTGGCTCGTGTCGCCGGTCACGACCGCCTTGGAGCCGAAGCCGATCCGCGTGAGGAACATCTTCATCTGCTCGGGCGTCGTGTTCTGCGCCTCGTCGAGGATGATGAACGCGTGGTTCAGCGTGCGGCCGCGCATGTACGCGAGCGGCGCGATCTCGATCATCTGGCGCTCGAACATCTTGGCCGTCTTGTCGAAGCCGAGCAGGTCGTACAGCGCGTCGTACAGCGGCCGCAGGTACGGGTCGACCTTCTGCGCGAGATCGCCGGGCAGGAAGCCGAGCCGCTCGCCGGCCTCGACGGCCGGGCGCGTCAGCACGATCCGCTTGACCTGGTCGCGCTCGAGCGCGTCGACCGCGCATGCGACCGCGAGGTAGGTCTTGCCGGTGCCGGCCGGCCCGATGCCGAACGTCACGTCGTGCTGCAGGATCTGCTTCAGGTATTCGCGCTGGGCCGGCGTGCGGCCGCGCAGGTCGGCGCGCCGCGTGTAGAGCTTCGGCCCCGGCTCTTCGTCCGGCTCGCTGGCGTCGAGCTGCACGACCGGTTCGTCGAACGGATGGTCGGGATCGCCGCGAAAGCGCACGTCGAGCGTGTCCTGCCGGCCGTTGCCGGCCGTGTGCCGCACTTCGACCAGCGCGAGCTGGATGTCGTCGACCGACAGCGGATCGCGCGCGCGGTTGTAGAAGTTTTCGAGCGCGGCGAGCGCGAGCTTGGCGCCGCGCCCGCGAATCGTGATCCGGTGGCCGCGCCGCGCGAGCGTCACGTCGAGCGCCTGTTCGATCTGCCGCAGGTTTTCGTCGAGCGGGCCGCAGAGGTTGGCGAGGCGCGCGTTGTCGTCGCGCGGGGCGGTGAATTCCAGTGCTTGGACGGTCTTCAAAGTAGCGTCGGGCTCCTGTCGGGCGTCGGTCGGTCAGTGGGTGGCCGTGCTCGCGTCGTCGCTGACGAGCACGAGCTCGCCGCGCAGCGAGTGCGGGTACGCATGGTTGATCTTCACGTCGATCATCTGGCCGATCAGGCGCGGGTGCGACGCGAGCGGCGCCGGGAAATTCACGACCCGGTTGTTCTCGGTGCGGCCCGCGAGCTCGTTCGGGTCCTTGCGCGACGGGCCCTCGACGAGGATCCGCTCGACCTTCCCGACCATCGACTGGCTGATGCGCGCGACGTTTTCCTCGATCGTCGCCTGCAGATGTTGCAGGCGTTTGAGCTTGACCTCGCGCGGCGTGTCGTCGGCGAGGTTCGCGGCCGGCGTGCCGGGGCGCGGGCTGTAGATGAACGAGAAGCTCGTGTCGTAGCGCATGTCGTGCACGAGCGCCATCATCTTGTCGAAATCCTCCTCGGTCTCGCCGGGGAAGCCGACGATCATGTCGGTCGACAGCGACAGGTCGGGGCGGATCGCGCGCAGCTTGCGGATCACCGACTTGTATTCGAGCACCGTGTAGCCGCGCTTCATCGCCATCAGGATGCGGTCGGAACCGTGCTGGACCGGCAGGTGCAGGTGGCTCACGAGCTTCGGCACCTTCGCGTACGTGTCGATCAGGCGCTGCGTGAATTCCTTCGGATGCGACGTCGTGTAGCGGATCCGCTCGATGCCGGGGATGTCGGCGACGTATTCGATCAGCGTCGCGAAATCGGCGATTTCCGACGAACCGGCCGTCAGTGCGCCGCGGTAGGCGTTCACGTTCTGGCCGAGCAGCGTGACTTCGCGCACGCCCTGGTCGGCGAGGCCGGCCACTTCGGTCAGCACGTCGTCGAGCGGGCGCGACACTTCATCGCCGCGCGTGTACGGCACCACGCAGTAGCTGCAGTACTTCGAGCAGCCTTCCATGATCGACACGAACGCGCTCGGCCCCTCGACGCGCGCGGGCGGCAGGTGGTCGAACTTCTCGATTTCGGGGAACGTGATGTCGACCTGCGCGCGGCCGCTCTCGCGGCGCGCGTCGATCATCTGCGGCAGGCGGTGCAGGGTTTGCGGGCCGAAGACGAGGTCGACGTACGGCGCGCGCGACACGATCGACGCGCCTTCCTGGCTCGCGACGCAGCCGCCGACGCCGATCAGCAGGCCCGGCTTCGCTTCCTTCAGCTCGCGCACGCGGCCGAGATCGGAGAACACTTTTTCCTGCGCCTTCTCGCGCACCGAGCACGTGTTGAACAGGATGATGTCCGCGTCTTCCGGCGTGTCGGTCTTTTCGAGGCCTTCGGCCGCGTTGAGCACGTCCACCATCTTGTCCGAGTCGTACTCGTTCATCTGGCAGCCGAAGGTCTTTACGTAAACTTTCTTGGTCATGGGGATTCGCCGTTCGCAGTGGTTGACCTGGGGGCGTCGTCAAGGGTGAATCGGGACGGCGGTGCGCGGCGCGCGAATCGCGCGTAGCCGGGAGGAAAGGCCGTCGGGAAAGCCTTCCATTATAGCTTTTCACGCCGCGGCGGACGGCGGCCGGTTGCGGGCACGCGACGCCGGCTTCCGGGTTCCGACCCCTCGATAGCGGCGACGACGGCGGGCCGGCCGTCAACGGCACGCGTTCAGCAGGTCGTCGAGCGCGGCTTCCTCGCGCGCGAAGCGTTCGGCGAGAAAGTCGAGCAGCACGCGCACGCGCGGCGCCATGTAGCGCTTGCTGTGGTAGATCGCGTGCAGCGGCGCGTCCTGGTGCCGCCAGTCGGGCAGCAGCACGCGCAGCCGGCCCGCGCGGACGTCGTCGGCGATGTCCCACAGCGATTTCAGCGCGATGCCGTGGCCGCGCAGCGTCCATTCGCGCGTGAGCCCGCCGTCGTTGGTCTCGAACGCGGTCGACACGGGCACCGTGTGAACCTGCACTTCGTCGCCGCGCGTGAAGTGCCAGGTGTTCATCGGGCCGGACGCGATCGTGATCACGTTGCACGGAAAGCGGGCCAGATCGTGCGGATCGGCCGGGACGCCGTGGCGTTCGATGAACGACGGCGCCGCGCACAGCACCCGCCGGTTGGTCGCGAGCCGGCGGGCGATCAGCGCGCCGTCGGGCGGCGCGGCGAAGCGGATCGCGAGATCGATCTCGTCCTGCCACAGGTTCGACGACGAATCGGACGCCGTCAGCGAGAACGTGACGTCGGGATGTTGCGTCGTGAATTCGTCGAGCCAGTCGAGCAACTGATTGCGGCCGAAATCGGACGTCGACGACAGCCGCACCTTGCCGCTCACGACGTTGCGGCCTTCCTGCAGCATCGCGTCCGCGTCGTCGAGCGCCTGCAGCGCCTGACGGCAGCAGTTCAGGTACAGCTTGCCTTCGTCGGTGAGCCGCAATTGCCGCGTCGAGCGTTCGAACAGCCGCGTCGCGATCTTCGCCTCGAGCTTCGCGAGGCGCGCGCTCGCGGCGGCCGGCGTGAGGTTCAGCTTGCGCCCGGCGGCGGACAGGCTGCCCAGCTCCGCCGCCTCGACGAACAGCCGGATGTCGCCCAGTCGGTCCATGCGATTTTCCAGAAATATTTGAAAATGGTTCAAATGCCACGCCAATTATCAAATATAGGCGTCTTCGGGACAATGCGCGCACATCCCGCTTTCTTGTGCGGTGCGGCACCGAACCGGCGCCGCGGCCGCCGCCTTCCGGAGAACGTCATGCCCATTCCGCTCCTGGCGCTCGCGATCAGCGCCTTCGCCATCGGCACCACCGAATTCATCATCATGGGCCTGCTGCCCGAAGTCGCGCACGACCTCGCCGTGTCGCTGCCGTCGGCCGGCCTGCTCGTCACCGGCTACGCGCTCGGCGTCGCGGTCGGCGCGCCGCTGCTCGCGGTGCTGACGAGCCGCATGCCGCGCAAGGCCGCGCTGCAACTGCTGATGGCGATCTTCATCGTCGGCAACGTGCTGTGCGCGACGGCGTCCGGCTACGCGATGCTGATGGTCGCGCGCGTCGTCACGTCGTTCGCGCACGGGTCGTTCTTCGGCATCGGCGCGGTGGTCGCCGCGTCGCTCGTGCCGGCCGACAAGCGCGCGAGCGCGATCGCGCTGATGTTCACGGGGCTCACGCTGTCGAACGTGCTCGGCGTGCCGTTCGGCACGTTCGTCGGCCAGGTGCTCGGCTGGCGCGCGTCGTTCTGGATCGTCGCCGCGCTCGGCGTGCTCGCGCTCGGCGGCGTGGCCGCGCTGGTGCCGAACCGTCACGACAGCGGGCCGGTCGGCCTCGGCCATGAAGTGCGCGTGCTGAAGGAGCCGCAGGTGTGGCTCGCGCTGCTGATGACCGTGCTCGGCTTCGGCGGCGTGTTCGTCGTGTTCACGTACATCGCGCCGATCCTCGAGGCCGTGTCGGGCTACTCGCCGCGCGCGGTCGCGCTGATCCTCGTGCTGTTCGGCGCGGGGCTGACGATCGGCAACACGATCGGCGGCAAGCTCGCCGACCGCGCGCTGATGCCGTCGCTGATCGCGATCCTCGTCGCGCTGATGGCCGTGATGGCCGTGTTCGCGAAGACGAGCCACCTGCCGGTCGCGGCCGCCGTCACCGTGTTCGTCTGGGGGATCGCCGCGTTCGCGACGGTGCCGCCGCTGCAGGCGCGCGTGGTCGAAAAGGCCGCGAGCGCGCCGCATCTCGCGTCGACGCTGAACATCGGCGCGTTCAACGTCGGCAATGCGGGCGGCGCGTGGCTCGGCGGCCTCGCGCTGGAGCACGGCTTCGCGCTCGATGCGCTGCCGTGGGTCGCGGTCGCGGTGACGTTCGCGGCGCTGGTCGTCACGTGGCTCGCGATGCGGCTCGACGCGCGCGGCCCGGCGCGCGGCGCGGCGCCGGCGGCGCAGTGAACGCCGCCACGGCGCGCCGAGCGCGACGCCATAGCGGCAGGAAAAGGTTCGCGAGAAACGCATTCCTCCGCGATGCTGATAACGGTGTGAAGATAACTTCGTTTGCCCGTGCAAGGCCGGGTGATAGCGTTTCGATACGCGCCACGACCGGCGCAACCCGATTCCGATTCCGGCTTACCCCCTACGCAGGGCCGCGCGGCGGCCCGGAGGCAATGCTATGTCTTCATCCCTGGCGCTCGTGCGCGACGTGTCTTCCTTCGAGTCCGGCAATGGCGCCGACCTGCGCGCGTCCGCATCGCTCGACGCGCTCGAGCAGGTCGTCGGCGTGAACCTCGCGCGCTTGCGCGCCGAGCGGCAACTGTCGCTCGATGCGCTCGCGCGGCTGTCCGGCGTGTCGCGGGCGATGCTCGCGCAGATCGAATCGGCGCGCAGCGTGCCGTCGATCAAGGTGCTCTGCAAGATCGCCGCGGCGCTGAAGGTGTCGGTCGCCGCGTTCCTGCGGCGCCATGCGGTGAACGGGTTCGAGCACCTGGCGGCCGAGCGCGCGTCGCGCGTCGTCAGCTCGAACGGCCGCTTCTCGGCGCGTGCGCTGTATCCGGAAGGCGAGCCGGCCGCGGCCGAATTCCACGAGCTGCGGATCGCGCCGCTGCATACGGAACCCGGCGCGCGCCGCGCACCGGGCACGACGGTCAATCTCGTCGTCAGCGAAGGCACGCTCGAAGTCAGCGTGCATGATCGCCGCCAGTTGCTGGCGACCGGCGACGCGATCGTGTTCGACGCCGATCAGCCGTACAGCCTGCGCAACCCGGGCGACAGCGAAGCGCGTGCGTTCCGCGTGACGGTGAGCCCGGAGGTGCCGCCGCGCTGGCTCGTGCCCGACGCGGCGCACGCGGCCGCCAACTGATCGCGCGGGTCGCGCGGCGCGAGCGTTGCGGTTCCCGGCTTTCTCGGGAGGCGCCGCGTGCGCGCGTCGGCCGTTCGGACGATGCCGTTAGACGGGGTCGTCAGTAAGGTTTTACCGGTCATTCGCTGCGCGTCGTGTGCGGCTGTTGTATGCTTGGCCCGCCGGTCACGGGGCGTTCCCGTCCGGCAATCAGTGCGTCTTCAGGGCGGGGCGAAATTCCCCACCGGCGGTAGGCTGGCGTAAGCCGGCGAGCCCGCGAGCGCCCGCGCATTTCGCGCGGGGTCAGCAGATCTGGTCGAATGCCAGAGCCGACGGTCACAGTCCGGATGAGAGAAGATGTGCAGATAGTCATGTCCGTCAGGGCCGCTTCGCCGCGCGCGAAGCGGGTT
Source organism: Burkholderia sp. AU18528 (assembly GCF_002223215.2). Lineage (NCBI taxonomy): Bacteria > Pseudomonadati > Pseudomonadota > Betaproteobacteria > Burkholderiales > Burkholderiaceae > Burkholderia > Burkholderia sp. AU18528. The sequence continues at coordinate 528,964 of NZ_NKFC02000005.1, read as the reverse complement.
GTCGTTCTGTCTGTTTGCAATGCCCTGAAACGTTTTTCGCCCAAATCGTCTTTGCGAGGAGCGTTTCACATGTCCTTGATGTCCGTTTCGTCGGCGCCTGCCGACGCCTTTGCCGATCTCCCGGTGCTGGATTCCGAACCGGTGCCGCCGCGCATCGCCGCCGCGCTCGACGCGATGCGCGCGGGCCGCGCTGTCGTGCTGCAGGACGACCACGACCGCGAGAACGAGGCCGACCTGATCGTCGCCGCCGAGCGCATCACGCCCGAGACGATGGCGCTGCTGATTCGCGAGTGCAGCGGCATCGTGTGCCTGTGCCTGACCGACGACACGGTGCGTGCGCTGGAGCTGCCGCCGATGGTGCAGACCAACGAAAGCCGCAACGGCACAGCGTTCACCGTGTCGATCGAGGCGCGCGAAGGCGTGCACACCGGCGTGTCGGCGGCCGACCGCGTGACGACGATCCGCGCGGCGATCGCCGACGGCGCGAAGCCGCACGACATCGTGCGCCCCGGTCACGTGTTTCCGTTGCGTGCGCAACCGGGCGGCGTGCTCGCGCGCCGCGGTCACACCGAAGGCACGGTCGACCTGTCGATCCTCGCGGGCCTGAAGCCGGCCGGCGTGCTGTGCGAGCTGATGAATCCGGACGGCACGATGACGCGCGGCGACGATGTCGAGCGCTTCGCGCAACGGCACGGGCTGCCGATGCTGACGATCGCGGAACTCGTCGCGTTCCGCGAAGCATTGGCCGCCGCGCGTGAACGCTGCTGCGAGCCGGCCTGAGCGGAAGGAAACGCGGGCGCGTTCGCGCGCCCGTGGCGCGGCCGGATCGACGCGAGCCGGCGCGAATGACGATCAGGACTGCACGTCGCCGAATTCACCGCGCATGCCGGCTTCGACGAGCGCCGGCAGTTCGTCCATCCTGCGCATGATTCGCGTGATGCCCATCGCGCGCAGCGCGTCCGCGTAATTGTCGGGGATGTGGCTCGCGCCGACGAATGCGATCGTCCTCATCCCGGCCGCCCGCGCGGCATTCAGCCCCGAGATGCTGTCCTCGACGACGACGCAGCGCGCCGGCGCGACGCCGAGCGTGTGCGCTGCGTGCAGGTACACGTCGGGGTAGGGCTTCGGCCGCGCGACCTGTTCGGCGCTGAACACGCGTTCGCCGAAGATCTCGGTGAGCGCGGCGCGCTTCAGCGAGCTGCGCACGCGCACGAGCCGGCTGTTCGACACGACGGCGGCCGGCAGCGTGATCTTCAGCAGCGCGTCGCGCACGCCGCTGATCGGCGCGAGCGATTGCGCGAGCGCGACTTCGATGTTGTGCTCGACGGTCTCGATGAAGTTGGCGGGCATCTCGACCCCGAAGCGGGCTTCGATGCCGGTGAGGAAGCGGGACGTCTGCTGGCCGAATGCCGACTTCGCGGCGGCTTCGAAATCGAGGTTCGGGAACGTGGCGGACAGCGTGTCGAGCAGCACGCGGTCGGCGATGACTTCGCTGTCGACGAGCACGCCGTCGCAGTCGCAGATGAGGTGATCGAGCATGGTGATGAAAACGCGGGAAATCGGCGACGCCGATCGATTCGCCATCATACGTGCTTTCCCGTGCATGCCGAGCGACGTGGCGGTAAATGTGCCCGATCCGGCCGGGCCGCTACGGCAGGTCGTGGCGGGGCGCCGCCCGTCGCACGGCAGCGGCGGCCCGCTTGCCCGGATCGCTGCCGCCGTTTGCGGCGTCACAGCTCGATCACCCGCCCCGTTTTCCACGACGTCATCGCGGCTTCGGCCAGCTCGAGCGCGGCGAGTCCGTCGTCGATCGTCGTCCTGACCGGCGTGCCGTCGCGCAACGCGTCGACGAAGTGCGCGATCTCGGCCGCGTACGCATGCCGGTAGCGTTCCAGGAAGAACGGCTCAGGCACGTCCGTCGCGATGCCGCCGGCAAGCCACGCGCTCACCTCGGTCGGCCGCACGTTGCCGGCCTGCAGCATCCCGCGGCTGCCGAGCAGTTCGAAGCGCTGGTCGTAGCCGTACGCTGCGCGGCGCGACGTGTTGATCTGGCACAGCAATCCGCGCCGCGTGCGGATCGTCACGGCGGTCGAATCGATGTCGCCGGCGTCGTGCACGGCCGGATCGGTCAGGCAACTGCCCGTCGCATGCAGCGTGTGCGCTTCGTCGCCGAGGATCCAGCGGAACACGTCGAAGTCGTGGATCAGCATGTCCTTGAAAATGCCGCCCGAGCTGCGGAGGTAGTCGGCCCGCGGCGCGCCCGGGTCGCGGCTCGTGACGACCAGCATTTCAGGCGCGCCGATCTCGCCGCGCTCGACGCGCGCCTTCAGCGCCGCGAAGGTCGGGTCGAAGCGGCGCTGGAAGCCGATCATGCAGGTCACGCCGGTGCGCCGCACGACGTCCGCGCATGCACGCGAGCGTTCGACGGCGAGGTCGACCGGCTTTTCGCAAAACACGGCCTTGCCCGCGTTCGCGGCCGCGACGATCAGGTCCGCGTGCGTATCGGTGCTCGATGCGATCACGACGGCCCGCACCGACGCGTCGCCCAGCGCGCGTTCGACGTCGGTTGCCTGCGCGCCGTGCGCGCGGGCGAGTGCGTCCGCCGACGGTGCGTGCCGGTCGATCACGTACTTCAGTGTCGCGCCCGGATGGCGCGCGAGATTCGCCGCGTGGATCTTGCCGATCCTGCCCGCGCCGAACAAAGCGAATTCGATCATTTCGTTCTCCCGTGGATTCACTTATCTTGCCGATGCGCGGCCGGCGTGGGCCGCACGCCGTCGCGACGGTCCGCTCAGCGATCCGCCAGCTCGCCGCGCACGTAATCGATGCTTGCCCGCAGCCGGTCCTCGATGTCGTCGGCTTCGGCGATCTCGTTCGCGAACGGCTCGAACGACAACGCACCGCGGTAGCCGCGCGCGAGCAGCTCGCGCAGTTGCCGGACGTTGCCGAGCCGGTCGGCGCCGCCGACCAGCACGCGGTGGCCGTCGCGCATCCGCTCGACCGGCAGGTCGGCTTCCTCGACGCCCGAGAGGTGCACGAGGCCCGTGAGGTTCGGGAAGAAGATGTCCTCGCCGGCGAGGTGATGGTGGAACGTGTCGTGCACCAGCCGGAACACCGGCTCGCCCGCTGCCGCGTAGATGCCCTTCACCGCGTCCGACTTGCGGCGCAGCGCGCATTCCTCGAAACCGAGCGGCTCGATGAAGCCGAGCAGGCCGTGGGCTTCGAGGATCGGCTTCAATGCCTTCAGCGCCGTGACGAGATCCGCGTGGCGGGCGTGCTCGTCGCGCGTGTCGGTGCGGCTGTTGGTCGGGCACAGCACCAGCGCCCGCGCGCCGCATTGCGCCGCGTAGTCGGCCAGCACGGTCGCCTCGTCGGCGCGCTCGGCATTCCACTGCTCGAAGCGCTGCAGTGCGTTGATCGTCAGGATCGTCACGCCGCCGGCTTCGACCGTCGCGCGGACGGCGGCGGCCGGCGTGCCGTCGGCGAGTTCGACGCCGTCGAGATCGTTGCGGATCTCGATCGTGTCGACGCCGAGGCGCCGGCACAGCGCGACGTAGCGGTCGAGCGGCAAGCGCGGCGCGCTCATCCGGTTCAGCGAAAAGTGCAAGGCTTGCGTCATCGTTCTGTCCTTGGGGCTTGAGTGGGGCGGGTTCGGATCAGGCGCCGGCGCGCGCGGCGAGTGCGTGCCACGTGTCGCGCAGCCAGTGCGCGCACGCGACGTTGTTGTCGAAGATCGAATAGCGTGCGCCGCCGCCGTAGTCGGGAAACGGGATGAATTCGCAACTGATCTGCTCGAGCGGTGTCGCTTGCGCATGGGCCTGCCCCCGCGCCTGCAGCAACTGACGCAGCGCGGCTTTCCATGGATCGAGCGACTCGGCACGCCATTCGCCGTGGTACGCGCCCGGCGGCGGCGCGACGAACGGGTACTGGATGCCGCGTCCGGGCCGGCCGTCCGCGCGGCGCATCCAGCGATTGTCCGGGTTGTTCGGCACGACGCTGCGCGCATGCGCATGCCGGACCCAGCCGCGCGCGATCCAGTCGGCGTAGATCGCGGCGGGCGATGCGGGGTCGAGCATCGCGCGGCCGCCGTCGGCCGATTCGTGCAGGCCCGATGCGTCGAGTTCGGCGCGATTGCCGATCTTGAACAGCAGGTGCGAATGATCGAGCGTGATACGGAACGGCGCGCCGGCCTGCTCGACATGCCGCGCGACGCGTGCAACCCGCGCGAAATCCTCGCTCCACATGTCGACGTGCACTTCGAGGCTCGGCAGGCAGCCGGACGGTTCGCCCCATGCATAGGCGCGCAGGTAGAAATCGGCGACTTCGCGATCCGACAGCGGATGGCCGTCCGCGTGATGCGCGAACAGCTGACAGTTGAGCACCGTGCTGCCGAACCGCGCGCCCGCCGCGACGATCTCGGCGACATGCGCTTCGTCGCGGCCCGCGCACCAGATGCCGCCGATCACGCGAATCGGCAGCGCGTGGCGCTCGACCAGCGCGAAATATGGCGACAGGTCCTCGCCGCGCACCGGGTTCTTTTCGACGTAGTCGAACACGCCGGCGGCGGCGACCATCCGGAAGCGCTCGGCGGGCGTGGGCGGCGGCAGCCCGTCGTGTTCGAGCACGCCGTCGAGATTCACGCCGATGAGGATCGGTTCAGCCATCGTCTCCTGTCCGTCGTTGTTCGTGGATGGCTGCCAATGTACGGACGCGCGGCGCGGGCTGCATGACAAACGTTGACGAAAAATCGCCAATGCGGCGATCGATTTTTTCGACGCATGCACGCGCCGGGCCGCACGCCGCATGCCGCATGCCGTGCGGCGGGTTCACGGCTGCAGGTACGCGCTCGTCCTCACGTTCGCCGGACAGAACACGCGGAATTCGACCGGATCGTGCGGCGGCGGCGCCTCGACGATGCCGCATGCATGCAGCACGTGCTGCAGCGCGGAAATCGCCTGCCCGTCCGGATCCTGGTCGATCGCGAGATCCATCGCGCCGGCTTCGATGAAGGTGCGGTGCAGATCGATCATTTCGTGGCCGATCCATACGACGCGCCCGACCGCGCCGGCCCGGCGCAGCGCCGCCTCGATCCCGGCCGACCCGGCGCCGCTGTTGTAGATCGCGACCACGTCGTCGTGCGCCTGCAGCGCCTTCGACACCGCGCGGTAGCAGCGGTCGTCCTGGTCGAGCGTCTCGACCGGCGCGTCGTCGCAGCGCACGGCGGCGAACGCGTCGGCAAGCTGGTCGCGGCAGCCGGCCATCCGGTCGGCGTGCGCACGGTAGCCCATGCGGCCGCCGAGCAGCAGCACGCGGCCCGGGCGCGCCGCGAGACGGCCGATGTAGTAGCCGGCCGTGCGCCCGGCGCGATAGTTGTCGATGCCGGCGAAGTGCGCGCGGTCGATGCCGCCGATGTCGGTGACCATCGTGACGACGGTCTCGCCCCGCGCGATCGCGGCGGCCAGCGCGCCGCGCATGCGGGCCGTGTCGTGCGCGGTGACGATCAGCGCCGCGCGCCGGTACGCGGGCCGTTCGATCAGCGCGGCGGCGCGCGCGTCGTCCGCGGCGGGCAGGATCGTCCGGTGCACGACCACGTGCCGGTCGAGCATCTGCAGCGAGCGCTGCAGCGCTTGCTGCAACCGCCGGAAGAACGGCGCGTCGGTGTCCGGCAGCAGTACGTCGACGTGGATCAGCCCGTGCCGCGTGTCGGGCAGCTGCCGCGGCACGCCGAGCTGCCGCGCGGCCGCCACCACGCGTTCGCGCGCCTGCGCGGAGACGCTGCCGCGCTCGTTCAGCACGCGGTCGACGGTCGTCGTGCTGACGCCGGCGAGCGCCGCGATCTCGTCGAAGCGCGCGGTGCGCTTGCGCCAGCGCGGCCCGGATTCTCCTGCCATGGTCGTCTCCATCGTGATAGGCGCCATCGATCGCGTGGCGTTGCCGGGAACGCTAAAGCGATGGCGAAATTTCGTCAACGTTTCGATTGAGCAGCGGAAGCCGGGCGGCTAATTTTGACTCCATGGCAGCGCGTGTCGCGCTTGCATCGCACAAGAACCCCAGGAGACAGACGTGGCCCCTATCGACGACCCGGCACGCAAGCGCAACGCGGCGCGCCGTCAGGAATACCGAATGATCGGCGGCGCGGGCGAGCGCGCGCACGCGGCCGGGCTCGTCAACGCCGCGTGGTACCGGTGCGCGGTGCCGCGGCCGCTGATGAAGCAGTTGATGCAGCGTGGCGACGCCCGTGCGATTCGCGACACGCTGATCTGGTACGCGGCGATTGCGATCAGCGGCGCGCTCGCGTGGCTGGCGTGGCACGCGCATTCGGCATGGGCGATCCCGGCGTTCTTCGTGTACGGCACCCTTTACTGCAGCCCGGCCGATTCGCGCTGGCACGAATGCGGGCACGGCACCGCGTTCCGCACGCGCTGGATGAACGACGCGCTGTACCAGGTCGCGTCGTTCCAGGTGTTCCGCCGCGCAACCGCGTGGCGCTGGAGTCATGCGCGCCATCACACCGATACGCTGGTCGTCGGGCGCGATCCGGAAATCGCCGCGCCGAAGCCGACCGACTGGCTCGCGCTCGTGCTGAACGTCGTCGCGCTGAAGCACGTGGCCGGCGAGTTGCGCAAGATGATCGCGGCGTCGGCCACCGGCCGGCTCGACGACGAGGAGCGCACCTACGTGCCTGAATCGGAATGGCCGAAGGTCGTGCGCGAGTCGCGCATCCATCTCGCGATCTACGCGCTCGTGACGGGCGCCGCGATGTACTGGCACACGATCCTGCCGCTGCTCTACATCGGGCTGCCGAGCCTCTACGGCGCATGGCTGTACCTGTATTTCGGCCTCACGCAGCACGCGGGCATGCCGGAGAACGTGCTCGATCACCGGCGCAACTGCCGCACCGTGATGATGAACCCGGTGTTCCGCTTCCTGTACTGGAACATGAACTATCACGTCGAGCACCACATGTTCCCGATGGTGCCGTTCCATGCGCTGCCGAAGCTGCACGAAGCCGTGAAGGCCGACATGCCGCCGCCGTACCGCAGCACGCTCGCCGCGTATGCGGAGATCGTGCCGGCGCTGGTCCGGCAGACGCGCGATCCGTCCGATTACGTCGTGCGGCCGGTGCCCGATGCCGCGCGTGCATGACAGCTACCGACCATCCCGACGAAGGAGACACACCCCATGACGCAATGGATCGACACCGGCGCGCTCGACGACATCGACGACGAAGACGTCGCGCGCTTCGATCACGCAGGCCGCACGTACGCGATCTACCGGATCGACGGCCAGGTGTACGCGAGCGACGGCCTGTGCACGCACGAGCACGTACATCTCGCGGACGGGTTCGTGATGGATCACGTGATCGAATGCCCGAAGCACAACGGTCGCTTCGACGTCCGCGACGGCCGGCCGCTGTCCGCGCCCGCGTGCGAGAAGCTGCGCACGTACCGCGCGAAGATCGAAGACGGCCGCATCCTGATCGAGGTGTGACGCGATGAGCCACGACCGGGTAATGGCGATCGTCGGCGCGGGTCATGCGGGCGGCCGCGCGGCGCAGGTGCTGCGCGCGTCCGGCTGGCGCGGGCGCATCGTGCTGATCGGCGCGGAGCCGCATCCGCCGTACGAGCGGCCGCCGTTGTCGAAGGGCGTGCTGACGGGCGACCGTAGCGCGGCGCAATGCCGGTTGCGCGATGCCGAGGCGTGGGCGGCCGACCGCATCGAGCGGGTCGTCGCGACCGTCGAGCGCATCGACCCGCATGCACGCGAAGTGCACGTGTCGGGCGGGCATAGGTTCAGCTACGATGCGCTGCTGCTGGCCACCGGCGGCCGTGCGCGCCGTCTTGCCGTTCCCGGTGCGGCGCTCGACGGCGTAGTCGCGTTGCGCACGCTCGACGATGCGGCCGCGCTCGGCGCGCGGCTAGTGCCCGACGCGCGGATCGTGCTGATCGGCGGCGGTTTCATCGGCCTCGAAGTCGCGGCGTCGGCGCGACGGCGCGGCTGCCGCGTGACGGTGCTCGATGCGGCGCCGCGGCTGCTCGGCCGCGTGGTGCCGGAAGCCATCGCGACGCGCGTGCATGCGCTGCACGACGAACAGGGCGTGGCGATCCGCCTGAACCGCAAGCCGGTGGCGATCGAGCGGACCTCGGGTGGTGCGCTGGCCGTCGTGCTCGACGACGGCGACACGCTGCTTGCCGACACGGTCGTGACCGGCATCGGCATCGAGCCGGCCGACGCGCTGGCGCGCGATGCGGGCCTTGCGGTCGAGCGCGGGATCGTCGTGAACGCGCAGCTCGAGACGTCGGCGCGCGGCATCTACGCTGCCGGCGACGTCGCGGTGTTTCCGAGCGCGTTATCGGGGCGGCTGGTTCGCCAGGAGACGTGGCATGGCGCCGAGACGCAGGCGCACGTGGCCGCCCGCAACATGCTCGGCGCGGGCGCACCGTATCGCGACACGCCGTGGTTCTGGTCCGATCAATACGATGCGCAGTTGCAGGTGGCCGGGGAGCCGGCGCTCGGCGTGCAGTCGGTCGCGCGCGTGCTCGGCGACGATGCGGAAATCCATTTCCATTTCGATGCGCTCGCGCGGCTCGTCGCGGCGAGCGGCTTCGGCCGTGCAGCGGGATTCGTGAAGGAAATGCGCGTGGCGAGAATGCTGGTCGAGCGCGGGATCGACGTGACGCCGGCGGCGGTCGCGAACGTCGGCGTGAAGCTGAAGTCGCTGGTGACGGCCATGAATGACCGGTAGAAGAAAGGAGGGGCGTGAAGCGCGCGGCAGTGAACGCCGCGCGCTTCGTTCAAACGGCGATCAGGCCATCGCGTGCAGGCGCAGATACAGCCCGGCTGCCGCGGCGCCGCCGAGCAGCGGGCCGACGACGGGCACCCAGGCATAGCGCCAGTCGCTGTCGCGCTTGCCGGGAATCGGCAGCAGCGCATGCATGATGCGCGGCGACAGGTCGCGCGCGGGGCTCATCGCATAGCCGGTCGGGCCGCCGAGCGAGATGCCGATGCCGAGCACCAGCAGGCCGACGGGCAGCGCGTCGAGTGCGCCGAGGCCGACCTGCGGTGACGCGAGATACAGCACGCCGAGGATCAGCACGAACGTGCAGATCGCTTCGGTCAGCACGTTGTGCGTGGTGCTGCGGATCGCGGGCGCCGTGCAGAACACCGCGAGCTTCAGGTCCGCATCGGCTTCCTTCGCGAAGTGCTGGCGATACGCGAGCCACACGAGCAGCGCGCCGGCCATCCCGCCGAGCATCTGCGCGAGCACGTAGCCGCCCACTTTCGACCACGCGAACTTGCCCGCGAGCGCGAGGCTGATCGTGACGATCGGGTTCAGGTGCGCGCCGCTGAACGACGCGGTCACGTAGACCGCGACGAATACCGCCATCGCCCAGCCCATCACGATCACGATCAGGTCCGCGCCTTTGCCCTTGGTCTTGGCAAGCAGCACGTTCGCGACCGCGCCGTTGCCGAGCAGCACGAGGATCGCCGTGCCGATGAATTCCGCAATATAAGGTGACATGGTTGTCTCTCGTATGTCACGGCGGACTCGCGCATCGCGCGGTCCGCCGGTGTTGTTGTATTTCGTCTGGATTGATTCGGGTTACTGGGCGTCGTCGGCCCATGCCTTCGCGGCGCGTACCGCACGCTGCCAGCCGGCCATGCGCTGCTCGACCTGCTCCTTGGGCATCGACGGGGCGAAGCGGCGATCGAGCTGCCACTGGTCGCGTACTTCGTCGAGGTTCTTCCAGTAGCCGATCGCGAGGCCCGCGAGGTAGGCCGCGCCGAGCGCGGTCGTCTCGGTGATCTGCGGACGCACCGCGTCGACGCCGAGCAGGTCGGCCTGGAACTGCATCAGCAGATCGTTCGCGCTCGCGCCGCCGTCCACGCGCAGCTCGCCGATGCTGATGCCGGAATCGGCTTCCATTGCGGCCAGCACGTCGAGCGACTGGTACGCGATCGCATCGAGCGCCGCGCGGGCGAGATGGGCGGCGCTCGTGCCGCGCGTGACGCCGAACACGGAGCCGCGCGCCCGCGCGTTCCAGTGCGGCGCGCCGAGGCCGGCGAACGCGGGCACGAGATACACGCCGTCGGTATGCGGCACGCTGGCGGCGAGCGCTTCGATTTCCGCGGCCGTCTTGATGAGGCCGACCCCGTCGCGCAGCCACTGCACGACCGCGCCCGCGATGAAGATGCTGCCTTCGAGCGCGTACTGCACGTCGTCGCCGATCTGCCACGCGATCGTCGTGACGAGGTTGTTCTTCGACTCGATCGGCTTGTCGCCGGTGTTCATCATCAGGAAGCAGCCGGTGCCGTAGGTGTTCTTCACCATGCCCGACGTCGTGCACATCTGGCCGAACAGCGCCGCGTGCTGGTCGCCGGCGATGCCCGCGAGCGGGATCTTCGATGCGAACACGGTGGTCTTCGTGTGGCCGTAGATCTCCGACGACGCCTTCACTTCCGGCAGCATGCTGCGCGGGATGTCGAGCAGTTCGAGCAGCTCGTTGTCCCACTCGCGCGTATGGATGTTGAACAGCATCGTGCGCGACGCGTTGGTCACGTCGGTCACGTGCAGCTCGTGCTTCGTGAAGTTCCACACGAGCCAGCTGTCGACGGTGCCGAATGCGAGCTTGCCCTGGCGCGCCTTGTCGCGCGCGCCCGGCACGTTGTCGAGGATCCAGCGGATCTTCGTCGCCGAGAAGTACGAGTCGATCGGCAGGCCGGTCTTCGCGCGCACCTTCGCTTCGAGGCCCTGCTTCTTCAGCGAGTCGCAGAAGTCGGCGGTACGGCGATCCTGCCACACGATCGCGTTGTAGACGGGCTGGCCCGTCTCGCGATCCCAGACGATCGTCGTTTCGCGCTGGTTGGTGATGCCGATCGCCGCGATCGACGTGCCGTTCAGGCCCGTGCGCGTGACGGCTTCCGCGGCGACGCCGGCTTGCGTCGACCAGATTTCCTGCGGGTCGTGCTCGACCCAGCCGGGTTGCGGGTAGATCTGTTCGAATTCCTTCTGGGCGATCGATACGATATTGCCCTGGCGATCGAACAGCATCGCGCGGGAACTCGTGGTGCCCTGGTCAAGCGCGAGGATGTACTGGTCCTGCATGTCTCTCATCTCCATCCGTGGATCGGCTTAGTTGTGATGCGCGCCGCATGGGGCGGCGCGTCGGTGAATCAACGTCGGTCAGGCAACTGCAACTGCAATTTGCGTTCGAGTCACGCGTGCGGCGCATGCGCGGCGGCGAACCACGCGTCGACCGCGGCGGTCACGGCATCGAGCGTGCCGGGCGCGACGTGCAGGCCGAGCTTCGAGCGGCGCCACAGCACGTCCTGCGCGCAGGTCGCCCATTCGGCGTCGCGCAGGTAGCGCAGCTCGGCGTCGTGGATGCCCGGCGCGATTTCGGCGCCGAGATCGGCGAGCGACTTCGCGCCTTCCACCACGCGTTCCGCACGCGTGCCGTACGCACGCGCATAGCGGCGCGCGAGCGCGGCGGGCAGCCACGGGTGACGTTTCGCGAACGCGCCGGCGAACACGTCGAACTTCGCGTCCGCGATGTCGCCGCCCGGCAGCGCGACGCCGGCCGTCCAGCGCTTCGCGTCGCGGCCGAGCGCACGGCACAGCATGTCGCCGGCTTCTTCCGCGAGCTTGCGGAACGTCGTGATCTTGCCGCCGAACACCGACAGCAGCGGGGCGCCCGCGCCGTCGTCGAGTTCGAGGCGATAGTCGCGCGTGACGGCCGACGCGTTCGCCGCGTTCTCGTCTTCCAGCAGCGGGCGCACGCCCGAATAGGTCCAGTGCACGTCGGCCGGCGAGATCTTGCGCTTGAAGTAGCGGTTGATCGAATCGCACAGATACTGCGTCTCGTCGCGATCGATCGCGACCTTCGCGGGATCGTTCGTGTATTCGACGTCGGTCGTGCCGATCAGCGTGAAATCGTGCTCGTACGGAATCGCGAAGATGATCCGCTTGTCCGGGTTCTGGAAGATGTACGCGTGATCGTGATCGAACAGGCGGCGCGTGATGATGTGGCTGCCCTTCACGAGCCGCACGCTGTGATGCGCGCCGCGGCCGAGCGCGCCGTGCAGCACGTCGCCGACCCACGGGCCGGCCGCGTTCGCGATCGCGCGCGCATGCACGACGCGGATCGAGCCGTCGGCGTGCTGCAGCCGCGCTTCCCACTCGTCGCCGCGGCGCTCGGCGGAAACGAGCTTCGTGCGCGTCAGGATCTCGGCGCCGCGCTCCTTCGCATCCATCGCGTTCAGCACGACGAGGCGCGCGTCGTCGACCCAGCCGTCGGAATACACGAAGCCGCGCTTGATCGAGTCGATCAACGGCGCGCCGGCCGCATGGCGGCGCATGTCGATGCCGCGCGAGCCGGGCAGCAGTTCGCGTTTCGCGAGGTGATCGTAGAGGAACAGGCCGATGCGGATCAGCCAGGCCGGACGCAGGTTCGGCATGTGCGGCATCACGAAGCGCAGCGGCCACATGATGTGCGGCGCCGCGCGCAGCAGCGTCTCGCGCTCCTGCAGCGCCTTGCGCACCAGCCCGAACTCGTTGTACTCGAGGTAACGCAGGCCGCCGTGAATCAGCTTGGTGCTGGACGACGACGTGTGCGACGCGAGGTCGTCCTGTTCGCAGAGCATGACCGACAGGCCGCGGCCGGCCGCATCGCGCGCGATCCCCGCGCCGTTGATGCCGCCGCCGACGACGAGCAGATCGTAGCGATTCGGTTGGGTCACCTGCTGTCCTTATCGTCTGTTGAAATGGGGTGAACACGAAATGTTCGAATTCGAAATTTAACGAACGAAATCGAAAAAGTAAAGTTCGAAAAAGCGGGGCCAGTAGCGTGCGACGCGATCCCGGACGATACTGACGGAATCGACCGTTTCGCGAGGTAAATCATGCGTATTGGGATGTGGGCCGGCGTGTGCGCCGTCCTTCTGGCGGGATGCGGCGCGGGGACGCCGCCGCTCGCGGGCAACTGGCGGGCGCCGTCGTTCGTCGACCTGCAGACGTCGTGCGGCGGCGCGGCGCGCGACTGGGGCGCGGACGCGCAGCCGGTGTACTCGACGCTGTACGACGCGTACGTCGCGAAACGGTATCGTGGGCTGACCGAAGCGAACTATTGTGCGTTCGTAAACGAACTTTCGACCCACTATGCGGCGCCCGACGCGGCGGCACGCGCCGGCTGGATCGCGTATTTCAACGGCGCACGCGCGCAGGCCATCAGCTGGCGGGCGGCGGTCGATCCGACGCTGCGCGGCGGCTGAAGCCGGCGGCGGCGACGGGCAGGCGGGAGGCAGAATGACCGCGCGGCCGGAATCCGGCCGCGCGATCAGGTCAGGTCGGGAACAGCGGGCTTACGAATAGCGGTACTTGATGGATCGCAGCGCGGCGTCGCCGGTCTCGGTCACGCAGTATTTGCGCCCCGAGCCGAGCCCTTCCAGGCGGACGAGTTGTTGTTCGAGCAGGATGTCCAGTTCATCCCGATCCATGTCGCGCTGATCAGGCGCGTCCTTTACAAGCAAGAGCGTGGCGAATTCATGCGGACTCAGCATCGTTCTCTCCATGGCAATCGGACTGCCCGCGCGGCCGGCGTACACGCCGCCGCGCGATACCCCGCGAGGGTATGGCTTGGGGGGAAAAGCTGCATTCGCCGGCCTGCGATTCGCACCGCCCTGGCACAGGCGGATCGGCGAACGGGCCGGGGAACTGGAGTCTAGTCGAGCGCGCAGGCAACGACAAATCGTGCCCCGTTAATTTTCCGTTTGACAGAAACGCATGCCACAAGCGGTTCGCGCGCGGCGCCAACTTCTTGATTTCACTTGAAGTTTCAGGTGCGGTGCAGCATCGCGATCGTCATTCCGCGACGTACACCTGGGTGCCGGCGGCGGCGACCGTGTCGGCCATGTCGGGCGGCAGCGGCTTGTCGGTGAAGAGCGCGTGCACCTGGCTCAGATGGCCCTGGCGCACCAGCGCCGGGCGGCCGACCTTCGAATGGTCGGTCACGAGGTAGACCGTGCGCGCATGCTGCATGATCGCCTCGGCGACGCGCACCTCGCGCGTGTCGAAATCGCGCAGCGTGCCGTCGGCCTCGATCGCCGACGTGCCGATGATCGCGTAGTCGACCTTGAACTGGCGGATGAAGTCGATCGCGAGCTCGCCGACGATGCCCTTGTCCCACGGCCGCACGATGCCGCCCGTGATCAGCACTTCGCAGTCGGGGTAGCCGCTCATCATCGACGCGACGTTCAGGTTGTTGGTGATCACGTGCAGCCCGTGATGGCGGTTCAGCGCGCGCGCGACTTCCTCGGTCGTCGTGCCGAGATTGATGAACAGCGACGCCTGGTCGGGGATGTGCGACGCCGCGAGCGCCGCGATGCGCCGCTTCTCGTCGTGAAACATCCGCTGGCGCGCCGTGTACGACACGTTCTCCGAGCTGGTCGGCAGGCTCGCGCCGCCGTGGTAGCGGCGCAGCAGGTTCAGGTCGGCGAGCCAGTTCACGTCGCGGCGGATCGTCTGCGGCGTCACCGCGAAGTGCGCGGCGAGATCGTCGACGGTCACGAAGCCGTCGCGCTGCACCCATTCGAGCAATTCCTGCTGGCGCGCGTTGAGGGTGAGGCGGGGATCTCGGGTCATGGCTCGATGGTCGTGTCGTGAGACGGAGCGGGTATTGTAAGGGCGGCAACGGCGTTCGGCCGGCCTGCCGGGCGTCGGTGCGCCTGATTCATGTGGAAATAGCATGGATTCATGTGACAAATGAATTTGTGCGATCGTGCCGATCGCGCTGCAATGGCGGATGGCCCGCGCGTGCGGGCGCGCGTTCATCCCGTTTTCGACAAGGTGGCATCGATGACTGACTTCAACTGGCACAACCCGTATCCGACAACCCGCATCCCGGTGTTCGCGCGCAACGTCGTGTCGACGTCGCACCCGCTGGCCGCGCAGGCCGGGTTGCGGATGCTGTGGAAGGGCGGCAACGCGGTGGACGCGGCGCTGGCCGCGGCCGCCGCGATCACCGTCGTCGAGCCGGTGTCGTGCGGGCTCGGCGGCGATGCGTTCGCGCTCGTGTGGGACGGCGAGCGACTGTCCGGACTCAATGCATCGGGCGTCGCGCCGGCCGCATGGAACGTCGACCACTTCCGCCAGCGCCACGGCGAGGACGCGCGCGGCATCGCGAACAAGCCGACCCGCGGCTGGGACACCGTCACCGTGCCGGGCGTGATCGCGGGCTGGGAAGCGCTGCACGCGAAGTTCGGTTCGCTGCCGTTCGCGGACCTGCTCGAGCCGGCGATCGAGATCGCGGAGCGCGGCTATTCGGTGCCGCCGATCGTCGCGCACAAGTGGGCGGCGGCCGTCCCCGAACTGCGGGGCCTGCCGGGTTTCGCGGACACCTTCATGCCGCGCGGCCGCGCGCCGCTCGTCGGCGAACGCGTATGCCTGCCCGGTCATGCGCAGACGCTGCGCACGCTCGCGACGGAAGGCGCCCGGGCGTTCTACGAAGGCGCGCTCGCCGAGCGTCTCGCCGCGTTCGCGCGCGAGGGCGGCGGGGCGCTGACCGAAGCCGACCTGCGCGCGTACCGGCCGGAATGGGTCGAGCCGATCGGCAAGCGCTTCGGCCGCCACACGATTCACGAGATTCCGCCGAACGGGCAGGGCATCGCCGCGCTGATCGCGCTCGGCATCGCCGAGCACGCGGGCGTGACCGAATGGCCGGTCGACTCGGTCGATTCGCAGCATCTGCAGATCGAGGCGATGAAGCTCGCGTTCGCCGATGTCTATCGCTACGTCGCCGATCCGCGCGCGATGGACGTCACGCCCGAACAGATGCTCGACGACGCCTATCTCGCCGAACGCGCGAAGCTGATCGATCGCGCGCGCGCGACGCACTTCGCCGCCGGCCGCCCGCATTCGGGCGGCACGATCTACCTGTCGGCGGCCGACGAGCGCGGGATGATGGTGAGCTTCATCCAGTCGAACTACATGGGCTTCGGTTCGGGGCTCGTCGTGCCCGGTACGGGCATTGCGCTGCAGAACCGCGGGCACGGCTTCTCGATGGACCCGGCTTCGCCGAACGTCGTCGCGGGCGGCAAGCGGCCGTTCCACACGATCATCCCGGCGTTCGTCACCGAGCAGGCCAACGGCCGCACCGAGGCCGTGATGAGCTTCGGCGTGATGGGCGGCGACATGCAGCCGCAAGGCCATCTGCAGACCGTCGTGCGGATGCTCGGCTATGGCCAGCAGCCGCAGGCCGCGTGTTGCGCGCCGCGCTGGAAAGTCAACCGCGACTTCACGCTCGACGTCGAGGCGACGATGAACCGCGCGACCGTCGACGGGCTGGCCGCCCGCGGCCATACGATCAAGTCGATCGACGATCCGTACATGGATTTCGGTTCGGGGCAGTTCGTCTGGCGCCTCGATCCCGACGATCCGGAGCGCGGCTACGTGGCCGCGAGCGACAGCCGGCGCGACGGGCTGGCGGCCGGTTTCTGACGGATCGCTTCCAGCTTTCCTTGCAGTTTCCCGGCATCACGGGCGGCCCGGCGGCCGCCCGTTTCATTTGGCGCGGCGCATGTCCATCGAACGCGCGCAAGCGGTTTGAAGGTCTCATCTAACGAACGGCAACGGACGCCGTGGAACTGCGCCTGTCGGGTATGGTCAGTGCTTTGGAGCACGAACATGAAAGTCCGGCTAAGATGCCAGAATGGTTCGGCCGGACCGACTCACTATAAACGCAAGTAAAACGCCGCCGCGGATCGGCTGGCGCCTGTGCCCCAGGCATGGGCCGGCCTCCGCGCGGCGACTGGGAGCGCACCACCATGGACACCAAAACGACGCATGTGATGCCGTGGCGTATCGAGGACATCGACCTGAACCGGATCGATCGTCAGCGTGCCGCCGCGAACGAGGATTTGCTGCTGCTGCTGTGCGCGTCGTCGTTCATCGAAAGCGGCTCGGATCTCTATACGAGCAATCTGAGCGAATTCTTCAATGACGATCCGGAAGTCTCCGCATGGCTCAACAATGCATGGGAGCCCGAAGAATTGCAGCACGGCCGCGCGCTGAAGGCGTATATCGCGCACGTGTGGCCCGAGTTCGACTGGGATACGGCCTTCGCGAATTTCTTCGCCGAGTATTCGAAGACCTGCTCGGTCGAGGCGTTCGAAAAAACCCGCGCGCTCGAAATGGTCGCACGCTGCGTCGTCGAGACGGGCACGGCCACGCTCTATCGCGCGATCAACGAATGCTCGGACGAGCCGGTGCTGAAGGAAATCACCGACAACATCCGCACGGACGAAGTGCGTCACTACAAGCACTTCTTCAAGTTCTTCAAGAAGTACAACCAGGTCGAAGGCAACGGCCGGCTCGCGGTGCTCGGGGCGCTGGCGCGCCGCGTGATGGAAATCAAGAACGAGGATTCCGAGATCGCGCTGCGCCACGTGTTCGCGATCCGCTATCCGGACCGCGTCGGCGACAGCCAATACAACCGCGAGCGCGCCGCACGCATCAATTCGCTCGTCCGGCGCAATCTGTCGGCCGACATGTGCGTGAAGATGCTGCTCAAGCCGCTCGACCTGCCCGCGAAGATCCAGCCGGGCGTCCACTATCCGCTCACGAAGATCACGCGGCACGTTTTCCTGCGCTGATCGCCGCGGCACGGCCCGTCGCGCGTATGCTGGTGCATTCTCATCCGATTCGCGCCCGGGCCACGCCATCATGACCGATACCCATCGCCACGCGCTCGAACAATGGACGTTCGACGCGTGGCCACCCGCCGTCGTGTCGCTGTTCGACGGCACCGCGCTCGAGCGTCATGCCGACCTCGCCGCGTCGCTGATCGTCGCGACCGACGACGGCCAGTTGCGCACGACGCTGCTCGGCGTCGGCGAGATCTACGCACATGATGCACGCACGCTGCTGATCGCGCTCTGGCCGCAGTCGCGGGCGGCGCGCGCGATCGCGCAGCGGCGCACGGCCGCGTTGACGCTCGTCGCGGACGGTGCGTTCTTTCAGGCGCAACTGGAGATGGCGCCGCTCGAAGGAGACTTCGGCGGCCTGGCCGGATTCGCTGCGACGATCGCGCACGGCGATGCGCAGCGGGTCGGCTATGCGCGTCTCGCGACAGGCGTCACGTTCACGCTGGAAGGGGAGCGCGCCGCGGTGCTCGCACGCTGGCGACGCCAGATCGAGCACCTGCGGCGCGCGGCCGCGCGGCTTCAGTGACCGCGCTGGCCGCTGCGCGACGAACGGTTGCGGTTCGGATGCGCGGCGTTGCCGCTTGCCGGGCGGGCGCCGTTGCCGCCGCCTGCCGGACGTCCGCCGCCATTGCCGCCGGCCCCGCCTTGCGTGCGCGGCTTCGCGGCCTTCTGCTGCGCGGCCTTCGGTTGCGCGTTGCCGTCGCGCTTCGCGGCCGGCTGGCCTGAGCCGCCGGCACGTGGCTGACGATTGCCGCCGCCACCGCCACGCGGCTGCTGCTGGCCACGGCGCTGCTGGATCGGCTCCGGTTTCGCGTTCGGATCGGGTTCGAAGCCCGCGATCACTTCCTGCGGAATCTCGCGCTTGATCAGCCGCTCGATGTCGCGCAGCAACTGCTTCTCGTCGACGCACACGAGCGACACGGCTTCGCCGGTCGCGCCGGCGCGGCCCGTGCGGCCGATCCGGTGCACGTAGTCTTCCGGCACGTTCGGCAGATCGAAGTTGACGACGTGCGGCAACTGGTCGATGTCGATCCCGCGCGCGGCGATATCGGTCGCGACGAGCACCTGCAGCGTGCTGTTCTTGAACTCGGCCAGCGCGCGCGTACGCGCCGACTGGCTCTTGTTGCCGTGGATCGCCATCGCGCTGATGCCGTCCTTCGTCAACTGCTCGGCGAGCCGGTTCGCGCCGTGCTTGGTGCGCGTGAACACGAGCACCTGGAACCAGTTGTGTTCGCGGATCAGGTGCGTGAGCAGCTCGCGCTTGCGATCGCGGTCGACCGGATGGATCTTCTGCGCGACGCTCTCGGCGGTCGTGTTGCGGCGCGCGACCTCGATCAGTGCGGGCGAGTCGAGCAGGCTGTCGGCGAGCGCCTTGATTTCATCGGAGAAGGTGGCCGAGAACAGCAGGTTCTGGCGCTGCGGCGGCAGCTTCGCGAGCACGCGCTTGATGTCGTGGATGAAGCCCATGTCGAGCATCCGGTCGGCTTCGTCGAGCACGAGGATGTCGAGATCCGACAGGTCGATGGTCTTCTGCTGCATGTGGTCGAGCAGGCGCCCCGGCGTCGCGACGACGATGTCGACGCCACGCTTGAGCGCATCGATCTGCGGATTGATGCTGACGCCGCCGAACATCACGGTCGAGCGCAGCTTCAGGTACTTGCTGTACGCGCGCACGCTTTCCTCGACCTGGGCGGCGAGTTCGCGCGTCGGCGTGAGGATCAGCGCGCGCACCGCGCGCTTCGCGCCGCGGTGCTCGGCGTAGAACGTGTGCAGGCGTTGCAGGATCGGCAGCGTGAAGCCGGCGGTCTTGCCGGTGCCGGTTTGCGCGCCGGCGAGCAGGTCGCCGCCGCCGAGGACGGCCGGAATGGCCTGCTGCTGGATCGGAGTCGGCGACGTGTAGCCGAGCTCGTTGACCGCCTTGACCAGCGGTTCGGCCAGGCCGAGAGATTCGAAAGACATAGATACCACTCTTGAGTTTTATGATCGGCGATGCATCGCGCGGCCCGCGCGGCAAACCTGCATCGCAAAACAGCCAAAAAGCAAAAGGGCGCGGCCGCGGTTTCCCGCAGCCGCGCCCCGTTTGTGTGCGCCGCTTCTTAGTCGAGCGGCGCGGAACGCAGATCGCTCACCTGTTGCGGCGAGATCGGCGTACCGTTGTTACCCCATGACATCCGGATATACGTGACAACCGCCGCGACTTCCTGGTTCGACAGCGACTGCGCGAACGGCGGCATCCCGTACGGACGCGGATTCTTGAACGTGCTCGGCGGGTAGCCGCCATTCAGCACCATGCGGATCGGGTTGACGGCCGATTCCATCATGATCGAGTGGTTGCCCGCGAGCGGCGGATAGGCCGGCGGCTTGCCCGCGCCGTTTTCGGCGTGGCAGGTCGCGCAGTTGTCCGCGTAGATCTTCTTGCCCTGTTCGAACAGCGCGTTGCCGAACTGCTTCGACGGCTCGTACTGCATGTTCTTCGGCGCTTCAGCCTTCTGCGGGATCGACTTCAGGTACGTCGACATCGCGCGCGTATCTTCGTCGGTCATGTACTGCAGGCTGTTGTGGACCACGTCCGCCATCGGGCCGAATACCGCGCCCTTCTGCGACACGCCGGCCTGCAGCAGGTCGGACAGCTCCTGCACGTGCCAGTCGCCGAGGCCGAGTTCCTTGTCGTTCGTCAGCGACGGCGCATACCAGTTCTGCAGCGGGATCAGGCCGCCGGCGAACGCCGACGAGTTCACCGGGCCGCCCATCATGTTGATCGACGTGTGGCACATCGAGCAGTGGCCGAGGCCTTCGACGAGATACGCGCCGCGGTTCCATTCGACCGACTTCGTCGGATCCGGCTTGTACTCGCCTTCCTTGAAGAACAGCGTGCGCCAGCCGATCAGCAGGTTGCGGTTGTTGAACGGGAACTTCAGTTCGTGCGGACGGCTCGGCACCGACACCGGCGGGACCGAACGCAGGTACGCGTAGATCGCGTCCGAATCGGCGCGCGTGACCTTCGTGTAGCTCGCGAACGGGAAGCCCGGGTACAGCAGGCTGCCGTCCTTCGAGCGACCCGTGTGCATCGCGCGGTAGAAGTCGTCCGACGTCCACTTGCCGATACCGTTCTGGTCGTCCGGCGTGATGTTCGGGGTGTACATCGTGCCGAACGGCGTCGCCATCGGCAGGCCGCCCGCGAACGACTTGCCGCCGCGCACCGTGTGGCACGCGATACAGTCGCCGACGCGCGCGAGGTATTCGCCCTTCTTGATCAGCGCGGCCTGGTCGGCCGGCGTGGCCGCGACGGCGGCAGCGCCGTGCAGCGTGTCGTTGCCCGGCCACAGGACCGGCACGAGGGCGGCAGCCGCGACGATCGCGACGGCCGAGAGTGCAAACAGGGACTTGCGTTTCATTGTGTCTGTCTCCCTTGCCTTATTGCGGTTCGCTGCCGCAGGCGAGCGGAGTCTTCATCGAACGCGCCGGGGCCGGCACGGGGTTGGCGGGCGCCGGTTGCGCGGCGAGCCATGCGGTCACGGCCGTCACGTCTTCGTCGGAAAGCTTCGCGGCGATGTCGTGCATGCAATCGGGCGCCTTCGCGTGGCGGTTGCCCGAGCGCCATGCGCCGAGCTGGGCGCTCAGGTAATCGGCGTGCAGGCCGACGAGGCCCGGGATCGCCGGCTGCATGCCGGTCAGCCCCGCGCCGTGGCAGGCCACGCAGGCCGGCAGCTTGCGGGCCGGGTCGCCCTGCGTGACGAGCTGCTTGCCGCGTGCGAGCGTCGCGGCCGGCAGCGTCGGCTTCGCCGGCGTCGGGTACGGCGGACGCTCGGCCGAGAAGTGCTCGGCGATTTCGCGCAGGTAGTCGTCGTTCAGGTACGTGAGCAGATAGTTCATCGGCGGGTACTTGCGCCGGCCGTCGCGGAAGTTGACGAGCTGGTTGTACAGGTACTCGGCCGGCTTGCCGGCAAGACGCGGGAAATAGTCGTTGTCCGTGCCCTGGCCGTGGACGCCGTGGCATGCGGTACAGCCGCGCACGCGCTCGGCCATGGTATCGGGTGCCTTGAGCGGCGCCTGCTGGGCGTGCGCTTGCTCCGTGGGCTTGGTCTGCGCTTGGGCAGCGCTCATAAGGCCCGCGCCGCCGATCATCAGAACGGCGAGCAGCGGACGGAAGAGGCGTCTTGAAGACACACGAGACTCCATGTTTATTCGTCGGGGACCTTGTCCGGGCTACGATCGGCTCGGCGCATGGACGGCAGGACAGCCGGGCTGCTGCGACGCGGCATTCTATCATCGATGGGTAATGACGGCTATTTGACGAAAGGACATCGGTTCCTGTCCGTTTGCGACTTGCGACAATTTGACGCGCATTGCGCGACGGTCGAGTGAACCGGCGTGCGCTTTCACCCTCGAAGACCGTACACTCGCGGGTCGCGCGGCGCCGCCTCCGCCGCTGACCCAGTCATTTCTCCCGTTTCCGGATTCATCGATGACGTTTTCTACCGTGCCGTTGCCTGCCTCACGCTGTCCGTCCCGTTGCCGCCGCGCTGCCGGCCTGCCGCTTGCGGGAGGGTGCGCGCGATGAAGTTCGACAGCTTGTGGATCGGCCAGGTCGCGCTCGCGGCGCTGATGGATGCGGCGTTCGCGATGGCGGTCGGCTCGGCGCTGCTCAAGGCGTGGCTCGGCAAGGACGGCGCGCGGCCGGTCATTGCGCCGTCGCACCCGGCATGGCTGCGCGCGCAACATTCGCTGGTGGCGGCCGCGCTGGCGCTGGTGCTCGCCGATCTCGGCTGGCTCGTGTACGAGGCCGCGGCGATGAGCGGCGCGGGGCTCGGCGGCGCGTTCGCCGCGATTCCCGTCATGCTGATGCAGACGCACACGGGCTTCGCATGGAGCGTCGCGTTCGCCGGCGCGGTGCTGCTCGCGATCGTCGCGCTCGCGAAGCCGGACGGCCCGCTCGCGCATGCGGTGCTGTGGTTCGCGGTGATCGTGGTGGCGGCCGGCAAGGCGTCGCTCGGCCATGCGGCCGACAGCGGCGTGCTGTCCGCGGCGGTCGGCGTGCAGACGCTGCACCTGCTGGCCACCGCCGTATGGGGCGGCCTCGTGCTCGCGGGCGGGCTCGCGGTGTTGCCGGCGCTCGGGACGTCGGTCGCGCGCGGCGCGCTGATCCGCATCGGCCAGCACCTGTCGCGCACGTCGATCGTCGCGGTCGTCTTCGTGCTCGGCACCGGCGCGCTCAATGCGATCCGCGGGCTCGGCGGCTCGCTCGCGCCGCTCGACGGCAGCACGTGGGGCCGCGTGTTGCTGCTGAAGCTGCTGCTCGTCGCGCTCGCGCTCGTGCTCGGCGGGCTCAACCGCTTCTCGGCGCTGCCGCGCCTGCGCCGCACCGCGTCGACCGAGGACGCGCACACGTTCCGCAACATCCTGCATCTGGAAGGGATGACGATGATCGGCGTGTTCGTCGCGGCGGCCGTGCTGTCGTTCAGCGTGCCGGGCTTCGCGGCGCTCGGCTGACGGCGTGTCTCGCACGGCGCGACGTCACGGCGCCGCGCATGCAGAACGGCCGCCCGTCGGGCGGCCGTCCGAGTCGATGCGTACCGCGCCGGCCTCGGCCGCGCGCGATGCGCGTCGTACTCACCACTCGGCGACGCTGCCGTCCGCGTGGCGCCACACCGGGTTGCGCCAGCGATGGCCCGTCTTCGCCATCTCGCGCACCTTCTCCTCGTTCACGTCGATGCCGAGCCCCGGGCCCTGCGGGATCGCGACGAAGCCGTCCTCGTAGCGGAACACTTCGGGGTTGCGCAGGTAGTCGAGCAGGTCGTTGCCCTGGTTGTAGTGGATGCCGAGGCTCTGTTCCTGGATGAACGCGTTGTAGCTGACCGCGTCGAGCTGCAGGCACGCGGCGAGCGCGATCGGCCCGAGCGGGCAGTGCAGCGCCAGCGCCACGTCGTAGCTTTCCGCGAGCGTCGCGATCTTGCGGCACTCGGTGATGCCGCCCGCGTGCGACGCGTCCGGCTGGATGATGTCGACGTAGCCGCCCGCGAGGATGTGCTTGAAGTCCCAGCGCGAGTACAGCCGCTCGCCGAGCGCGATCGGCGTGTTGGTCTGGTTGACGATGTCGCGCAGCGCCTCGGCGTTCTCCGACAGCACCGGCTCCTCGATGAACATCAGCTTGTACGGATCGAGTTCCTTCGCGAGCACCTTCGCCATCGGCTTGTGCACGCGGCCGTGGAAGTCGACGCCGATCCCGACGTGCGGGCCGACCGCGTCGCGCACCGCCGCGACGTTCGCGATCACCTGCTCGACCTTGTCGTAGGTGTCGACGATCTGCAGCTCCTCGGAGCCGTTCATCTTCACGGCCTTGAAGCCGCGCTCGACGACCGCGCGCGCATTGTTCGCGACGTCGCTCGGCCGGTCGCCGCCGATCCACGAATACACCTTGATGCGCTCGCGCACCTGGCCGCCGAGCAACGCATGCACCGGCACGCCGTGATGCTTGCCCTTGATGTCCCACAGCGCCTGGTCGACGCCCGCGATCGCGCTCATCATGATCGGGCCGCCGCGGTAGAAGCCCGCGCGGTACATCACCTGCCAGTGATCCTCGATCAGGAGCGGGTCGCGGCCGACGAGGTAGTCGGCCAGTTCCTGCACGGCGGCCTCGACCGTGTGCGCGCGGCCTTCGACGACCGGCTCGCCCCAGCCGACGACACCCTCGTCGGTTTCGATCTTGAGGAACAGCCAGCGCGGCGGGACGACGAAGGTTTCGAGGCGGGTGATTTTCACGATGCGAGTCTCCATGATTGACCGGCGCGACCGTTCGGGCGCGGCGCACGATCCGTGCTTTCGCGGTTATCCTAGCGTAGTCGAATAAAAAATAGTATTAATAGCATTAATGTGCAGATAGTGGGCAGCCCGCCCGACGGAGAACGATCATTCAACGCGACCTGCATGGACAGACGGCTTTCCGGCTCGCGACGGCGATCCTGCGCGGCGACTATCCGCCCGACTCGCTGCTGCCGAGGGAACCCGACCTGATGGAGATGTACGGCGTGAGCCGCACGGTGATGCGCGAGGCGCTGCGCACGCTGACGTCGAAGGGGCTCGTCGAATCGCGGCCGAAGGTCGGCACGCGCGTGCGGCCGCGCCAGGCGTGGAACCTGCTCGACGCCGACCTGCTCGACTGGTATGCGCGCGTCGCGCCGCCGCTCGCGTTCGCGCTGAAGCTGCAGGAAATGCGCGAGATGATCGAGCCGTACGCGGCCGCGCTCGCCGCCCGCGCGCATACGCCCGACGCGTTCGACGCGATCGAGGGCGCGGCGCGCGCGATGGCCGCCGCGCGCAACGTCGACGAATGGGTGCGCGCCGACCTGCGCTTTCACCTGAGCGTGCTGGAGGCCGGCGGCAACGAGCTGCTGGTGCCGCTCGGCGCGCTGATCGATCGCACGCTCGAGGCGCAACTGCAGTTGAATGCGCGCCGGGCGGACGTTTACAACGCGTCGCTGGCCGAGCATACGGCCGTCAGCGACGCGATCCGCGTGCGCGACGAGGACGGCGCGCGCCGCGCGATGGCGACGCTGCTCGCGGTGACGCGTGCGCGGATCGAGATGTCGTGACGGAAGCGGGGCGGGCGGCGCCGTTGCGGTGCCGTCAGGCGTTCGCGCAGCCGCCCGGCTTGTGGATGCGTTCCGTCGACGGCGGGTACTTCGCGAGCAGGCTCGCTGGCCGCCGCGGCCGCGCGACCAGGTCGCCGCCGCAGTTCGGGCACTGGCCTTTGAGCACGTCGTCGGCGCACGTCGCGCAAAAAGTACATTCGAACGTACAGATGCGCGCGTCCGTCGAATCCGGCGGCAGATCCTTGTCGCAACATTCGCAGCCGGGGCGCAGTTCAAGCATGACGGTCTCCTTGACGGGTGAGGGGGCGCCGCACATTGCGTGCGGCGCATGCGAGCGCTACTGTACGCGTTTGGATCGGCCCGGCCAACGGTGTCCCGCCCGGGCGCCGGCGCTGCGCACGGGCTGCACCGGGAGACGACCATGCTTTATCGCGGAAGCTGTCATTGTGGAGACGTGACGTTCGAGGCGGAAGGCGACCTGCAGGGCGTGATGGCGTGCAACTGCTCGATCTGCCGGCGCAAGGGCGCGCTGATGTGGTTCGTGCCGCGCGACCACATGAAGCTGCTGACGCCCGACGAAAATCTCGCGACCTACCTGTTCAACAAGCACGTGATCCGGCATCGCTTCTGCAAGCGTTGCGGGATTCACGCGTTCGGCGAGGGTGTCGATCCGAAGGGCACCGCGATGGCCGCGATCAACGTGCGCTGCATCGACGGCGTCGATCTCGACGCACTGCCCGTCACGCACTACGACGGCCGCGCGCACTGACCGGCGCGCCGGTGCGGGCGCCTGCGCGCGGCGATCGGGTCAGGACGGGTGCGCGGTCGTCGCGCCCGGCGCGGGCGTTTCCGCCTGCGGCGCCGGGCCCGCGGTGCGCGTGCCGGCGTCGGCCGGCCGTTCGATCAGCGGCGCGAGCGCCGGCGCCATCGACTTCAGCAGCTGCACGGCCATCGCGCTCGTGAAGTCGTAGCGCGCCGCGTATGGCTCGTGCGCGGTCGCCGTCAGCACGCCGAAGAACCGGTCGCCGATCGCGAACACGAAGGTGCCGCTGCGGTTGACCTTGCGCGATTCGATCAGCCGCGCGCCGCGCGCATACACGTTGAAGCGCTGGTCGCCCGTGCCCGTCTTGCCGTACACGTCGAGCGTCTTGCCGTCGGGCAGCGTGAGCCCGCTCGCGAGGCGGCGCGCGGTGCCGTTGAGCACGACGTCGCGCAGCAGCGTGTGCGCCACCTTGACGATCTCCGGCGGCAGTATCGGCTGAGGTTGCGCGGCCGCGCGCACGAAGCGCGTTTCGTACGGCGTGCCCTTCGCGAAATCGAGCCGCGTGATCGTCTCGGTCGGCGCCTTCTGGCCGCCGTTCACGATCAGGCCGATCAGTTTCGCGAGCGCGTCGGGCTGGTCGCCCGATGCGCCGATCGCGGCCGCATACGACGGCGTCACTTCCGCGAACGGATAGCCGAGCGCGCGCCACGACTTCGTGATCTCCGCGTACGCGCGCAGCTCGACCATGCGGCGGATGCGCCGGTCCTGCGTCGCGTGGTAGCGGGTCTTGTACAGCCACGAATACGTGTAGAAACGCGCGTCGCGACTGTCGCGCTGAACGTCCGCGAGCGACGCGGCGGGATGCGCGCGCAGGTAGTTGAGCGTCCACAGCGCGAGCGGATGCACGCTCGCGATATAGCCGCGGTCGTTCAGGTTGAAGCGGTCGATCGCGTATTTCGCGTAGAGCGCGGCGAGATCGTCGTCGGACAGCGTCGCGGCCGGCGTGCCCTTCAGTTGCGCGCGCATCCGCGCGGCGAACCACGCGAGCGATTCGTTCGGCGCGACGCTGCGCAGCACCGTCGCGAGCTTCGGCGGCGACTTGCGTACGTCGCGCAGCATCAGCGCGAGCGCGTCGTCGGGCGCCTTGCCCGCATAGCGCGTGTAGTAGCGCTTCACGTAGACCTGGCTTTCTCCGTCGACGAACTGCTGCAGGTAGTGCTGGCGCTGGGCGGGATCGTTCAGCCACGACGACGACGGTCCGGCCGCCTGCAGCGTCTCGTAGTGGACGATGTCGCGCATGAGCCGCACGAACACGAGGTTCACCGAGTGCTCGAACGCCGTGTGCAGCGTCATGATGCGGCCGTTGTCCGACTTCTCGAAGTTCGAGAACACCTGCGCGCCGCCGCCCGTGTAGAACACGTCCGGGCTCGCCGAGTACTTGCGTTCGACGGACGCATCGAGCATCGCCTGCAGCGAGCGGTCGCGCGTATGCGACAGGTAGTCGAGCGCCCAGCGCGACAGCCCGTCGATCGGATCGGGCTTCACGCGCGCCAGCTCCGCGTTCGACAGGTTCGCGTAGCGCGCATGCAGGTCGGAGACGATCTGCAGGTACGTGATCAACGTGCGCAGCTTCGCGGTCGAACCGAGGTTGATGCGGCCGCCGCGATTCACGTCGAACGGCTGGTTCACACTGTCGGTCTGCACGCGCAGCAGGTTCGCGCCGTTGCGATGCTCGTACAGCGTGAAGCTGTACGTCAGGTGCGACGGGTCGTCCTTCGGCGCGAGCATCTCGAAGCCGTACAGGCCGGCCGCCTGCGCGCCGTCGCGGGTCGACGCCTGCGCGAGCCGCTGGGCGACCGCCTGCTGCACGCCGTTGTCGAGCGTGCTGGTCGCTTCCAGGTCGAGCTGGTCGAGCTGGTACAGGTCGGCGATGCCGAGCGCCGACAGCAGCGACGCGCGCGCGGACGTGACGGCCTTGCGCGACACGAACGACTGCACGCGCGCGGCGGCGGGCGGCGCGCTGCGTTCGATCTGCGCGGCGAGCGCCGCATCGCGCAGCGCGGGCGAGATCACGCCGCCGTTCGACAGCAGCCGCAGGTAGCTGTCGGTCAGCTTCTGCAGCGCCGGATACCCGCGATTCAGGAAGTACGACGGCGCGCGCTGCGCGATCAGCAACGACAACACCTCGCGGAACGTCTTGCCCTGCTGGTCGACGTTGTCGCCGGTCGTCGGCGCGGACAGGATGCGGTTCACGTCGTTGAAGTCGCGGCCGTACCACGCGGCGAGACCGTCGCCGATACCGGTGATTTCGCCCACGTGCGGCCGGGCGGCGAGCGGCACCGAATTCAGGTAGCGCACGACGATCGAGCGGCGCGCGAGCATCGTCTGCGGGCCGTTCAGGTACGCGAGGATCGACGCGGACGCGATCTGCCGCAGTTTCTCCGGCGGCGTCGCGGTACGGCCGTCGGGCGAGTGGCGGAACTTCTCGATCTGCGTCGCGAGCGTGCTGCCACCCGGGCGCGCCTGGTGGTGGTTGACGACGTGCAGCGCCTGGTCGGCGAGCGCGCGGCTGAAGCGGCCCCAGTCGATCGCCGGGTTGCGGTTCGGCTGGTTCGGGTCGAGCAGGTAACGATCCTCGATGAACATCAGCGAATCGACGACCACGCGCGGCACCGTGTCGAAATCGGCGTACACGCGCTGCGGGAACACGGTCGCGAACAGCGGCGAGCCGGTCGAGTCGAACAGCATCAGCCCGGTCTGGTCTTTCTCTTCGTAAGGCAGGAACAGGCCATGATCGGCGAGCGCCAGCATCCGGTCGGAATCGCGCGCCTGCTTGCCGACGACGAAGCCGCGCGCGAGCAGCCGCTGCTGGAACGCGGGAATCATCGAATAGCCGAGGCGTTGATCGTACGGCCCGTTCGCGGGGAAACGGATGTGGTTGCTCGCGCCCGTTTCGACCGTGTAGCCGACGTCGCGGGTGAGCTCGGACAAATAGTGCGCCTGCAGGCGCGACGTCGCGATTTCGGTCATCACGAGCCTCACCACGACCGCGATCGCGATCACCAGCGCGGCCAGCAAGGACCACTTGATCCACGTCCAGACCGATGCAGCTCCGGTCACGCGCGGCAGGATGCGATTCAGCGGCCGATTCATGGCGGCGTCTCCCTGAAGGCGCGGGCTCCGGCCGCACCTCATTAAGGATTAGTGTAGTCCTCCGCAGCGGGCTGCCAAGGGTGGTTCACTACTGAGATGCAGCGGCGCAACACCCGTGCCCGCGCCGGGATCGTGCGCCGCGAGGCCGGGCCCGCGCGCGGGTGCGGCCTCGCGGTACACGTCGTCCCGCATCCGCGTTCGGAAGCCATCTGGCACCGAAAAGACCGTCGCGATCGCATCATTCAACTGACGAAATGTTCGACGAGGTGATCGATGAAAAGGCGGGATTTACGCGGAAAGTGCTTGCGGCTCGGGTATGCGACGTTCATCTGGAGCGCTTCGAGACGATAGTCGGCGAGCAGGGCCAGAAGCTGGCCATCATGAAGATCCGGTTCGGCGAGGAAGTCCGGCAGGACTGCGATGCCCATGCCGGCAAGCGCCCAGTTCCGGATCATGCCGAAATTGTTCGACGACGCGGCCTTGTTCGGGCGCACCGTGACACGCGTCTGGTCGTGCTCGAACGTCAGGTAATCGCTCGCGAAGTCGGCATGGAACACCAGGCATGCATGCGTGGCGAGATCGTGCGGATGGGCCGGCGAGCCGTGCCGGCTGACATATTGCGGCGACGCGCAGACGACGCGTTGGAATTGCATGAGCGGGCGCTTCACCAACGTGCTGTTGCCGATGTGCTGCGACAGCAGCAGCCCGATATCGAAGCCTTCCGACACGAGGTCGACATGGCGGTCGACGATCGTGACTTCCGGCACGATGTTGGGATGGCGTGCCTTGAACGCGTCGATCGCGGGCGCGAGCACGTGCATGCCGAACATGACCGGCGCGGCGATCTTCAGCGAACCGATCGGTTCCTGGTGCATCGACGCGATCGTTTCCTCGACGCGGTCGATTTCCTCGATCACGTGACGCATCTGCGCCAGGTAGAGGTGGCCGGCGTCGGTCAGCGACAGGCTGCGGGTCGTGCGATTCAGCAGGCGCGCGCCGAGCCGGTTCTCGATGCTCATGATCATGCGGGTGGCCGACGAATTGGAGATGTTCAGTTCGGTCGCGGCGCGCACGAAACTTTGTAGTTCGGCAACCTTGACAAATAGTCGCATTGGAAGGAGTTCGTCCATTTTTTTTGCCTAGAATCAGAAATTGTTTATTTAATTCTATCTTCCAATTTACTGTTCAGAGCGTCGGACGATGGAGGAAAAAAGTATTATGAAACTATAGGTTGATTTGATGGCTGGGAAGCCCGGAAAATATAGGGTTTCGGCGTTTTGTGAGCGCTGGTTTGCGTCCGGTTAAGGGTAATTTTTACAACCATTTTTAGTAATTGTACGAAAGTTCAGACGATTGTTTTTTTCACGTATTTGAGATATCGGGCGATTCGATTTTATCGAGATAAAGTATTTCCGGCGTTTTCGCGCCATCGTGCCAACGCACGGCCGCGACGAAGCAGCGGATCGAACCGTCGCATGCAATCGTGTCCGGGTGATATGCTCGCGGGACGCCCGCGACCGACGGGCGGTTTCACGATGCCCGTGCACGGCTGCGTTGCGCGGCGTTTCCGAGGGAAGAACCGACATCATGAGCCGCAAATTCATTCTGAAGGGCGACACGACCGATCACGGCGGCGTCGTGCTCGAAGGGATCGCCAATTCGTCGTTCGACGGGCGCGAACTCGCGTATCTCGGCGCATCCGTGTTCTGTGCGGCGTGCAAGTCGCCGGGCGTGATCGTGTCGGACGGCGGCGAGCGCACGATGACCGTGATGGGCAAGGTCGTCGCGCTCGAACACGACCTGTGCCAGTGCCAGTGCACGCCGCAGCCGAAACTGATCGCATCGCAGGCAACCGGGACGATCTCGGGCTGAGTCCCGCCGCCCGCAGGCGCTCGTCGTTCGCGCGGCATCGCGGCGCCGATACCGGCCGTCAGGCGCTGCCTTCGGTCTCGATCACGAGGATGCGCGCGGCGCCAAGCGGATGCGCAACATGTTCGGTGCCGACCGTCGCGTGGAATACGTCGCCCGTTTCGAGCACCGTCGCGTGCTCGACGCCTGCTTCGCGGTAGCGCATCTCGACGCGGCCATCGAGCACCGCGAACACTTCCTCGCCGTCGTTCACGTGCCAGCGATACGGCTGGTCGGTCCAGTGCAGCCGGACCGTGATGCCGTTCAGGTTCGCGATGTCGAGGGCGCCCCACGCGCGGTCCGCGGTGAATGCGGCACTCCGGATGATGTTCATCGATGTGTTCTCCGGCGCGTGTGTGCGCCGCTCTCCCGTGATTTTTCCGACATCCGCCTTCAGCGCGACGTGGCGCGCAGCGCCTGCTCGACGATCTGCTTGCGCTTCGCGAAGCCGGCCGCCGTACGTTCGGTGACGCGCGTCACGACCGCGGCCGGCGCGGTGTCGGGCGAGCCGGCGTCGAACGGCGGCGCGGGCGCATATTCGAGCTGAAGCTGGATCGCCTGCGCTTCTTCGTCGCCGACGAGCTCCGCGGCGATCGTCAGCGCGAAGTCGATGCCGGCCGTCACGCCGCCGCCCGTGACCAGGTTGCCGTCGCGCACGACGCGCTCGCGCACGGGTATCGCGCCCAGCGGTTCCAGCAGCGAGTGGAACCGCCAGTGCGTCGTCGCGCGTCGTCCGCGCAGCAGGCCGGCCACGCCGAGCAGCAGCGAGCCCGTGCAGACCGACGTCACGTAGCGCGCGGTGGCCGCACGCTGCTGCACGAACGCGATCGTTTCGGCATCGAGCAGCAATTCGTTGATGCCGATCCCGCCCGGGATGCAGATCACGTCGAGCGGCGGGCAGTCGTCGAACGTGCAGGTCGGCGCGAGCGCGAGGCCGCTGCTCGACGCGACCGCGTCGCGCGACTTCCACACCAGATGAACGGCCGCGTCCGGCAGTGACGCGAGCACGTCGTGCGGGCCGGTGAGGTCGAGTTGCTGGACGCCCGGAAAGACGAGAAGGCCGATGTGAAGTGTCATGCGAAGGCTCCGGAGAGGAAGGGAACGCGCCGTTCGGCACGGGATGGACAGATCGATTCTAGGCGCGTAGTGTTTGGCGAAATTGCCATATCACCCACGTTTTCAGCCAATCGCCATGCCTGCCGCCGCCCCGCGTTCGATCCTGATCTTCGCGTTTCCCCGTGCGCAGTTGCTCGATGTGACGGGGCCGCTGCAGGTGTTCGCGTCCGTCAACGAACTCGCGCTGGAGCGCGGGCAGCCGGCGCCGTATGCGCCGCGCGTCGTGGCCGTCGAAGCCGGGCCTGTCGAGACGTCGTCGGGCCTCGTCGTGATGGCCGAGTCGCTGCGCACCATCGCGCGCCACCCTGACACGCTGATCGTCGCCGGCGGCAAGGGTGTGCACGCGGCGTCGAAGGATGCGCGAGTGGTGCGCTGGGTGCGGCAGCAGGCCGGGCGCGCGCGGCGCGTGGCGTCGGTGTGCACCGGCGCGTTCCTGCTCGCCGAGGCCGGCCTGCTCGACGGGCGGCGCGCGGTCACGCACTGGGCGCGCTGCGACGAATTCGCGGCGCGCTACCCGAACGTGCGTGTCGAGCCGGACCCGATCTTCATCCGCGAAGGCGCGCTGTGGACGTCGGCCGGCGTGACGGCCGGCATCGATCTCGCGCTCGCGCTGGTCGAGGACGATCTCGGGCGGGCGACCGCGCTCGACGTCGCGCGCGAGCTCGTCGTGTTCCTGAAGCGTCCGGGTGGGCAGGCGCAATTCAGCACGATGCTGTCGATGCAGCGCACCGCCGACCGGTTCGGCGAGTTGCACGCGTGGATGGCCGAGCACCTGACGGCCGACCTGTCGGTGCCCGCGCTGGCCGAGCGCATGAGCATGAGCGAGCGCAGCTTCGTGCGCCAC
The DNA here is from genome assembly GCF_002223215.2 of Burkholderia sp. AU18528. Classification (NCBI taxonomy): domain Bacteria; kingdom Pseudomonadati; phylum Pseudomonadota; class Betaproteobacteria; order Burkholderiales; family Burkholderiaceae; genus Burkholderia; species Burkholderia sp. AU18528. The sequence goes on along the minus strand of NZ_NKFC02000005.1, from coordinate 495,891 downwards.
TATCGTGCGGAAACCGGCCGCACGCCCGCGCGCGCGGTCGAGCAGATCCGTGTCGAGGCCGCGCAACGCCTGCTCGGCGAGACGGCGTGGCCCGTCAAGCGGATCGCCGGGCGGTGCGGCTTCGGTTCCGAAGAGACGCTGCGGCGCAGTTTCGTGCGCGTGTTCGGCGTGTCGCCGCAGGGATATCGCGAGCGGTTCGTGCGGTAACGGTCCACCGATCATCGGGGCCGGAGCGGGTGGCGCCCGGAACTGAACGGAAATCGGTCGGTTTCCAGTCCGAAGTTTCGAAACTATTCAGGATCGGAGAACAATAGGCAGGGGCTTGTGCCGCGTCCGCCGCGCGCTCTATTCTGTTCCGTTGGCGATTCGAAGGGGGGGCAGCATGGACCGAATCCAGGCAATGGAAGTTTTTACCCGCGTGGTCGACGCGAACAGCTTCACGCGGGCGGCCGACACGCTCTCGATGCCGCGCGCGTCGGTGACGACCATCATCCAGAATCTCGAGGCGCTGCTCGGCGTGCGCCTGATGCACCGGACCACGCGCCGGCTGTCGCTGACGCCGGAGGGCGCCGCGTACTACGAGCATTGCATGAAGATCATCGCGGAGATCGCCGAGGCCGACGCGAGTTTCCAGGCGGGCAACCGCAAGCCGAGCGGCATGCTGCGCGTCCACATGCCCAGTTCGCTCGGGCGGCGTATCGTGCTGCCGTCGCTGTCGACCTTCCGGCAGCGCTATCCGGACATCACGCTCGAGCTGGGGCTGTCGGACCGCTACGTCGATCCGGTCGAGGAAGGCATCGACTGCATGATCCGGGTCGGGCCGCTCGAGGATTCGTCGATGGTCGCGCGGCGCATCGGGATGCTCAAGCGCGTGACGTGCGCGTCGCCCGATTACCTCGCGCGCCACGGCGAGCCGAACGAGATTGCCGATCTCGTCGAACATCAGGCGGTGAATTTTCGCGCGAGCCACGGCGCGCGGACGATTCCGTGGGTGTTCATGATCGACGGCAAGCCGTTCGAGGTGCGGATGAACGGCAGCGTCACGGTCAACGATTCGGATGCTTACGTGACGTGCGGGCTCGAAGGCTTCGGGATGATCCAGCCTACGTTGTTCATGGTGCTGCCGCACTTGCTCGACGGTTCGCTGGTCGAGGTGCTGCCGGACTGCAATCCGAAGCCGAAGCCGATCTCGATCGTGTATCCGCACAACCGGCATTTGTCGCAGAAGGTGCGTGTGTTCGCCGACTGGATCGCGGAGGTGTTCGAGGCGACGCCGGCGTTGGAGGGCGGGGAGAACTGGCGCGGGAAGGTGGGGGTGGAGGCGGCAGAGGCGCAGCGCGGAGCGGTGGTGGCGTAGTCGCGGCGCGCGGCCTGAAGGACGGGCAGCGCGCGGCACGGCGTGCGCTGGATGAAGCAATGAAAAAAGCCGCTGTTTCGAAAGAAACAGCGGCTTTTCGCATTTGGTGGCGAATCAGGGATTCGAACCCCGGACCTGCGGATTATGATTCCGTCGCTCTAACCGACTGAGCTAATTCGCCGAAGACTTGAATTATGTCGATCGGCCGGCTGGCTGTCAATACCTTTTTCCATCTTTCCCGAAAAAAGTTGCCGCCGTCCCGTGCCGGCCTCCATCACGGCAGGGAGCCGGCCACCGGAAGAAGCACCTCCGCCGGCCGTCCCCGCTTCACGCACGGCATCAATCCTGCGCGTAGATGTCCGAGTCCTTCGTCTCCTTGACGAACAGCAGGCCGATCACGAACGTGGCCAGCGCGATCACGATCGGATACCAGAGCCCCGAGTAGATGTTGCCCTTCGCCGCGACGATCGCGAACGCGGTCGCCGGCAGGAAGCCGCCGAACCAGCCGTTACCGATGTGATAGGGCAGCGACATCGACGTGTAGCGGATCCGCGTCGGGAACATCTCGACCAGCATCGCGGCGATCGGGCCGTAGACCATCGTCACGAAGATCACGAGGATCGTCAGGATCACGATGGTCATCGGCCAGTTGAGCTGCGCCGGGTCGGCCTTGGCCGGGTAGCCGGCCCCCTTCAGCGTCGACGCGAGCGTCTTGTCGAACGCCGCGCCCTGCGCCTTCGCGTCGGCCGCCTTGCCGTCGTAGGTCTGGATCACCGTGTCGCCGACCTTGATCTGGGCCAGCGCACCGGCCGGCGCCGCGACGTTCTCGTAGTTCAGGCCGGCCTTGGCGAGCGCGCTCTTCGCGATGTCGCACGAGCTGGTGAACTTCGACGTGCCCACCGGATTGAACTGGAACGAGCAGGTGGCCGGATCGGCGACGACCGTGATCGGCGCCTTCTGCGTCGCGAGTTCGAGCTGCGGGTTCGCGTAGTGCGTGAGCGCCTTGAACAGCGGGAAGTAGGTCAGCGCGGCGATCAGGCAGCCCGCGAGGATGATCGGCTTGCGGCCGATCTTGTCCGACAGCGAACCGAAGAACAGGAAGAACGGCGTGCCGATCAGCAGCGCGATCGCGATCAGGATGTTCGCGCTGGCGCCGTCGACCTTCAGCGTCTGCGTGAGGAAGAACAGCGCGTAGAACTGGCCCGTGTACCACACGACGGCCTGGCCGGCCGTCAGGCCGATGAGCGCGAGGATCACGATCTTCAGGTTCTTCCACTGGCCGAACGCCTCGGTCAGCGGCGCCTTCGACGTCTTGCCTTCCGCCTTGATGCGCAGGAACACCGGCGATTCGTTCAACTGCAACCGGATCCACACCGACACCCCGAGCAGCAGGATCGACGCGACGAACGGCACGCGCCAGCCCCAGTTGCCGAACGCTTCCTCGCCGACGAACGTGCGTACGCCGAGGATCACGAGCAGCGACAGGAACAGGCCGAGCGTGGCCGTCGTCTGGATCCACGCGGTGTAGAAGCCGCGCCGGTTGGCCGGCGCATGCTCGGCGACGTAGGTCGCCGCGCCGCCGTACTCGCCGCCGAGCGCGAGGCCCTGCAACAGCCGCATCGCGATGAAGATCACCGGCGCGGCGATGCCGATCGACGCGTACCCGGGCAGGAAGCCGACCACGAACGTCGACACGCCCATGATCACGATCGTCACGAGGAACGTGTGCTTGCGGCCGACGAGATCGCCGAGCCGGCCGAACACGATCGCGCCGAACGGCCGCACCGCGAAGCCGGCCGCGAAGCCGAGCAGCGTGAAGATGAACGCGGCGGTCGGATTGACGCCGGAGAAGAAGCTCTTGCTGATGTAGGCCGCGAGCGAGCCGGCCAGGTAAAAGTCGTACCACTCGAACACGGTGCCGAGCGACGACGCGAAGATCACCTTCTTCTCTTCGCCCGTCATCGGCGAGTGCGAAATTTGCCCGCCTAACGTTGCCATGAATCGTCTCCAAGTCCCTTGATATAGATGTGCGGCCGCCTTGGGAGGGGCGGGCCTGTCGACGATTATTGGCACGGAAACTTACGGCGTACTGACTCGCGCGTACAAAACGACTGCACGTTAACCCGTGGCGAACCGGCCGCTTCGCGTGTCGATCGTGATGCGAACGTCCGTTAAAACGCCGGTTTCGGCATATTCGCACCCAGCCGCGGCGGCGCGCGTCAGGGTTAATCCGGGGTGGTGTCGGTCAGCGGCAGGCTGATGCGCACCAGCGTGCCGGCGAGGCGCGGCGTGTGCTGGTAGACGTGATCGTCGAGCGTCAGCGTGCCGCCGTGCTGCGTGGCGATCTCGCGCACGATCGCGAGCCCGAGGCCGCTGCCGTCGCCTTCGCGGCCGAGGATCCGGTAGAAGCGCTCGACGACGCGCTCGCGTTCGCCGGCCGGGATGCCGGGGCCCGTATCCTCGACTTCGAGATGCACGAGCCGCGCTGCGCGCTCCGCGCGCACGCGCACGGTGATGCGGCCGCCTTCGGGCGTGTAGCGGATCGCGTTGTCGACGAGGTTGCCGAGCATCTCGCGCAGCATCACCGGATTGCCGTCGACGTCGAGCGGCGCGTCGTCGTCCGGGCCTTCGTAACCGAGATCCATGCGTTTCGCGAGCGCGGCCTGCACCCAGTCGCGCACGGTGCGCCGCGCGAGCGAACCGATCTCGACCGGCTCGAACGTGAGCCCGCTCGCGCGGTTCTCGGCGCGCGCGAGCGCGAGGAGTTGCGTGACGAGCCGCGCGGCCTGCTCGGAGCTCGTCGCGATCTGCTCGAGCGAGCGCTGCACGTCGGGCGGCACCGGATGGCGCAGCGCGAATTCGGCCTGCGTGCGCAGGCCCGCGAGCGGCGTCTTCATCTGGTGCGCGGCGTCGGCGATGAAGCGTTTCTGCAGCGCCATGTTCTGTTCGAGCCGCGCGAGCAGGTCGTTGAACGACGTGACGAGCGGCTCGATCTCGGGCGGCGCGCGCTGCGCCTCGACGGGCGACAGGTCGTCGGGCCGGCGCGCGCGGATGTGTGCCTGCAGCGCGTTGAGCGGCGCGAGCCCGCGCGACAGCCCGAACCAGACGAGCAGGATCGCGAGCGGCAGGATCACGAATTGCGGCAGGATCACGCCCTTGATGATGTCGTTCGCGAGCGCGTTGCGCTTGTCGAGCGTCTCGCCGACCTGCACGAGCACGGGCTGCGCGCCGCTCGCCTGCGGCAGCGCGACGGTCGTGTACGCGACGCGCACGTCGTTGCCGCGCAGCAGGTCGTCGCGGAACACGACGACGCCCGGCGGCGGGCGGTCCTCGTCGCGCGGCAGCGGCATGTCGGCTTCGCCCGCGACCAGCTCGCCGCGTGTGCCGAGCACCTGGAAGTAGACGCTGTCGATGTTGTCCGCGCGCAGGAAGTCGCGCGTCTGCTCCGGCAGCGTCAGCTCGGCGACGCCGTTGACCGGATGGATCTGCCGCGCGAGCACGTACGCGTTGGTCTCCAGCGCGCGGTCGAACGGGCTGTTCGCGATCGTCTTCGCGACGAGATAGGTGACGGCGATGCTCATCGGCCACAGCAGCAGCAGCGGTGCGAGCATCCAGTCGAGGATTTCGCCGAACAGCGAGCGCGGGCGCGGCGTTTCGGTCGATTCGGTTTCGTCGGGCGGCGCGAACGGGTTCTCGTAGCGCGCGTCGCGCGCCTCGTCGGCGGCCGACGACGGCGCGCCGGTCGGGTGACGGGAATGGGCCGGCGTGGCCATCGCGGCGCCGCCCGGCGTCAGCGCAGCGGCGTGCCGGCCGCCGCGGGCTGGGGCGCCGCCGGGTCGGCCGGCGTCGCGGGCGCGACCTTCTCGAGGCAATAGCCGAGGCCGCGCACGGTCGAGATCCGCACGCCGCTCGGTTCGATCTTCTTGCGCAGCCGGTGCACGTAGACTTCGATCGCGTTGTTGCTGACTTCCTCGCCCCATTCGCACAGGTGATCGACGAGCTGTTCCTTCGACACGAGGCGGCCGATCCGCTGCAGCAGCACCTCGAGCAGGCCGAGTTCGCGCGCCGAGAGATCGAGCACGTGATCGTTCGCATACGCGATGCGGCCGACCTGGTCGAACGCGAGCGAGCCGTGGCGCACGACGGTCGGCCCGCCGCCCGCGCCGCGCCGGGTCAGCGCGCGCACGCGCGCCTCGAGCTCGTTGAGCGCGAACGGCTTGGCCATGTAGTCGTCGGCGCCGAGGTCGAGCCCCTTCACGCGCTCGTCGACGCTGTCGGCGGCGGTCAGGATCAGCACGGGGAGATTGGAATTGCGTGCGCGCAGGCGCTTGAGCACGTCGAGCCCGGACATTTTCGGCAGCCCGAGATCGAGGATCAGCAGGTCGAAAGTCTGCATCGACAGCGCGGTATCGGCGTCGACGCCGCTCTTCACGTGATCGACGGCATAGCCCGATTGGCGGAGTGACCGGGTGAGGCCGTCCGCGAGTATGCTGTCGTCTTCGGCGATGAGAATTCGCATGTTGCTGACCGATGGCCGGCGAGGCGTTCGTGCCGGCGCGGCTGTCTCCGAAGTTATCCGTGTACAACGCAGCCTGCATTGCGGGCTTGCATAAAACACTGTTTTTTTATACAGTGTCTGCATTCGTGGGCGGCGCTTGAAAGCGGGCGCGCCTCTAACAGACGCTGCTCATCATAGCAAAGGACGATTCATGGAAGATAGCAAGAAGGGCTCCGGGATGACCGCCGAGAAGAGCAAGGCGCTGGCGGCCGCACTCGCGCAGATCGAGAAGCAGTTCGGCAAAGGCTCGATCATGCGCATGGGCGACGGCGAAGCGGCCGAGGATATCCAGGTCGTCTCCACGGGCTCGCTGGGTCTCGATATCGCACTGGGCGTCGGCGGCCTGCCGCGCGGCCGGGTGGTCGAGATCTACGGTCCGGAATCGTCCGGTAAAACCACGCTCACGCTGCAGGTCATCGCCGAGCTGCAGAAGCTGGGCGGCACCGCGGCGTTCATCGACGCCGAGCACGCGCTCGACGTCCAATATGCCGCGAAGCTCGGCGTGAACGTGCCGGAGCTGCTGATCTCGCAGCCGGACACCGGCGAGCAGGCGCTCGAAATCACCGACGCGCTGGTGCGCTCGGGCTCGATCGACATGATCGTCATCGACTCCGTCGCGGCGCTCGTGCCGAAGGCCGAAATCGAAGGCGAGATGGGCGATTCGCTGCCGGGTCTGCAGGCTCGCCTGATGTCGCAGGCGCTGCGCAAGCTGACCGGCACGATCAAGCGCACGAACTGCCTCGTGATCTTCATCAACCAGATCCGGATGAAGATCGGCGTGATGTTCGGCAACCCGGAAACCACGACGGGCGGCAACGCGCTGAAGTTCTACTCGTCGGTGCGTCTCGATATCCGCCGGATCGGCTCGATCAAGAAGAACGACGAGGTGATCGGCAACGAAACCCGCGTGAAGGTCGTCAAGAACAAGGTATCGCCGCCGTTCCGCGAAGCGATCTTCGACATCCTGTACGGCGAAGGCATTTCGCGCCAGGGCGAGATCATCGATCTCGGCGTGCAGGCGAAGATCGTCGACAAGGCGGGCGCCTGGTACAGCTACAACGGCGAGAAGATCGGCCAGGGCAAGGACAACGCGCGTGAATTCCTGCGCGAAAATCCGGAAATCGCGCGCGAGATCGAGAACCGCATCCGCGAATCGCTCGGTGTCGTCGCGATGCCCGATGGCGTAGTCAACGAAGCCGAGGCGATGGACGAAGAAGAGTGATGGTTGCGCGCCGAGGTCAGGCTGGCGAGCCGGCGGAGCACGACACGCCCGAAACGGCGGGTCGCTCCGGGCGGCGAGCCGGATCCTCGGGCGCCGACCGGCGGGGCGCAGGCGGCAACGCCGCGAACCGCACCGCGACGAGGGCATCCGACGATGCCCTCGTTTCGTTTGAGATTGCCGCACCGGACGACCCGTTCGACGACGATGAGTCGTTCGACGCGCACGACCGCTCCCGCCGTCGCGTGTCCGGTGTCCGCTTCCCGGGCGATCGCGTCCCGGACGATCGCGCAGCCGATGCGCCCGCGACGGAAGATGTCTATACGCGCAGCAGCCAGCATCCGCGCCGCATACGTCGCACTGCCGGCGCATCTTCCCGCGGCGCTGCTTCGAGCGACGCGTCGGGCGTAGGCGAGCGCAAGCCGTCGAAACCGCCGCGGTCGTTGAAGGGCCGTGCGCTCGGTTATCTGTCAAGGCGCGAATACAGCCGCGCGGAGCTTGCGCGCAAGCTCGCCCCCTACGTCGGCGAAGACGAGTCCGTCGAACCGGTGCTCGATGCGCTGGAACAGGAAGGCTGGCTGTCCGACGCGCGCTTCGCCGAGAGTCTCGTGCATCGCCGCGCGTCGCGCGTCGGCGTCGCGCGCATCGTCAGCGAACTGAAGCGCCATGCGGTCGGCGACAGCCTCGTCGAAGCGGTGAATGCCCAATTGCGCGAGACCGAGTTGACGCGCGCGCAGGCCGTGTGGCGCAAGAAATTCGGTGCGCTGCCGCAAACGCCCGCCGAGCGCGCGAAGCAGGCGCGCTTCCTTGCCGCGCGCGGCTTCTCGAGCGCGACCATCGTGAAGTTGCTGAAGGTCGGCGACGATTTCCCGCTCGACGACTGAGCCGCCCGGTCGCGCGCGGGGCGCGCGATTTTGCTGCATCGCAACCGCTTCCGGACAGGCGGGAATACCCGCCGTCGAGGCCGGATGTCTCAAATACCCAATATGCTAAAATCCACGGGTTTTCCTCTTCGGCCTCAACCTCCAGCATGCCGCTATCCGAGCCCGTGCCCCGTCAGTTGCGACATCGACGCGCAATCCGAGCGGAAGCCTACGAGCGCGGCGACGGCTTGTGGGACATCGAAGCCTGCCTGACCGACCACAAGCCGCGCGATGTCGCGCTTGCGTCGGGCATCCGGCCCCAGGGCCTGCCGATCCACGAACTCTGGCTACGCGTGACCATCGATCGTGACCTCAATGTCGTCGACGCCGAAGCGTCTTCGGAATGGGTTCCCTATCCCGGTCACTGTCAATCCGCTTCTCCCGCCTATCGGGCCCTCATCGGGCTCAACCTCTTCCGCAATTTCCGCCGCAACGCGAACCGGCTGCTCGCCGGCGTCGCCGGCTGTTCCCATCTCACCGAACTGTGCGCCGTGCTGCCGACGGCCGCGATCCAGGCGTTCGCCGGTGATGTGTGGAACGTGCGCGAGGAGGGCGGCGAAGGGCCGGACCATGACGGCGTGCACGCCGAACCGCCTTTCCAGCTCGGCCGCTGCCGGGCGCTGCGATTCGACGGCGAGGTCGTGCGGCAGTACTACCCGCGCTGGTACGGCCCGATTCGGCCGGATCTGCCCGGTGAAGGCAGCACGAAGGAATGAACGGAAATCATTCGAAGAAGCGTCTTAAGCGACTTTTCATCCAACTCTCAGACTGAAGGGAATCACGCATGAAGATTCACGAGTACCAGGGTAAGGAAATCCTGCGGAAATTCGGAGTCGCGGTACCGCGCGGCAAGCCGGCGTTCTCGGTTGACGAGGCCGTCAAGGTGGCGGAAGAGCTCGGCGGCCCGGTATGGGTCGTGAAGGCTCAGATTCACGCGGGCGGCCGTGGCAAGGGCGGCGGCGTGAAGGTGGCGAAGTCGATCGAACAGGTGCGCGAATACGCGAACCAGATCCTCGGCATGCAGCTCGTCACGCACCAGACGGGCCCCGAAGGCCAGAAGGTCAACCGTCTGATGATCGAGGAAGGCGCCGACATCAAGCAGGAACTGTATGTCAGCCTCGTCGTCGACCGCATCTCGCAGAAGATCGTGCTGATGGGTTCGAGCGAAGGCGGCATGGACATCGAGGAAGTCGCCGAAAAGCACCCGGAACTGATCCACAAGGTCATCGTCGAGCCGTCGACGGGCCTGCTGGACGCGCAGGCCGACGACCTCGCCGCGAAGATCGGCGTGCCGGCTGCGTCGATTCCGCAAGCGCGCGCGATCCTGCAAGGCCTGTACAAGGCATTCTGGGAAACCGACGCTTCGCTGGCTGAAATCAACCCGCTGAACGTCTCCGGCGACGGCAAGGTCACCGCACTCGACGCGAAGTTCAACTTCGATTCGAACGCGCTGTTCCGTCACCCGGAAATCGTCGCGTACCGCGATCTGGACGAAGAAGATCCGGCTGAAATCGAAGCGTCGAAGTTCGACCTCGCGTACATCTCGCTCGACGGCAACATCGGCTGCCTCGTGAACGGCGCGGGCCTCGCGATGGCGACGATGGACACCATCAAGCTGTTCGGCGGCGAGCCGGCGAACTTCCTGGACGTCGGCGGTGGCGCGACGACCGAGAAGGTCACGGAAGCGTTCAAGCTGATGCTGAAGAACCCGGACCTGAAGGCGATCCTCGTGAACATCTTCGGCGGCATCATGCGCTGCGACGTGATCGCGGAAGGCGTGATCGCCGGTTCGAAGGCCGTGAACCTGAACGTGCCGCTCGTCGTGCGCATGAAGGGCACGAACGAGGACCTCGGCAAGAAGATGCTGGCCGATTCGGGCCTGCCGATCATCTCGGCCGACAGCATGGAAGAAGCCGCGCAGAAGGTCGTCGCGGCTGCCGCAGGCAAGTAAGCACGCGCTAATGAACACGTATGGCGGCGCGGCTTGCACGCGACGCCCATCGAACAGAGGTCAAAATACATGTCGATTCTGATCAACAAGGACACGAAGGTCATCACGCAGGGCATTACCGGCAAGACCGGTCAGTTCCATACGCGCGCCTGCCGTGAATACGCAAACGGCCGCGAAGCATTCGTCGCGGGCGTGAACCCGAAGAAGGCCGGCGAAGATTTCGAAGGCATTCCGATCTACGCGAGCGTCAAGGAAGCGAAGGCGGAAACCGGCGCGACCGTGTCGGTCATCTACGTGCCGCCGGCAGGCGCGGCCGCTGCGATCTGGGAAGCGGTCGAAGCCGACCTCGATCTCGCGATCTGCATCACGGAAGGCATCCCCGTGCGCGACATGATCGAAGTGAAGGACCGCATGCGTCGCGAAGGCCGCAAGACGCTGCTGCTCGGGCCGAACTGCCCGGGCACGATCACGCCGGACGAGCTGAAGATCGGCATCATGCCGGGTCACATCCACCGCAAGGGCCGCATCGGCGTCGTGTCGCGTTCGGGCACGCTGACGTACGAAGCGGTTGCGCAGCTGACGGCACTCGGCCTCGGCCAGTCGTCGGCAGTCGGTATCGGCGGCGACCCGATCAACGGCCTGAAGCACATCGACGTGATGAAGATGTTCAACGACGATCCGGATACGGATGCGGTCGTGATGATCGGCGAAATCGGCGGTCCGGACGAAGCCAATGCCGCCGAGTGGATCAAGGACAACATGAAGAAGCCGGTCGTCGGCTTCATCGCGGGCGTCACGGCGCCTCCGGGCAAGCGCATGGGCCACGCCGGCGCGCTGATCTCGGGCGGTGCGGATACGGCCGAAGCGAAGCTGGAAATCATGGAAGCGTGCGGCATCACCGTCACGCGCAACCCGTCGGAAATGGGCCGTCTGCTGAAGAAGGCGCTGTAATTGTTTCCGTTGGGCTCGTCCTGCAGAAAACGCCGGCTTTGCCGGCGTTTTTTGTTATGCTCCCGCAATGAATTCGTAAGCACCGGGCATGCGTCATGCATGTGCCGGCGATGAACCGGGTCGCCCGCGAGGCGGCCGTTGTCCTTTCCTCACCTCCATGCTCGAATTCCTGACCTCGCTGCACTGGGGCGCCATTCTCCAGATCGTCATCATCGATATCCTGCTCGGCGGCGACAACGCGGTCGTGATCGCGCTTGCGTGCCGCAACCTGCCGGCGAACCAGCGGCTGCGCGGCGTCGTCTGGGGCACCGCGGGGGCGATCCTGCTGCGTGTCGCGCTGATCACGTTCGCGGTCGCGCTGCTCGACGTACCGTTCCTGAAATTCGGCGGCGGGCTGTTGCTGCTGTGGATCGGCATCAAACTGATGGCGCCGGCCGCCGACGCGCACGACAACATCAAACCGGCCGACCGGCTGTGGGATGCCGTGAAGACGATCGTGATCGCCGATGCGGTCATGAGCCTCGACAACGTGATCGCGATCGCCGGCGCGGCCGAGCAGGCCGACCCGTCGCACCGGCTCGCGCTCGTGATCTTCGGGCTCGTCGTCAGCGTGCCGATCATCGTCTGGGGCAGCACGCTGGTGCTGAAGCTGCTCGACCGTTTCCCGGTCGTCGTGGCGCTCGGCGCCGGGCTGCTCGGCTGGATCGCGGGCGGGCTGATCGTGAACGACCCGGTCGGCGACCGCTGGCCGGTGCTCGATACGCCACCGGTGGTCTATGGCGCGAGCATCGCCGGCGCCCTGTTCGTCGTGGCGATCGGTTACGCGCTCAGGAAGCGTCGCGGCGTGACGCACGCGCCCTGACTGGCCATCCGGCCGACTGTCGGCTTCGCGGCCCGCTGGCTACGATCGAGACGCCTGCCTGTATCGGCAGGCGTTTTTCGTTTCCGGAGCCTGTCATGTTCGAAGCTTTTTCCGTTTCCCTGTTTCGTCGCATTGCCGCCGACCTGCGGCGCGCGAACCGGCCGTCGCCGCGCTGGCGACCGGCTGGCTTCACGCTGATCGAACTGATGATCGTGCTGGCGATCGTCGGCGTCGTCGCCGCCTATGCAATTCCCGCGTACCAGGATTACCTCGCGCGGTCGCGCGTCGGCGAGGGCCTTGCGCTCGCGTCGTCGGCGCGGCTCGCGGTCGCCGACAACGCGGCGAGCGGCGCGAGCCTCGATGGCGGCTACAGCCCGCCTGCCGCGACCCGCAACGTCGAATCGGTTGCGATCGACGGCGCCACCGGCCAGATCACGGTCGCGTTTACCCCCCGCGTCGCCGCGGCCGGCGCGAATACGCTGGTGCTCGTGCCGTCGGCGCCGGACAAGGCCGATGCGCCCACCGCGCGCGTACCGCTCAAAAAGGGGGCGATACAGGCGGGCGCGATCGCGTGGGAATGTTTCGCCGCCGGCAAGGAGGCATCGTCGCTGCCCGCGCCGGGAGCGGGGCCGTTGCCGGGTAACGCCGCGACGCTGCCCGCGAAATATGCGCCCGCGGAGTGCCGTGCGTAGCGCCGCCGCCGGTATGGAAGGGCGGTGGCCCGTGCGCAAAGCCGGCCGCCGCGTGTCCGATGCGGCGGCGGCCGCGCCGCGGTTCATCGCGCGTGCGCCGCACAGAGCGGGGAAAGTTTTGTATAGTGCGCCGGTTGCTGACACCCGGTTCGCTCATGCCTTCTACCTTTTCCCGTTCGTTGTCGCTCGTTGCGCTGGCTGTCGCCCTGATCGTGCCGTATGCGATCACGAATCACACGTATCCGATCCCGACCTTCTATTCCGAGTTTTCCGCGCTCGTGCTGTATCTGTTGCTGGGCGTATCGGTCGTGCTGCTCGCGCGCACGGGCCGGCCGGTCAAGCCGTTCGCGGCGCCGGCTGCGTTCGTCGTGCCGATTGGCTTCGCGGTGGTGCTGATCGCGCAACTGGCGCTGATCCCGCTCAAGGTGCCGTCGATGAACTGGCTGGCGCTCGGTTATCTGGCCGCGGCGCTCGTCGCGATGCAGGCCGGCTACGCGCTCGCGCGCGACGGGATCGCGGAAACCGTGTCGCGGATGATGGCCGGTGCGCTGCTCGTCGGCGGCGTGTTCGCGGTCGGCACGCAGATCGTGCAGTTGTTCCACCTCGAGTCGGCTGTCTCGCCGTTCGTCGTGGTGTACAACATCGCGGTCGACCGCCGTCCGTACGGCAACATGGCGCAGGCGAACCATCTGGCCACCTATATCGCGTTCGCGATGGCGGGCGCGCTGTATCTGGTGCAGACCCGCCGGCTCGCGGTGTGGGCATGGCTCGCGCTGTCGATCGTGCTGTCGGTCGGCCTCGCGCTGACGGTGTCGCGCGGGCCGTGGCTGCAGGTCGCGGTGATGGTCGTCGCGGGGTTCTGGATGGCGTGGGTCGAATCGCGCCGCACGCAGGGCAATGCGCGTGCGTGGCTGATCCCGGTCGTGCTCGCCGTTGCATTCATCGCGGTGAACGTCGCGGTGCGCTGGGCCAACGTGCACTACCACCTGAATCTCGCGGAGTCGGCAGCCGACCGGATGCGCGACGCCGGGCAGATCGCGCCGCGCCTCGCGCTGTGGAAGTACGGGCTCGCGATGTTCCGCGAGCATCCGCTGCTCGGGGTCGGCTGGGGCGAATTCCCGTCGCACCAGTTTGCGCTCGCGCGCACGCTCGGCGGCGTCGAGATCGCGAACAACTCGCACGACATCTTCATCGATCTGCTCGCGAAGTCTGGTCTGGTCGGCCTCGGCGTGCTCGCCGTCACGCTCGTCGCGTGGTTCGTGCGCGCGGTGCGGGCGCCGCAGTCGAGCATGCGCGTGTTCGGTTTCGCGCTGATCGGCATCCTGCTGATGCATGCGCTGGTCGAGTATCCGCAGCAATACATGTTCTTCCTGCTGCCGGCGATGTTCGTGATCGGGCTGCTCGACGTGAAGCCGCTGCGCATCCTGCCGGGGCGCGCGGCATTCGGGCTGTTCGCGGTGCTGTCGTTCGGTGGCGTGCTGGCGGCGGTGCCGGTGCTGCGTGACTACCAGCGCGCGGAAGTGCTCTATTACGGCAGCAGCCCGGCCGCGCAGTATCGCGATGCGCCGTCGCGGCTGTTCGGCGCGTGGGGCGATTACGGTGCGGCGACGCTGCTCACCATTTCGTCGGAGAACCTGCCGCTCAAGCTCGCCGCGCACGAGCGCGCGATCGCGCTGCTGCCGGGCGAGACGGTGCTGCGCCGCTACGCGGTGCTGCAGGCGCTGGCCGGCCGCGAAGCCGACGCGCTCGATACCGTCGCGCGCCTGCATGTGTTTGCAAAGGAATTGAAGGACTGGCCGCAACAGCTGGCCGCGTTGTACAAGCTGTGCGATGACGAGCCCACGCTGAAGACGTTCCGGGCCGCACTGGCAGCAAAGTACGGGGAAGCGCCGGCCGACGCGGGCGACGACTCGGACGACGACGATTCGGATTGACCGGCTGCGCGTGCCGGCACGGGGAATACCGGCGTCTATCGGTTGCGATGAAGGCGGATCGACGTCGGGCCCCGCGGCCCGGTGCACGCGCAACGCGCCACGCCGGTCGGGTATCGATTACATCGCGGATCGCGTGGATTCCGCTCGAATGGGCGGCGATTCGCGTCAACCATTGTCAAATCGCCGCCGTTGACCGGGTGGCGCGTGCACAATGCGCGAAAGCGCTCGCATGAAAGCGGCGCGGGGCTAACCGGTGCGAGCGTAGAAAACGCCCGCGGCTATCCGGGACATTCCACGAACAGGATCGCGGTCGAGCGTCGCTCGGCCGTGCGGCCGTAACGGGGCGCCGGTCCGATGGCCGCGGCGCGGTGCAACACACGCGGCGCGGCCGGGGAAGGCTTCCGTCGCGCGGCGCGCGTGCCCAGACCAGTACTCAAGAACGATATTCGACCATGGCTATCCGCTCGACCTACCTGATCCTGCCCGCCGTCACGATGCTGTTTTCCGGCTGCGCGATGCTGACGTCGTCGCAGGAAAGCAAGCTGACCTGCCACATTCCGCGCGCGGTCTATCCGGATACCGCGAAGCCGCTCACGCGCCAGGCGACCGTGCTGGTGCGCGCATTGATGACGGCGTCCGGCGAAGCGCAGAACGTGACCGTGACGACGAGCAGCCGCAATGCGGCGGCCGATCGCGCGGCCGTCGAGGCGATGACGCACGCGAGTTGCACGCAGACGGGCGCGACCGCGAATCCGTTCCTGCTCACGCAACCGTTCGTGTTCGAGCCGTCACGTGGCCAGTGAGGCGAGGCACCGTGGCAGACGGCGCGCGCTCAGAAGGTTCGCTTCTTGAGCGTATAGCCGTGCAGCCGGTACAGCGTGTTGGTCTGCGCGTCGAAGTAGGCGCCATGTGCGGTCTTGTCGATCGTTTTATTCCAAGACTTGCCGGCGTCGGTGCTGCTGAACGTCAGGTCGATCGGGGCGCCGCCGCCGGTACCGCCGCTTCCGGAGTTCGGATCGGTTGCGTAAACGAGCAGGAGGCCGTCGCGACCGACGCTCATACCGTCGAGCGTGAGCTTCTCGTCGAACGTGCGCAGTTGCTGCACGGCCTCGGGATGGTCGGTCGTCCACGTGGAAATGGCGCCCGTCCGGCGGCCATTGTCGTGAGCCTCTCCATTTTGCGACTTGTCGAGACGCGACAGTATGTACACCGAATAACGTGATCCCGATTCCGGTGTGGTCGGCGTGGTGTCGAGCGCAGTGATGACCTGGCCTGGCAGCACGGTATCCGTCACGAATGCGTGCCGCCCCCAGTCGAGCCGGGCGACCACGCTGTGAGCCGGTGCGTCGGCAGTCTGTGCGACAGCGTAGGCGATCCGCAGAACCCCGTCCGGGCCGAGGCTGATTTCATTGAAATCCTGGCGCGTTTCGCTTTCGACGTGTGCATCGGCCGGCACGTCGACCGCTTGCCACGTGTTTCCGCCGTCCGAAGTCCGCCATATGCGGGGGCCCCAGCCGGCCGCGTAGCCGCGCTGCGGATCGAGAAAGAGCAGGCGGCCGATGTTCTGGCTGGCGGGCCATCGAAGTTGCGACCAGGTCTGGCCGCCATCGGTCGATTTCCACAGCTTGGTGGTTTGTGGCGCGTCGCCGCCTTGCGCCTCGGGAGCCTTGTAGTTCATCCATGACGTGCTGATGAACTGAACGATCCAGTCTGGCGAGTACCACCAGGCGGCATTCTGGCCGACCTGTTGGAATTGGCGCTTCATCCCGCCGTCGATTGTGCCGCGGAAGAAGCTGATCGTCATGCGGTTCAGCAACTCGCCGGTGTCGTTCATCCATGCTTCGGTCGGCTCGGGCCGCTGCGGCTCGTTCGATTCCGGCTGAGGCTTGAACGTTACTACGGGATTGGCGAGCTTGACGCTCATCACGTCATTGCCCTTGATGCGGAAACTGTTGCCGCCGTATGGCGTGTCGTCCCGCATGAAGTGCGTCGAAATCGCCTCCCGATCCGTCGTGGAGCGGATATAACTGAATGTCACCACGGCCAGGACGGCGAGGCTCACGACGAACCCTATCCGGCGAGTGTGTGTTTGCATCTCATTGGATATGCGGTTACCCCGAGACACGACCGACTCGGCAGGACCGGTATCTGACGGCTCGGGCAGGCGTCGCGTCGCGATCGTGCGGCCGGGCCCCGCATTGCTCGGTCATTTCGGATCGGCCGCAGGCCGCGGAGCCGACGCCCGAATCGCGACGGGAGCCCCGCGGTCATCGCATCGGAACGGTCAGAACTGCCGCTTCTTGAGCGTATAGGCGACCAGTGAATACAGCGTGTTCGTTTGGGCATCGAAATATCCGCCCTGAGTCAGTTTCTCCCTGCTCGAGTTCCAGGTCTTTCCCGCGTCGCTGCTGACGAACGTGAGATCGAGCGGTGTGCCGTTGCGGCTGGAGTCGGTTGCGTAGACGAGCAGCAATCCGTCCCGGCCGACGCTCAGGCTATCGAGCGTCAGTCTGTCGTCAAACGTATGCAACTGCTGAACCTGCTCGGGTGCACTGTTCGTCCAGGTAGAAATGGCGCCGACGCGTTGTCCTTTGTCGGCGGGATCGCCGGAATTGCGCGGTTCACCGAGGCGCGACAACGCGTAAAGCGCATAGCGATTCGACGCGGTTGGAGACGAGGACAGGTTGACGACCACCTGTTCGGGCAAAACGGCATCCAGCGCGAACTCGGATTGTTCCCAGCCGAGCCGATAGACAACGCTTCCGGCGGCAGCTTGCTCGGTTTTCCCGACGTGGTATGCCACGCGCAAGGTACCGTCCGGGCCAAGGTCGATGCCGTCAAAGGTGCGGCGGGGTTTGCCGGATTCCGCGGCACCCGGTGGCAGTGCGATTTCCCGCCACGACTGACCACCGTCGGACGTGCGCCACACGTGCGGGCCCCAACCGATCGCATAACCGCGCTGCGGATCAAGAAACAGCAGGCGGCCGATGTTCCGGTCTTCGGGCCACGCGAGCTGCACCCAGTCGCGTCCGCCGTTGGACGACTTCCAGAGCTTGGTCACTTGCGGCGTCAGTCCATCGGCAGGCTGAGGCGACTTGTAGTCCATCCAGCCGGTGCTGATGAATTCGACCGTCCAGTCCTTGGCGTGCCACCAGGCGGCGGTCTGGCCCACCTGCTTGAAATGGCGCGTCATGTCGCCGTTCACCGGGCCGCGCCAGAATTCGACCGACGTCCGGTTCAGCGTTTCGCGACTGTCGTTCATCCAGGCTTCGGCCGGCTCCGCTTTTTCCTTGTCCCTCCATTCCGCGTAAGGCTTGAACGTGATTTCAGGATCGCTGATCTTCAGCGTGATCGCCTCGTTTCCCGATATCACGAAGTCGCCCCCGCCGTATGGCTTGCTGTTCTTCATGAAAGTGTTGGAAACGACCTGCCAGTCATTCGACATATATGAGAACCCGACAATCAAGACAATGAGCACGACTGCCGCAACCAGCGACAGCTTCACGGATTTTTTCGTCATTTCATTTCGGCATCAGTTTTTCGATTGCCTGTGCAACAGGGTCGATGACATGTTCGTTGACGGCATCACCGGCCTTTTTTGCATATTCCACGGTATTGTCGACGTATTGCTTGCCCACGCCGACACCACTGTCGAATGCCTGGGAGAACGTCCTCACATCGCCCCATTCCTGGGCGTTAGGTTGCTTGAGGATATAGTACATGTCGACAGGCCCGAGCCCGGCCAGACCGCCGTCGAGATAGGCGAGAGGGTGGGTCTTGAACGCGTATGTCTTGAAGGTGTCGTCGTCCAGTTCGAGCGAGTACTGCGGCACGTTCATCGAGCAGCTTCCGCTGTTCGGCTTCTTGCCCCGGATCGAAATGGTGTCGCCGCGCATGTTCTGCTGCAAACCTTGTTCCAGGTAATGCTGCAGGAACCAGCGTGCGCTCGCAAGCCACGCCTTGCCCTTGTCGCTCAATTGCGGGAGCAGGTATTTACCGTAATTCGAGCAGTAGTAGTAACCGTAACTCACGTAATATCCAGGCGGCTTATGCCCGCACCCGATATGACGCATCATGAAATTGCCGTGGCGGGACCAGTCGGAATCGGTGCTTTCGGCTTGTATCAGGTTCTCCCGCCGATGCAGCAGGTCACGGGCAACTTTCGTGTCTTTCCACGGATCCCATGACGTCGCGAATTTCTTGACGGTCGCCCAAATACTCGACGTGCTGACCTTTTCGACCGTTTCCCAGTATTCGCCATGCAGTGGCCGGTAGTAGTACGGACAGGTTCCAATAATGGAATCCGCCGCCGGCGTCACATGCTTGTCGCAGATGTTGATCTGCACCTTCGGCCGATCCTGGTATCCCGTCGGGGTGAGCATCGCCGCACCTGTCCCGAGCACCTTGTCGTGTTGTCCGTCAGCCATTCGATTTCCCCAGAAACTTGACGACGACGTCGTGCGGCACGTGGCTCTGCGTGAGCCCGGTTTCGCCTGCCGCGTTGGTGACGCCCTCCGAGATCAGCTTGCCGTTCGAGAACATCTGGTACCGCGTGTTCGCGACCGGAATGTCGGTGCCGGCCCAGTGCGCGATGAACGCCTGGTCGTAGTTGCCGCTGGAGTTCGGCAGCGTCGGCATCGTTTGCGACAGGTGGGTGGGGCCGCTGAACGCATGCTGCGCGCCCTTGATGTCGATCTTGCCGGGCGCGTGCACCTCGATGTTGCCGTCCGCGATGCGGATATAAGCGCCGCCGGACGTCAGCAGGATTTCTTTCGCCGCGGCGCCCTCGACCGATTGCGTGACGGCGATCAGCTTCAGCGCCTTCTGCGCGGTCAGCTCGATGTTGTCCGCCTGCGCCTGCACTTCGACCTTGCCCTTGCCGGCGAACAGCTTCATCCCCGCGTTCTGCGCGAACAGGCTGATCCGGTCGAGGACGCTGGCGATCACCGATTTGCCGGCGGCGACGTGCGTGCTTTGCCCGCTGACGAGGTTGATGTGCTGGTCCGCGGCAAATTGCGCGGATTGCTGCGTGGACAGCCCGATGCCGGCCGGGCTGCCGAACAGCATCACGGGCTCCTTGAACGCATTGGCCGAGCCGGTTCCGCCACCTGCGGTCCTGCCGCCGGCGCTGCTGCCGCCCACGCTGTGCTGCGTCGCATCGCTGAACTGCTTCAGCGCCGTGTGGCCGGCGTCGAGCGATTCGCCCTGATGCTGCGCGCTGACCTGCGACATGGCGTCGATCAGCCCTTGCGCGCGCACGAGCTGCTCCCGCGTCTCGTCGACGTCGAGCGGCTGGCTTGCCGCCTGCTTCGGATGCGTCGTCACATACAGCCCGCGGTTCGCGCGCACCGCGCCGTATGCGTCGGAACGCAGGTCGAAGCCGCTGCCGAGATAGCTGCCGCGGTTGTTGCCCGTGTGGTCGATCAGGTAGCCGAGGTGCAAGTGCGTGTTGGCCTGGCTGCTGTACAGGTGCACGCGGTTCTGTGCGGTCGCGTCGTCGAGCACCAGCTGGTTGTAGCCGGCGCCCGCATATTCCTTTGACCGGTATCCGGACAGGAGCCCGTTGCTGTGCCATTGCGGACGCGTCGCGCCGTTGTAGACCTTGCCGACGACGATCGGGCGATCGCAGTCGCCGCCGAGGAAATCGACCAGCACTTCCTCGCCGGCGCGGTGCGGGTGAACGGCGCCGTAGCCATTGCCCGAATCGGACGCCGTGGCGCGCAGCCAGCACGACGCCTTTTCGTCGCCGTCGTTCACGCGGTCCCAGTGGAATCGGACCTTGACCCGGTTGAGCTCGTCCGTGTGAACCTCTTCGCCCTGCGGGGCGACGACGATCGCCGATTGCAGGTGCATCGGCGGCTTCGCATGCTCGAACGGGCTGCGGAACGGCACCGTCGTGCGCTGCGCTTCGATGCGGATCTGAAAGAAGCCCTCGCTGCCGTCGGGATGCCGCACGCGCGACAGGTCGTTATCGGTTTCCCGCATGAGGCGGCCGATCTCGGCCTGCAGGCTGTGCGGGAAAACGGCCGACTCGTCGGCCACGGGCAGGTTGTTGACGATGACCCACGTCGTCTCGATCACGGCGAATTCGCGTTGACCGGCATCGTCCTTGTCGTGTTCGGGATGATCGGCGAACTCGAACGTGCGTCCCGCATCCATGCGTCGCACGCCGCCGACACCGTGAAAGCGCTTGGCGTGCGATTCCTGTTCTTCCATCCAGATCTTCGACAGATGGTCGCCGCGCGACTGTTCGGGATACGTGTACGCACCCGTGTATTCGTAGACTTCGAGTTGCCCCGGCAGGTCGCCCTGGTTCGCGATCGTCGGCGTGTGAGTGGCCTTCGGATTCGACGCGGTGGGCGGCTGCTTGTAGTCGAACGTGCGCGTAGTGCGCGCGACGCTTCGCAGCGTGCGCGTACCGGCGAACTGGACGAGCGTGTCGGCTTCGTCGCCCGCGCCCGCGTGATGAAAGCGCACGGTTCGCGGCGACAGCGCGGGCAACGCATCGAGGCGATCGACGATGACGAGCCGGTGCGACTTGCCGTCGTCGTCCTGTTCCCAGAAACCGTACAGGCCTTCCGATTCCATCAGGCGATGGACGAAATTCCAGTCGTCCTCGTATTGCATGCAGAACGAGCGCGACGGCAGCGGCTGGTAGAGCTTGAACGTGAAGCGGCCCTTGGCCTGCGGGTGCTGGTTCAACACGTCGGCGATGATGTCGTCTGCCGACCGGTCCTGCCAGATCCGCTGATCGCGGCGGAATTTCAGGAAGTGCAGGAACGACGCAAAAACGACCTGAAAGTGCGTGAGGCCGCTGTCCGATCCGAGCCGTCGGACCGCATGCACGTAGCCGTGGTGTGGCGCGTACGATTGGTCGGCCTGCTGGATCCACAGCGTCACCGGCTGCGCGATCAGTTTCTTGAGTTCGACGTCGTCGGATACCGACACGGTATCGACGGTGAACTCGAAATGGCGTCCGAGCCGCGACCGGCCCGTGACCCGCTGCGGCAACAGGACGTCAGGGCCGAGCGGGGTATCCAGCTTGACGAGGCGCTCGTGCTGGACCGGTCCGGCCAGCAACGCGCTTCTTGACGCTTGCGAATTCATCACCAGGGCTCGCTTTGTTGTGCTGTTTTGCTGGTTCGCACGCTCTCTCGTGCGGAATCCGGTAATTGTATGAGATAAACGGCTTTATCTCGAATTTGCGGGCCGGCCGCGCCCGGCCGTTCAGCCCGCCGCGTCTTCCGCCTTCCAGTCCCCCGACTTCCCGCCGCGTTTCTCCCGCACGCTCACGTCGGTGATCACCATTCCGCGATCGACGGCCTTGCACATGTCGTAGACGGTCAGCAGCCCGACCTGGACGGCCGTCAGCGCTTCCATCTCGACGCCGGTCCGGCCGAACGTCTCGACCTGCACGACGCAATGCACGGCCGGCAGCGCGTCGTCGAGTTCGAAGTCGACGGCCACGCGCGTGAGCGCGAGCGGGTGGCACAGCGGGATGAGGTCGGCCGTGCGTTTGGCACCCTGGATCGCCGCGATGCGCGCGACGCCGAGCACGTCGCCTTTCTTGGCCTTGCCGTCGCGGATCAGCGCGAACGTGGCCGGCAGCATCCGGATCGTGCCGCGCGCGATCGCGATGCGCCGGGTTTCCTGCTTGTCGCCGACGTCGACCATGTGCGCATGGCCGGCGGCATCGAAATGGGTGAGTCCTGACATGTCTTCCTCTTGTGAGAACGGAGTGCGCGCGCACGTCCGTCGATCGCTGCTTCGCGATCGGCCGGGTACCGGAACCCATGCCGACGCGGCGAACCGATCCAGCCTCGCGACGGGCGCCTATCATAGCAGCGGCGTCTGCGTCGCCGGGGGCGCAGATGACGCACGCGCGGCACGGGACAGTCGTCGCGGCGCCGGTACAATGACCCGAATATTCAGACCAAACGCCGCGATGCGCACCGCTCGCGCGGGACGGCGTCGTTTTCATCCTGCCATGCGTGTCAAACAGTTGCTTGCCGTGTCGCTGTCGGCGGCGCTCGCGCTGCCGCCGGGCGGCCATGCTCAGAGCGCATCCGCGCCACCGCTCGAGCCGGCGGCCGGCGGCGGGACGTCGATTTCCACCGTGCCGTCCGGCATCGCGACCGGCGTGTTCGGTACATACGGCGGCGCGGAGAGCCGATTCTCGGGCGCGGCCGGTGCGTCGGCGCCCGTCGCGAGCTTGCGCGCGCCGCTGCGTGCACTGGAGCTGCCCGATCTCGGCGATGGCTCCGGCGGTTCGCTGACGCCGCGAGCCGAGCGCCGGCTCGGCGAGCGCGTGATGCGCGAAGTGCGGCGCGATCCCGACTATCTCGACGACTGGCTCGTGCGCGACTACCTGAACGCGATGGCGGCGCGGCTCGCGGCCGCGGCGGCCGCGCGCTACATCGGCGGCTACACGCCGGACTTCGACCTGTTCGCGGTACGCGATCCGCAGATCAACGCGTTCTCGATGCCGGGCGGCTTCATCGGGATCAACAGCGGGCTGGTGGTGACGACGCAGACGGAATCGGAGCTCGCATCGGTGGTCGGCCACGAGATGGGCCACGTGCTGCAGCGGCACATCGCCCGGATGATCGGCGCGAACGAGAAGACCGGCTACACGGCGCTCGCGACGATGCTGCTCGGCGTGCTGGCCGGCGTGCTCGCGCGCAGCGGCGATCTCGGCAGCGCGATCGCGATGGGCGGGCAGGCGTATGCGGTCGACAACCAGTTGCGCTTCTCGCGGTCGGCCGAGCGGGAGGCCGATCGCGTCGGCTTCCAGCTGCTTGCGGGGGCCGGCTACGACCCGTACGGGATGCCGGGCTTCTTCGAGCGGCTCGACCGCGCGTCGATGGGCGATGCGGGCGTGCCGGCCTATGCGCGCACGCACCCGCTGACCGGCGAGCGGATTGCCGACATGGAAGATCGCGCGCGCCGCGCGCCGTACCGGCAGCCGCGCCAGTCGGCCGAATACGGGTTCGTGCGTGCGCGTCTTCGCGTGCTGCAGAACCGGGCGCCGACCGACATCTCGGCCGAGGCGCGGCGGATGCAGCTCGAGATCGACGATCGCACCGCGCCGAACGTCGCGGCGAACTGGTACGGCATCGCGCTCGCGAACACGCTGCTCGGCCAGTACGACACGGCGGACAAGGCGCTCGCGTCGGCGCGCGGCGCGTTCGACGCGCGCGAGCGGCGCGACGACGATCCGGCGACGAGTTCGCCGAGCCTCGACGTGCTGGCCGCCGACATCGCCCGCCGCGCGGGCCGCACCGACGACGCGGTGCGGCTCTCGGCGCTCGCGCAGCGGCGCTGGCCGGCGTCGCACGCGGCGATCGTCGCGCACCTGCAGGCGCTGCTCGCCGCGCGCCGTTTCGCCGAAGCGCAGACGCTCGCCCGGGCGCAAGCGAAGGCCGACCCCGAACAGCCGGACTGGTGGGATTACCTCGCGAAGGCGAGCGACGGCAAGGGCGACGTGCTCGCGCGGCGCCGGGCGCTGGCGGAGAAACTGGCGCTCGACGGCGCGTGGCCGTCGGCGATCCGGCAACTGAAGGAAGCGCGCGATGCGAAGGACGTGTCGTTCTACGAGCAGTCGATCATCGGCGCGCGGCTGCTGGAATTCGAGGCGCGCTACAAGGAAGAGCGCGACGACGAGAAGAACGGCCGCGGGTAGCGGCCGCCACGGGGCGAACGCCGACGGCGCCGCGGCGGGTCAGTTGCCGCTGCCGGCGGCGTCGCGTGCGTGGCGCGCCGGGCTCGCGACGTAGCCGAACCGCGCGGGCACGTCGGCGCAGGCGATGCTGCCGAGCGGCAGCGTGCGGCCGTCGCGCCAGCGCAGCACGGGCGGCTCGGCATCGAAATCCGCGTGATCGGCGAATAGCCCGAGATCGTGATCGTGCAGCGCCGCGATGCGCGGGGGTGTGCCGGCCTCGCGAAACAGCACGCCGCCGCCGTCGTCGAGCCAGGCTGCGTCCGGTTCGAACGGGGCGCCCGTCTGGTCGGTGAGCGCGAGCTGCCCGTCGCGTTCGGCGAGCCGCACGATCCACGGCGTATAGGCGAGCTCGACGTACACGCGCTGCGGCCCGTTCTGGAAGAACCACTGGCCCTGCGGGTCGCATGCGTAGTTGCGGCCGATGAACGCGTTCAGCGCCGCATGCCGGACCGGCGAGCCGAGCTCGCCGGCCGCCTGCGCCGCGTCGTCGCGCAGCCGCCATGTGCCGCGCCGGTCGAGCAGCAGCCAGCCGGTGCAATGCGGCACGTTTGGCCATTTGGCGAGCGCCTGCCTGACGATGTCATCCATGGTCGACGAATTTCGAGCAATAACCGAACACCCGCGCCGACAGCCAGTCGAGGCGGCCGGGGAACGGGCCGGTCATGAAGCCCGCATGGCCGCCGTGCGCGGGCTGGTCGAGCTCGACGGCCGGCGACACGTCGGCGGCGCTCGGCAGCGCGGACTCGGGCAGGAACGGATCGTTGCGCGCGTTGAGCAGCAGCGTGGGCACGTCGATCGCGCGCAGCAGCGGGCGGGTCGTGGCCTGTGTCCAGTAGTCGTCCGCGTTCGCGAAGCCGTGCAGCGGTGCGGTCACGACTTCGTCGAAGTCGCGCATCGTCACGGCCCGCAGCATCGCGTCGCGGTCGAACAGCCCCGGATACTGCTCGAGCTTCGCGAGTCCCTTGCGTTTCAGCGTCTTCAGGAAGCTGCGCGTGTAGACCATCGCGAACCCCTGCGACAGCGCGCGGCCGCCCGCGTGCACGTCGATCGGCGTCGAGATCGCGGCGGCGGCGCGCACGATCGACGTGTCGCTGCGATGCTCGCCGAGCCAGCGCAGCAGCACGTTGCCGCCGAGCGATACGCCGGCCGCGACCAGCGGCCCGCGATGCTGCCCGGCGAGCCGGCGCAGGATCCAGTCGACCTCGGCGCTGTCCGCGAGATGGTAGAAGCGCGGCTGGCGGTTGATCTCGCCGCTGCAACTGCGAAAGTGCGGGACGACGGCGTGCCAGCCCTTCGCGCGCGCGGCGGCCATCATCGCGAGCGCGTAGTGCGAGCCGGAGCTGCCTTCGAGGCCGTGGAACAGCACGAACAGCGGCGCGTCGGGCGCCGGCGCCGCGCTGTCGAGGTGCGCGACCCAGTCGAGATCGATGAAGTCGTGGTCGGGCGTTTCCCATCGCTCTCGCCGGTAGGCGACAACCGGACGCCGCGCGAACAGCGCGGGCACGATGGTTTGCACATGGCTGTTGGGTAGCCAGCGCGGTGCGCGATAGCGCAGTGTGTCGTCGGCGGGGGCCGGGGCCCCGGTCAGCGGCGAGGTGGGCGGAGAAGCCGTACTCATGATCGCCCCGCTAATGCGTTGCTTCGTTTTTCGTCAGTGCAGCGGACCCTGCCCGTGACGGATCTTCGCGGCGAATTGTCCGGCCGCCTGTTCGGGAATCGGGCTCGCGTGGATGTGCGCGATCCGCCACTCGCCACGTTCGTGGATCATCACGTACGTCGCGAAAACCATGTCGGGTTCGGCCGTCAGGTCGGCCTGCTGATGCGCTTCGGCGATCGTATAGACGACCGTGCCGAGGCTGTCGTACACGCGGATGTCGAGCGGCTCGATCGTGACCGGGCGCGTCGCGAGCCGGTTGGCGAGCCCGCCGCGGATCTGGTCGAGGCCGTGCAGATGCTCGCCGTCCGCCCAGACGCAGCTGGCGAAATCCTCGTCGATCCACAACGCCAGCAGCGCGTCGAGATTGGCATCCGCGACGGCCTGGTAGTAGGCGTTCAGCGTATCGGCAGCGGCTTCGAAGAGGCGGGCAAAACGTGGCATCGGGGTTGTCTCTCGCGCGCGTCGCGCGCCGTATTCAGCGCGGCGGCCCGGATGGAGCCGCCGCACACCGGTGAATCGGATTGCCCGGCGCGCCGTGCGGCGCTGCCGGCCAGGGTCAGCGCTGCCCGACGAGCATGCCGCGCAAATCGCCGAATACCTGCTCGGGACCGAGTTCGCGCAGGCACTTCAGGTGGCCGAGCGGGCACTCGCGTTCGAAGCAGGGACTGCATTCGAGATGTAACCATTGTACCTTCGCCAGGTCCGACAGCGGAGGGGTATGGCGCGGATCGGTCGATCCGTACAACGCGACGAGCGGCCGGCGCAACGCGGCCGCGACGTGCATCAGCCCCGAATCGTTGGTGACGACGGCGTTCGCGCGCGCGATCAGCGCGCACGCCTCGGACAACGACGTCTGCCCGCACAGGTTGCGCACGTTCGGCGCGTGGTCGGCGATCGCCTGCGCGGCCGCGGCGTCCTTCTGCGAGCCGAGCGCGACGATCTGCGTATACGGGAACGATTGATGGACGATGGTCGCGAGCGACGCGAAGTGCTCGGGCGGCCAGCGCTTGGCCGGGCCGTATTCGGCGCCCGGGCAGAACACGACGAGCGGCTTGCGTGTATCGAGATTGAAACGTGCGGACACGCGCGCCGTCTCGTTCAGGTCGGCGTCGAGGCGCGGCGCGGGCAGGGTTTTCATCGACTCGGGCAGCTTCGCGCCCGGCGCGTACGCGAGCGCCGCGTAGTGCGTGGTCATCGGCGGCCGCTCGCCCGACTTGTCGGGGTTCGCGTGCCGCACGTTCAGCAGCCCGTAGCGGTGCTCGCCCGTATAGCCGATCCGCAGCGGGATGTTCGCGAGCCACGGGATCACCGCGGACTTCAGCGAATTCGGCAGCACGTACGCCGCGTCGTAGCCGACGTCGCGCAGGTCGCTCGCGAGCTGCCAGCGGCGCAGCAGCTGCAGCTTGCCGTGCGCGAGATCGGTCGCGTGGACATCGTGGATCTCGGGCATCCGCTCGAGCACGGGCGCGACCCACGACGGTGCGACGGCATCGATCGCGATGCGGGGATGGAGTTTCTTCAGCAGCGCAAAAAGCGGCTGCGCCATCAATGCGTCACCGATCCAGTTCGGTGCGATAACCAGCGCTCGACGCATCAGGTCGACTTCCGATGTCGTAATGAAGCACGGCGCGCGGGCGCCGCGTTCGGGTTGCCAGAATGGGAAAGGGCGGCGCGCCGGGCGTCCGGCTGCGCCGCCTTGCGGGTCGGCGGGCCGTGAGGCCCGGCGCCGGGGCTCAGTGGCCCTTGACGACCTCGCCGTCGCGCAGCTTGTAGCGCGTGCCGCAGTACGGGCAGCGCGCCTCGCCGTGCGACACGTCGATGAACACGCGCGGGTGCGCGTTCCAGCGCGTCATGGCCGGGTTCGGGCAGTAGGCGGGGAGATCCTTGGCCGTCAGCTCGACCAGCGGCATTTCCTTGATTTCGCTCATGAGACTTTCTCTTGTCACTCTTTGTGTGGGGCGGTCGGTGGCGCGGCGCGCTCAGACCTTCGTCAGCCAGTGCGCGTACTTCGCGTTCTTGCCAGACACGATATCGAAAAACGCCGACTGGAGCTTTTCCGTGACGGGGCCGCGCGCGCCGCTGCCGATCGTGCGGTTGTCGAGCTCGCGGATCGGCGTGACTTCGGCGGCCGTGCCGGTGAAGAACGCCTCGTCGGCCGTGTAGACTTCGTCGCGCGTGATGCGCTTCTCGATGACCTCGATGCCGGCGTCCTTCGCGAGCGTGATGACCGTGTCGCGCGTGATGCCGTCGAGGCACGACGATAGATCCGGCGTGTACAGCTTGCCGTTGTTCACGAGGAAGAAGTTCTCGCCGGAGCCTTCGGACACGTAGCCGTCGACGTCGAGCAGCAGCGCTTCGTCGTAGCCGTCGGCCGTTGCTTCCTGGTTCGCGAGGATCGAGTTCACGTACCAGCCCGACGCCTTCGCGCGCACCATCGACACGTTCACGTGGTGGCGCGTGAACGACGACGTCTTCACGCGGATGCCCTTCGCGAGGCCGTCCTCGCCGAGGTACGCGCCCCACGGCCACGCGGCGATCGCGACGTGGATCGTGTTGCCCTTCGCGGCCACGCCGAGCTTTTCGGAGCCGACCCAGATGATCGGGCGCAGGTAGCACGACTCGAGCCGGTTCTCGCGCACGACCGCGAGTTGCGCGGCTTCGAGCGTTTCGCGGTCGAACGGCACGTCCATCTGGAAGATCTTCGCCGAATTCAGCAGACGTTTGGTGTGCTCGCGCAGGCGGAAGATCGCGGTGCCGCCGTCGGCCGTCTTGTACGCACGCACGCCCTCGAAGACGCCCATGCCGTAGTGCAGCGTGTGGGTGAGGACGTGGATCTTGGCGTCGCGCCAGTCGATCAGCTTGCCGTCCATCCAGATCTTGCCGTCGCGGTCGGCCATTGACATACGATTCTCCTGGAAGCGGTGATGTGCTGCGGGTGGTGTGCAGCGTTGAGCCGGAAAGACGCTTATTTTAGCGTCATTTGGGGGCGATCCGGTCGGACGGCGCGGAGCCGGCGCTATAATCGTCCGGTACCGATTCCAATAACGACGGGCCGCACCGGCAGGAGGCGCCGGCGTCCCGACGAACCGCCCGCCGCGGCCCGCTTTCCCATGCTCGCTCGATTGTCCGCCACCGACCGCTTCGCGCTGATTCAGGGCGCGCGCGACTATTCCCCGACACTGATGGCGATCCTGTCCTGGGGGCTCGTCACCGGCATCGCGATGAGCAAGTCCGTGATGACGCTCGGGCAGGCGAGCGCGATGTCGCTGTTCGTCTACGCGGGCTCGTCGCAGCTCGCCGTGCTGCCGCTCCTCGCGGCGAAGCTTCCGATCTGGACCGTGCTGCTCACGGCCGCGATGGTCAACCTGCGCTTCGTGATCTTCAGCGCCGGGCTGGCGCCCCATTTCTCCTACCTGCCGCTGTGGCGGCGTCTCGCGATCGGCTATTTCAACGGCGACGTGATCTACCTGCTGTTCCAGAAACAGGGCTTCGCGTACGGCCGCGTGCCGGGCAAGGAAGCGTATTTCTGGGGGATGGCGCTCGCGAGCTGGGCGTCGTGGCAGGTGTCGTCGCTCGCCGGGATCCTGCTCGCGAGCGTCTTTCCCGCGAGCTGGGGGCTGGAACTGGCCGGCACGCTCGCGCTGATTCCGATCATGGTGTCGGCGGTCGCGAACCGCTCGACGCTCGCGGCCGTCGCGGTCGCGGGCATCGTGTCGCTGATCGCGTTCGACCTGCCGTACCGGCTCGCGCTGCCGCTTGCGGTGCTCGCCGCGCTCGCGGCCGGCTGCACGGCCGACTTCTTCGTCGAGCGGGCCGACTGGCGGCGCATCCGTACCGAAACCGTGCACGAAAAGGAAGTCGAATGAGCGCGACCGAGATCTGGATCGTCATCGTCGGGATGACGATCGTCACGGCCGTCACGCGCGCGCTGTTCCTGATCGGCGGCGAGCGCACCGTGCTGCCCGAACGCGCGCAGCGCGCGCTGCGCTACGCGCCGGCCGCCGCGCTGGTCGCCGTCGTGCTGCCCGATGTGCTCGAAACGCCGGCCGGGCTGTCATTCGCGCTGTCCAACCATCCGTTCTACGCGGCGCTCGCCGGCCTCGGCTGGTTTCTGTGGCGGCGCAGCATGCTCGGCACGATCGTCGTCGGGATGCTCGTGTTCACCCTCCTGCGCCTGATCTTCTGATGGGCCGCCGTTCCGGTTCGGCGCGTGCCGTCCGGCTGCGCGCATGCATTGTTGCGTTGCAGCAATGCGTCGCTGCCGGCGCGTCATCCCAAATAGGCGGAATTCGCCGCCGCACGGGTCAGTCTACCGGGTGGATCGGCTAGAATGCCCGTTCGAGATTTTGACCCGTGCGCGTCATGCGAACCGCCAGCCACGGCCGCATCCGGCGCCCTTTCGCGGCAGCCCGCGCACGTCCAGCGTGAACCCCTTTTCCCCATCCACTACTTCAATCTGTTCAACATGAGCCAAGTCAAGCGTCTTACCGACCTGATCGCCGCCGGCCAGCTCGCCGGCAAGCGGGTGTTCATCCGCGCCGACCTGAACGTCCCGCAGGACGATCACGGCAACATCACCGAGGACACGCGCGTGCGTGCGTCCGTGCCGGCCATCCAGGCCGCGCTCGACGCCGGCGCGGCCGTGATGGTCACGTCGCACCTCGGCCGTCCGACCGAAGGCGAATTCAAGCCGGAAGACTCGCTCGCGCCGGTCGCGAAGCGTCTCGCCGAACTGCTCGGCCGCGACGTGCCGCTGGTGTCGAACTGGGTCGAGAACGGCGTGAACGTCGCGCCGGGCCAGGTCGTGCTGCTCGAGAACTGCCGCGTGAACAAGGGCGAGAAGAAGAATTCGGACGAGCTCGCGCAGAAGATGGCGAAGCTCTGCGACGTGTACGTGAACGACGCGTTCGGCACCGCGCACCGCGCGGAAGCGACCACGCACGGGATCGCGAAGTACGCGCCCGTCGCCTGCGCGGGCCCGCTGCTGGCCGCCGAACTCGACGCGCTCGGCAAGGCGCTCGGCAACCCGGCGCGCCCGCTGGTGGCGATCGTCGCGGGTTCGAAGGTGTCGACCAAGCTGACCATCCTGAAGTCGCTGGCCGGCAAGGTCGACCAGCTGATCGTCGGCGGCGGCATCGCGAACACGTTCATGCTTGCGGCCGGCCTGTCGATCGGCAAGTCGCTCGCGGAAGCCGATCTCGTCGCCGAGGCGAAGGCGATCATCGACGAAGCGCGCGAGCGCGGCGCGTCGGTGCCGATCCCGACCGACGTCGTGACGGCCAAGGAATTCTCGCCGACGGCCGCGGCCACGGTGAAGCAGGTCGCCGACATCGAAGCGGACGACATGATCCTCGACATCGGCCCGGATACGGCCAAGGCGCTCGCGAGCCAGCTCGAGAAGGCCGGCACGATCGTGTGGAACGGCCCGGTCGGCGTGTTCGAGTTCGACCAGTTCGGCAACGGCACCAAGACGCTCGCCGAAGCGATCGCCAAATCGTCCGCGTTCTCGATCGCGGGCGGCGGCGACACGCTCGCGGCCATCGCGAAGTACGGCATCCACGACCAGGTCAGCTACATCTCGACGGGCGGCGGCGCCTTCCTCGAGTTCCTCGAGGGGAAGAAGCTGCCGGCGGTGGAAGTGCTCGAAACGCGGGCGGCCTGAGCGTGGCGGCGCGCGCAGGGGTGAAGGCCGCGCGCTCCGCGAAAGCGGAGCAGCCGGCCGGCGCGGGCAAGCGCACACGCGCGCCCGCGCGGGCGAACACCGCCCCGCGCGCACCGGCGGCCGCCGGCGACGCGGCCGTGCAGCACCACGAGATTCAGAACAAAGCGATGCCGGGCGCCAGCACCGGCACGCTCCCCGGAGCGGCGGCCGCTGGGCCTGCCGCTTCCGGCTCTCGCAGCGTTTCACCCAGCGCATCCACCTTGATCCAGATGAGGAGTTTCATGCAGCGCGCCACCAAGATAGTCGCCACGATCGGCCCGGCTTCCAGTTCGCCGGAGATTCTGCTGCAGATGATGCAGGCGGGCCTCGACGTCGTGCGGCTCAATTTTTCGCACGGCACGGCCGACGATCACCGCCAGCGCGCCGAAATGGTGCGCGAGGCCGCCCGCAAGGTTGGCCGCGAGATCGCGATCATGGCCGACCTCCAGGGCCCGAAGATCCGCGTCGGCAAGTTCGAGAACGGCAAGACCACGCTCGTGCCGGGGCAGCCGTTCATCCTCGATGCGGGCTGCGAACTCGGCAACGACGAGCGCGTCGGCCTCGACTACAAGGAGCTGCCGCGCGATCTGAAGCCGGGCGACCTGCTGCTGCTGAACGACGGCCTGATCGTGCTGACCGTCGAGCGCGTGCTCGGCGACGAGATCCACACGATCGTCAAGGTGGGCGGCGAGCTGTCGAACAACAAGGGGATCAACCGCCAGGGCGGCGGCCTGTCGGCGCCGGCGCTGACCGCGAAGGACATGGAAGACATCCGCACCGCGATGTCGCTCGGCGCGGACCTCGTCGCGGTGTCGTTCCCGAAGAACGCGACCGACATGGAAATGGCGCGCCAGCTCGCGAACATCGCGGGCGCGCCGTACGGCATCAAGCCGAAGATGATCGCGAAGATCGAGCGCGCGGAGGCGATCCCGGCGCTGCAGAGCATCCTCGACGCATCCGACGGCATCATGGTCGCGCGCGGCGATCTCGCGGTGGAAGTGGGCAATGCGGCCGTGCCGGCGCTGCAGAAGCGGATGATCCGGATGGCGCGCGAGTCGAACAAGCTCGTGATCACCGCGACGCAGATGATGGAATCGATGATCTACGCGCCGGTGCCGACCCGCGCGGAAGTGTCCGACGTCGCGAACGCGGTGCTCGACGGCACGGATGCGGTGATGCTGTCGGCCGAGACGGCCGCCGGCAAGTACCCGGTCGTCACGATCGAGACGATGGCGGCCGTGTGCGTCGAGGCGGAAAAGTCGGAAGAAGTCGAGTTGGACAAGGATTTCCTCGACCGCACGTTCACGCGGATCGACCAGTCGATCGCGATGGGCGCGCTGTTCACCGCGTACCACCTGGGCGCGAAGGCGATCATCGCGCTGACCGAATCGGGCGCGACCGCGCTGTGGATGTCGCGTCACTACACGCACGTGCCGATCTTCGCGCTGACGCCGCGCGTCGGCAGCGAGCGCACGATGGCGCTGTACCGCAACGTGACGCCGCTGCACGTCGACTTCAACAGCGACCGCGATTCGGCGCTGCAGGCGGCGCTCGAGATCGTCGTCAAGCAGGGTTACGTGCAGCACGGCGACATGGTCGTGCTGACCGTCGGCGAGCCGATGGGGCAGGCGGGCGGCACCAACACGCTGAAGATCGTGCGGGTCGGCGAGCACTATTGAGCGCCGGCTGAGCCTTCTCGAGCCGGCCCGCGAGCCGGCGGCCGGGTCGTCAGGAATCGAACTGGCACCGTTTTTTTACGCGTAAGCCGCGCGGGGTCCGAAGCCCCGCGCGGCTTTTTTTCTCCTTTTTGGCCGGATTGTGCCGTGCGAACGTAACAAATTGCGAGCGGGGGCCACCGGGCGGTCGGAATCGGAGGCGCTTCGCGATAAAATGCGGCTATTCGACGCTCAGCCGCGCCGCGCCGTTCCGGTTCAGCCGGGAGCGAGCGCCGCGCCGGCGTCAGGGCGCACCGGTTTTCATTCCAAGGAGTTCCACAATGCCTCTCGTATCAATGCGTCAATTGCTGGACCACGCGGCAGAGCACGGTTACGGCCTGCCGGCCTTCAACGTGAACAATCTGGAGCAGGTTCAGGCGATCATGGCGGCGGCGGACCAGGTCGGCGCGCCCGTGATCATGCAGGCATCGGCCGGCGCGCGTAAGTATGCGGGCGAGCCGTTTCTGCGCCACCTGATCGAAGCAGCGGTCGAATCGTATCCGCACATCCCGGTCGTGATGCACCAGGATCACG
Source organism: Burkholderia sp. AU18528 (assembly GCF_002223215.2). Lineage (NCBI taxonomy): Bacteria > Pseudomonadati > Pseudomonadota > Betaproteobacteria > Burkholderiales > Burkholderiaceae > Burkholderia > Burkholderia sp. AU18528. The sequence goes on along the minus strand of NZ_NKFC02000005.1, from coordinate 462,116 downwards.
GCCAGTCGCCGGCGGTCTGCATGGCCGCGATCCGCAGCGGCTTCACGAGCGTGATGATGGACGGTTCGCTCGAAGCCGACGGCAAGACGGTCGCGTCGTACGAGTACAACGTCGACGTGTCGCGCAAGGTCGTCGAGATGGCGCACTCGATCGGCGTGACGGTCGAGGCCGAGCTCGGCGTGCTCGGCTCGCTCGAGACGATGAAGGGCGACAAGGAAGACGGCCACGGCGCGGAAGGCACGATGACCCGCGAGCAGCTGCTGACCGATCCGGAGCAGGCCGCCGACTTCGTGAAGCTCACGCAGTGCGATGCGCTCGCGATCGCGATCGGTACGTCGCACGGCGCGTACAAGTTCACGAAGAAGCCGACGGGCGACATCCTGTCGATCCAGCGCATCAAGGAAATTCACGCGCGCATCCCGAACACGCACCTCGTGATGCACGGTTCGTCGTCGGTGCCGCAGGAGCTGCTGGCCGAGATCCGCGAATTCGGCGGCGACATGAAGGAAACCTACGGCGTGCCGGTCGAGGAAATCCAGGAAGGCATCAAGCACGGCGTGCGCAAGATCAACATCGACACCGACCTGCGTCTCGCGATCACCGGCGCGATTCGCCGCTACCTGTTCGAGAACCCGGGCAAGTTCGATCCGCGCGACTACCTGAAGCCCGCGCGCGAAGCGGCGAAGAAGGTCTGCGTCGACCGTTACCTCGCGTTCGGCTGCGAAGGCCAGGCCGCGAAGATCAAGCCGGTGTCGCTCGACAAGATCGCCGAGCAGTACAAGTCGGGCGCGCTCGCGCAGGTCGTGCGCTGAGACTGTAGTACGATTGCCCCGCCCGGTTCTGCCGCCGGGCATGGGCTGGCCGCCTGGCTGGCCGGATCCGATCCGGCCCCGGCAGCCGTTCCGTCCGGCCGAACGAGGGCCGGCCGGCAGCCGCCCGGGCGCTGCGCCCGCCGGTTCGCCGACGTATTGCAAGACCGCCGTTCCCGCCTGCCGCGGGGAACGGCGTTTCCCTTTTTGTTTGGCTCCTTATCTGCGAAAAGACGATGTCTACCCTTTACGAATCCACGCTCCGCTCGCTGCCGCTCCTCGGTCGCGGCAAGGTTCGCGACAACTACGCGGTCGGCAACGACAAGCTCCTGATCGTCACGACCGATCGCCTGTCGGCCTTCGACGTGGTGATGGGCGAGCCGATTCCGAACAAGGGCCGCGTGCTGAACCAGATGGCCAACTTCTGGTTCGACAAGCTCGCGCACATCGTGCCGAACCACCTGACGGGCGACGCGCCGGAAGCGGTCGTCGCGGCCGACGAGGTCGACCAGGTGAAGGGCCGCGGCGTGGTCGTCAAGCGCCTCGAGCCGATCATGATCGAAGCGGTCGTGCGCGGCTACCTGGCCGGCAGCGGCTGGAAGGAATACCAGGCGTCGGGCGCCGTGTGCGGCGTGCAGCTGCCGGAAGGCCTGCAGAACGCGCAGAAGCTGCCCGAGCCGATCTTCACGCCGGCCGCGAAGGCCGAGATGGGCGAGCACGACGAGAACATCACGTTCGAGGAAACCGAGCGCCGCATCGGCACCGAGCTTGCCGCGACGATTCGCGACATCTCGATCCGCCTGTACAAGGAAGCGGCCGACTACGCGGCGACGCGCGGCATCATCATCGCCGACACGAAGTTCGAATTCGGCCTCGACAACCACGGCAAGCTGTACCTGATGGACGAAGTGCTGACCGCCGATTCGTCGCGCTTCTGGCCGGCCGACCAGTACCAGGTCGGCACCAATCCGCCGTCGTTCGACAAGCAGTTCGTGCGTGACTGGCTCGAGGCGCAGCCGTGGGGCAAGACGGCGCCGGCGCCGGCGCTGCCGGCCGACGTCGTCGAGAAGACGGCCGCGAAGTACCAGGAAGCGCTCGAGCGCATCACGGGCCAGTCGCTCGCCTGACCAGAGCTCTGCATGGGACCGGAGTAAGTGCTAAAGCACTAACTCCGGTCGACCGCCACGGGACTGGAGTAAGCGCTGAAGCGCCAACTCCAGCCAACCGCGGCATGGGACCGGAGTAAGTGCTAAAGCACTAACTCCGGTCGACCGCCACGGGACTGGAGTAAGCGCTGAAGCGCCAACTCCAGCCAGCCGCGGCATGGGACCGGAGTAAGTGCTAAAGCACTAACTCCGGTCGACCGCCACGGGACTGGAGTAAGCGCTGAAGCGCCAACTCCAGCCAACCGCGGCATGGGACCGGAGTAAGTGCTAAAGCACTAACTCCGGTCGACAGGAACACACGAAATGAATGAAAAGCAAACCGCCCACACGCACAGCGCGCCGCTCGTCGGCGTGCTGATGGGTTCCAGTTCCGACTGGGACGTGATGAAGCATGCGGTCGCCATCCTGCAGGAATTCGGCGTGCCGTACGAAGCGAAGGTCGTGTCCGCGCACCGGATGCCCGACGAGATGTTCGACTATGCGGAGAAGGCGCGCGAGCGCGGGCTGCGCGCGATCATCGCGGGCGCCGGCGGCGCCGCGCACCTGCCCGGCATGCTCGCCGCGAAAACCACGGTGCCCGTGCTCGGCGTGCCGGTCGCGAGCAAGTACCTGAAGGGTGTCGATTCGCTGCACTCGATCGTGCAGATGCCGAAGGGCGTGCCGGTCGCGACGTTCGCGATCGGCGAGGCCGGCGCCGCGAATGCCGCATTGTTCGCGGTGTCGATCCTGTCCGGTAATTCGGTCGACTACGCGAACCGGCTCGCCGCGTTCCGCGTGCGCCAGAACGAAGCCGCGCATGCGATGGTGCTGCCGCCGCTGGAATGACGGCATGGCGCGCGGCCGCATGACGCGGCCCGCGCCGGATTTTCCCCACTGCGGCGGGCATCCGCGTTCCGCCGCGACCGACCACTGACATGACCGCAACTCCTGATTCCGTTTCCCCGATCCTGCCCGGCGCGTGGCTGGGCATGGTCGGCGGCGGCCAGCTCGGCCGCATGTTCTGCTTTGCCGCCCAGTCGATGGGCTATCGCGTCGCCGTGCTCGACCCCGATCCGGCGAGCCCCGCGGGCGCGGTCGCCGATCGGCACCTGCGCGCGGCGTACGACGACGAAGCCGCGCTCGCCGAACTGGCCGGCCTGTGCGAGGCCGTATCGACGGAATTCGAGAACGTGCCGGCCGCGAGCCTCGATTTCCTCGCGCGCACGACGTTCGTCGCGCCGGCCGGCCGCTGTGTCGCCGTCGCGCAGGACCGGATCGCGGAGAAGCGTTTCATCGAGGCGTCGGGCGTGCCGGTCGCGCCGCACGTCGTGATCGAATCGGCGGCGGCGCTCGCCGCGCTCGACGATGCCGCGCTCGGCGCCGTGCTGCCGGGCATCCTGAAGACAGCCCGCCTGGGTTACGACGGCAAGGGCCAGGTGCGCGTCGCCACCGCGCAGGAAGCACGCGACGCGCATGCCGTGCTCGGCGGCGTGCCGTGCGTGCTGGAGAAGCGCCTGCCGCTGAAATACGAAGTGTCGGCGCTGATCGCGCGCGGCGCGGACGGCCGTTCGGCCGCGTTCCCGCTCGCGCAGAACGTGCATCACAACGGCATCCTCGCGCTGACGGTCGTGCCGGCGCCGGCCGCCGATGCGGCGCGCGTCGAGGAAGCGCAGCAGGCGGCCATCCGGATCGCCGATACGCTCGGCTACGTCGGCGTGCTGTGCGTCGAATTCTTCGTGCTGGAGGACGGCTCGTTCGTCGCGAACGAAATGGCGCCGCGCCCGCACAACTCCGGCCACTACACGGTCGATGCGTGCGCGACGAGCCAGTTCGAGCAGCAGGTGCGCGCGATGACGCGCATGCCGCTCGGCAATCCGCGCCAGCATTCGCCGGCCGCGATGCTGAACATTCTCGGCGACGTGTGGTTCCCCGACGGCGCGGCGGCCGAGGCCGTCACGCCGCCGTGGGACACGGTCGCCGCGATGCCGGCCGCGCACCTGCACCTGTACGGCAAGGAAGAAGCGCGCGTCGGCCGCAAGATGGGCCACGTGAACTTCACGGCCGAGACGCGCGACGAAGCCGTCGCCGCCGCCCACGCGTGCGCGCAACTGCTGCGCGTGCCGCTCGACTGAGGCGCGGGCCGATGTCCATCGATCTCCCAAAGCACGTGACGCCCGCGCAGATCGACGCGGCCGCCGCGTTGCTCGACGCGGGCCAGCTCGTCGCGTTTCCGACCGAAACCGTGTACGGGCTCGGCGGCGACGCGGCGAATCCCGAAGCCGTCGCGCGCATCTATGCGGCGAAGGGGCGGCCCGCGAACCATCCGGTGATCGTCCATCTGCCGCCCGGCGGCGATCCCGGCTACTGGGCCGACGGTCTGCCGGCCGACGCGCAGGCGCTGATCGATGCATTCTGGCCGGGGCCGCTCACGCTGATCCTGAAGCGTCACGCGCGCATTCCCGACGCCGTCAGCGGCGGCCAGGATTCGGTCGGGCTGCGCTGCCCGTCGCATCCGGTCGCGCAGGCGCTGCTGGCCGCGTTCAGCGCGCGGCGCGGCGGCCACGGCGGCGTGGCCGCACCGTCCGCGAACCGGTTCGGCCACGTGAGCCCGACGACCGCGCAACACGTGCGCGACGAATTCGGCGACACCGTGCACGTGCTCGACGGCGGCGCGTCCGACGTCGGCATCGAGTCGACGATTCTCGACCTGTCGCGCGGTTTCCCGGCGCTGCTGCGTCCGGGCCACGTGACGCCGCAACAGATCGCCGACGTGCTCGGCCGCGCGCCGACACTGCCGGACGGCAGCGATGCGACCGCACCACGCGCGTCCGGCACGCTGAAAGCGCATTACGCGCCGCGCACGCCGCTCGCGCTGCTGCCGTTCGACGCGCTCGAGCCGCTGCTCGCGGCCGCGCAAACCGACGGCGAACGCGTCGCGCTCGTCGCGCGTGCGTCACGGGCAGGGCACTGGGCGCAGGCCGACGGCGTGCATTTCATCGCGGCGCCGGAAGATCCGCAGGCCTATGCACGCGAGCTGTACGGGATGCTGCGGGCGCTCGATCGCGCGCAGGTCGCGCGCATCCTCGTCGAGAAGCTGCCCGAGACCGTCGAATGGATCGCGGTCAACGATCGCCTCGGCCGCGCGGCGGCGGCGTTCGAAGCGCGCGACTGACGCATCCGTCCTCATCCGTCCGCACCAACGAAAAACGCCCGACCGGCGAACCCGGTCGGGCGTTTGCGTTGGGGCGCGTGGCCGGCGGCTTACTTGCCGACGCCCGCCTTCGCGATCTGCTGTTCGACGTACTGCGCGAACAGCGCATGCAGGCGCGTCGTCGGGTGGACCGTGTCGGCGAACATGTAGGTCTGGTCCGCATTCGCGACCGTGTAGTTCTGCGGCGAGCAGAACAGCGACGAGCCGAACGCGGTCGCGTTCGCGACGCCGTACTGCGTGGCGGCCTGGACCATCGCCTTCAGGTTGCACGCGGTGTCGGTATTCGACACGCTGAAGCCGTTCGCCTGGAAGTTGGCCGCGATGCCGTCCTGCCACGTGAACGAATCGACCACCGCGACCTTCGTCGGGTCGACCTTCAGCGCGGCGAGCGTACCGGCCAGCGTCTTGTTGAACAGCCCCGACAGTTGCGTGAACGCGGCCTGCGTGCCGCCCTGCAGCGCGAGCGGCGTGCCGCCGATGTCCGGCACGTTCGCGACGAACACGTGCGTGGCGCCCGCCGCGACGATCTGCTGGACGATCCCGCCGAGTTGCTGCGCGGCCAGGCCGATCGCCTGGGCCGCGGCGAGCTGCGCGGCCGGCGTGTTGCCTTGCGCCTGCGCGACCTGCGCCTGGTAGAAGATGTCGTTCGCGCCGCCGTTGATCAGCACGATCTGGCCGGCGTTGAAGCTGCCGTGCTGCGTCAGGTACTGCTTGACCTGGTCGGCGATCGGCGTGGTGGTCGCCTGCGCGTAGTCGGAGTTCGGCACGCTGGCGTCCGCATGGCCGATGCCCGGCTGCAGCGTCACGCGCGAGCCGCCCTGCGCGTAGCCGAGGCCGCCGGTGGCCTGCAGCGGGATGCCGAAGCCGCCCTGGTTCGCGGGCTGCAGCGTGTCGCCGTAATATTGCGCGACGTTCTGCGTCCATACCTGGCCCGGGTTGGTCGTGAAGCGGCCGCCGCCGAAGCCGAGCTTGATCTGCGAGTAGGTGCCGACGTCGGACAGGCTGTCGCCGAACGACACGATCTGCATCTTCACGCCCGACGGCGGCGTGTTCGACGCGCTGCTGTTGTTGTCGTCGCCGCCGCCGCACGCGGCGAGCAGCGCGAGCGCGGCGCCGGCGATCGCGATCTGCGCGGTGCGCAGCATGCGCTGACGCGTGCGGGAAGGTGCGTGCTGTTGTGTCTGCATCGTTCTATCTCCTCGTAGATATGGCCTGATGTGTTTCTCATCTGCCGCGTGCCTGCTCGGTTCCGGGCTGCGCGGCGGCCGTTGGCTGAAACGGTTTATCGGTCGCGCACGGCCGCTGTCGGCACGGTGCGCGGATCCTGGTTCGCGGCCTCGGCAATCTGCGCATGATAAGCGCTCGCCCATTCGGGCGGGCCGAAAATCGCGCGCAGCTTGTTGCGCCATCCGCCGACGCGCCACGCGTCGGACGCCATCGACACCCACTCGTGGAACGTCGCGACGAACGGGTTGTTCGAGCCGAGCCGCTCGACGATCCCGTACCGCGGCGGATCGTCGGGCGTTTCCTCGACATAGCTGCCGAACAGGCGATCCCAGATCACCAGGACGCCTGCGTAATTGCGGTCGATGTAGCGGGGATTGCGCGCGTGGTGCGCGCGGTGGATCGACGGCGTGTTCAGCACGTATTCGAGCCAGCCGAGCTTGCCGATCGCCTGCGTGTGCACGAAGAACTGGAACGCGAGGTTGATCAGCACGATGCCGACGACCTGTTGCGGCGGAAAGCCGGCGAACGCGAGCGGCAGCCAGAACAGCCACATGCCCGCGACCGGATACATCAGGCTCTGGCGGAAGGCGGTCGAGAAGTTCATCCGTTCGGACGAGTGGTGCACGACGTGCGCGGCCCACAGCCAGCGCACGCGATGGCTCGCGCGATGAAACACGTAGTAGAGGAAGTCCTGCGCGACGAACAGCACCGCGAACGACAGCCAGCCGTCGTGCCACGTGTAGACGCGATAGTGCCGGTAGCAGTACGCATAGACGGGAATCACGAACAGCCACGCGAGCTTGTCGGCGGCCTGGTGCATCAGCGCGAGCGCCGCGTTGCACAGCGTGTCGCGCCATGCATAGATGCGGTCCTGCGCACGGGTGCGGGCGAGGTGCCAGGCCTCCCACGCGATGCAGAGCAGGAAGACGGGCGCCAGCGCGAGCAGAAGCAATTCGACGTCGAATCGCATGGGCGTGTCTCCTTCGTTCCCCTGCAAGCCTTGAGGCCGGGCGTATGGCCCGTTGTAGATATCGTCAGGCCAACAGCCTACGCAATCGCCACGCGCTAGGCGAGGGGGCAGCGTAGAGGGTTCCCTCTGAGGACAGGGTTTCTACGGAATCCGTACTGCACGGGGCCCGGCGGTACGGCCCCGTTTTGCGGGACACGGCGCGCGCGCGGGGTATCGCGCGAGGGTGGCGGGGGCGTTTCAAACCGCGCGGGGCGCGGCGTGGGTCGCCCGGGCCGCCCTGTCGGGACGGCCCGATGCACGATGCGCGGATCGTCAGTGCGCGCCCGCGTAGATCCACTCGAGCAGCGAGTCGTGCGCGGCGCGCGCGGCTTCCGCGTGATCGTCGTTGATGAAACTGACGACGACGTAGCTCTGCCCGTCCGCCCCGGCGACGTAGCCGGCGATCGCGCGCACGTCGCGCAGCGTGCCGGTCTTGATGTGCGCGTTGCCGAGCACGCCCGCGTTGGTGAGGCGGTTCTTCATCGTGCCGTCGATGCCGGCGATCGGCAGCGAATCGACGAACGCCTGCGCGACCGGGCTCGCGTTCGCGGCCTGGAGCAGCGCGGCGAGCGACAGCGCGCTCACGTGCTCTTCGCGCGACAGCCCCGAACCGTTCTCGAGCACGAGGTCGGGCATCGCGATGCCGTTCTTCTGCAGGAACGCCTGGATCGCGCGGCTCGACTGCTCGGGCGTCGCGGGCGGCTTGCCGCTGACCGCCCCGATCGTCAGGAACAGGTTGCGCGCCATCACGTTGTTGCTGAACTTGTTGATGTCGTAGACGATGCTGCCGAGCACCGGGCCGTGATGCACGGCGAGCGGCCGCGCGCTGGTCGGCACCTTGCCTTCGCTCACCGGCCCCGCGATCGTGCCGCCGTCCTGCTGCCACAGCGCGAGGAAGCCGCGCGCGAAGAACGTCGTGTGATCGAGGATCGCGAGGTTGGTCGTGTGCGCGCCGCAGCGCAGCGGGTAGTCGCCGGCGAACGACGCGGTCATGATCCCGCCGCCGGCCGTCAGCGTCGGGCGCGCGGCCGCGGCGGCCGCGCTGCACGAGCCGGCGCCTTCGACGAGCCGGTTGTCGATCGACAGGTCGGCGAGCGGCGGCAGCACGTCGACGGCGACCTTGCCGTCGTCGCCCGGCGTGACCGTGAACGACACGGCCTTGAACGCGTACAGCAGCGGATCGGGGCCGACGTTGTACGGCGCGCTCGCATCGTCGTCGAACGACGGCAGGTCGCGCGTCGACGCCGCGAAATAGCTCTTGTCGAGCACGAGGCCGCCGGCCACGCGCTTCACGCCGGCCTTGCGCAGCTTGTCGACGAGGTCGATCAGCTCCTCGGGCACGAGCTTCGGATCGCCGGTGCCCTTGATGTACAGGTTGCCCTGCAGCGTGCCGTCGGGATCGACCGTGCCGTCCGTGTACGCGGTGGTGCGCCAGCGGTAGTCGGGGCCGAGGATCGACAGGCCCGAGAAGGTCGTCACGAGCTTCATCGTCGAGGCCGGCATCATCGGCCGGCTCGCATTCCACGCGATCAGCGGCTGCGGATCGCCGACGCGCTCGACCACGACGCTCATCGCCGACGCCGGCACCTTCGCGCGCTGCAGCGCGACGAGCACGGACGCAGGCAGGCCGGCCGCGCGCGCGGCGGGCGACACGACGGCGGTCTTGCGCGCTTCCTTGTGGGATTTCTTGCGGGCCTGCGCGGACGGCGCGAACGCGAGGGCCGTGCAGGTGGCGACGACGGCGGCCGCGCGCAGGCAGACGCGGGCGCGCGGGGCGAACCGGGCGGAAAGATCGGAAATCGGCATGGGCGAATACGGGAAAAGCAGGGGCTCGGGCAGGGCGCGCGCGGGCGCCGAAGCGCACATTGTAGAGACAAGTCGGGGCAGGTCCCTTGCAATCCGCCTTACTGTTGCATTGCACGGTGCCGCGCGCGCGATTCGCGGCGCTACAATGGTCGCCGTGTTTGATTCGCCCCATGGATGCCTGTCGCGATGCGGATTCTGCTTGTCGAAGATGATCGAATGATTGCCGAGGGCGTGCGCAAGGCGCTGCGCTCGGACGGCTTTGCGGTCGACTGGGTGCAGGACGGCGACGCGGCGCTCACGGCGCTCGGCGGCGAGACGTACGACCTGCTGCTGCTCGATCTCGGCCTGCCGAAGCGCGACGGCATCGACGTGCTGCGCACGCTGCGCGGGCGCGGGCTGGCGCTGCCGGTGCTGATCGTCACCGCGCGCGATGCGGTCGCCGATCGCGTGAAGGGGCTCGACGCCGGCGCCGACGACTATCTCGTCAAGCCGTTCGACCTCGACGAGCTGGGCGCGCGGATGCGCGCGCTGATCCGCCGTCAGGCCGGGCGCAGCGAGTCGCTGATCCGCCACGGCGCGCTGACGCTCGATCCGGCTGCGCATCAGGTGACGCTCGACGGCGCGCCCGTCGCGCTGTCGGCGCGCGAGTTCGCGCTGCTCGAGGCGCTGCTCGCGCGGCCGGGCGCGGTGCTGTCGAAGAGCCAGCTCGAGGAGAAGATGTACGGCTGGGGCGAGGAGATCGGCAGCAACACGGTCGAGGTCTATATCCACGCGCTGCGCAAGAAGCTCGGCTCGGACCTGATCCGCAACGTGCGCGGGCTCGGCTACATGGTCGTCAAGGAAAGCTGACGCGTGCGGTCGATTCGTCATCAATTGCTGATCTGGCTGCTCGCGATCGTCGTCGCGGGCGTGGGCATGGCGGGCTGGCTCATCTACCGGCAGGCGCTCGCCGAGGCGAACGAACTGTTCGACTACCAGTTGCAGGAAATCGCCGCGGCGCTGCCGTCGGAGCCGTTCTCGCAGGTGTTCGGCTCGCGTACCAACGGCGACGAAGGCATCGTGATCCAGATCTGGAATCGCAACGGCGTGCTGATGTACTTCTCGCATCCGCGCGCGCCGATCGCGCCGCGCGCGGAGCTCGGCTTTTCGACCGAGCGCACCGATCGCGGCGAATGGCGCGTGTACGGCGCGATCGTCGGCGACAACGTCGTGCAGCTCGCGCAGCCGCTGTCGGTGCGCAACCGGCTGGCGGCCAACGTCGCGCTGCGCACGCTGTGGCCGCTGATCGTGCTGCTGCCGTTCCTCGGCGCGGCCGTGTGGATGATCGTCGGCCGCGGGCTCGCACCGCTCGGCCGCGTGACGCGCGCGGTCGAGGCGCGCCGGCCGGAAGCGCTCGACCCGCTGCCCGACGCGCGCCTGCCGCTCGAGGTGCAGCCGCTCGTGCGGGCGCTGAACGGGCTGCTCGCGCGGCTGTCGGCGGCGCTCGACACGCAGAAGGCGTTCGTCGCCGACGCCGCGCACGAGTTGCGCACGCCGCTCGCGGCCGTGCAGATCCAGGCGCAGCTCGTCGCCCGCGCGAAGGACGATGCGTCGCGCGGCGAGGCGATCGCGGATCTCCAGGACGGCGTGTCGCGCGCGACGCGTCTCACCGAGCAACTGCTCGCGCTCGCGCGCGCGGAGCCGGACGGCGCGACGATGCGCGAGCCGGTCGACCTGCAGGCGCTGCTTACCGAGTGCGTGGCCGCGCATGCGCCGCTCGCGCAGCGGCACGACATCGATCTCGGCTTCGAGGAAACGTGCGCGGCGAGCGTCGTCGCGGACGTCGGCGCGCTGCGCGTGATGTTCGGCAACCTGCTCGACAACGCGGTGAAGTACACGCCGGACGGCGGCCGCATCGACGTATCGCTGACGCGCGACGCGGCCGGCCGCGCGTGCGTGCAGATCGCCGACAGCGGGCCGGGCATTCCGGCCGACGAGCGCGAGCGCGTGTTCGACCGCTTCTATCGCGACAGCACGGCGCGGGCACGCACCGACGTGTCGGGCAGCGGGCTCGGGCTCGCGATCGTCAAGCGCGTGGCGGCGCAGCAGGGCGCGACGGTGTCGCTCGGCGATGCGGCCGCGGGCGGCCTGCTCGTCAGCGTCGTGTTCCGCGACGCCGAGATGTCGACCCAGGCGCCGCAGCCTTCCGAATCCGCCTGAAGGGCGAGCCCGGCCGCCGGTAGCCGCGCGGCAGCCGCTTAAGCCTCGCTTAAGGCTGATTAAGCCTCCTTTAAGTCAGGGTCGTTACGCTGCGTCCTAACAACGAGGAGGTCCTACGATGAACACCCGATTCCTTGCGCGCGGCACCGTCGCGGTCGCCGTGGCGGCCGCCCTGTCGGCAGGCTATTTCGCCGGCACCCGCCGCGCCGATCCGCAGATCATCACGCCCGCGCAGGCCGCCATGATGCCGGCCGAAGCCGCCGCCAAGACCGGCATCCCCGATTTCTCCGGGCTCGTCGAAACCTACGGCCCGGCGGTCGTGAACATCAGCGCGAAGCATGTCGTGAAGCAGGTCGCGCGGCGCGCGCCGCAGCCGCAGCTGCCGATCGATCCGAGCGACCCGTTCTACCAGTTCTTCAAGCACTTCTACGGCCAGGTGCCGGGCATGGGCGGCGACGCGCAGCCGGACGACCAGCCGAGCGCGAGCCTCGGGTCGGGCTTCATCGTCAGTTCCGACGGATACATCCTGACCAACGCGCACGTGATCGACGGCGCGAACGTCGTCACGGTCAAGCTGACCGACAAGCGCGAATACAAGGCGAAGGTCGTCGGCGCCGACAAGCAGTCCGACGTCGCCGTGCTGAAGATCGACGCGAGCGGCCTGCCGACCGTGAAGATCGGCGACCCGGCGCAGAGCAAGGTCGGCCAGTGGGTCGTCGCGATCGGCTCGCCGTACGGCTTCGACAACACGGTCACGTCGGGCATCATCAGCGCGAAGTCGCGCGCGCTGCCCGACGAGAACTACACGCCGTTCATCCAGACCGACGTGCCGGTGAACCCCGGCAACTCGGGCGGCCCGCTGTTCAACCTGCAGGGCGAGGTGATCGGCATCAACTCGATGATCTACTCGCAGACGGGCGGCTTCCAGGGCCTGTCGTTCGCGATTCCGATCAACGAGGCGATCAAGGTGAAGGACGAGCTCGTGAAGACGGGCCACGTGAGCCGCGGCCGTCTCGGCGTCGCCGTGCAGGGGCTGAACCAGACGCTCGCGAGCTCGTTCGGGCTGCAGAAGCCGGACGGCGCGCTCGTCAGCTCGGTCGACGCCAACGGCCCGGCCGCGAAGGCCGGCCTGCAGCCGGGCGACGTGATCCTGTCGGTCAACGGTTCGCCGGTCGCCGATTCGACGTCGCTGCCCGCGCAGATCGCGAACCTGAAGCCGGGTTCGAAGGCCGACCTGCAGATTTGGCGCGACAAGTCGAAGAAGTCGATCAGCGTGACGCTCGGCGCGATGGCCGATGCGAAGCTCGCATCGAACGACGGCGGGCCGGTCGAGCAGGGCCGCCTGGGTGTCGCGGTGCGTCCGCTGTCGCCGCAGGAGCGCAGCGCGGACAACCTGTCGCACGGGCTGATCGTGCAGCAGGCCGGCGGGCCGGCCGCGAACGCGGGCATCCAGCCCGGCGACGTGATCCTCGCGGTGAACGGCCGCCCGGTCACGAGCCCCGAGCAGTTGCGTGACGCGGTGAAGGGCGCGGGCAACAGTCTTGCTCTGCTGATCCAGCGCGATAATGCACAGATCTTCGTGCCGGTCGACCTGAGCTGACCGGCAGCGGCCGCGGCCGGCCAGCCCGGCTGCGGCGGGCGCCGCCGCCGTGCGATCGCGTGACGCTGCGCCCAGTATGTGTTCCGACCCCAAGGAGAGAGCCATGCAAAATCTACGCAACGTGTCCCGATTTGCCGTCGCCGCGGCGCTGGCCGCCGGCCTCGCAGCCGGCGCGACCGGCGCGTACGCGCAGTCGGACGGCTTGCCCGCCGCGCGCCAGCAGGGCGACGTCACCTTCGTGTCCGGCGGCGTCGGGCTGGACGAATCGACGGCGTTCCAGCGCAGCGAGGCGCAGTGGCCGCTCGCGCTGCGCTTCACCGGCAAGGGCGGCGAGTTCCTGGCCGACGTCCATGTCCGGATCGTCGACGGCAAGGGCGCCGAAGTGCTGAAAACCGATGCGCGCGGGCCGTACATGCTCGTGAAGGTGCCGCCTGGGCGCTACACGGTGCACGCGTCGTACCAGGGTAGCGACGAATCGCGCGCCGTCACGGTCGGCGCGAAGGGCGGCGCGAAAGCCGCGTTCCAGTGGAGTGCGCAGTAGCCCGCCGCACGCGGCCGCGATCCCGGTCGCGCAATCGGACGAAGTTTCGCCCATAATGAAAGCCACGGCATGCGTGCCGTGGCTTTTTCGTTTCCTGCCCCGGCCTGACTGCCGCCCGAAGGAGAGACGATGTCCGATGCAGCCGACCCTCGACTCGAAATCGTGCCGAACCGTCATCGCGTGCGCGTGATCCATCGCGGCATCACCTATGCCGATTCGCACGGTGCGCTGACGGTCCGTGAGGCGGGGCTTCCGGACATCCATTACCTGCCGCGCGGCGACGTCAACATGCGCCGGCTCGTGAAATCGGGCGTCACGTCGGCCTGCCCGTTCAGGGGGCAGGCCGTGCATTTCGACTTGCAGACGGAAGACGGCGTGATCGAGAACGCCGCATGGAGTTACGAACAGCCGAAGGAGGCGGCGGCCGTGCTCGCGCTCTACGTCGCCTTCGATGTCGCACGGGTCGACAGTCTCGTCGAGACGTCCTGATGCGGCGCGCGTTCATCGGGGAGGCGACATGGAACTGAACGACACGTTACGCGTACCGCTCGCGCCGCCTGTCGTGCGGGACGCGCTGGAGGATCTCGCACTGCTGCGCGCGAGCTTCGATCATTGCGAATCGTTCGTGAAACTCGCGCACGGCGAGTTCGCGCTGACGATCACGGTGCCGCTCGGCCCGCTGCGCGCCCGCTACGACGTGCGCGCGCACGCGGCCGCCGAGCAGGGCGACGCGCAAGGGCAGCCGCGCCGCGTGCTCAACTTCAAGGCGCGGGCCGACGGCCTCGGCGCGCTGCGCGGCCAGGTCGAACTCGTGCTGATGCCGGATGACGATGCGACCGCCACGCGGATCGAGTACGTGGTCTGGGCCACCGCGAGCGGGCCGCTCGCCGAATTGCCGGGGCGGCAGATCGACAATGCGCTGCGGGAATGGACCGACACGTTTTTCCGCGAGTTCAGCGCGGTCGTGCAGGCGAAGCACGGCCTCGCGCCGAATCGCGCGAGCGCTTCTGCGCAGCGGCGCCAGCATGTGTTCCTGCGGCCCGCATCGCTGATGGCCGCGACGAAGCGTTCGCTGCCGCCGCATCTCGGCGGCGCGCTGAGCGGGCGGGCGGCGAGCGCGCTCCGGCATCGCGATTCCGGCACGGTGCCCGTGTGGGCCTGGGCGGCGATGATCGTGTTCGTCGCGCTGCTGCTTTACGCGGCACGCTGGTTCAACGGCGGCTGAGCGGCCGATCGGCCGCCCGGTTCCGCGTCACGGCCCGCGCTGCGCCCGCGCGGCGGGTGTCACCGTCCCCCGCCGGCACCGGCTCCGGCGCCGCGAAATTCCCTCCGATACGCAGACGGCGACGTGCCGAGCGCGCCCGTGAAATGCTGGCGCAGCGACACGCTCGAGCCGTAGCCGGCCGCCTGCGCGATCGCGTCGATCGATTGGCCGGTGGTTTCGAGCAGAAGCCGCGCACGTGCGAGCCGCTCGGCCTGCAGCCACGCGGTGACGGTCGTGCCGGTCGCCTGGCGGAAGTGGCGCGTGAACGTGCGCCGGCTCATCAGCACGCGTTCGGCGAGCGAATCGACGCTGTGCGCGGCGTCGAGATGGCCGCGTACCCAGTCGAGCAGCCCCGCGAGCCGCGCGTCGCGCGGGTGCGCCGCGACCGGCTGCGGCACGTACTGGGCCTGCCCGCCCTGACGGTGCGGCGGGATCACGAGGCGGCGCGCGATGCGGTTCGCGGCGTCCGAGCCGAAGCGCCGCCGCACGACGTGCAGACAGCAGTCGAGGCCTGCCGCGGTGCCGGCCGACGTCATCAGGTTGCCGTCGTCCACGTACAGCACGCCCGGATCGAGCTTCACGCGCGGAAAGCGCTGCGCGAAATCGTCGGCCCATGCCCAGTGCGTGGTGGCCGGGCGACCGTCGAGCAGGCCGGCCGCGGCGAGCACGTAGGCGCCGAGGCACAGGCCGACGAGTTCCGCGGCGCGCGCGGCGACCGCGCGGACCGCATCGAGCAGCGCGTCGGGCGGCGTTTCGTCCGGGTCGCGCCACGAAGGCACGATGACGATGTCCGCATCGTCGAGCGCGTCGAGCCCGTACGGCGCGGTGATCGTGAAGCCGCCCGTCGTCGCGAGCGGGCCGCGCTCGGCCGAGCAGACGCGGAACTCGAACGCGGGCGATACGGCCGCGTCGCGTGCCTGGCCGAACACGACCGACGGCACCGACAGGTGGAACGGGCTGATGCCGTCGTACGCGATCACCGCGACGACGGTCGGAATGGAGCTGACGGGCGACGCGGCGGCGGGCATGGCGCGGTTCCGGGAAGGTGATGGCCCGATTCTATCGAAGAATGGCTATCGGGCCACTATCAGCCCGGGTCGCGCGCGCCGACAATGCATCGCATCGCACTGCTGGCCGTCCCGCTCCGGGGCGGGGCAGTGCCTCCCGACCAGGAGATCGCCATGTCGAACACGGCCCCGCATTCCGCTTCCCGTCCCGCTGCCCGCCGCGCACTGATCGTGATCGACGTGCAGAACGAATACGTGACCGGCAACCTGCCGATCGAATATCCGCCGCTCGACGTGTCGCTCGCGAACATCGGCCGCGCGATCGACGCCGCGCACGCGGCCGGCGTGCCGGTGATCGTGGTTCAGCACGTCGCGCCGGCCGGCGCGCCGATCTTCGCGCCAGGCACCGACGGCGTCGCGCTGCACGCGGTGGTGGCCAGCCGGCCGTACGCGCATCGGATCGAGAAGGCGCAGGCGAGCGCGTTCGCCGGCACCGATCTCGCCGCGTGGCTCGACGCGCACGGGATCGACACGCTCGCGGTGGCCGGCTACATGACGCACAACTGCAATGCGTCGACCGTCTATCACGCGGCGCATGCGGGGCTGAAGGTCGAGTACCTGAACGACGCGACGGGCGCGCTGCCTTACGAGAACGAAGCGGGTGCGGCCAGCGCCGAAGAGATTCACCGCGCGTACGGGGTGGTGTTCCAGTCGAATTTCGCGGCGGTGATGTCGACCGACACGTGGATCGCGGGGCTGGCCGGCGCGGCGATGCCGGCGCGCGATTCGGTGGCCGCGTCGAACCGGCGGGCCCGCGCGCGGCGCGCGAAGGCAGCCTGACCCGGTACGGCGACGCGGCGCGCGATGCGCCGCCCGGTCAGTCGCCGTCCTTCAGCATCGCCGGGCTGTAGCGCAGCATGTCGAAGCAGCCGTCGACGAGCTTTTCCGCATGCTGCTCGGCGTCGATCTCGTCGGGCAGCATCAGCATGTCGCGCACGAAGCCGCTGACGAGCGTGTGCAGCATCAGCGCCGCACGCCACGTATCGAGCCGCTCGGGCAGCAGCTTGAGCCCCACGGCCGCCGCGAGATCGGCGTCGATCATGTGCAGCGCCTCGCTCATCCCCGCGCGGTTGCGCTGCAGCAGCGGCTCCATGTCCGCGACGTACTCGCACTTCATGAACAGGATGCTGAACACGCGCCGCAGCTGTGCGTCGCGCTGCACGCCGAGCAGGCACCAGATCAGGATCTGGCGCACCTTCTCCAGCGGATTGCCGCCCGGCGCGTCGAGCGGTATCCGCTTCAATTCGTCGATCGGCAGGAACACGCGGTCGAACATCGCATCGAACAGTTCGCTCTTGTTCGCGAAATGCCAGTAGATCGCGCCGCGCGTCACGCCGGCGTGCTGGGCGATGTCCGCGAGCGACGTGTGCGACACGCCTTTTTCGAAGAACACGTGTTCGGCGGCGTCGAGAATGCGATTGCGCGTCTCGAGCGCCTCCTCCTTGGTACGTCTGACCATGTGCAGGCCTGATTGGATCGATCGTGGATGAATATAGGGTCCGCAACCCCTCGTCGCCGTCATGCGGACGGGCTATGCTGGCGGTTGGTAACAATCCGTAAGACTGAACAGCCGGCGGAGCACGAACGGGCTTTTTACATACATTCGTGAATGTATATACAATACCACCCTACGATCGAATGACCCAAGTGGCAATCAGTTAATATCCCACTCTGCTGATTCCCGCCCTAGTATCAGTCCGCAGTTCGCGGCATCCCCGTCGGCACGGAGGTCTCGTGCCGACGTGCTGTATCCAGCAGTCCAGTAATTCGGTGTTCGATCTGCGCCGCGAGGCGCATCCGTGTTGCGCTCCCGCCGGGTGCCGCACTTATTCCATTGGTTACACACAGAGGTCGCTCCATGCGCGTCGAACGGGTTCCATACCGCTTGATCACTGTCGCGGCAGCCGCGGTTTTCCTGGCTGCCTGCGGAAAAAAAGAATCGGCACCGCCGCCGCAAACGCCGGAAGTCGGCGTCGTCACCGTCCAGCCGCAAGCCGTACCGGTCTTCACCGACCTGCCGGGCCGCACCAGCGCATTCCTCGTCGCGCAAGTGCGTGCACGGGTCGACGGCATCGTGCTGCGCCGTGAATTCACCGAAGGCACCGACGTCAAGGCCGGTCAGCGCCTCTACAAGATCGATCCGGCGCCGTACATCGCGGCGCTGAACAGCGCGAAGGCGACGCTTGCGAAGGCGCAGGCGAACCTCGTCACGCAGAACGCGCTGGTCGCGCGCTACAAGGTGCTGGTCGCCGCGAACGCGGTCAGCAAGCAGGACTACGACAACGCGGTCGCCACGCAAGGCCAGGCCGCGGCGGACGTCGCGGCCGGCAAGGCGGCGGTCGACACCGCGCAGATCAACCTCGGCTATACGGATGTCGTGTCGCCGATCAGCGGCCGCGTCGGCATCTCGCAGGTCACGCCGGGCGCCTACGTGCAGGCGAGCCAGGCGACGCTGATGTCGACGGTGCAGCAGCTCGATCCGGTGTACGTCGACCTCACGCAGTCGAGCCTCGAAGGGCTGAAGCTGCGCCAGGACGTGCAGAGCGGCCGTCTGAAGACGAGCGGCCCGGGCGCGGCGAAGGTGTCGCTGATCCTGGAGGACGGCAAGACCTACTCGGAGCCGGGCAAGCTGCAGTTCTCGGACGTGACGGTCGACCAGACCACCGGCTCGGTGACGATCCGCGCGGTGTTCCCGAACCCGGGCCGCGTGCTGCTGCCGGGGATGTTCGTGCGCGCACGCATCGAGGAAGGCGTGAACGAGAACGCGTTCCTGGTGCCGCAGATCGGCGTCACGCACGACCAGAAGGGGCAGGCGATCGCGATGGTCGTGAACGCCAGCAACAAGGTCGAGCCGCGTCCGCTGAAGACGACCGGCATGCAAGGCCAGAACTGGATCGTGGAAGGCGGTCTGCAGGCGGGCGATCACGTGATCGTGCAGGGCGTCGACAAGGTGCGCCCGGGCGCGACCGTGAAGACGGTCCCCGCGCAGCTCGCGCCGGCGGCCGATGCCGCCTCGGGCGCCGCTGCCCCCGCCGCGCCGGCCGCTGCCGGGTCCGGCGCCGCCGCCGCTTCCGGTGCCGCCGCATCGGGCGCCGCGCCGGCGAGTGCTGCCGCTGCTTCGAGCGCGCAATAACAGGGAGCCTGTTTCATGGCAAAGTTTTTTATCGATCGCCCGATCTTCGCGTGGGTGATCGCCATCATCCTGATGCTGGCCGGGGTTGCGGCGATCTTCACGCTGCCGATCTCGCAGTATCCGACGATCGCGCCGCCATCGATCCAGATTACCGCGAACTACCCGGGCGCTTCCGCGAAGACGGTGGAAGACACGGTGACGCAGGTGATCGAGCAGCAGATGAGCGGTCTCGACAACTTCCTGTACATGTCGTCGACGAGTGACGACTCGGGCAACGCAACGATCACGCTGACCTTCGCGCCGGGCACCAACGCCGACATCGCGCAGGTTCAGGTGCAGAACAAGCTGTCGCTCGCGACGCCGGTTCTGCCGCAGGTCGTGCAGCAGCTCGGTCTGTCGGTCACGAAGTCGAGCAGCAGCTTCCTGCTGGTGCTCGCCTTCAACTCCGAAGACGGCAGCATGAACAAGTACGACCTCGCGAACTTCGTGGCGTCGCACGTGAAGGATCCGATCAGCCGGCTGAACGGCGTCGGTACCGTCACGCTGTTCGGCTCGCAGTACGCGATGCGGATCTGGCTCGACCCGAACCGCCTGACCAACTACGGCCTCACGCCGGTCGACGTCAGCTCGGCGATCACCGCGCAGAACGTGCAGATCGCGGGCGGCCAGATCGGCGGCACGCCGGCGAAGCCGGGCACCGTGCTGCAGGCGACGATCACCGAATCGACGCTGCTGCAGACGCCCGAGCAGTTCGGCAACATCCTGCTGAAGGTCAACCAGGACGGCTCGCAGGTTCGCCTGAAGGACGTCGCGCAGATCGGCCTCGGCGGCGAAAACTACAACTTCGACACGAAGTACAACGGTCAGCCGACCGCGGCACTCGGTATCCAGCTCGCGACCAACGCGAACGCCCTCGCGACCGCGAAGGCCGTGCGCGCGAAGATCGACGAGCTCGCACCGTTCTTCCCGCACGGCCTCGTCGTGAAGTATCCGTACGACACGACGCCGTTCGTGAAGCTGTCGATCGAGGAAGTGGTCAAGACGCTGCTCGAAGGTATCGTGCTCGTGTTCCTCGTGATGTATCTGTTCCTGCAGAACCTGCGGGCGACGATCATCCCGACGATCGCGGTGCCGGTCGTGCTGCTCGGCACGTTCGCGATCATGTCGATGGTCGGCTTCTCGATCAACACGCTGTCGATGTTCGGTCTCGTGCTCGCGATCGGCCTGCTGGTCGACGACGCGATCGTGGTGGTCGAGAACGTCGAGCGCGTGATGGCGGAGGAGGGGCTGTCGCCGAAGGAGGCGACCCGCAAGGCGATGGGGCAGATCACCGGCGCACTCGTCGGCGTGGCGCTCGTGCTGTCGGCGGTGTTCGTGCCGGTGGCGTTCTCCGGCGGCTCGGTCGGCGCGATCTATCGTCAGTTCTCGCTGACGATCGTGTCGGCGATGGTGCTGTCGGTGCTGGTCGCGTTGATTCTGACGCCGGCGCTGTGCGCGACGATCCTCAAGCCGATCCCGCAAGGGCATCACGAAGAGAAGAAGGGCTTCTTCGGCTGGTTCAACCGCACGTTCAACAACAGCCGCGACAAGTACCACGTCGGCGTGCACCACGTGATCAAGCGCTCGGGCCGCTGGCTCATCATCTATCTGGTCGTGATCGTCGCGGTCGGCCTGCTGTTCGTGCGCCTGCCGAAGTCGTTCCTGCCCGATGAGGACCAGGGCCTGATGTTCGTGATCGTGCAGACGCCGTCCGGCTCCACGCAGGAAACGACCGCGAAGACGCTCGCGAACATTTCCGACTACCTGCTGAAGGACGAGAAGGAAATCGTCGAATCGGCGTTCACGGTCAACGGCTTCAGCTTCGCGGGCCGCGGCCAGAACTCGGGCCTCGTGTTCGTCCGCCTGAAGGATTACGCGCAGCGTCAGCATGCGAACCAGAAGGTGCAGGCGCTGATCGGCCGGATGTTCGGGCGTTACGCGGGCTACAAGGACGCGCTCGTGATTCCGTTCAACCCGCCGTCGATTCCGGAGCTCGGTACCGCTGCCGGCTTCGACTTCGAGCTGACGGACAACGCCGGTCTTGGCCACGACGCGCTGATGGCCGCGCGTAACCAGTTGCTCGGGATGGCGTCGAAGGATCCGACGCTGCAGGGTGTCCGTCCGAACGGCCTGAACGACACGCCGCAGTACAAGGTCGACATCGACCGCGAGAAGGCGAATGCGCTGGGCGTGACCGCGGATGCGATCGACCAGACGTTCTCGATCGCATGGGCGTCGAAGTACGTGAACAACTTCCTCGATACCGACGGCCGGATCAAGAAGGTGTACGTGCAGGCAGACGCGCCGTTCCGGATGACGCCGGAAGACATGAACATCTGGTACGTGCGCAACGGGTCGGGCGGGATGGTGCCGTTCAGCGCGTTCGCGACCGGTCACTGGACGTACGGTTCGCCGAAGCTCGAGCGCTACAACGGCGTGTCGGCGATGGAAATCCAGGGGCAGGCCGCACCGGGCAAGTCGACCGGTCAGGCGATGGCCGCGATGGAAACGATCGCGAAGAAACTGCCGGTCGGTATCGGCTATTCGTGGACGGGCCTGTCGTTCCAGGAAATCCAGTCCGGTTCGCAGGCGCCGATCCTGTACGCGATCTCGATCCTCGTCGTGTTCCTGTGTCTCGCGGCGCTGTATGAAAGCTGGTCGATCCCGTTCTCGGTGATCATGGTCGTGCCGCTCGGCGTGATCGGTGCGCTGCTCGCGGCCACGATGCGCGGCCTCGAGAACGACGTGTTCTTCCAGGTCGGCCTGCTGACGACCGTGGGCTTGTCCGCGAAGAACGCGATCCTGATCGTCGAGTTCGCGCGCGAACTGCAGCAGTCGGAGAAGATGGGGCCGATCGAGGCGGCGCTGGAAGCGGCGCGCCTGCGGCTGCGTCCGATCCTGATGACGTCGCTCGCGTTCATTCTCGGCGTGCTGCCGCTCGCGATCAGCAACGGCGCGGGTTCGGCGAGCCAGCACGCGATCGGCACGGGCGTGATCGGCGGGATGATCACGGCGACGTTCCTCGCGATCTTCATGATCCCGATGTTCTTCGTGAAGATCCGTGCGATCTTCAGCGGCGAGAAGGAAGACGTCGACGAGGCGCTGCGCCTGGCTCAGGAGCACTCGCACCACGAAGAGAAGCCGGGCAACGGCGACGAAGGCAACAAGGGACAGTGATGATGCAAAAACACGCTTTGACTGCAATCGCAGTCGCGCTCCTTGCCACGGGCTGCACGATGGCGCCGCATTACAAGCGGCCCGACGCGCCCGTCGCGCAGGCGTACCCGGCCGGCGGCGTCTACGCGACGCAGCCGGGCGCGGCCGGCGCGCGCAGCGCGAACGGGCAAGCTGCGACCGCCATCGGCTGGCGCGAGTTCTTCGTCGATCCGCGCCTGCAGCGGCTGATCGAGATCGCGCTGAACAACAACCGCGACCTGCGCGTGTCGGTGCTGAACATCGAGGCGGCGCGCGCGCAGTACCAGATCACGCGCGCGGGGCTGTTCCCGACGCTCGACGGCACGGGCACGGGCAGCATCCAGCGCGTGCCGCAGGGCCTGTCGCAGACCGGTGCGCCGTACATCTCGCGCGCCTACAACGTCGGGCTCTCGGCGTCGTGGGAGCTCGACCTGTTCGGCCGCGTGCAGAGCCTGAAGGACCAGGCGCTCGCGCAGTACCTGTCGACGTCGTATGCCCGGCAGGCGTCGGAAATCTCGCTGGTGTCGCAGGTGGCCGACCAGTACCTGACGCTGCTGTCGACCGACGACCTGCTGAAGGTCACCGAGAACACGCTGAAGACCGCGCAGGCATCGTACGACCTGACGAAGCTGCAGTTCGACAACGGCACGGGCTCCGAGCTCGAGCTGCGTCAGGCGCAGACCGTGGTCGAGACGGCGCTCGCGAACCAGCAGGCGCAGGCGCGAGCGCGTGCGCAGGCGCTGAACGCGCTGGTGCTGCTGATCGGCGAGCCGCTGCCGGACGACCTGCCGGCCGGCATGCCGCTCGACGCGCAGAATCTGCTGACGGACGTGCCGGCAGGCCTTCCGTCGGATCTGCTCACGCGGCGTCCGGACGTGATGCAGGCCGAGCAGACGCTGCTGGCTGCAAACGCGAACATCGGCGCGGCGCGCGCGGCATTCTTCCCGCGTATCTCGCTGACGGGCGCGTTCGGCACCGGCAGCCCGACGCTCGGCGGTCTGTTCAAGGCCGGCACGGCCGCATGGTCGTTCGCGCCGCAGATCACGATGCCGATCTTCGAAGGCGGGCAGAACATCGCGAACCTGAATCTCGCGAACGTGCAGAAGCGCATCGAGATCGCGAACTACGAGAAGGCGATCCAGTCGGCGTTCCGCGAAGTGGCGGACGGCCTCGCCGCACGCGGCACGTACGACCAGCAGATCGCGGCGCTCGAGCGCAACGAGCACGCGCAGCAGCGGCGCTTCGACTTGTCGGACCTGCGGTACAAGAACGGCGTCGACAGCTACCTGTCGGTGCTGACCGCGCAGACGGATCTGTACTCGGCGCAGCAGTCGCTGATCAGCGCGCGTCTGGCCCGCTGGACGAACCTGGTCGATCTGTACCGCGCGCTCGGCGGCGGGTGGATCCAGCGTGCCGGCGAAGCGCCGCGCGCGCCGGATGCGCCGGTCGACTACGACAAGGCGGCCGCGCCGGCGCCTGCGTCGGCAGCGGCGAACGGGTAACTGTGGTTATCCTGCCTGCGTGCGGTCGCTTCGCACGCAGGCAGGGCGATTCGGGTGTTAGTTCTGTAGCACGTTGGCCGTTACGAACGATACGAAACGCAACGGAGACAACGTAGGGCCAGCCCATGATTGTTGGTCCTTGAGTGCGCAGTAACCTTGCGTGGGAACGCTGCAGTGATCCAGGCGGAACACGTGTGTACTTCGGCAGCGGGCGTGAAATCCACGGGCCGGCGCCGTCGAGCACGACGCGTACCGGCTAACCGTTCAGCTTCTCGTTTCGACCAAGCGATGATCATTCCACTTCGGTAGCCTGTCGCCCACCGACAGTCGAATCTCCCCCTCGATTCTTCAATTCAGGCCCATCGCTCGATCGAAGCGAGCGGCTGCAGGTTCATTATTGTTGAACGGTGCTTATAACAATTAGCTATACGAAATTCGAATTCGTCTGATTGCTTCTTCTTTCTCGTCCGTGCAAATTTTGTATGGAGCATTCCTCACCCATTGTCGAGAAAGGAAATCCGGATGAAGCGCGAGCCCGCTGCACCGACTCATCTTTTTGCCACCATCGGGGCGTTCACCGAGCGCGGTGCGCGGGTAACCACTGCTACCAGCGGCCTGGCAGTTGCCGGGCTTGTCGTTGCCCGTGTTGGCGATGTCGTCACTTACGAGGATGGCAGCGAGGCCGTCATTATGGATGGCGCAGGCGAATATGCGATTTGCAGCGACAAGCCGTTTGCGCTGGTGGGTAGCCGGTTGAGCAACGGCAATCGTATCGTCGAAACGCTTCAGCGGTTGTGGGGAATTCATGTACCGACTGGCGAAACGGCCGAGGGATTGTTTAACAAGGATTATGTGCCGCCACCCGCGTCGCCGCGCTACCGATTGGCCGTACGAGGAGCCACGACCGCGCGAGGCGGTGCGTTGCGCGAAGTCACCGGCACGTGGGAGACCGGTGTCCGGCTTGGCAGGGCTGGTGTCGTAGGTAATCAGATTCACTACGCAGACGGCTCGACTGCGCGAATCGTAAGCGGCCTTGGGCGGGTGGATAACGGAGACTTCCAGCCGCTGGCTTTCGTCGGTAGCGAACTGGATAACGGCGACGTCATTACCGACAGCCCTGAGCGTGATGGCTTGGTATCGGCTGACGCCTTCGCCGTTGTGAGGCGTCCAACTGTTGCGCATCGAGGCGAGAATTCATGATCCGTTATTTCCTTGCCAAAGGTGACCGGGGCGGCAGCGCCACGATTACGGAAGGATTGGATGGCGTCACCTGTTCCAATCCGCCGCCGCGCGTGCATATCGCAACGCTCTACATGAAGACGTACTGCACGGCATGCAAGCAGGAAGGGTTTGTCGCCCCGGAGGGGCCACGTTGGCCCGGCACTGGACCAAACGGCAAGCCGTGGGCGTTGAGTGGTGATATCAACGTCTGCGATTGCAATCCGCCACCTGTTTTCTACGCCGAGCGCGGCATGAAGATGACCTTTGCCGCGGAAGAGGTGGCGCGGTTGACAGGGAAGAATGACTTAGGCGTCGCTCCTGCAAGAGGACGCACTGCGGTCCATGATCAGCAGTTCGTCATTCGCAACAAGAAGTCCAGGCAACCTGTGGCAGGCGTTCGGTATTGGATTACAAATTGCCGTGGTGACGTGCTGGCATCAGGGACTACCGATGCGCAGGGCCATACCATGCGAGTGGTCACGCTGAAGCCCGAGTCGGTAAAACTGGAAGTCAGCGGGGAAGAAGAATGAGTGATGGCGATCGCGTAGCAATTGCGGAGGCGATGACAGACCTGAAAGAAGGTTCGGTAATCGAAGCATTGATATCGAACGGGCCGCCCATCTGTCCAAACATGACCGATGCGGAATTTCGCCGTATGGTTCTAACGTTACGCGACAGAGCCGTACGAATGATCGACGTACGGCTCGTAGACTTGCGCAGGTGGGGGGCGGTCGAACGTCAACGCGTCGCAACGTGGTTTGGCTCAAGCGATGAAACGATTCGGCAACGTCTGACAGTCGGACTCGCACAAGTAAGTCGGGTGATGCGCGATCTCAAGCCTGGAAACTTTGTTCGTCACTCAGAGGAACTTGATCGGTATCTTGGTTGTACGCCGAATAACAAGGACCCTGATGGTGCCGTCGCTCATGTTTGCGGTCCTGACACAGCTACCCATACTATCTGTATCCATGAGAATTTTTGTGGGATGCGTCCCATATCCAGCGCGAAGGACTCGATGTTATCGACGCTGATTCATGAGTGCACTCATTTTGCCGATACTTTCGGCGCTCAGGATCATCAATATTTCATGCGCGAGTGCTTGGTATTGGCGCGGACGCGCCCCGATCTCGCAATCAATAATGCGGATAGCATTGCCGGGTATATTATCTATGAAGACTAGAGGCGGCGTGGCGCGGCAATCCGTGTTGAATCTGATCGAGTCCAACGGAAGATCGATATGATGAAAGGACCGGCATGTATTGCGTTGGCGTTTTTCTCGGCCGGAACATTCGCCTGCTCCCCGGTTCATACGCTTGATGTTTCGTTTGAACGAGATTCTGCCAAAGTATCCGGCGACGAGCTCATAAAGCTGGCGAACTGGGCGATAGACCTTCAACTCAAATATCCCAATCTTGATCGTACGTCCGTCGGTGGCCTTGCCGACGCTGACGAAAGGCAGCCGCGCGTGCTGGCTCAACAACGCGCAGAAAGTGTCAAGAGGCTTCTAGTCACATTGGGGCTCGGTCGAGCCCCTGTCGACGTCGATGCCAGGCTTTATAAGTCGCATCATCTGAACGGTGTGCCGGATAATGGCCGACGAGTAGAAATCGACTTCCTTCCCGGTTGCCCGCATGAATGCCCTTGCCAAGTGAAATGAGGTATTGGCCGCGATCTGCCGCGCAGCGGCAGTGCTGCCATTTCGACGATGTCAAGCAGCCTCTTACGCACCATGCAGTAAGCGCCGGCCCGTCGCGAGCCGACGCATGCCTGGTGTTCGTCAGTGCAGATCGACAGGCCTCCCGTCGAAATCATGCCCCGCGCGACGGATCTCGCACTTCGCCTCCTTTTCGCCCTTCACGCCGTTGAACACGATGTTCAGGATCACGGCCGTGGCCGACGCCAGCAGGATGCCGCTGTGCAGGATCGGTGCAAGCGCGGGCGGCAGCTTCGAGAAGAAGTGCGGCGACACGACCGGCACGAGGCCCATGCCGACGCTCACGGCGACGATGAACAGGTTGTGCGAGTGGTTCACGAAGTCGACCTTCGACAGCACCTTGATGCCGTTCGCCGCGACCATCCCGAACATCACGATGCCTGCGCCGCCGAGCACGAACGGCGGCACCGACGCGACGACCTGCGCCATCTTCGGAAACAAGCCGAGCAGCACGAGGATCACGCCGCCCGTCGCACACACGAAACGGCTCTTCACGCCCGTCACGCCGATCAGGCCGACGTTCTGCGAGAACGACGTATGCGGGAACGAATTGAAGATGCCGCCGATCAGCGTGCCGAGGCCGTCGACGCGCAGGCCGCGCACGAGGCGCTCCTGGTTGACCGGGCGATCGACCATGTCGCCGACCGCGAGGAACATCCCGGTCGATTCGATGAACGTGACGAACATCACCGTGACCATCGTCACGATCGACAGCGGGTCGAAGTGCGGCAGGCCGAAGTGGAACGGCATCACGAAGCCGACCCACGGCGCATGCGCCACGCCGTCGGTGTTCACGCGGCCGAGCGCGAATGCGATCACGAAGCCGGCGACGATGCCGAGCAGCACCGAGATGTTCGCGATGAAGCCGCGGCCGTACTTGTTGATCAGCAGGATCAGCGTGAGCACGAGCAGCGACAGGCCGAGATAGACGGGGCTGCCGTACTCGGGGTTGCCGACGCCGCCGGCCGCCCAGTTGATGCCGACTTCCATCAGCGACAGCCCGATCACGGCGATCACCGTGCCGACCACCACCGGCGGGAAGAACCGCAGCAGCTTGCCGATCATCGGCGCGAGCACGATGCCGATGATGCCGGCCGCGATGGTCGAGCCGAAGATGTCGAGAATGCCGAGGCCGGGGTTCGTGCCGATCGCGATCATCGGGCCGACGGCCGCGAACGTGCAGCCCATGATGACAGGCAGGCGGATCCCGAAGATCCACAGGCCCAGCGTCTGGATCAGCGTGGCGATGCCGCACGAAAACAGATCGGCGCTGATCAGGAACGCGATCTGGTCTTTCGGCAGCTTGAGCGCCGCGCCGACGATGAGCGGCACGGCGACGGCGCCGGCGTACATGACGAGGACGTGCTGCAGGCCAAGCGTTACCAGCTTGCCGGTCGGCAGCACCTCATCGCACGGATGGACCGTGTTCGATTGCATCTGTCTCACTCCATGATCTTGTTTTCGGGGTGATACGAAGTTATTCGGAATGAATCCATGCAACAAGAGCACTGGGTTCTATTCCGTTCTTTGCTGGTTCGATATGCCATGTCGGTATGGAACAGGGGGGCGATCATCGGGAAACTGCCGCGGGAGTGACGCGTACCGGTTTTATAGCGCTTCAAAATAGCGCCGGCCCCCCTGTCAAATATGGGGTGCTTTATGGTGTGTATCGCGCGGGCCGCATAGTGGCAAAAAAGGGCGTACGGAAAACGTGCCGGGTTAACCCGCGAGCGGCCGCTTTTGCGTGCAAGGTGCGGCCTCGTCAATCTCCCGGCCGGCAGCACGTTCGATGTGTCGGCGCGGCGGCAAAAACCGGAGCGCGCATCGCGATCCCGTTATCATCGACATCCGTTCATCCGAATCTCCCTTCACGTCATGCGCCTGCTCGGAATCGACCTCGGCACCGGCTCCGTCAAACTCGTCACGCTCGATGCCGACGGCGTCGAGCGGGCCGTCGCGAGCGAACCTTACGGGTTGTCGTCGCCGCAGCCCGGCTGGGCGGAAATCGCGCCCGCCACGTGGTGGCAGGCGGTCGTGCGCGCGGCCGCGCGGCTGCCGGCCGACGAGCGCGCGCAGGTCGCGGCGATCGGTTTTTCGGGCCAGATGCATGGCGTCGTGCTGATCGACGCGGCCGGCGAGCCGGTGCGGCCTGCGCTGCTGTGGCCGGACACGCGCGCGGTGCGCGAGGCCGACGCGGCCGACTGGCACGCCGCCGGAGTGTCCGTCGCCGGAATGCCCGTCGCCGGATTGCCCGTCGCTCCGAATCCCGTCGCGCCCGGCATGGCCGGCCCGCTGTTGCGTTGGCTCGCCACGCACGAACCCGACGCGCTGCGCGCCGCGCGCTGGGCCGTGCAGCCGAAGGACTGGCTGCGCATCGTGCTCGGCGGCGACGTCGCGGCCGATCCGAGCGACGCGTGCGCAACGGCGCTCGCGACGCCCGACGGCGCGTGGGACAGCGCATTGATCGAGGCGCTCGGCCTGCCGGGCGATCGCCTCGCGCCGGTGCGTACATCCACCGCGCGCTGCGGCGTGCTCGGCGCGCAGGCCGCCGCCGCGCTCGGCCTGCCGGCTGGCGTGCCGTTCGCGACAGGCGCGGCCGACACCGCCTGCGCGGCGCTCGGCAGCGGGCTGGCCGCGGCAGGCGACGCGCTGCTGACGACCGGCAGCGGCGGCCAGATCGTCGTGCTCGCGGATACGCTGCCGCCCGCGCGACGCGGATTGCATCGCTATCGTGCGGCGGCCGGCGGCGGCTATTACACGATGGCGGCGATGCAGAACGTCGGGCTCGCGCTCGAAGCCGTGCGCGGTTGGCTCGGCTATGCGCGATGGGCCGATGCGTACGACGATGCATTCGCGCAGCCGGCGTCCGAGCGGCTGTGCTTCCTGCCGTACCTGAGCGGCGAGCGTTCGCCGTGGATGAACCCCGATGCGCGCGGCGGCTGGCTCGGCCTCGGGCTCGGCGACACGCGCGGCGCGATGATGCGCGCCGCGTTCGAAGGCGTCGCGTTCGCGTTGCGCGCGGGGCTCGATGCGATCCGCGACGCCGACCCCGGCGACGCGGTGGCGACGCTGCGCCTCGCGGGCGGCGGCTCGGTCGATCCGCGCTGGCGCCAGTTGCTCGCCGACGCGCTCGGCGCGTCGCTGCACGCGATCGATTGCCCGAACGCCGCAACGCGGGGCGCCGCGCTGCTCGCGGGCGTCGCGATCGGGCATTGGCGTGAAGACGCGTTGCGCGCGCTGGCGCCGACGGCGTCGCCCGTCGCCGCACCGCAAGACGACCGCCCGCTGGCCGCACGTTACGCGCGCTTCGTCGATCTGTACGCCCGCACGGATGCATGGTTCACGACGGGCGTTTAAACTCGAACACTTGTTCTTTTGCGTCAGCGATGACGCATCCTGGCAAGCCGGTGGCCGTTTCCCGCACGCGATGCGCGCCGGGAGCGGCCATCATGGCGAGCACGAGATTCTTGCGCCGTGCCGCGCGGCACGGCTTCGACCGCTTTGCATGAGTCCCGGGCCGGCAGCGACACGCCGGCCCGGGCCGATCTCACCGACCTACAGGAGTGACACGATGAAAACGAAAGCCGCGATTGCATGGAAGGCGGGTGCGCCGCTGACGATCGAGGAAGTCGATCTCGAAGGGCCGCGCGCCGGCGAAGTGCTGATCGAAGTGAAGGCGACGGGCATCTGCCACACCGACTACTACACGCTGTCGGGCGCCGATCCGGAAGGGATCTTCCCGGCGATCCTCGGCCATGAAGGCGCGGGCGTGGTGGTCGACGTCGGCCCCGGCGTCGGCACGGTGCGCAAGGGCGACCACGTGATTCCCCTCTACACGCCCGAATGCCGCGAGTGCAAGTTCTGCCTGTCGCGCAAGACCAACCTGTGCCAGAAGATCCGCGCGACGCAGGGCAAGGGCCTGATGCCCGACGCGACGTCGCGCTTCTCGCTCGACGGCAAGCCGCTGTTCCACTACATGGGTACGTCGACGTTCTCGAACTACATCGTCGTGCCGGAAATCGCGGTGGCGAAGGTGCGCGAGGACGCGCCGTTCGACAAGATCTGCTACATCGGCTGCGGCGTGACGACGGGCGTGGGCGCGGTCGTGTACTCGGCGAAGGTCGAGGCCGGCGCGAACGTGGTCGTGTTCGGCCTCGGCGGGATCGGCCTGAACGTGATCCAGGGCGCGAAGATGGTCGGCGCGGACAAGATCATCGGCGTCGACATCAACCCGAAGCGCGTCGAGCTCGCGAAGAAGTTCGGGATGACGCACTTCATCAACCCGAACGAAGTCGAGAACGTCGTCGACCACATCGTGCAGCTGACCGACGGCGGCGCCGACTACTCGTTCGAATGCGTCGGCAACGTGAAGCTGATGCGCCAGGCGCTCGAATGCACGCACAAGGGCTGGGGCCAGTCGTTCATCATCGGCGTGGCGGCGGCGGGCGAGGAAATCAGCACGCGTCCGTTCCAGCTGGTGACGGGCCGCGAGTGGAAAGGCTCGGCATTCGGCGGCGCGCGCGGGCGCACCGACGTGCCGAAGATCGTCGACTGGTACATGGAAGGCAAGATCAACATCGACGACCTGATCACGCACACGCTGCCGCTCGAGCGGATCAACGAAGGCTTCGACCTGATGAAGGCCGGCGAGTCGATCCGCTCGGTCGTGCTGTACTGACCGGGAGCGCACCGCCATGCTCGAACTCGTTTCCTCGCATGCGTGCCATGGCGGCGAGCAGCGTTTCTACCGTCACGATTCGGCGGCCATCGGCCTGCCGATGAAGTTCTCGGTGTACCTGCCGCCGCAGGCCGCGCAACAGCGCGTGCCGGCGCTGTTCTATCTCGCGGGGCTCACGTGCACCGACGAGACGTTCGCGATCAAGGCCGGCGCGCAGCAATACGCGGCGCAGCACGGGATCGCGCTCGTGATGCCCGATACGAGCCCGCGCGGCGCGGGCGTGCCGGGCGAGACGGATGCGTGGGATTTCGGCGTCGGCGCGGGTTTCTACGTCGACGCGACCGAAGCGCCGTGGTCGACACATTACCGGATGGAGTCGTACGTGACGGGTGAGCTGCGCGAGCTCGTCACGGCCGAGCTGCCGATCGACGGCGCGCGGCTCGGCATCTTCGGGCACTCGATGGGCGGCCACGGAGCGCTGACGCTCGCGTTGCGTCATCCGGGCCTGTACCGGTCGGTGTCGGCGTTCGCGCCGATCGCCGCGCCGACGCGATGCCCGTGGGGCGAGAAGGCGTTCTCCGGTTATCTCGGTGCCGATCGGGAAGCGTGGAAGGCGCACGACGCGAGCGAGCTCGTCGCGCGCGCCGATGCGCCGAAGTTCGCCGACGGCATCCTCGTCGATCAGGGGCTCGCCGATCAGTTCCTCGCGAACCAGTTGAACCCCGACGTATTCGAAGCCGCATGCGCGAAGGCCGGCCAACCGCTGACGCTGCGCCGCCATCCGGGCTACGACCACGGCTACTACTTCATCTCGACGTTCATCGCCGATCACCTCGCGCATCATGCGCGTGTACTTGCGCGGTGAGTAGCTGCGCAAGCAGGTAACGCATCCGGTGCGCATGAAAAAACGCCGGCGCTGCCCTCGGGCACGCCGGCGTTTTGATTGGCATCGGGCGGCGACCGCCGCGCCGATCAATTGCGTCGCAATAGGCTCGCGCCGTACACGAGCGCCGACAGCGCGGTGATCCAGAAGCTCGTCGGCCAATCGGTGTGATACGCGAGCACGATGCCGGCCCACGCTTCGAACAGCGCGAACAGCGCGGCGAGCAGCACGCCCGTCGACAGCCGCGTCGACACGTTCTGCGCGGCCGCGGCCGGCCCGACCAGCAGCGTGAACACGAGCAGCACGCCGACGATCTGCGTCGCCGCGGCCACTGCGAGCGCGCACACCGCCAGGAACAGCATCGACACCGTGCGCAGCGACACGCCCTTGGCTTCGGCCAGTTCCGGCTGCAGCGATGCGAACAGCAGCGGCCGCGCGATCAGCGCGAGCGCGGCGAGGCTCACCGTGCCGATGCCGGCGAGCACCGCGAGCGTGTCGTGGCTGACCGCGAGCACGTTGCCGAACAGCAGCGCGGTGACCTGCGTCGCGAACGACGTGTAGAAGTGCAGGAACAGCAGGCCGAAGCCGAGTGCGCCGGACAGGATCACGCCGATCGCGACGTCGCGGCCCGCGAGCTTTTCGCCGAGCGCGCCCATGCCGATCCCGGCCGCGAGCGTGAAGCCGACCATCCCCCAGATCGGCGAGATGCCGAGCAGCACGGCGCCGGTCGCGCCGGTGAAGCCGACGTGCGACAGCGCGTGGCCGGCGAAGGTCTGCCCGCGCAGCACCAGGAAATAGCCGACGATGCCCGCGAGCACCGCGACGATCCCCGACGCGGCGAACGCGTTGATCATGAAGTCGTATTCAAACATCGTGCGAATGCCCGGGATGAGCGTGTCCGTGGTGGTGATGGCCGTGGCTGCCGCCGTGCGAGTGCCCGTCGTCGTCCTCGTGTTCGTGATCGTGCTTCTCGATCTCGACGTCGCCCGACATCACGAAGATCTTGCCGTTCACGCGCATCACGTCGATCGGCGATCCATAGAGCCGCGACAGCACGGGCTTCGTGATCACCTCGTCGACGGTGCCGAGCGCGGCCACGCCGTTGCCGAGATACAGCACGCGGTCGAGCGCGTTCAGCAGCGGATTCAGTTCGTGCGCGGAGAACAGCACGGTGATGCCGAGTTCGCGCTGCACGTTGCGCACGAGTTCGACGACGCCGCGCTGATGGTTCGGGTCGAGGCTGATCAGCGGCTCGTCGAGCAGCAGCAGCTTGGGGTTGCCGAGCAGGCATTGCGCGAGCAGCAGGCGCTGCCGTTCGCCGCCGGACAGTTCGGACAGCGGCCGGCGCGCGAGCGACGGGCCGCCGACGAGATCGAGCACGCGATCGACGTCGCGGCGCGTGGCCGCGTTCGTGTGCGGCAGGCCCCAGCGGTGGCCGTCGGCGGCCATCGCGACGAAATCGTAGCCGCGCATCCGGCGGTTCGCGAGGCCGCTCCTGATCTGCGGCATGTAGCCGATCGACGCGTTGCCGCGCGCGACCGGCACGCCGCCGACCGACAGCGTGCCGGCCGACACGGGGACGAGGCCGAGCACCGCGCGCATCAGCGTCGTCTTGCCCGCGCCGTTCGGCCCGAGCACGCCGACGAATTCGCCGGGCTCGATCGAGAAGCTGACGTCGCGCAGGATCGTGCGGCCCCCCAGTTCGAGCGTGACGCGATCGACTGCGAGGGCGTGGGGAGTGGCGGTCATGTCGTGACGGTTGTCGGTTACTTGCCGGCCGAAAGCGCGTTGCCGAGCGCGTCGAGCTGGCTGGTCATCCATTGCTGGAAGGTCTTGCCGGCCGGCTGCGTCTCGGTGACGCTGACGGTCGGCACGCCGCCGTCACGCGCGATCTTCAGCATGCGCCTGGTCATCGGTTCCTCGGCCTGGCTGTTGTAGATCAGCGCGCGTACCTGCTTCTTGCGCAGGTCGTTCTCGAACGCGGCGACGTCCTGCGCGCTCGCCTCGGTGTCGTTCATCGTCGCGAGCTGGAAGCGCTGGTTGCGCATGTCGAGGCCGATTGCGTCGGACATATAGCCGAATACGGGCTCGGTGGCCGTCACGGGCGCGCCCTTGTACTTCGCGCGCAGTGCGGCGACCTTGTCGTCGACGGGTTTCAGCGACGCGACGAACTTCTGCAGGTTCGCGTCGTACTCGGCCTTGTTCGCCGGGTCGGCGCGGCCGAGCTCGGCCGCGATCGCGCGTGCGGCCGCCGGCATCGTCGCCGGGTCGTACCAGAGGTGCGGGTTGTCGCCGGCCTTCTTGCCGACGAGATCGGCGACGACGATCGTCGCGCGCTTCGCCTGTTTCGACGCGCCGAGCAGCTTGCCCATCCACGGATCGTAATCGGCGCCGTTGTAGATCACGACCTGCGCGTGCTGGAGCGCGCGAGCCGTCTTCGGGCTCGCTTCGAACAGGTGCGGATCCTGATCCGGATTGCTGAGGATGCTGGTGACCGCGACGTGGCGGCCGCCGATCTGCGACGCGACGTCGCCGTAGAAATTCTCCGCGGCGACGACGTTGACGGGCGCGGCCTGCGCGACCACGGGCGCGGCGAACGACAGCGCGGCGACGGCGGCGGCCAGCCAGCGGACAGGCGACAGGGCGCGCCGCGGCGCGCGCTTCAGGGCAGTGGACATGGAACTCCTCGTTGGAAGGGCGGCGCGTACGCCGCGCGATTCGGCGTCAGCGCTGCGCGGGCTTGCGCTTGCAATGCCCGCACAGGCCGCTCAGCTCGACGACCTGATGGTGGACTTCGAACCCATGCGCGGGCTCGCTCGCGGATAACTGCTTCGCGAGGTCGCCGCCGGGAATCTCGACGGTGTCGCCGCACGAATCGCAGATCAGGAACTGGCCTTCGTGCGGCACGCCGATCTCGCAGCACGCGAAGAACGCGTTCTTCGATTCGATCCGGTGGATGAAGCCGTGCTCGACGAGGAAATCCAGCGCGCGGTAGACGGTGGTCGGCGGCACGCGGCCGCGTTGCGGTTCGAGTTCGGCGAGCAGGTCGTACGCGCCGATCGGGCGCTGCGCGGCCAGCACGCGCTCGTAGACCTGGCGGCGCAGCGGCGTCCACGCGAGCCCGTGCTCGGCGGCGAATGCGTCGGCCCGGGACAGCCGGGCGTCAATGGACGATGAGGTAGCCATGGCGTGAAGCAGGCGATGAAACACAGTATCG
Source organism: Burkholderia sp. AU18528 (assembly GCF_002223215.2). Taxonomy (NCBI): domain Bacteria; kingdom Pseudomonadati; phylum Pseudomonadota; class Betaproteobacteria; order Burkholderiales; family Burkholderiaceae; genus Burkholderia; species Burkholderia sp. AU18528. Next base: position 426,656 of record NZ_NKFC02000005.1, on the reverse strand, counting down.
CGATGATATAACGTATCGCCGCACCGTGCAGCGCGAATTCCGTTTTCCGTCCTCGCTCCGTCCCCGTCGCCGCCGATGCCACTGCGTCGCACCGTGCGCGCCGCGCCTTGCCGCGCGGGCGCGGCGGGGCGTCGTCGTGCGCCGCCGTGCCGCAGCGCGTCATAGAAAGCCGTCACGTCGTCTTGACAGCGCGTATCGCGTATCCGATCATTCGATCACTAACAGAGCAATTGATCGGTCGCCGAGCGTTCGCTCACTTCGCGACCGGCATGCAACAGAACGAACCGGAGACAGCCAGTGAGACTGGAAGACAAGGTCGCGATCCTGACGGGCGCCGCAAGCGGCATCGGCGAGGCGGTCGCGCAACGCTATCTGGACGAGGGCGCGCGCTGCGTGCTCGTCGACGTGAAGCCGGCGGGCGGCTCGCTCGCGCGGCTGATCGAGGCCAACCCCGGCCGCGCGGTGGCCGTCACCGCCGACGTCACGCGCGGCGACGACATCGATCGGATCGTCGCGACGGCGGTCGAGCGCTTCGGCGGCGTCGACATCCTGTTCAACAACGCGGCGCTGTTCGACATGCGCCCGCTCCTCGACGAATCGTGGGACGTGTTCGACCGGCTGTTCTCGGTCAACGTGAAAGGGCTGTTCTTCCTGATGCAGGCGGTCGCGCAACGGATGGTCGAGCAGGGGCGCGGCGGCAAGATCGTCAACATGTCGTCGCAGGCCGGCCGTCGCGGCGAGGCGCTCGTTTCGCACTACTGCGCGACCAAGGCCGCGGTGATCAGCTATACGCAGTCGGCCGCGCTCGCGCTCGCGCCGCACCGGATCAACGTGAACGGCATCGCGCCGGGCGTGGTCGACACGCCGATGTGGGAACAGGTCGATGCGTTGTTCGCGCGCTACGAGAACCGGCCGCTCGGCGAGAAGAAGCGGCTCGTGGGCGAAGCCGTGCCGCTCGGGCGCATGGGCGTGCCGGGCGACCTGACGGGCGCCGCGCTGTTCCTCGCGTCGGCCGACGCCGACTACATCACCGCCCAGACGTTGAACGTCGACGGCGGCAACTGGATGAGCTGAAAATGCCGCCGCTCGCACGCGCCGTTCGCGAGCCGGCCCGCTACGCGGCGGCAGTGCCGCACGCCGCGGCCGCCGTCGAACGAGGAGGGCTCGCCTGATGGCCGAGATCGTCGTCGCCGGCGAACTGCTGGCCGAATTCGTCGCCGCCGAGCGCGGCCAGGGCTTCGATGTGCCGGGACTCTTCGCCGGCCCGTTTCCGAGCGGCGCGCCGGCGATCTTCGCCGACCAGGCCGCCCGGCTCGGCGCGCGCGTCGCATATGCGGGCTGCGTCGGCCGAGACGCGTTCGGCGATGCGATCGTCGCGCGGCTCGCCCGCGACGGCGTCGACGTCGCGCGCATTCGCCGCGTCGCACGGCCGACCGGCACCGCGTTCGTCGCGTATCGCGACGACGGCTCGCGCAGTTTCGTCTTCACGCTGTCGACCAGTGCCGCGGCATGCGTCGATGCGTCCGACGTCGACACCGCGATGTTCGACGGCTGCCGCTATTTCCACGTGATGGGCTCGTCGCTGACGAGCGAATCGGCGATCGCGGCCGTGCAGCGCGGCGTGATCGAGGCCGCGCGCGCGGGAGCCAAGGTGTCGTTCGATCCGAACGTGCGGCCCGAAATGCTCAGTTTCCGCCCGATGCGCGCGGCCCTCGACGAGATGCTCGCCGCGTGCCACCTGTTCCTGCCGAGCGAAGCCGACCTGCCGTTCTTCTGCGGGCCGCAGCCGGCCGAGCGCGCGATCGCGGGCCTGCTGGCGACGCATCCGCTGCTCGAGCGCGTCGTGCTCAAACGCGGCGCGGCCGGCAGTGTCGCGTTCGATCGTGCGAGCCGCGTCGACGCGCAGGCTTATCCGGTCGACGAAGTCGATCCGACCGGCGCTGGCGACTGCTTCGGCGGCACGCTGGTCGCGAGCCTCGTCGCGGGCATGGCGATCGACGTCGCGTTGCGCCGCGCGAACGCGGCCGGCGCGATCGCGGTCACGCGGCGCGGCCCGATGGAAGGCAACAGCAGCGCGGCCGAGATCGACCGCTTCCTGACCGAACGAGGTATCGCATGTCCGGCCTGACGACCGTTGCCGAGCGCACGCAGACCGCGCATGCAGGCACCGTGCTGCGGATGATCTTCGACGCGAACCGCGCGGACGCGCAGCGCGGCATCTATTCGATCTGCAGCGCGCACCGGCTCGTGCTGGAGGCCGCGTGCGAAGCCGCGCGCGCCGACGGCTCGCCGCTGCTGATCGAGGCGACCTGCAATCAGGTGAACCATCTCGGCGGTTATACGGGCATGACGCCGGCGGATTTTCGCCGCGACGTCGATGCGATCGCCGCGCGCTGCGGGCTCGCGCCGTCGGCGCTCGTGCTCGGCGGCGACCATCTCGGCCCGAACCCGTGGCGGCACCGCCGCGCGGCCGACGCGATGCGCGAGGCCGGTGCGATGGTCGCGGCCTACGTCGAAGCCGGTTTCGAAAAGATCCATCTCGACGCGAGCATGGCGTGCGCGGACGATCCGGCGCGGCTCGACGATCGCACGATCGCCGCGCGCGCAGCCGAGCTGTGCCGCGTCGCGGAAGACGCGGCGGCGCGCGCCGGAATCGCGCCCGTCTACGTGATCGGCACCGAGGTGCCGACGCCGGGCGGCGAGGTGAGCGGCGAGGCCGGCGACGACGCCGGCGACGACGCGATCGCGCGGATCGCGGTCACGCGCAGCGACAGCATCGCGGCGACGCTCGACGCGCACCGCCACGCGTTCTCGGCGGCCGGGCTCGACGATGCATGGACGCGCGTCGTCGCGATCGTCGCGCAGCCGGGCGTCGATTTCGACGACCGCCACGTGCTCGATTACGACAGCGCCAAGGCGGCGTCGCTCGGCGCGAGTATCCTGCAGACACCGCGCCTCGTGTTCGAAGCGCATTCGACCGATTATCAGACCGAAGACGCGCTCGCCGCGCTCGTGCGCGACCACTTCGCGGTGCTGAAGGTCGGTCCCGCGCTGACGTTCGCATTGCGCGAGGCGCTGTTCGCGCTGACGTTCATCGAGGACGCGCTGATCGACGACGTCGCGCAGCGCTCGCGGTTGCGCGACGTCGTCGATGCGGCGATGCGCGCGCAGCCCGAACACTGGGCGCCGTACTACCGCGGCGACGAGACCGCGCAGCGGCTCGCGCGCCAGTTCAGCTACAGCGACCGCATCCGCTATTACTGGCTGCAGCCGGCCGTCGCGGCCGCGGTCGAGCAGCTGTTCGGCAACCTCGCGCGGCAGCCGGTGCCGGAAACGCTCGTCGCGCAATGGCTGCCGGACGTCTACGCGGCGTGCCGCGCGGGCGGCCTCGCGAAGGAGCCGCGCGCTTGGGTGCGCCACCGGATACGCGACGTGATCGCGCACTATGCGCGCGCGTGCGGGATGCAGCGGCCGGCATGACGGGCCGCGAAGGAAACCACGCAACACCGACGCAAGACCGACGACATTTCGAACAATCACAGGAGACATGCCATGCAACGAAAGATGCTCGACGCCGCCGCACGCTGTTTCGCCTCTGCCGCGCTCGCGACGGCGGCGTGCGCGGCGTCCGCCGGCACGCTGACGATCGCGACGCTGAACAACCCCGACATGATCGAGTTGAAGAAGCTGTCGCCGGCGTTCGAGAAGGCGAACCCGGACATCAAGCTGAACTGGGTGATCCTCGAGGAGAACGTGCTGCGCCAGCGCGCGACGACCGACATCACGACCGGCAGCGGCCAGTTCGACGTGATGGCGATCGGCACCTATGAAACGCCGCAGTGGGGCAAGCGCGGCTGGCTCGCGCCGATCACGGGCCTGCCCGCCGACTACGACCTGAACGACATCGTGAAGACCGCGCGCGACAGCCTGTCGTACAACGGCCAGCTCTACGCGCTGCCGTTCTACGTCGAAAGCTCGATGACGTTCTACCGCAAGGACCTGTTCGCGGCGAAGGGGCTGAAGATGCCCGACCAGCCGACCTACGACCAGATCGCCGAATTCGCGGACAAGCTGACCGACAAGTCGAAGGGCACCTACGGGATCTGCCTGCGCGGCAAGGCCGGCTGGGGCGAGAACATGGCGTACGTGTCGACGGTCGTGAACACGTTCGGCGGACGCTGGTTCGACGAGAACTGGAACGCGCAGCTCACGTCGCCCGAGTGGAAGAAGGCGATCAATTTCTACGTGAACCTGCTGAAGAAGAACGGCCCGCCGGGCGCGAGCTCGAACGGCTTCAACGAGAACCTGACGCTGACCGCGTCCGGCAAGTGCGCGATGTGGATCGACGCGACGGTCGCGGCCGGGATGCTCTACAACAAGCAGCAGTCGCAGGTGGCCGACAAGATTGGCTTCGCGGCCGCGCCGGTCGCCGCGACGCCGAAGGGCTCGCACTGGCTGTGGGCGTGGGCGCTGGCCGTGCCGAAGACGTCGAAGCAGCAGGACGCCGCGCGCAAGTTCATCGCGTGGGCGACGTCGAAGCAGTACATCGAGATGGTCGGCAAGGACGAAGGCTGGGCGTCGGTGCCGCCGGGCACGCGTACGTCGACGTATCAGCGCGCGGAGTACAAGGCCGCCGCGCCGTTCTCGGACTTCGTGCTGAAGGCGATCGAGACGGCCGACCCGAACGACCCGTCGCTGAAGAAGGTGCCGTACACGGGCGTGCAGTACGTCGGGATTCCTGAATTCCAGTCGTTCGGCACGGTGGTCGGCCAGTCGATCGCGGGCGCGGTCGCGGGCCAGATGTCGGTCGACCAGGCGCTCGCCGCCGGCCAGGCCGCGGCCGATCGCGCGGTGCGGCAGGCCGGCTACAAGAAGTAACGCGCAAGCCGTCGCGCGGCCCGCATCGTGCGCCGTGGCACGCGGCGCGGGCCGGCGACGCTGACAGGCGGGCACGCCGTTCGCGCCCGCGCATCAACCGGAGGGACTCCGATCATGCGTCACCTGCGTCTTCCCCTGAGTCACGCTCACGCGCCGTCGGTCGGCGACGCGTCGTCGCCGCCCGGCGCGCCGCGCCGTGCGCGCGGCGGCGCGAGCTGGCTCGTGTCGCCGTCCGTCGCGGTGCTGCTGCTGTGGATGTCGATTCCGCTCGCGATGACGATCTGGTATTCGTTCTCGCGCTACAACCTGCTGAACCCGGACGTGAAGGGCTTCGCCGGGTTCGACAACTATCGCTTCCTCGCGACCGATCCGTCGTTCCTGCCCGCGATCTGGCACACGCTCGTGCTGATCGGCGCGGTGCTCGCGATCACGGTGGTCGGCGGCGTGCTGATGGCCGTGCTGTTCGACCGCAAGTTCTACGGGCAGGGCATCGCGCGCCTGCTCGCGATCGCGCCGTTCTTCGTGATGCCGACGGTCTCCGCGCTGATCTGGAAGAACATGATCCTGCATCCGGTGTACGGGCTCGTCGCGAACGCGATGCGCGCGCTCGGGATGACGCCGATCGACTGGTTCGCCGATTACCCGTTGACCGCGGTGATCATCATCGTCGCGTGGCAGTGGCTGCCGTTCGCGTTTTTGATCCTGTTCACCGCGATCCAGTCGCTCGACCAGGAACAGAAGGAAGCCGCGCGCATCGATGGCGCGGGCCCGATCGCGATGTTCTTCTACATCACGCTGCCGCACCTGAAGCGCGCGATCGCCGTGGTCGTGATGATGGAGACGATCTTCCTGCTGTCGATCTTCGCGGAAATCTACACGACGACGGGCGGCGGCCCCGGCGATGCGACGACCAACCTGTCTTACCTGATCTACGCGCTCGGCCTGCAGCAGTTCGACGTCGGCCTCGCGTCCGCGGGCGGCATCATCGCCGTCGTGGTCGCGAACGTCGTGTCGTTCTTCCTCGTGCGGATGCTCGCGCGCAACCTGAAGGGGGAGTACGAAAAATGAGCGACCTGACCTTGGCAGGCCGGCGCACGCCGGCCGTGTTCGACCTCGTGCGGCGCGCGCTGCCCGGCGCGCTCGCATGGCTGATCGCGCTCTTGCTGTTCTTCCCGATCTTCTGGATGGCGATCACCGCGTTCAAGACGGAGCAGCAGGCGTACGCGTCGTCGCTGTTGTTCATGCCGACGCTCGACAGCTTCCGCGAGGTGTTCGCGCGCAGCAACTACTTCGCGTTCGCGTGGAATTCGGTGCTGATCTCGGCCGGCGTCACGCTGATCTCGCTGCTGTTCGCGGTGCCGGCCGCATACGCGATGGCGTTCTTCCCGAACCACCGCACGCAGAAGGTGCTGCTGTGGATGCTGTCGACGAAGATGATGCCGTCGGTCGGCGTGCTGGTGCCGATCTATCTGCTGTGGAAGAACGCGGGGCTGCTCGATACGGTGTCGGGGCTCGTGATCGTCTACACGCTGATCAACCTGCCGATCGCGGTGTGGATGACCTTCACGTACTTCAACGAGATCCCGAAGGACATCCTGGAGGCCGGGCGCATCGACGGCGCGTCGACGTGGCAGGAGATCGTCTACCTGCTGATGCCGATGGCGCTGCCGGGGCTCGCGTCCACCGCGCTGCTGCTCGTGATCCTGTCGTGGAACGAGGCGTTCTGGAGCATCAACCTGTCGAGCTCGAACGCCGCGCCGCTCACTGTGTTCATCGCGTCGTATTCGAGCCCCGAAGGCTTGTTCTGGGCGAAGCTGTCCGCCGCGTCGCTGCTCGCGGTCGCGCCGATCCTGATCGTCGGCTGGCTGTCGCAGAAGCAGTTGGTGCGCGGGCTCACGTTCGGGGCGGTCAAGTGAGCGGCGCAAGCAAAGGCGCGGTCGGTCACGGCATGAACGTGCTGATCTGCGATTGCGACGGCGTGCTGATCGACAGCGAGGCCGTCGCCGCCGACGTGATCGTGCGCGAACTCGATGCGCGCTGGCCGGGCGTCGATGCGCGGCCGGCCGTGATGCCGCTGCTCGGGCTGCGCATCGAGCGCGTGCTGGCCGGTGCGTCCGAGGCGGTCGGCCGGACGCTGACGAACGACGATATCGACGCGATCCGCCGCGCGGTCGAGGCCGCGGCCGTGAATGCGCCGATGGTCGATGGCATCGATGCGGCGCTGGCCGCGATCGACCTGACGACGGCCTGCGCGAGCAACAGCTATCGCGCATACGTCGAGGCGGCGCTCGCGCGCACCGGCCTCGCGCGCTTCTTCGGCGACCGGCTGTTCTGCGCGGATTCGGTCGCGCGGCCGAAGCCGGCGCCGGACGTGTATCTCGCGGCCGCGCGCACGCTCGGCGCGGTGCCCGCGCAATGCCTGGTGGTCGAGGACAGCGTGACCGGCATCACCGCCGCGGCCGCGGCCGGCATGACCGTGCTCGGCTTCATCGGCGGCGGGCACGCATCGGCGGCCCAGATCGACGCGCTGCGCGGGATCGGCGCGCGTCACGTATTCGACGACATGCACGAGCTGCCCGGCTACGTCGCGCGCTGGCAGGCGACGGGCGCGGTGCTGCCGAACTAGCAATCAGGAACGAATGCGCGCCGCTCGATGCGGCGCATCACGAACGAACGGAGACAGATCATGGCAAGCGTGCTCCTGCGCAACATCGCGAAGCGCTACGACGACACCGAAGTGCTGCGCAACGTGAACCTCGACATCGCCGACGGCGAATTCGTCGTGTTCGTCGGCCCGAGCGGCTGCGGCAAATCCACGCTGATGCGGATGATCGCCGGCCTGGAGGACATCTCGAACGGCGACCTGCTGATCGACGGCGCGAAGGTCAACGACGTGCCGAGCGCGAAGCGCGGCATCGCGATGGTGTTCCAGTCGTATGCGCTGTATCCGCACATGACGCTGTACGACAACATGGCGTTCGGCCTGAAGCTCGCGGGCGCGAAGAAGCCCGAGATCGACCAGGCCGTGAAGCAGGCCGCGAAGATCCTGCACATCGACCACCTGCTCGACCGCAAGCCGAAGCAACTGTCGGGCGGCCAGCGGCAGCGCGTCGCGATCGGCCGCGCGATCACGCGCAAGCCGAAGGTCTTCCTGTTCGACGAGCCGCTGTCGAACCTCGACGCCGCGCTGCGCGTGAAGATGCGGCTGGAATTCGCGCGGCTGCACGACGAGCTGAAGACGACGATGATCTACGTGACGCACGACCAGGTCGAGGCGATGACGCTCGCCGACAAGATCGTCGTGCTGTCGGGCGGCGCGGTGCAGCAGGTCGGCACGCCGAACGCGCTGTATCACGCGCCGGCGAACCAGTTCGTCGCGGGCTTCATCGGCTCGCCGAAGATGAACTTCCTGAAGGGCACGGTCGAATCGGCCGATGCGGCCGGCGTGCTCGTGCGCTTCGACAGCGGCGAGACGCAGCGTGTCGCGGTGGACGCGGCGGGGCTGCAGCGCGGCGCGGCGGTGACCGTCGGTGTGCGGCCCGAGCACCTGCTGGTCGATGCGGCGGCGCCGGGTGTCGCCGCGCGGACGATGGCCGTCGAGTCGCTCGGCGACGCCGCGTATCTGTATGCGGAGTCGGCCGTCGCGCCGGATGGGCTGATCGCGCGGATTCCGCCGCTCGATACGTATCGCACCGGCGACGCGTTGCGCGTGCATGCGCAGGCCGAGCACTGTCATCTGTTCGACGACAACGGGCAGGCGTTCCGGCGGTCGAGCGTGCACGCGAAGGCGGCGTGAGCGTCCAGCGAGCCGCCGTGACTGCGCGTACGGCTCGCATCGACGTTTCAATGCGAGCGGGCCAGAGCGTAGTCGGCGGCGTCGATATCGGCAGGGCGCCCCATGACAATGTCCGCGATCAATTTTCCTGACCCGCAGGATGTCGACCAGCCGAACCCGCCGTGGCCGGTGTTGACGTACAGGTTTTCGCAAGCCGTGCGGCCGACGAGCGGCACGCCGTCCGGAGTGGCCGGTCGCAGGCCGGCCCAGTGGCTGGCGCATTGACCATCGATTGCGCCGGGGAATGCGCGCTCGAAGGCCGAGACCAGTTGCGCGCAACGGGAGGCATTCACGCTGCGGTCATAGCCTGTGATTTCTGCAATGCCCGAGATCCTCATCTCGTTGCCGAGACGAGCCATGCCGGTTTTGGTCGCGAAATCGAAGACAGAGTGCCGCGGGGCACATTCGTTCGCCACGATCGGCGCGGAGATCGAGTAGCCTTTGATGGGATAGACGGGTATGTCGACGAGCGACTTCAGTAGCATGGGCGTATCGGCTCCAGCGGCAACGACATAGGCGTCTGCCTGGAATTCCGTGTCTTGCGAAACGAGTGCACGAATCCTTTTTCCCGTGGTTCCGGAACCATCGGTGCGGAGCGATTCCACGGTCGTATTCCATGTGAACGTTCCACCCTGAGCCTGTATCACTTCCGCCAGTTTACGGGTGAACACGTGGCAATCACCCGATATGTCCTCGCGTATCCGGAGGCCGCCAAGCAGGTGCGGCGTGGAGTGCGCGAGCGCCGGTTCCAGCGTGAAGACCTGTTCGCGAGGCAGAAAGTCCGCCGCAATGCCCATGGTTTCCAGATAGCGCAACTGGGTGTCGATCAGCGCTCGCGGCACGGGTTCCCGATAAACCTGCAGAATTCCGTCCGCGCTGCGCTGATAGTCGATGGAGAGATCGGACTCGATGCGCTGCAGGCACGCCTGCGCATACGTGGCGAGCCTGGTGAGCCGGGCCCGATTGATGGTAAACCGGTGAGGTCGACATTCCTTGAGCGATTGCATCATCCAGGCGATTTGCCGCCATGTGAAGTCAGGGCGCCACTTGAAGGCGGCCGACTTGTCGAATTGAGCGGCGAACGCCATCCGGACTGCGCCGGGTGCCGACCAGGGCGCCGCAAGTCCGGCCGAATAGAAGCCACCGTTGGCATAGCTGCATGCCATGCCCGGTGCTGATGCGCGATCGATAATCTGCACCTCGCACCCGTGCTGCTGCAAAAAATAGGCTGTCGTGACGCCTATCACCCCTGCGCCGACGATGATGACTCGCATGAATTTCAGTTCCTTGTGGATCGCGTTGTGAATAATGGCCGACCGACACACGGATGGTGTCCGTGACGATTGCCATCGCTTCGGCCGGATGGATTCGCGGTCAGGATGTCGGCTTCGCCGTGACAGGATCGACCGAGATGCGGGAGCGGCCCCATAGCGCCATGCCGCATGCGAATACGATCGCCTGCGTGCCGATCAGCAGCGCGAACCCCGCGTGGAAGCCCGAGGCTGTCCCACCCGAGCCGGTCGACATCGACCGCATGAAGCCGCCCATCGCCAGCGGCATGAGGCCTGCGATGAGGCTTCCGATGCCGTTCACCACGCCGAAGGCGCTGGCGGTGTATTCGGCGCGCGTATTGTCCTGCACGGCGCCTGGAATGGCGGGCGCCTGGAGACCCCAGAAGAAATTGGCGGCGACCATTCCGGCTACGGCCCAGTAGCGATCGGCGGTCCGGATGGTGAGCCACACGGACAGCGCGACGCACAGGCTGCCGGCCATGAACATGCCGGACACCTGTCTCGGTTGCAGCTTGTCGAGCACGACGCCGCCGGTCAGGACGCCGAGCACCATCGCGTACTGGGGAAGCGACGCCAGCCAGCCCATTTCACGCAGCGAGAAACCGCGGGATAAGCTGAGATACGCCGGCAACCAGTTGCTGCTGCCCCAAAGATAGGCCAATGCGGCCGAGGTCAGTATGGTGATCAGGGCAAGATGGCGCGTTTGCAGCGCGCCGGCGACGACCTGTCTCACCGCGAGGGCGGGATGCGAAGGGCTCGAGGAGGCGCCGGACGGCTCATCGCCCGGCATGCGGACGAAGGCGATGACGAGCGGAATGCCCAGCGCAAGGTTGAGCAGGCCGATCGCAAGGAACGACGTCTGCCAGTCGAAGCTCGCGACGAGGTAGCTCACCAGCGGATAGCCGATTGCCAAACCGATTCCCGTGCCCATGTTGACGAACGCGTTCGGCTTGCCGCTTTCGTGATTGGCGAAATGCGCCTTGATGTAGGCCGCGGCGAGCGAATACAGCGGCCCTTCGGACAGGCCGAGCAAGAGCCGGGACGTCAGGATCAGCCCGTATCCGTGCACCACCGTCGTCGCCAACGTGAGGGTTCCCCAGCATGCCAGGCCGTAGACGAGACTCCGGCGCACCCCGAGCGCCGCAGAGCAGAATGGCGTGAGAAGAATCGACGACAAGCCGTAGCCGACGAGAAACACGGTGGCGAACGAACCCTGCCGGATCCGATCGCCGGCCTCGATCCCCAGATGGTCCAGGAACGCATGATCCATCACCAGGACGGAGATGTTGATGCGATCGATGTATGAGATCGCGGCGACGATGAACAAGGTGAGGATGCCGAACCAGCGTAACGATCTGGATTTCATGCCTCTGCTCCTGGGGCTCTTCGATATTGGGAAGCATGCCGCGCAGCGCGGGCGGCCGAGCGTCTTCAGACGATGCCGACGATATTCGCGAGGGTGTCGTCAAGCGAGTAGCGGGCACGAAACGCCAGCTCCCTCCACGCAGCTTCGACGTCCGACGGCGCCGGTCGCTGGAACGGGAATCCCGACAGGCCGCCGGAAGGAAGGCGGACATCGGCGACCTGCAACGTGCCGAAGCGGCGTCGCACGGCTTCGACGAACTCGGCGAACGTAAAGCACTCGCCGGTAGCGACGTTGTAGACCCGCTGTGCAGGCTGTTTCGCGTGTAACGCCGCGACAGTGGCGGTTGCACAGTCGCGCACGTCGATGAACTCTTCCCGACCGCCCCACAGCAGCTTGTCATCCTCGAATCGGGCGGGCTCGCCGCTTCGCACCGCGCGCAACAGGCAGTCGAGCATCTGGCCGGGAACGCTGGACGCGGCCTCCGAGCCCGTGCCCAGCACGGCGCCGTAACGCAGCACGACGGCATCCACCGCGTACTGCTGCGCATAGGCAAGTGCCAGATGCTCGTTGGCGACCTTGGTGCAGGCGTAGATGCTCGCGGGGCGTTCGCTGACGATCCGGTACGAGAAATCCTCCGGAAGCGGCGTGCCGGGCAATGATCCGAAGGCGGAGTACATGACGGTTGTCGAACTGGCGATGACCACTCTTCGAAGTTCGAATTGCCGGGCAGCTTCGAGAACGTTCGTCGTTCCCATCACATTCACCCGGACACCCGTCAATGGATCTCGACGGACAGCGGGCGTGAGCATTGCCGCCGTGTGTGCGATCGAATGCACCCGATGCGCGCGGATCAGATTGCTCAGGCTTTGCCAGTCAGTCACGTCCAGTTGCACCAGCGGCAGGTCGCCCAGGTCATCAGGAAGCGGCTGCCGGATGTCCGCCAGCAGAACGCGCTCGCCGTGCGCGCGCAATCGGCGCGCCGTCATTCGGCCAATCAAGCCGGCCCCGGTAATCAACGTCGTCATCTTGCCTCCTTGCCCGTGCCGGGCGAACAGGAGGGAGTGTGCGAAATGCGCCGGATGTCCGTCAGGTATAGTTTCACCAGGTGAACCTGCGGTCCAATATTCGATATGTCACGGCTGGAATCTGCGTCAGGCGTCAAGTCGATCGCCTCGTTGAAGCGCGGGCTCGAAGTGCTTCGGGCAATCGATCGAGCTTGCGCCGCCACGTTTTCGGAACTCCAGATGCAGACCGTGCTTCCCAAAGCGACGTTGGCCCGCGTGCTGAAGACGCTCGGTGAGGCGGGCTGGATTCGGCATCATGCACGAACGGGCCGTTATTCGTTGGTGCCGGGCGCGTCGGTACCTTCGTCGTCGACTGCGTCGCACGCGCGTCTTTCCGGGCTCTCGGCCGACATCCGCGTCACGCTGCAGCGTCGGATACCGTGGCCGACGGATCTGGGGATACGCGACGGCGCGGCCATGCTCAGCGTCGACGGGCCCTACGCCGGCAACGGCATGAGCGCGAACTTCAGCGTGCTCGGCTCGCGGCCGTCGATGCTCCGATCCTCGCTGGGGCGTTGCTACCTGTCGTTCTGTTCCGAGGACGATCGTAAGGACATTCTCGCCGCGCTTGCCCGCTCTCGCGTCGAGGCCGATCGCGCGGGGCTACATCCCGATGAACTGAGGCGCATGATCGCGATGGTCCGCCATCAGGGTTATGCCACCAGAAGCGCGGCGCATGCCAGCGTGGACTCGCCCGAGCGTTTCGGCGCGCTGGCGGTGCCGGTCCTGCGCGGCGACCACGCGGTGGCTTGCATTTGCGTCGTATGGATTCCCGCGATCGCGACCGAAGAACAGATAGTGCACAACTACCTGGCGCCGTTGCGGGACGCGGCCGACGCGCTCGGCGAGAAAATTCGACGAGCGGGCTGGGCGCCTGATCGTGCGTGAAGAGGATGCCGCGCGTGAGCGTTCGGAATCCCGCGTTCGTCGGCAGTCCGACTGCCTTCGCTTCGCGCGCCGCTCAGAGGCGCAGGTGCTCGGCCATGTAGTCGACGAACGCGCGCAGCTTCGGCGTCGTTCCGGAATGACGATCGTCTATGCAGGCGTCGTGCCGTGGGGGCTCGCGTTCTGCGGCGCGCCGACGCTGTTCCAGACGGCCGCCGCGAACGCCGCGGGCGAATCGGCCGACGTCGCGCAGTCGATGCTCGTGACGGTGTGGAATCTCGCGGTCGCCGGCGGCGGCATCGCGGGCGCGATGCTGCTGGGCGCGACGGGCGCCGGCGCGATTCCATGGGTGCTCGTCGCGCTGCTGGCGGCGGCGTGGGTCGGCGCGTGGCGTGCCCGCCGCCATGCGTTTCCGACGCCGCGCGCGGCTTGAGCCGGCGTGTGCGATGGCGACGGCGGCGTCAGGCCGCCTTCGCGGCGAGCGCGGCGCGCGCGCACGCTTCGTCGGTGACGAGGCCCGACAGCCAGCCGCCGCGCAGTGCGGCGATCACCGCGTCGTGTTTCCTCGGGCCGCCGGCGAACGCGATCGTCGGCCGCTTCGGCGGCGTGGCGAGCGCGACGCTCGTCACGCGCGCGCTCGTCGACACGGTGATCCGCGTGCCCTGCGCGTCGATCGGCACGCCGAGCAGCTCGGCCACCGCGCCGAGCGCGGTCATCTCGTCGCGCTCCTGTTCGGTGATGAAGCCGTCCTCGTAGAGCGGACAGTGCGGGCCGATGTTGCCGATCCCGACGAACGCGACGTCGGCCTCGCCCGACAGCGCCTCGACGATCCGATACAGCCGATGATTGCACCACTGCGCGCGCTCGGCGTCGCTGTCGGCGAACAGCGGCGCGGGCAGCAGGAAATGCTTGCTGCCGGTTTTCTCGGAGATGTACTGCGCGACGTCGTAGCGGTTCGACGAACCGTCGGCCGCGATCGCGCCGACCATCGACACGAGCCGGTGCTGCGGGCGATCGATCTGCGCGATCTGCGCGACCGCGGCCTTCAGCGTCCGGCCGCTGCTGACCGCGATCACCATCGGCCGCGTTTCGCTCAGGTAGCGCTCCATCACCTGCGCGCCGGCGACCGCGAGCTTGCGGTCGATCGCGTCGGGCGCATCGGCGTCGACGGGCACGACTTCGCACATCGCGAGGCCGTAGCGTTTCGACAGTTGCGCGCCGAGGTCGAGACAATCGGCGAGCCGATGGTCGACGCGTACGCGGATCAGGTTCTTCTCGACCGCGAACGCGACGAGGCGCTGCGCGACGGGGCGCGACACCTGCAGCTTTTCGGCGATTTCGTTCTGCGTGTCGCCCGCGACGTAATAGAGCCACGCGGCGCGCGTGGCGAGATCGAGTTTTTCTGAGGACTTGGACACGATAGCGATTCGGTTCGGATCGGGGGGGCCGCCCCGCGGGCCGGCCGGCGGGCTGCATGACGGCATCCACTGTAACGCATGTCGCGCGCGCGGCCAGCGGCGGCCCGCGCGAGCGCGGCGCCTACGCGAGCCGTGCGCGCGACGGCTCGTACAGCGGCCGCACGTGGCGGTACAGCGTGCGGAACGCATCGAGGCGTTCGCGCAGCCGCGCATGGCGGGCGGCGTCCGGTGCGTATTCGGCGCGCACCGGCGGCTTGGTCAGCACCGTATGCGGATCGCCGCCGGCGGCCAGCCAGCCGAGCCGTGCCGCGCCGAGCGCCGCGCCCGTTTCGCCGCCGCCGATCTGGCGCGTGCGCACGTTCAGCGCGTCCGCGATCAGTTGCGCCCAGAACGCGCTGCGCGCGCCGCCGCCGATCAGCGACAACTGGTCGGTTTCGACGCCGGCCGCGTGCAGCGCGTCGAGGCCGTCGGCGAGGCCGAGCGTCACGCCTTCGAGCACCGCGTACCCGAGATGCGCGCGCTCGGTCGCGTGCGTCATCCCGAAGAACACGCCCTGCGCGTACGGATCGTTGTGCGGCGTGCGTTCGCCGGACAGGTAGGGCAGGAACAGCGGGGCCGCCGCGAGCGCGTCGGGGTCGAGCGCCTCGACTTCGGCGAGCAGCGCGGGTTCGTCGGTGCCGGTCAGCTTGCACACCCAGCGCAGGCAGCTCGCGGCCGACAGCACGACGCTCATCAGTTGCCAGCGATCCGGAATCGCATGGCAGAACGCATGCACGGCCGACGCGGGATTCGGCATGAAGCGGTCGCCGACCACGCTGAGCACGCCCGACGTGCCGAGCGACACGAAGCCGTCGCCCGCGTGGATCGCGCCGATGCCGAGCGCGCTCGTCGCGTTGTCGCCGCCGCCGCCCGCGACCAGCACGGCCTCGGACAGCCCGAGCTCGCGCGCGACGTCCGCGCGCAGCGTGCCGGACGGCGCGTTGCCTTCGACGATGCGCGGCATCTGTTCGCGCGTCATCCCGCACGCGGCGAGCAGCGCATCGGACCAGTCGCGGCGTGCGACGTCGAGCCACAGCGTGCCGGCCGCGTCCGACGGGTCGGACACTTTCGCGCCCGTCAGCCGGAACCGCAGGTAGTCCTTCGGCATCAGCACGCACGCGGTCGCCGCGAACACGTCGGGTTCGTGCTTCGCGACCCACAGCAGCTTCGGCGCGGTGAAGCCGGGCATCGCGAGGTTGCCGGCCAGCGCGTGGAGATCGGGCGCGCGTTCGGTGAGCAGCGCGCATTCGTCGGCGCTGCGCATGTCGTTCCACAGGATCGCGGGGCGCAGCACGCGGTCGTCGCGGCCGAGCAGCACGGCGCCGTGCATCTGGCCCGACAGGCCGATGCCGCGCACCTGCGCGAACGCCTGGGGATGCCGTTCGCGCAGCGCCGCGAGCGCGGCGAGCGTGCCTTGCCACCAGTCGTCCGGATGCTGTTCCGCCCAGCGCGGGTGCGGGCGCGATACGGTGAACGGCGAGCCCGCGGTGCCGACCACCGTGCCGTCCGGGGCCAGCAGCAGCACCTTCACTTCCGAGGTGCCGAGGTCGATGCCGAGATACATGAGCGATCCGTTCGGTCGGTGAGGAGCCGCTACTTTAGCCGGGCCGCACGGCCTGTGCCAAGCGGGTTCGCCCGGCCGCGCGGCCGGGCATCGGCGCGCGGGTCGTCAGCGCGCCGCGAGCCAGGCATCGACGCGCGCGAGCCCGGCGCGCAACGCGTCGAGCAGCGCGGCGTTGCCGGCGAGCGAGCCCCACAAGGCGCGGCTCGCGCACAGCGCGACGACGGGGTCGTCGGCTTCGACGATCGCGCGTGCGGCGCCGTCGTCCATCACGCCGTCCTGGTACGCATACGGCAGCGTGCCGCGCGCCCAGCGTTCGAGAAAGCGCAGGAACAGCGCGGGCAGCACGGCCGTGGCGACCGGCGCGGCGCCGCGCGCGAACGATTCGACGAGCGTCGGCGCGATGAAGCCGGGGATCTTCGAGAAGCCGTCGGCCGCGACGCGCTGGTTCGTGTCGAGCACGTACGGATTGCCGAAGCGCTCGAGCACGACGTCGCGGTAGCGCGCGAGATCGAGCGGGCTCGGCGTCAGGCACGGGATCACGTCCTGCGTCACGTAGTCGTGCGCGAAGCGGCGGATCGCCGCGTCGTGCGTGCCTTCGTGGATGTAGGTGTAGCCCGCGAGCGTGCCGGCCCACGCGATGCAGCTGTGCGTCGCGTTGAGGATGCGGATCTTCGCTTCCTCGTACGGATGCACGTCGTCGACGAGTTCGGCGCCGGCCAGCTCCCAGCGCGGCCGGCCGGCCGCGAAGCGGTCCTCGATCACCCACTGGATGAACGATTCGCCCATCACCGGGCACGCGTCGTCGATGCCGGTGGCCGCACGCACGCGCTCGCGCACGTCGGCGGTCGGGCGCGGCGTGATGCGGTCGACCATCGCGCTGGGCGTCGCGACGTTCGCATCGAACCATGCGAGCAGCCCGCCTTCGCCGCGCCGTTCGAGGAATTCGCGCATGCCCGCGCGAAAGCGCGCGCCGTTGTTGCGCAGGTTGTCGCAGCTTTGCAGCGTGAGCGGGCCCGCGCCGCGTTTGACGCGTTCGGCGAGCAGCGCCGCGAGCGCACCGTACAGCGTCGTGCGCGCGCCCTGCAGGTCGGCAGCGAGATCGGCGTTCGCGACGTCGAGCCGGTTGTGTTCGTCGAGGTAGTAGCCGCCTTCGGTGACGGTGAACGACACGATCCGGCAGGCCGGATCGGCGCCGGCGTCGATCAGCGCGGCGAGGTCGATCGACCATGGCAGCACGCGGGTGATCGCGCGAATCGTCTCGTACGCGCGTTCGCCTTGCGGCGTGACGGTTTCGAGCGTGTAAGCGCCGTGCTGGGCGGCCAGCGCGTCCATCGTCGCGCGCATGTCGTCGCGGATGTTGCCGACGGTCAGCGACCACCGTTCGTCGGCCGGCACGGCCGCGTTCACGCGATGCAGATACCACGCCTGATGCGCGCGGTGAAACGAGCCCGCGCCGATGTGCAGCAGCACGGGCGCGTGGGCGGCGGGCGATTCGCTCATCCGGTGTCTCCTGTTCCTGCCTGTCTGTTTCGTCGAATACGATCTTTTGCTCTTTGTGTGAGCGAATGATCGTATTCGGGCGAACGAAAGTCAAGGCGCGGAAACGGCATTTCGATGGTGCGCTGCGGCGGCGTGCGGGGCAGGGCGGGCGCGGCGGGGCCGGCGGAAAAAGGCGTCAGCGCCCTTCGCGCGTGAGTGCGACGAGTTCGTCGAGCAGCTTGCCGGCCGGCCCCGGCAGGATCCCGTGGCGGCGCCGGAATGCGGTGAGCGTGCGCACCGCGACGACCTCGCGCACCGGCAGCGTGTCGATCGTGCCTGCGCGCCGTTCGGCGCCGACCATCGGCTCGGCCATCCAGCTGAGGAATCCCGCATGCGCGACCAGGCTTTTCAGCGTGATGACCGAACGCGTCTCGACCGCGATGTCGGGCAACGGCAGCCCGTGCGCGTCGAAGGTCGCGCGCATGTGGTCGAACGGCGCGGTGCCGCGCGGCGGAATCGCCCAGCGCGCGTGCAGCGTATCGGCGAGCGTCGGCGGCCGGCCGAGCGCGCGCAGCGGATGGTGCGGCGCGGCAACGATATGGCTGCGATCTTCCCAGCGGCATTCGGGAATCGCGACGATCTCGTCGGTGTCGGGCCCGTGCGCGGACAGCGCGAGGTCGATCTCGTGCTTGACCAGCCCTTGCGCGAGCCGGTCCCACACGCCTTCGATGATTTCGACGCGCAGGTTCGGCCAGCGGTCGAGCACACGGCCGACCGCGACCGGCAGCACGAGGCTCGCGATGCTGCCCACCGTGCCGACCTTGATCGTTCCCTTCGCGAACCCGCGCATCGCGTCGAGTTCCTCGCGCGCATGCTCGGCCTCGTGCTGCAGCAGCGTCGCGTGCGGCAGCAACGCTTCGCCGAACGCGGTGAGCTGAACGCCCTTCGAATGGCGCTCGAACAGCGGCGCGCCGACCTGCGCCTCGAGCCGCTTCAGGATCCGGCTCAGCGCCGGCTGCGTGACATGCAGCGCGTCGGCGGCGCGGCCCAGGCTGCCGCACGCGACGATGGTCGTGAACGCGTGCAATTGTCGGAGATCGAAAGTCATGCCGGGACGTAATGGCTTTTGGCAAAAAATACAGTATCCGTGAATGGCCTGCGCTTCGATACTGTGGAAACCGCCAAGCCATCGAGGAGACGCCCGAGCATGTCAGGCACCCCGTCCCAATCCGCCGCGCCGATCACCGTCCGCGACGCCGTCATCGACCTGTTTCGCCAGTTCGGCATCGACCGCGTGTTCGGCAACCCCGGCTCGACCGAGCTGCCGATGTTCCGCGATTTTCCCGACGATTTCCGCTACGTGCTCGGCCTGCAGGAGGCCGTCGTGGTCGGCATGGCGGACGGCCACGCGCAGGCCACCGGCCGTGCGGCCGTCGTGAACCTGCATTCGGCGGCGGGCGTCGGCAACGCGATGGGCAATCTCTTCACCGCGTTCAGGAACCGCACGCCGCTGATCGTCACCGCGGGCCAGCAGGCGCGCGCGATTCTGCCGTTCGATCCGTTCCTCGGCGCGACGCAGGCCGCCGAGCTGCCGAAGCCGTACGTCAAATGGAGCATCGAGCCCGCGCGCGCGCAGGACGTGCCGGCCGCGATCGCGCGTGCGTACCGGATCGCGATGCAGGAGCCGCGCGGCCCCGTGTTCGTGTCGATTCCCGTCGACGACTGGGACCAGCCGGCCGAATGGCTGCCGCGCCGTGACGTCAGCAGCATCGTGCGGCCCGATCCCGACGCGCTCGCGCGGCTCGGCGACGCGCTCGACGCCGCGCGGCGCCCGGCATTCGTGGTCGGCGCGGCCGTCGATCGCGCGGGCGCGTGGGATGACGCCGTGCGCCTTGCCGAGCGGCACCGTGCGCGCGTGTACGTCGCGCCGATGTCGGGGCGCTGCAGTTTTCCGGAGGACCATCCGCTGTTCGCCGGCTTCCTGCCCGCGATCCGCGAGAAGATCGTCGCGCGGCTCGACGGGCACGATCTCGTGTTCGCGTTCGGCGCGCCCGCGTTCACCTATCACATCGAAGGCTCCGGCCCGCACGTGCCGCCGGGCGCGACGCTCGTGCAGCTCGTCGACGATCCGGGCGTCGCCGCGTGGACGCCGTCGGGCGATGCGGTCGTCGGCAACCTGCGGCTCGCCGCGCGCGATCTGCTGGCGCGGCCCGCGCCGCCCCAGCGGCCGATGCCCGCGCCGCGCGCGCCGCGTGTCCGCGTCGACGCGCCTGCCGCCGGCGCGCGCATGTCGGTCGCGTTCGCGCTGCAGACGCTCGCGGACGTGCGCGACGCACAGGACATCGTCGTCGAGGAGGCGCCGAGCGCGCGGCCGGTGATGCAGGAACATCTGCCGTTCACGCGCAGCGGCACGTTCTACACGATGGACAGCGGCGGGCTCGGCTACGGGATGCCGGCCGCCGTCGGCGTCGCGCTCGCGCGGCCGGGCCGGCGCGTGATCGGGCTGATCGGCGACGGCTCGAGCCTGTATTCGATCCAGGCGCTGTGGAGCGCCGCGCAACTGAAGCTGCCGATCACGTTCGTGATCCTGAACAACCGGCGGTATGCGGCGCTGCAGGATTTCGCGCCCGTGTTCGGCTTCGGCCCCGGCGACCCCGTGCAGGGCACCGATCTGCCCGACCTGGACTTCGTCGCGCTCGCGCAAGGGATGGGCTGCCGCGGCGTACGCGTGGCCGATGCAGCGCTCCTGCGCGATACGCTGGCCGACGCGCTGCGTGCGGCGACGCCGGTCGTCGTCGAAATCGAGATTGCCTGATGCGCCGCGCGCGTCTTTCCGGAGATTCCATGCAAACCGTAGCGATGCTGATCGGCGGCGAACGCCGGCACTCGTCCAGCGGCGCGACCTTCGTGCGCCGCAACCCGCTCGACGGCGAAATCGCGTCGGCCGCGCCCGCGGCCACCACCGACGATGCGCGCGCGGCGGCCGACGCGGCCGCCCGCGCGTTGCCCGGCTGGGCCGCGCTCGGCCCCGGCGCGCGGCGCGCATGGCTGCTGAAAGCGGCCGCCGCGCTCGAAGCGAAGCACGAGCAGTTCGTCGCCGCGATGGCGGCCGAGACGGGCGCGTCCGCGCTGTGGGCCGGCTTCAACGTGCAGCTCGCGGCGAGCGGGCTCGTCGAGGCCGCGTCGCTGACCACGCAGGTCGGCGGCGAGCTGATTCCGTCCGACGTGCCGGGCTCGCTCGCGATGGGCGTGCGGCAGCCGGCCGGCGTCGTGCTCGGCATCGCGCCGTGGAATGCGCCGGTGATTCTCGCGACGCGCGCGCTCGCGCTGCCGCTCGCGTGCGGCAACACGATCGTGCTGAAAGGCTCGGAGCTGTGCCCCGTCACGCACGGGCTGGTCGTCGAGGCCATGCAGGAGGCCGGGCTGCCGCCGGGCGTCGTCAACTTCGTGACGAACGCGCCCGACGATGCGGGCGCCGTCGTCGACGCACTGATCGCACACCCGGCCGTGCGCCGCGTGAATTTCACGGGCTCGACGCGGGTCGGCCGGATCGTCGCCGAAGCGTGCGCGCGCCACCTGAAACCGTCGGTGCTGGAGCTCGGCGGCAAGGCGCCGTTCGTCGTGCTGGACGATGCCGATCTCGACGCGGCGGTCGCCGCGGCCGCATTCGGCGCATTCGCGAATTCCGGCCAGATCTGCATGTCGACCGAGCGCATCGTCGTCGACGCATCGATCGCCGATGCATTCGTCGCGAAGCTCGCCGACAAGGCCGCGTCGCTGCCGCTCGGCGACCCGCGCAACGGGCCCGTCGTGCTCGGGTCGCTGATCGACATGAAGGCCGTCGAGCGCTGCAACGCGCTGATCGACGACGCGCTCGCGCACGGCGCGACGCTCGTGTGCGGCGGCAAGGCCGATGGCACGCTGTTTCCCGCGACGCTGCTCGACCACGTGACGCCGGCGATGCGTGTCTATGCGGAGGAATCGTTCGGCCCGGTGAAGGGCATCGTGCGCGTCGACGGCGAGGAGGCCGCGATCCGCTGCGCGAACGACAACGCGTTCGGGCTGGCGTCGGCCGTGTTCAGCCGCGACGTCGCGCGGGCGCTGCGCGTCGCCGCGCGCATCGAATCGGGCATCTGTCACGTGAACGGCCCGACCGTGCACGACGAGGCGCAGATGCCGTTCGGCGGCGTGAAGGACAGCGGCTTCGGCCACTTCGGCGGCAAGGCCGGTATCGCCGCGTTCACGGACCTGCGCTGGATCACGGTGCAGACGGCGCCGCGCCACTATCCGTTCTGACGAGGCCGCCGACGATGAAGATTGCGATTCTGGGCGCGGGCGCGATGGGCTCGCTGTTCGGCGGGCGGCTGGCCGAAAGCGGCGAAGCCGTCACGCTGATCGACGTGAACGACGCGCATCTCGAAGCGATCCGCCGCGACGGGCTGCGCATCGACGACGACCGCGGCGAACGGCGCATTCGCACGCTGCACGCCATGCGGCCGGAAGCCGCGAATGCGGACGCGGCCGCCGCGCCCGACACGCCGTTCGACCTGCTGATCGTTTTCACGAAATCGCTGCACACGCGGGCGGCGCTCGACGGCGTGCGCGCGCTGCTGACGCCGGACACGTTCGTGCTGACGCTGCAGAACGGGCTCGGCAACGTCGAGACGGTGAATGCGTTCGTGCCGATCGAGCGCATCCTGGTCGGCGTGACGACGTGGCCGGCCGATGCGGCCGGGCCCGCGCACGTGCGCTCGCACGGCGCCGGCGCGATCCGCATGATGACGGCCGACGGCGCGGCGCGCCCGTTCGCGGCGGCCGTGGCCGACGCGCTGTCGCGCGCGGGGCTCGCCTGCACGCTCGACGCCGACGTGTGGGCCGCGATCTGGGAGAAGGTCGCGTTCAACGCGGCGCTCAACACGGTGTGCGCGGCGACGGGCTGCACCGTCGACCAGCTCGGCCATCATCACGACGGGCCGCGGCTCGCGCTCGCGATCGCGGCCGAGACCGCCGCCGTCGCGCGCGCGAAGGGCATCGCGGTCGACGGCGCGCGGATCGCGCGCAACGTCGAGCATGCGATCCGCGACCATCGCGGCCATCGCCCGTCGATGCTGCAGGACGTGCTCGCGGGCCGCCGCACCGAAATCGACGCGATCAGCGGCAAGGTCGTCGCGGCCGCGCGCGAAACGGGCGTCGCGGTGCCGCATGCGGAGACGCTGCTCGCGCTGGTCCGGCTGATCGACGCACGGGCGAACTGAGCAGCGGGCCGGCGGCCGGCTGGCGCCGCGTGACGATACGGATGCCGCGCCCGCGAAGCGACGGCAATGGATCGTGAAGGGTGGGACAACACACCGGCGCCGATCGATGGGCGCCGGTCGACTGCACAGCATGAGATCCGGGCACGCTTGCGTGCGCCAGCCCGGACAACGGAGACGCCATGAAAACCATCGAATGCCGTTGTCTCGTCGCGCGCCGTCCGCGCATCTTGCCGCCGGCGCGCGGTGCATCGGAGGCCGCATGAGCACGACCGACGCACTGACTGAACGGCTGCCGCCGTCGGTCGACATCGGCACGACGCTCGACGACGGGCCGTTCACGGCGATGCAGCGCTGCGTCGTGCTGCTCGCCGCGCTCGCGATCGTGCTCGACGGCTTCGACGGCCAGTTGATCGGTTTCGCGATTCCCGTGCTGATCCGCGAATGGGGCATCGCGCGCGGCGCGTTCGCGCCGGCCGTCGCGGCGGGGCTGGTCGGCATGGGGATCGGCAGCGCGTGCGCGGGGATCGTCGCGGACCGCTTCGGTCGCCGCCGGGCCGTGATCGGCAGCGTATTCCTGTTCGGCCTCGCGACCTGCGCGATCGGGTTCGCGCCCGACGTCGCGACGATCGCGATACTGCGCTTTTGCGCGGGGCTCGGGATCGGCGGCGCGCTGCCGACGGCCACGACGATGACCGCCGAATACACGCCCGCGCGGCGCCGCACGATGATGGTGACCGCGACGATCGTCTGCGTGCCGCTCGGCGGGATGCTGGCCGGCCTGTTCGCGCACGAGGTGCTGCCGCGCTACGGCTGGCGCGGGCTGTTCTTCGCGGGCGGCGCGTTGCCGCTCGTGCTCGGCTTCGTGCTCGTGCGCGCGTTGCCGGAATCGCCGCGTTATCTGGCGCGGCGCCCCGCACGCTGGCCGGAACTCGGTGCGCTGCTCGCGCGGATGCGGCGGCCGGTCGCGCCGGGCACGGTGTTCACCGATATGAAGGACGCCCGTGCGCCGGGCGGCCGCGGCGGCTTCGGCGCGCTGTTCGCGGGCGGGCAGGCGCGCGACACGATCGCGCTGTGGTGCGCGTTCTTCATGTGCCTGCTCGCCGTGTATGCGGCGTTCAGCTGGCTGCCGACGATGCTCGCGGCGAGCGGGTTGAGCGTGTCGGTCGCGGGCTCGGGGCTCACCGCGTACAACCTCGGCGGCGTGATCGGCGCGCTGCTGTGCGCATGGGCGATCGCGCATGCGGGCTCGCGCTGGCCGCTCGCGCTGTGCAGCATCGGCGGCGCGGCGAGCGCGGTGTGGCTGATGGGTGTCGATGCGAGCCGCCACACGGGCTGGCTGATCGTCGGGCTCGGCCTGCACGGGTTGTTCGTCAACGCGGTGCAGTCGACGATGTATGCGCTCTGCGCGTACATCTACCCGACGGCCGTACGCGCGACGGGCACCGCGAGCGCGCTCGCGTTCGGCCGGCTCGGCGCGATCCTCAGTGCGTTCGCGGGCGCGATCGTGATCACGTCGGGCGGCGCGGGCGCGTACCTGACGATGCTGGCCGTCGCGATGGGCGTGGTGTGCGTCGCGCTCCTCGCGGTGCGGCGGCACATTCCGCGGCTGTCGCGCGCGCCGGCTCAGCCGCGCGAAGGGGAGGAACTCGCCCGCACGTCGTCGTGACGGCGGGCGCGTGACGGGCGTTACAGCGTGGTGCGCACGTGCCAGAGCTCGGGGAACAGCACGACGTCGAGCATCTTGCGCAGGTACGGCGCGCCGCTCGTGCCGCCCGTGCCCTGCTTGAAGCCGATGATGCGTTCGACTGTCGTCACGTGACGGAAGCGCCACTGGCGGAACGCATCCTCGAGATCGACCAGTTCCTCGGCCATCTCGTACAGCTCCCAGTGCTGCTGCGGATGACGATAGACCTCGAGCCATGCGGCCTCGACCGTCTCGTCGTGCCGCATCGGCTGCGTCCAGTCGCGCTCGAGCCGCTCCGGCGCGATCGCGAACCCGCGCCGCGCGAGCAGGCGCACGACCTCGTCGTAGAACGACGGCGCCTCGAGTGTCGCGCGCACCTGTTCGAGGATGTCCGGCCGGTGCGCATGCGGCTGCAGCATCTGCGCGTTCTTGTTGCCGAGCAGGAATTCGAGTTGGCGATACTGGTACGACTGGAAGCCCGACGACTGGCCGAGATACGGCCGCATCGCCGAATACTCGGACGGCGTCATCGTCGACAGCACGTTCCACGCCTGCACCAGTTGCTCGAGGATGCGCGACACGCGCGCGAGCATCTTGAACGCGGGCGGCAGCGCGTCGGTGCGCACGGCATCGAGCGCGCCGCGCAGCTCGAACAGCGCGAGCTTCATCCACAGCTCGCTCGTCTGATGCTGGATGATGAACAGCATCTCGTTGTGATCGGGCGACAGCGGATGCTGCGCGTCGAGGATCGAATTCAGCGACAGGTAGTCGCCGTAGCTCATCGACTTCGAGAAATCGAGTTGCGCGTTGTGCCAGCCGGCTTGCGTGTCGGCCTCGCCCGGCACGTGCGGCGCTTCATGCGCGGCTTGCGCCGGTTGTGCGGCGCGTGCGCCCGAGAACGGGCAGCCTGCCGGCGCGTCGCCGCCGGGCGGCTGCATATGACCAGAATTCACGACTTTCTCCAGATTTGAATGACGAACGCGCGGCGCATGCGCCGCCTGCAACGGCGGCGCGCCGCGCAAGACCGCTCAGGTCACCGCGCCGCGTTCGGCGAATTCGGGCGCCTTCCACGCATCGGTGGCGAGGATGTCGCGCAGCGTCTCGACCGCATCCCACACGTCGGCGAAGCGCGTATAGAGCGGCGTGAAGCCGAAGCGCAGCACGTACGGCTCGCGGTAGTCGCCGATCACGCCGCGCGCGATCAGCGCCTGCATGACCTCGTAGCCGTGCGGATGCTCGAAGCTCGCCTGCGAGCCGCGCTGGTGATGCGCGCGCGGCGTGACGAGCTTCAGCGACAGGCCCGCGCAGCGCGCTTCGACGAGCGCGATGAACGCGTCGGTCAGCGCGAGCGACTTGCGGCGGATCGCATCCATGTCGGTCTGCAGGAACACGTCGAGCCCGCATTCGACCATCGACATCGACACGATCGGCTGCGTGCCGCACAGGAAGCGCGCGATGCCCGGATCCGGCGCGAAGCCCGGCTGCATCGCGAACGGCGCGCGATGGCCCCACCAGCCCGACAGCGGCTGCGAGAAATGCGCGAGGTGACGCTGCGGCACCCACACGAACGCGGGTGAGCCGGGGCCGCCGTTCAGGTACTTGTACGTGCAGCCGACCGCGCCGTCCGCGCGTGCGCCGTTCAGGTCGACCGGCACCGCGCCGGCCGAGTGCGCGAGATCCCACAGCATCAGCGCGCCCGCGTCGTGCACGAGCTGCGTGACGGCCGGCATGTCGTGCATGTAGCCGGTGCGGTAGTTCACGTGCGTGATCATCGCGACGGCCGTGTCCGCGCCGAGCGCGCCGGGCAGGTCGGCCGGATCGTCGATCAGGCGCAGCTCGTAGCCGCCGCCGAGCTGTTCGATCAGCCCCTGCGCGATATAGAGGTCAGTCGGGAAGTTCGAGCGCTCCGACACGATCACGCGGCGCTCGGGCGCGCGCTCGGCCTGGTGGCGCAGCATCGCCGACAGCAGCTTGAACAGGTTGATCGAGATCGTGTCGGTCACGACCGTTTCGCCGGGCGCGCCGCCGATCAGCGTCGCGAGCTTGTCGCCGAGGCGGCGCGGCAGCGCGAACCAGCCGGCCGTGTTCCAGCTGCGGATCAGGCCGTCGCCCCATTCGGCGCCGATCACCTGCTGCGCGCGGGCGGCCGACGCGCGCGGCTGCGCGCCGAGCGAATTGCCGTCGAGGTAGATCACGCCGTCGGGCAGCGAGAACTGGTCGCGCAGCGGGGCCAGCGGGTCGTCGCGGTCGAGCGCGAGCGCGTCTTCACGGGTCTTGATCATCATGATGTGGGGTCGTAGGTCGGGGTAGTCAGGCGGCGCGTGCGGGCAGCGCGCGCAGCACCGCGCGCACGGGGCTCGCGTCGAGCGTCGCGAATTTCAGCGGCAGCGCGATCAATTCGTAGTCGCCGGGCGGCACGTCGTCGAGCACGATGCCTTCGAGGATCGCCATCCGGTGCGCGCGCACACGATGATGCGCATCCATCGTCTTCGATTCCTGCGGGTCGAGCGACGGCGTGTCGATGCCGATCAGCTTGACGCCATGCACGGCGAGCAGATCGACGGTGTCGGGCGCGACCGCGCAGAAATGGCTGTCCCATCGTTCGACCGCGGCGCGCGCATATGTGCGCAGCAGCACGCGCGGCGGCACGCCGTCGAGCGCGGCCGCGATATCGGCCGGCCGCACGACGGGCGCCGCGCCGATGCAATGGATCACGCGGCATGCGCCGAGATAGGTGTCGAGCGGCACCGCGCCGATCGGCGCGCCGTCGGCGTCGTAGTGCAGCGGCGCGTCGCAGTGCGCGCCCGTGTGCGGCGACAGCGTCAGGCGCGCGACGTTGACCGGCGAACCGGCCTCCATCCGCCACACGCGCTCGACGGAAACCGGCGTATCGCCCGGCCACACGGGGGTGGCGGGGCTGACGGGCGGCGAGATGTCCCAGAGTGTGTCCATGGCATGACGAATCGTGAATCGATGCATCGAATGATAGGTGGACGCTCGCAGAAAGTGCTTGCGAAATAAACATGGACAATCCGCCGGATTGGCAGATAATTCGACTCAGAGGGAAAACGGGGACCAAAAATGCACGCGATCACGCTCGATGCCACCGACTGCCGGATTCTGGCGGTATTGCAGGAGGAGGGCAGAATCAGCAATCTCGACCTGGCCGAACGCATTTCGCTTTCGCCATCCGCCTGCCTGCGCCGCATGCGCCTGCTCGAGGAGCAGGGCGTGATCGAGCACTATCGCGCGTGCCTGAGCCGCGAGAAGCTCGGCTTCGAGCTCGAGGCGTTCGTGCAGGTGTCGATGCGCAACGAAGAGAATCAATGGCACGAGCGCTTCGCGGAAGCGCTGCGCGAATGGCCGGAGGTGGTCGGCGCGTTCGTCGTGACGGGCGAGAGCCACTATCTGCTGCGCGTGCTCGCGCACAACCTCAAGCACTATTCGGATTTCGTGCTGAACCGCCTGTACAAGGCGCCGGGCGTGATGGACATCCGTTCGAACATCGTGCTGCAGACGCTGAAGGACGAAGCCGGCGCGCCGGTCGGCCTCGCGCGCACGGGGGCGATCAAAGCGGTGTGAGGCCGTGGAAGCCGCCGCCGTGGAACACGAGCGGCGGGGCGGCGTCCGATACGGCGCGCACGCCGCAGCGCTCCACTTCGCCGACGAAGATCACGTGGTCGCCTTCGTCGTAGCGGCTGCGGTTGTGGCATTCGAACCACGCGAGCGCGCCGTCGAGCACGGGCATCCCCGAGTTGCCGGCCGCGTGCGCGATCCCTTCGAAGCGGTCGCCCTTGTAGGTCGAAAAGCGCTTGCACAGGTCGAGCTGCGACGCCGCGAGCACGTTCACCACGTAATGGCTGTTGCCGCGGAACACTGGCGTCGACGCCGATTTGTGCGCGAGGCTCCACAGCACGAGCGGCGGATCGAGCGAAACCGAATTGAACGAGCTGGCGGTGATGCCGATCAACTGGCCGGACGGCGCCTGCGTCGTGATCACCGTCACGCCCGTCGCGAACTGGCCGAGCGCCTGCCGGAAGGCGGCCGCGTCGAAATCCGGCGGATTGGCGTGGCTCATCGGGCAACCATCCGGAACGGGACGGGCGGGCGCGACACGACACGGGCGTGACGGGCGCGGCGGACGAAAGACGACGAGGCGGTAGATTGGGAACGGGTGCGCATGGCCCGATTTTAGCGGAATCGGGGCCGCCGGGCCCGGTCGGGCGGCGCATCGCGGGGGCAGGGTGACGTAGCGAACACTGCGGCGCGCGGCCCGCACGGCCGTTCTGTCACGTTTTTGGCGGCGGCGCCGGGACGGCCGGCTTCACGTCGCGCAGCCGCCATCGTCGCCTGGGCTGCCCGGCGCGGCGCCGAACAGCCGGCAACGTCGCCCGCGCGCTATCGCGCCGCCGCCAGCCCGAGCGACAGCGCCCCCGTCACGATCAGGCTCGACGCCCACACCGTGTCGAGATTGAACCAGCTCCGCGACACGAACTTCAGCCCGAGATAGCGGTACACGAGCCATGCGAGCCCGCCGCCGGCGGCGATCATCGCGGCCGCGTGCACGGCCGCGACGACGAGCGCCATCCCGAGATGCGCATCGACGAGCATCGCCGCCGCGCGGTGGCCGGCATCGCGGTCGAGCCCGCAGAGGCCGAGGTAGATCGGCACGAGCATCAGCCCCGCGCCGTGCGCGAGCGCGACCGCGAACGACCACAGGCCGAGCCGCGCCGGCGGAATCCGCGCGAGCGCCCGCGGATGCCGGCGCCGGATCAGCAGCACCGCGCCGAAGCCGATCACGAGCGCGCTCGCGCCGATCCGGATCGCCGTTTGCCACGCGAGCAGTGCGGCGAGCAGCCCGAACGGCAGCATCACCGCGAAGACGGCGAGCGCATGACCGAGCGCGAGATAGCCGAGCGCCGCGACGAGCGCGCCGCCGCGGCGCGTCATCAGCGCGTTCGACACCGCGAGCGGCCAGCCCATCGCCGGGTTGAGCCCGTGATAGACGCCGCTCGCGAGCACGGCCGCCCACAGCGCGAACGGCGCATGAAGCCCGGCGCTCAACGCTTGACCGACGGATAGCAGAACGAGTCGGTCGAGCAGTCTCCGCCTTCGAGCCGGATCTGGTGCGCGCGATAGCCGTCGGGGAATTCGACCCAGTAGTCGTCGGCGAGCGTCAGCCCGCCGTCCGGCCCCGCGTGCGCGAGCACCTGCGCGGCCGGCACGCCGTCCGGATAGAACTGGTCGTCCCACGTCGAATAGAGCGAGTTGGTCCAGTACACGCGCCGGCCGTCGCGGCTGATCTCGACCATCTGCGGGCCGCCCGCGAACGTGCGGCCGTTCGAGTGCGGCGCACGGCGCGCGATGCCGCCGATGCGCACCGACCCGGCGAGCACCGGGTGGTGCGGGTCCGACACGTCGTACTGGCGCATCTCGCCGGTGCCCCAGCACGACACGTACAGGAAGCGATCGTCGAGCGACAGGTCGATGTCGGTCACGAGCGGCGGCACCGCGCCGAATCCTTGCAGCAGCGGCGGCAACTCGTCGGCCGCCGCCGGCTCGGCCGGGATCGTCGCGGTCTTCTTCACATGGAACTTGCCGCCTTCGCGCCACCAGGTCCAGATCGAGCCTTCGAGATTGGTCGTATCGACCACGACGCCGACGAATCCGTACTCGCGCACCGGGTCGTGCGCGGGCCGCACCTCGAGCGCCATCTGGTGCTGCGCGCCGAGATCGATCGTCTGCACGTTGCGTCGCGCGCGCAGATCCCAGAAATGCAGCCGGTGCCCGTACTTGTTCGCGAGCAGATCCTCGGGGACGATCCCGTTCTCGAATTGCGGCGGCAGCGCCCATTCGCTCGACACCATGTAGTCGCGCGGCAGGTTCCACCAGAAGTCGTAGTGCTTGTCCTGCGGGCCGCGGTCGATTTCCCAACGGCCGAGCACGTCGAAGGTTTCGCAATCCATGATGAAGATGCCGGGCGCGCCGTCGGTGCCGTCCTTGCCCGCCCCGCCGAGCGTGCTCACGTAGATGCCCTCGGGGCCGCAATGCACGGTGTGCGGCCGCGAATAGCCGGTTTTCGCGAAGATCTCGTCGGGCTCGATGATCTTGTGGATGCGCGCCTGCGTCGGATGCGGCTTCGTGTCGATCACGTAGATGCGCGACGAGCGCAGGCCGGGGATGATCAGGAAGCGGCGCTCGAGGAACGCATGGCCGGTGAGCGGCGACAGCGACGACGAGCACGCATTCCAGCCGAAATGGTGAAACTCGTCGCCGGTGTTCGGCATCGTCACCGTATGCACGATCTTGCCGTACGTCGACGAACCGGGCTTCACGTCGATCACGGCGAGCGCGTCGGGTCTGGAAAAATCGGGGCTCAGCAACAACGTATAGGCAAACTCTTCCGCCGGCGCCTGCATCGCAAGCTCGGGCGAAGCGTGAAACGTCGGGTCAGGCCGCATGCTCATGGTGGTGTCTCTCGAAGGTGTCGGATCGTGGACGCACGGCCGTTCGTTGCGGACGTGCGGACTGCGGTGGCCGCGCGGCGCGCATCATGCCGGCGGAGCGAGCGGCAGGCGAATGCAACGCGTCGGCGATGCGCGCGATGCCGTGCATCAGGTCGTGAAAGCGGGAAAAGGCGACGGGTTGCCACGCGGCGCGCTCCGTGAAACGGGCACGCGCCACCGCGACGGTGCGATTGACGTAGCGGCGAGCGGGGCCGCGACGCAGGCGATGTCTGTTAAGGCGTGCATATCGATGTTCCGGCAGATGGTGTTGGCATCGGGGTCGGGCATGCATCGGACGCTGGGTTGACGCGGCGGGGTGACCGCCGCGTGCGCGTGCCTAGTGTAGACGAGAAATACGCTGCCGGTCGCGTGCCACGCCTGGCCGATCTGCCAGTTTCGCGCGCGAGTGAGATACTTGCCGGAGTGCCGCCGCGTCCCGCACCGCGGGCCGGCAGCGGCGATGCGAAACCGTGGCAGTCGGCACGCGTGTGCCGGCTGCCATCATCCACGAGAGGCTGATTTCATGGGGAACGAAATGCTTGAAACCGCGACGCTCGGAGGCGGGTGTTTCTGGTGCACGGAGGCCGTGTTTCTCGACGTCGACGGCGTGACGGCCGTCCAGTCGGGTTACGCGGGCGGTCATACGCGCAATCCGGGCTATCGCGACATCTGCGAAGGCGACACGGGCCACGCGGAAGTCGTCAATGTGACGTTCGACCCGGCGCGCATCGGTTATCGCGAGATCCTCGAGATTTTTTTCGCGACGCACGATCCGACCCAGTTGAACCGGCAGGGCAACGACGTCGGCACGCAGTACCGGTCGGTCGTGTTCACGCACTCGGATGCGCAGCGCGATACGGCGCTCGACGTGATCCGCGAGCTCGAGCGCGAACAGGTGTTCGGCCAGCCGATCGTCACGCAGGTCGTGCCGCTCGACGGCAACTACTGGCCGGCCGAGGACTATCATCAGAACTATTACGCGCGCAACCCGGGGCAGGGCTATTGCTCGGTCGTGATCGGGCCGAAGCTCGCGAAATTCCGGCAGAAGTTCTCGCACCGGCTGAAGTCGCTGCGCGGCGCCTGAGCGTCGGCCGCGGCAACCGGCGTCACGCCGCCTCGTTGCGCCACTGCGCGCACGCGGCGGCGATTTCGCGTGCGAGTGCGAGGCACGACAGCGGTGCCGAGCCTTCCGCCTTGTTGTTGATCGTGATGATCACCGGCTGCCCGGCCAGCGCGTAGCGCGCGGCCAGTTCGGCGAGCGCCGAACGCGTGGCCGGATCCTCGTCGACGAGCTTGTCGAACGGCTCGTATTTCGCTTTCGCCTGCTCGTACTTGAAGCCGCCGTGCAGGCTCCAGCGCACGATCAGCGGGCCCGGCGCGTCGCCATCGAGCAGCGCGAGCGCGGCGGCCTGGCGCAGCGGGTCGGGCATCCGCGCGTGCAGGCCGACGCAGTAGCGCACGCCGAGCGCGGCCAGTGCGCGGATGAAGCGCGGCGTGAGCAGGCTCGCGTCGCGGATCTCGATCGCGTAGCGCGTGCCGTCGGCGTCCGGCGGCAACGGCGGCAGCGCCGCGAAGAACGCGGCGAGCCGGTCGATCAGCGCGGCCGGCTGCGCGAGCAGTTGATCGGGCAGCGGCGAGAACTGGAACACGAGCACGCCGGCTTTCCGGCCGAGCCCGTCGAGGCACGGCTGGACGAATTCGCGGGTCGCGAGCGGCGCATCGAGGAACGTCGGGTTCGGCCCGGACGGTTCGCCGCGCCGGCCGCGGATCACCGCGTCGGTCACCGCGGCCGGCGCCTTCACGACGAAGCGGAAATCGTCGGGCACCTGCTGCGCGTAGCGCAGGTAGTCGGCCACCGACAGCGGGCCGTAGAACGACCGGTCGAGGCTCACGCTTTTCAGCAGCGGATGCGCGCCGTACGCTTCGAGCCCTTCGCGCGACAGCTTCGTCTGCGCGAAGTCGCCGTCGTAGACGATGCCGTTCCAGCCGGGGAAATACCACGACGACGTGCCGAGCCGCACGTTCGGCGGCAGGCCGGCCGCGACTTCGGCGACGTCCGCCGAGATCGGCGCGGGCAGCACGCCGCGCTTGCGGCGGCCTTTCTTTGGCGGGGCCGCCGGCGAGGGCGGCTCATCCCACAGCAGGCCGGACGACGGGGCGGGGGCGTCTTCGGCGGCGGGGCGGGCGGTCGTACGGGCGGGCGGCGCCGGTCGAGGGTCTTTCGCTGCGTCCGGCGTCACGGGCTCGTCGGGGCTGACGGAGTGGTCGCCGTCCGCCGGCGACGTGCGTGCGGCGTCCGTCGGCACGCCGAACAGGTCGAACTGCCCGTCGGCGTGCGACTCGTCGGCGTCGTCGTGCCGCTGTCGTTGCGGCGGCGCCCTGCGCCGCGTCCTGCCGTCACCCATGCATGCCCAGCGTGATGCGCCGCCTAGCGCGGCAGCGCGTGTTCGTACATATAGCGCCGCGACCACGGCAGCGTTTTCGCGCTGCGCCCGGCCTTGCGGCACACGATCTGGAAGATCGACACGTCGTCGTGCTCGAACGCGTACGCGCAGCCGGCGAGATACACGCGCCAGATGCGGAATTTTTCGTCGTCGACGAGCTTTCGCGCTTCCTCGGCTTTCGCCTCGAAGTTTTCCGTCCAGATGTCGAGCGTGCGCGCATAGTGCCGGCGCAGGCTTTCGACGTCAACCGCCTCGAGCCCGCCGCGCTGCGCCGCTTCGAGCGCGAGGCTGATGTGCGGGAGCTCGCCGTCCGGGAACACGTAGCGGTCGATGAATTCGCCGCCGCCGAGCGCGGTTTCGCCGCTTTCCGCGTCGGTCGACGTGATCCCGTGGTTCATCGCGATGCCGTCGTCGGTCAGCAGCTCGCGGATGCGCGAGAAATAGAGCGGCAGGTTCTTGCGCCCGACGTGCTCGAACATCCCGACGCTCGTGATGCGGTCGAACTGGCCTTCGATCTCGCGGTAATCCTGCAGACGAATCTCGATCCTGTCTTCCAGCCCCGCCGCCTTCACGCGCGCGGTCGCGAGGTCGAACTGGTTCTGCGACAGCGTCACGCCGAGACACGTCGCGCCGAACTTCTGCGCGGCGCGCAGCACGAGCGCGCCCCAGCCGCAGCCGATGTCGAGCAGGCGCTGGCCGGGCTGCAGCTGGATCTTCGTCAGGATGTGGTCGATCTTCTTGATCTGCGCGGTGGCGAGATCCTCGTCGCCGTTCTCGAAGTACGCGCACGAGTACACCATGTTCTCGTCGAGCCACAGCTTGTAGAACTCGTTCGAGACGTCGTAGTGGTACTGGATCGCCTTCTTGTCGGTGCTCTTCGTGTGATTGAA
Organism: Burkholderia sp. AU18528; assembly: GCF_002223215.2. Lineage (NCBI taxonomy): Bacteria > Pseudomonadati > Pseudomonadota > Betaproteobacteria > Burkholderiales > Burkholderiaceae > Burkholderia > Burkholderia sp. AU18528. The sequence continues at coordinate 392,057 of NZ_NKFC02000005.1, read as the reverse complement.
GTAGCGCTTCACGCGTGCGAGCTTGCTCGCGCTCGTCACGGTGCTGCGCGCGAGCGAGTAGCCGATGTTGATGATGTCCGACAGCTTGCCTTCGATGTCGATCTTGCCCTTCACGTATGCCTCGCCGAGATTGTCGAGGCTCGGTTCGAGCAGCAGCGGCAGCGCCGACGCGCTGTTCACCTTCAGCGTGACCTGCGGCGCGCTGAAGGTGCCGAAATCGAGTTGATCGCCGTTCCACAGCACGAGGCGCGCCGGTATGTTCGCTTTCGCCCGTACTTCGTCCGCCCACTGTGCCAGCTTCTTTTCCCAGAACATTTGGATTCTCCGTTTGTTCGTTGAATCGAATACAGCCAAGTATCTTGACCGGCGCCCGCCGCGTGCGGCGCGGGCGCCCGGATGCAACCCGGAACACGACCGGCATGCGCCGGCGCCGCGCTTACGGCGACAGGCGCGAGATCGTCCAGCCCGACGCCGCCGCGGTGTCGCGCGTATAGAGCAGGCGGTCGTGCAGCCGCGACGGGCGCCCCTGCCAGAACTCGATCGCGTCGGGCACGAGTCGGTAGCCGCCCCAGTGCGGCGGGCGCGGCGGGTTGTCGCCATAGCGTTCGCCGACGGCCTTTTCGCGCGCTTCGAGCGTCGCGCGGCTGTCGATCACGGTGCTCTGGTCCGACGCCCACGCGCCGATGCGCGAGCCGAGCGGGCGCGACGCGAAATAGCGGTCGCTTTCTTCCGCGCTGGTTTTCTCGATCCGGCCTTCGATGCGTACCTGGCGCTCGAGCTCGATCCAATAGAACAGCAGCGCGGCGTGTGGATGCACGGCCAGATCGTGCCCCTTGCGGCTTTCGTAATTGGTGAAGAAGACGAACCCGCGTTCGTCGACGCCCTTGATGAGCACGATCCGGGCCGACGGCCGACCGTCGGCGCCGACGGTCGCGAGCGTCATCGTGTTCGGCTCGGGCAGCTTGGCGGCGAGCGCCTCCTTGAACCAGCGATCGAACTGGGCGAAGGGGTCGGGGGCGGCATCGGCTTCGTCGAGCGAAGCGCGCGAATAGTTGATCCGAAGATCGGCGAGAGTCGTCATGTTATGCAAACGCTTCAATCTGGGGCCAGTATAGCGAACGCGCGAGAATCGTGCGTGCGCGGTGGCGCGTGCGAGCGGGGGAGTTCAGGCAGAATAGAGGGCTGCACGACTTACGTTTTCCTTGCTGCCATGTCCGCCGCCGACGCTGCCCCGCCCAGTTCTTCCGATCTTACCCCGACCCCGGAAATCCAGCTTGACGTGGATCGCGCGCGGCGTTTCGGCGGCGTCGCGCGCCTGTACGGCGCGCCGGCGGCCGCCGCGTTCGAGCGGGCGCACGTCGCGGTGATCGGGATCGGCGGCGTCGGGTCGTGGGTGGCCGAGGCGCTCGCGCGCAACGCGGTCGGCACGTTGACGCTGATCGATCTCGACAACGTCGCGGAAAGCAACACGAACCGGCAGATCCATGCGCTCGACGGCAATTACGGCAAGCCGAAGGTCGACGCGATGGCCGAGCGCATCGCGCTGATCGATCCCGCATGCCGCGTGAACCGCGTCGAGGATTTCGTCGAGCCCGACAATTTCGACGCGCTGCTCGGCGGCGGCTTCGACTACGTGATCGATGCGATCGACAGCGTGCGCACGAAGGTCGCGCTGATCGCGTGGTGCGTCGCGAAACGGCAGCCGTTGATCGTCGTCGGCGGCGCGGGCGGGCAGCTCGACCCGACGCGCATTCGCATCGACGATCTCGCGCTGACGATTCAGGATCCGCTGCTGTCGAAGGTCCGCGCGCAGTTGCGCAAGCAGCACGGCTTTCCGCGCGGGCCGAAGGCGCGCTTCAAGGTCAGCGCCGTGTATTCGGACGAGCCGCTGATCTATCCGGAAGCGGCGGCCTGCGACATCGAGGACGGCGCCGAGCCGTCCGCGGCCGCGCATGTCGCGGGGCTCAACTGTGCGGGCTTCGGTTCGAGCGTGTGCGTGACCGCGAGCTTCGGTTTCGCGGCGGCCGCGCATGCGCTGCGGGCGATCGCGGCACGGGCGGCCGGCTGAGCGTGCGGCGCGCGGGCACGCAAGGACGATGCCGCGGCGCGGGCGACGTGCCGCGAGCGATAGGCCGATGCGGCCGGCCCGTGGCGGCCCGGCCGGTCGCGCGTCGGGTCAGTTGAGCGCCATGCTCAGCTTGCGTCGCCACGCGGCGACGAGGTCGGGGCGATCGCCGGCCAGTTCGAACACCGAGATCATCGTGCGGCGGCCGAGATCGTCGCCGTACGCGCGATCGCGCGTCACGATTTCCAGCAACTGTTCCAGCGCCCCTTCGTACGCGCGCCGCGCGATCAGGCTCTGCGCGAGGTCGAAGCGCGCGTCGAGATCGGCCGGGTTCGCCGCGATGCGCGCCTCGAGCGCGTCGGTCGGCGGCAGGTCGGCCGTGGCGTCGAGCGCGTCGAAACGGGTCTTGATCGCCTGGTAGCGCGGGTCGCCGTTCTGCACGGTTTGCGGCGACAGGCGCTCGGTCTCCGCGCGTGCGGCATCGACTTCGTTGCGCGCGAGCAGCAGCTCGATCAGGTCGAGGCGCGCGTCGTCGTAGCCGGGGTTCAGCGCGAGCGCCGCTTCGAGGTGCGCGCGCGCATCGTCGAAGCGCTGTTCGGCCATCGCGTACTGCGCGGCGCGGCGTTCGGCTTCCTCGGGGGCCGGCAGCAGGCGGTCGAGGAACGCGCGCAACTGCCCTTCGGGCAGCACGCCGACGAACTGGTCGACCGGCCGCCCGTCGGCGAACGCGATCACGTGCGGGATGCTGCGCGTCTGGAAGTGCGCGGCGAGCTCCTGGTTCTCGTCGACGTTGACCTTCACGAGCTTCCAGCGGCCTGCGTAGTCGGCTTCGAGCTTTTCCAGCAGCGGGCCGAGCGTCTTGCAGGGGCCGCACCACGGCGCCCAGAAGTCGACCAGCACGGGCGTGTCCAGCGACGCCTCGATGACGTCTTTCTCGAATGTGGCAAGCGTGGTGTCCATGGCGTTCTCTTCCGTTCGAATATCGTCAGGGTGGGGGCGGTGCGCCGCTTTTTCAACGCGGCTTCGCTTCGGGCAGCGCAATCCATTCGGTCTCGCCGGGCACCTTGCCCATCTCCTGGCGCGTCCACGCCGCTTTCGCGCGTTCGATCGCGTCGCGGCTGCTCGCGACGAAATTCCACTCGATGAAGCGTTCGCCGTCCATCCGGTCGCCGCCGAGCAGCATCGCGCGCGCGCCGCTGCCGCTCGTCAGCGTGACGCTCGCGCCCGGCGCGAGCACGGCCATCCGTTCGGCCGGCACCGGCGCGCCGTCGATCGCGAGCTCCCCGTCGACCACGTACACCGCGCGCTCCTCGTGCGACGCATCGAGTTCGAGCCGGCCGCCGGCCGCGAATTCGGCCGCGACGTACAGCGTGCGCGAGAACGTCGTCACGGGCGAGCGCAGCCCGAACGCGTCGCCGGCGATCACCGTCAGCGCCACGCCGTCTTCGTCGCGCTTGGGCAGCGTGTCGGCCGCGTGGTGCTCGAACGACGGCTCGGTCGTCTCGTGCGCTTTCGGCAGCGCGACCCAGGTCTGGATCCCGTGCACGGTGTGGCCGCTCGCGCGTTGCGCGTCGGGCGTGCGCTCCGAGTGGACGATCCCGCGGCCGGCCGTCATCCAGTTCACGTCGCCCGGCACGATTTCCTGCCGCGAGCCGAGGCTGTCGCGGTGCAGGATCGCGCCGTCGAACAGATAGGTGACCGTCGCGAGCCCGATGTGCGGATGCGGGCGCACGTCGAGCCCCGTGCCGGCCGGCAGCATGGCGGGCCCCATGTGATCGAAGAAGATGAACGGGCCGACGAGGCGTGCGGCGAGCGCGGGCAGTGTGCGGCGCACCTGCAGGTTGCCGATGTCGCGCACGTGCGGCTTCAGCAAGGCTTTGATCGAGTCGGTCATGGCGGGCCTCGTGGGGAACGGCTGGATTGCCGGTCATTGTACTGGCGGCACGGCGGCGCGCGTGACGCAGCGCGAAACGCGCGCGGCGCGATGCGGCCGTGGCGGGCACGCATCGTGCGGTGTCCACCGCGTCGCGCCAGCCGCTGCGCCCGCTGCCGATTCCATGCGCGCCGCGCGGGTATCCGGCGCGGCGGCGAAACCCGGTAGACTGACCGGCTTCACAACGACGATTCGACAATCGAGGAGACGCCGATGATGGCCCCGAAGGATCTGCTGCTCGCGCTGGTCGTGATTCTGGCGTGGGGCGTGAACTTCGTCGTGATCAAGGTCGGCCTGCATGGCATGCCGCCGATGCTGCTCGGCGCGCTGCGCTTCACGCTCGCGGCCGTGCCGGCGGTCTTCTTCGTGCGCCGGCCGCAGATTTCGTGGCGGCTGCTGGTGCTGTACGGCGCGACGATCCAGCTTGGCCAGTTCGTGTTCCTGTTCACCGGCATGTACGTCGGCATGCCGGCCGGCCTCGCGTCGCTCGTGCTGCAGTCGCAGGCGTTCTTCACGCTGGTGTTCGCGATGCTGTTCCTCGGCGAGCGGCTGCGCGTGCAGAACCTGATCGGGCTCGCGATCGCCGCGGGCGGCCTCGTCGTGATCGCCGCGCAGGGCGGCCGTGCGATGACGCTCGCGGGCTTCCTGCTGACGATCTGCTCGGCCGCGATGTGGGCCTTCGGCAATATCGTCACGAAGAAGGTCGGGAAGGCGAACCTCGTGTCGCTCGTCGTGTGGGCGAGCCTCGTGCCGCCCGTGCCGTTCTTCCTGCTGTCGTTGTGGTTCGAGGGGCCGCGGCGGATCGCGACCGCGCTCGCCGGGCTCGACGGCGCGTCGATCTTCGCGGTCGTCTATCTGGCGTTCGTCGCGACGCTGCTCGGCTACGGGCTGTGGAGCCGCCTGCTGTCGCGCTATCCGGCCGCGCAGGTCGCGCAGTTCTCGCTGCTGGTGCCGATCGTCGGGCTCGCGTCGTCGGCGCTGCTGCTCGACGAGCATCTGACGCAAGCGCAGCTGATCGGCGCCGCGCTCGTGATGGGCGGGCTCGCAGTGAACGTGTTCGGCGGGAAACTGCTGAGCCGCTTCGCGGCATCGTCGTGACGCGCCGGCACGCGCTGCGTGCCGGCGGCAGGGAACGGATGGCGCTCAGGCCATCCGGCTCTTCGCGAGCGGCGGATTCGCGGCGAAATACCGCTTGATGCCGCGGAAGATCGCGTCGGCCATCTCGTCGCGATAGCTGTCGTCGTTGAGCCGGCGCTCTTCGTCCGGGTTGCTGATGAACGCGGTCTCGACGAGGATCGACGGGATGTCGGGCGCCTTCAGCACCGCGAACCCGGCCTGCTCGACCGAGCCCTTGTGCAGCTTGTTGATGCCGCCCACTTCCTTCAGCACGTAGTTGCCGTAGCGCAGCGAATCGCGGATCTGCGCGGTCGTCGACATGTCGAACAGCGCGCGGCTGACTGCCGCGTCCTGGGTCTTGATGTTGATGCCGCCGATCAGGTCGGACGAGTTTTCCTTGTTCGCGAGCCAGCGCGCCGCCGCGCTCGACGCGCCGTGGTCGGACAGCGCGAACACCGACGAGCCGCGCGCGGACGGCGTCGTGAACGCGTCCGCGTGGATCGACACGAACAGATCCGCGCCGACGCGGCGCGCCTTCTGCACGCGCACGTTCAGCGGCACGAAGAAATCGGCGTCGCGCGTCATCATCGCGCGCATGTTCGGGGCGGCGTCGATCTTCGCGCGCAGCTTCTTCGCGATGTCGAGCGCGATGTGCTTCTCGTACGTGCCGTTGCCGCCGATCGCGCCCGGATCCTCGCCGCCGTGGCCCGGGTCGATCGCGACCGTCAGCAGGCGCACGGTGCCGCCCTTGCCCGATTTCGGTGCGGTGAACTTGTAGGTGTCGCCGTCGTCGTCGCTGTCGTCGCGGCGCGCGATGACGGGCGGCGGCTTGACGGCCGGCTTCGCGGGCGTCGACGGCGTGCCGGCGGCCGGCGGCGTGTGCGGCGCGGCCGGCGTGTTCTGCGCGAAACGCTGGAAGAATGCGTCGCTGTTGTCGCCCGCGGCGGGCGGCGGGGTGCCCGGGCCGGCCAGCGTGGACGGCGGCTGCATCTGCTGCGCGCGCGCGGTGTCGTTGAGCGCCTGTTCCTTGCGTTCCGTCTGTGCGATCAGGTCGGACAGCGGATCGGGCGCGACGGCCGGGTACAGGTCGAACACGAGCCGGTACTTGTAAGTGCCGACGGGCGGCAGCGTGAACACCTGCGGCTTCACCGAGCCTTTCAGGTCGAACACCATCCGCACGACGTGCGGCTGATACTGGCCGACGCGCACCGACTGGATCTGCGGATCGTTCGGCGCGATCTTCGAGACGAGGTCGCGCAGCGCCTGGTCGAGGTCGAGGCCGTTCAGGTCGACGACGAGACGGTCGGGGCCCTGCAGCAGTTGTTGGCTATTCTGCAGCGGCTGGTCGGATTCGATCGTGACGCGCGTGTAATCGCGTGCGGGCCACACGCGCACGCCGAGCACCGACGACGCGTGCGCGAGCCGCGGCGCGACGAGACCGAGCACCAGCGTCGACGCCCCCGCGCGCAGGATCTGACGGCGCCGCCAGTTGTGCGTCGCGGTGGCCGCCGATTCGATCGAGCGGAACGGTTTGATCAACATCTTTCGAGACATGCGTTTCCTGAAGCGCTGTACGCCCGGACGGTGAGGACGCGGCCGTCGCCGTCCACGTCGAGCGAGAAAACCAGATCGGGCACGCCGAGCAGGGCGCCCGCCTGTTGCGGCCATTCGACGAGGCAGATCGCGCTGGAATTGAAATATTCGCGAAAGCCTGCGTCCGACCATTCGGCCGGATCGTTGAATCGATACAGATCGAAGTGATAGACCTCGAGTTCCCCGTCGCTGCGTTCGAGCGCGTACGGCTCGACGAGCGTATAGGTCGGGCTGCGCACGCGCCCCTGGTGGCCGAGGCCGCGCAGGATCGCGCGCACGAGGGTCGTCTTGCCCGCGCCGAGATCGCCGACCAGCTGGATCTGCAGCCCGTCGAACGCGTGGGCGCGGTCGAGCGCGATGCGCGCGGCGTCGAGCGCGTGCGCGAAGCGGGTGCCGAAGGCCTCGGTTGCCGCTTCGTCGGCGAGCGCGATCACGCGCTCCGCGAGCGGGGCGGGCAGCATGGCGTGAGGCGGTTGGCTGGGCGTGGCTGGCATTCTCGTAAAATAGTGCGATGAACCGACTACCGGAACGCGCCGCATCCGACAGGCCTTCGACTCGTGCCGAAGGCGCGGCGCCGTGCGCGCTCGACGATGCGGCGTTGACTGCGCTCGCCGCTCGCATCAGGGCGTGGGGGCGCGAATTGGGTTTCGGGGCGATCGGCATCAGCGACACCGATCTCTCGGATGCCGAAGCAGGCCTCGCCGCCTGGCTGGAAGCCGGTTACCACGGCGAAATGGATTATATGGCGAAACATGGGATGAAACGCGCGCGGCCGGCCGAACTTGTGGCCGGTACGCGACGCGTGATCTCCGTGCGGCTCGCCTATTTACCGGCCCAAACGCTGGCTGACGACGGGCCCGGCGCGCTCGTGCCGCACGATTGGCGCGCGCGCGAACGCGCACGGCTCGACGATCCGCAGGCGGCCGTCGTGTCGATCTATGCACGCGGCCGCGACTATCACAAGGTGCTGCGCAACAGGCTGCAGACGCTCGCGGAGCGCATCGAGCACGAGATCGGCGGGTTCGGCTACCGCGTGTTCACCGATTCGGCGCCCGTGCTCGAAGTCGAACTCGCGCAGAAGGCCGGGGTCGGCTGGCGCGGCAAGCACACGCTGCTGCTGCAGCGCGATGCCGGCTCGCTGTTCTTTCTCGGCGAGATCTACGTCGACCTGCCGCTGCCGACCGACGCGCGCACGTCGCCCGACACCGCGCCCGAGACGCCCGGCGCGCACTGCGGCAGTTGCACGCGCTGTATCGACGCATGCCCGACCGGCGCGATCGTCGAGCCGTACCGCGTCGATGCGCGCCGCTGCATCTCGTACCTGACGATCGAACTGAAAGGCAGCATCCCCGAGCCGCTGCGGCCGCTGATCGGCAATCGCGTGTACGGCTGCGACGACTGCCAGCTCGTGTGTCCGTGGAACAAGTTCGCGCAGGCCGCGCCCGTCGCCGATTTCGACGTGCGGCACGGCCTCGACCGCGCGACGCTCGTCGAGCTGTTCGCGTGGGACGCGGGCACGTTCGATACGCGGATGCAGGGCAGCGCGATCCGGCGCATCGGCTACGAAAGCTGGCTGCGCAATCTCGCGGTCGGGCTCGGCAATGCGCTGCGCGCGGGCGCGGACCGGCTCTCGCCGGCGGCGCGCGACGCGATCGTCGCCGCGCTGCGCGCGCGGGCCGACGATCCGTCGCCGGTCGTGCGCGAGCATGTCGAATGGGCGCTGCGAGCCGCGTGAAGGCGGCGTAAAGTGTCGTCGGCGCGCGGGCAGGGCCGCGCGCATCCCCCGGTCAGGAGAAGGCAATGTTCAACGCAGTGATCGACGCGCCGTTCGGCAAGGTCGGCATCCGCACGGATGCCGCGGTGGTGCGCGAGATCGTCTATCTGCCCGAGTCGATGAAGGCAGTCGAACCGGATTCGGCGCTCGCGAAGCGCGCGGTCCAGCAGATCGAACGTTATTTCGAGCGCGCGTCCGCGCGCTTCGACCTGCCGCTCGCCGACGTCGGCAGCGCATTCCAGCATCGCGTGTGGGACGTGATCAGCGACATCCCGCCCGGGACGGTGCTGACCTACGGCCAGGTCGCGAAGCGGATCGGCAGCGCGCCGCGCGCGGTCGGCCAGGCGTGCGGCGCGAACTACTTCCCGCTCGTGATTCCGTGCCATCGCGTCGTCGCGGCGGGCGGCCTCGGCGGGTTCGCGAACCACGACGACAACGGCTATTACCAGCGAGTGAAGCGCTGGCTGCTCGCGCACGAGGGCGTGCCATACCGATGAGCGAACCGATGATTTCCCCCACGGCCGACGACGATGCCGTCGCGGCATCGCCCGCGCTGCTCGCGAGCCGCGCGTCGATCGACGTGTTCTGCGATGCGCTGTGGCTCGAACACGGGCTCGCGCGCAACACGCTCGACGCGTACCGGCGCGATCTGGTGCTGTTTTCCCAGTGGCTGGCCGCGACGTACGACGCGCCGCTCGACGCGGCCGACGAGGCGATGGTGACGGGCTACATCGCCGCACGCAGCGACGGCAAGGCGACGTCGTCGAACCGGCGGCTGTCCGTATTTCGTCGCTATTACGGCTGGGCCGTGCGCGAGCATCGCGCGAGCGCCGACCCGACGCTGCGGATCACGTCCGCGAAACAGGGCGCGCGGTTCCCGTCGACGTTGTCCGAGGCGCAGGTCGAGGCGCTGCTCGGCGCGCCCGACATCGGCACACCGCTCGGCCTGCGCGATCGCACGATGCTCGAGCTGATGTACGCGAGCGGGCTGCGCGTGAGCGAACTCGTGACGCTGAAGACGGTCGAGGTCGGACTCAACGAAGGCGTCGTGCGGGTGATGGGCAAGGGCTCGAAGGAGCGGCTCGTGCCGTTCGGCGAAGTCGCGCACGGTTGGATCGAACGCTACCTGCGCGACGCGCGGCCGGCATTGCTCGGCGCGCGCGCGGCCGACGCGCTGTTCGTGACCGCGCGCGGCGACGGGATGACGCGCCAGCAGTTCTGGAACATCATCAAGCGTCACGCGCAGCAGGCCGACGTGCGCGCGCACCTGTCGCCGCACACGCTGCGGCACGCGTTCGCGACGCACCTGCTGAATCACGGCGCCGACCTGCGCGTCGTGCAATTGCTGCTCGGCCACAGCGACATCTCGACCACGCAGATCTATACGCACGTCGCGCGCGAGCGGCTGAAGACGCTGCATGCGGAGCACCACCCGCGCGGGTGACGCGCGGCGCGCGTGCATTCGCGCGGCGCGGGCTGCGACCCGAACCCGCGATGCGCGCGGCGGCTGCGTCAGACCAGCTCGCGCAGCCGGTGCTTGAGCACCTTGCCGGTCGATGCGGCCGGCAGCGCATCGAGCACGCGGATGTGCGCGGGGCGTTTGTAAGCCGTGAGCCGCTCCGCGCACCACGCATGCAATGCCGCCTCGTCCGCCGCCGCGCCCGGCACCAGCTCGACGAACGCGAGCACTTCCTCGTTGCCGTCGATCGCCCGGCCGATCACGGCCGCCTGCACGACGTCCGGATGCGCGTTCAGCACCTGCTCGACCTCGACCGGATACACGTTGAAGCCCGAGCGGATGATCAGCTCCTTGCTGCGGCCCACGATCGTCACCGCGCCGTCCGCGCCCTGCCGCGCGAGATCGCCGGTGCTCAGCCAGCCGTCCGGCGACACGGCCGCGCGCGTCGCGTCCGCGTTGCGGTAGTAGCCGAGCATCACGTTCGGCCCGCGCACGCGAATCTCGCCGACTTCGCCCGGCGGCACGTCGGTGCCGTCCGGCGCGACGATCCGCATGTCGACGCCCGGAATCGGTACGCCGACCGAGCTGTCTGTGCGCGGCGCGTCGAGCGGCGTCTGCGTGATCGTCGGGCTGCTTTCGGTCATCCCGTATCCGTTGTGCAGCGGCACGCCGTACAGGCGCTCGACGCGCGCCTTCAGATTCGCATCGAGCGGCGAGCCGCCCGAATACGCGAAGCGCAGCCGCGGCGCGCGCCAGGCATGGCCGTGCGTGTGCACGTGTTCGAGCAGCTTCGCGTGCATCGCCGGCACGCCCTGGAAGATCGTGACGCCTTCGTCGGCGAGCGCGATGCGCACGGCTTCCGGCGAGAAGCGCGGCGCGAGCCGCAGCGTCGCGCCCGCGTAGAGGCTGCCCAGGCACACCGACGCGAGCCCGTACACGTGCGACACGGGCAGCACCGTGTAGACGACGTCGTCGGGCGACACGCGGCGCAGCATGCTCGACGTCGCCGCGATGAACAGCAGATTGCGGTGCGACAGCATCACGCCTTTCGGCGTACCGGTCGTGCCGGTCGTGTAGATCAGCGCCGCGCATTGCGCGGCGCCGTCGGCGGCCACCGGTTCGGCCGGCGCGCCCGCATCGACCCGATACGACCACGCACCGATGTCGACCGGCAGCGCACCGGCGGGCGTCGCCCCGAGCCGCCCTGCATGGGCGCGCGCATCGGCCGATGCGTCGCTCGTGAACGCGATCAGCTTCGGCCGCGCGTGCGCGGCGATCGCATCGAGCTCGGCGGCCGACAGCCGCGCGTTCGACACGAGCGCCCAGGCGTCGATGCGCGCGGCCGCGAACAGCAGCACGATCTGCGCGACGCAGTTCTCCGCGACGATCATCACGCGGTCGCCGCCTTGCACGCCGAGGCCCGCCAGCCGTGCGGCCGCCGCGTCGACGGCCCGCGCCAGCTCGCCGTACGACAGCCGGCGCGCATCCTCGATCAGCGCCGGATGCGCGGGCGACCGCGCGGACCGGTGCGCCGGCACGTCGGCAATCCGACGCGGCAGCGCGGCGAGCAGCGCATCGACGTCGAGCGATTCGGATGCACGGATGGGCGAGGACATGGCGTCTCCTGATGACGGGCCGGCGGCGGCCGACGATATTTGCGAACGATCGTGCCATGGCGGCGCGTGCGCGACAATCAGCCAATCGGGCAATAGCGCTTCACGAAGTTCGCAACGATGATGGGCGCAATCGCGACGGCGATGCGGCGGGCCGGCGGAAAACGGGCCGCGAGTATACCGTCGGCGCGGGCACGCCATTGCGCGCCCGCCGATCGTTCGCCATTAAAATGCCGCCATGAGCAAATCCAGACACGTGTCCGAAACCCCGGCGACCCAGCTGCTGCGCCGTCATGGCGTCGCATTCGGCGAGCATCCGTACGAATACGTCGAGCACGGCGGCACCGGCGAATCGGCGCGCCAGCTCGGCGTCGACGAGCACAGCGTCGTGAAGACGCTCGTAATGGAAGACGAACACGCGAAGCCGCTGATCGTGCTGATGCACGGCGACCGCACCGTGTCGACGAAGAATCTCGCGCGGCAGATCGGCGCCAAGCGCGTCGAGCCATGCAAGCCCGAGGTCGCGAACCGCCATTCGGGCTATCTCGTCGGCGGCACGTCGCCGTTCGGCACGCGCAAGACGATGCCCGTCTACGTCGAGGCGACGATCCTCGAATTGCCGACGATCTATCTGAACGGCGGCCGGCGCGGCTACCTCGTCAGCCTCGCGCCGGCGGTGCTCACGTCGCTGCTCGGCGCGCAGCCCGTGCAATGCGCGAGCGTCGACTGAGGGTTTCACCTTCGTGGCACCTCGCGCCCGTTCGGTAGAATGGGCGCCGTTTCGGCCTGCCGGCTTGCCGCGCACGGCCGTCCCTTTCCCGATACGTTGAAAGAAGAGTCCTCCGCATGCAGATCCTGCTCGCCGCCCTCGTTGCCTACCTGATCGGTTCGGTGTCGTTCGCCGTCGTCGTCAGTTCCGTGATGGGCCTGGCCGACCCGCGTTCATACGGGTCGAAGAATCCCGGCGCGACCAACGTGCTGCGCAGCGGCAACAAGAAGGCCGCGATCCTGACGCTCGTCGGCGACGCGTTCAAGGGCTGGATCGCCGTCTGGCTCGCCCGTCGCTTCGGCCTGCCCGACGTCGCGATCGCGTGGGTCGCGATCGCCGTGTTCCTCGGCCACCTGTACCCGGTGTTCTTCCGCTTCCAGGGCGGCAAGGGCGTCGCGACCGCGGCCGGCGTGCTGCTTGCCGTGCACCCGGTGCTCGGGCTCGCGACCGCGCTGACCTGGCTGATCGTCGCATTCTTCTTCCGCTATTCGTCGCTCGCGGCGCTGGTGGCGGCCGTGTTCGCGCCGGTGTTCGACGTGTTCCTGTTCGGCACGCCGGGCCACAACCCGGTCGCCTGGGCCGTGCTCGCGATGAGCGTGCTGCTCGTGTGGCGTCACCGCGGCAACATTTCGAAGCTGCTCGCGGGGCAGGAGAGCCGGATCGGCGACAAGAAGAAGGCGGCCGCGGACGGCGGCGCGCAGGACGGCGGGAAAGCCTGAGAACGCGCGGCGCGGGCCGCGCGCCGGGCGCGCCGCGTGTGCGGGCCCGGCCGGATGACGCGACGGGCCGGCGGCCGGTCAGTCGCGGAAGTTGTTGAAGTCGAGCGGCGTGTCGGTCACGTCCTTGCGCAGCATCGCGATCGTGCTCTGCAGGTCGTCGCGCTTCGCGCCCGAGATGCGCACCGCGTCGCCCTGGATGCTCGCCTGCACCTTGATCTTGCTGTCCTTCACGAGGCGCACGATCTTCTTCGCGAGGTCGCCCGTCACGCCTTTCTTCACGGTGACGATCTGCTTGACCTTGTCGCCGCCGATCTTCTCGACCTTGCCATAGTCGAGGAAGCGCACGTCGACGTTGCGCTTGGCCAGCTTGCCGATCAGCACGTCCTTGACCTGGCCGAGCTTGAAATCGTCGTCGGCGAACAGCGTCAGCTCGCGTTCCTTCTGCTCGACGCGTGCGTCGGAGCCCTTGAAGTCGAAGCGCGTCGAGATTTCCTTGTTCGACTGCTCGATGGCGTTCTTCACTTCGATCATGTTCGCTTCGGAAACGACGTCGAACGATGGCATGGCATTCTCCCTTGAGATGCGGGCGCCCGGCTCGCGCGCGGGCACTCGCTATAATTGCGGACTGTTTGCCATTTTACCGATGCCCCTGCGTTTGCCCAAGGCCGGCCCTGCGCCGCCCGGGCCGACGCGACCGCGAATGCCGATGCCCCCTGACGATTCCGCCCTGTCGCTGCTTCCCGACCATCCGCTCGCCGCGCACAACACGTTCGGCATCGCCGCGCGCGCGCGCTTCGCCGCGCGCATCACGCACGCGGCGCAGTTCGAGGCGCTGCATCGCGACCCGCGAGTCGCGAGCCTGCCGCAGCTGGTGCTCGGCGGCGGCAGCAATATCGTGTTCACGCGCGATTTCGACGGCGTCGTGCTGCTCGACGAGATCGCGGGCCGTCGCGTCGTGCGCGAGGACGGCGATGCGTGGTACGTCGAGGCCGGCGGCGGCGAGAACTGGCACGCATTCGTCGCGTGGACGCTCGAGCACGGGATGCCGGGCCTCGAGAATCTCGCGCTGATCCCGGGTACCGTCGGCGCCGCGCCGATCCAGAACATCGGCGCATACGGCCTCGAGATGAAGGCGTATTTCGATTCGCTGGTCGCGGTCGAGCTGGCGACGGGGCGCCGCGAGCGTTTCGACGCCGCGCGCTGCGCGTTCGGTTACCGCGACAGCTTCTTCAAGCGGGACGGGCGCGGCCGGTTCGCGATCGTCGCGGTGACGTTCCGGCTGCCGAAGCAATGGACGCCGCGGCTCGGCTACGCGGACGTCACGCGCGAGCTCGACGCGCGCGGCATCGCGCCCGACGCGGCGACGCCGCGCGACGTATTCGATGCGGTCGTCGCGATCCGCCGCGCGAAGTTGCCCGATCCGCTGGTGCTCGGCAATGCGGGCAGTTTCTTCAAGAATCCGGTGATCGACGCCGCGCAGTTCGACGCGCTGCGCGCGCGCGTGCCCGACGTCGTGTCCTATCCGCAGCCGGACGGCCACGCGAAGCTCGCGGCCGGCTGGCTGATCGACCGCTGCGGCTGGAAGGGGCGCGCGCTCGGGGCGGCGGCCGTGCACGACCGCCAGGCGCTCGTGCTCGTCAATCGCGGCGGCGCGACGGGCGCCGACGTGCTCGCGCTAGCGCGGGCGATCCAGGCCGACGTGCGCGCGCGGTTCGGCGTCGAGCTGGAGCCGGAACCGGTCTGCCTGTAACGCAGCGCGCGCCGGTTTCGGCGCACCCAAACGAAAAGCGCCGATCGTCGACCGGCGCTTTTTTTACGCGTGTGCGCTGCCGCGCGTCAGTGCTTCAGACGGCCGAGCAGCAGGAACTCCATCAGCGCCTTCTGCACGTGCAGGCGGTTCTCCGCTTCGTCCCACACGACGCTCTGCGGGCCGTCGATCACGCCGGCCGTCACTTCCTCGCCGCGGTGCGCGGGCAGGCAGTGCATGAAGAGCGCATCCGGATTCGCATGGCCCATCATTTCCTCGTCGACGCACCAGTCGGCGAATGCCTGCTTGCGCGCTTCGTTCTCGGCCTCGAAACCCATGCTCGTCCAGACGTCGGTCGTCACGAGATCGGCGCCCTTGCACGCTTCGTTCGGATCGTCGAACACGTCGTAGAACGGCGCGCTGTCGGGCGCCACGAGCTTCATGTCGAGCGCGTAGCCGGGCGGGGTGGACAGGCGCAGCTTGAAGCCGAGGATCTGCGCGGCTTCGATCCACGTGTAGAGCATGTTGTTCGCGTCGCCGACCCACGCGACGGTCTTGCCGGCGATCGGGCCGCGGTGCTCGTAGTACGTGAAGATGTCGGCGAGCACCTGGCACGGGTGGTATTCGTTCGTCAGGCCGTTGATCACCGGCACGCGGGAATTTTGCGCGAAGCGCGTGATCACGTCCTGCTCGAACGTGCGGATCATGATGATGTCGACCATCCGCGAGATGACCTGCGCGGAATCCTCGACGGGCTCGCCGCGGCCGAGCTGCGTGTCGCGCGTGCTCATGAACACGGCGTGGCCGCCGAGCTGGAAGATCCCGGCCTCGAACGACAGGCGCGTGCGGGTCGAGCTCTTCTCGAAGATCATCGCGAGCGTGCGGTCGTGCAGCGGGTGATAGGTCTCGTAGTTCTTGAACTTGCGCTTCAGGATACCCGTGCGTTCGAGCACGTACTCGTAGTCTTCCAGCGAGAAATCCTTGAACTGCAGGTAGTGACGAATGGTTTTGGCGGTCATGAAACGAAATACGGCGGGTCTCACCCGGCAGCGAGGCCGGACGGCGCCGCCGTCGGGTGTGGATAACTCAAAGCAGCATAAAGGATTTTCCGTGCTTTGACGAGCCGTGGCGCGACGCGGGGCAGCGTCGCCGCGCGTGGCCGGCGGTGCGGGAAGACGGGCGTCGGGACGACGCGCGATGGCGCGCTGCGGTATAATCCAAAAGTTTTCTCCAGCCCGGCAGGCAAGGCTTTTCGCGCTCTGCCGGACACAAGCCGTGCGCTGCACAAATCCGGTGCAGTCCACCGGCGGCGCACATCGACGTCCCGTTTTCGGGATATCGGAACGCTTGTGCCGCTTGCCACTCCAGCTTTGTGTTCGCGTATCCAGGCGCCGTTGCCTGGGCATCGCCGGGCCGTCACTTGGGTAACCACATGGCTGAAACCCCTCCGACCGAATTCTTCATCCAGGGCATCACGAAAGACGGGAAAAAGTTTCGCCCGAGCGACTGGTCGGAACGTCTGGCCGGTGTGATGGCCTGCTTCGGGCCGGGGGCGAGCGGGCCGAATGCGCGTCTCAAGTATTCGCTGTACGTGCGCCCGACGATGCTCGGCGACCTGAAATGCGTGATCCTCGATTCGCGGTTGCGCGACATCGAGCCGATGGCTTTCGATTTCGTGCTGAATTTCGCGAAGGACAACAACCTCGTCGTGACCGAGGCGTGCGAACTGCCGGACTACGGCGCGAAGAAGTGAGTGTGATGCCGGCGGGCGAGGACGCGAGCTGCGCCAGCCCGCGCAAATCCTGCCGCCGCGCCCGATGCGCCGGCGGCAGGCAACAAAAAAGCCCGCCTAGGCGGGCTTTTTCGTGATCGCAGGAAACAGGAGCGCCCGCTCGCGCGGGCGCACCGGATTTACGCTGCTGCCTGCAGACCCTTGACGGCTGCGGCCAGGCGGCTCTTGCTGCGAGCGGCCTTGTTCTTGTGAACGATCTTCTTGTCGGCGATCGTGTCGATCGTCTTCACGGCAGCCTTGAACAGCTCGGCAGCCTTTGCCTGGTCGCCGGCTTCAACAGCCTTGCGAACCGACTTGATCGCGGTACGGAATTTCGAGCGCAGCGCCGAGTTGTGCGAGTTTGCCTTCGCGGCCTGGCGGGCGCGCTTGCGTGCTTGTGCGGAGTTAGCCATGACGGTTCCTTATCCTGTCCTGTTTCCAGAGCTTGGAGCCTGACGGCCAAGCGCTGCTTTTCGATCCGTCCCCTGAGAACGATTGCCCAGGGGCGCATAAAAAAACGGTGATTTTAACCGAGGCCGGGACATGAAAACGGCAGTTGCCGTGCATGTACGAGCCCAGAAACCGGCGATTATAGCAACAAAATCAAGCGAGTGGCAAGTTCGACGTAACGCTCGCCGGGCGGGGCGCGGGCGGCGGCCGTGCTTTTCGGCATCGGCGATGGCCGGGTCGCGCAACGTCCGTATAATAAGCGCCCCATGAATCTATTCCGAGCCCTGCTGACGGTCAGCGGCTTCACGCTCCTGTCGCGCGTGACCGGACTGGCCCGCGAGACGCTGATCGCCCGTGCGTTCGGCGCCAGTCAATACACCGACGCGTTCTACGTCGCCTTCCGTATTCCGAACCTGCTGCGCCGCCTGTCCGCCGAAGGCGCGTTCTCGCAGGCGTTCGTGCCGATCCTCGCCGAGTTCAAGAACCAGCAGGGGCACGATGCGACGAAGGCGCTCGTCGACGCGATGTCCACCGTGCTCGCGTGGGCGCTGGCCGTGCTGTCGATCGTCGGCATCGCCGGTGCGTCGTGGGTCGTGTTCGCGGTCGCGTCCGGCCTGCACGGCGACGGCCAGGCGTTCCCGCTCGCGGTCACGATGACGCGGATCATGTTCCCGTACATCGTGTTCATTTCGCTGACGACGCTCGCGTCGGGCGTGCTGAACACGTACAAGAGCTTCTCGCTGCCCGCGTTCGCGCCGGTGCTGCTCAACGTCGCGTTCATCGCCGCGGCCGTGTTCGTCGCGCCGCACCTGAAGGTGCCGGTCTACGCGCTGGCGTGGGCCGTCATCGTCGGCGGCGTGCTGCAGTTTCTCGTGCAGTTGCCGGGCCTGAAGAAGATCGACATGGTGCCGCTGATCGGCGTCAACCCGCTGCGCGCGCTGCGTCATCCGGGCGTGAAGCGCGTGCTCGCGAAGATGGTGCCTGCGACGTTCGCGGTGTCCGTCGCGCAATTGTCGCTGATCATCAACACCAACATCGCGTCGCGGCTCGGGCAGGGCGCCGTGTCGTGGATCAATTACGCCGACCGCCTGATGGAATTCCCGACCGCGCTGCTCGGCGTCGCGCTCGGCACGATCCTGCTGCCGAGCCTGTCGAAGGCGCACGTCGACGCCGATTCGCACGAATATTCGGCGCTGCTCGACTGGGGGCTGCGCGTCACGTTCCTGCTCGCGGCGCCGAGTGCGCTCGCGCTGTTCTTCTTCGCGACGCCGCTCACCGCGACGCTGTTCAACTACGGCAAGTTCGACGCGCATACCGTCACGATGGTCGCGCGCGCGCTCGCGACCTACGGAATCGGCCTCGTCGGCATCATCCTGATCAAGATCCTCGCGCCGGGCTTCTATGCGAAGCAGGACATCAAGACGCCCGTGAAGATCGCGGTCGGCGTGCTGATCGTCACGCAACTCTCGAACTACGTGTTCGTGCCGCTGATCGGCCACGCGGGCCTCACGCTG
The DNA here is from genome assembly GCF_002223215.2 of Burkholderia sp. AU18528. Taxonomy (NCBI): domain Bacteria; kingdom Pseudomonadati; phylum Pseudomonadota; class Betaproteobacteria; order Burkholderiales; family Burkholderiaceae; genus Burkholderia; species Burkholderia sp. AU18528. Next base: position 373,534 of record NZ_NKFC02000005.1, on the reverse strand, counting down.
AGCATCGGCGTCGGCGCGTGCCTGAATTCGCTGCTGCTGTTCCTCGGGCTGCGCAAGCGCGGCATCTACCAGCCGTCGCCGGGCTGGCTGCGCTTCTTCGTGCAGCTCGTCGGCGCGGCGCTCGTGCTCGCGGGCCTGATGCACTGGTGCGCGATCAGTTTCGACTGGACGGGCATGCGCGCGCAGCCGCTCGATCGCATCGCGCTGATGGCTGCGTGCCTCGTGCTGTTTGCTGCACTATATTTCGGTATGTTGTGGGTGATGGGCTTCAAATACGCTTACTTCAGAAGGCGCGCCAAGTGACGACCGCAATGACCCGCGTCCTCGACTACTTCAGCACGCTCGTGGCGGACGACGACAGTCTGCCCGTCACGGAAGCCGCGCTGTCGCTGGCGCAGGACGCGTATCCCGACCTCGACCTGCAGGGCACGCTGGCCGAACTCGACATGCTGGCGGCGCGGCTGCGCCGGCGGCTCGCCGACGATGCGGACCTGAAGGCCCGCGTCGCCGCGCTGAACGACTTCTTCTTCCGCGAGCTCGGCTTCGCGTGCAATCACAACGATTACTACGACCCCGATAACAGCCACCTGAATGCCGTGCTGAAACGGCGGCGCGGGATTCCGATCTCGCTGTCGGTGCTGTATCTGGAGCTCGCCGAGCAGATCGGCGTGCCGGCGCGCGGCGTGTCGTTTCCCGGCCATTTCCTGCTGCGCGTGACGCTGCCGGACGGCGACCTGATCATCGATCCGACCAACGGCCATTCGCTGTCCGAGGCCGAGATGGTCGAGATGCTCGAGCCGTACGTCGCGCGGGCGGCCGGCGCGGTCGACAGCGCGTTGCGCGCGCTGCTGCAGCCCGCGACGAGCCGCGAGATCATCGCGCGGATGCTGCGCAACCTGAAGACGATCTATCTGCAGACGGAACGCTGGCAGCGGCTGCTCGCGGTGCAGCAGCGGCTCGTGATCCTGTTGCCCGAGCAGCTCGACGAGGTGCGCGACCGCGGCTTCGCGTATGCGCGGCTCGACTACCTGCGCCCCGCGCTCGAGGATCTCGAGCAGTATCTCGGCGAGCGTCCGGAGGCGGAAGACGCGACCGTCGTCGAGTCGCAGGTCAGCGAGTTGCGACAGCGAATGCAGCGCGACGGCGAGGATTGAGCGACCACCGCGCCGGCGCCGGTACGCGACAATGACGCCCGCACCGCGGGCGTTTTTCTTGTGCGCGTGCGTTGGCTTCGGCTGCATCCGGATCACACAGTCGACGCGAATCACTTCGCCGCCGAGCATCGGATTCCCGCTGTGGCGACACGCGCCCGGTCGCGCGAATCGCGCGCAGGCGAAAAAAAAGCCGCCCGGAACGGGCGGCCTGCCGGTGCGCGACGCGCGGCTTACTTCAGTGCGTCAAACGCGCGCTCGCGGATTTCGTCGACGGTGCCGAGGCCCGAGATCTTGCGATACTGCGGCGCCTTCAGACCGTTTTCCTCGCCGCGCCGCGCCCAGTCGCCGTAGTACGTGATCAGCGGCTTGGTCTGCGCTTCGTACACTTCGAGACGCTTCTTGACCGTTTCTTCCTTGTCGTCGTCGCGCTGGATCAGCGGTTCGCCCGTCACGTCGTCGAGACCTTCGACCTTCGGCGGATTGAACTTGACGTGGTACGTGCGGCCCGATGCCGGGTGCGTGCGGCGGCCGCTCATGCGCTCGACGATTTCCGAGAACGGGACGTCGATCTCGAGCACGTAGTCGATCGCGACGCCGGCTTCCTTCATCGCGTCAGCCTGCGCGATCGTGCGCGGGAAACCGTCGAACAGATAGCCGTTCGCGCAGTCGGGTTCGATCAGGCGCTCCTTCACGAGGCCGATGATCAGCGCGTCCGGCACGAGCTTGCCGGCGTCCATGTAGCCCTTCGCCTCGACGCCGAGCGGCGTGCCGGCCTTCACGGCCGCGCGCAGCATGTCGCCCGTCGAGATTTGCGGGATGCCGAATTTTTCCTTGATGAAGTTTGCCTGGGTGCCCTTTCCCGCGCCGGGCGCGCCCAACAGGATCAAACGCATGGTGATATCTCCAAGTATGTAGATTCGTGTGGCGAGACACAAACGTGCCGGCGACAGTGGGCGCGGGGCTTGCACGGCGCGTGGCGGACCGGTCTGATGCGGCGCGTCGGTTCGAGCGACGCGCGGCTGCCGGCGGCGCCACGGGCGGGTCAAGCGAGGACGCGCTGGTCGCGGACGGCTCGCACAATCGCCTGATTATGCCATGGGTTATTTTGAACCCGGCCGAAAAAGGGCCTGCACGCGCGCGAGATCGGCCGGCGTATCGATGCCGGCTTCGGGCGCGGATTCGGTGATCAGCACCGCGATGCGTTCGCCGTGCCACAGCGCGCGCAGCTGTTCGAGCTGCTCGGCCTGCTCGATCGGCGCCTGCGCGAGCGACGGATAGGTGCGCAGGAAACGCGCGCGATATGCATAGAGGCCGATGTGCCGGTAGACCGGGAAAGCCGGCGCCGGCATGGCCGCGACGTCGGGCCAGTGCGGCTGATATGCGTCGCGGCTCCACGGAATCGGCGCGCGCGAGAAGTACAGCGCGACACTCTGCGCGTCGAGCGCGACCTTCACGACGTTCGGGTTGAACACGTCGGCCGCGTCGTGGATCGGGTGGGCCGCGGTGGCGATCGCGCACGCCGGATGCGCGGCCAGGTGCGACGCTACGTCGCGGACCAGCGCGGGGTCGATCAGCGGTTCGTCGCCCTGCACGTTGACGACGACGGTGTCGTCGCGCCAGCCGAAAGCCACCGCGACTTCCGCGAGCCGGTCGGTGCCGGACGGATGATCGGCGCGCGTGAGCACCGCGTCGAAGCCGTGATCGCGCGCCGCGTCGAGCACGCTCTGCGCGTCGGATGCGACGAGCACCTGCTGCGCGCCCGCTTCGCGCGCGCGCTCGGCGACACGCACGACCATCGGCTTGCCGCCGAGATCGGCGAGCGGCTTGTTCGGGAGCCGCGTCGACGCGAGCCGGGCGGGAATGACGGCGATGAAGGGTTGCGGGTGAGTCATCGGGAAGCGCTGAAAAGGACGGGGCGGGCGACGCCGGAAGCCGGTCGCCCGGCGCAGTGCGGCGGCCCGGCCGGGGCCGGGCCGTCGGTGTCGAATCGTCGCGCCGGCGAGCGGCGCGGCGGCTCAGCGGCTCAGCGGCTCAGCGGCCGGCCGGGTCGACCGGCGTGCCTTCGACGGTCTGGCGCGCTTCGTCGACCAGCATCACGGGGATGCCGTCGCGGATCGGGTACGCGAGCTTGTCCGCGTTGCAGATCAGCTCCTGCGCGGCGCGGTCGTAGTGGAGCGGGCCTTTGCAGATAGGGCACACAATGATTTCAAGCAGGCGAGCGTCCACGGAGTTTCTCCACAACGAGGGCAATGAGGCGAGGGTCGAGCGCGGCTTCGACGGGGACCACCCACAGTCGGGCGTCGCGCCAGGAAGCGCCCAATTTTACTGCATCCTTCTCGGTGATCAGGATCGCATCGACGGCATCGTCGACGAACGGATTGTCGGCGAACGCGTAATGGTCGGGCAGCGCGCGGGTCGCCGGCGCGAGGCCGGCTGCGCGCAGCGTCGCGAAGAAGCGCTCCGGCGCGCCGATGCCGGCCGCGGCGAGCACGCGTTCGTTCGCGAACTGCGACAGCGGGCGGCGCAGCGCGGGCTGGTCGAGGTGCCACGCGGCGCCCGGCGTCAGCGCGAGCGCGTAGGTGTCGGGCCACGGCGGCAGCGCGCCGCTGTACGGATCGTTGACGAGCGTCGCGTCGCGGTGCCGCGACAGCGGCTCGCGCAGCGGCCCGGCCGGCAGCAGGAAGCCGTTGCCGCCGAGCCGGTGGTCGAACACGACAAGCTCGACGGTGCGCGCGAGGCGGTAGTGCTGCAGGCCGTCGTCGCTGACGATCACGTCGACGTCCGGGTGCGCGGCGCGCAGCGCCTGCGCGGCCGCGACGCGGTCGGGGCACACCCACACGGGCGCGCCGGTGCGGCGAGCGATCAGCAGCGGTTCGTCGCCGGCCGCGCCCGCGCGCGACGCCGGCGTGACGGCGGTCGGCGCCTTCACGTTCGCGCCATAGCCGCGCGACACGACGCCGGGCGTGAAGCCGGCCGCGCGCAGCGCGTCGACGAGCGCGATCACGGTCGGCGTCTTGCCGGTGCCGCCGACGGTCACGTTGCCGACCACGACGACGGGCACGCCGACGTCGATCGGCTGCTTCCAGCCTTGCGCGTAAGCAGTGCGCCGCAGGGCCGCGCACAGGCCGAACACGCATGCGAACGGCGTGAGCGCCCACGCGAGCGCGCCGCGCCGCTGCCATTCGCGTGTCAGGCGCGCTTCGAGCCGCGCGAGCGGGCCGCCGGGCGCGCTCATCGGGCCGGGCGCGGCGCGTCGTGCGCCGCGGCGAGGGACGGATTCGTCAAGGCGGAATCTCCGTTGGGCGGCGCGTGCCGCAGGGCCGTGGAAGGCGGCACTCTAGCGCGCCGCACGCCGACGCGGCAAGCGCGACCGGCCGACCCGGCCGACGGGGCGGGATCGTACCGGCCTGTGGATAACTCTGTGAAGAACTCCCCGGTCGATTGCCTCAAACGCCCGTCCGGCGGGCATCGAATCGGATGAGAATCATTCTGAAAGGTTTAAAAAATTATAAAAATCAAGGCGTTACGGAGAATCGTCTGGATTTTTTGGCGGTTTCCGCGCGTTTTACGCGGACGAATGTCAGCGTGTGGACACCTTCCACGCGTGGCGGCGAATACGGCGACGCTGGACGCCGCGCGCGTGTCGGACTATCGTGACGCCGCCAGCATTCATCCGACCGCCCATGCTTTCCGATTCTCCTTTTTCCGCACCCGGCGCCACGCGCGGCGGCGACGAAGTGATTCCCGTTTCGGCGCTCAACCGTGCGATTTCGACGATGCTCGAGCGTTCGTTTCCGCTGCTGTGGATTTCCGGCGAAGTGTCGAATTTCACGCGCGCCGCGAGCGGCCACTGGTATTTTTCGATCAAGGACCAGCAGGCGCAGATGCGCTGCGTGATGTTCCGCGGCCGCGCCCAATACGCGGAATTCACGCCGCGCGAAGGCGACCGCATCGAGGTGCGCGCGGTCGTCACGATGTACGAGCCGCGCGGCGAGGTGCAGCTCAACGTCGAAGCCGTGCGGCGCACCGGGCAGGGGCGCCTGTACGAGGCGTTCCTGCGGCTGAAGGCGCAGCTCGAAGGCGAGGGCCTGTTCGCCCCCGAGCGCAAGCGGCCGTTGCCGGCTCATCCGCGCGCGATCGGCATCGTCACGTCGCTGCAGGCCGCCGCGCTGCGCGACGTGCTGACCACGCTCGCCCGGCGCGCGCCGCATATTCCGGTGATCGTCTATCCGGCTCCCGTGCAGGGCGCCGGTTCCGCCGAAAAGCTCGTCGCGGCCGTCGCGACCGCGAACGCGCGGCGCGAGGTCGACGTGCTGCTGGTCTGTCGCGGCGGCGGCTCGATCGAGGATTTGTGGTCGTTCAACGACGAAGCGCTGGCGCGCGCGATCGCGGCGAGCGAGCTGCCGGTCGTGAGCGGCGTCGGGCACGAAACCGATTTCACGATCGCCGATTTCGCGGCCGACCTGCGCGCGCCGACGCCGACCGGCGCGGCCGAACTCGCGAGCCCGCAGCGGGCGCTGCTGCTGCGCGAGGTCGACGAGCGCCAGCGCGCGCTCGCGCGCGGCATGGCGCGCCGGCTCGAACAGCGCGCGCAGCAGCTCGACTGGCTCGCGCGCCGGCTCGTGAGCCCGGCCGAGCGGCTGCAGCGGCAGCGCACGCACGTCGAGCAGCTCGCGGTGCGGCTCGCGTCGGCGGCATCTCGGCCGGTGCGCGATGCGCGCGCGCGTTTCGCGCTCGCGCAACTACGCTGGCAGCGCGCGCGGCCCGACGCGTCACAGGCGCGCCACGCGCTCGCGGGGTTGTCGCAACGTCTCGCGGTCGCGCTGCAGCGTCGTCACGAACGCGACACTGCACGTGTGTCGGCCTGTGCCGCACGGCTCGAGGTGCTGAGCCCGCAGCGTACGCTCGAGCGCGGCTATGCGGCGTTGATCGATGCGCAGACGGGCCGCGCGGTACGCGCGCCGAGCGCGCTGAAGCCGCAGCGGCGCCTGACCGTGCATCTCGCCGAAGGCGCGGCCGACGTGTCGCTCGCCGACGTGCAGCCGCGGCTGACCGATACGATCTGACGCAAGCGTCGCGCGCGAGGCGCGAGGATCATCGCAACGCATGCCGCGCGGCCGGGCACGAATGCTGCGCATCGTCCGGTTCGCCCTGCCGGACGTTGCGCCAGCATCGCTTTTCCGCATACCGCGGATAAATGGCCCGTGAGTTTGCGGGGTTATTCGTCCTCGCCTACAATCGGACGCTCGGCAGCATCCAACACAGCCTCCCTACATACTCAACGAAGGAATCGCCATGGCTCATACGCTCCCGCCGCTCCCGTACGCTGAAGACGCACTCGCGCCGACCATCTCGAAAGAGACGATCGAGTACCACTACGGCAAGCACCACCAGGCTTATGTGACGAACCTGAACAATCTGATCCCGGGCACGGAATTCGAAAACCTGCCGCTGGAAGAGATCATCAAGAAGTCGTCGGGCGGCATCTTCAACAACGCCGCGCAAATCTGGAACCACACGTTCTTCTGGAACAGCCTGTCGCCGAACGGCGGCGGTGCACCGTCGGGCGCGCTGGGCGACGCGATCAACGCGAAGTGGGGTTCGTACGACGCATTCAAGGAAGCGTTCACGAAGGCCGCGGTCGGCACGTTCGGTTCGGGCTGGGCATGGCTCGTGAAGAAGGCCGACGGTTCGCTCGACATCGTGTCGACCAGCAACGCCGCCACGCCGCTGACGACCGCCGACAAGCCGCTGCTGACGATCGACGTGTGGGAACATGCGTACTACATCGACTACCGCAACGCGCGTCCGAAGTTCGTCGAAGCGTTCTGGAACATCGTGAACTGGGACTTCGCAGCGAAGAACTTCGCGTAAGTCCGGCGCCTGCGCGCCGTCACGGCGCGCGGCATCGAACAAGGCCCTCGGAGCCCTCGGTTTCGAGGGCTTTTTGTTTTGTCCCGCCCCGAACGTGTCGCGCCGGCCGGCTCAGCCGGCCATGCCGAGCAGCCAGCCGAGCGCTGCGCTCGCGATCACGACGGCCCAGGGCGGCACGCGCCAGAACACCAGCGCGACGAACGCGACCAGCGCGGCGGCCAGGTCGCGCGGCGCGACGATCGTGTCGGTCCAGACCGGGTGATAGAGCGCGGCGAGCAGCAGCCCGACGACGGCCGCGTTCACGCCGGCGAGCGCTGCCTGCATGCGCGCGCTGCGGCGCAGGCGTTCCCAGAACGGTGCGGTGCCGGCGATGAGCAGGAACGACGGCGCGAAGATCGACACGAGTGCGATCGTGCCGCCGAGCCAGCCGTTCGGCGCGTCGCGCAGCGACGCACCGAGAAATGCCGAGAACGTGAACAGCGGCCCCGGCACGGCCTGCGCGACGCCATACCCGGCGAGAAACGCCGAATCGCCGACCCAGCCCGGCGCGACCACGGCCGCCTGCAGCAGCGGCAGCACCACATGGCCGCCGCCGAACACGAGCGCGCCCGTGCGGAAGAACGCATCGACGACGGCCAGCGTATCGGAGCGCAGCGCGCGGGCCGCGAACGGCAGTGCGGCGAGCAGCGCCGCGAACAGTGCGAGCCACAACACGCCTGCGCGCGGCGACACGTGCAGCGGCAACGGTTCGTGCGCATCGCGTGCCGGCTGCGGCAGCAGCGCGAGACCGGCGGCCGCGGCCACCGCGATCACCGCGACCTGCGTCCACGCGGCCGGCGCGAGCAGCGCCACGCACGCGGCCGCGGCCATCAGCGTGACGCGCCGCGCATCGGGGCACAGCGTACGCGCCATGCCCCACACGGCTTGCGCGATCACCGCGACCGAGACGATGCGCAGCCCGTGCAGCGCGCCGGCTTCGATCGGCGCGCCTGTCGCGTGAACGCCGAGCGCGAACAGCATCATCAGCAGCGCCGACGGCAGCGTGAAGCCGAGCCACGCGGCGAACATGCCGGCATAGCCGGCACGCGCGAGACCGATCGCCATCCCGACCTGGCTGCTCGCCGGCCCGGGCAGGAACTGGCACAGCCCGACGAGATCGGCATAGGTGCGCTCGGTGAGCCAGCCGCGCCGCGTGACGAATTCCGCGCTAAAGTAGCCGAGATGCGCGACCGGCCCGCCGAACGACGTGAGGCCTAGCCGCACGAACGCGATGAATACGGGCCACGGATGACGGGCGGGGGCGGGGACGGTCGACGTGTTCAAGGCGATGCGCGCGGTGGACGGAAACGAGCCGCCACGATAGCGCAACTCGGCCGCCGCGGGCAGCGCGTCGCGGCCGATACAGGCCGATAGAGGCCGATAGAGGCCGTGGCGCGCCGTTCAGTACGCGCCGTCGCCGAGCCCGCTCGCGCGGCGCAACGCGTCGACGTCCACGAGCTCGATCTCGCCGACGTGCAGCCGCACGACGCCATCGGCCTGCAGCGCCTTCAGCAACTGGTTGGTCGTCTGCCGCGTCAGCGACAGCATCGACGCGAGCATTTCCTGCGACAGCCGGATGTGCGTGCGCCCGGCGCTGATGCCGCCGTAGCCTTCGGCGATCATCAGCAGCCGCGCGGCAAGCCGCTGCGCGGCCGGCATCACGCTTATCGATTCGACCGTCAGGAAGCTCAGGCGCAGCTTTTGCGCCATCAGCAGCGCGAACTGCCGCCAGTATTGCGGCGTCGTATCGAGGATCGCGAGCAGCGCGGCCTGCGGTACGTGCAGCAGCAGCGTGTCGTCGAGCGCGATGGCGTCGTGCGTACGCGGACGGCCGTCGAACAACGCGATCTCGCCGAACCAGGTGACGGGCTCGGCCACCGTCAGCAGCGCTTCCTTGCCCTGCGGATCGACCGCGCCTATCGTGAGTGAACCGGCCAGCACCGCGTACAGCCCGCACGGCGGGTCGCCGCGCCGGAACAGCGCCTGGCCGGACGGCAGATGGCGCGGCGTCGCGCGGGCGATCAGCTCCGCGCGCAGCGCGGGCGGCAGCGCGGCGAACCACGGGTTCGCTTCGATCTGCGGCAGGTACGGGGCGAGCGAGGAAGGCATGGGCGCGCGATGTCGGGTAGCTGACAGCGGTTCTCGGGCGTGATGCGCATCATAGCGCTCAATAACCGATCAGGAGACGCCATGAAGACCCTCGAAGACCATCTTTCCCAGTATGCGGCCTACCATCGCGACGCGCGCAACATCGCGACGCATCTGGTCGGCATCCCGATGATCGTGTTCGCGATCGCGGTGCTGCTGTCGCGGCCGGCGCTCGGGACGCCGGCCGGCATCGCGCTGTCGCCCGCACTGCTGCTCGCCGTCGCGTCCGCGGCGTTTTACCTGCGTCTCGACCTGCGGTTCGGGATCGTGATGGCCGTGCTGTTCGCGCTCGCCCTGTGGGCCGCGCAGTCGCTGGCGCTGCGGCCGACCGCGCAATGGCTCGCGATCGGCATCGGCGCGTTCGTCGTCGGCTGGATCGTGCAGTTCGTCGGGCACTGGTTCGAAGGCCGCAAGCCCGCGTTCGTCGACGATCTGGCCGGCCTGATCGTCGGGCCGCTGTTCGTCGTCGCCGAGGTCGCGTTCTTCGCGGGGCTGCGCGGCGACGTGCGCCGCGAAGTCGAGCGGCGCGCGGGCCCCGTGCACGGCGGCGCGCATTCACCTGTCTGATGCGCCGGCCGGGCCGGTCTGCGTGTTCGGCGCGGGCGCTTCGGTGCGCCGGCGCCGGTCAATGCGCGACTGTGCGTGCTCGTTCACGACGCGGAAAGCGCGGCGGCGCGTCAGCCGTCGCGTGCGGCGCGCGTGCAGGCCGCGCAGGCCGGCGTCGCACCATCCGCCGTCGGCGCAGGCCGCACGCAACGGCTAAGATGCGGAGTGCGTCATACGACGCCTTTGCGGAGCAATCGCCATGGTGGATCGCCCGACCCTCGATGCCTACGACGCCCATGCCGCGCAATACGCGCAGGACTGGCTCGACCAGGCTGCGCCCGACGACATGTACGCACTGCTCGAACAGTATTTCTCGCCGGGGCTGACTGCCGACGTCGGCTGCGGCGCCGGGCGCGATACGGCGTGGCTCGCATCGCGCGGCTTCGACGTGCGCGGCTACGACGCGAGCGCCGCGCTGCTCGACGAGGCGCGGCGGCGCCATCGGGATCTGATTTTCGAGCGGGCCGCGCTCCCGGCGCTGCCCGGCGTACCGTCCGGCGCGTTTCGCAACGTACTGTGCGAAACGGTCGTCATGCATCTCGAACAGGCGGACGCGGCGGCGGCTGCCGCGCGGCTGGCCGATCTGCTGATGCCGGGCGGCACGTTGTACCTGAGCTGGCGGGTGGCCGGAAACGGCGTGCTGCGCGACGAGCGCGGCCGCCTCTATACGCCGCTCGATTCGGCGCGGATGCATGCGGCGCTCGGCGCCGGCGTGCGCGTGATCGACGAGCACGAGGTCGTCAGCGCATCGTCCGGCAAGCGCGTGCACCGGTTGATCGTGCGCAGGGCGGGCGGCGACGCGTGAGCGCGCCGCGCCGGCGCACTTGGCACTTACTCGCGGCTGAGCGCCGCTTCCCAGTTGATGTCGACGCAGAGCACCTGCATGCCCGTCGCGGCCGGTGCGGCGATCGACGCGGTCACGCACAGGTGCGCCTCGTTGATCGACAGGTAGGGCGGCGTCAGATGCACGCCGCCCGGCGCGCGCATCGCGTCGATGAAGTACGGGCGGCGTTCCCAGCTCGCGCCTTCGGAATGCAGCAGCGGCCGGAAGCGCTTCGCGCGTTGCGACACGCTGCCGCGCGCGAGCACGTTGTCGCCGATCTGGCGGCCCGACGCGTCGAGCAGGAAGCAGCGTGCGGTCTCGGGCAGCCCGAGCACCGCGGCCGCCGCATCGGTGAGCGATTCGCCCGCGCCGAGCTTGCGGCTCGCTTCCTCGAGCGCGGCGACGTACGGCGCGAGCCGTTCCGCCTGCGTGCGCTCGCGCTGCGCGACGCGCAGCCGCAGCGCGGCCGACAGCGTATCCATGCAGCCCGCGGCGGCCTGCGGCTGCACGGGGTCGACGCTCGGCCCCGCGAAGTACTGGCCCTGCACGAAATCGACGTCGCATTCGAGCGCGATCAGCGCGTCGCGTTCGGTCGCGAGCCCACCCATCAGCACGAGCTGGCCGGATTCGTGCAGCAGCGACACGAGCCCCGGCAGCACGCGTTCGAGATGCGAGTGCTCGCTCGCCTGCGCGAGGATGCCGCGGTCGAGCGTGACGATGTCGGGATGCAGGTGCCACACGCGATCGATGTTCGAATGCTTCGCGCCGAATCCGACGAGCGCGATCAGGAAGCCGGCCTTGCGCAGCCCGTCGATGATCGCCGCATAGCGCGGCGTCTCGCCGCCGGCCTGTTCGGGCACCTCGAGCACCACGCGGTGCGGCGGCAGCCCGAGCGCCTTCAGGTTCGCGAGCAGCGCGTCGCCGTACACGGTGTCCATCAGCGCGGCCGGATGCAGGCTCAGGAAGAGCCACTCGTCGTGGCTGTCGAACGCGTGGAAGTTACCGAGATGCAACGATTCGGCGAGCCGGCCGAGCTCGAGCAGGTCGCCGCGCCGTGCCGCCTGCGTGAACACCTCGCGCGACGCCACCTGGCGGTTTTCCTCGTCGTGCGCACGCAGCGACGCGTGATAGCCGATCGCGCGCCGGTGCGACACCGAGAAAACGGGCTGAAACACGCTGAACACGGTGTAGCCGCCGTACAGCACGGTGCGCCGGTTCCCGTCGTCGCCGGCGACCGGGCGGGGCGGCTGAAAGCCGGGGGGATCGATTTCGATCATGCTCATGATGTCGGCCGAAGGAAGGCTGCCAGTTTACCTACAGAATAGGCCAGCAAGAAGCATGCACGGCGGCATGGCACCGTGTACGGCCGCCCGGCGCGGCCGGTACGCGCGCGGCCGGGTCGCGTTGCACCGCGATGGTGCGCGCCGGCCCGATTCGGCGCGCGCCGCGCGTCACGCGCGCTCGGACGGGTCGGTCTTGCGCGCCGGGCCGCGGATCTCGGGCGCGAGCTGCGCGAAGATCCACGCGGACGCGGCCGTGATGATCCCGACGCAGATGAACGTCGCGTGGAACGCCGGCAGCGTGTTGCTCGGCGTCACGGTGCGCAGCATGCCGGTGAACGTCGCCAGCAGCGCGCCGGCGACCGTGACGCCAAGGCTCATCGACAGCATCTGCACGAGCGAGAACAGGCTGTTGCCGCTGCTCGCGCCGCCGGTGCCGAGATCCTTCAGCGTCAGCGTGTTCATCGCGGTGAACTGCATCGAGTTGAAGCCGCCGAACAGCGCGAGATGCACGACCTTCACCCACACCGGCACCGTGTCGCGCATCAGCGCGAAGCTTGCCATCATCACGCCGACCATGATCGTGTTCGCGAGCAGCACCTTCCGATAGCCGTGCTGCGTGATCAGCCGCGTGATGATCCGCTTCGAGAACATGCCGGCCGCCGCGACCGGCAGCATCATCAGCCCGGCCTCGAATGCCGAGTAGCCGAGGCTCACCTGCAGCAGCAGCGGGATCAGGTACGGCATCGCGCCGCTGCCGATCCGCGCGAACAGGTTGCCGAGCAGCCCGACGCTGAACGTGTGGATCTTGAACAGCTCGAGCGAGAAGATCGGCTGCGGCGCGCGCACCGCGTACAGCCCGTACGCGACGAAGCACGCGAGGCTCAGGACCAGCAGCACCAGCACGGCCGCGTGCTGCATGCCGAGATCGGCGAGCCCGTCGAGCGACAGCGAGATCGCGACCATGCCGATCGTCAGCAGCAGATAGCCCTTCAGGTCGAAGCGGCCGGCGGCCGGGTTGCGCGAATCGGGCATCGAATAGAAGGTCGCGATGCAGCCCGCGACGCCGACCGGCACGTTGATCAGGAAAATCCAGTGCCACGACGCGATCTTCACGAGCCAGCCGCCGAGCGTCGGCCCGATCAGCGGGCCGATCAGGCCCGGAATCGCGACGAACGACAGCGCGGGCAGGTAGCGCTCGGCCGGAAACGTGCGCAGCACCGCGAGCCGCCCGACCGGCAGCAGCATCGCGCCGCCGACGCCCTGCACGACGCGGAACGCGACGAGTTGCGTCAGCGTATGCGCGTTCGCGCACAGCAGCGAGCCGAGCGAGAACACCAGGATCGCGCTGAAGAACACGCGTCGCGTGCCGAACGTGTCGGCGAGCCAGCCCGACACGGGGATCATCACCGCCATCGTCAGCGAGTACGCGATCACGACCGATTGCATCCGCAGCGGCGATTCGCCGAGGCTCGCCGCCATCGACGGCAGCGCCGTGTTGACGATCGTCGCGTCGAGCGTCTGCATGAAGAAGCCCGTCGCAACGAGCCAGAGCATCACGGTGAGGTTTTTTTCGCCGGGAGCGGCGGCGGGCGGGCGTTGGAACATGAGGGCGGGGTGGTGGCGCGGGACAGCCGACATTGTAGGGAAAGCCGCCGCGCCGTGCAGGTTCGGGGCGATATGTGATGCGGCCCGACTCGACCTCGGCCGGCCGTGCCACGGGAAGCCTGTCCCCGTCGGGCGGCCAGTACAGTTCAGCCGAAAGCGTCTGCTGCCGTATCTGTCCGTGTGCCGCCTCCGTCCGAAATACTGGTGTCGTCGAACCCGTGCGACCAGGAGGCTGCCATGCGCGAACTGCGACTTTACGTGATGGACGGCGACGAGCCGGCCGGTCGGTGGCGGATCGTCGATTTCACGCTGCTCGAAGTGGCCGAAGGCGACGTGTGGGTGACCGTCGAGGGCCGGCCCGACGATCACTGGCTGGGTGCGGGCGCATCGCTGACGTTGCTGCCCGGCATGCGCGCGTGGGTCGGCGCCGGGCCGCGCGGCGCGACGTTCGCGTTCGGCCCGCTCGCGGCGCCGGCCGTGCGCTCAGCGTCCGCGTGGTGGCGTCCGTTCGCCGCGTGGCGTCACGGCCGGCGTCACACGGCCGCGTCGCTGCCGACGTAGCGTGCGCGTGGCCGGATCAGCTTTCCGTCCGCGTACTGTTCGAGCGCGTGCGCGATCCAGCCGGCCGTGCGGCCGGCCGCGAACAGCGTGAACGCCGCGCCGTCGGGCAGTGCGAGCGTGCGCTCCAGCACCGCGAGCGCGAAATCGATCGCCGGCCGCAGGCCCGTCGCCGCTTCGACGCGCGCGGCGAGCGCGCGCGCCACGCGCAGCGCCGGCCGCTTGGGCGCCGCCGCGTGCAGCGCATCGAGCAGCGCCCGGGCGCGCGGATCGCCGTCGGGGTATAGCGGGTGCGCGAAGCCGGACAGGGCCGTGCGGCCGCCGTCCGCGCGTTCGTCGTGCGCGAGCCGCAGCGCGAGGTAGCGGTCGAGATCGGCGGCGCGGGCCGCTTCGTCGAGCAGCGTGCCCGCGCGGAACGTCTCGCCGCCGTGACGCGGCCCCGACAGCGCCGCGAGCCCGCCGGAGATCGCGCCGAACAGATGGGTGCCGGTCGACGCGATGCAGCGCACCGCGAAAGTCGACGGATTCAGTTCGTGATCGGCGCACAGCACGAGCGCGCGCCGCAGCAGGTCGGCTTCGGCGCGCCGTCGCACGCGCCACGCGGCCGCGAGCTGCCGGTGCACGGGCGCGTCGCCCGGCGCGATGCCGGCGAGCGCGGCCGTCGCGACGCGCAGCAGCAACGCGGCGGAATCGAGCTGTGCATCGCGCCCCTGCGCCCACAGGCGCGGCAGCGATGCAGCCGCGGCCGGCAGCAGCACCAGCGCGCGTTCGAGCGGCGCGAGCGGCGCCCAGCGATGGGCCCAGTCGCGCCACTGCGCCGCGTCGAAACCGGTCGATGCGAGCGACGCGGCGGCCAGCCGCGCGGGCGGACAATCCCACAGCCGCGCGGCCGTTTCCTCGAGTGTCGCCGTATCGGCTAGCGCGATCGCATCCGCGCCGCGATAGCGCAGGCGGCCGTCGGCGATCTGCGTGATCCGCGATTCCAGGACCGGCACGCCCCAGTCGAGCGAACGTTCGGCGACACCGCCCGCGCGCTTCGCGTCGGCGCGGCGGCGCGCGAGCAGGCGCACTTCGTCGGCGTCGTAGCGGCGGCGCTTGGTCGCGCCGTCGGGCAGCGAGCGCAGCAGGCCGCGGCTCACGTATGCATAGAGGGTACTCACGCTGACGCCGAGCATGCCGGCGGCTTCCTGCGCACTGAGGGACGTCATGCCGGTTGCTCCTGTCGCCGCGCATGAAGCGCGGAACCGCTACAACTATTCGTTATGTATTGATTCGCGCAATCAAGATTGATCGCGCCTGTCGCGAATTCTAGACTCGATTCCGTCTCCTCAACGGTATCTCCTTCACCATGACACCCGAATCCGCATTGGCGCATCTTTGGCAACTCGCACACGGCGAGCGCGACGCGCTGGCTCGCACGACCGTGACCGGGCAGGACCCGACGTTGCCGTCGACGTTTCATGTGGGCACGCTTGCCGCCGCGACGATCGCCGCGGCCGCGCTCGCGGCAGCCGAATGCCATCGGCTGCGCACGGGCGTGGCGCAATCGGTCGACGTGTCGGTGCGCGACGCGCTCGTGGCGTTTCGCAGCGAACGCTACCTGCGCGTGGACGACGGGCCGCCGCCCGAGTTGCGTCATCCCGTCACCGGCTTCTTCGAGACGGGCGACGGACGCTGGATTCAGCTGCACGCGAATTTCCCGCATCACCTGCACGGCATTCTCGACGTGCTCGGCTGCGGCCCGCAGCCGGCCGACGTCGCCGCGGCGATTCGCACGTGGGACGGCGCGGCGCTCGATACCGCGCTGGCCGACGCCGGCCTGTGCGCGGCATTGATCAGAACGCCTGACGAATGGGCGGCGCACGAGCAGGCGCGCGCGATCGCGTCGCTGCCGCTGTTCGAGATCGAGCGGATCGGTGACGCGCCGCCCGAGCCGATCGGCCGCGGCGAGGGCGGCCGGCCGCTGGCCGGCGTGCGCGTGCTCGATCTCACGCGCATCATCGCGGGGCCGGTCGCGGGCCGCACGCTGGCGTCGCATGGCGCGCAGACGCTGCTCGTCAACGGCCCGCACCTGCCGAACATCGCGCCGCTCGTGATCGACAACGGACGCGGCAAGCGCTCGACGTGGATCGATCTGCGCGACGCGGCAGGCGTCGATACGCTGCACGCGCTGGCGCGCGAGACGGACGTGTTTCTGCAGTCGTACCGGCCCGGCGCGCTCGCCGCGCGCGGGTTCGCGCCGCGGGCGCTGGCCGAGCGGCGGCCCGGCATCGTCTACGTGTCGGTGTCGGCGTACGGGCACGCCGGGCCGTGGGCGAAGCGGCGCGGGTTCGACAGCCTCGTGCAGTCGGCGAGCGGAATCGCATGGCACGAGCAGCAGGCCGCGCAGGCGAGCGGGCCGCGCCATCTGCCATGCCAGGCGCTCGACCATGCAACGGGGTATCTCGCGGCGTTCGGCGCGATGATCGCGCTCGCCCGGCGGGCGCGCGAAGGGGGAAGCTGGCACGTGCGGACGTCGCTCGCGCAGACGGGGCGCTGGCTGCAGTCGTTCGGCGCCGTGCCGGGCGGGCTGCACGCGCCCGATCTCGCGCTGGCCGACGTGCGCGACCGGATCGAGCGCGTCGCGTCGCCGTTCGGCGTGCTCGACACCGTGCGGCCGGCCGAGCGGTTGTCGGCGACGCCGCCGTCGTTCGCGCGTCCGCCCGTGCCGCTCGGCACCGACGACGCGCGCTGGTTGTGAGCGCCGGCGCCTCGCCTCGCGTTACTTGCGCAGCTCGACGACGAAATCGTAGTAGTCGTTTCGGCAGTAGGTATCGGTCAGTTCGATCGCGCGCTGGTCGGACGTATAGCCGATCCGCGTGATCAGCAGCAGGGCGTCGTGCGGGGCGATGCCCATCTGTTCGGCGATCTCGTCGGTCGCGTTGACCGCGCGGAAATGCTGCAGCGCGCGCACGATCGGCGTGCCGCGCGCTTCGAGATAGCTGTACAGCGAGCCGACGATCGCCTGCGGATCGGGAATCAGCGTCGCGGGGAACGTCGAGTTCTCGACGGCCATCACGATGCCGTCGGCCAGGCGCAGACGTTTCAGCCGCGTAACCGATGCGGCCGGCGACAGCCCGAGCTGGATCACTTCGTCGCGGTTGGCCGGCTGGATTTCGCGCGCGAGCCACTGCGAGCTCGGCTTGAAGCCGCGGCGCTCGAGCATTTCGCTGAAGCTCGACAGCCGCGACAGCGGATCCTCGTAGCGCGGCTGGATGAAGTTGCCCGCGCCCTGCGTGCGGCGGATCAAGCCTTGCTCGACGAGCAGCGCGATCGCCTTGCGCGCGGTGATGCGCGACACGCCGAGCGCTTCGGACAACACACGCTCGGAAGGCAGCGCTTCGCCGGCCGTCCAGCGGTTGTCGTGGATTGCATCGCCGAGCTTGCGGGCGAGCTGCAGGTAGAGCGGCGTATCGTTGTCGGGGTCGGGGCGCAGGTCCTGCCAGCGGTCGTCCGTGGGTGCCTTCATACAATGGGTATCGATCAGGTTGCGGCCATTCTAAGTCATCATGCCGTGCCGTTATAGCCGGTTTTTGCCGCGTAACAGGCCGGAGGCGTACCGATTGACTACACTGATGCGTCGTATCCGATGCTTCGGCCGCGGTGCGCGGCCACGAATCCGCAACGAGGAAACGCATGACAGACACGATCGCCACGGTCGTCTTGCCGAACGGCGAGACGATTCCGAAGCTGGGCCTGGGCACCTGGGAAATGGGCGAGCGGCCGGCGCGGCGCGCGGACGAGATCGCCGCGCTGCGCGAGGGCGTCGAACTCGGGATGACGCTGGTCGATACGGCCGAGATGTATGGCGACGGCGCGACCGAGGAACTGGTCGGCGACGCACTCGCGGGCCTGCGCGACGACGTGTTCCTCGTCAGCAAGGTCTATCCGCACCATGCGAGCCGGCGTGGGGTCGTCGCTGCGTGCGACGCGAGCCTCAAGCGCCTGCGTACCGATCGCCTCGACCTGTATCTGCTGCACTGGCGCGGTTCGGTGCCGCTCGAGGAAACGGTCGAGGGTTTCGACGCGTTGCAGCGTGCTGGCAAGATTCGCCACTGGGGCGTGAGCAACTTCGATACGGCCGACATGGCCGAACTCGTCGACGAGGCGGGCGGTGGTGCGTGCGCCACCAACCAGATTCTCTACAACATCGCGCGACGCGGCCCGGAATTCGACCTGCTGCCGTGGCTGGCCGAGCGCCGGATACCGGCGATGGCATACAGTCCGGTCGATCACGGGCGGCTGCCGAAACGCTCGCCGCTCGACGAGATCGCGCGGCTGCGCGGCGTGTCGGTGATGCGCGTCGCGCTGGCATGGGTGCTCGCGCAGCCGGGTGTATTCGCGATTCCGAAGGCGTCGCGAATCGAGCACGTGCGCGACAACCGCGCCGCGCTCGATGTGGTGTTGAGCGATGACGAGCGCGTGCAGCTTGACGCGTATTTCCGTCCGCCGCGCAGCAAGCGCGCGCTCGAGATGCTCTGACCCCGGGCAACGCCTGGGGTCAGTGGTTGCCGCCGGGCGATCCGCCGTTGCCGTGACCGCCGCCGTTGCCGCGACCGCCACCGTTGCCGTTGCCGACACCGTTGGCCCCGCCGTTGCCGGCGCCTCCACTGCCATTGCCGTTACCGTTGCCGCCGCCATTGCCGTGGCCGCCGGTGCCATTGGCGCCGCCGCTCCCGCCGCCGTTACCGTTTCCGCCGCCATTGCCGCCGGCACCGTTGCCGTTTCCGCCATTGCCGTGACCGCCGCCGCCGTTGCCGTGGCCGCCGCCATTGCCATGGCCTCCGCCGCCAGCACCGCCGCCGCCAGCACCGCCGCCAGCACCGCCACCAGCACCGCCGCCGCCAGCACCGCCGCCAGCACCGCCACCAGCACCGCCACCAGCACCGCCACCAGCACCGCCACCAGCACCGCCACCAGCACCGCCGCCACCGCCGCCACCGCCGCCACCGCCGCCACCGCCGCCACCGCCGCCACCGCCGCCACCGCCGCCACCGCCGCCACCGCCGCCACCGCCGCCACCGCCGCCGCCGCCGCCGCCGCCGCCGCCGCCGCCGCCGCCACCGCCGCCGCCGCCGCCGCCGCCACCACCGCCGCCACCGCCACCGTGACCACCGCCGTGACCGCCGCCGTGACCGCCACCACCGCCGTCACCGTGGCCACCGCCACCCGAAGTACCGCCACCCGAAGTACCGCCACCCGAAGTACCGCCACCGGAAGTACCGCCACCCGAAGTGCCGCCACCCGAAGTGCCGCCACCCGAAGTGCCGCCACCCGAAGTACCGCCACCGGAAGTGCCGCCACCGGAAGTACCGCCACCCGAAGTACCGCCACCCGAAGTACCGCCACCCGAAGTGCCGCCACCCGAAGTGCCGCCACCCGAAGTGCCGCCACCCGAAGTACCGCCACCCGAAGTGCCGCCACCGGAAGTACCGCCACCCGAAGAGCCGCCACCTGAACCGCCGTTGCCCGACGCGTTGCCGCCGCGGCCCGTTCCGCCCGGGCTGCCCGAGGTTCCCCCCGTCGTTCCCCCGACACCGGCAGGTCCGACGGCGCCGTTCCCGTTGTTTCCACCGCTACCGTTCCCGTTGCCACTGCCGCTACCTGTCCCACCACCATTCCCGCCGCCGCTGCCGCTCGCGCCGGGACCGCCATTACCGGCGCCCCGGCCGGCATAGACGTGCGCCGCGCATCCAGCCGGATCGGCGGCGCACGGCGAGGCGTTCTCGACCAGCGTCATGATGGTGTCCGCACTGGCGTTCGTGTCGGACGCGGAGTCGGGTGTCGTGTTTTGTGCGACGGCATACGAGCAGCAGCACGCCAACGCGGCTGCGGCCAGCAAGGTTGCACGAGGGCGCCGTCCCGCCGCGCGGAACGGTTGTGTCGTTTTATGCATCATGGCCTCCCCATGCGCGCGATGCCTCGTTGCCGCGCGACGATTTACGTGTAGTGCAGGGGGCTCAGAAGATTCGTTGTCCTATCGTCGGCCGATGACGTTCGGGCCGGCGCTTGACGCCAGCCGCGGACGCGGATCGGCACGCGGGCCCGCCGTGCGGATCCCACTCTGCGAGATTCGTGCCATCGGCCGCTCAGGGCCGTGACGAAAGGCGTGCGCAGTCGCGCGAGCGCGCATGCAGCACCGTTGGGAGGCGTTTTGTTTCCGGAATGAAACGTAGGGGCGTCGTTCAGCGCGCCGGCGCGTCGGCCGCGCGTTGCCAGCGGTGGAACAGGATCGACGCGATCCAGCAGAAGAGGAACAGCGCGACGATGCCGTAGCCGATCGAGCCGAAGCGTTCGCCGATCGCATCGAGCGTGTCGCGCACGGGGCCCGACAGCGCCAGCTTGTCGGCCAGCAGGCCGGCCGCCTCGATCCCGCCGATCGCCAGCGCGACGGCCGCCGACACGAACGTGATGCTCGCGTTGTAGAGCAGCTTGCGCTGCGGATCGTCCATCGCCCAGCCGTATGCCCGAATCATCAGCACGTTGTCGGTCGAGTCGATCAGCGTCATGCCGGCGGTGAACAGCGCGGGAAACAGCATGACCGTATAGACCGGGAGGCCCTGGCTTGCCTGCGCGGCGGCGATCGCGAGCAGGCCGATTTCGGTTGCAGTATCGAAACCTAGCCCGAACAGCACGCCGACCGGGTACATGTGCCAGCTCTTCGACACGAACCGGAACAGCGGGCGCAGCAACCGCGATACGAGTCCGGCGGGACGATGGTCGTGCGCGCCGTCGTGCGTATGCCCGGATGCGCCGCGATAGCGTCGCCACACGTCGCGCAGGATCATCAGGTTCACGCACGCGAGCACCAGCAGGAAGGTGGCCGATACGGCCGTGCCGATCGTGCCGCCGATTTCGCGAAATGCGTCGAACCGGTCGCGCAGCGCGAACGCGGTCAGCGCGATGCCGAGCGTCGCGACGATCACGATCGTCGAATGGCCGAGCGAGAAGAACAGGCCGACGCTCACCGGACGCTGGCCGTCCTGCATCAGCTTGCGCGTCGCGACGTCGATCGCGGCGATGTGATCCGCGTCGACCGCATGACGCAGCCCGAGCCCGTACGCGATCGCCGCGGTGCCGAGTAGCAGCGGATGGTCGCGCAGCACCGCGAGCGCCCACAGCCAGACGGCGACGTTCGCGGCGATCAGGCCGGCATAGAGGGTCAGCAGGCGGCGCAGGGCAGGGGTGGGGGTGGGCGGCATCGGGCGGGTTCCATCTGACGAATCGCCATCCATTGTGGCACGCGAAAAAAAGCTCGGCGCGCCGATCAAAAAGGGCCGCGATTCGCCGTGTGCGCCGGACGAAAAAAAGCCCGTCCGGAACCGGACGGGCTTCGCGTACCCGCGACAGCACGCGGGTGAGCAGTGCTTACTTCGTCTTCGCGTTGATCACGGCTTCCGACACGTTCGCCGGCGTTTCCGCGTAATGCTTGAACTCCATCGTGTACGTCGCACGGCCTTGCGTGGCCGAGCGCAGCGACGTCGAATAGCCGAACATCTCCGCGAGCGGCACTTCGGCGCGCACCAGCTTGCCGCCGCCGCCCGCGATGTCCTCCATTCCCTGCACGATGCCGCGCCGGCTCGACAGGTCGCCCATCACGTTGCCCATGAAGTCCTCGGGCGTCTCGACCTCGACGGCCATCATCGGCTCGAGCAGCACGGGCTTCGCCTTGCGCATCGCCTCCTTGAACGCCATCGAGCCGGCCATCCGGAATGCGTTTTCGTTCGAGTCGACGTCGTGGTACGAACCGAACGTCAGATGCACCTTCACGTCGACGACCGGGTAGCCGGCGAGCACGCCCGACTTCAGCGTGTCCTGGATACCCTTGTCGACCGCCGGGATGTATTCACGCGGAATCACGCCACCCTTGATCTCGTCGAGGAACTCGTAGCCCTTGCCCGGGTTCGGCTCGAGCGTGATCACCGCGTGGCCGTATTGGCCGCGACCGCCCGACTGCTTGACGAACTTGCCTTCGACGTCGGCCGCCGTCGTGCGCACCGTTTCGCGATAGGCGACTTGCGGCTTGCCGACCGTCGCCTCGACGCCGAACTCGCGCTTCATCCGGTCGACCAGGATTTCGAGGTGAAGCTCGCCCATCCCCGAAATGATCGTCTGGCCGGACTCTTCGTCGGTCTGCACGCGGAACGACGGATCTTCCTGCGCGAGCCGGTTCAGCGCGAGGCCCATCTTTTCCTGGTCGGCCTTCGTCTTCGGCTCGACGGCCTGCGAGATCACCGGCTCCGGGAATTCCATCTTCTCGAGGATGATCGGCTTGGCCGGATCGCACAGCGTGTCGCCGGTGGTCGCCTCCTTCAGGCCGACGGCCGCCGCGATGTCGCCCGCGCGCACTTCCTTGATTTCCTTGCGCTCGTTCGCGTGCATCTGCAGGATCCGGCCGAGCCGCTCCTTCTTGTCCTTCGTCGCGTTGAGCACCGTGTCGCCCGACTCGACGACGCCCGAATACACGCGGAAGAAGATCAGCTGGCCGACGAACGGGTCGGTCATGATCTTGAACGCGAGCGACGAGAACGGCTCGTC
The DNA here is from genome assembly GCF_002223215.2 of Burkholderia sp. AU18528. Lineage (NCBI taxonomy): Bacteria > Pseudomonadati > Pseudomonadota > Betaproteobacteria > Burkholderiales > Burkholderiaceae > Burkholderia > Burkholderia sp. AU18528. The sequence goes on along the minus strand of NZ_NKFC02000005.1, from coordinate 350,867 downwards.
GTCGCTCGGGTGGCGTTCCGCCGGCTTTTCCGGATCGGCGAAGTCGTGGCCGAGGATCGCGGGCACGTCGACCGGCGACGGCAGGTAGTCGATCACCGCGTCGAGCATCGCCTGCACGCCCTTGTTCTTGAACGCGCTGCCGCACAGCATCGGCACGATCTCGTTGGCGATCGTGCGCTTGCGCAGCGCGGTCTTGATCTCGTCCTCGGTCAGCGATTCATGGTCGTGCAGATACTTCTCGAGCAGTTCCTCGCTCGCTTCGGCCGCGGCCTCGACCATCTTCTCGCGCCATTCGTGCGCGAGATCGACGAGGTTCGCGGGGATGTCCTCGTACGTGAATTTCACGCCCTGGCTTTCGTCGTCCCACACGATCGCCTTCATCTTCACGAGATCGACGACGCCCTGGAAATGGTCCTCTGCGCCGATCGGAATCTGGATCGGCACGGCGACGCCCTTCAGGCGCTCGCCGATCTGCTTCTGCACGCGGAAGAAGTCCGCGCCGATCCGGTCCATCTTGTTGACGAACGCGATGCGCGGCACCTTGTACTTGTTCGCCTGGCGCCACACGGTCTCGGATTGCGGCTGCACGCCGCCGACCGAGTCGTAGACCATGCACGCGCCGTCGAGCACGCGCATCGAGCGCTCGACCTCGATCGTGAAGTCGACGTGCCCGGGCGTATCGATGATGTTGATCCGGTGTTCCGGATAGTTGCCGGCCATGCCCTTCCAGAAGGCCGTGGTCGCCGCCGACGTGATCGTGATGCCGCGTTCCTGCTCCTGCTCCATCCAGTCCATCGTGGCCGCGCCGTCGTGCACTTCACCGATCTTGTGGCTCACACCGGTGTAAAACAGGATGCGCTCGGTCGTCGTGGTCTTGCCGGCGTCGATGTGAGCGCTGATCCCGATGTTTCGATAGCGCTCGATGGGGGTTTTGCGGGGCACGTGAACCTCCTGGTGGTTCGGATCGTAAGGGGGCCGGCTGGGCCGGCCCGGACTGGAACAAGCGAGATTTAAAGGATAGCGCTTGTCCGTGGCTTTTGCAGATGCGGGCAGCGTGTGCCGAATCAAGGCGGGCGCCGCGGGCGGGCGAAAAAAAAGCCGGCGCGCTGCGAGCGGCCGGCTCGGGTCGACGCGCGGCGCCGCCGCGGCATGGGCGTTTACTGCGGCTTGGGCAGCCCGTCGAGCTTCATGCCCGGCTTGATGCCCTTCGCGGCGAACCAGCCCTTGCTCATCTCGAGCGCATAGACGCCGTTGTTGCGCGGGCAGTGGTTGTCGGTCGTCTCGGCCTTCATCTCGTCGATGTCGGTGATCGTGCCGTCCGCGCGGATGAACGCGATCGACAGCGGAATCAGCGTGTTCTTCATCCAGAAGCAGTGCACGGCGTTCTCGTTGAAGACGAACAGCATGCCCTCGTTCGGCGCGAGCTGCGAACGGTACATCAGCCCCTGTTCGCGGTCGGCGTCGTTCGCGGCGACGGCCGCGTCGATCACGTACATGCCGGCGCGCAGCTTCACGCGCGGGAACTCGCTCGGCTGCTTGGCGCCGGGCGGCACTTGCGCGCCGGCGGCCTGCATGCCGAGCGCGAGAACGGCGAGCGCGGCGGGAAACACGGCGGCGCGCGCAAGGCGGCCGAGCGACGGGCGCAGGGAGAATGGCACAGCATGGCTCCTGTCTGGAAAGCAAGACCCGCATGGTACGCGATGCGCGGCGGCGGGCACAAAAAAGAAAAAGGCAGATCGCCTTGCGGTGATCTGCCTTTCAACGCCGTAAGAACGGCAGGACTGCGTGTTCTTGACTGCGTTATTACAGCTTGCTTACTTAGTTCGAAGCAGCTGCCGGCGCTTCGGCTTCGCTAGCTGCCTTCTTCGCTGCGTGGTGCTTCTTGGCGTGGTGCTTCTTGGCAGCCTTGTGCTTTGCCGGTGCCGAAGCAGCTGCCGGAGCAGCAGCCGAAGCAGCTTCCGGAGCCGATGCTTGTGCGAAAGCAGCCGTTGCGAAGAGACCAGCGACCAGAGCGGCGATCAGTTTGTTCATGTTGTGTTCCTCAGCTTTAGTTAATTAACCAAATGACCCGGCAATAGGAGTCATGTCGTCTAACGGTGCCATCCACCTTTCGGTTGACAGACGCTTCGAGAAATTTCTCTTTGCGCTGCGGGCGCCGAATCGTATTCGAATAAAACGTCGCTTTCGTGACGCAAACACGGGGTTCGGCTGCCAATGCCGGATAGCTAAGGTTGGCATCTGCGTGGTTTAACGCGCGATCTGCGCGCCCGGTTGACGAAAAAGACGACGAAAAATTCGCGCGGTCCGGATCCGCTACCCGGCGGCTGCGAAACCGTCCCACGGCGCGCGCGGCGGCAGGGCGATTGTTTCGCCCGGCGCAATGCCGAGCGCGAATATATCGAGCGCGCCGATGCCGACGCGCACCAGGCGCAACGTCGGAAAGCCGACGGCCGCCGTCATCCGGCGCACCTGCCGGTTCTTGCCCTCGGTGATCGCGAGCTCGATCCACGTGGTCGGGATCGCGGCGCGGTAGCGGATCGGCGGATTGCGCGGCCACAGCGTGTCGGGCGGCTCGATGAATTCGGCGCGGCACGGGCGCGTCACGTAGTCGCCGAGATCGACGCCGCGCGCGAGCGCCTTCAGGTCGGCCGGCCCCGGCGCGCCGTCGACCTGGGCCCAGTAGCGCTTCACGAGCTTGTGGCGCGGCTCCGCGATGCGTGCCTGCAGCGCGCCGTCGTCGGTGAGCAGCAGCAGCCCCTCGCTGTCCGCATCGAGCCGGCCGGCCGCGTACACGCCGGGCGTTTTTACCCAGTCGCCGAGCGACGGCCGCGTCTCGTGCGCGGAAAACTGGCAAATCGTGCCGAACGGCTTGTTGAGGGCGATCAGGTTCATGGCAGGGCGCCCGCCCGGCGCCCGTACGGAGCCGGGGGCGGGCGGTCTATGGCAAATGGCGGAATCTTAATGCATAATACGGAACGGCAAGTCCTCTGTCTTATATAAGACATAAGTGAGGTCTTGATACGCAGTGCCGCGGTTCGCGCCGAAGTGCCCGGTTGGGGCGCTAGAATAGCGGCTCGCTGTTGCCGTCACGGGGTGGCCATGCCGCGCCCCCGCCGCGCGCGCAGCTTCGACCAGCATCACCTGCTCAGCCACGTCACTGGAGTCGATCATGCCGTATCAGCACATCAAGGTTCCGGAGGGCGGTGACAAGATCACCGTCAACAAGGACTTCTCGCTCAACGTTTCCGATCAGCCGATCATTCCCTATATCGAAGGCGACGGTACGGGCTTCGATATCACGCCGGTCATGATCAAGGTCGTCGACGCGGCGGTCGCGCATGCGTACAAGGGCAAGCGCAAGATCCACTGGATGGAGATCTTCGCGGGCGAGAAGGCGACCAAGGTGTACGGCCCGGACGTGTGGCTGCCGGACGAAACGCTGCAGGTGCTGAAGGAATACGTCGTGTCGATCAAGGGGCCGCTCACGACCCCGGTCGGCGGCGGCATCCGTTCGCTGAACGTCGCGCTGCGCCAGGAGCTCGACCTCTACGTGTGCCTGCGCCCGGTCCAGTACTTCAAGGGCGTGCCGTCGCCGGTGCGCGAGCCGCAGAAGATCGACATGGTGATCTTCCGCGAGAACTCGGAAGACATCTACGCGGGCATCGAATGGGCCGCGGGCTCCGAGCAGGCGAAGAAGGTGATCAAGTTCCTGCAGGACGAGATGGGCGTGAAGAAGATCCGCTTCCCGGAAACCTCCGGGATCGGCGTCAAGCCCGTGTCGACCGAAGGCACCGAGCGGCTCGTGCGCAAGGCGATCCAGTACGCGATCGACAACGATCGCAAGTCGGTCACGCTGGTGCACAAGGGCAACATCATGAAGTTCACGGAAGGCCTGTTCCGTGACGCCGGCTACGCGCTCGCGCAGAAGGAATTCGGCGGCGAGCTGATCGACGGCGGCCCGTGGATGCGCGTGAAGAACCCGAAGACGGGCAACGAGATCGTGATCAAGGATTCGATCGCCGACGCGTTCCTGCAGCAGATCCTGCTGCGCCCGGCCGAATACGACGTGATCGCGACGCTGAACCTGAACGGCGACTACATCTCCGACGCGCTGGCCGCGCAGGTCGGCGGCATCGGGATCGCGCCGGGCGCGAACCTGTCGGATTCGGTCGCGATGTTCGAGGCGACGCACGGCACGGCGCCGAAGTACGCGGGCAAGGATTACGTGAACCCGGGTTCCGAGATCCTGTCGGCGGAAATGATGCTGCGCCACCTCGGCTGGACGGAAGCAGCCGACACGATCATCGCCGCGATGGAGAAGTCGATCCTGCAGAAGCGCGTCACGTACGACTTCGCGCGCCTGATGGAAGGTGCGACGCAAGTGTCGTGCTCCGGCTTCGGCGAAGTGCTGATCGAGAACATGTAAGACCCCTTCCGGGGTGGGCCGGCACGATGCCGGCCGCCCCGGCGCTGTCTGCCGGCGCCGGAGCGTTTCGTGGATGGCAGGTTTGTTGGCAGGGCGGCCCGGCATCCGGGCCGCGGCGCCGCGATGCGGCCCGCAGGCCCTGCAAGGTAGAACATGACGGCCCTCGCAACACCACCGCCCGGCTGAGCCGGCGCGCCCCTTTCGCGATCGACCCGGTCGCTCCCCGCCGGTTACCGCCGGCGCTCTTCAGTCCCACCATCACGTAGCAATGCTTTGACCACCATGTCCACTTCGCCCAAGATCATCTACACCCTCACCGACGAAGCGCCCGCGCTCGCGACCTATTCGCTGCTGCCGATCGTCAAGGCCTTCACGCGTTCGTCCGGCGTCGCCGTCGAAACGCGCGACATCTCGCTCGCCGGCCGCATCATCGCTGCATTCGCAGACATCCTGCCGTCGGAGCAGAAGGGTTCCGACGATCTGGCCGAGCTGGGCCAGCTCACGCTGAAGCCGGAAGCGAACATCATCAAGCTGCCGAACATCAGCGCATCGGTGCCGCAGCTGAAGGCCGCGATCGCCGAACTGCAGGCGCAGGGCTACGCGCTGCCGGCCTATCCGGAAGACCCGTCGACGGACGAAGAGAAGGCCGTCAAGGCGCGCTACGACAAGATCAAGGGCAGCGCGGTGAACCCGGTGCTGCGCGAAGGCAACTCCGACCGCCGCGCGCCGCTGTCGGTCAAGAACTACGCACGCAAGCATCCGCACAAGATGGGCGCGTGGAAGTCCACGTCGAAGGCTCACGTCGCGCACATGACCGAAGGCGACTTCTACGGCAGCGAGAAGTCGGCGCTGATCGCCGCGGCCGGCAGCGTGAAGATCGAACTGACGACCACCGACGGCACGAAGCAGGTGCTGAAGGAAAAGACGGCCGTGAAGGCCGGTGAAGTGATCGACGCGTCGGTGATGAGCCGCAACGCGCTGCGCAGCTTCATCGAGGCGCAGATCGCCGACGCGAAGGCGCAGGACGTGCTGTTCTCGGTGCACCTGAAGGCGACCATGATGAAGGTCTCGGACCCGATCCTGTTCGGCCACTTCGTGTCGGTGTTCTACCGCGACGCGCTGACGAAGCACGCGGACGTGCTGGCGAAGGTCGGCTTCAACCCGAACAACGGGATCGGCGACCTCTACGCGCGCCTGAAGGATCTCCCGGCCGACACGCGCGAGGCGATCGAAGCGGACGTCAAGGCCGAGTACGCGGTGCGCCCGCGCCTCGCGATGGTCAACTCGGACAAGGGCATCACGAACCTGCACGTGCCGAGCGACGTGATCGTCGACGCGTCGATGCCGGCGATGATCCGCGATTCGGGCGGCATGTGGGGCCCGGACGGTCAACTGTACGACGCGAAGGCCGTGATTCCGGACCGCTGCTACGCGGGCGTGTACCAGGCCGTGATCGAGGACTGCAAGCAGCACGGCGCGTTCGATCCGGTCACGATGGGCAGCGTGCCGAACGTGGGCCTGATGGCGCAGGCGGCCGAGGAATACGGTTCGCACGACAAGACGTTCCAGATTCCGGCGGACGGTGTCGTGCGGGTCATCGACGAAGCCGGCAACGTGCTGCTCGAGCACGCGGTCGAGTCGGGCGACATCTGGCGCATGTGCCAGACGAAGGACGCACCGGTGCAGGACTGGGTCAAGCTCGCGGTCAACCGCGCCCGCGCGACCGGCGCCCCGGCCGTGTTCTGGCTCGATCCGGCGCGCGCGCACGATGCGCAGATCATCGCGAAGGTCGAACGCTACCTGAAGGATCACGACACGAACGGCCTCGACATCCGCATCATGACGCCGGTCGAAGCGACGCGTTTCTCGCTCGAGCGCATCCGTGCGGGCAAGGACACGATCTCGGTCACCGGCAACGTGCTGCGCGACTACCTGACCGACCTGTTCCCGATCATGGAACTCGGCACCAGCGCGAAGATGCTGTCGATCGTGCCGCTGATGGCCGGCGGCGGGATGTTCGAAACGGGGGCGGGCGGCTCGGCGCCGAAGCACGTGCAGCAGTTCGTCGAGGAAGGCTTCCTGCGCTGGGATTCGCTCGGCGAATTCCTCGCGCTGGCCGCGTCGCTCGAACACCTCGGCAACGCGTACCAGAACGCGAAGGCGCTCGTGCTCGCGAAGACGCTCGACCAGGCGACCGGCAAGTTCCTGGACGAGAACAAGTCGCCGGCGCGCAAGGTCGGCGGCCTCGACAACCGCGGCAGCCACTTCTACTTGTGCCTGTACTGGGCGCAGGCGCTGGCCGAGCAGAGCGAGGACGCCGCGCTGAAGGCGCAGTTCGAAGGTGTGGCGAAGGCGCTGTCGGACAACGAGGCGCGCATCCTGGAAGAACTGGCGGCCGCGCAAGGCAAGCCGCAGGCGATCGGCGGGTACTACCGTCCGAACGTCGAGCTGACGAGCCAGGCCATGCGCCCGAGCGCGACGCTGAACGGCATCGTCGACGCGGTCGCCTGACGCCGGCCGCGCACTCGCGCGAGCCGATGCATGCGCCGGTGCGGCGGATTGAACCGTTCGCCGCCCGGCACACAAGAAAAACGCCCCGGTCGCCCGGGGCGTTTGTCGTTGCGGGGTTGCCATTCAGACGTGAACGATTTCCCATTCGGCGATTTCATGCGGCACTTCGAGCGTCGCGGTGTCGAGTTCGGACAGTTGCTCGCAGTCGCCGCGCGAGATATGGTCGGCCGCCACTTCGGGGCACGAGAACGCGCCGAGCAGGGCGTTGCCGAACGTCGCTTCCCAGCCGCCGTTACCCGGCAGGATGTAGAACGACCCGAGCGCTGAACCAAAGCGAAATCCCTTCATTTCCGTTCTCCCTTTCTGATCACAAGCGATTCTGTTGCGCCGTCCGCCGGTTCGCCCGGCTGTGGCCCGACTGGCTGCTTGCGCCGGATTCCGTGTCGAACGTCGTGGCGAAGCGTCAGTGCATGGAACCAAGTCTACGTCCGGGCTCCGCTCGGATGGTGCGCGTAGAGCGACTTCTCGAAACAAAAATTCCCTTTTAAAAACAATTGATTATTTTCGTCGTTTTGTATTGCGGAACGTTTTTCGGCATCGCGAAACGGGAAATTTGTGCCCTGCACCACGAATTTTTATAACGCAGTGACTTGTTCCGCATCGTGAAAAATAGGCGGATGCGAGCATCCGGCTGCAGCGGCGGAGAGCGCGAGGGCCGAGTGGAAGGCGCACAGCGCGTTCGCTGGAATGTGCGAAGGGGCGGCGCCATGCGTGCCGAAACACCGCCCGGCGATGGCCGTCGTGACGCCGTCCGGCGCGGTAACGATGCGTGCTGCGGCGTATCGCCACCCGTCCCGCGGCGGCGTTTTTCGATCCGGCCCTGCGGTTATGATGACGCGATCGCCGCGGCTCTCGCGCGGCGCTGCACGGATAACGAGGATCGATTGATGAGACGGAGAACCTTCCTGTCGCGCACCATCGGTGTCGCGGCCGCGTCGCTGTTCGCGCGCGCCGCATCGGCGCAGCATGCCGGTCACGCGGGCATGGCCGGCATGGATTCGATGGACGACATGCCGGGCATGTCGGGTATGTCAGGGATGTCGGCGCACGCGCAGCACGGCAAGCCCGCTCCGGCTGCCCTGGCGGCCGCCGACGCGCTGCCGGCGGGCGCGCCGCTCGCGACGTTGCGCACGCTGGCCAACGAAAGCCAAGAGCCCGGCACATTCCGGGCCACGCTGGTCGCTCAACCGGTGGCGCGAGCGCTGCTGCGCGGTGCGCGGCCGACCCCGTTCTGGCAGTTCGGCCCGGGCACGCAAGGCCCCGTCGTCGGCCCGCTGATCGACGTGCGCGAGGGCGATACGGTCGAGATCCGGTTCGTGAACAAGCTGCCGCAGCCGTCGACGATCCACTGGCACGGCCTGCCCGTGCCGCCCGACCAGGACGGCAACCCTTCCGATCCGGTCGCGCCCGGCGCGTCGCGCGTGTATCGCTTCACGCTGCCGAAGGGTAGCGCCGGTACGTACTGGTACCACCCGCATCCGCACATGATGACCGCCGAGCAGGTGTTTCGCGGGCTGGCCGGCCCGTTCGTCGTGCGCGCCGCGGAGGATCCGCTTGCCGGCTGGCCCGAGCGCCACCTGTTCGTGTCGGATCTGAAGCTTGCGCGCGACGGCACGATCGCGCCGAACGACATGATGGACTGGATGAACGGCCGCGAAGGCCAGTTCGTGCTGGTCAACGGTGCGCGCCGGCCGCGCATCGACGTCGCGGGCGACGAACGCTGGCGTGTCTGGAACGCGTGCAGCGCACGCTACCTGCGCATCGCGTTCGACGACGGTCGCGCGTTCGAGCAGGTGGGCACGGACGGCGGGCTGTTCGACGCGCCGCGGCGCGTGACGTCGCTGCTGATTGCGCCGGGCGAGCGCGCGGAACTGTTGGTGCGTGCCGGCGATCGTGTGTCCCGCGCGGTGCTGCAGGCGGCCGAGTACGACCGCCGCAAGATGGCGATGTCGCACGACGACGGTCACGGCAGCCTGCCGCCCGATCCGGCGCTGGCGCTGGCCGATGTCGCGTTCGCGCCCGCCGAGGCCCGCGCGCTGCCTGCCACGCTGCGCACGGTGCCGCCGCTGGGCGAACCGGTCGCGCACAAGACGGTCGCGTTCGGCGAGGAAATGGACATGGACGCGATGATGAAGGGGGCGGCGCACGGCCGCCCGGCGGGCATGCGCTTCACGATCAACGGCGATACGTACGCGCCGCATCGCGCGACGCTGACGAGCCGCCGTGGCGACGTCGAGCGCTGGGAGATCCACAACGCCACCGACATGGATCACCCGTTCCATTTGCACGGCACGCAGTTTCAGGTGATCGAGCGCGCGTCGAACGGCTCGCGCATCCCCGAGCCGTTCCGCGCATGGCGTGATACCGTGAACGTGCGCAGCGGCGAAACCGTGACGATCCTCACCACGCAGGAGATGTCCGGCGAGCGCATGTTTCACTGCCACATCCTCGAACACGAGGATCTCGGGATGATGGGAACGCTGAAGGTGATGTGATGCCGGATCGATCCGCCGTCGGGCTGGTTTGACGGCGGATCGATCGTCCCGCGATCGCACAGCGGCCATTCCTGTTCAGACGCATCCGATGTTCGATATCCACGCAATCGGACAGCGCTTAATTTCGTACTTGGCTCATATTCTTTTGAGTTGACGGTCCCTATACTCGGTCGAGTGCAATTTCCATGACGCGCTACGGTGCCGGCCCATGCGGGCGGGCATCGCCGGTGTCGCCATGACGTTGCGCGGTATTGACGCGGGCGCAAGACGATATCCGTTTCTCTTGAATTCAAACGATGTCGCGCCATGAGTGACGAAATCAAGTATTTAGGACTCTTATGAAATTAATAAGAAACCCGATGGGCGGTCTGATGAACGAAAAGCGTGCCGTGCGCGTTCTGACCTTGCGTACCATCGCGGCAAGTGTGATTGGCATGTCGAGTCTGTTGGCCACGGATGCGCGCGCTCAACTGTCGTTGCAGGAGCAGATCGATCAATTGAGCAACGCAGTCGGCCGGTTGGGCGCGACGGCCGATTCGCTGGCCGGATCGATCAACAACATCAACGACAGGCTTGCCAATTCTTCGTTGCCGTCACCCGGCACGGGGCAAAACAGCGTCGCGCTCGGGAAAAACTCGAACGCGTCCGCCACGGACAGCACGGCGCTCGGCAATTCGGCGTCGGCGACGGGCGACGCGAGCGTCGCGCTGGGCAAGGGCGCGAACGCGAGCGCCGACCAGAGCATGGCGGCAGGCACCGGCGCGACGGCATCGGGCGCGAACAGCTCCGCGGTCGGCGTGAATGCGTCGGCGACGGGTGTGGATAGCACTGCGCTCGGCAATTCGGCATCGGCCACGGGCGATGAGAGCATCGCACTCGGCAAGGGCGCGAACGCAAGCGCCGACCAGAGCATGGCGGCCGGCACCGGCGCGACGGCATCGGGCGTGAACAGCTCGGCGGTGGGTGTGCACGCGTCGGCGACGGGTGTGGACAGCACGGCGCTCGGCAATTCGGCGTCGGCGACGGGCGACGCGAGCATCGCGCTGGGCAAGGGCGCGAACGCAAGCGCCGACCAGAGCATGGCGGCCGGTACCGGCGCGGCGGCGTCGGGCGCGAACAGCTCGGCGGTCGGCGTAAATGCTTCGGCGACGGGAGTGGACAGCACGGCGCTCGGCAATTCGGCGTCGGCGACGGGCGACGCGAGCATCGCGCTCGGCAAGGGCGCGAACGCAAGCGGAGAGCAGAGCATGGCGGCCGGTACCGGCGCGGCGGCGTCGGGCGTGAACAGCTCGGCGGTCGGTGTGCACGCGTCGGCGGCGGGCGTGGACAGCACGGCGCTCGGCAATTCGGCGTCGGCGACGGGCGACGCGAGCATCGCGCTGGGCAAGGGCGCGAACGCAAGCGCCGACCAGAGCATGGCGGCCGGCACCGGCGCGACGGCATCGGGCGCGAACGGCTCGGCGGTCGGCGTGAACGCGTTGGCCGCGGGTGTGGACGGCACGGCGCTCGGCAATTCGGCGTCGGCGACGGGCGACGCGAGCGTCGCGCTCGGCAAGGGCGCGAATGCGAGCGCCGAGCAGAGCATGGCGGCCGGCACCGGCGCGACGGCGTCGGGCGTGAACGGTACGGCGCTTGGCGCGCAGGCCGCGGCGGCCGGCAATGCGAGTCTCGCGGCCGGAGCCGGTGCGTACGCATCGGGTGCGAACAGCACCGCGGTGGGTGTCGGCGCGCTGGCGGGCGCGGACAACAGCATGGCGTTGGGCGCGGCAGCGGCCGCAACGGGCGACGCGAGCATGGCGAACGGCGTGCGCGCCCAGGCGCTCGGCGCGCGCAGCGTCGCGGTTGGCACGGGCGCGGTCGCGGCCGGCAACGGCAGCGTGACGCTCGGCTCTGGGGCATCGGCGGCCGGCGCGCACAGCACGGCAATCGGTACGGACGCGGTCGCGACCGGCGCGAACTCCGTGGCGCTGGGGAGCGGCTCGGTGGCGGATCGTGACAATACCGTGTCGGTGGGCACGCCGACGAACGAGAGGAAGATCGCCAACCTCGCGGACGCCGTGCTGCCTTCGGATGCCGTGAACCTCCGTCAACTCAACGCGGTCGCGCGACGTGCCTACAGCGGCGTCGCGGCGGCCACCGCGCTGACGATGATTCCGGATGTCGATCCCGGCAAGACGATTGCCGTCGGCATGGGCTTTGGCAGCTATCTCGGCTATCAGGCCGGCGCGTTCGGCGCGTCGGTCCGGCTCCGCGAGAACCTGAAGATGAAGATCGGCGCCGGCTTCAGCTCCGCGGCGACGACGTGGGGCGCGGGCGCGTCGTACAGCTGGTAACGAATGGCGCTGGCGGCGTTGCCGGGGTGTCGGATCCGGTACGCCGCACGTGTCGCCAGCAAGTGCGGGTATCGGGCGGGCGCGGCGCTTCGGCGGCGCGCCCGTTTTTCATGCGCCGCGCATTCGCATCTTTGGCGCGACAATCGTATATTGCGCGCCGCGATTGTATGAAAACGACAATCAAATCGCCGATGCATTGGCGCTTTGAAAGATGCGCCACAAAAAAAGAAACCCGGCATATGCCGGGTTTCTTCATCCGAAATCCGTTGCCTTCAGGCAGCCTGGATGTTCGAAGCCTGCTTGCCCTTCGGGCCTTGGACGACCTCGAAGCTTACCTTCTGGCCTTCCTTGAGGGTCTTGAAACCCTGCATGTTGATGGCCGAGAAGTGCGCAAACAGATCTTCACCGCCCTCGTCGGGAGTGATGAAACCGAAGCCCTTCGCGTCGTTGAACCACTTAACGATACCAGTTGCCATTTTCCTACTTCCCCTGTCACACAGTCGCTGCTACTTACCACGAGCACGCTCGAAAAGCTAAACGACCGGAAAATACAGCCGTTCCCCCCTCACAAGCTCACCTTCGGCCTCTTTCATTTCGCCGTCAGACGAATTGAAAAAAGTGCCAGCTTGATTGTTGGCGCTCTTTATTAGAGTGTCAAGTGGAATTTTTAGACGGTTGGAGGGTCGTTGTAAAGAACCCATTTTCAGGGTTTTTCCGGCTTTGCTTTGCAGCATGTGGCCAAGCGCGGGGGCTTGAAAAGCCGCATAATCGGCTCATATACCAGGCTCGAGTGACACGCGTTCGAGTCGTCCCGGCTTGTGGGATACTGGATGCGGACACGACGTTCCGGTGCGACTCCCACTGACGGTTCGTGTTCCGCGCCATGCGTGAAAGCCGGCACCGCAGCCGGCTTTCGTATGGCGCGAGGGCGATCGCGTGTTCCGGGATACCGGGGAGGGCGCCGGCCGGTCGGTCGGGTAATGGCAGGATTGCGGGCCTGTCCGAGTTGTTTAGAATGGGTGTATGGCGATTATCCCGGACAAGCAGGACAGTACCGTCCTGGAACGCAAGCAGCAGAAGCTGAAGCCGCCTTCGATGTACAAGGTGGTGCTGCTGAACGACGACTTCACGCCGATGGAATTCGTCGTGATGGTGGTCCAGGAGTATTTCAAGAAGGATCGCGAGACGGCCACGCAGATCATGCTGAAGGTCCATCGCGAAGGGCGAGGGGTTTGTGGGGTCTATACGCGGGACATCGCGTCGACCAAGGTTGAGCAAGTCGTTACCCATGCGCGGCAGGCAGGGCATCCGCTGCAGTGCGTGATGGAGGAAGCATGATTGCCCAGGAATTGGAAGTCAGCCTGCACATGGCGTTCATGGAAGCACGCCAGGCGCGCCATGAGTTCATTACGGTCGAGCACCTGCTGCTGGCCCTGCTGGATAATCCGACGGCAGCCGAGGTGTTGCGCGCGTGTGCGGCCAACATCGAGGACTTGCGTCAGAACCTGCGCAATTTCATCCACGACAACACACCTACCGTCCCGGGCACCGACGATGTCGATACCCAGCCGACGCTCGGGTTCCAGCGCGTGATCCAGCGCGCGATCATGCACGTCCAGTCGACGTCGAACGGCAAGAAGGAAGTCACCGGCGCGAACGTGCTGGTCGCGATCTTCGGCGAGAAGGATTCGCACGCCGTCTACTACCTGCAGCAGCAGGGCGTCACGCGTCTCGACGTGGTGAACTTCATTTCGCACGGTATCGCGAAGACGAACAGCGGCGAAGCCGCGAAGTCGACCGACGCGAACGCGGAAAGCGAGGACGCGAACGCGCAGAAGGAAACGCCGCTCGCGCAGTTCACGCAGAACCTGAACCAGATGGCGAAGGACGGCCGCATCGATCCGCTGATCGGCCGCGAGCCGGAGGTCGAGCGCGTCGTGCAGGTGCTGTGCCGTCGCCGCAAGAACAACCCGCTGCTCGTCGGCGAAGCCGGCGTCGGCAAGACCGCGATCGCCGAAGGGCTCGCGTATCGGATCACCCGCGGCGAAGTGCCGGACATCCTCGCGAACGCGCAGGTGTATTCGCTCGACATGGGCGCGCTGCTCGCGGGCACCAAGTATCGCGGCGATTTCGAGCAGCGTCTGAAGACGGTGCTGAAGGAGTTGAAGGAGCGGCCGCACGCGATCCTCTTCATCGACGAAATCCATACGCTGATCGGCGCGGGCGCCGCGTCGGGCGGCACGCTCGATGCATCGAACCTGCTGAAGCCGGCGTTGTCTTCGGGCACGCTCAAGTGCATCGGCGCGACGACGTTCACCGAGTACCGCGGCATCTTTGAGAAGGATGCGGCGCTGTCGCGGCGCTTCCAGAAGGTCGACGTGACGGAGCCGAGCGTCGAGCAGACGGTCGCGATCCTGCGCGGGCTGAAGTCGCGCTTCGAGGAGCATCACGGCGTCAAGTACTCGTCGGGTGCGCTGTCGGCCGCGGCCGAGCTGTCGGCACGCTTCATCACCGACCGTCACCTGCCGGACAAGGCGATCGACGTGATCGACGAGGCGGGCGCCGCGCAGCGGATCCTGCCGAAGTCGAAGCAGAAGAAGACGATCGGCAAGGGCGAGATCGAGGAAATCATCTCGAAGATCGCGCGCGTGCCGGCGCAGAGCGTGTCGCAGGACGATCGCAGCAAGCTGCAGACGCTCGATCGCGACTTGAAGAGCGTCGTGTTCGGCCAGGATCCGGCGATCGATGCGCTCGCGGCCTCGATCAAGATGGCGCGCGCGGGCCTCGGCAAGATGGACAAGCCGATCGGCGCGTTCCTGTTCTCCGGCCCGACGGGTGTCGGCAAGACCGAAGTGGCGCGCCAGCTCGCGTTCACGCTCGGCATCGAGCTGATCCGCTTCGACATGTCGGAATACATGGAGCGTCACGCGGTGAGCCGGCTGATCGGCGCGCCGCCGGGCTACGTCGGGTTCGACCAGGGCGGCCTGCTGACCGAAGCCGTCACGAAGAAGCCGCATTGCGTGCTGCTGCTCGACGAAATCGAGAAGGCGCATCCGGACATCTTCAACGTGCTGCTGCAGGTGATGGACCACGGCACGCTGACGGACAACAACGGCCGCAAGGCGGATTTCCGCAACGTCATCATCATCATGACGACGAACGCGGGCGCCGAGTCGATGCAGAAGGCGACGATCGGTTTCACGACGCGCCGCGAAACGGGCGACGAGATGACCGACATCAAGCGCCTGTTCACGCCGGAGTTCCGCAACCGCCTGGATGCGATCATCAGCTTCCGCTCGCTCGATGAGGAAATCATCATGCGTGTGGTCGACAAGTTCCTGATTCAGCTCGAGGAACAGCTGCACGAGAAGAAGGTTGACGCGCTCTTCACCGACGCGTTGCGCAAGCATCTCGCGAAGCACGGCTTCGACCCGCTGATGGGCGCGCGGCCGATGCAGCGGCTGATCCAGGACACGATCCGGCGCGCGCTGGCCGACGAACTGCTGTTCGGCAAGCTCGTCAACGGCGGTCATGTGACCGTCGACGTCGACGAAAGCGACAAGGTGCAGTTGTCGTTCGACAAGCTGGCGAATCCGCCGCACAAGCCGAACGAAGAGACGGTCGAAGTCGAGTAAGCGATCATTCGTTGTTCATGCGAACGGCGCGGGAAGTTCTCCGCGCCGTTTCGTTTTATCCGGCGCCGGCGGCGCGATGGTGGTGCAGGGGAGTGGTAACGCAGTGACACAACAACAACGGTCGTTCGACGATATCGTCGCGCGCGAACAAGGGTTGCGCCACGCGCTGACGTCGGGGCAGATGGCGATGATCGCGATCGGCGGCGCGATCGGCACGGGGCTGTTCCTCGGCAGTGGGTTCGCGATCGGGCTCGCCGGCCCGAGCGTGCTGGTTTCCTATGCGATCGGCGCGCTGATCGCGCTGCTGCTGATGGGCGCGCTCGCGGAAATGACCGCCGCGCATCCGACGGCCGGCTCGTTCGGCGCGTATGCCGAGCATTACGTCGGCCCGCTCGCGGGCTTCCTGGTGCGCTATGCGTACTGGTTCGCGGTCGTGTTCGCGATCGGCACCGAGATCAGCGCGATCGCCGTGTTCATGAAGTACTGGTTCCCGGCCGTGCCCGGCTGGTACTGGGTGATCGGCTTCTCCGCGCTGCTGATCGCGGTGAACCTCGCCAGCGTCACGCTGTACGGGACGGTCGAATACGCGTTCTCGTTGCTGAAGATCGCGGCGATCGTCGTGTTCATCGTGCTCGGCGCGTTTCTCGTGTGGTCGGCGCCGGCCGCATCGGGCATTGGTTTCGCGAACTACACCGCGCACGGCGGCTTCATGCCGAAGGGGCCTTGGGGTACCTGGGTCGCGGTGATCGTCGCGATTTTCAGCTACATGAGCATCGAAGCCGTCGCGATCGCGGCCGGCGAGGCGCGCGATCCGCAGCACGCGGTCGCGCGCGCCTTCCGCTCGACCGTGTTCCGGCTCGTGCTGTTCTACCTGCTGACGCTGTCGCTGATGCTGGCGATCGTGCCGTGGACGCAGGCCGGCACCGACGAAAGCCCGTTCGTGAAGGTGATGGCCGCGACGCACGTGCCGTATGCGGCGGGCGTGATCAACTTCGTGCTGCTGATCGCGGCGCTGTCGGCGATGAACAGCCAGCTCTACGTGACGACGCGGATGATGTTCAGTCTGTCGCGCGCGCGCCTCGCGCCGGCGGTATTCGGCCGGCTGGGCGCGAACGGCGTGCCGCGCGCCGCGCTATGGATTTCGACGAGCGGCGTCGCGGTGGCCGCCGTGCTGGTTGCGCTGGCGCCCGACACCGCGTTCACGGTGATGATGGCGATCGCGATGTTCGGCGCGCTGTTTACGTGGCTGATGATCTTCGTCACGCACCTGCGCTTCCGTTCGAAGTATCGGGGCCCTACGCTCGCGTTCCGGATGTGGGGGCACCCGTTCGGCAGCCTGCTCGGCGCGGCGCTCGTCGCGGCGATCCTGCTGACGACCGCTTTCACGCGCGAATTCCGGATGACGATGGTGGTCGGCATCGTATTCGTCGTGCTGCTGACGCTCGCTTACGCGCTGCATTACCGGCATCAACACGCGCGCTGACCGCGCGGCCCCGTTTTTCGTGCTGCGTGGCTCAGTGGCGGCCGGTGCTGCCGAAGCCGCCTTCGCCGCGATCGCTCTCGGCGAATTCGTGGACGATGTTGAACTGCGCCTGCACGACCGGCACGATCACGAGCTGCGCGAGCCGTTCGAACGGGTTCAGCACGAATTCGGTCTGGCCGCGGTTCCACGTCGAGACCATCAACTGACCCTGATAGTCGGAGTCGATCAGGCCGACGAGATTGCCGAGCACGATCCCGTGCTTGTGGCCGAGGCCCGAGCGCGGCAGGATCAGCGCCGCATAGCCGGGATCGGCGAGGTGGATCGCGAGGCCCGTCGGCACGAGCGTGGTTTCGCCCGGCTTCAGCGTGACCGGGGCGTCGAGGCACGCGCGCAGGTCGAGGCCGGCGCTGCCGGCGGTCGCGTAGGCGGGCAGGTAGTCGCGCATGCGCGCGTCGAGAATCTTCAGGTCGAGTTTCATGCGGTCGTCGAATCGGTCGGGAAGGGCGCGGCGGCCAGTGCCGCCGCGCGGGATCAGATCAGGCGGTTGTCGGGCAAGCGCTTCGCGATTTCCGCGACGAGCGCATGCGCGAGTTCGTCCTTGGGCGCGCGCGGCAGGCGCGTGAGGCCGGCGGCCTCGAACAGCACGACTTCGTTGTCGTCGCGCCCGAACGTCAGCGGGCCGAGGTTGCCGACGAGCAGCGGCACGTTCTTGCGCTTGCGCTTCTCGTCGCCGTGCACGTCGAGGTCGCCGCTTTCGGCCGCGAAGCCGACGCAGAACGGCGCATCGGGCAGCGCCGCGACCGACGCGAGGATGTCGGGGTTCTCGACGAACGCGAGCGCCGGCATCTTGCGGTCGGCCGTCTTCTTCATCTTGTGCTCGGCCGGCTGGTCGACGCGCCAGTCGGCGACCGCCGCCACCGCGATGAAGATGTCGGCATCGGCCACCGCCTGCATCACCGCGTCGTACATTTGCTGCGCGGTCTGCACGTCCTGGCGGGTCACGCCCCACGGCGTGTCGAGCGCGACCGGCCCGGCGACGAGATGCACGTCGGCGCCCGCCTGCTGCGCGGCGCGCGCGAGCGCGAAGCCCATCTTGCCGCTGGAGCGGTTCGTCAGGCCGCGGACCGGGTCGAGCGGCTCGAACGTCGGGCCGGCCGTGATCAGCACGCGCCGGTGCGCGAGCACCTTCGGCGCGAAGTGCGCGACGATCGCTTCATAGATCGCCTCGGGCTCGAGCATGCGGCCGTCGCCGACTTCGCCGCATGCCTGCGCGCCCGAGTCCGGGCCGAGCACCGATACGCCGTCCGCGCGCAGTTGCGCGGCGTTGCGTTGCGTGGCCGGGTTCTGCCACATCTGGCGGTTCATCGCGGGCACGACGAGCAGCGGGCAGTCGCGTGCGACGCACAGCGTCGACAGCAGGTCGTCGGCGAACCCGTGCGCGAGCTTCGCGAGGAAATCCGTCGACGCGGGCGCGATCACGATCGCGTCGGCTTCGCGCGACAGGTCGATGTGCGCCATGTTGTTGTCGATGCGCGCGTCCCACTGGCTCGTATAGACGGGCCGCCCCGACAGCGCCTGCATCGTGACGGGCGTGATGAACTGGGTGGCGGCGTCGGTCATCGCGACCTGCACGGTCGCGCCGGCCTTCACGAGCA
Organism: Burkholderia sp. AU18528; assembly: GCF_002223215.2. Taxonomy (NCBI): domain Bacteria; kingdom Pseudomonadati; phylum Pseudomonadota; class Betaproteobacteria; order Burkholderiales; family Burkholderiaceae; genus Burkholderia; species Burkholderia sp. AU18528. The sequence continues at coordinate 332,269 of NZ_NKFC02000005.1, read as the reverse complement.
GCCGCGTGAGTTCGGCGATCTTGTAGCAGGCGATGCCGCCCGTCAGGCCGAGAACGAGGTGTTTTCCTGCGAGTTCTGCGTGTGCCAACTCAGGCCTCCTGGGGTCAAACGGAACGGCCGGCGCGAAGCCGGCCGTCGACACGGAGTATGCGCGCTCAGCGCGAGCCGCGCACGCGCCGCAGCTCGTCGTAGACCAGCAGCACCGCGCCCACCGTGATCGCGGAATCGGCGAGGTTGAACGCCGGGAAGTGCCACGCGCCGAGATGGAAATCGAGGAAGTCGATCACGTGACCGTAGACGAGCCGGTCGATCACGTTGCCGAGCGCGCCGCCGAGGATCAGCGCGAGCGACAGGCTGAACAGGCGTTGCTGGCCGTGACGGCGCAGCAGGAAGCAGATCACGAGCGTCGCACCGATGCCGAGCGCGGTGAACGCCCAGCGCTGCCAGCCGCTCGCGGCCGACAGGAAGCCGAACGCGGCGCCGCGGTTGTACACCAGCACGAGATTGAAGAACGACGTCAGCGCATGCTGCGCGCCGTACGCGAACGTTTTCAGGATCGCGATCTTCGACAACTGGTCGAACAGGATCACGATCAGCGAAATGCCGAGCCAGGGCGCGAGCGCGCCGCTGGCCGGTTTCGACAGGGTCTTCGCCATATTTATGCAGCGCTCCGGATTTCGCCGTTTTCAAACAGGTTCGAGAAGCAGCGGCCGCACAGCGTCGGATGATCGGCGTGCGCGCCGACATCTTCGCGGTAGTGCCAGCAGCGTTCGCACTTCTGGTACTTCGACGCGGCCACGTCGACGCTTTCCTGCGCGTCGTCGTCGACCTTGACGACCGTCGCGGCCGACGTGATCAGCACGAACTTCAGATCGTCGCCGAGGCTCGTCAGCGCGTCGTAGCGCGCGCCGCTCGCATGCACGGCCACTTCGGCCTGCAGCGACGAACCGATGCGGTTCGCGGTGCGCGCTTCCTCGAGCGCCTTCGTCACGTTGCCGCGCACGTCGCGCAGCAGCGCCCACTTCTCGATCAGCGCGGCCGCGCCGGCAACTTCCGGATACGCATAGTAGGTCTCCGTGAAGATCGTGTCGCTCGCCGGCTGGAACACCTTCCACGCTTCTTCCGCCGTGAACGACAGGAACGGCGCGAGCACGCGCAGCAGGCCTTGCGTCAGGTGGTACAGCGCCGTTTGCGCGGAACGGCGCGCGCGCGAATCGGCGGCGCTCGTGTACAGGCGATCCTTCAGCACGTCGAGGTAGAAGCCGCCGAGATCCTCCGAGCAGTACGTCTGCAGCTTCGCGACGACCGGGTGGAACTCGTACTTCTCGTAGTGGCCGAGCAGTTCCGTCTGCAGTTGCTGCGAGAACGCGACCGCGTAGCGGTCGATCTCGAGCCATTCGTCGACCGGCACCGCGTGCTGCGCGAAGTCGAAATCCGACAGGTTCGCGAGCAGGAAGCGCAGCGTGTTGCGGATGCGGCGATAGCCTTCGGTCACGCGCTTCAGGATTTCCTCGGAAATCGCGAGTTCGCCCGAATAGTCGGTCGACGCGATCCACAGACGGATGATTTCCGCGCCGAGGCGGTTCGCGACTTCATGCGGGTCGATGCCGTTGCCGAGCGACTTGCTCATCTTGCGGCCTTCGCCGTCGACCGTGAAGCCGTGCGTGAGCAGGCCCTTGTACGGCGCGCGGCCGTCGAGCATCGATGCCGTGAGCAGCGACGAGTGGAACCAGCCGCGGTGCTGGTCGGAGCCTTCGAGGTACAGGTCGGCCGGGAACTGCAGCTGATCCTTGTGCGAGCCGCGCAGCACGTGCCAGTGCGTCGTGCCCGAGTCGAACCACACGTCGAGCGTGTCGCGGTTCTTTTCGTACAGGTTCGCGTCGTCGCCGATCAGCTCGCGCGGGTCGAGCGATTGCCATGCTTCGATGCCCGACTGCTCGACGCGCTTCGCGACTTCCTCGAGCAGCTCGAGCGTGCGCGGGTGCAGCTCGCCGGTTTCCTTGTGCACGAAGAACGCCATCGGCACGCCCCACTGGCGCTGGCGCGACAGCGTCCAGTCGGGACGGTTCGCGATCATGCTGAACAGGCGCTGCTTGCCCCACGACGGGTAGAACGCGGTCGCGTCGACGCCTTCGAGCGCCGTCTCGCGCAGCGTCTTGCCGCCGTCGCGCGGCGCCACGTCCATGCCGGCGAACCATTGCGACGTCGCGCGGTAGATGATCGGCGTCTTGTGGCGCCAGCAGTGCATGTAGCTGTGCGTGTACTTCTCGCTGCGCAGCAGCGAGCCGGCCGCGTTCAGCGCGTCGACGATCTTCGGGTTCGCGTCCCAGATCGACAGGCCGCCGAACAGCGGCAGCGACTCGATGTAGCGGCCGTCGCCCATCACCGGGTTGATGATGTCGGAATCGGTCATCCCGTGCGCCTTGCACGACTGGAAGTCCTCGATGCCGTACGCGGGCGACGAGTGCACGACGCCCGTACCCGTATCGGTCGTCACGTAGTCGCCGAGGTAGACGGGCGCGGTGCGCTGGTAGCCGGGGTGGGCCGACGCGAGCGGGTGGTGGAAGCGCAGGTTCGCGAGCTTCACGCCGGGCGCGGTCGCGACGACGCGGCCGGTCAGCTTGAAGTCGGCCATGCAGGCTTCGACGCGCTCCTGCGCGATGATCAGCAGCCCGCGCTCGGTGTCGACGAGCGCGTAGACGATTTCCGGGTGGAGGTTCAGCGCCTGGTTGGCGGGGATCGTCCACGGCGTGGTGGTCCAGATCACGATGCCGCCTTCGGCGCGCGGCAGCGCCGGCAGGCCGAACGCGTGCGCGGTCTTTTCCGGCTCCGCGAACGCGAACATCACGTCGATCGTCGGGTCGGTGCGGTCCTTGTACTCGACCTCCGCTTCCGCGAGCGCCGAGCCGCAGTCGAAGCACCAGTTCACCGGCTTCAGCCCGCGATACACGTAGCCCTTCTCGATGATCTTGCCGAGCGCGCGGATCTCTTCCGCCTCGTTCACGAAGTTCATCGTCTTGTACGGGTTGGCCCAGTCGCCGAGCACGCCCAGGCGCTTGAAGCCGACCTTCTGCTTCTCGATCTGCTCGGTCGCGTACGCGCGCGCCTTGCTCATCACTTCGGCCGCCGGCAGCGACTTGCCGAACTGCTTCTCGATCTGGATTTCGATCGGCATGCCGTGGCAGTCCCAGCCCGGCACGTACGGCGCGTCGAAGCCGGCCATGTTGCGCGACTTGACGACGATGTCCTTCAGGATCTTGTTGACCGCGTGGCCGAGGTGGATGTCGCCGTTCGCATACGGCGGGCCGTCGTGCAGGATGAACTTCGGCCGGCCCTTGCTGGCCGCGCGGATCTTGTCGTAGATGCCGCGCTCTTCCCACTCCTTGACCCACTGCGGCTCGCGCTTGGGCAGGTCGCCGCGCATCGGGAACGGCGTGTCGAGCAGGTTGACCGGATACTTGGCCTGCGGTTTCGAATCGGCTTTCTTGTTGCTCATGATGGGATCGCTATCTAAATCGGGGGACGCTCGGGCGTCGTGAATCGGGTAGGCGCGCGAGCAGGCGCGCGAGGGTGCGGCGCCAGGGCGCCGCCGTCCGGATCAGCTAATTCGGTCGGTGGCCGACGTCGCGAAGCCCGTCGCCCGGCTGCCCGGCGCACGGTCGCGCTCGACGAAGTACGCGCGCGCGTTCGCGACGTCCAGCGCGATCGCGCGCGACAGCGCCTCGAGATCGTCGAACTTCGCCTCGTCGCGCAGCTTCTTCAGGAATTCGACACGGATCAGCTTGCCGTACGCGTCGCCGTGCCAGTCGAGCAGGTGGACTTCGAGCAGCACGCGGCCCGAATCGTCGACGGTCGGACGCAGCCCGAGGCTCGCGACGCCCGGCAGCGGCTCGGGGCCGAGGCCGTGCACCTGCACGACGAAGATGCCCGCGAGCGCCGGCCGCTTGTGCGCGATCGGCAGGTTCAGCGTCGGGAAGCCGAGATCGCGGCCGAGCTTCAGCCCGTGCGCGACGTGGCCGCTGATCGCATAGCCGTGGCCGAGCGCCTGTGCGGCCGCGTCGAGATCGCCCGCGGCGAGCGACGCGCGCACGCCGGAGCTGGAAATGCGCGTGCCGTCGCTGCCGGCCACCGTGCCCATCTGCTCGACCTCGAAGCCGTGCTGCTCGCCGGCCGCCTTCAGCGTATCGAAGGTGCCCGCGCGCTTCGCGCCGTAGCAGAAATCGTCGCCGACCATCATCCAGCGCGTGTGCAGGCCGTTCACCAGCGTGCGCTCGACGAACGCCTGCGGCGACTGGCTCGCGAACGTGTGGTTGAAGTGCTCGACGACGACGCGGTCGACACCGTGCTCGCGCAGCGCCTCGAGCTTGTCGCGCAGCATCGCGATGCGCGGCGGCGCGCCGGCCGGATTGAAGAATTCGCGCGGGTGCGGCTCGAACGTCATCACGCACACGGGCAGGCCGCGCGCGTCCGCCGCCGCGCGCACGCGCGCGAGCAGGGCCTGGTGGCCGCGATGGACACCGTCGAAGTTGCCGATCGTCAGCGCGCACGGGGCGCGGCTCTCGGCGTTGGGCAGGCCGCGGAAGACTTTCACGATAGCGGATGCAGCGTCGGGGAATGAGCGGTGGAATGCCGCAAAGCAGAAGATTATAAACGTTCGGGCGGGCCGACGGCCGAGAAGGCGGGAAACGCGAGGGCGAATGGTAAAATTCGCGGATGAAAAAACTCGTGATCCTGATTTCCGGTCGCGGCAGCAACATGGAGGCCATCGTCCGCGCGTGCGCGCAGGAACGCTGGCCGGCCGAGATTGCCGCCGTGATCGCCAACCGGCCCGATGCGGCCGGACTGGCTTTTGCCGCGTCGCACGGGGCGGCGACGGCGGTGGTCGACCACCGGTCGTTCGACGGCCGCGACAGCTTCGACGCGGCGCTCGCCGCCGAGATCGACCGTTTCTCGCCCGATCTCGTCGTCCTCGCCGGCTTCATGCGCATCCTGACGCCCGCATTCGTCAGACGATACGAAGGCCGGCTGCTCAACATCCATCCGTCGCTGCTGCCGAGCTTCAAGGGCATCCACACGCACCAGCAGGCGCTCGACGCCGGCGTCGCGCTGCATGGCGCGAGCGTGCATTTCGTCATTCCGGAGCTCGACAGCGGCGCGATCGTCGCGCAGGGCGCGGTGCCCGTGCGCGCCGGCGACGACGCGGCCGCGCTCGCGCGGCGTGTGCTGGCTGTCGAGCATGTGCTGTATCCGCGTGCGGTGCGCTGGTTCGTCGAGGGGCGGCTGCGCCTCGAGAACGGCCGCGCAGTGGTGGCGCCCGACGAGGCGCGCTGGATTTTCGCGGATCAACCGCATACCGAAACGAGTGAGGGCGTATGAAGCTGCACGGATTCCTGATCGGCCAGACCGAGACTTTGCTGGCCGAGGTGCTGAAATTCGCCGGCCCCGCCGACGCGACGACGAGCCGGTTCTTCCGTGCGCACCCGAAGCTCGGGCATGCGGAGCGCGGCGTGATCGCCGAGGCCGTGTTCGCGGTGCTGCGCCGGAAGATGGAGTTTTCGCATCTGGCCGAGAGCGGCACCGGCACGCCCGCGCGGCGCCTCACGCTGCTGGGCCTGATGCAGACGGTCGGTCGCAATGCGCTGAAGCCGTTCCTGTCCGACACCGAGTCGGCATGGCTCGAACACGTGTCGAAGATCGATCCGGCGAGCCTGCCGGTGCGCATTCGCACGAACCTGCCCGACTGGATTCACCAGGCGCTGTCGGCCCGTTTCGACGCCGAGGAGCTCGCGCAACTCGCCGCCGCGCTGAACTACCCGGCGCCGCTCGACCTGCGTGCCAACGCGCAGAAGGCGACCCGCGACCAGGTGATCGACGCGCTGCGCGCGAGCGGCATCGATGCGGGCGCGACGCCGTTCGCGCCGTTCGGCGTGCGCGTGGTCGGCAAGCCGGCGCTGACGCGCCTGAAGCTGTTCGAGGAAGGCGCGATCGAGGTGCAGGACGAAGGCAGCCAGCTGCTGTGCTCGCTGGTCGCGCCGCGGCGCGGCGAAATGGTCGTCGATTTCTGCGCGGGCGCGGGCGGCAAGACGCTCGCGCTCGGCGCGATGATGCGCTCGACGGGGCGCCTCTATGCGTTCGACGTGTCGGAGAAGCGCCTCGCGAAGCTGAAGCCGCGCCTCGCGCGCAGCGGGCTGTCGAACGTGAACCCGGTGCTGATCGACAGCGAGCACGACGCGAAGATCAAGCGGCTCGCCGGCAAGATCGACCGCGTGCTGGTCGACGCGCCGTGCAGCGGCCTCGGCACGCTGCGCCGTAATCCCGACCTGAAGTGGCGCCAGACGCGCACCGCGATCGACGAGCTGACGCCGAAGCAGGCGTCGATCCTCGCGAGCGCCGCGCGCCTCGTGAAGAAGGGCGGCCGGCTCGTCTACGCGACCTGCAGCGTGCTCGATGCCGAGAACGAGCGCATCGTCGAACAGTTCCTCGCCGATCATCCCGAGTTCGTGCTGGTGCCGGCGCAGAAGGTGCTGGCCGACCAGCGCGTCGAACTCGAGACGGGCGACTACCTGTCGCTGTGGCCGCACCGTCACGCGACGGACGGCTTCTTCGCCGCGGTGCTCGAACGCCGCGCCGCGCAGTAACGGCTGGCCGGACGGACGATGGAGAGTCTGCAGAGCCGCCTGCTGTCGCGCCGGCTGGCATCGGTGATTCGCGATTTCCACCAGCCGGTGATGATCTGGCAGGCGGCGATTCTCGTCGGTGCGCTGTGTCTCGCGTGGGTGGCCGCGCGCTTCGTGCACGCTCGGATCGATGCGCGGCGCCGGGCGGCCGGACGCGCGCCGGGCGCGGGCGCGCAAAGCCTGAAGCGTGCGTTGTTTCCGTTATTCGGCGGCGTGTTCGTCGGCGGCGCGCAGCTCGCGTTCGAGCCGTTCATGTCGACGTCGCTGCTGTCGCTCGCGCTCGTGCCGCTGTTCGGCATCGGGCTGATCTACGTGCTGTTCTTCTTCGCGCGGCGCGTGTTCGCGCGCGACGGCCACACGCACGCGTGGCTGTCGGTCGTCGAGAAGATCGTGTCGACCGTCGTGTGGGCCGCGATGGTGATGACCGTGCTCGGCATCCAGCGCGACGTGCTCGGCTGGCTCGACAGCGTGCAGTTCCGGGTCGCGACCGCGCACCTCACGCTGCTGTCGGTGATCTCCGGCGCGCTGTGGGTGTGCGTGACGCTGATGGTCGCGATGTGGCTCGGCTCGGTGCTCGAGGATCGCCTGTCGCGCGCGAGCACGCTCGATGCGAACCTGAAGGTCGTGCTGTCGCGGGTCGGCCGCGCGCTGCTCGTGTTCGCGGCGATCCTGATCGGGTTGTCGCTCGTCGGCATCGACGTGACGGTGCTCGGCGTGTTCGGCGGCGCGGTGGGCGTCGGCCTCGGGTTCGGGCTGCAGAAGATCGCGAGCAACTACGTGTCGGGCTTCATCATCCTGCTCGACCGCTCGCTGCGGCTCGGCGATGCGATCAGCGTCGGCGGGCTGCAGGGCGTCGTCACGCAGATCCGCACGCGCTACACGGTCGTGCGCGGCCTCGACGGCAACGAGACGCTGATCCCGAACGAGAAGCTGATCACCGACGTCGTGCAGAACCAGTCGTCGTACCTGACGCGCGGCTACGCGAAGGTCGCGGTGCAGGTCGCCTACACGAGCGACGTCGAGCAGGCACTCGCATTGCTTGCCGAAGCCGCGAAGGACGTGCCGCGCGTGCTGGCCGAGCCGGCGCCGACGCCGTACCTCGCGAGTTTCGGCGCGGACGGGATCGACCTGGAGCTGGGCTTCTGGATCGAGGATGCGGCGAAAGGCACGTCGGGCGTGCGTTCGAGCGTGAACCGCAACATCTGGCGGCTGTTCGGCGAGCACGGGATTTCCATTCCGTTTCCGCAGCGCGAAGTGCGCGTGGTCGGGCTGCCGGACGGCTTTCCCGCGGCCGGCGTGGCGGCCGGGCGCGATCCGGCTGCCGCCAACGGTGCGCTGGACGCTCGCGCGCCGGCGGCGTAGCGCTCGGGGCCGGTCAATCGTACCGATTTCGCGGTCGAAACCGGATCGCGGGCCTTTCCCAGTCCGCCCATGGACCGCGCGGATTGCGTGAGGGCAAGAAAATGTTCATTTTTTACAAAGACTTGGAACGGTTGAAGTAAAATTCTGGTCTACACGCGGTATGCTTTCATTCTTCTGACGCCAACGGGCGTCGCTCTCATCACAGGTAACTGCCTTGTTGAATTCCCTGCTCGATTTTCTTTCCCACGGGCTCCTGCATTTTTCGTGGTGGCAGGTCGCGTTGTTCGCGCTCGCCGTCACGCACGTCACGATCATCGGCGTGACGGTCTACCTGCACCGCTGCCAGGCGCACCGCGCGCTGGAGCTGCATCCGATCGCGAGCCACTTCTTCCGCCTGTGGCTGTGGATGACCACCGGCATGCTGACCGGCCAGTGGGCCGCGATTCACCGTAAGCACCACGCGAAGTGCGAGACCGAGGAAGATCCGCACAGCCCGCAGACGCGCGGCATCTGGAAGGTGTTCCTCGAGGGCGCCGAGCTGTATCGCGCGGAAGCGAAGAACGAAGAGACGATGCGCAAGTTCAGCCACGGCACGCCGAACGACTGGATCGAACGCAACGTCTACTCGAAGTACCCGATTCTCGGCGTGAGCCTGATGATGGTCATCGACGTCGCGCTGTTCGGCGTGCTCGGCCTGACCGTGTGGGCCGTGCAGATGGTGTGGATTCCGTTCTGGGCGGCGGGCGTCGTCAACGGCTTCGGTCACTTCTGGGGCTATCGCAACTTCAACTCGGCCGACGCGAGCACGAACCTGTTCCCGTGGGGCATCGTGATCGGCGGCGAGGAACTGCACAACAACCACCATACGTTCGCGACGTCGGCGAAGCTGTCGAACAAGTGGTACGAGTTCGACATCGGCTGGATGTACATCCGCATCATGTCGGCATTCGGTCTCGCGAAGGTGAAGAAGGTCGCGCCCACGCCGCGTCTGAACAAGCCTAAGACGGTGCTCGACCAGGAAACGCTGCAGGCCGTGCTGTCGAACCGCTACGAAGTGATGGCGCGCTACGGCAAGGCCGTCAAGCGTGCCTACCGCCAGGAGCTTGCGCACCTGAAGGAACTCGGTTCGAGCGAGAAGTACCAGCTGATGCGCAGCGCGCGCAAGTGGTTCCACAAGGACGCCGACGGCCTCGACGAGCCGCAGAAGAAGCTGCTGCCGGAAATCTTCGCGAACAGCCAGAAGCTGCATACGTACTTCCAGCTGCGCCAGGATCTCGCCGCGATCTGGGACCGTTCGACCGCGTCGCGCGAACAGCTTCTCGCGCAATTACAGGATTGGTGTCATCGCGCAGAACAAAGCGGCATCAAGGCGCTGCAGGAATTCGCGACGCGCCTGCGCCGCTACGCCTGATTCGAAATCGATTAGAATCTCAGGACGTCACAAACCCCGCGTTGGCGGGGTTTTTTCATTTGGGCGGCTGGTTTTTGCAGGATGGCCCAGGCGCCGGAATTGGTGTGAAGTTTGGGCGCCGCGTCAGGGCCGAAAAACCGCTCACGCCGACCGCGAAGCATGGGACCCAAGTAAGCGCTGAAGCGCCAACTTGGGCCGACCGCGTAGCATGGGGCCCAAGTAAGCGCTGAAGCGCTAACTTGGGCCGACCGCGTAGCATGGGGCCCAAGTAAGCGCTGAAGCGCTAACTTGGGCCGACAGGAGATATGGAGATGCAATCGACGATCAAATCCGTCGAGTACGACCGGCCGGTGTCGGCAGGCACCGTCTGTAGCGTCGGGCAAGCATGGGCCAAGGTGCCCGATGCGCCGTCCGCCGAGGAGCGCGCTGCGCTGAAGGCGCGCATCAAGGCATTGCTCACCCGTGAAAAGGCCGTGCTCGTCGCCCACTACTACGTGGATGCCGAACTGCAGGAACTGGCCGACGAAACGGGCGGCTGCGTGGCGGATTCGCTCGAAATGGCTCGCTTCGGCCGCGATCACGACGCGCAGACGCTGGTCGTCGCCGGCGTGCGCTTCATGGGCGAGACCGCGAAGATCCTGAGCCCGAACAAGCGAATCCTGATGCCCGATCTCGACGCGACCTGTTCGCTCGACCTCGGCTGCCCGGTCGACGAATTCTCGGCGTTCTGCGATGCGCATCCGGACCGTACCGTGGTCGTCTACGCGAACACCAGCGCGGCCGTGAAGGCGCGCGCGGACTGGATGGTCACGTCGTCCATCGGCCTCGAAATCGTGGCCGACCTGCACGCGCGCGGCGAAAAGATCATCTGGGCGCCGGACCGCCATCTCGGCAGCTATATCCAGAAGAAAACCGGCGCCGACATGCTGCTGTGGCAAGGCTCGTGCCTCGTCCACGACGAGTTCAAGGGCATCGAGCTCGACCTGCTGCGCGCCGAATATCCGGACGCGAAGGTGCTCGTGCATCCGGAATCGCCGGAAAACGTCGTCGCGCAGGCCGACGTCGTCGGCTCGACCACGCAGCTGATCGACGCGGCCGTCAAGTTCGACGCGAAGCGCTTCATCGTCGCGACCGACCTCGGCATCCTGCACAAGATGCAGCTTGCCGCGCCCGGCAAGACTTTCATCGCCGCGCCGACGGCCGGCAACAGCGCGACCTGCAAGAGCTGCGCGCACTGCCCGTGGATGGCGATGAACGGCCTCGCGAACCTCGCCGACGTGCTCGAGCGCGGTCACAACGAGATCTTCGTCGATCCCGCGATCGGCGAACGCGCGCGCTTGCCGATCGACCGGATGCTCGAATTCGCGGCCGCGCACAAGAAGCGCGTGCAGGCGAGCGGCGACCTGCAGCGCGACCAGCAGCTGTTCGCGAACGTGGGGGCCGCATGAGCAACGCCGTCTCCCCGCTGTTCGACGCCGTCCGCGCCCAATACGGGGCGGCATTCGACGAAGCGATCGCGCGCAACGTGGCCGACGCGATCGCCGAGGACGTCGGTGCCGGCGACCAGACCGGGCGGCTCGTGCCGGCCGCCGAGCGCCGCCGTGCGCGGATCATCGTGCGCGAGGAAGCCGTGCTGTGCGGCGTGCCGTGGTTCGAGGCCGTGATCGCGCGGATCGATCCGTCGATCGTCGTGCAATGGCGCTATCGCGAAGGCGACCGGATGATGCCCGATTCGGCCGTGTGCGAACTCGAGGGGCCGGCGCGCGCGTTGCTGACGGCCGAGCGCAACGGGCTGAACTTCCTGCAGCTGCTGTCGGGCGTCGCGACGGCGACGCGCCGTTACGTCGATCGTGTCGAAGGTACGCGCGCGAAGATCCTCGATACGCGCAAGACGCTGCCGGGGCTGCGGCTCGCGCAGAAGTACGCGGTCCGGGTGGGCGGCGGCGAGAACCAGCGTCTCGCGCTGTACGACGGCATCCTGATCAAGGAGAACCACATCGCGGCGGCAGGCGGCGTCGGTGAAGCCCTCGATGCGGCGTTCGCGCTCGAATCGGGCGTGCCGGTGCAGATCGAAGTCGAGACGCTTGCGCAGCTCGACACGGCACTCGCGCATGGCGCGCAATCGGTGCTGCTCGACAACTTCACGCTGGACATGATGCGCGAAGCGGTACGCGTCGCGGCCGGCAAGGCCGTGCTCGAAGTGTCCGGGGGCGTCAATTTCGATACGGTGCGCACGTTCGCGGAGACGGGCGTCGATCGCATCTCGATCGGCGCGCTGACGAAGGACGTGCGGGCGACGGACTATTCGATGCGGATCGTCGACTGACCGATTCGCGTCCGATCGGACAAAAAGGCCGTTGGCGCGCAAACGCCAACGGCCTTTTTCTTGTGCGGCCGCAGCCGGGAAGGGCGGCGCGCCGCTCAGCGGCGCGAGCGCGGCGTGAGCACGCTCGGCAGCGCCTTCGGCAGCGTATGCGGCCAGTCGCGGCTGTAGTGCAGCCCGCGGCTTTCGCGGCGCGAGTACGCGCTCTTCACGATCAGCGTTGCCACGTCGACGAGGTTGCGCAGTTCGAGCAGATCGCGCGTCACGCGGAAGTTCGCGTAGTACTCGTGGATTTCGTCGCGCAGCAGCGACAGCCGGTGCTTCGCGCGTTCGAGACGCTTGTCGGTGCGCACGATGCCGACGTAGTTCCACATCAGGCGGCGCAATTCGTCCCAGTTGTGCGCCACGACGACTTCCTCGTCCGCGTCCGACACGCGGCTTTCGTCCCAGGCGGGCAGCGCGGCCGGCGTGTCGGCGTCGAAGCCGGCGGCCTCGATCGCCCCGGCTGCTGCGCGGCCGATCACGAGACATTCGAGCAGCGAGTTGCTCGCGAGCCGGTTCGCGCCGTGCAGCCCCGTGTACGACGTTTCGCCGACCGCATACAGGCCGGCGAGATCGGTGCGGCCCGCGAGATCGGTGACGACGCCGCCGCACGTATAGTGCGCGGCCGGCACGACGGGGATCGGCTGTTTCGCGATGTCGATGCCGAATTCGAGGCAGCGCGCATGGATCGTCGGGAAGTGCTCGCGCAGGAATGCTTCCGGCTGATGGCTGATGTCGAGATACACGCAGTCGATCCCGCGCTTCTTGATCTCGAAGTCGATCGCGCGTGCGACGATGTCGCGCGGCGCGAGTTCGGCGCGTGGATCGTGCGAGGGCATGAAGCGCGTACCGTCGGGCAGCTTCAGCAGGCCGCCTTCGCCGCGCACGGCTTCCGAAATCAGGAACGATTTCGCGTACGGATGGAACAGGCAGGTGGGGTGGAACTGGATGAATTCCATGTTCGACACGCGGCAGCCGGCACGCCATGCCATCGCGATGCCGTCGCCGGTCGCGGTATCGGGGTTCGTCGTGTACAGGTAGACCTTGCCCGCGCCACCGGTGGCGAGTACCGTGTGCGGCGCCTCGATCGTGATCGTGCGGTCGTTGTCGACGTCGAGCGCATACAGGCCGTGACAGCGGCGGCCGGGCAGCCCGAGCCGGTCCGACGTGATCAGGTCGATCGCGTGGTGGTTTTCGAGGAACGTGATGTTCGGATGCTGGCGCGCCCGCTCCGACAGTGTCGCGAGCACCGCATGGCCGGTCGCATCGGCCGCATGGATGATCCGGCGGTGGCTGTGACCGCCTTCGCGCGTCAAGTGAAAGCCGAGTTCGGCCGCGTCGTCCTTCGTGAACGGCACGCCTTGCGAGATCAGCCATTCGATCGCTTCGCGGCCGTGCTCGACGATGTAGCGCGTCGCGCCTTCGTCGCACAGGCCGCCACCGGCGACCAGCGTGTCGTCGACGTGGTTCTCGATGCTGTCCGCCGAGTCGAGGACCGCTGCGATGCCGCCCTGCGCGTTATCGCTCGCCCCCTCCATCATCGAACGTTTCGCGATCAGCGCGACACGTCGCGTGCTGGCCAGATTGAGTGCGACCGACAGCCCTGCCAGGCCGCTGCCGACGATCGCCACGTCGAATTTCATGCTGCATCTCCATCGTTACGCTTTTTGATCTTGCGTTCCGTCGGCTGTCGCCGCGGAAAGGGGAGAGCATACCGCGTCGGGGGCCCGCGCGTGCGCGCAAAACAAAAAGCCCCGCATGTGCGGGGCTTTTCGGTCACCGTCAAGCTGGCAGAAACCGGAGATTACTTGATCTTGGTTTCTTTGTATTCCACATGCTTGCGGACGACGGGATCGAACTTCTTGATCGCCATCTTTTCCGGCATGTTGCGCTTGTTCTTCGTGGTCGTGTAGAAGTGACCCGTACCAGCGGTCGACTCGAGCTTGATCTTGTCGCGGGCGCCTTTTGCCATGATTGTGCTCCTTGGGCTTAGGCTTCGCCGCGTGCGCGCAGGTCAGCGAGCACGGAATCGATGCCGTTCTTGTCGATCAGGCGCAGGCCGGCGTTCGAGACGCGCAGACGCACCCAGCGGTTTTCGCTCTCCACCCAGAACCGGCGGTTTTGCAGGTTCGGCAGGAAGCGGCGCTTCGTCTTGTTGTTGGCGTGGGAAACGTTGTTGCCGCTCATCGGCGCTTTCCCAGTTACTTGGCATACGCGTGCCATGAGAGCACTCCTAATACGCTAAATTCGGGGTTCGATCGCCGGTGAAGGTTCCATCGCACCGCCACGTGATCCATGGCTGCACTCAGAACGCCGTAGCCCTTACAGACAAGGCCCTTCGATGGCTAGAACTGGTTGGAAAAAAGACAGACGGCGATTCTAGCAGAAAAAGTTCAGAAAAATCAAACCTAATTTCGCTTCGCCGTTGCGGCGCCCTGGGACGGGCTGCCGCGCCACAGTCTACAGCCAACCAGCCCGCGCGAACGAGAAAGTATCGCTGACGCCGACGACGACGTGATCGAGCAGCCGCACGTCGACGAGCTCGAGCGCGTCTTTCAGCACGCGCGTCAGGCGGCGGTCTTCCGCGCTCGGCTGCACCGCGCCCGACGGATGGTTGTGCGCGACGATCAGCGCCGCGGCGTTCTGTTGCATCGCGCGGCGCACGATCTCGCGCGGATAGACGGCCATCCGCGTGAGCGAGCCGCGCGCGAGTTCCTCCATGTCGATCATGCGGTTGCGGGCGTCCAGATAGACCGCGACGAATACTTCGTGCGGGAGCGTGCCGATCTTCATTCGCAGGCAATCCTCGACGGCGCCGGGCGAATCGATCTGCATGCCGTCCCGTGCCTTCTCCTCCAGCATGCGCCGGGCGATCTCGGTGACCGCGACCAGCCGCGCGGAGCGCGCGGGGCCGATGCCGGGGTGTGCCTCGAAATCGTCGGCGCCCGCTTCGAGCAATCCGCGCAGCGACTTGTACTGCTTGATCAGATCGCGGGCGATGACGAATACGTCGTGACCGGGCTTGCCCGTGCCGAGCAGCAGCGCGATCAGTTCGTCGTCGGTCAGCGCGGCCGGCCCGCGTTCCAGCAGCCGCTCGCGCGGCCGCTCCGGCCGCCAGTCGCCCGGGCGGCGCCTGCGCCGGTTGATCGGGATGACGCGGGCGGGCGGATCGGCCGGCGCATCGGTGGTGTCGCGGCATTGGGCCGACGGCAGGATGAGGCGGGGTGACAGCATGGTCTGAACTCCATTGGCGGCGGGCGGCGTGCGCGACGTCGTCGCACTTTCCGCCTTGCACGCTCAGGTGACTTACAATATTGGCTTTGCGCCGGGCCATTCGGCCGTAGCGGGCGCCGACCGAACGAGTAATTCATGAGCCTCATCGATCTATCCGAAGTGAAGCCCGGTTCCCACGTCACGTTGCATTACCGGCTGGCACTGGCCGACGGCGCCGACATCGTCAACACCTTCTCGGACAAGCCGGCCACGCTGTTGCTGGGCGCGGGGCAACTGGCGCCGTCGCTGGAACAGATTCTGCTCGGGCTCAGGGTCGGCGACCACTCGACTTTTCAGCTAGCGCCCGATCAGGGGTTCGGCCCCCGCAATCCCGACATGCTTCAGCGCGTGACGCTGTCGACGCTGCGCGAGAACGGGATGGTCGGCGACGATTTCACGCCGGGCGAGCTCATCGAGTTCAACGCACCGGATGGCGGCCGCTACGCGGGGGTGCTGAAGGAAGTCAGCGAGACCTCGGCGCTGTTCGACTTCAATCATCCGCTCGCGGGCCAGGCGCTCACGTTCGAAGTGAAAATCATCGGAATCCTGTAATCATGAGTACCACCGATACGCTGTCCGCGCAGACCGTCGCCGCCGACGCCGAAATCCTGCTGGCCCAGCCGCGCGGTTTCTGCGCGGGCGTCGACCGCGCGATCGAGATCGTCGAGCGCGCCATCGCGATGCACGGTGCGCCGATCTACGTGCGTCACGAAATCGTCCACAACAAGTACGTGGTCGAGGATCTGAAGAAGAAGGGCGCGATCTTCGTCGAGGAACTCGAGGAAGTGCCGGCCGGCAACACCGTGATCTTCAGTGCGCACGGCGTGTCGAAAGCCGTGCGCGACGAGGCGGACGTGCGCGGGTTGCGCATTTACGACGCAACCTGCCCGCTCGTCACGAAGGTGCACGTCGAAGTGGCGAAGATGCGCCAGGACGGCGTCGACATCGTCATGATCGGACACAAGGGCCATCCCGAGGTCGAAGGCACGATGGGCCAGGTCGAGCGGGGCATGCATCTCGTCGAAAGCGTCGAGGACGTGCAGAAGCTCGAGCTCGCCGATCCCGAGCGCATCGCGCTCGTCACGCAGACGACGCTGTCCGTCGACGACGCGGCCGAGATCATCGGCGCGCTGAAGGCGAAGTATCCGAAGATCCGCGAGCCGAAGAAGCAGGACATCTGCTACGCGACGCAGAACCGGCAGGATGCGGTGAAGTTCATGGCGCCGCAGTGCGACGTCGTGATCGTGGTCGGCAGTCCGAACAGCTCGAACTCGAGCCGGCTGCGCGAAGTGGCCGAAAAGCGCGGGGTGGCCGCGTACATGGTCGATGCGCCGGATCAGATCGATCCGGCATGGGTTGCCGGCAAGCGCCGCATCGGCGTGACGGCCGGCGCGTCGGCGCCCGAAGTGCTCGCCCAGGCCGTGATCGCGCGGCTGCGCGAGCTCGGCGTGCGCAACGTCCGCGCACTCGAGGGCATCGAGGAAAACGTGTCGTTTCCGCTGCCGCGCGGGTTGAACCTGCCGCCCGCGGCCTGATTGCCGCATCGCACCCAGCGGAATACCGAAGCGCGCCCGTCGGCGCGCTTTTTTTGTGCCTAGAAATTCACATCGCAACCGTTATTCCCAAGCATGGTGCAACCCGGTTGCTCCGGGCGCGCCCAATCGTGTCTCAAAATTGGTTGCAATGCAGGAAAACCCCATCGAATCAGGATTATTGGCGTCCTATAAATGGAGTTACAATGCGCCCGTTTTCAAGCCGGAATGGCTTTGAAACGGGTTTTGGCAAGGCGCGGGAGACCATTCGATGCATGTGAAGTTGGCTTACGCCGTGTCCGTCGCCGCACCGGTTGCAATGTTTGCCGGCTGCAGCAAAAAGAGCGACGGCGGGGCGGCCAGGGAGGCTGCGGTGTACGCGGCACCGGCGGCCACCGGCGTGCGCGTCGCCGGAACCGGACCTGCGGCGCCATCGGCGCGCCGTATCGCGCAACTGGGCAGGGACAAGGAAAACGGGGCACGTTTGACGATCGAGGAAATCAACACGCATGGCCTGGCGATCGGGCCGGCAGCGGGCATGCAGGTTGTAGCGCGGCAAGTGGCGGGTCCACGGATGGCGGACGATCGCGGCGCTGCCGGTAGCGTGCCGAAGCCATTGTCTCCCCTTCAATTCGATTCGACGAAACAGCGCGCTGCCGCGACCGACCGTGTCGCGGCGCGCAGCCTGGTTCGTACGATGGATTCCGATGCAGTCCTGACGAAAGTCGGGCGCGCCCGTCGCAACGCCTTCCCGGGCGACGCGGCGCGGAATCCGATCCGTCCTGGCGCGATGCTTGCATGGCACTGGACGGGCCAAGGCACGGATGCCGGGAAACCGGATGACGGCCGTCTCGGCATGCTGCCCCACGACTTCAAGGAGGCCACGAACACCGTCCTCGACGTCGTGACGATTTAGCGACGGGACTCATGACGGCACCGGAACAGTGCGGTGCCGTTTTTGTATCCGCTCCGGCGGCAGGTCCGGCCGTACAGGCCGGGCGGCGCGCGCCGGGACGATCCACCCTTACCGGTATCGACTAGTACCCGCAGTGCCGCCGAGAAGGCGCGATTCCTCGCTTACCCGCGGGGCGCAACGTCCTCCGGCAGCACGGGCCAAGGAGCTTTAAATGGATATTTTCGTCCAGCAGGTTCTCAACGGGCTGGTGCTCGGCAGTGTGTACGCCATCATCGCGTTGGGATACACGATGGTGTACGGCATTCTCGGCATCATCAACTTCGCGCACGGCGACGTGCTGATGATCGGCGCGATGGTCGCGCTGTCGGCCATCACCGTGCTGCAGAACCACTTTCCCGGACTCGGCAACGTCGCGACGCTGACGATCGGCCTGGGCATCGCCGCGGTCGTCTGCGCGTTCGTCGGCTTCACGATCGAGCGCGTCGCGTACCGGCCGCTGCGCCGCGCGCCGCGCCTCGCCCCGCTGATCACCGCGATCGGCGTGTCGATCCTGCTGCAGACGGCCGCGATGATCATCTGGTCGCGCAACCCGCTGCCGTTCCCGCAATTGCTGCCGACCGACCCGATCAACGTGATCAAGGCCACCGACACGACGCCCGGCGCCGTGATCTCGGTCACCGAAATCGTGATCATCGCGGTGGCGTTCATCGTGATGGGCGGCCTGCTGCTGCTCGTGCACAAGACCAAGCTCGGCCGCGCGATGCGCGCGATCGCCGAAAGCCCGAATACGGCAAGCCTGATGGGCGTGAACCCGAACTTCGTGATCTCCGCCACGTTCATGATCGGCTCCGCGCTCGCCGCGCTGGCCGGCGTGATGATCGCGTCCGAATACGGCAACGTGCACTTCTACATGGGCTTCATCCCCGGCATGAAGGCGTTCACGGCCGCGGTGCTCGGCGGGATCGGCAACCTCGGCGGCGCGATGGTCGGCGGCGTGCTGCTCGGCCTGATCGAGCAGCTCGGGGCCGGCTACATCGGCAACCTCACGGGCGGCGTGTTCGGCAGCAACTACCAGGACGTGTTCGCCTTCGTCGTGCTGATCATCGTGCTGGTGTTCCGTCCGTCGGGCCTGCTGGGCGAACGTGTCGCGGACCGCGCGTAACGGAAGGGGAGCAAACAACATGACATCCATTCAACCGATCGAATCGTCGACGTCGCTCGTCGAAGAGCGCAACACCGCCAAGACCGTCGTCATCGGCCTGCTCACTGCCGTCCTCGTGATCGCCGCGCCGATCGTGATCGGCTCGGCCGGCGGCAACTACTGGGTCCGCGTGCTCGACTTCGCAATGCTGTACGTGATGCTCGCGCTGGGCCTGAACGTGGTGGTGGGCTTCGCCGGCCTGCTCGACCTCGGCTACATCGCGTTCTACGCGGTGGGCGCCTATACGGCCGCGCTGCTGAGCTCGCCGCACCTGACCTCGCAGTTCGAGTGGATCGCGGCGCTCGCGCCGAACGGGCTGCACGTGCCGTTCCTGATCATCGTGCCGATCGCGATGGCGCTCGCGGCGACCTTCGGGATCCTGCTCGGTGCGCCGACGCTGCGCCTGCGCGGCGACTACCTGGCGATCGTCACGCTCGGCTTCGGTGAAATCGTCCGGATCTTCATGAACAACCTCGACCGTCCGGTGAACATCACCAACGGCCCGAAGGGGATCACGGGCATCGATCCGGTGCACGTCGGCGGCTTCAACCTGTCGCAGACGCACTCGCTGTTCGGCTTCCAGCTGCCGTCGGTGTACATGTACTACTACCTGTTCGTGCTCTGCTCGCTGCTGGTGATCTGGGTGTGTACGCGTCTGCAGCACTCGCGTATCGGCCGTGCGTGGGCCGCGATCCGCGAAGACGAGATCGCCGCGAAGGCGATGGGCATCAACACCCGTAACGTGAAGCTGCTCGCGTTCGCGATGGGCGCGTCGTTCGGCGGCCTGTCGGGCTCGATGTTCGGCGCGTTCCAGGGTTTCGTGTCGCCCGAGTCGTTCACGTTCTGGGAATCGATCGTCGTGCTCGCCTGCGTGGTGCTGGGCGGCATGGGCCACATCCCGGGCGTGATCCTGGGTGCGGTGCTGCTCGCGATTTTCCCGGAATTCCTGCGCTCGACGATGAGCCCGCTGCAGCATGCGCTGTTCGGTCATGACATCGTCGATACGGAAGTGATCCGTCAGGCGCTGTACGGCCTCGCGATGGTCATCATCATGCTGTACCGCTCGGAAGGCCTGTGGCCCGCGCCGAAGCATGAGGACAAGATCGCGAAACTGGCGAAGCGCAACAGCAAGAAGCCGGTGCGCGCTTAACCTACGGACAAGGGGATAACCACATGAGCGACAAGCAAATCCGACTGTCCGTCTCGGGCGTGAACAAGCGCTTCGGCGGGCTGCAGGCGCTGTCCGACGTCGGCCTGCAGATCAAGGAAGGCGAGATCTACGGGCTGATCGGCCCGAACGGCGCCGGCAAGACCACGTTCTTCAACGTGATCACGGGCCTCTACACGCCGGACTCCGGCGACTTCAAGCTGGACGGCCAGAACTACACGCCGACGGCCGTGCACCAGGTGGCCAAGGCCGGCATCGCGCGCACGTTCCAGAACATCCGCCTGTTCGGCGGGATGACGGCGCTCGAGAACGTGATGGTGGGCCGCCACGTGCGCACCAAGCACGGGCTGCTCGGCGCGGTGTTCCAGACGCCGGCCGAACGCCAGGAAGAGCGCGAGATCAAGGAACGCGCGATCGAGCTGCTCGACTACGTCGGCGTGCTGCAGTACGCCGACTACACGTCGCGCAACCTGTCGTACGGTCACCAGCGTCGTCTGGAAATCGCCCGTGCACTGGCCACCGACCCGAAGCTGCTCGCGCTCGACGAGCCGGCAGCCGGGATGAACGCGACCGAGAAGGTCGAACTCACGCGCCTGCTCGACAAGATCCGCTCGGACGGCCGCACGATTCTGCTGATCGAGCACGACGTGAAGCTCGTGATGGGGCTGTGCAACCGGATGACGGTGCTCGATTACGGCAAGGTGATCGCCGAGGGTCTGCCGCAGGACGTGCAGAAGAATCCGAAGGTGATTGAGGCATATCTCGGCGCAGGGGTGCACTGATGGCAGCGGCAATGTTGAAAATCAAGGGCTTGCAGGTCAACTACGGCGGCATTCAGGCCGTCAAGGGCGTTGACATGGAAGTCCGTCAGGGCGAGCTCGTGACGCTGATCGGTGCGAACGGCGCCGGCAAGACCACGACGATGAAGGCGATCACGGGCCTGAAGCCGTACTCGGCGGGCGACATCGAGTACGACGGCACGTCGATCAAGGGCATCCCGCCGCACGAGCTGCTCAAGCGCGGCCTGGCGATGGTGCCGGAAGGCCGCGGGATCTTCGCGCGGATGTCGATCATCGAGAACATGCAGATGGGCGCGTACCTGCGCAACGACAACGAGCAGATCAAGAAGGACGTCGACCGGATGTTCGGCTTCTTCCCGCGCCTGAAGGAGCGGGCGACGCAGCTCGCGGGCACGCTGTCGGGCGGCGAGCAGCAGATGCTGGCGATGTCGCGCGCGATTCTGTCGAAGCCGAAGCTGCTGCTGCTCGACGAGCCGTCGATGGGTCTGTCGCCGATCATGGTCGAGAAGATCTTCGAAGTGGTGCGCGAGATCTCGAAGGAGGGCATCACGGTGCTGCTGGTCGAGCAGAACGCACGCCTCGCGCTGCAGGCGGCCGACCGCGGCTACGTGATGGATTCGGGCATGGTCACGATGGAAGGCGACGCGAAGCAGATGCTCGACGATCCTAAGGTGCGCGCCGCGTATCTGGGCGAGTAAGCGATCGAATGAACGGGGCCCGGCCGCGCATGGCGCAGCCGGGCTGTCGAAAAGCCGTCACGGGAAACCGTGGCGGTTTTTTTTCGTGTGGCGGGATTCCGATCGTGCCGACCGACGCGCTCCGCGATCCGCTGCCGGACGCGGGGCCGATCGCGCGCCGAATCGCGCCGCGGCCGGCGGCGGTCTTACGCGGCCGGCAGCGTCTTGCCGAACGAGATGCGCTCCTCGACGCGATAGCCGAGCGCCGCATAGAAGCGGCATGCGTCGTCGTTGCCGGGCAGCACCTGCAGGTTGATCTTCAGGCAGCCGCGCGCGGCGAGCGCGCGTTCCGCATGCGCGATCAGCGCGCGGCCGACGCCGAGCCGGCGCGCGTCGTTCGCGACGCCGAACGAGTAGAGCCAGCCGCGATGTCCGTCGAAACCGGCCATCAGCGTGCCGACGACGCGCGCCCCGCACGTCGCGACGAAGAACAGTTCCGGCTGCGTCGCGAGCTTCAGCTCGATCGATCGCAGCGGATCGCGGTGCGGCGGCGCGCCGGCTTCGTCGTAATGCGGGAACGCGTCGCGCCATACCGCGAGCACGGCATCGGTGTCGGCGCGTTCGAACGGGCGGATAGCGACAGCATCGGCGACGGCATCCATCGCGGCGGTCTCCTTACAGCGTGTCGAGGATCGACCGCAGCATCGCCATCATCTGGTCGATCTCTTCGGTCGTCACGTTGAGCGCGGGCATGAAGCGCAGCAGGTTCGGCCGTGCGGCGTTCAGCAGCAGGCCGTCGGGCTGCATGTCGCGCGCCTTCTCGACGATCTGCGGGCCGATGTCCTTGCCGAGCAGCAGCGCGCGCAGCAGGCCTTCGCCGCGTTCGCCCTCGAAGCCGCGTTCCTCCGACAGCTCGAGCAGCTTGCGCTTCAGATACTCGCCGCGCGCACGCACGCCTTCGAGGAAGCCGGGCGCGACGAGCTGCGAGATCACCGAATAGCCGACCGCCGTCATCAGCGGGTTGCCGTTGTACGTGCCGCCCTGGTCGCCGGCCTCGAATACCGCGACGTCGGCCTTCGACAGCAGCGCGCCGAGCGGTGCGCCGCCGCCGATGCCCTTCGCGAGCGTCATGATGTCCGGCTCGATGCCGGACAGCTCGTACGCGAACAGCGTGCCCGCGCGGCCGCAGCCGCTCTGCACTTCGTCGACGATCAGCAGCAGGTTGTGCTGCTTCGTCAGCGCGCGCAGCGCCTGCATGAATTCGCGCGTCGCCGGGATCACGCCGCCTTCGCCCTGGATCGGCTCGAGCATGACGGCGACGGTCTTGTCGGTGATCAGCTTCTCGACCGAGTTGATGTCGTTCAGCTCGGCCTTCGGGAAGCCCGGCACCTGCGGCGCGTAGATCGTGTCCCAGCCCGGCTTGCCGCTGGCCGACATCGTCGCGAGCGTGCGGCCGTGGAAGCTGTGGTCGAACGTGATGATCTCGTACGCGCCGTCCTTGAACTTGCGGCCCCACTTGCGCGCGAGCTTGATCGCGCCTTCGTTCGCCTCGGCGCCGCTGTTCGTGAAGAACACCTTGTCGAACACGCTGTGCTGCGTGAGCAGGCCCGCGAGCTTCGCCATCGGCTCGTTGTAGAACGCCGGCGACGGGTTCAGCAGCTTTTCGGCCTGCGTCTTCAGCGCCTCGACGATGCCGTCGTTGCAGTGGCCGAGGCTGTTGACGGCCCAGCCCTGGATGAAGTCCAGATAGCGCTTGCCCGTGTGATCGTAGAGCCACGAACCCTTGCCGTGCGTAAACACGATGTCGGGGCGGTTCGTGATGTACATCAGCGAGTCGATCGGGTAATCGTTCAGGGGCATGGCAGCAGACTCCAGCGGGCGTTGAAAGGGAAACGGGCAATAAAAAAGCCACGGAAGGCCGTGGCTGGTGGGTCGAACAGCTTGTGCGTAACCGGTGAAGCGGAGGAGGGTTACGCGCGAGTCCGTGACGAGCCGGCGGCATCCGGGCGGAGCGGCGAGCGGCGACGTCGGAGAGCGGACAGGAAGCGGTTCATGTGCGCAAGCATAAGGCATCCCGCGCCCCACTGTAAACCGCCGCGATGCCACGGATGTGACACGGGCGGCGCGCAGCGGGGCGCGTTCAGGCGCCCGGCGCTCAGACCGGATGCGCGAGATCGGCGGCGCTCGTGAACGAGTCCGCGTAGAACTCGTCGGCCGGCAGCGCGTGGTGCTGCGTGAAATCGCGCTGCGCGGATTCGACCATCACGGGCGCGCCGCACGCGTACACCTGGTGGCCGGACAGATCGGGCAGGTCCTCGATCACCGCGCGATGGACGAAGCCCGTGCGGCCGGTCCACTGGTCGGCGTCGTCCGGTTCGGAGAGGACCGGCACGTACTTGAAGTTCGGGATCTCGCGCGCCCATTGCTCGGCGAGCTCGGCGAGGTAGATGTCCTTCTTGCGGCGCGCGCCCCAGTAGAGCGTCATCGGGCGCGTGATGCCCGAATGCTTCACGTGCTCGATGATCGCCTTGATCGGCGCGAAGCCGGTGCCCGACGCGAGCAGCACGATCGGCTTGTCGGAATCCTCGCGCAGGAAGAACGTGCCGAGCGGGCCTTCGAAGCGCAGGATGTCGCGCTCCTTCATCGCGCCGAACACGTGGTCGGTGAACTTGCCGCCCGGCATGTGGCGGATGTGCAGCTCGATCGGGCCTTCCTCGTGCGGCGCGTTCGCCATCGAGTAGCTGCGGCGCGAGCCGTCCTTCAGGATGAACTCGACGTACTGGCCCGCGAGGTACTGCAGGCGTTCGTTGGCAGGCAACTGCAGCTTCACCACCATCACGTCGTCCGCCTTGCGTTCGAGCGCGGCGATGCGGCACGGCAGCTTCTTGACCTGCACGCCGTCGACGCCGGCGATTTCACGCACGTCGATCTCGAGATCGCATTGCGCCTTCGAGCAGCACAGCAGCGCGAGGCCGCGCGTGCGTTCGTCGTTGGACAGCGCCGACGCGGCGTGCGGGCCCTGTTCGATCTGGCCCGACACGATCTGGCCCTTGCAGGAACCGCACGCGCCGTTCTTGCAGCCGTACGGCAGGTGGACGTTCTGGCGCAGCGCGGCCGCCAGCACGGTTTCGTCCGACTCGACCTGGAATTGCCGGCCGCTTTGCTTGAGAGTGACGTTGAATGCCATAGAACCAAACTAGAACAAAATGGGGGGACCGTGCATGTCGCGCACGGCAGCTACAATGCAAAACCGTTGCGCGTCGCGCAACGGCGGCTACTGAATCTCGCAACCAACATGATCGCGACACGAATCCTGCGCCGGCCGCGCGTATTGATCGTCGGCTGCGGCGACGTCGGCATGCGCTGCGTCGCGCAATGGCGTGACGCGCGCCCCGACCTGCGCATCCTCGCGCTGACGAGCCACCCGGCTCGCCGCAGCGAATTGCGCGCCGCGGGCGCGACGCCGATCGTCGGCGATCTCGATCGCCCGGCGACGCTCCGTCGCCTCGCGGGCGTCGCCCGCACGATCCTGCATCTCGCGCCGCCGCCATCCGACGGCCGCGACGACCGGCGCACGCGTGCGCTGATCGCCGCAACGTCCATGCCCGCGCGTCGGCCGTCTCCGACGGCACCGGCGGTCGGCCGGCTCCGACGGCTGCGCACCGTGGCGCGACAGGCCGGCGCGCCCGTTCGGGCAGCGCGTATTGTACCCGACGGTCTTCGCGCGCCGAGGCTCGTCTATGCCAGCACGACGGGCGTCTACGGCGACTGCGGCGGCGCGCGCATCGACGAAACGCACCCGCTGCGCCCCGCGAACCCGCGCGCGTTCCGGCGCGTGTCGGCCGAGCGGCAACTGCGTGCGGCGACGGTGCGCGGCGTGCTGTCCGCGCGCATCGTGCGCATTCCGGGCATCTACGCGGCGAACCGCCTGCCGGTTGCGCGGCTCGAGCGCGGCACGCCGGCGCTCGAGCCGGCCGACGACGTCTACACGAACCACATCCACGCGGACGATCTCGCGGCGATCCTGCGTCGTGCGGCCGAGCGCGGCAAGCCGGCGCGCGTCGTGCACGCGTCGGACGACACCGAACTGCGGATGGGAGAGTATTTCGACCGGGTCGCGCAGGCGCTGGGTCTGCCGAGGCCGCCGCGCGTGAGCCGCGCGGACGCCGAACGCCTGCTCGAGCCGACGCTGCTGTCCTTCATGCGCGAGTCGCGGCGCCTGTCCAACGCACGGCTCAAGGCCGAATTGTGCGTGACGTTGCGCTATCCGACCGTAGACGATTTCCTTCAAACGCTCGCGCCGGGCAGCGCGTCAGGTGAGCGCCGGTAACGCCTCGATCAGCAGGAAGCACAGCAGCGCACCGATCAGCGCGCCGATCAGGTTCGGGTGATATTTGTGCTTCAGATGCATCGTGGCCAGCAGCCCGCCGATCACGATGACGCCGATGACCGCGAACGCGATCATCACGGACGACAGTTCGAAAGAATGGTTGATGTTCATGATGTCTCCCCCTGCATCGCCGCTCTTGCAGCTTGTGATTTCAGTATAGCGGGGGAACCTGCGGCCGAGAGGCGGCCGGACACCGAACGGTCGTGCGGATTTTCCCTTACAGGGTTTCGACGGGATTGCGCAGCGCGGAAAGGTCGGCTTCGTCGAGCCAGCGCCATGCGCCGGGCGCGAGATCGGCCGGCAGCGTGAAGCCGCCGATGCTTTCGCGGTGCAGCAATTCGACGCGGTTGCTCGCTGCCGCGACCATCCGCTTGACCTGGTGGTACTTGCCTTCGAGGACGGTCAGCGCGAGCGTGTGCGGGGTGCGGGCGTCGGCGGCGACGGCCGCGATCGGCTTCGGCTCGCCATGCAGTTGCACGCCGGTGCGCAGCGCGTGCAGTTGCGTGTCGTCGAGCGGGTGGCGCACGGTCGCGACGTAGGTCTTCGGCACCTTCCGCTTCGGCGACGTGTACGCGTGCACGAACTGGCCGTCGTCCGACAGCAGCAGCAGGCCGGTCGTGTCCTGGTCGAGCCGCCCGACGCACTGCACGCCGCGCGCGACGAGCGGCGCCGGCAGCAGGCTGAAGACGCTCGCATGGTGCTGCGGATCGCGCGAACACTCGTAGCCGGCCGGCTTGTTGAGCGCGAGATACGCGCGCGCATGGAACGGCCATGCGGCCTCGTCGACCTCGAACACGAGGCCGTCGGTGTCGAAGGTGGCGTCCGGGTCGGTCGCGGCGGCGCCCGCGACGGCGACGCGGCCCGCCTCGATCAGGCCGCGGCACTGGCGGCGCGAGCCGAAGCCCTGGGTGTAGAGAATGCTTTCGAGATCCATAGCGCGCGCATTTTATCAAGCGGCGGCGTAGGGCCGGCATGAACGCGCATGCGCTGGTAAGCTGCCGGAACGCCGTGCGGTGCGCGGCGCCCGCCCATTCTTCACGGACAGTTCATGCGTTTCGATTCATTCCCGTTCGGCCGCCACGCGGCCGCCGTCATCGTCGCAGCAACCGTTTCGTCGGCCGCGTTCGCGCACGCGCATCTCGCGAAGAGCGACCCGGCGTCGGGCGCGATGCTGGCTGCCGCACCGGCCGCCGTCACGATCGACTTCACCGAGCCGCTGGAGCCCGCATTCAGCTCGATCGTCGTCGTCGACGCCGACGGCAAGACGGTGTCGAACGGCCGCGCGCGCATCGACGCGTCGAACCGCAAGCGCATGACGGTGCCGCTCGCGGCGCTCGCCACCGGCGCGTACACGGTGAAGTGGGTGGCCGTCGCGACCGACGGGCATCGCACGCAGGGCGCGTACGGCTTCGGCGTGAAGTGACGCAACGGGGGCGGCAGGCCTGTGCCAGGGTTGCTGCCCGCCTCTATCCGACAGGGAGTCTTCCGCATGAATCCGACGACGCTCGACGCACTCGCCGATTTCCCCCGTCAACTCGAAGCGCATTTCGCGGCCGTGCCCGACGGCTATGCGCGCTGGACGCCCGACGACTGGGCCGGCATACCGAGCGAGCATTTCTCGCCGCTCGGGCAGCTCTGCCACGTGCGCGACATCGAGATCGACGGCTATCACGTGCGGCTGCGGCGCATGCTCGACGAAGACCGGCCGCTGCTCGTGTCGATCGACGGCGACGCGCTCGCGGTTCAGCGGCGCTACGACGACGCGTATGCGTCCGACGTGCTCGCGGCGATCCGCGACGCACGGCGCGAGACGCTGGCGCTGCTGTCGCGCCTCACGCCCGAACAGTTCGAGCGTACCGGCGAATTCGACGGCTACGGCTCGCTGACCGTGCGCGGGCTCGTCCATTACCTGTGCAGCCACGACCAGCAGCATCTGGCCGGCATGCAGTGGCTGCTCGGCAAGATCGACGCGGCGCTGTACGCGCGCTGAGCCGGCCGCCGGCCGCGCGATCGACAGCGGAATCCGGCGTCGCCGTCGGTGCGGAAGACCTCCTTGCGCGGCTTCGACTGGATCGATTTTCTGGATAATCCATCCAGCCGCGGCCGGCTGATCGGCGGGGCGCGTGTGCCTACACTCCTAGCTTCGTTCAACGAAAAAAGGAGTCAACCGTGGCAACTCATACGCTCGCAGACAAGGTCGTCCTGATCGCAGGCGGTGCAAAGAATCTCGGCGGCCTGATCGCCCGGGACCTGGCGGGCCACGGCGCGAAGGCGGTGGCGATTCACTACAACAGCGCGGCGTCGCAGGCGCAGGCCGAGGAAACGGCCGCCGCGGTGCGCGCGGCCGGCGCGGAGGCCGCAACGTTCCAGGCGGACCTGACGACGGCGGCCGCGGTCGAGAAGCTGTTCGACGACGCGAAGCAGCGCTTCGGCAAGATCGACATCGCGATCAACACGGTCGGCAAGGTGCTGAAGAAGCCGTTCACCGAGATCAGCGAAGCCGAGTACGACGAGATGTTCGCGGTCAACAGCAAGTCGGCGTTCTTCTTCATCAAGGAAGCCGGGCGGCATCTCGAGGATCACGGCAAGCTCGTCACGCTCGTGACGTCGCTGCTCGGCGCGTTCACGCCGTTCTACGCGGCGTACGAAGGATCGAAGGCGCCGGTCGAGCACTTCACGCGCGCGGCGTCGAAGGAGTACGGCGCACGCGGCATTTCGGTGACGGCCGTCGGGCCGGGGCCGATGGACACGCCGTTCTTCTATCCGGCCGAAGGCGCCGACGCGGTCGCGTATCACAAGACGGCCGCCGCGCTGTCGCCGTTCAGCAAGACGGGGCTGACCGACATCGAGGACGTCGTGCCGTTCATCCGCCATCTCGTGACCGACGGCTGGTGGATCACGGGCCAGACGATCCTGATCAACGGCGGCTACACGACCAAGTAACCGGGGGCCGCTTGCGGCCGCGCGGCGCACCGCACTGGCGCGTTTGCGTGGACAATGGACGGGCGCGCGGCGGCGCGGTCGCGCGCCCGTTTTCTCCGTGCCGCCGAAGCCGGCCGCGATGCGCGGCGGCCGGCGGCGACCGCCGTTCGAACCCGGGTTTCCCGCCGATGGACAAGCTGGATCAGGTCAGGATCTTCCTGCAGGTTGCCGAGATGGGCAGCTTCATCAAGGCCGCGCATGCGCTCGACGTGCCGCGCGCGACCGTATCGGCGGCCGTCCTGCAGCTCGAGACGGCACTCGGCACACGGCTGCTGCACCGCACGACACGCCAGGTGCAGCTGACCGCCGACGGCGCGCTGCTGGTCGAACGCGGCCGGCGCCTGCTCGCGGAAGCCGACGACCTCGACCGCCTGTTCCGGCGCCGCGACCGCGACGTGGTCGGGCGGCTGAACGTCGACGTGCCAAGCCGGATCGCGCGCCGCGTCGTGGCGCCCGCGCTGCCGTCGCTGTTTCGCCGCCACCCGAAGCTGCAACTGTCGCTCGGCTCGACGGACCGCGCGATCGATCTCGTGCAGGAGGGCGTCGACTGCGCGATCCGCGTCGGGCGGCTCGCGGACAGCAGCCTCGTCGTGCGGCCGCTCGGGCAGTTCACGCTGATCAACTGCGCGAGCCCCGACTACCTGCGCGAATGCGGCGTGCCCGAGCATCCGGATGCGCTCGCGCGCGGGCACTGGGCGATCGGCTATGCGTCGCCGACGACGGGGCGCGAGCTCGGCTGGGAATACTGCGCCAACGGGCAGCGGCACGTGCTGACGCTGCCGAGCCGCGTGATCGTCAACAACGCCGAAACCTATATCGCCAGCTGTATCGCCGGAATGGGGCTGATCCAGATTCCGCGCTTCGACGTCGAGCATCTGCTGGCAAGCGGCGCGCTCGTCGACGTGATGCCCGGCCATCGCGCCGAGCCGATGGACGTGTCGGCCGTGTATCCGCACCGGCGGCACCGCTCCCGGCGGCTCAACGCGTTCGTCGAGTGGTTCGGGGAGTTGATGGCCGATGCATTGAACGGCGCGGGCGCGAGCAGCAGCGGCGATTGAAGGCGACAACGCGCGGGTTTCCGCGGGCCGTGCCGCCGTTCGTCGGCCCGTGCGCCGAGCGCGCCGCGGGCGCTCAGGCGGCGAAGTGCCGTGTGCGCCCGGTGGCCCGTACCGCGTCGATCAACGCGGCGCCGACGCCCGCGGGCTTCGACGCGAACGCGTAAAAGCGCGCGGCCGGCAGCGCCGGCAGGCCGTCTTGCGGCCCGCACGCGCGCAGGCCGTCGCGCAACTGGCTGCGCGCGAGCGCCGTGACCGCGAAGCCGGCGAGCGCGGCCGACATGCAGCCGGCCATGCTCGCGCTTTCGAACAGCACGCGAAACGGCCGTAGCGCCGCCGCGAGCGCGGAAACCGCGGCTTCCCGGTACACGCACGGCTCCGGAAA
Source organism: Burkholderia sp. AU18528 (assembly GCF_002223215.2). Classification (NCBI taxonomy): domain Bacteria; kingdom Pseudomonadati; phylum Pseudomonadota; class Betaproteobacteria; order Burkholderiales; family Burkholderiaceae; genus Burkholderia; species Burkholderia sp. AU18528. The sequence continues at coordinate 302,075 of NZ_NKFC02000005.1, read as the reverse complement.
CAGCGCGAGCGGCACGCGTTCCTCGGCGTCGAGCGCCGTATCGGCCGCGAACGCCCACACGAGCGGCTCTTCCCACAGCAGCTCGCCGGGCGTGTCGACCTGTCGGCATTGCTTGCCGAACACGACGTCGAGCCGGCCGAGCGATTGCTCCCGCAGCAGCGACGCGGTGATGCCGACCTTCAGTTCGATCGAGGTGTGCGAATGGTTGTCGCGGAACGTGCGCAGCACCTGCGGCAGCCACGTGCAGGCGAAATCCTCGGACGCCCCGACCCGCAGCGGCCCGTGCGCCGGCGCGCCGCGCAGCCGGGCGCGCACTTCGCGCTCCATGTCGACGATGTTGCGCGCGTACGCGTACAGCGTGTCGCCGGCCGGCGTCAGCGCGATCCGGCGGGTCGTGCGCGCGAGCAGCACGGTGCCGGCCGCCTGTTCGAGCCGCTTGATGTGGCCGCTGACGGCGGACGGCGTCAGCGCGAGGCGCTCCGCGGCCGGCGCGAACCCGCGGCTGTCGACGACTTCGAGAAACGTGCGCAGCAACGCGATGTCGAGCGCGGTCGAGGCGGGCGAGGGCGACGGTTCCATGGATCAATTCGACGCAATATATGAGTAATGAATGATGATACTCCGTGAATCGTGATGAAAGGCCGGCCTACCATCGTATGTTCAAGCCCCTTTGGCGGAGTACACGATGACGACCTATGCGCATGCGACGACCGCGTCGCTCGACATTGCCTATCTCGAATGGAACCCGCGCGGCGAACGCGTGGCCGTGCTGCTGCATGGCTGGCCGGACAGCCCGGTCGGCTGGGAGCCGGTGGCATCGGCGCTCGCCGCGCGCGGCTATCGCGTGCTGGCGCCCGCATTGCGCGGCTTCGCGCCGACGCGCTTTCGCGACGCGTCCGTGCCGCGCAGCGGCCAGCTCGCGGCGCTCGGGCGCGACCTGCTCGAATTCGTCGATGCGCTCGGTATCGAGCGGCCCGTGCTGGTCGGGCACGACTGGGGCGCTCGCGCGGCCGCGAACGCGTGCGGGTTGCAAGACGGTGTTGCATCCCAGCTCGTGATGCTGTCGGTCGGGTACGGCACCAACGATCCCGCTCAGCCGCTGTCACTGCAGCAGGCGCGCAACTACTGGTATCACTGGTTCATGGCGACGCCGCGCGGCGAGCAGGCGCTGCGCGACGATCGGCGCGCGTTCGCGCGCCTGATGTGGGATACGTGGTCGCCGCCGGGCTGGTATCGCGACAGCGATTTCGACGCAGCGGCCGTCGCGTTCGACGGGCCCGACTGGATCGACGTCGTGCTGCATTCGTATCGGCAGCGCTGGGGCTTCGCGCCGGGCACGCCGGCCTATGCCGACGACGACGCGCGGCTGAACCCGGCGCCCGTGCTGGCGGTCCCGACGCTCGTGCTGCATGGCGGCGCGGACGCCTGCAATCATCCGGACAGCTCGGCCGGGCGCGAGCGGTTCTTCGCCGGGCGCTACGCGCGGCAAGTGCTGGACGGCGTGGGGCACTTCCCGCAGCGGGAGGCACCGGCGGCGGTCGCGGACGCGATTCTCGGGTTCTGCGAGCCGGGTTGACGCGCGCCGGCCGGCCCGGCGCGCGAAGGATCAGCCGCCGACGCGCGGCGCGAGCAGGTCGGCGAGCCCGATGTTCCTGAACATTTCGCGGCGAATGCGATCGCCGACGCGGAACACTTCCTCGGCACCGTCCTGCGACGGATCGACGAACACGCGGTAGGGGCGCTTGCCGGCCGGCGCCGCGACGAGCTCGGCAATCGCCGTGGCGACGGCGCCGGCGTCGGCGTCCGCCGGCTCGAGCGCGGCGAGGCCCGTCAATGCCTGGTCGGCGACGCCCGCGTACGGCCCGCTGTCGTAGGCGGCCTGCACGGCGGTATCGGCCGGTTTGCCCGCGTGGAGAAAGTGATTCGTGCCGCGGGTGAACGCGCCCGGCACGACGATCGACGTTTCGATGCCCCAGCGGGCGAGTTCGGCCGCGTAGGACACCGCGAGCGAGTCCATCGCGGCTTTCGCGGCGAAGTAGGGCGCGAGGAACGGTGGGGTGCCGCCGCGCGCCGACGAGGACGACACCCACACGAGCAGGCCGCGGCCTTGACGGCGGAGGTGCGGCAGCGCCGCGCGGTTCACGCGCTGGGTCGACACGACGTTGACGTCGTAGAGCTGCGCGAGCTGTTCGGGCGTGAAGGCTTCGGCCGGCCCGAACACCATGTGGCCCGCGTTGTGGACGACGACGTCCAGACGGCCGTGGTCGGCGATCACGCGCTCGATTGCGGCATCGATCGATGCGTCGTCGCCGACGTCAAGTTCGATGGTGCGCAGATCGACGCCGTGTTCTTGCGCATAGGCGGCGACGGCGGCGGCGCGCGGCGCGTTGCGCCCGGCGAGCTCGCGCATCGACGCGTAGACCGTGTGACCGGCGCGGGCGAGCGCCTGGGCCGTCAGCAAGCCGAAGCCGCTGGACGCACCGGTGACGAGGACGACTTCCTTCATGAGCGATCTCCTGGCGAAAAGACGAATGGCCGCGAGCGGTCGGTCAGCACATGCCGCCGTTGGCGCGCAGGATCTGGCCGTTGATCCACGCGCCGTCGGGGCCGGCGAGGAATGCAACGACGCGCGCGATGTCGTCGGGCTGGCCGAGCCGCTCGAGCGGGTTCAGCTTCGCGAGCCGATCGACGAGTTCCGGACTCTTGCCCTGCAGAAACAACTCGGTCGCGACGGGCCCCGGCGCGACAGCGTTCACGCGGACGCCGCGCCCGCGCATTTCCTGCGCCAGCACCTGCGTGAGGCTTTCGACCGCCGCCTTGCTGGCGACGTACACGCCGTAAGTCGGCATGCGCATGCCGATCACGCTGGTCGACAGGTTGATGATGCGTCCACCGTCGCGCACCCGCCTGGCCGCTTCGCGGCAGACGTTGAACGTGCCTTTCACGTTGATCGCGAACGTTTCGTCGAACAGCGCATCGTCGCAGTCGGCGATGGCCGCCAGCTTCATCACGCCCGCGGAATTGACCACCACGTCCAGGCCGCCGAATGCGTCGTGGGCGCCGTCGAACAGCGCGGCCACGGCCGCCGGGTCGGCGACGTTCGCCTGCACCGCGACGGCATGGCCGCCGTCGGCGACGATCGCGTCGACCACTTCGCGGGCCGGGCCGGCGCTGCCGGCATAGTTGACGACGACCCGGAAGCCGTCCCGGGCGAGCTGGCGGGCGATTTCCGCGCCGATGCCGCGCGACGAACCCGTGACGAGGGCGACCTGTTCCGATGTGCTCATGTCCTGCTCCTGGTGAATGGGTGAATGCCGTTCGATCCGGCGACAGGACTACTGTAGGCTTCCTCGATCAATAAAAATAATGAATAATGATAAGTAGATGAATGACTAAAAGTATGTCTCATGGGATTCGACAGCAGGTTGCTCAGTGGTATCGGCGTGCTCTCGGCGGTGATCGAGGCTGGCACCTTCGCGCGGGCGGGCGAGGCGATGGGGCTGACGCAACCGGCGGTGAGCCGCGCGGTCGCGCGGCTGGAAGAGCGGGTCGGCATCCGGATCTTCAACCGGACGGCGCGCGCGATCACGCTGACCGACGAAGGGCGACGCTTTTACGAGGCGGTCGCGCCGCTGCTGGCCGGTATCGAGGAGGCGGCGCTCGACGCCGGCCAGGCGAAGGCGCGCGTGAGGGGGCGGCTGCGGGTCAACGTTGACGGCACGTTCGGCCACTACGTGCTGGCGCCGCGGATGGCGGAATTTCTCGACCGCTTTCCCGATCTGTCGGTCGAGATCAGCGTGCGGGACCGGATGGGCGACCTCGTCGCCGACGGCTTCGACGTGGCCGTGCGCTTCGGCATCCCGGAGCCGTCGTCGTATCGAGCGCGACTGCTGCTCGAGACGCGCGTGCTGACCTGCGCGTCGGCGGCCTACGTCGCGCGTCACGGCGAGCCGCGGCACCCTCGGGATCTCGCGGACGGTCACCGGTGCGTGCTGATCCGCGATCCGGTGACGGGGCGACCGTACGAATGGGAATTTCATCGCGGCAAGGAAGTCGTGCCGGTCGACGCCGCCGGCAGGCTGATGGTCAACGATACGGGCGGGCTGCTCGGCGCGTGCCTGGGCGGCGTCGGCATCGCGCAACTGCTCGAGCTCTATGCGCGGGACATCCTCGCCGAAGGGCGGTTGGTCCTGCTATTACCGGAATGGACCGACGAGACCTTCCCGCTTTACGCGTATCACCACGCGTCGAACCTCGTTGCCGCGAAGGTGAGGGTGTTTCTCGACTTCGTCCGCGAGTTGACGGGCTGAGGACGGCAGGCCGCTGTCGGTCACTCGACGCGGTGAGGAACGCGCGGCCAAAACAAAAAACCCGCGAAGCGGCGAGCTTGCGCGGGTTTCGACAGTGGCAGCACGGGATGCTGCGAAAGACTGGTGCCAGGGCCGGAATGAAATTATTCGCTGTGAGGCCCGTATTGTAAGGGGATTGCTTGGAGGGTGTTGTGGAGTTGCCCCCGGAGTTGCCCCCGCGCTGCCGGCGCAGCCACTATACGGACAGATCAAGGTCCATTCTTGCCTCGCCAGACGCGAAATTTTCTGGAGAGTTGGAGATAACGGCTCAACTCGGCCTGTCTGCCTTATCTGGCGGGGCTTTGGTCATCTCCAAGTGTATCTCCAACACACCTATTTTTCTGGAGATAAGTTTGGAGATAAGCGTCGAATGCATCGAGCCACGTCGACCAGCTCGGGAATTGCCCCGCCGTCTGGGACGCTGCGCGCAAAGAATTTCCCGTGCCGCCACTCCTCCGCGCGCAGAAACAGAAACGGGCCTTGCGGTCCGTGAAAAGTGAACTTGGTAGGAGAGGCGTTACGCCGCGTCGCGTACCCGCATGATTGTCTGGCGGCTCGTGCCGAATTGTCGGGCGAGCGCGGCCACGCTCGCCCCCGCGTCCAGCTCGCGCAGCACCTCCGCTCGCTGTTGGTCCGACAGGGCGGACGGCCGTCCCATCGCCTTGCCTTCTGCCTTAGCGCGAGCGATGCCGGCATGCGTTCGTTCGATCAGCAGATCGCGTTCGAACTCGGCCACCGCGTTCAACACCTGCATCGTCATCCGGCCGGCCGCACTCGTCAGATCGACGCCGCCCAAGGCGAGACAATGAACCCGGATACCGCGCTCGGCCAAACCCTCGACCGTGGCCCGCACATCCATTGCATTGCGGCCGAGCCGATCGAGCTTCGTCACGATCAGCACATCGCCTTCTTCCATCCGGTCAAGTAACTTTGCGAAGCCCGGCCGCTGATCGGCGCTCACGCTCCCTGAGATGCTTTCCGACACGACGCGGCGCTTGTCGACCGAGAAGCCGGCCGCCTCGATCTCGCGTAGCTGGTTCGCGGTGGTCTGGTCGGACGTGCTGACGCGGGCATAAGCGAAGGTTCGGGACATATCGGGCACTCAATCTGTACGAAATAGATGTCCGAATATAAACGCCTGTCCAAAATACTTCAACCCTTATTTTTGGACAGGGCGGAAAGGGGTTGTCCGAAAGGGATCGGTTTTGGACAGGCGCATTTGATTGGAGGCCGATTGCCTTCTGGTCGGTCGCTGGGACAGACAGGAAGTGCCACTATTCGAACTACAACAACCAACCCGTTTGAGTCCTTAGGCACTTCCTCGTGACGACGGCGGGTTTCAAGTCTCAAACGGTCGCTGCCTCCGATCGATTAGCATATGGCGATGTCGCCGTTGAAGCGGGCTGCAAATTCGCTCCGATTACGTCTAATATGAGGGCCTAGCAATGATCACAGAAGCCAAATTCAATCGACTCTCCATTGCGGTTCGTGATTTCGAAAAGTGCATAGAATTTGCGGAAGAAGCGAAAGGCCACTCTCAATCTAGCCTTGCATACGAAGCAATCGTCTTTGCCGCAATCGTGTGCTATTACAGGCCATTTTCGCCAAACGAAAGGGGGCCGGCTGAGGCGACCTCGAAGCTGGAGCTTGGTGACTTCGGAAACTTGACAGCGCCTGAGATTGAACTGCACGAAAAATGTAAGGAATTGCGTAACAAAGCGATTGCACATTCAGAATACAAGTACAACCCCACACGTCTTGATACGTCGAGCGGTGTCATAGCAACCATGCCGTTCTCGTTGGCCCAACATGAACCAAATTTGGCAGCCCTATCGACCTTGGCGAGAAAACTAGCCGAGGAGTGCCATCATATGCGAGCAGACTATGTTTGCAGTCGTCGAAATTCTGCCGGATTGGAGTCCGTTCCGGGCACGAATCCTGACGGGAAACGCACCTCTGCCCGCGCAAATTCGACGTAAGACATTTAGAGGAGGGTTTCGATGTTCGGCTGGAGCAAGCGTTCGGACCTACGGCTCAGGTGAGCGGCGCTTAATGGCCGAATTTGGTCCGATGCAAGATGGATGGCCGGTCCGCCACAAGTCGGGCGGCATCCGCCTCAGATCGACCCGCTGCAGCCGTTCGTCGCCGTCACAGCGTTGACCGATTTCACGTTCGAGCACTCATCGGTTGGCGCATCGGTGCCGACCTAACTCTGAAGGCTCCCGCGTCCTGCTGTCGAGCGAAGCAGTGTCTGGCTATACTCTTACTCGCGTACGTTGTTCGGCCTTGCTCGGGGGCGGAATGAATCGATCAAGTGATCCGTACTCGCGGTTAAATAGAATGCTCAATAATCGAGATACTGAGGAAGTGCGCAATGTTGCGAGAAGAACTTAGCAAGATTAAAAGTGCGATCGAAGTATCGCGTTCGGTTGTCTTGAAACTGCCGACAAGATTTGGTTTCAAAGAGCATGATATATACGATTTTAGCGGATTCCTGTCTTTTTTTGATTGGACGCTTAGTGATCGGCCGGTAAAAATAGATATGTCTGAGTGCAAAACGGCCAACTACCAAGCACTCTCCCTATTGGTTTTGTACGCATGGCAGCTTCGTTCCCAAGGTTGCCGCGTCTCGTTTGCCGAATCCGAGGACGGCGAAGGTCCTGGAGCGATGTGGCGCCTGATGGGCGCGAGGGGGCTATTTTCCGTCTTGCCGAATGAAACGCAACGGTTTAATGGTGCGAAGTTTAAGCCATTATTTGCCGTGCGCAACGCAGAAGATTTTAAGCTGGTTATAGAGTCGGCGGAATCGTACACAAAAGATTTTAATGTTGAATATGGCAGCACTCTTCGATATGTTCTTGGTGAGTTGCTTTATAACACCATGGAGCACGGGAAACGATATGCAGGAGAGGCTTTAAAAAATATCCGCATACCGTCGATTGTGCAGTTCACATGGTACAAAAAGAGAAACGAGATACACTTTATTATCGCGGATATTGGTATTGGTGTTAAAGCCCATCTCGAGCAGGCGTATCCAGGGCAGGAATCAGACGAGGCCGCGATAAAGTTAGCGACAAGGGCGAAGGTTTCTGGAACCTTCGGCAGAAACGATCCGTATCGCAATAAAGATAATGCGGGCATGGGTCTTTACATCTCGACGAATATCATAAGACGTCTAAATGCCGACATGTATGTCGTGTCTGGTAACGGGCTCGTGCATGTGTCTCCGCGAGACGTCACGGGACGAACGATGGCGCAGTCTTGGCCCGGCACGTTCGTTCTGGTTACTCTAAAAATTGAAGATAACCCGACGTTTTTCCTGCACAAGCTGATGCAAGAGTTTCGAGAGGCGGCGACAAAGGAGCAAAGTGCTGCTGACACTCAAGAGGCTGACGAACGCTTCTATTTGAGCATCTTCAATTATTTTGGTAGCTACGCCGAAGATAAGGAGGCGGCCATAAAGTTCCGCGATACGCGACTTTTTCCAGCCGTCGAGTCTGGGAAAATAATACTGGTAGATTTTGAGAGAGTTACAAGCTCACCTCATAGCTTCTTGAGCGCTTTGCTAGCGTCTCCGATAAAAGTAATGGGTCTTGCCGCTTTCAAACGAATCAAGATAGTAAATGCACCTCCAGAAATCCGCGAAACAATTGACTTTATTTTTGATGACAATACCTGACGCGTTTTGGGTGTACGTGCGCGCTCCTGCGGAAGGCTGATCCAGCTCGCACGTGTTATACCGATGCTGACATGAATTCGAGGGAGCGGCCGAAGCCGAACGCGGCCGGCCACTGCCCTGTGATGCACGACCGGTGCAGATCGAGCCACCTAGGTCGGCCAAGATTTTTGAATGCGGACGCTCAAGATCCACTCGATTGATAGGGTGAGCAGCCCGCGGACTGGATTCCGCATATTGCTCTCCCCTCGGCGACTGTAAGCCAGCGTTTTTCAACGGCGATTGCTCGGTGAAGCAGACGGTGACAGTTTGCACAGAGTAGAGCCAGGTCAGAGAGGCGCGTGATTCGGATGCCCGTACTTGACAGTGGAATGAGGTGATGGGCTTCGAAATGAGCCTCCTTAAGTGCCGTATTGGTAGAAGGCGGCGGAGCGCCACACATTTCGCAGAACAACTTCCCGCTGCCACGCCTTGATGACAATAGCCGCTCCCTCAACTTTGGTTCTCGCTCCCGGCGCGAATGTAACTCGGTGACTAAACGCCCCTCCGTGAACTCGGTATCGAGGACCAATGGTCCGGCGGACTCGGATGCAGTGAGGCCAGCGCGGATTAGGTTAGCCAGTGATTTCACCGCTGCGGATGATGCCCCAAACTCTGACCACACGGCACGATCTGTTTCTGACACGTTCCCTAACCCTTTGCCAGTTGCAATCTGCCGTAAATTTTGAAGTTTGAATGCCACACCATCTGGATTTCGAAAAGACTCCTTCCTTGATGCCTCTGCGTGATAAGGAAATCGACGAAGGACTTCGGATAGCGCCTTTACTCGTTCATCGGAGCTGGATGGAATCCTTCCATCCAGATCGAAGTAGAGATCAAGCGCGAGGATTGTCTCGTCGCGCGTCCATTTTGGATTCCCATGTCCGTGCGTGCGGGCCATAGCTACCGTGTCCTATATCGATAATTGGCGATCGTACTCGTTGTACCGGACATCCGATCATTGCTCAACCGGCGACCTCTCCCTGGCCGGTGGTCTGCTGGTCCCCTTGCCGGTTCGAATTTCCGCAACCGACCTGTTGCAGCCGCTGAGCTTTAAGGAAAGCTGGCACTCAACGTCATAGCTCAGCGGACGACAAAAAAGCGCAACTCCTTGGCCGAACAGTGACACCATGTATTACGGTCTTAGATAATCCGAGACAAATCTTTTATGGGGGCAGACCTTTCGATATAATTGCGGTACTTGTTAGCACCTAATCGAACACGGCTCTAGGAATCTGTGGGCGATGCAAGGAAAAAAGGCGGGGAATGCTCAGTCGTTGAGCATATTTCGTCGCGCTGACGAGAGGGTGCCGGGGATGTGCTACCAACACATCCCGCCGGCGATTTTTGGCTTGGCTGCCTGTTCCATAATTGGAGGAACCACAAGAGCCACCGCGCCTAGGAAACGCATAGCTCTTGTTAGGACGAATGATACCGCGCGCGGCGCGCCGTGCAAAGTAACTTTGCAAAGTTACTTTGCGCGTCTCCCCCGAACTTCATTGCGCCCGTACTTTGATAGTACGGCGTGGTTTATTGCTGCCGCTTTCCTCCTTCTTGCGGAACAGGCCATTTCTGAACAGAAAATGGCTCTTAAGATTCTTCGACTTATTGGTGTGCTGGATTGCGTCGGCGTCAAGAAAACGACGCTGTATCGCTGGATTCGTGAAGGCAAGTTTCCAGCGCCGGTCCAGTTAGGGGCCAGGAGCGTCGGCTGGCGCGCGCAAGACGTCCAGAACTGGGTCGAATCCCGCCAATCGACGCGGGAGCAAGCATGAGCGCGCCCTCCCTTATGATCGATCGCGGCGGCCCGTATGGTCGCGCTATGGGCGCGGCCGTCGGGGCGCGCGATGCCGCGTTCGTGCGTTGCCGCGACGCCCGCCTCCGCAAGCTCGCAGGAATCCTCGATGACATCGAGGGTTGCTTCTGGAATCGTGGCGATGACGCCGGGAAGGTCGTAGCGATCGCCGTCACGCTCGCCTCGACGCTCGCGCTCGAAGCCCCGCACCTGACGACAAAGCAACTTGGCACCGCCTGCGAGAAGTTCGTCCAGGCGATCGCGGCTGCTGAGCAGGATTCGGCGAACTATCGTCGTCGGCAGTATCGACAGCTGCGGAAGGCCTATCGTGCGCTTTACAACGACATTGATGCGCAGTGCACGGACGGGACGCGCCGCTTGCAAGTTAGTGCCCTGCTGCGCGGTGTCGCGCTCGGCCAATCACTGGCGCAGGGCAGCTCGCGACTGGATATCGAACAGCTTAAGCTGGCGACCGCCGTGCTCAAGGGGGAGGCCGCCTGATGCTCGCCCGAAGTCGCTTTGCACTAGGCAATATACGGCGTGGGCGTCGCGATTTGCGTCGTCCAGCATCGCGCGGTATCCTGTGCGCGTCGCTGAGACAACAGCGACCGGGATTTGCAGCCCGACAGTTCCAAGGCGGACGACCGCCGCAGTGCGGTTTTTTTACGTCCGTGTGCCTTCGCGCGCCTCTACGATCAATGGGTGGGCGACGGTGGGGAGGCTTCGGCCTGCCGGTTCCCTTGGACGCCGGTCTGCAAACCCTGCCGTCTGCCCGCCCACCCCAATTTGCAGTGGGGAGCGGGTTCAACCCGTCCAAGGAGGTCGCACCCAATGCGCCAGTCGTCGCACGCCCATACCGGGCAGCAATCCCACCTCATTCAATCCATCGTCCGCGCAGCACTGCGCGACGCAGCAACCGCCAGCACGTATCAAGACGCGCTCGACGCAACCGGCGCGGCATTGGCCGCGATTGCGGCGCTCGTCCGTGCGGAGGTGCGCCATGGCTGAGCTGCGCTGCAAGATTGGCGATCTGGCGATCGTCACGAAGTGCGATGCGCGCTCGCGTATCGGCATGCTGGTCGAGGTGGCATCGGCTCGTCCGACGCCCGATCACGATTGGCGTGTGCGGATCTTGGGCGGCCCCGTCACGGGGCGCAGTGTCTACGGTCGGCGGTCCGGCGATTTCACGCACGCAGCCGTCCACGACTGGAACCTCACGCCGATTCGCGGCGAAGCGGAGCTGGATTGCACGATCGACGTCGGGCAACTCCTCGCGTCGATTCTGGAGGTGCGCCATGTCTGAATTCCGCCTGCCGAACGAAGTCAAGATGATCGCCATGTGTGCGGCCCAGCAGTTCGCCCAGCTCGAAGCGCTATTCGATGCCGTCCGTTCGCATCTTGCGGAGGGCACCTACGAGCGGGCGCTCGTCGACATGGGGCAAAGCGTCGCGAGCCGGTATTCGGCCGAAATGCGCCGCACTGCGCAGCCGGAGGTGTGCCATGACTGATCAGCGCATCCGAACCGCGGTTGTCGACGGATTCGACAACGCACCGCCGTTGGATACCGGCGCACCGATTGAGCTGCAATTTGCCGTCGACCTGGGCGCGATCTGCGCTGACGCATGGCTCGACCTGAAAGGCGACGTGCGGCTGCACGACTACGCGGCGCATCAAGCCGCTGCGTTCGCGCGCGGCATGGAAGCCGCCATGCAGGACGCGGGCGACGTCGACGCGCACCGCGTGACGATCAGCCGCCAAGCGTTCGCGGCCGGCCTGATGGGGCGCGTGCAACAGCACCTGTTTGCGGCGCTCGGCCTCGTCACGCGCGAACCGCGCACGACGCACTGAGGGGCGGTCATGGCAAAGACGAACAAGAGTGCCGTGCAACCGCTCGCGTCGCACTTCGTGGCCGAGGTGAATCGCCCCGATCGCAACCGTATCGGCACGCGGATCAGTGACGCCATGGAGCTGCTGGACAGTCTGCATTGGGCGGCTGACAAGGCCATGTCCGATGACGACTATTGGCTTGTGCTGAGCCTGTTCCGCGCGTCCCTGCCGTCGATCGGCGCGGCGCTGGAGGCGGCCAACGACGCCCTTGGCGAGTCGCGGCTCGGCCGCAACGTCTACAGCAACGACGTCACGGCCGGTGGGGCGGTTCTGTCGGTGCCTCGCGCGGCCGGCTGACGCTGCGCCGCTAGGCATCGCCGCATCATTCAATTCTTCGCGCGTCGGGTAGCTGCTTTCCCGATATGGACTACTAATCGGGAGTCTGCCGACGCGCGTCCAGTGGGAACCTATGAGTAACGCACCCATGTCCGAATTCGAGCGGGCGAGAGTCGCGCTCGGCTATGTTCCGCCCGACGACCGCGACACGTGGCGTCAGGTGGGAATGGCGCTCAAGGCCGAGTTTGGCGAGGAGGGCTTCGCCCTCTGGAACGAATGGAGCCAAGGCGCGCAGAACTACAACGGCAAGGACGCGCGCGATGTGTGGAAGTCGTTCAAGGGCGGCAAAATCACCATCAACACGCTGTTCCACCTCGCCAAGGTCGGCGGGTTCGATCCGCGTGCGCATCGAGCGAAGCCGGTTGATCCAGCGGAGCGCGAGCGGCAGAAAGCCGAGCGCGCGGCCCGAGAAGCGGCCGAGCTGGCCGAACTGACCGAGAAACAGCAAACCGCGTCGGCGCTCGCCGAATCGATCTGGTCGGCGGCCGCGCCCGCGCCGGCCGATCACCCGTACCTCGTTCGCAAGCGCATTCCGGTCGACGCGCTGCGCGTCTATCGCGGCGGCTTGTGCATCGGCACGGCCGCATGCGACGGCGCCCTCGTCATCCCGGCGCGTGACGCGAACGGGAAGCTGTGGACGCTGGAGTTCGTCCTGACGGACGGCCAGAAACGCTATCTACCGAACGGCCGCAAGGCGGGCTGCTTCTCGTTGATCGGCGGCCCGCTATCTTCCGCGCCGTCCACGCTGCTGATTGGCGAGGGTTACGCTACGTGCGCGACGCTCGCGGCCGCGACCGGTTATCCGGCCGCCGTCGCGTTCGACGCCGGCAACCTGCACGCCGTGGCAACGGCACTGCGCGGCCAGTATCCGGACGTCCGCATCGTCGTATGTGCGGATGACGATCACACGACGAAGGGCAATCCGGGCGTGACGAAGGCCCGCGCGGCGGCCGAGGCCGTCGCCGGCATCGTGGCGGTGCCCGACTTCGGCTCGAACCGCCCGGCGGCCGGGACCGACTTCAACGACCTGGCTGCGCACGTCGGCCCGGATGCGGTGGCCGCCGCCGTGCGGGCAGCGCTCGCGCCGGCCGGCTCGGCTGACGTCGGCAAGGGCAAGGCCGCTCCAGCCGCCGCGAAGCCCGCCAAGCGCCCCAAAACGGCCCGCGCGCAGGACGGCAAGTCGCGGTTCGTCGTCGACGACAAGGGCGTGTGGTTTCACGGCTTCAACAATCAGGGCGATCCGCTCCCGCCGCATTGGGTCAGCACGCGGATCGACGTGATTGCGGAGACGCGAAACGAGATGAACAGCGAGTGGGGCTACCTGCTCGAATTCACCGACCGCGACGGCATCCTGAAACGGTGGGCGGTGCCGGCCGGCCTATTTGCCGGCGACGGCACGGAGTTGCGCCGCATGCTGCTCGATATGGGCGTGAAGCTCGGCGTCACGCAGATCGCCCGCACGCAGATCGCCAACTATATCCAGATGGCGCAGCCGGACGCGCGCGTGCGCTGCGTGCCGCGCGTCGGCTGGCATCACGGCGCGTTCGTGCTGCCCGATCGCGTCATCGGCACCGGCAAAGAGGCGCTGATCTATCAAGCCGACACGCCGATCCAGAGCCAATTCAAGGAGCGCGGCACGCTAGAGGACTGGCGACGCGAGGTCGCAGCCTACTGCGTCGGCAATAGCCGGCTGCTGTTCTGCGTCGCTACCGCCTTCGCTGGTCCGCTGCTGCACTTCTCCGGCCTTCAATCGGGCGGCTTTCACCTGCTAGGAACGACGTCGAAAGGCAAGTCGACGGGCGGCGTTATCGCCGCGTCCGTGTTCGGCTCGCCGGACTATGTGCGGAGCTGGAAGGCGACCGACAACGCGCTCGAAGCGGTCGCGACGCAGCATAGTGACGCGCTGCTGATCCTTGATGAAATCGGGCAGGTCGAGCCGCGTCTGGTCGGCGATGTGATTTACATGCTCGCGAACGAGTCGGGCAAGGCGCGCGCGTCGCGTAGCGGCTCGGCAAAGCCGGTTCTCACGTGGCGGCTGCTGTTCCTGTCGAACGGCGAAAAGAGCGTGTCCGCGCTGATGGCTGAGGGCAACAAGCCCATGAAAGGCGGTATCGAGGTGCGCTTGCCTGCGATTCCGGCCGAGGTCGGCGAAATGGGCGTCGTGGAGAAGCTGCACGGCTTTCCGACGCCGGCCGCGCTGATCGAGCATCTAGAGCGGCACGCCGGCATGCACTACGGCACGGCGGGGCCGGCCTTCATCGAGTGGGCGTCGTCGCAGGCCGGCGAGCTGGCCGAGCATCTGCGCATGCGCGTCGATGAGCTGGTCGGTCAATGGGTGCCGGACGGTTCGCATTCGCAGGTCGCGCGCGTCGCCAAGCGGTTCTGCCTCGTTGCGGTGGCCGGCGAGCTGGCGACGGCGCACGGGCTGACCGGTTGGCCGCAGGGCGAAGCGGTCGAGGCCGCGCGTCGCTGCTTCGAAGGCTGGCTCGAACTGCGCGGCGGCACGGGCAACTCGGACGAGGCCGAAGCCGTGCGGCAGGTGCTGCACTTCCTCGTCGCACACGGCGACAACCGTTTCGTGTGGATGAACCGCGCGCAGGACGACCATCGGCCGAACGCGCCGCATCGAGCGGGCTGGAAGCGACTTGTGAAACACGACAGGAGCAGCATCGCGATTGAGTCGAATCAAGCCTATTACGCGGAGTTCGGCGACAAGATGAGCGCCGAAGATGCGGAGTGCGTCGAGACGGAATACCTGATCGAGTCGACCGTGTTCCGTAAGGATGTGTGCGCCGGCTTCGATCACAAGATGGTCGCGAACGCGCTGATAAAGCGTGGTGTGCTGAGGCCCCGCACCGACGGCTATCCGTACCGACGTGAGCACATTCCGGGACATGGCCCGGCCATGGTCTACCGTGTGCTGCCGTCGATCTTCACGCTCGAACTGTGAAAGACGCCGCCGCCGTCCGGGAGGGCGGTGGCGGTCATTCCTTTGCGCGGCATTTTTCGCCCGTGCGTCAAAGTTACTTTGAGCGATACGCACCAGATGGAACTGGGCGGGCGGCTGCCGCGAATCTTGCCGCAGCCGTAACAATCCAGCCCGGTTTATCTCCAGTATCTCCAGCGTTCTCCAAATCGTTTGGAGACACACGAAGCCTTACCCCACAAGGCTTTGCGGCCGATTCAGGCGTTTATCTCCAAATCTCCAACTCGTTTTGCACTGAGCGGACGGGCATTGACCGACTGCATCAACCTTGAAGCCAAGCCGGGCGCGGCTCTCCGGGATTCCAAGGGCATTGACGACGTGTTTTCGAGGGAGGTGTCCGCGATGCGCCCCGATCGGGCATTGTTGCGCCTGCCGCAAGTGTCGGGGCGGGCGGAAAGCGGGGGACCCTGCGTCTAGGGCAAAGACGCGGGGGCTCACACCCGCGTGTTTTTCCTACTCCCGGCGCGCCTAAGGGGGGTCATATTCATACCGACATGCAGGGAGCCGGCAGTGCGATGCCAACTCTGAGAAATCGGTGGGAGGTGCGCAGCAAGGGGGTCATACGCGTGGCGGCACGGGTCTATCTTGCCGCCGCGATCGGAATGATTTCCGCCCCGGCTTTGAGCTTGTCGAGGTAGTCCGCCCACTGTTGCATCATCGAGCGTCGTGCCTTGATGAACTTTGTTCGGTTGTACGCCCGCCCAAGGCTGTCAGGGACCGTATGCGCTAGTTGGTGCTCGATCACTTCCGGCTTTTCCTCCAACTCTTCATGCAGGATCGTCCGTGCCATTGCCCGGAAGCCGTGACCGGTAATCTCGGTGCGAGTGTCGTAGCCGAGCCGACGAAGGGCTGCATTGATAGCGGCCTCGCTCATCGGCCGATTTCGGTCGCGAGCACCGGGGAATACGTAGACGCCTTCGCCGGTCAGGGCGTGAAGCTCGCGCAAAATCGTGACAGCCTGCGCGGCCAGGGGAACAAGGTGATCCGTTTTCGTTTTGTTGACGAAATAGCGCCATTCGCCTTTGTCGAGGTCGAATTGCGCCCATTCTGCCTTTCGCAACTCACCCGGCCTAACGAACAGCATGGGGGCTAGCTTGAGCGCGCAGAGAACCGGGAACGTGCCTGTGAAGCCGTCGAACGCGCGAAGCATCTCGCCCACTTTCTCCGGCTCAGTGATTGAGGCAAAGTGTGTTGTCTGCGCGGGCGGGATTGCATCTACCAGATCGCGGGCCGGATCGGCCTTGCAGTGCCCCTCTTTGATGCCGTAGCGGAATACCCGGCTAATCTCGCTGCGGATGCGATGGGCGGTAAATCTGGCTCCACGCCCGTCTACGCGCTTCAGCACGGCCAGTATCTCCGGGGCGTCGATTTCAGCGATAGGGCGCTTGCCGAGCCATGGGAATACATCGTTCTCCATGCGGGCGAGCGTCTTGGCATGCTGCGCTGGCTCCACGGTCGTCTTGCGCTCGGCCATCCAGCCACGGGCGACAACCTCAAACGAATGGGCCGCCGCGAGCAGGCTGGCCCTTTTTTCCGCCTTCTTCGCTTCACCCGGATCGATGCCGGCAGCGAGCTTTTCACGGGCTTCGTCGCGCTTCTTCCGTGCGGTCGCCAATGTAACTTCCGGGTAGACGCCGAGCGAGTAGCGCTTTTCCTTGCCCCCAAATCGGTATTTGAGGCGCCACCACTTGCCCCCGCTCGGGGCGACTTCCAGATAGAGGCCGCCTCCGTCGAACAGGCGCACGGGCTTGTCGGCAGGCTTGGCGTTCCGGATGGCTGTATCGGTTAATGGCACGGGGGCAACTCCTTACAGGTGAGGCAATTTCGGATGGGTTGCCCCCAATGTTGCCCCCGCTTGCCCCCGGCTGTCTACGCACCACACGGCACTTTGCCGGAATGAAAAAACCCGCGAAGCCTTGTGCTGTCGCGGGTTTTGGGACTTCCGGGAATTTCTCGGAACTATGTCATGGTGCCCAGGGCCGGAATCGAACCGGCACGCCTTGCGGCGGGGGATTTTGAGTCCCCTGCGTCTACCAATTTCACCACCTGGGCTTGATCCTGGCCGCGCATGGTCGTACGCGGCGAAACGCGAATTATGGCGGAAAACCGGATGCCGGGCAAGCTGCCCGGCATCCGCACGCAAGTCACTGGCTCAGGTAGACGAAGCGACCCTGCTTCACGACGCCCATCACGCTCGCGCGCTGATCGAGCCCGACGTGATCCTTGTCGCTCGTATTGACGACGCCGTTCGGCACGACGAGTTCGTGCGCGCGTTCGAGCTCGCGGCGCAGCGCCGTGCGGAACGCGGGCGTGCCGGGCTGCGCGGTTTTCAACGCACGGCCGACCGCATCGGCCAGGCGCGGGTACACGCCCGCCGCGTCGCCCGCGAACTGCGTGACCGTGCCGGCGCCGTACTTCGCCTCGTACGCGTCGACGAACGCGAGCGCGGCCTGGCGGGCCGGATGGTCGGCCGGCAGCGTGCGCGCGACGACGACCGGCTGGGTCGGGAACAGCGTCCCGTCGACGTCCTTGCCGCCCAGCTTGATGAATTCCGGCGTCGCGATCCCGTGGGTCTGGTAGACGGGCCCCTTGTAGCCGCGCTCGATCAGCGTGCGCTGCGGCAGCACGGCCGGCGTGCCCGAGCCCGCGATCAGGATCGCATCGGGCTTCGCCGCGATGAGCTTCAGCGCCTGGCCCGTGACGCTCGCGTCGGTGCGGTTGAAGCGCTCGGTCGCGACCACGCGAATCTTGCGCAGCTCCGCGAAGCGCGTGAATTCGTTGAGCCAGCTGTCGCCGTAGCTGTCGGCGAAGCCGATGAAGCCGACCGTCTTCACGCCGTGGTTGGCCATGTAGCGCGTCATCACGTCGGCCATCGCGCGGTCGCCCTGCGCCATCTTGAATGCCCAGGTCCGCGCGCCTTCCTGCGGCTCGACGATCGCGCCGGAGCCGACCAGCGTGATCATCGGCGTCTGCGCGGCGGCCACCGCGTCGAGCGCCGCGAGCGCGGCCGGCGTGATGTTCGGCCCGACCACGACGTCGACGTGATCCTCGTCGACCAGCTTGCGGATGTTGCGCACCGCGTTGCCCGGGTCGGACGCGTCGTCGAGCACCGTGACATGCACGGGCTGCCCGGCGATCGTCTTCGGCCACATCAGGATCGCGTTCTTGCTCGTGATGCCGATCGCGGCGGCCGGGCCGGTGGACGACAGGTCGACGCCGACCTTCAGGTCGGCATGCGCGGCCGCGCAGGCCAGCACGAGGGCGGCGCCGGCGGCGCGGCGCAACGAGGCGGGAAGCCGTGGCAGGGCGGGAAGCGTCATGCGGGAATCTCCGTCGGGCAGCAAAAAGGGGCGCGATATGCGCCCTGTGTTTATACACGCGGGCTCGAGAAAACGCCGGGACGCCCCGGGTTCTGCCGAGCCCCTCGGGGCCTGGGCGCGCTTACAGCTCGTACGATTCGGATTCGCCCTTGAGCGCCTGTTCGATCAGCTTGCGGTTCAGCGTCGGCGACAGCAGCTCGACCAGCGTATACACATAGCTGCGCAGGTAGGCGCCCTGCTTGAGCGCGACGCGCGTCACGTTGCTGCCGAACAGGTGGCCGACCGGAATCAGCCGCAGGCCGCGGTCGCGCTCGGGATTGAACGCGATGTCGGCCATGATGCCGACGCCGAGTCCGAGCTCGACATAGGTCTTGATCACGTCGGCGTCGATCGCCTCGAGCACGATGTCCGGCGACAGCCCGCGCAGCGCGAATGCATGGTTGATCTTCTTGCGGCCCGCGAACGCGTCGTCGTACGTGATCAGCGGGTACTGGGCGAGATCGTCCAGCGTGACCGGCTTGCGTTCGAGCAGCGGGTGGTCGGCCGGCACGACGGCCGCATGATGCCACTGGAAGCAGGGTAGCGACACGAGCTCCTTGTAGTCGGAGATCGCCTCGGTCGCGATCGCGAGATCGGCCTGGTCGTGAATCACCATCTCGGCCACCTGCGTCGGGCTGCCCTGCAGGATCGACAGGTGAACCTTCGGGAAGCGCTTCTTGAATTCGGCGATCGCGGCCGGCAGCGAGTAGCGGGCCTGCGTGTGGGTCGCCGCGATGGTCAGGTTGCCCTGATCCTGCGCCGCATAATCCTTCCCGACCCTTTTCAGGCTTTCCACTTCCTGCAGGATCCGCTCGACCGATGCAAGGATGATCCGCCCCGGCTCGGTGAGCGAGCGCACGCGCTTGCCGTGCCGCGTGAAGATTTCGACGCCCAGCTCGTCCTCGAGCTCGATGATCGCCTTCGATACCCCCGGCTGCGACGTGTAGAGCGCCTTGGCGGCTTCGGTGAGGTTGAAATTCTGCCGGACGGCCTCGCGCACGAAGCGAAATTGGTGCAGGTTCATTTATAACCCTTCCGCATATCAACAGAATTTTTTAGTCGTTTGAAATATAAGGCGAGTTTATTACGATTCACCGGAGTTTTTCAAATATGGATATCTGTTTTCGTCATTAGCAATCCAGCCGGCAGCGGTTGGCGGCGGTGACGACGGAACGGAGATTCGGGCGCGACGTGGCTAGGACGTCGCGCGGTCACCACGAAAACCCTGGGGTCCCCGAATGTATCAGTACGACCAATACGACCAGACGATCGTCGACGAACGCGTCGCGCAGTACCGCGATCAGGTGCGCCGCCGGCTGTCGGGCGAGTTGAGCGAAGACGAGTTCCGTCCGCTGCGTCTGCAGAACGGCCTGTACATGCAGCGCCACGCGTACATGCACCGCATCGCGATTCCGTACGGCAACCTGCGCAGCGACCAGTTGCGGATGCTCGCGCGCATCGCCCGCGAGCACGACCGCGGCTACGGCCACTTCTCGACGCGCTCGAACATCCAGTTCAACTGGATCCAGCTCGAGGACACGCCCGAGATCCTCGCGAAGCTCGCGTCGGTGCAGATGCATGGCATCCAGACGTCGGGCAACTGCATCCGCAACATCACGGCCGACCAGTTCGCTGGCGTCGCGCAGGACGAAGAGATCGATCCGCGCCCGTGGGCCGAGATCCTGCGCCAGTGGTCGACGTTCCATCCCGAATTCGCGTGGCTGCCGCGCAAGTTCAAGATCGCGGTGTCGGGTTCGAAGCATGACCGCGCGGCCGTGCAGATCCACGACCTCGGCGTGTACCTGAAGAAGAACGCGCAGGGCGAGGTGGTCGCGAGCATTCTCGCGGGCGGCGGCCTCGGCCGTACGCCGATCGTCGGCGCGGTGATCAAGGAAGACCTGCCGTGGCAGCACCTGCTCACCTACTGCGAAGCCGTGCTGCGCGTGTACAACCGCTATGGCCGCCGCGACAACCTTTACAAGGCGCGGATCAAGATCCTCGTGAAGGCGCTGTCGCCGGCGAAGTTCGCGCAGCAGGTCGAGGAAGAGTGGCAGCACCTGAAGGACGGCCCGTCGACGCTCACGCAGGCCGAACTCGACCGCGTGTCGCGGTACTTCCAGCCGCCCGTCTACGAGAAGCTGGCCGACACCGACGCGTCGTTCGAACAGCACCTGCTCGAGAACAAGGCGTTCGCGCGCTGGGTCGAGCGTAACGTCGCGCCGCACAAGGTGCCGGGCTATGCGGCCGTCACGCTGTCGCTGAAGGATCACCGCGTGGCGCCGGGCGACGCGACCGACGCGCAGATGGATCTGGTCGCCGACTGGGCCGACGCGTACTCGTTCGGCGAGCTGCGCGTGTCGCACGAGCAGAACCTGATTCTCGCGAACGTGAAGAAGCGCGACCTGTTCGCGCTGTGGGAAAAGGCGAAGGCGGCCGGTTTCGCGACGCCGAACATCGGCCTGCTGACCGACATCATCGCGTGCCCGGGCGGCGACTTCTGCTCGCTCGCGAACGCGAAGTCGATCCCGATCGCGCTGGCGATCCAGCAGCGTTTCGACGATCTCGACTACGTGTACGACCTCGGCGACCTGTCGCTGAACATTTCCGGTTGCATGAACTCGTGCGGTCACCACCACGTCGGCAACATCGGCATCCTCGGCGTCGACAAGGACGGCGCCGAGTGGTACCAGGTGTCGCTCGGCGGCGAGCAGGGCACGGGCCGCAACGGCGCGCGCCTCGGCCGCGTGATCGGGCCGTCGTTCTCGGCGGAAGAAGTGCCCGACGTGATCGCGAAGCTGATCGATACGTTCGTCGAGGCACGCATCGACGGCGAGCGCTTCGTCGATACGTACGATCGCATCGGCATCGCGCCGTTCAAGGAGCGCGTGTATGCGGCGCGCCAGGCAGTGAACGCGTAACCAACCGGGTAGAAGGAATTTGCAGATGGCTTCGATTATCAAGAACCGCGCAGTGATCGACGACGCATGGCAGGTCGTGCGCGCGGCGGAAGACGGTACGCTGCCCGCGGTCGACGCATTGCCGGCCGGCAAGGTGCTGGTGCCGTTCGCGTTGTGGCAGGCCGAGCGCGCGGCGCTCGTCGCCGCGAAGACGAAGGACGAACTCGGCGTGTGGCTCGCGTCGGATAGCGAACCGGCCGATCTCGTGGCCGACTTCGGCGCGATCTCGCTGATCGCCGTCGACTTCCCGCGCTTCGCGGACGGCCGCGGCTACAGCATCGCGCGCCTGCTGCGCGAGCGGCATGGCTGGACCGGCGAGCTGCGCGCGATCGGCGACGTGCTGCGCGACCAGTTGCTGTACATGTCGCGTTGCGGCTTCGACGCATTCGCGGTGCGGGCCGACAAGGACATCCACGACGCGCTGAACGCGTTCACGGAATTCACGCAGCGTTACCAGGGCGCGTTCGACGAGCCGGCGCCGCTGTTCCGCCGCCGCGCGGCCGCGGCCGACACCAAGGTGAGCGCATGAGCACCGCGACCGCCACCGCGCTGACGCCGGAACTCGCCGCGAAGGTCGAGCGCCTCGACGCGCTGCTCGCGCGCATCGGCGAGCGTCACGACAAGGTGAAGTTCGCGAGCAGCCTCGCCGCGGAAGACATGCTGCTCACGCACGCGATCCTGTCGAAGGGCGTGCCGATCGGCATCTTCTCGCTGAACACGGGCCGCCTGCACGCGGAAACGCTCGGCATGATCGACCGCGTGCGCGAGCGCTACGGCTACGAGATCGAGCAGTTCCACCCGCGGCAGGACGCGGTCGACCAGTATGTGGCCGAGCACGGCCTGAACGCGTTCTACGAGAGCGTCGAGCTGCGCAAGTCGTGCTGCCATATCCGCAAGGTCGAGCCGCTGAACCGCGCGCTGGCCGACGTCGGCGCGTGGGTGACGGGCCAGCGTCGCGAGCAGTCGGTCACGCGCGCGGAGCTGCACGAGGAAGAACAGGACGAAGCGCGCGGGATCGCGAAGTACAACCCGCTCGCCGACTGGACGGAAGCCGACGTGTGGGCGTACCTTGACGCGTTCGACGTGCCGGTCAACCCGCTGCATGCGCGCGGCTATCCGAGCATCGGCTGCGAGCCGTGCACGCGGGCGATCCGCCCCGGCGAGGACAGCCGCGCGGGCCGCTGGTGGTGGGAGTCGCGCGACACGAAGGAATGCGGGCTGCACGTCACGACGATCACGCCGATTCCCGCGAATGCCGACGCCGGCGCCGCGCACTGAAAGCCGACAAGAAACCGAATATTGCGCCGCCCGCGACAGCGGGCGGCACGAACCCAGAAGAGAAGGACTGAAATCATGAGCACGACGCTCGAGCAATCCGCCTTTGCCCCGCCCGCCGGCGCCGACAGCCGCATGGGCCACCTCGACTGGCTCGAAGCCGAGTCGATCCACATCCTGCGCGAACTCGTGGCCGAATGCAGCAAGCCGGCGCTGTTGTTCTCGGGCGGCAAGGATTCGGTCGTCGTGCTGCATCTGGCGCTGAAGGCGTTCGGCCTCGGCGCGAACCGCAAGACGACGCTGCCGTTCCCGCTCGTGCATATCGACACGGGCCACAACTACGAGGAAGTGATCGACTTCCGCGACCGCCGTGCGCAGGAGCTCGGCGCCGAGCTCGTGGTCGGCCACGTCGAGGATTCGATCAAGCGCGGCACGGTCGTGCTGCGCCGCGAGACCGATTCGCGCAATGCCGCGCAGGCCGTCACGCTGCTCGAGACGATCGAGCAGCACGGTTACACGGCGCTGATCGGCGGCGCGCGCCGCGACGAAGAGAAGGCGCGTGCGAAGGAGCGCATCTTCTCGTTCCGCGACGAATTCGGCCAGTGGGATCCGAAAGCCCAGCGCCCGGAACTGTGGAGCCTGTACAACGCGCGCCTGCACAAGGGCGAGCACCTGCGCGTGTTCCCGATCTCGAACTGGACCGAGCTCGACGTGTGGCAGTACATCGCGCGCGAAAACCTCGAACTGCCGTCGATCTACTACGCGCACCAGCGCGAGATCGTGCGCCGCAACGGGCTGCTCGTGCCGGTCACGCCGCTCACGCCGATGCGTGATGGCGAGACGAGCGAGCTCGCGCAGGTGCGCTTCCGCACGGTCGGCGACATCAGCTGCACGTGCCCGGTCGAGAGCGACGCGGACGACGTCGAGAAGATCATCGCCGAGACGGCGGTGACCGAGATCACCGAGCGCGGCGCGACCCGGATGGACGACCAGGCGTCCGAAGCCGCGATGGAACAGCGCAAGAAGCAAGGTTATTTCTGAAGCACACGAGGACATTCACATCATGAGCATCATCGAGAACACCGAAGACCTCGGCGTGCTGCGCTTCATCACCGCGGGCAGCGTCGACGACGGCAAGAGCACGCTGATCGGCCGCCTGCTGTACGACAGCAAGGCCGTGCTGTCCGACCAGCTGTCCGCGCTGTCGCGCGCGAAGAACAAGCGCACGGTCGGCGACGAGCTCGACCTCGCGCTGCTGACCGACGGCCTCGAAGCCGAGCGCGAGCAGGGCATCACGATCGACGTCGCGTACCGCTACTTCGCGACCGCGAAGCGCAAGTTCATCATCGCCGACACGCCGGGGCACGAGCAGTACACGCGCAACATGGTCACGGGCGCGTCGACCGCGCACGCGGCGATCATCCTGATCGACGCGACGCGCGTGACGATCGAGAACGGCGTCGCCGATCTGCTGCCGCAGACCAAGCGCCACAGCGCGATCGTCAAGCTGCTCGGGCTGCAGCACGTGATCGTCGCGATCAACAAGATGGACCTCGTCGACTACAGCGAGGCGCGCTTCAACGAGATCCGCGATGCGTACGTCGCGCTCGCGAAGCAGCTCGGCCTGACCGACGTGCGCTTCGTGCCGGTGTCGGCGCTCAAGGGCGACAACATCGTCGGCGCGAGCGAGCGCATGCCGTGGTACGCGGGCGAGCCGCTCCTCGACGTGCTCGAGTCGCTGCCGGTCGAGACGCAGGCGCATGACGCGCTGCGCTTCCCGGTGCAGTGGGTCGCGCGCCAGGACGGCAGCTCGGCCGACGATTTCCGCGGCTACATGGGCCGGATCGAGTCGGGCGAAGTGAAGGTCGGCGACACGATCGTCGTGCTGCCGTCGAACCGCACCGCGACGGTCGCCGAGATCATCGCACCGGTGCCGGGCGGCACCGCGGCCGTGCCGCATGCATTCGCGGGGCAGACGGTGACGATTCGCGTCGAGGAAGACGTCGACGTGTCGCGCGGCGACATGTTCGTCACGACCGCCGAGCCGGTCGAGCCGGCGAAGAAGCTCGAGGCCGACCTGTGCTGGTTCGACGAGGCGCCGCTGTCGCCGCAGCGCAAGTACCTGCTGAAGCAGACCACCAGCACGGTGTTCGCGAAGATCGGCGCGGTCAAGCAGGTGCTCGACGTGCATACGCTGTCGCACGCGACCGACCGTCAGGAGCTGAAGATGAACGACATCGGCCGCGTGGCGCTGACGCTGCAGAAGCCGATCGTTTGCGACACGTACGATGCGCACCCCGGTACGGGCGCGTTCGTGCTGATCGACGAGGCGACGCATCACACGGTCGCCGCCGGCATGATCCGGGCGTTCTCGGCATAACGCGCATGAGCGGCATGACCGGCGTTCAGCGCCGCCCACGCGGCGGCGCGCGCCGGCCGGCATCCGCATGAGCATGAGCACGACTAGCGAAGCGACAAACATGGGCAAGGTGTATCTGATCGGAGCAGGGCCGGGCGCCGCGGACCTCATCACGGTGCGCGGCATGCGGCTGCTCGAGCAGGCCGACGTGGTGCTGCACGACGCGCTCGTCGAGCCGGCGATGCTCGACTACGCGCCGAACGCGCGCAAGATCGCCGTCGGCAAGCGCTGCGGGCAGCGTTCGACCGCGCAGCACTTCATCAACAAGCAGATCGTCGACGCGGCGCGCGAGCATGCATGCGTCGTGCGGCTGAAGGGCGGCGATCCGATGCTGTTCGGCCGCGCGGAAGAGGAAATGCGCGCGCTCGAGGCGGCAGGCATCGACTACGAGGTCGTGCCGGGCATCACCGCGGCGCTGGCCGGCGCGGCGACGCTGAAGCGGTCTCTGACGCTGCGCGGCGTGTCGCGCAGCGTCGCGTTCGCGACGCACAGCCGCGCACCGGGCAGCGACGAGATCCGCGAGGCCGCGCGCGCCGATTCGATCGTCTACTACATGGGCCGCGACAGCGCGCCCGGCATCGCACAGCAGCTGATCGACGCGGGCCGTGCACCCGCGACGCCGGTCGCGATCGTCGAGGCGTGCAGCACCGCGCGCGAGCGCACGCTGACGCTGACGCTCGCGCAGATGGCCGCGGGCGACGCGCAGGCGTGGCTCGACCCGGCCGAACCGAGCCTGCTGATGATCGGCGATGCGTTCGCCGAACGCGTACGGATCGCGAAAGAGGGCGACGCGTTGCGCAATGCCGCTTGAGTCGGCGGAGCGGTCCGCGCGACAGGCGATGCGGCGATGGGTCCGATAGGTGAAAAAAAAGCGCTGGCTACCGAAGCCAGCGCTTTTTTGTTTGGGCTCGCCGCTACGGCTCGCCGCTACGGCTCGCCGCTTCGCTCACGCGTCGCGTTCGATCTGCTCGATGCAGTAGCGCGCGACCGCGTCGAGCACGCCGTCGTCTTCGCCGACGGCTGTCGCGCAGCGGATGTCGACGCCCGGATGCGCGGCGCGGCATGCGTCGACGAGTTGCGGCAGATCGCGGCGCACGTGGCCGCCCTGGCCGAAAAAGACCGGCACCACGGTGATGCGCGTGCAGCCGGCCGCGGCTTGCGCGGCCACGGCCTCACCGAGCGACGGCGTCATCAGTTCGAGGAACGCGAGCGACACCTGCGTGGCGGGGGAGCCGGCGCCGCGCAGCCGCGCGGCGAGCCGCTCGAACGGCTCGGCCCAGCGCGGATCGCGGGCGCCGTGGCCGAACAGGACGATACCGTGCGAATGCATGTCGAAGCCTCCGTCGCGACGCGGCGCTCAGTGCCGGTCGACCCACTTGAGCGCGAACAGGCCGAGCGCGAGATAGATGAGGCCCGGCGTCGCGGCGGTCAGCGGCGCGGGCCACGTGTTCAGCGTGCCGATGTGCGAGAACAGCGTGTTGAGCAGCTGGAAGCTCATGCCGAGCATGATGCCGCCGAACACCTTCACGCCGACCACGCCGGCCCGCGTGTGCAGGTACGCGAACGGCAGCGACAGCACGAGCATCACGAACACCGCGAACGGATACAGCAGCTTGCGCCACAGCGCGATGTCGTAGCGCTGCGTGTCCTGCTGGTTCTCGCGCAAGTGCTGGATGTAGCGGAACAGGTTGATGATCGACATGCGCTCCGGCGACACGAGCAGCACCGACAGGATCTGCGGCGTCAGGTCGGACCGCAGCCGGTATTCGGGCAGCGACACCTGCTGCGACCGGTACACGGGGTTCAGCGCATCGGCCGGCTGGCCGCTGACCGGCTTGATCGGCGTCAGCTCGGTTTCGGTCACGCCCGTCAGCAGCCAGTGGCCGGGCGGCTCGTAGCGGCCGGTCTGCGCGATCCGCACGTTCTGCAGCTGGAATTTCGAATCGAATTCGTAGATGCGCACGTTGCTGATCGTCGAGTCGGGCGACAGGCTGCCGACGTTGACGAAGCGCGTGACCTGCTCGCCGTTCTCGCGGGCCGCGAGCGTGTCCTTTACCCACACGCCCGACTGGAAGTTCGACGACACCGACGCGCCGAGCGCCTGCAGCCGCACGCGCTCGGACAATTGATCCGCGTACGGCCCGACGAATTCGCCGATCAGGTAGGTGACGATCACGAGCGGCACGCCGATCTTCAGCAGCGAGCGCAGCGCCTGGTTGGTCGCGAGGCCCGACACGCGGAAGATCGTGAATTCAGAGTTCGCGGCCATCTGCGCGAACACGTAGATCGCGCTGATCAGCGCGGCGACCGGAATGATCTCGTAGAAGCGCGACGGCGTCTGCAGCGCGACGCGCAGCACCGCGTAGCCGAACTTGTAGTTGCCGTGCCCGACCGAGTTCAGCTCGCTGATCAGGTCGAAGAAGAAGAACAGGCCGGAGAACGCGAACAGGATGAAGATGAACGTGACGTAGATCTGTCGCGCGAAGTATTTTTCATAGAGCCGCATCGATCATGCTCCCGAGCGGCCGAACAGCGCGCGTGTCAACAGCGGACGATTGCGCACGCGCAACCAGAAAATGAACGCGACGATCGCCGCGACGAGCACGTGCAGCCCGACGAGGCCGACGCCGAACGACATCTTGCCCTGCTCGATCTGCGCCTGCACGACGTTCAGCAGGTTCGAGTACGTGAGGTAGATCAGCACGGCCATCACGAGATTGATCGTGCGGCTGCGGCGCGGGTTCTGGTACGAGAGCGGGATGCCGAGCACCATCAGGTTGATCGCGATCAGCGGCAGCCCCGCGCGCCACGCGAATTCCGCGAGGTTGTCGCGCGTCGGGTTGCGCAGCAGGTCGGGCGTGGGCGTGCTGTTGGTGGTCTGCACGTTGACGACCGGCTTGCTCGTGATCTTCACGCCGTAGCGCTCGAACTCCATGATCTTGAAGTTCGGCTGGCCGGGCGTGCCGTCGTAGCGGCGGCCGTCCTCGAGGACGACGAAACGATCGCCGTCCTTCGAGGTTTCCGTGTGGCCCGTCTGCGACACGACCACGTTGAGCTTGCCGTTTTCCGTCGACGTGACGAATACGTTCTGCACCTTGCTCTGGTCGGGCGACATCTTCTCGATGAAGAACACGCGATGATTCGCGGCCGATTCGCGGAACTGGCCGGGCGCGAGCAGCGAGATCTCGTCGCGCTGCTGGAAGCGCGCCTTGATCATCTTGCTCTGCTGGTTCGACCACGGCCAGCCGACGAACGCGAAGAAGGTGATCAGCAGGATGATCGGCGTGGCGAACACGCCGATCGGCTTGATGAGGCGCGTGAGGCTCACGCCCGACGCGAGCCACACCACCATTTCGGAGTCCCGGTACCACCGGGTCAGCACGAACAGGATGGACACGAACAGCGTGACGACGAGCATCACGGCGAGGTAGCCGATCACGGTCAGGCCGATCAGCACGAGCACGTCGCGCGGATCGATTTCGCCGGACGCGGCGTAGCCGACGATGCGAATCATCATCGTCGTGAGCATGATCGTGAGCAGCACCATGAACACGGCGCCAGCCGTATACGCAAGCTCGCGCTGGAGGGAGCGTTCGAAGATCATTCTTGATGAGAAGAGGGCGGGAGGCTGCGCACGCGTGGTGGAGCGCTCGCGCCGCCACGGGAAAAATAGCGGATAATTGCGGCTTTCATCCTTAGCCCAGATTTTATCCGAGGACAAGCGCGATGGACTTTAGCATAAAAGGCTGTGATTGGAGCAAAGGCGAGGCCAAGGGGTTCCTGACCGGGAAGTCCGACTGCATCGTGCTCGGCATCTTCGAGGCGCAGACCCTGTCGGGCGCGGCGCTCGACATCGACACGGCCACCAAGGGATTGATCTCGCGCGTGGTGAAGGCCGGCGACATGGACGGCAAGCGCGGCAAGACGCTGTTCCTGCACGAAGTATCGGGCATCGGCGCGTCGCGCGTGCTGCTCGTCGGGCTCGGCAAGCAGGATGCTTTCAATCAGAAAGCCTATAACGACGCGGTCACCGCCGCGTGGCGCGCGCTGTTGGCGACCAAGGTCGTCCAGGTCACGTTCTCGCTCGCGCAACTACCGGTCGACGAGCGCAGCTCCGACTGGGGCGTGCGCGCCGCGATCCTCGCGCTTCGCAACGAGACCTACCGCTTCACGCAGATGAAGAGCAAGCCGGAACCGGCGTCGCACACGCTCAAGCGCGTCGTGTTCAGCGTCGACCCGGCGGACGAGAAGGCCGCGAAGGTTGCGATCAAGCAGGCCGTCGCGCTCGCGAACGGGATGGATCTCACCCGCGATCTCGGCAACCTGCCGGGCAACGTCTGCACGCCGACCTATCTCGGCAACACCGCGAAGAAGATCGCGAAGGATTGGGGCCTGAAGGCCGAAGTCCTCGGGCTCAAGCAGATCCAGGCGCTGAAGATGGGGTCGTTCCTGTCGGTCGCGCGCGCGTCGGTCGAGCCGCCGCAGTTCATCGTGCTGCACTACCAGGGCGCCGCCGCGAAGGCCGCGCCGGTCGTGCTGGTCGGCAAGGGCATCACGTTCGACACGGGCGGCATCTCGCTGAAGCCGGGCGAGGGCATGGACGAGATGAAGTACGACATGTGCGGCGCGGGCTCGGTGCTCGGCACGATCCGCGCGGTCGCCGAGATGGGCCTGAAGATCAACGTCGTCGCGATCGTGCCGACCTGCGAGAACATGCCGGGCGGCAACGCGACGAAGCCGGGCGACATCGTCACCAGCATGAAGGGTCTGACGATCGAGGTGCTGAACACCGACGCCGAAGGCCGCCTGATCCTGTGCGACGCGCTCACGTATGCCGAGCGCTTCAAGCCGGCCGCCGTGATCGACGTCGCGACGCTGACGGGCGCGTGCGTGATCGCGCTCGGCGCCCACAACAGCGGGCTGTTCTCGACGAACGACGCGCTCGCGGGCGAACTGCTCGACGCGTCGCGCGAGGCGAACGACCCGGCATGGCGCATGCCGCTCGACGACGAGTACCAGGAGCAGCTGAAGTCGAATTTCGCGGATCTCGCGAACATCGGCGGGCGTCCGGCCGGCGCGGTGACCGCGGCGTGCTTCCTGTCGCGCTTCACGGAGAGCTATCCGTGGGCCCACCTCGACATCGCGGGCACCGCATGGAAGGGCGGTGCCGCGAAGGGCGCGACGGGCCGTCCGGTGCCGCTGCTCGCGCAGTTCCTGATCGATCGCGCCGGCCAGTGATGGCGGTACCGACGACGCAGCGGGTGCGCGGGCAATGACGCGGATCGATTTCCACTCGAACGTCGGCGATTCGCTCGCGTATGCGTGCCGGCTGCTGCGCAAGGCCTATCAGGCCGGGCAGCCGGTCGTCGTGCTCGCCGAGCCCGCGCGCCTGCGCGCGCTCGACGAGCGGCTCTGGACGTTCTCGCCGCTCGATTTCATCCCGCATTGCGGCGTCGACAGCGAGCACGCAGCCGGCACGCCGATCGTGCTGGCCGCCGATCTCGATCGCGCGCCGCATCACCACGTGCTGCTGAACCTCGGCGCGACCGTGCCCGCGCAGTTCGCCCGCTTCGAGCGCCTGCTCGAAGTGGTCGGCAACGCGCCGGACGAGCTGGCCGCGGGCCGCGACCGCTACCGGTTCTACCGCGACCGCGGCTACGCGCTGAACAATTACAAGCAGGGCGGCTAGCCGCAACCGTCGACGGAGT
This sequence comes from Burkholderia sp. AU18528, assembly GCF_002223215.2. Classification (NCBI taxonomy): domain Bacteria; kingdom Pseudomonadati; phylum Pseudomonadota; class Betaproteobacteria; order Burkholderiales; family Burkholderiaceae; genus Burkholderia; species Burkholderia sp. AU18528. Next base: position 271,289 of record NZ_NKFC02000005.1, on the reverse strand, counting down.
GTTCCCGTGACAGAAGCCGATTCATCCTCGATCCCGACGCTGACCGACGTGCTGGTGCCGGGCAAGCCGGCGCCGGCTCGCTCGTCCGCATCGGCCGCCGTGTCCGCGTCGGCCGCACCCCTGCCGCACGACAGCGCGGCGATTCCGGTGCTCACCGACGTGATCGTCCCCGGCGCAGGCGCCGCGCCGGCTGCCCCGAAAACCGAAGCCGACCCCGAATCCGTCGTCGTCGAACCCGTGCCGACGCCGCACGTCCCGGCTGTCGAGTTGCAGGGAGACGTGGTGACGCCTGCGGATGCGGGCGAGACCGATGCGCCGGCCGAACCGGGCGCCGCCGGGCACGTGGTTGCCGAAGAGGCGGCGGCGATGACGGCGCCGCTGCGCTCGTCGCTGGTCGATGAGGGGTTGCCGCAGCCCACGTTCGCCGCGATTGCGCGCGAGGCGGCCGTGCACGCGCCCGAGACGGCAGTGCCGGACGCGGGGCCGTCGGGCACCGCACCGCTGCCGGACGCACCCGCCGCGGCCGCGCTCACGCCCGAGGATGCGCAGCACATCGCCGAGCGGCTGCGCCATCGCCTGACGAACTATCTGACCGGGGCGGGGCGCGAGGCCATCGAAGCGCGTTGTCGCGATGCGCTGCATGAACATTCGGCCTGGCTGGTCGGCCAGGTCACGCGCGAAGTCGCGCTCGCACTGGAAACCGAGGTGATGGACTGGGTGCGCGATGCGGTCGATGAAGAAATCGCCCGCCGTCGCGCCGGGCATGCCGGCTGAACGGCCTCGTTCGCGGCGGTGAAAAAGAGGAAAGGGCCCGGTAAGGGCCTGCGAAGCCGGCGGTGAGGCGCCGGTCCGCCGGTCAGGGCGGCCCGCCTGCAACGCCCTGCACGGCATGGGCACGCCGCGCGGGTATCCGCGTCAGCGTACCGACAGCACCCACTGGGCAAGCGTGTGCGCTTCGGCGCTCGTCAGTTGCGTATTGGCGGGCATCGGCACGCTGCCCCATACACCGACGCTGCCTTTCACGATCGATTGCGCCAGATAATCGACGGCGTCGCCGCGCGCCGCGTACTTGCCGGCGATGTCGTTGAACGACGGCCCCATCAGCGGCTTGCCGACGGCATGGCAGGCCATGCAGTTCTTGCGTTGCGCCAGCGCGAGCCCGCCGGCCTGGTCGGCACGGGCCGCCGCCGCGCTGCCGGTCAGCAGCGTGGCGAGCAGCACGCGCAATATCGTCTGTTTCATGCGATTCTCCGCCGGCGGGGACGGCCGGCTTCATGGTTCGCGCATTATAGAAGCAAAGGGGAAGCACGTTTTGCGCGTTCCCCGGCCGCCCCGTTTATCGGGGTCGTATGCGATGCGCGCCCCGTATCAGCCTGTGACCGCCCCCTGGTTCGCCGGCCGGGCAAGCGCCGCGAATTTCGCGAGCACCCCGCGCGTATAGCGCGGCGCCGGCTGTTGCCACGCGGCGCGGCGGCGCGCGAGTTCCGCATCGTCGACGTTCAGTTGCAGCAGCAGCCGGTGCGCGTCGATCGTGATCGAATCGCCTTCCTGCACCAGCGCGATCGTGCCGCCGACGAATGCCTCCGGCGCGACGTGGCCGACCACCATGCCCCAGGTGCCGCCCGAGAAGCGGCCGTCCGTGATGAAGCCGACCGATTCACCGAGCCCCTTGCCGATGATCGCGGAGGTCGGCGCGAGCATTTCCGGCATGCCCGGGCCGCCTTGCGGGCCGAGGTAGCGCAGCACGAGGATGTCGCCCGCGCGGATCCGGTCGCCGAGGATCGCGTCCATCGCGCTCTGCTCGTCGTCGAACACGCGCGCCGGGCCCGTGATCACCGGGTTCTTCAGGCCGGTGATCTTCGCGACCGCGCCGTCTTCCGCGAGATTGCCCTTCAGGATCGCCAGATGGCCTTCCTTGTACAGTGCACGGTCGATCGGGAAGATGACGTCCTGATCCGCGCGCGGCACGGCCGGCACGTCCTTCAGTTCGTCGGCGATCGTGCGGCCGGTGATCGTCATGCAGTCGCCGTGCAGCAGCCCCGCATCGAGCAGGATCTTCAGCACCTGCGGAATCCCGCCGGCCCGGTGCAGGTCGGTCGCGACGTACTGTCCCGACGGCTTCAGGTCGCAGATCACCGGCACGCGCTTGCGGATGCGCTCGAAGTCGTCGATCGTCCAGTCGACCTCGGCCGCGTGCGCGATCGCGAGATAGTGCAGCACCGCATTGGTCGAGCCGCCGGTGGCCATGATCACCGACACCGCGTTCTCGATCGATTGCTTCGTGATGATGTCGCGCGGCTTCAGGTCGCGCTTCACCGCCTCGACCAGCACGCGCGCCGATTCGGCGGCCGAATCGACCTTCTCCTGGTCGGGGTTCGCCATCGTCGACGAATACAGCAGCGACATCCCGAGCGCCTCGAACGACGAGCTCATCGTGTTCGCGGTGTACATGCCGCCGCACGAACCCGACGTCGGGCACGCGTTTTTCTCGACGCCTTCGAAATCCTCCTGCGACATCCGGCCCGCGGTGAATTCGCCGACGGCCTCGAACGCCGACACGATCGTCAGGTCGCGGCCTTTCCAGTTGCCCGGGCGGATCGTGCCGCCGTACACGTAGATGCCCGGCACGTTCAGGCGCGCGAGCGCGATCATGCCGCCCGGCATGTTCTTATCGCAGCCGCCGACCACCACGACGCCGTCCATCCACTGGCCCTGCACGCAGGTTTCGATGCAATCGGCGATCACTTCCCGCGACACGAGCGAGTACTTCATGCCTTCGGTACCCATCGACATGCCGTCCGAAATCGTCGGCGTGCCGAAGATCTGCGGATTCGCGCCGGCCGCCTTCACGGCCTCCACGGCCGCGTCCGACAGCCGCTGCAGGCCGGAATTGCACGGCGTGATCGTCGAATGGCCGTTGGCGATGCCGATCATCGGCTTGTCGAAATCGTCCTTCTGGTAGCCGAGGGCGTAATACATCGAGCGGTTCGGCGAACGGGCCACGCCTTGCGTGATGTGCTTCGAGCGGCGGTTGTACGACATGGGGAGCTCCATCGTTGTTTTGGCGACGCCGGCGCGAACGACGTGCCGGTTCGGATCGGTCAAGAATGGAGTGTCCGGTTTGGGATGTCCAATATATTATTCATAGCCTATTAAGTCGTTTTGCGAATGAGTTGAACATGGCCGAACCCACGCCCGACCTGCGCCAGTGGCGCTATTTCGCGACCGTCGCCGACGAGCGCCATTTCGGCCGCGCGGCCGAGCGCCTGTCGATGACGCAGCCGCCGCTGTCGCAGGCGATCCGCGCGCTCGAGGATGCGCTCGGCGTCGCGCTGTTCGTGCGCACCAAGCGCTCGGTGGCGCTGACGGCGGTCGGCGCGGCGCTGCTGCCGGACGTGCGCCGGCTGCTGGCGTCGGCCGATGCGCTGCCGCCGCTCGCGCGGCGGCTCGCGCGCGGCGAGGCCGGCTCGCTGTCGCTCGCGTTCGTGTCGACCGCCGATTACGGGCTGTTGCCGTCGTTGCTGCGTGCGTTTGGCGCGCGCTATCCGCAGGTGCGGCTGCAGCTCGCGGAAGCGACGAGCGACGTGCAGATCGACGAACTCGTCGCCGGGCGCATCGACGCCGGGCTCGTGATTCCGCCCGTGCCGCCGCGTCATGCGGCCGGGCTGTCGTACCTGCCCGTCGTGCGCGAGCCGCTGGTGGTCGCGATGCCGGCCGGGGCGTCCGACGCGCCCGAGGACGCGCCCGTGCAGCTCGCCGAGGTCGCCGCGTTGCCGCTCGTGATCTTTCCGCGTCGTTTGGCGCCCGGCTTTTATGACATCATTACGGGCTGCTACGGCGCGGCGGGGGAAACCCCGCGCATCGGCCAGGAGGCAATCCAGATGCAGACGATCGTCAGCCTCGTGTCGGCCGGCATGGGCGTCGCACTGGTGCCGCAATCGCTGCGTAACCTGCGGCGCACCGGCGTGGTCTACCGGCCGCTTGCCGGCGTGGCGCCGGTCGTCGAGACGGGCCTCGTGTGGCGCACCGGCGACGTGAGCCCCGTGCTCGCCGGCTTCATCGACGTCGTGCGCGCGCAGGGCCTCGCCACGTGACGTGAACGACGGCGCGCGATCGCCGTCCAATGCGCGGTCCTGCATGTGTGCGACGGCCGCACCGTATTCGAAAACTTCTTCGCTAACCCATGATCATTCACCCGAATTTCGACCCCGTAGCGATCCATCTCGGGCCGCTGGCCGTGCGCTGGTACGGCCTCATGTATCTCGTCGCCTTCATCGCGGCGATCGTCGTCGGCCGGATCCGCCTGAAGCTGCCGCACGTCGCGGCGCAGGGCTGGACCGCGAAGGACATCGACGACATGATGTTCTACGGCGTGCTCGGTACCGTGCTCGGCGGCCGGCTCGGCTATGTGCTGTTCTACAAGGCCGATTTCTACTTCTCGCATCCGCTCGACGTGTTCAAGGTGTGGGAAGGCGGCATGTCGTTTCACGGCGGCTTCCTCGGCGTGACGCTCGCGATGGCGCTGTTCGCGTGGCAGCGCAAGCGACACTGGCTGCAGGTCACCGATTTCGTCGCGCCGATGGTGCCGACGGGGCTCGCGGCCGGGCGGCTCGGCAATTTCATCAACGGCGAACTGTGGGGCCGCGTGACCGATCCGACGGCGCCGTGGGCGATGTTGTTCCCGGGCGCGATGCGCGACGATGCGGCATGGCTGCCGAAACATCCGGAACTCGTCGAGAAGTGGCATCTCGCCGACGTGTTCATGCAATACCAGATGCTGCCGCGCCATCCTTCGCAGCTCTATGAAATCGCGCTCGAAGGTATCGCGCTGTTCTTCGTGCTGTTCCTGTTCGCGCGCAAGCCGCGGCCGATGGGCGCCATATCGGCGCTGTTCCTGATCGGTTACGGCCTCGCACGTTTCACGGTCGAGTTCGCGCGCGAGCCCGACGACTTCCTCGGTCTGCTGGCGCTCGGCTTGTCGATGGGGCAGTGGCTGTCGTTGCCGATGATCGTCGCAGGTATCGCGATGATGGTCTGGGCGTATCGCCGCCGCGCGGCGAACGCGAATGCGGCCGCATGAGGCGGCTGCACGAGGTGGCTGCATGACGCGGTATCGATGCACGCGCGATCGGCGCGAGCATCGATACCGGATGCGGATGAAAAACGCCGGCCCTCGGGCCGGCGTTTTGCGTTTCGGCGACTGCGCGATGCGCGTTACTTCATCTGCACGGAGCCGTTGACGGTGACCGACACGGTGGCCTTGCCGCCTTCGACCGCGATCGGCGCGCTCATCTTCGCGCTGTCCATCGGCGCCGCGGCCATCGCCATCATGCGCGGGTACGGCTGCACGTTGCGGCCGCTGCCGACGTTCACGTCGCGGATCGTGTAGCTGCTGTAGCCGAACGCCTTCGCGGCTTCGTCCGCGCGGGCGCGGAACGACTTGATCGCCTCGGTCGTGAGCTTCTGCTCGGCCGCGCGCTGCGCTTCCGGCGACAGCGAGAACTCGACGTTCGCGACCTGCATCAGGTTCGACAACTGGCCTGCCAGCTTCGACGCCGCGGCGAAATCGCGCGATTCGAGCGCAACCTCGGTGCGGCCGCGCCATGCGGAGATCTTGCCGTCGCGATCGGTGCTCGGATACACGGAGAACGCGCCCGTGTGCGCGGTGACGCCCGATACGCCCTTGGCCTGCGACAGGGCCGCGTCCGCACGCTGGTTCAACTGCGCGGTGAGGCTGCCCGGGTCCTTGGCCTGCTGCTCGTAGAACAGCGTGATGTGGATGATGTCCTGTGGTACGTCGGCGCTCGCCTGCGACGAGAGCGACAACACACCCGCCGGCTCCGGAAAGTGCGGGTTCGCCGTCTGGGCGTGTGCGGCGGGCGACGCGAGCGTCAGCGCGACGGGGACGGCGGCGGCGAGGGCGAGCGACAGCGCGAGTGCGGATTTCTTGGTCATTGTTGGACTCCTTGTGCGAGGGCGCGCACGCGGATCACGCGTGCGCGACGCGGGCGTGCCGCGCGACGAGAAAACGACAGCCGGCCCGATCGGCCGACAGCGGTTGCTTAGGCCGCGCGAACGTGCCGCGAGTTCCGTGACGGCAGGGTGTACTGACCAGATTTGACCTTTGGCGCGCGCCTACTTCATCAACTTTTCGGTGATGAACCGCCATTCGGCACGCGTGACGGGCGTGATCGACAGCCGGTTGCCACGCGCGAGCACGCGCATGTCGGCGAGCTCGTCGTGCTCGCGCAGCGCGGCGAGCGGCACGAGCGGCGATTTCTTCACGAAGCGCACGTCGACGAGCAGCCAGCGTGGCGCTTCCCGCGTCGATTTCGGGTCGTAATAGGGGCTTTTCGGATCGAACTGCGTGGGATCGGGGTAGGGCGTCGACGATACTTCGGCGAGGCCGGCGATGCCTGGCTCGGGGCAGCTCGAGTGATAGAACAGCACGCCGTCACCGATCTTCATCGTGTCGCGCATGAAATTGCGCGCCTGATAGTTGCGCACGCCGGTCCACGGCAGCGAGCGCTGCGGTGCGTTGGCGAGATCGTCGATGCTTGCTTCGTCCGGTTCGGACTTCATCAGCCAGTATTGCATGGTCGTGATCGGCGCAGAAGGGGCATGAGGGCCTGCTTGCATGCGCGCGCCGCATGCAAGCAGGCCCTCAAAAAGGAAACGGCATCGGGAGTTCCCGATGCCGTTGGATAGGCCCCCACCTTGGCCGCTAGGCCGGCATCCTGAACCTGAGGTTCAGAATTGGTCGCAGTTAGCAGCACTTCGGGTACATCAGACAGAGTGACGCGCGCGCCCGTGCTACAAATTTCCGCAACCGTGCACATGGCATTGGTTCAAGGAATATATGACCTTGGCGAACCAGGCAGGGAAGCTGACTGAACTGTGATTCGATGCGCCAATTTGACCACCGTTGACCGCCGAGATCAAGGGGAATCGACACATCGTTTGAAACGTTACTGCGTCTCGTGCTGTGCGAGCACCGCGCCGAGCTGTTCGTTCATCTGGTGCATTGTACGACGGATTTCCTCCGCCGGAAATGCTTCACCGTGCCGCACGCTCGTTTGCAAGCGCAGCAATTCCGAGGCAAGCGACAGCGCCGCCATCACCGCGATGCGATCGGTGCCGCGCACCGAGCTGTTCGAGCGGATTTTCGACATTTCGGCGTCGACGCGCGCGACCGCTTCGAGCAACGCCGCTTCGGTCTCGGCCGAACAGGCGAGCCGATAGGCCTGACCGAGAATCGAGACTTCGATCTGCTTGGTGCTCATGCATGTTCTCCGTGGCTGGCCGCGTCATCGCCATCCGTGCGCGCCTGCGCATCGAGCAGGTCGAGCTGGTTGTCGGCTTGCTCCGCACTCTTCGAGCGCGGCAGCTTTTCGAGAATCGCGTTCAGTTTCACCTGGGCGTCGTCGATCTTCGCCGACAGCGTGTCGCGCTCGGCCGCGAGCGCATTGCGTTCGTCGCGCAGCTGCGCGAGTTCCGCGCGGACCGTATCCGCTTCCGCGCGCAATTGCGCGACCTGCTCCTCGAGCGCGAGCCGTTCCGAGTGATAGCGCTTGTTCAGCGAAATCAGACGGCCAATATTTTGAGACAGGGTTTCGAGTTCGTTGAGCATTTGCTGCGTCCTCTAAAGACCCAGCATTTTAGCGCGGAATACCGCGCAATCCGACATCTGTATCGTTTCCAGTCGTAACACCCCTGCTTCTTGCCGCGAATGGGCGCGTCCCGCGCGGGTCCGGACGCTTCCTTGACGCTCGCGCGACCGGCTCCTAAACTGGCGCCGCCTCGGTGCTCGCGCGCAGGACGCGCGGTTAAACGGGAAGCAGGGTGCGGGCTCCACGAGCGCGCCAACCTGCGCTGCCCCCGCAACGGTAAGCGGCCGCGTCGCGTGACGCAGGCCGGCTCGGGCGCGTTTCGCGTGCAGTTCGCATGCGGGCGCGGGCCACTGCGCGTCATCGCGCGGGAAGGCGAGCCGGACCGCCGCCAGCCCGGATACCGGCCGAGACGGGGAGCCCGCACGGGCTCCATGACGCGCGGCCTGCGGGGAAGCGGGGCGCGCAATGTTTCACGGAACGTTCTTCGATGCCGACCCCAATCGTCCGCCACGCGCCCACGTCGCGCCCGGCCGACTCCCGCAAGCGGATGCGCCGCGCGTCGTGCGTGCGGCCGTGCGCGGCATGAACGCCGCGCGCGCCGCCGCCATCTGGGCCGCGCTGGCCGCCACGGTCGCGCTGCTGTTCGTCGCGTCGCTGTCGATCGGCAGCGTGCCGATGTCGCCGTGGCAGGCGCTCGCGTCGCTCGTGCCGCATGGCGGCGATACCCTCCTTGCCGATATCGTGACGACGCTGCGCCTGCCGCGCGCGCTCGCGGGTTTCGCGTGCGGCGCGCTGCTCGCGCTGGCCGGCGCGTTGTTGCAGGTGCTGCTGCGCAATCCGCTCGCCGAGCCGTACGTGCTGGGCGTGTCCGGCGGCGCGGCCGGCTTCGCGCTCGTCGCGATGATCGCGGGCGGCGCGTGGTGGCTCGTCGACGCATCGGCGTTCGCGGGTTCGCTCGTCTCGGTCGCGCTCGTGCTCGGTCTCGCGAGGCGCGAGGTGTGGCGCGGCGAATCGCGCGATGCATCGCCGCGGCTGCTGCTCACGGGCGTCGTGATCGCGGCGGGGTGGGGCGCGCTCGTCACGCTGTTGCTGTCGCTCGCGCCCGACGCGCGGCTGCGCGGCATCATCTTCTGGCTGACGGGCGACCTGAACGGCGCGACGGCGCCGTGGTTCGCGTGGGGCGCGCTGCTGCTGTGCGCAGGCGTCGCGCTGCCGGCCGCGCCGCAACTGAACGTGCTGCTGCGCGGCGACGCCACCGCGCAAGCGCTCGGCGTACCGGTCGCGCGCCTGCGCGTGCGGATCTATCTCGTCGCGTCGCTGGCCGCCGCGGCCGCCGTGACGACGGCCGGCACGATCGGCTTCGTCGGCCTCGTCGTGCCGCATGCGTTGCGGCTCGCGTTCGGCAACGACCAGCGGATGCTGCTGCCGGCCGCGATGCTCGCGGGCGGCGGCGGCGTAATGGCGGCCGACCTGCTCGCGCGCACCGCGATCGCGCCCGCGCAATTGCCGGTCGGCGTGATGACCGCGTTGATCGGCGTGCCGGTGTTCCTGTGGATGTTGTTGAGGAGACCGATGCGATGACGGGTGCCGCACTGAACGCCGCTGCCGGCGACATGCGCTACACGGCCGTCGACCTGACGCTGAAGGCCGGCGCGCGCACGCTGCTCGACGGCTTCACGCAGGCGTTCCGCCCCGGCGAGATCTGGTGCGTCGCCGGGCCGAACGGCGCCGGCAAGACGACGCTGCTCGCCACGCTCGCGGGATTGCAGCCGCCCGCCGCAGGACACGTCGAGATCGACGGCCGGCCGCTTGCCGCGTGGCGCCCCGAACGACTCGCGCAGCGCCGCGCGCTGATGCCGCAGCAATTACACGATGCGTTCAGCGCGACCGTGTTCGACACGGTGCTGCTCAACCGCTTTCCGTATCTCGGCGGCTGGGGCTGGGAGCGCGACGGCGACCGCGCGGCCGCGCGCGCTGCGCTCGCGACGTTCGACCTCGCCGCGCTCGCGTCGCGCGACGTGATGTCGCTGTCGGGCGGCGAGCGGCAGCGGGTCGCGCTGGCCGCGACGCTGTGCCAGGATGCGCCGCTGATGCTGCTCGACGAACCGCTCGCGCATCTCGACCTGCATCACCAGATCGACTGCCTGACCGCGCTGGCTGCGTGGCTCGCGGCCGGCTCGCGCACGGTGATGTTTTCGTGTCACGACCTGAATCTCGCGCGGCGTTTCGCGACGCATGCGCTGTTGCTCGACGGCCGCGGCCATGCGTGGGCCGGCCTCGTGCACGACGTGCTGACGCCCGAGCGCGCGAGCGACGCGTTCGGCTATCCGCTCGTGCTGATCCGCGAGAACGGCCGCGATGCGCTGCTGCCGGCGTGGCCTGCGCGACCATGACCTTTCCTGTTCCGACTTTTCCGATGCGCGGCGCATGCCGCGCGCACGACACGGCTCCTCGATGACGACTCCGACCCAATTCCCGCCCGCGATCGCGCCGCTCGACGACGCATTGCGCCAGCGCCTGCAGCATGTGATCGACCACAAGACCAAGCCGCCCGGCAGCCTCGGCCAGCTCGAGGCGCTCGCGCTGCAGATCGGCCTGATCCAGCGCTCCGAGCGGCCGGTCGTGCAGCGTCCCGTGACGATCGTGTTCGCGGGCGACCACGGGATCGCGGCCGAAGGCGTTAGTCCTTACCCGCAGGCGGTGACCGCGCAGATGGTCGCGAACTTCCTGGCCGGCGGCGCGGCGATCAATGCATTCTCGGGCGTCGCGCAGAGCACGCTCGAGATCGTCGATGCGGGCGTCGCGTCGCCGCTGCCGCTGTCGGACCGGCTGGTGTCGCTGCCGCTCGCGCGCGGCACGCGCAACTTCGCGGCGGAGCCGGCGATGACGCGTGAAGAAGCGATGACGGCGCTGGCGGCCGGCGCGGCGCGTGTGCGCGTGCACGCATCGCTCGGCACGAACGTGATCGGCTTCGGCGAGATGGGGATCGCGAACACGTCGTCGGCCGCCTGCCTGATGAGCCGCCTGCTCGACGTGCCGATCGACGCATGCGTCGGGCGCGGCACGGGGCTCGACGACCAAGGGCTCGCGCACAAGCGCGCGGTGCTCGGCCGCGCGCTCGTCAAGCACTCGCATGCGATCGCGCCGCTCGACGTGCTCGCGACGTTCGGCGGCTTCGAGATCGCGATGATGACGGGCGCGTATCTCGCGGCCGCGAGCGAGCGGATGACGATCCTCGTCGACGGCTTCATCGCGACCGCCGCGCTGCTCGTCGCCGAGCGCATCGCGCCCGGCGTGCGCGACTACTGCGTGTTCTCGCATACGTCGCACGAGGCCGGCCACCGGCGCATGCTTGAACATTTCGGCGCGAAGCCGCTGCTCGCGCTCGACCTGCGGCTCGGCGAAGGCACGGGCGCCGCGCTCGCGCTGCCGCTGGTGCGCGCGGCGGCCGCGTTCCTCGCCGAGATGGCGAGCTTCGAATCGGCCGGCGTCGACAATCGTGACGCCTGAGCGCGCGCGCGGCTTGCGGGCCGAACTGCGCTACTTCTTCGTCGCGCTCGGCTATTTCACGCGCGTGCCCGTGCCGCGCTCGATCGGCTACGCGGCCGGCGATCTCGATCAGGCCGCGCGTTATTTCCCGCTCGTCGGCGCCTGCGTCGGCGCATGGGGCGCGCTCGTCTATCTCGTTGCACTGCGGGCGCTGCCGGCATCGATCGCGGTCGGGCTGTCGATGGCCGCGACGCTGCTCGCGACCGGCGCATTCCACGAAGACGGCCTCGCCGACAGTTGCGATGCGTTCGGCGGCGGCTACACGCGCGACGACGTGCTGCGCATCATGCACGATTCGCGGATCGGCACGTTCGGCGCGGTCGCGCTCGTGATCGCGCTCGGGCTGAAATGGCAGGCGCTCGCGTCGATGCTGCCGCTGCGCGCCGCATGGACGATGATCGCCGCGCATGCGGCGAGCCGCGCGATGGCCGTGAGCCTGCTGACGACGCTCGACTACGTGCGGCCAGAAGGCAAGGCGAAGCCGGTCGCGCAACGGATGGGCGCACGCGCGGCGTGCGTCGCGGCGGTGTTCGGATTGCCGTGGCTGTTCTGGCCGGACTGGCGCATGGGCGTTGCCGCATGCGTGGCGCTCGTGCTGGTGCGCGCGTGGCTGGCCCGCTATTTCGTGAAGCGGATCGGCGGCTATACGGGCGACTGTCTCGGCTTCGCGCAGCAACTGGGCGAACTGGCGATCTATCTCGTGGTGCTCGGATGGACGTCGTCCTGATCCGTCATCCGGCCGTGGACATCGAGCCCGGCGTTTGTTACGGGCGCAGCGACGTGCCGCTCGCCGAATCGGCTGATGATGGCGCACGGGCCGTGCGCGCGCATCTGGCGGAACTGGGGGTGCCGTCGCCGGAACAGGTGTGGACGAGCCCGCTGACGCGCTGCGCATCGGTGGCCGAACGGCTCGCGCGGGTGTTCGACGCGCCGCTGCGGCGCGATGGCGATTGGCAGGAAATGGATTTCGGCGCGTGGGAAATGCGGCGCTGGGACGATATCGACCGTGCGGCGCTCGATGCGTGGGCGGCCGACCTGATGCATGCCTGCGCGCACGGCGGAGAAAGCGTCGCGCGATTCGCCGCGCGGGTTGCACGGCAGGCGGATGCGCTTGCTGCGTTCGACGGGCCGCAATGGATCGTCACGCACGCGGGCGTGATCCGCGCATTCGCGTCGCATGTGCTGCGCATACCGCTCGATACGTTGCTCTCGCGGCCGGTGCCGACGGGCGGAGTTGTGTGGCTGCGCATGGAGGATGCCGCGCGAACGTGGGAAGTCGTGCACTGGGACGCATAGGCGCACTTGCGTCTGCATGTGAACGACGCTCTGTCTCGCACACCGTACGCATCCGGGCATCGGTGCGCGATGCATCCGCAGCCCGCGGGAAATCAGCGCGCCGGCCGCCGCGCACGCGCGGCATCCAGATCCTCGCACAGCGCGGCCGCGCCTTGCGCGATCCGCGGCGACGGCCGCGTCAGCAGATCGCCGTCGATCGCGAACAGGTTGTTGCGCGCCACGGCCGTCAGCGCGGGCCACGCGCGCCAGCGCGCGAGGCTCGGCAGCGGTTCGTTCGAACGGGTCGCGCCGGCGCTCGTCGTCACGATCGCTTCCGGATTCGCGGCGAGCACGGCCTCGTCGGTCACGGCGGGCGCCAGCGGCTTGAGCGACGCGAACACGTTGCGGCCGCCGCAGAGTTCGAACACTTCGTTGATCAGGTGCGTGCCGTTGAGCGTCGTCAGCGGGCGATCCCACACCTGGAAGAACATCGTGACGGGCGCGCGTGCCGCGTAGCGTGCGCGCAGGGTGGCGATGTCCCGTGTCAAGGCGCTCGCGGCGGCATCGGCGGTCGATTGCGTGCCGAGCAGCGTGCCGAGCCGGCGCAACGACGACGACACGTCGTCGAGATGTTTCGGTTCGCTGAAGAACAGCGGGATGTGCAGTGCGCGCAGTGCGTCGGTCTGCCGCTGCGCGTTGCCGTGCCGCCAGACGACGATCAGGTCGGGCTTCAGCGCGGCGATGCGTTCGAGGTCGAGCGCCTTGTTGTCGCCGACGCGCGGCACCGCTTGCGCGGCGGGCGGATAGTCGCTGTACGTGACGGTGCCGACGAGCTTCGCGCCGCCGCCGGCCGCGTAGACGAGTTCCGTCGCGTGCGGCGCGAGGCTGATCACGCGCTGCGCGGGCGCGGGCAGCGTGACCGTATTGCCGGCGTCGTCGCGGGCCGTGACGTCGGCGTGGACGAGCGGCGCGTGGGCGAGCGCGGCCAGCAGCGCGGCCGGCGCAAGCCGGCGGAACCGGCGGAACCGGCGCGGACTCATGCCGGGCCCCGCTGCAGCAGCGGCACGCAATGCGCGAGCGCGTCGCCGAGGCGCTGCCATTCGGCTTCGCTGCCCGGCAGGCCGACGCGCACGCTCGACGGGGTCGGGAAGTGCCGCGTCCAGATCCCGCGCGCCGCGAGCGCCGCATGCAGCGCCGCGGCGCGCGGGTCGTCGGTCCAGCTGAAGAGCGGCGTCGCGCGAACCGTGAAGCCGTGCGCGCGCAGCAACGCGGCCAGTCGTTCGCCGTCGGCCGCAAGCCGCTCGCGGGCGGCAGCTTGCCACGCGCGGTCGGCGAACGCCGCGGCGACCGCGTGGCGCGCGGGGCCGCCGACCGTCCACGCACCGAGCCTGTCGCGCAATGCGACGATTTGATCGGGGCACGCGAGCACGAAGCCCGCGCGGATCCCGGCGAGCCCGAAGAACTTGCCGACCGAGCGCAGCACGACGAGCCCAGGACGATCGACGTGCGGCGCCAGCGACGGCGTCGCGCCCGTATCGGCGAACGCTTCGTCGACGATCAGCGTGCCGCCGCGCGCGGCCAGTTGCGCATGCCAGCCGAGCAGGCGCCCGGTCGGCACGCATTCGGCGGTCGGATTGTTCGGGTTCCCGACGATGACGTGGCGCAGCGTCGCGGGCAGTGTATCCGCGCGGATGTCGAGCGTGACGACGCGATGGCCGTGGCGCGCGAACGCGGGCGCGTATTCGCCATACGCGAGCGCCGCGACGCCGGCCTCGCCGGCCGGCAGCAGCGCGGGCAACGCGCGGATCGCGGCTTGGCTGCCGGCGACCGGCAGCACGTGCGCGGCATCGGGTGCGTGGTAGTACTGCGCGGCGCAGGCCGCGAGGCCGTCGCCGTCGTCGGGCAGCCGGCGCCAGGCGTCGGCCGGCACGGGCGGCACGGGATAGCCGACCGGATTGATGCCGGTCGACAGGTCGAGCCAAGCGTCGTACGGAATGCCGTGGCGGCGGGCGGCCTCGTGCAGGTTGCCGCCGTGCGCGATGGATGAATCAGACATGATGGGTGGCCATGACGAGTGCGCCGCTCGCGACCAGCAGCGCGAGCCACAGGGCGAGCGTGCGCGTGACGAGCGACAGCGCGGCGACGATGTGAAGGGCGGTTGCCGTGGCGCCGGTGCCGAGCGCCGGGCGATCCTCGATCTCGCCGTGATAGACGGCCGGCCCGCCGAGCTGCACGTTCAGGCTGCCGGCGCCCGCGGCCATCACGGGGCCCGCGTTCGGGCTGTCCCAGTGGCGCGCCTGCGTGCGCCAGCAGCGCCACGCGGAGGCCGTGTCGCCGAGCAGCGCATAGCTCGCGGCGGTGAGGCGCGCGGGAATCCAGTTCAACGCGTCGTCGATGCGTGCGGCGGCCCAGCCGAAGGTCAGGAAGCGCGGCGTGCGGTAGCCCCACATTGCGTCGAGCGTGTTCGCGAGCCGGAACAGCAATGCGCCGGGGCCGCCCGCGACGACGAACCAGAAGAGCGCGCCGAAGATCGCGTCGTTGCCGTTCTCGAGCGCCGATTCGACGGCCGCGCGCGACAGCGCTCCTTCGTCAGCGTTGCTCGTGTCGCGCGACACGATGCGCGCGGTCAGCGTGCGCGCCGCGTCGAGGTCGCGCCGCAGCAGCGCGGCGGCGATCGGCGCGACGTGGTCGGCGAGGCTCTTCGCGCCGAGCGCGAACCACAGCAGCGCGACGTGCAGCGCAGCCGCGAACGGCCACGGCAGCACGGCGACGAGCCATGCCGCGACGGCCACCGGCGGCACGACCGCCGCGAGCCACGCGGCGACGCCGACCACGCGGCCGCGCCGCCCCGTGTTCAGCGCGGCTTCGATGCGCGCGGCGAAGCGGCCGAACGCGACGAGCGGATGCCAGCCGGCCGGCTCGCCGATCGCGCGGTCGACGAGCGCGGCCGCGACCGCGAGCATCGCGACGACGGGCAGCGACAGCATCAGCATGACGGGGCGCCCGCCTTGAGGTCGAGCGGCAGCCCGGCAACCAGCAGCGTGACGCGCGTCGCGAGCGCCGCCACGCGCTGGTTCAGGCGGCCGAGCTCGTCGACGTAGCGGCGCGTGACGGAGCCGAGCGGCACGACGCCGAGCCCGATCTCGTTGCTGACGACGATCACCTTCGCGCGCGCGCCGCGCAACGCGCGTTCGAGCCGCTCGACCTGCGCCGCGTACTGCGCATCGTCGAGCGGTTCGCCGTCGGCCGGGCACAGCAGGTTCGTGAGCCACAGCGTCAGGCAGTCGACGAGCAGGCATGCGTGCGGATCGTCGAGCCGCGCGAGCGTGCCCGCGAGATCGACCGGCGCGTCGGCGAACCCCCAGTCGGCCGGCCGGCGCGCGCGGTGATGCGCGATGCGCTGCGCGAATTCGGCATCGGCGGCGGTCGCGGTCGCGATGTAGGTGACGGGGCGGCCGCTGTCGGCGGCGAGCCGCTCGGCATGCGCGCTCTTGCCCGAGCGCGCGCCGCCGAGGACGAAGGTGAGGTCGTGCGGAATCATCGCGTGATTGTAACGGCGCGGGCGACCCGGCGCGGGCGATAATGCCGCCTTTGCTTCGCGACACCTTTCACACGATGAATGCACCCGAGCCGCGGCCGCGCGGCACGCTGATGATCCAGGGCACGACGTCCGACGCGGGCAAGAGCACGCTCGTCGCGGGCCTGTGCCGCCTCGCGCGCCGCGGCGGCGCGCGCGTGGCGCCGTTCAAGCCGCAGAACATGGCGCTCAACAGCGCGGTGACGGTCGACGGCGGCGAGATCGGCCGCGCGCAGGCGTTGCAGGCGCTGGCCGCCGGCGTCGCGCCGCATACGGATTTCAATCCGGTGCTGCTGAAGCCGACGAGCGACCGCGGCGCGCAGGTGATCATTCACGGCAAGGCGCGCATGAACCTCGACGCGCGGGCGTATCACGACTACAAGCCGGTCGCGTTCGAGGCGGTACTCGAGTCGTATGCGCGCCTGCGCGCCGGTTACGACACGGTGATCGTCGAAGGCGCCGGCAGCCCGGCCGAGATCAACCTGCGCGACGGCGACATCGCGAACATGGGCTTTGCCGAGCGCGTCGATTGCCCGGTCGTGCTCGTCGCCGACATCGATCGCGGCGGCGTGTTCGCGCATCTGGTCGGCACGCTCGCCTGCCTGTCGGACAGCGAGCGCGCGCGTGTGCGAGGCTTCGTGATCAACCGCTTCCGCGGCGACCTCAAGCTGCTCGAACCGGGGCTCGACTGGCTGCGCGCGCGCACGGGCAAGCCGGTGTTCGGCGTGCTGCCGTATCTGCACGGGCTGCTGCTCGATGCCGAGGACATGCTGCCCGCGCAGGCGCGCAGTGCCGCCGCCCGCAGCGATGCGGGCGTGTTGCGCGTCGTCGTGCCCGCGCTGCCGCGCATCAGCAACCACACCGACTTCGATCCGCTGCGCGCGCATCCGCAGGTCGAATTCACGTACTGGAAGAGCGGCCCCGTGCCCGACGCCGACCTGCTGATCCTGCCCGGTTCGAAGAGCGTGCAGCGCGATCTCGCGTGGCTGCGCGACGCGGGCTGGGACGCGCTGATCCGGCGCCATCTGCGCTACGGCGGCAAGGTGATCGGCATCTGCGGCGGCATGCAGATGCTCGGCCGCACGCTCGACGATCCGCTCGGCCTCGAAGGCGCGCCCGGCAGCGTGCCGGGGCTCGGGCTGATCGATTTCGACACGACGCTGCAACCCGACAAGACGCTGAAGAACGTGACGGGGCACCTCGCGCTGCCGGGCGCGGCGGCCGTGCACGGCTACGAGATCCACATGGGCGACACGCGTGGGCCGGCGCTCGCGACGCCGGCGCTGACGCTGGCCGCCGATGTCCCGGGGGAGGGCGCGCGTCCCGACGGCGCGATGTCCGCCGACGGCCAGATCCTTGCGACCTACGTGCACGGGCTGTTCGACGCGCCCGACGCCTGCGCGGCGCTGCTCGCGTGGGCGGGGCTCGACGGCGCGGCCCGCATCGATTACCCGGCGCTGCGCGAGGCGTCGCTCGAGCGGCTGGCCGACACGTTCGCCGAGCACCTCGATCTCGACGCGCTGTACGCCGAGTTTCGCTGAGTCCGCGCCGGTCCGCCCTCGCTTTTTCCGCGCCATCGCGTACAACGAAGGAGGGCGGAGGTCCGCCCGAAGGAGGGTGACGATGAGGGCTCGATGGTGGTGGAGCGTACTGCTTGCGGCGCTGCTGGGCGTGTCGTCGGCGGCGCATGCGTGCGATTCGTATGCGCCGGGCGGTGGCCAGTCCGGCGGCGATGCCACGCCAGGCAAGAGCGGTTACTGAGCGGGACGCAGGGCATGATCGGTCATGCCCTTTTTTTTTCGCGTCAATTCGTTCCAAAGGAGAATCAATTTAAGCCGGTTGGCGTGTTTATCGGCCGAATCGATTCGAATAGAGTGCGATCCATTCCCCTCCACTCACGAAGGACTCCGTCATGAACACCAACCGCCTGAACGATTTCGCCGCGACGCTGCTGCGCGTCGCCCTCGGCGTGCTGTACCTCGCGCACGTCGCGCAGAAAGTATTCGTCTTCACGCTGCCGGGCACCGCGCAGTTCTTCGCGTCGATCGGCCTGCCGGCCTGGCTCGCGTACCTGACCACGTTCGTCGAACTGGCGGGCGGCCTGGCGCTGCTCGCGGGGTTCCGCGTGCGCATCGCCGCGCTGGTGCTGCTGCCGTTCATGCTCGGCGCGGTCGCCGCGCACCTGCCGAACGGCTGGAGCTTCGCGTCGCCGCACGGCGGCTGGGAATATCCGGCATTCTGGGCCGTCACGCTGGCCGTGCAGGCCCTGCTGGGCGGCGGCGCGTTCGCGATCGGCGCGCGGGAAGCCGCGGTCCAGCGCGCGTAACGTGAAGGAAGGCAGACGAAAGGGGCACAGGTTCGGCGCGACCGGTTCCGGTCACCCCCCGTTTGCCGATATCATCGCTCCCTGTATCCGCAATCGAGCGGCGCCTGCCATGCGGCCGGCGCCGCGCGGCTTTTTCGGGGGAATTCATGACGGTCATCGTGGTGGCGAATCCGAAGGGCGGCGTGGGCAAGAGCACGCTGTCCACCAATCTAGCCGGCTATTTCGCGGCGCAGGGCGCATGGGTCGCGCTGGCCGACCTGGACCGGCAGCAGTCCGCGCATGCGTGGCTCGACCTGCGGCCGGCCGGCTTGCCGGCGATCGAGGCGTGGGAACTCGATCCGGAGGCGCCGTCGAAGCCGCCGCGCGGGCTCGAATACGCGGTGATCGACACGCCGGCCGGCCTGCACGGCACGCGGCTCAGCGTCGCGCTGCAACTGGCCGACAAGGTGATCGTGCCGCTGCAGCCGTCGATGTTCGATATTCTCGCGACGCAGCAGTTTCTGGAACGTCTCGCCGGCGAGAAGGCCGTGCGCAAGGGCAGCGTCGAGGTTGGGATCGTCGGGATGCGGGTCGATGCGCGCACGCGCTCGTCCGACCAGCTGCACCGGTTCGTCGAAGGGCTCGGCCTGCCGGTGCTCGGCTACGTGCGCGACACGCAGAACTACGTGCAGATCGCCGCGCACGGCCTGACGCTGTGGGACGTCGCGAAAAGCCGCGTCGAGAAGGATCTCGAGCAGTGGCGGCCGATCGTCGAATGGGCCGAGCGCCGCGCGCCGAAGGCCGTGAAGGCTTCCTGAGCGCCCGGGCCGTCCCGGCCGGCGCGACACCCAATGAGAAAGGGCCGGATCCCGTGGCGTACGGTATCCGGCCCTTCGGCGGCAAACGGCAGCGCCGCAGCCGCGCGCCGCGGCCCGCGGGCGTGCCGCTCGGCTTACGTCCAGTTCTGCGTCGGCACGTGATCGCGATGGCCCTTGATCTTGTTGCCTTCGTCGATGAACACGAGCTTCGGCTTCCAGCCGGCCTGCAGTTCGGCTTCGTCGACCATCGCGAACGCCGCGATGATCACGAGGTCGCCCAACTGCGCGCGGCGCGCGGCCGAGCCGTTCAGCGAGATCATCCCGCTGCCGCGCTCGCCCTTGATCGCGTACGTCGAGAAGCGCTCGCCGTTGTTGATGTTCCAGATGTCGATCCGTTCGTTTTCGATGAGGCCCGCCGCTTCGAGCAGGTCTTCGTCGATCGCGCACGAACCTTCGTAGTGCAGTTCGCAGTGCGTGACCGCCGCACGGTGGATCTTCGATTTGAGCATGTGGCGCTGCATGGGGTCTCCGTGATGCGTCGTGAGAGGCGCGGGCGGGCCGGCCGTCAGATTTCCAGGTTGTCGATGAGGCGGGTCGCGCCGAGCTTCGCGGCCGCGAGCACGACGAGCGGCTCGCCGGCTTCGAGTTCGGCGGCGCTCGGTGCGATCAGGTTCGCGCGGCGGCGGATCGCGATGTAGTCGGGCGCCCAGCCGCGTTCGGCCAGGTGCGTGTGCGCGTGCTGCTCGAGCTTGCCGAGGTCGCGTTCGCCGCCGAGCACGCTGTCGCGCACGCGCTGCAGCGTTTTCGCCAGTTCGGGCGCTTCCTTGCGCTCGTCGGCCGTCAGGTAGCGGTTGCGCGACGACAGCGCGAGGCCGTCCTCGTCGCGCACGGTCTCGGCCGCGACGATGTCGACCGGCAGCGCGAGCTGCTGGCACATCCGGCGCACGATCATCAACTGCTGGTAATCCTTCTTGCCGAACACGGCGACGCGCGGCTGCACGCAGGACATCAGCTTCGTGACGACCGTGCATACGCCGGCGAAGAAGCCCGGACGGAACTCGCCCTCGAGTATCCCGCCCAGGTCGTCCGGCGGCAGCACGCGATACTCCTGCGGCTCAGGGTACATGTCGCGCTCGGTCGGCGCGAACAGCACGTACACGTTTTCCTGCTGCAGCTTCTCGATATCGTCCTGGAGCGTGCGCGGGTACTTGTCGAAATCCTCGTTCGGGCCGAATTGCAGCCGGTTGACGAAGATGCTCGCCACGACCGGGTCGCCGTGCTGGCGCGCGAGGCGCATCAGCGACAGGTGCCCTTCGTGCAGGTTGCCCATCGTGGGCACGAACGCCGTGCGGTTCTGTCCGCGCAGCTGGTCGCGCAGTTCCTGGATCGAGCTGATGACTTTCATGATCGGGTAACGGGTTCCTCGCGCAGGCGCGCGTTGACGCCGCGGCAGCGGCGTCGGGGTCGAAGCGGAGAACGCCGGCGCGCGGGCGGCGCATCGGGCGTCGGCGGATTGTAGAGGATTTGGCCGCGCGACGCATCGATAAAAGAACGATCGTTCACTTTATATCGGGACGTGCGGGACACCCGCCGGACGGCCTTCCGCCGCGGCGAAGCGCGAGCGTCGGGACGAACCGGGAACGGGAAGCGGCGGGGGCGGCCCTTACGCGGGCAGGTATGCGAGACGCACGTAGATCGGCGCGAACGGCTCGGCCTGCGTGATCTCGAGCAGCGATTCGCGCGCGAGTTCGAGCATCGCGATGAAGTTCACGACGACGACCGGCACGCCGCGCGACGTGTCGAACAGGTCGGCGAATTCCATGAAGCGCGCGTTCTGCAGCCGGCGCAGGATCAGGCTCATGTGCTCGCGCACCGACAGCTCCTCGCGGGAGATCTTGTGGTGCTGGACGAGCTTCGCGCGCTTGAGCACGTCGGCCCACGCGGCGCGCAGGTCGTCCGAATTCACGTCGGGAAAGCGCGGCGTGACGCTTTGCTCGATGTACACCTCGGCGCGCAGGAAATCGCGGCCGAGCTGCGGCAACTGGTCGAGCCGCTGCGCGGCGAGCTTCATCTGCTCGTACTCGAGCAGCCGGCGCACGAGTTCGGCGCGCGGATCCTCGGCTTCCTCGCCGGTGTCGGCCTTCTTGACCGGCAGCAGCATCCGCGACTTGATTTCGATCAGCATCGCGGCCATCAGCAGGTACTCGGCCGCGAGCTCGAGGTTCGACGTGCGGATCTGGTCGACGTAGCCCAGATACTGTGCGGTGACCTGCGCCATCGGGATGTCGAGCACGTTGAAGTTCTGCTTGCGGATCAGGTACAGCAGCAGGTCGAGCGGGCCTTCGAACGTCTCGAGGAACACCTCGAGCGCATCGGGCGGGATGTAGAGATCCTGCGGCAGCTTGAAGAGCGGCTCGCCGTACAGGCGAGCGAACGCCGCGACACCGTCGACCGTGTCGGGCGTCGAATCGGCGCCCGCGGGCGCGGCGATCGCGTCGTCCTGCCGGGCGGCGCTGGCCTCGTCGGCGGCGCTCACGTCGTCAGAAGTTCTGGTAGTAGACGTACGGCGTCTGCTTCACGCGCGATTCCTGCTGCTCGGCGCGCTCCTCGAGATCGATCGGCTGCTTGTCCCACAACAGGGAACGGCCCTTGCGCTGCTCTTCCTCGAGCGTCGGCTTCTGCTGCTTGAGCTGGTTCAGGAACTGCGTGACGTCGGACTGGTACGGCATGGCTGGATCTTCCGTTTCGGGCGGCGCACGATGCGCCGGATTCACGATGGCGGGATTTTACCGCATCGCGGGGAACAGCCGGCGCCAATCGCGCGTCGAATCGGCGGGCCGGTGCCGACAGGGATCGTGCGGCGGCCGTGCCCGGGGCTGGCATTCTTTCACAATCGTTTGGCTGTGACGCCAGCGCCCTGTGGTCAAATACAGGGTTTTCCACGAAACCGTAACAAACCAGCACGGCGAGGTCATATTTGGCGGGGCAGTCGAACCATCGAGCACACACGGCGCATGATGCAGGCCCGCGCGCGGCGCGCGATCACGCCGGCGCCGCGGCCCGCGTCGCGCGGGCGGCCCTCGCGGGCTGCCTGGCCGCGTGCTTCGCGCTGCCGGCCCATGCGAAGTACGACGTCGACATCGACGCGCCGCGCTCGATCCGCAAGCTCCTGAAGACGCATCTCGACATTGCCCGCTTCGCGAAGCGCGACGACATCAGCGACGACCAGTTCGACTTCCTCGTGACCGCCACGCCGCAGCAGGTGCGCGACCTGGCCGCGACGGCCGGCTATTTCTCGCCGATCGTGCGCACCGACGTGCGCACCCGCGACGGCAAGCGCGACGTGCGCATCGCGGTCGATCCGGGCAAGCAGACCGTCGTGTCGACGGTCGGCCTGACGTTCAAGGGCCCTGTCGAAACCGAGGATCCGAAGCAGGAAACCGCCACGCGCTTCGCGTTCTCGATGAAGCCTGGCGACCCGTTCACGCAGTCCGACTGGGACGACGCGAAGAGCGCGGCGCTCCGGCAACTGCAGTCGCGCCGCTATCTCGGCGCGAAGATCGCGTCGTCCGAGGCGCGCATCGATCCGCGCACGCAGCGCGCGACGCTCGCGGTCGCGTTCGACAGCGGCCCGACGTTTACGATCGGCAAGGTCGACGTCGACGGCGTGCGCCGTTATCCGGAAAGGATCGTCACGAACGTCAATCCGCTGTCGGAAGGCGAGATCTACGACGTGCGGCGGATCGCCGAATTGCAGCGGCAACTGCAGAACACGCCGTACTACGCGAGCGTCGCGATCGACGTCGGCGACGATACGTCGAAGCCCGAGCGCACGCCCGTGCACGTGAAGGTCAGCGAATTCCCGTACAACAACATTCGCGGCGGCGTTGGCTTCGCGACCGATACCGGGCCGCACGTGCAAGGTTCCTATACGTATCTCGATACGTTCGGCGCCGCGTGGCCGCTGACCGTGTCGGGCCGGGTCGACCAGATCCAGCAGTACGGGCAGGTGCAGCTGTCGATGCCGCCGGGCGAGAAGGGCTGGACCAACAGCGTGCTCGCGTCGTACACGAACACCAACGTGTCGGATACGCGCATCTACAGCGCGCGGGTCGGCGTGCAGCGCACGCGCACCGGCCAGTTCATCGACTATGCGTATTCGCTGATGTACTACCAGGACCGGCTCGACCAGAACGGCGCGGGGCCGACCACGAGCCGCGCGCTGGTGCCGCAGTGGGCGTGGACCCGCCGCAACGTCGACGATCCGCTGTTCCCGCGCTCGGGCAACCTGATTCACGCGGAGGCCGGCTTCGCGGTCAAGCACGTGCTGGCCGACGAAACCTTCATTCGCGGCTACGCGCGCGGGCAGCAGTATCTGCCGATCGGCAAGCGCGACCTGTTCGTGTTCCGCGCGGAGCTCGGCGGCGTGTTTACGAGCGGCAGCTCGTCGGGCGTGCCGGCGTCGCTGCTGTTCCGCGCGGGCGGCTCGAATTCGGTGCGCGGCTACGGTTACCAGAGCATCGGTAACAGCGTCGCCGGCTCCGTTTTGCCGACCAAGTACCTGATGACGGGGACGGCCGAATACCAGCACTGGTTCAACCGCGACTGGGGCGCCGCGACGTTCTTCGACATCGGCACCGCGACCGATGCGTGGGGCGAGCGCGTGTTTTATCCGGGCGTGGGCGTCGGTGCGCGCTGGCGCAGCCCGGTCGGCCCGATCAACGTCGACGTCGCGTACGGCTTGCGCAACCATAGCGTGCGCCCGTACCTGACACTCGGCATCGCTTTCTGAACCTGTCGCCCTGTTCACGACGACACGCACGACGAACCGCATGACGAAGGACCCGAACGACACGCCGCCGCCTCACGATCCGGATTCGCCCGACGGCGCGCCCGATACGCCGCCGCGGCCGCCGCGCGCGCCGCGTCGCGGCCGCGCGCGGCGTGTTCTCGCGTGGACGTTCGTGTCGCTCGTGCTGCTCGTCGTGCTGGCGGTGGGGCTCGTGGTGGGGGCGGTGACGACGGAGCGCGGCACGCGGCTCGCGTGGCAGGCGGCCGGCAAGGTGCTCGGCACGCGGCTCGCCGGCACGCTCGACGGCGGCTCGCTCGCGACCGGCGTGCGCTTGCGCGGGTTCGCGTGGACGAGCCCCGACGGCACCGGCACCGAGGTTCGCATCGACCGGCTCGACGGTCGCTGGGCGCTGACGCGCGCGCCGTGGCGGCTGTCCATCGCGTATCTGCGCGCCGGCACGATCGACGTGCGGATCGCGCCGGGGCCGTCGACGCCGAGTACGACGCCGCAGAACCTGAGCCTGCCGCTGCAGGTGCGGATCGACGACCTGCGCGTTGATCGCCTCGCCATTCACGACGGCGGCTCGACGACGCAGCTCGACCATCTCGCGCTGAACGGCCGCAGCGACGGCCGTCATCATGAACTCGTGCTCGACGGCGTCGATACGCCGTACGGCGCGCTGACCGCGCGCGCGAAGCTCGACGGCGTGAAGCCGTTCGCGCTGACGGGCGAGGCGACCTACGCCGGCAAGCTGTCCGACGAACCGGTCGACGCGCGGGCCCGTGTGTCGGGCTCGCTCGAGGCGCTCGTCGCCGACGTCGACGCGAGCGGGATGAAGCTGAACGGGCGCGCGCACGTCGAGGCCGCGCCGTTCGGCCCGGTGCCGCTCACGCGTGCGTCGCTCGCGTTCGACCACGTGAACCCGCAGGCGCTGTCGCCCGGCGCGCCCGCGGCCGATCTCGCGGTGCGCGCGGAACTCGCGCCGGTGAGCGCGCCGGCGGGCTCCGCGCCCGCGAAGGGCTTCGCGGTGACGGGCCCGGTGTCGATCGTCAACGCGAAGCCGGGCACGCTCGGCGACCATCTGCTGCCTGTGATCGACGCGCACGCGACCGTGCATCTCGACGCGCACGCGCAGCGCATCGACGGCCTCGCGCTGAAGCTGATCCGCGACGGCAGCGTGACCGGCGGCGGTACGCTCGCGGGCGGCAAGGGCCGCTTCGACCTGAAGGTCGCGAACCTCGACCTGAACGCGTTCGTCGCCGAGCTGCGGCCGATGCGCCTCGGCGGCCCGCTTGGCGTAACGCTCGCGGGCGACGTGACGACCGTCGATTTCAACCTGAACGACCCGAAGCTCGCGCTCGGCGCGCGCGCCAAGGTCGCGCTGACGCGGCAGCAGACCGTGCTGACCGACACGCGCGTGACGGCCGGCAAGGGGCGCATCGACCTGACGGGCGTGTTCCGCCACGACGCGCATTCGACCTATGACGCGAAGGCGACGCTGACCGCGTTCGATCCGCTGCTGCTCGCCGCGGCGAGCGCGCCGAAGGCGGGCGGCGGCAAGGCGCCGGCGAAGGCCGCCAAGGCGCCGGCCAAGCGCGGCGAGACGCGCGTGTCGGGCACGCTGACCGCGTCGGGCGCGTTCGCGCCGCAAGTGTCGACGAAGGCGACCTTCAAGCTCGCCGACAGCCTGTACGACGGCGTGCCGCTGACGGGCGCCGGCGTCGTGCAGCTCGCCGGCTCGCGGATCCTGCCGAGCAACGCGAACCTGTCGATCGCCGGCAACCACGTCGACCTGCGCGGCAGCTTCGGCGCACCCGGCGACCGGCTGCGCTTCGTCGTCGACGCGCCGCAGCTCGACCGGCTCGGCTTCGGTGTCGAAGGGCTCGTGCAGGCGCAGGGCGACCTGACCGGCAGCTTCGCGCATCCGAACGTGACGGCCACCTACAAGGCCGAGCACGTCGTCGTCGGCTCGAACCGGATCGGCACCGCGCAGGGCCGCGCGGACATCCGCGACGGCGCGCACGGCGCCCTCGTGTTCACGGCCGACGCGGCCGACATCGCGCTCGGGTCGTTCCAGTTGAAGTCGTTGCGCGCGAACCTCGACGGCACGCGCGCGAAGCACACGCTCGACGCATCGGCGCTCGGGGCGGCCGGCGGCCGCGTGATCGACCTGACGCTCGCGGCGAACGGCGGTGTGGTCGAGACCCGCGACGGCATGCGCTGGGACGGCACCGTCACGCGGCTCGCGAATCGCGGCACGCCGGCGCTCGCGCTGCAGGCGCCGCTGACGATATCGGCCGGCGCCGGGCGCGTGACGCTCGGCGCGACGCGGCTGACGCTCGAAGGCGCGGCGATCGACCTGAAATCGTTCGTGTTCGATCGCGGCCAGATGCGCTCGGCGGGCGCCGTGACGGGCGCGTCGGTCGCGCGTTTCCTCGAGGTGCGCCAGGCGCTGACCGGCCAGCGGCCGCCGGTGCGGACCGACGTCGTGCTCGATGCCGACTGGGATTTCTCGCTCGGCGCGAACGCGACGGGCTACGTGCAGGTGAAGCGCCGCGGCGGCGACGTGACGATCGAGACCGGGCGCGGCATCGCGTCGCTCGGCCTGACCGACCTGTCCGCACGCGCGAGCTTCGCGCCCGGCAACCGGCTCAACGTGACGGCGCTCGCGAAGGCGAGCCGGATCGGCACGCTCGACGCGAACGTCGCGGTGCCGTTCGCGCTGCGCGACGGCGTGTTCGGCATCGTCGACGACGGCCCGCTGTCGGGCCGCATCGACGCCGACATCCCGGCGCTGAAGACGACCGGCAACCTGTTCGGGCCGAGCTACCTGCTCGGCGGGCGCGCGGCGCTGAAATTGACCGTCTCCGGCACGCCGGTGAAGCCGAACCTGTCGGGGACGCTGACCGGCGACGAGTTGTCCGCGACGCTGATCGATCAGGGCGTGCAGTTGAAGGACGGCATCGTGCGCGTGAAGCTGTCGGACAACCTCGTCGAATTCCAGCAGGTCGAGTTCCACGGCGGCGACGGCACGCTGCGCGCGCTCGGCCGCGTGCGCCTCGACGGCGAGGCGCCGGACCTGACCGCGAGCATCGTCGCGGACAAGCTCGAACTGTTCGCGGCGCCCGACCGCAAGCTGTCGCTGTCGGGCAAGGCCACCGTCGCGAACGACGGGCCGCGCGGCGCGCTGTCGATCGACGGCAAGTTCGTCGTCGATCGCGCGCTGTTCGACCTGCCCGAGCAATCGGCGCCGCACCTGTCCGACGACGTCGTGATCGTGCAGCCGGACGGCACGGTGCGCGGCGAGACGCCGACCGGCACCGCGGCCGCGAAGCCGAAGCCGGTCGACAACAAGCCGGCGCCGTCGCTGGCGCCGCGCGCGAACATCGACGTCGGCCTCGGCAACAACTTCCGCTTCAAGGGCCACGGCGCGGATCTCGGGCTGCGCGGCACGATCACCGTGATGAGCGCGCCGGGCGTGCCGCTGCGCGCGGTCGGCAACGTGCGCGTGACGGAAGGTTCGACGTACACGACGTTCGGCCGCAAGCTCGCGATCGAGAACGGTTTCTTCACGTTCAACGGCCCGGTGTCGAACCCGGGCGTGAACATCCTCGCGATGCGGCGCAACCAGGAGGTCGAGGCCGGCGTGCAGGTGGTCGGCACGATCCAGTCGCCGACGGTCAAGCTCGTGTCGGAGCCGAACGTCACCGACAACGAAAAGCTGTCGTGGCTGCTGTTCGGGCACGGTACCGACCAGGGCAACAACGTCGGCCAGCAGGGCGCGATGACGGCGGCGCTCGGGCTGCTCGGCAGCGTGACCGGCAAGCGTGTCGCACAGACTTTCGGTCTCGACGAGGTGTCGGTCGGCCGCAGCGAAGTCGGCCTGACCGATCCGCAGGTCGTGCTGGTGTCAAAGGCGATCAACGAGCGCTTCGTGCTCGGCTTCGAGCAGGGGCTGCAATCGGCGAGCAACGCGTTCAAGGCGACGATCAACCTGACGCGCTTCTGGTCGGTGTCGGCGTACGGCGGCACGTTCCAGGGTGTCGACCTGAACTACACGCGGCGCTTCGATCGGTGGTTCGGGCAGCGGTGAGGGCGGGCAAGGCGTACCGGGCGACGATAAAAAAGCCCCGCACGATTCGCATCGTGCGGGGCCTTTTCGCGCCGGCAGCAGCGCGTTGCGCTTACTTCACGCGCATGCCCGGCTTCGCGCCGCTGTGCGGCTCGAGGATGTAGAGGCCCGGTTCCGCCTTCTCGTCGGTGGCCGATGCGGCGAGCACCATCCCTTCGGACAGGCCGAACTTCATCTTGCGCGGCGCGAGGTTCGCCACCATGACCGTCAGCTTGCCGACGAGCTGCTCGGGCTGGTACGCGGACTTGATGCCCGAGAACACGTTGCGGGTCTTTTCCTCGCCGACGTCGAGCGTGAGCTGCAGCAGCTTGTCCGAGCCTTCGACGGCCTGGCACGCGACGATCTTCGCGATGCGCAGGTCGATCTTCGCGAAATCGTCGATCGAGATCGGCGCGTCGTCGGCGCCATTCGCGGCGGCCGGCTTCGCGTTCGCCTTCGCGTTGTTCTTCGCATCCTTCGCGGCGTTCGCGCTCGCGGCGGCCGCACCCGTTGCCCCGGCCTGCAGTGAATCGCGGTTCGCGGCCAGCAGCGCTTCGATCTGCTTCGCATCGACGCGCGTCATCAGATGCTGGTACGCCTTGATCGGCTGCGCCGACGACAGCGGCTTCGCGGCATCGGCCCACGCGAGCGGCGCGATCCCGAAGAACGCTTCGACCGCTTCGGCGACGCGCGGTATCACCGGCTTCAGCGCGAGCGACAGCAGGCGGAACGCCTCGAGGCTCACGCTGCAGGTTTCGTGCAGCGCGACCGCGTTGGCCGGATCCTTCGCGAGATCCCACGGCTTCGCGCCGTCGACGTACGCGTTCACTTCGTCCGCGAGCTCCATCGTGTGGCGCAGCGCGCGGCCGTATTCGCGTGCTTCGTAGCTCGCGGCGATCTGCGCAATCGCATCGCGCAGCTTCGCGACGAGCGGATGGTTCATCGCGCTGTCCTGCACGCGACCGTCGAAACGCTTGATCAGGAAGCCGGCCGCGCGGCTCGCGATGTTCACGTACTTGCCGACGAGATCGCTGTTCACGCGCGCCTGGAAGTCGTCGAGGTTCAGGTCGATGTCTTCCATCGTCGCGTTCAGCTTCGCGGCGAAGTAGTAGCGCAGCCACTCGGGGTTCAGGCCCGTGTCGATGTAGCTCTGCGCGGTGATGAACGTGCCGCGCGACTTCGACATCTTCGCGCCGTCGACCGTCAGGAAGCCGTGCGCGAACACGTTGGTCGGCGTGCGGTGGCCCGAGAACTCGAGCATCGCGGGCCAGAACAGCGTGTGGAAGTACAGGATGTCCTTGCCGATGAAGTGGTACTGCTCGGCCTTCGAGCCGGGGCGGATCCACGCATCGAAATCGACGCCGTTGCGCGCGCACAGGTTCTTGAAGCTCGCGTAGTAGCCGACCGGCGCGTCGAGCCACACGTAGAAATACTTGCCGGGCGCGCCCGGGATCTCGAAGCCGAAGTACGGCGCGTCACGCGAGATGTCCCAGTCGGCGAGCTTGGCTTCGCCGGCGTCGCCGAGCCATTCGCGCATCTTGTTGGTCGCCTCGGGCTGCGCGAGGCCGCTCACCCATTCGCGCAGGAACGATTCGCAGCGCGGGTCGGACAGGCGGAAGAAGTAGTGCTTCGAGGTCTTGCGCACCGGCGTCGCGCCCGACACGACCGAATACGGGTTCAGCAGCTCGGTCGGCAGGTAGGTCGAGCCGCACACTTCGCAGCTGTCGCCGTACTGGTCCTTCGCGTGGCACTTCGGGCACTCGCCCTTGATGAAGCGGTCCGGCAGGAACATTTCCTTGACCGGATCGTAGGCCTGCTCGATTTCGCGTTCGGCGATCAGGCCGGCTTCCCGCAGCGCGAGATAGATCTTCTCGCTCAGCACGCGGTTCTCGTCCGAATCGGTCGAGTAGAAGTTGTCGAACGACACGCCGAAGCTGTCGAAGTCGCGCTTGTGCTCGGCCCACACGCGGTCGATCAGCTGCTTCGGGGTCAGGCCTTCCGCCTCCGCGCGCAGCATGATCGGCGTGCCGTGCGTATCGTCGGCGCCGATGTAGTAGACCTCGTGGCCATGCATTCGCAGCGTCCGCACCCAGATGTCGGTCTGGATGTACTCGACCAGGTGGCCGATGTGGATCTGCCCGTTGGCATAGGGCAGGGCGGACGTAACGAGGATCTGGCGGCCGCCTTGCGGCGCCGCAGCCTGCACGGAAGTGAGGTCGGATGCGGACATAGGGTCTGGAGAAGAACAGCGGGAAAAACGACGGGAAACTGCGATTCTAGCAGGGGCGCGGACCAGCGCGGCGAGCATGCGCCGCGACGGGGCGGCAGCGGGGACGAGGCCGCACGTGCGGCGTGCCCGGCCGTGTTGTGCTGCGCTGCAGCACGAATTCGGCGGGCAAAAAAAACCGGGGCGGATACGGCCCCGGAGCAACAACGACAAGAGGAGAATGGTGACGCGCCGGCAACACCAGCCGCGTACCGTAAATACTGACCACGGCCCGCGACAGAAGTTCGAAAATTTTTTCGATTTGTTACCGGCCCCGCCCAAAGCCTTGCCGGGCGGGGCTGTGCGGGAAGGATACCCGCACGTTTCCCCTCGTGGCCGTGCTTACTGATGCTGTTGCGGCGCGCGCAGATAGATCTCGACGCGGCGGTTTTGGGCGCGACCGGCTTCGGTCGCGTTGTCCGCGATCGGGTTCGACGGGCCCATGCCTTGCGCCGACAGACGACCGCCGTTCACGCCGCGCTGCACGAGCGCGTTCACGACGCTTTGCGCACGGTTCTGCGACAGCGTCTGGTTCAACTGCGCCGAGCCCGTGCTGTCCGTGTAGCCGACGATCGACGCCGTCAGTTGCGGGTTCTGGTTCAGCGTCGTCGCGAGGTCGTTCAGCAGCGGCGTGAACGCCGGCGTGATCGCGTACTGGTTCGTCGCGAACGTGACCGAGCTCGGCACGTTCAGCTTCAGCGAGCCGTCCGGCTGCTCGGTGACCTGCGTGCCCGTCTGCGCCGCCGACGGCGCGAGCTTGTTCTTGATCGCTTGCCAGTTGTAACCCGTCACGCCGCCAACCAGTGCGCCGACGCCCGCGCCGATCGCCGCGCCCTTGCCGCCGCCGGCCAGTGCGCCGATCCCTGCGCCCAGCGCCGCGCCCGTGCCGGTGCCGACGGCCGTATTGTTGCCTTGCTGCGTGGCGCAGCCTGCGAGCAGTGCGCCGGCGAGTGCGAAGACGGACAGGCGAGTCGCGATTTTCATGTTCATCTTGGATTCCTCTCTTGGTTGAACGAGTCGACAACGACGACAAACAACAGTTATGGCTCCCTGCGCGGGCCGTCCGAAAAAGGAGGGCCGGCCTGCGCTCGCGGCAGCCGCCGAGGCGCTCGCATGCCCTGTCCGTCAGCGGGGCTGTTCGGGCGGGGCGACGCGTCAGCCTCTACAATATAGGCGGTGAATGGCCGATTTGGCCCTATAGCATGCCGCACGCGAAGAGTGCGCCGGGTCGCGCGTTCGCGCAATGGCGTGCAACAGATTCTTTCACTTTTCCCGATTTTCGCAGCGTAATTTGATATTTTTTGACGTTTGCGCGCGAGAAAAACGTTTTCACGGAGTCTTGATGAGCATTGACCGGGCACAAGTCGACGCCGCGCTGGCGGCAGTCGTCGACCCCAATACCGGCCGCCCGTATGCGGCGAACAAGGGCGTGCGCAACGTCGCGATCGACGGCGACGTCGTGGCGCTCGACGTGGTGCTCGGTTATCCCGCGCGCAGCCAGCACGACGACGTGCGCGCGCGCGTCGCCGCGGCGCTCCAGGGCGTGCCGGGCGTGCGCGACGCGCGCGTCGCCGTGTCGCAGGAAATCGTCGCGCATACGGTGCAGCGCGGCGTGAAGTTGTTGCCGAATGTGAAGAACATCGTCGCGGTCGCGTCGGGCAAGGGCGGCGTCGGCAAGAGCACGACGGCCGTGAACCTCGCGCTCGCGCTTGCCGCGGAAGGCGCGTCGGTCGGCATACTCGACGCCGACATCTACGGCCCGTCGCTGCCGACGATGCTCGGCATCCACGGCCAGCGCCCCGAGTCGCCCGACAATCAATCGATGAACCCGCTCGTCGGCCACGGCTTGCAGGCGAACTCGATCGGCTTCCTGATCGAGGAAGACAACCCGATGGTGTGGCGCGGCCCGATGGCGACGTCCGCGCTCGAGCAACTGCTGCGCCAGACCAACTGGCGCGAGCTCGACTACCTGATCGTCGACATGCCGCCGGGCACCGGCGACATCCAGCTCACGCTCGCGCAGCGCGTGCCCGTCACCGGCGCGGTGATCGTCACGACGCCGCAGGACATCGCGCTGCTCGACGCGAAGAAGGGACTGAAGATGTTCGAGAAGGTCGGGATTCCGATCCTCGGCATCGTCGAGAACATGAGCATCCACATCTGCTCGAACTGCGGCCACGAGGAGCACATCTTCGGCGCCGGCGGGGCCGAGCGGATGGCGAAGGATTACGACGTGAACGTGCTCGGCAGCCTGCCGCTCGACATCGCGATCCGCGAGCGCGCCGACAGCGGCACGCCGACGGTCGCGGCCGATCCCGAAGGCGCGCTCGCGCGTCGCTACCGCGACATCGCGCGCGGGGTCGCGCTGGCGATTGCCGAGCGATCGCGCGACATGACGTCGAAGTTCCCGTCGATCGTTGTTCAAAATACGTAAAACCCTTGCGGGGCGGGGCCTTACGCTGTTTACGGCGCCGCGAGGCGCGGTATCATGGCGACTTTTCCCGGGTCCCTTTACCCGCCCGGCGCGGCCGCCGTGTCAAACGGCCGCCAGCCGGCATGAGGATCGAATGAAACAACGACATCACGGCGTGCGCGCCGGCCGCGCGCGGCGCGCGCTGCTGGCCGCCGCCGCGCTGGGCCTGCTGGCCGGCTGTACCTCCTTTTCCTCGTCGCACGAAAAACGGGCCGACGCGCAACTGCAGCCGACGGTCGGCTCGCAGGCGCGCGGCGCGGTGACATTCGTCGAGCGCCCGGACGGCGTGCAGGTCACCTACAACCTGGTCGGCCTGCCGCCGAACAGCGATCACGCGCTGCAGGTGCACGAACGCGGCGACTGCAACGCCGGCGACGGCTCGAGCGCAGGCCCCGTGTTCGCGCCGGCCGCCGACCGGCTGCGCGCCGGGGCGCGCGTCGCCGGCGATCTCGGCAACATCCATGCGGACGCGAACGGCGTCGCGGCCGGCTTCATCGTCGCGCCCGATCTGGCCCTCGATGGCGTGCGCTCTGCGATGAACCGGGCGGCGCTGGTGCACCGCGACTCGAGCGACCCGGCGTTCGCGCAGCATGGCGCGGGGCCCGCGCTGGCGTGCGGCGTGATCCGTTGACGGCCGCCGCGTGCGTGGCCCGATGATCGCGTAAAATGTGCGCCTTTCCCGGCCGCCGCTTCGCGGGTAAGGCCCCCACCGACTGTCACGCAGCGTTTCCAGGCACCCTGAATATGCAACGACCCCAACGCTCACTTCGTTCGTTGTCCCCCGACGGGACGGCCAGCCGCCCACGGCCGGCTTTGCAAAGCCGGCCGGCTGCGCAGGCGCAGAGCGGTGCTCTGCGAATTCCCTGCTACGCCCTTGGGACGGCCCGGCGGAGGCTGGCATGAGCATCAAGTCCGACAAATGGATTCGGCGCATGGCCGAAGAGCACAAGATGATCGAGCCGTTCGTGCCCGATCAGGTCCGCGCGTCCGAGGACGGCCGCCGGATCGTCAGCTACGGCACGTCGAGCTACGGCTACGACATCCGCTGCGCGGACGAATTCAAGATCTTCACGAACATCAACTCGACGATCGTCGATCCGAAGAACTTCGACGAGGGTTCGTTTGTCGATTTCAAGGGCGACGTGTGCATCATCCCGCCGAACTCGTTCGCGCTGGCCCGCACCGTCGAATATTTCCGCATCCCGCGCACCGTGCTCACCGTCTGCCTCGGCAAGTCGACCTACGCGCGCTGCGGGATCATCGTCAACGTGACGCCGTTCGAACCAGAATGGGAAGGCTACGTCACGCTGGAATTCTCGAACACCACGCCGTTGCCCGCGAAGATCTACGCGAACGAAGGCGTCGCGCAGGTGCTCTTCTTCGAAAGCGACGAGGTGTGCGACGTGTCGTACGCCGATCGCGGCGGCAAGTATCAGGGGCAGCGCGGTGTCACGCTGCCGAAAACCTGATCTGGTTGCATAACGTCTCACCAGTTTCCGGGTGACCGCTGCGCGTGACGCGCCGCGGTCGTTCTTTTTGGAGAATCGCCCATGAAGTTTCGTTTCCCCGTCGTCATCATCGACGAAGATTTCCGCTCCGAGAACATCTCGGGCTCCGGCATCCGGGCGTTGGCCGAAGCGATCGAGAAGGAGGGCGTGGAAGTCCTCGGCCTCACGAGCTACGGCGATCTGACGTCGTTCGCGCAGCAATCGAGCCGCGCGTCGTGCTTCATCCTGTCGATCGACGACGACGAACTCATGCTCGGCGAAACCGGCCCGGACGGCGAGCTGCCCGAGCTCGCGACCGCGATCATCGAGCTGCGCGCGTTCGTCACCGAAGTGCGCCGCCGCAACGCGGACATCCCGATCTTCCTGTACGGCGAGACGCGCACGTCGCGCCATCTGCCGAACGACATCCTGCGCGAACTGCACGGCTTCATCCACATGTTCGAGGACACGCCGGAGTTCGTCGCGCGCCACATCATCCGCGAGGCGAAGGTCTATCTCGATTCGCTCGCGCCGCCGTTCTTCAAGGAACTGGTCAAGTACGCGGACGAAGGCTCGTACTCGTGGCACTGCCCCGGTCACTCGGGCGGCGTCGCGTTCCTGAAGAACCCGCTCGGCCAGATGTTCCACCAGTTCTTCGGCGAGAACATGCTGCGCGCGGACGTCTGCAACGCGGTGGACGAGCTCGGCCAGCTGCTCGACCACACGGGCCCGGTCGCGGCGTCCGAGCGCAATGCGGCGCGCATCTTCAGCGCCGACCACCTGTTCTTCGTGACCAACGGCACGTCGACGTCGAACAAGATCGTCTGGCACGCGACGGTCGCACCCGGCGACATCGTGCTGGTCGACCGCAACTGCCACAAGTCGATCCTGCACGCGATCACGATGACGGGCGCGATCCCCGTGTTCCTCACGCCGACGCGCAACCATTTCGGCATCATCGGGCCGATCCCGCGCGACGAATTCAAGCCGGAGAACATCCGCAGGAAGATCGAGGCGAACCCGTTCGCGCGCGAGGCGATGCGCCAGAACCCGGACATGAAGCCGCGCATTCTGACGATCACGCAGAGCACGTACGACGGCGTCGTCTACAACGTCGAGATGATCAAGGACCTGCTCGGCGACCTGCTCGACACGCTGCACTTCGACGAAGCGTGGCTGCCGCACGCGACGTTCCACCCGTTCTACCGCGACATGCACGCAATCGGCGACGGTCGTCCGCGCACCGGCGCGCTCGTGTTCGCGACGCACTCGACGCACAAGTTGCTCGCGGGCATCTCGCAGGCGTCGCAGATCGTCGTGCAGGATTCGGAGAACCGCACGTTCGACAAGCACCGCTTCAACGAGGCGTACCTGATGCACACGTCGACGAGCCCGCAGTACGCGATCATCGCGTCGTGCGACGTCGCGGCCGCGATGATGGAGCCGCCGGGCGGCACCGCGCTCGTCGAGGAGTCGATCGCCGAGGCGATCGACTTCCGCCGCGCGATGCGCAAGGTCGACGCCGAATACGGCGACGACTGGTTCTTCAGCGTGTGGGGCCCGGACAACCTGTCCGAGGAAGGCATCGGTTCGCGCGACGACTGGATGCTGAAGCCGAACGACCACTGGCACGGCTTCGGCCCGCTCGCGGAAGGCTTCAACATGCTCGACCCGATCAAGGCGACGATCATCACGCCGGGGCTCGACGTCGACGGCGAGTTCGGCGAGACCGGCATTCCGGCCGCGATCGTCACGAAGTACCTGGCCGAGCACGGGATCATCGTCGAGAAGACCGGGCTGTACTCGTTCTTCATCATGTTCACGATCGGCATCACGAAGGGCCGCTGGAACTCGATGGTGACGGAGCTGCAGCAGTTCAAGGACGACTACGACAACAACCAGCCGCTGTGGCGCGTGTTGCCGGAATTCGTCGCGCAGCATCCGCGCTACGAGCGCGTCGGCCTGCGCGACCTCTGCACGCAGATCCACGACGTGTACCGCGCGAACGACATCGCGCGCCTGACGACCGAGATGTACCTGTCGGACATGGAGCCGGCGATGAAGCCGTCGGACGCGTTCGCGAAGCTCGCGCACCGCAAGATCGACCGCGTGCCGCTCGACGAGCTCGAAGGCCGCGTGACGAGCATCCTGCTCACGCCGTACCCGCCGGGCATTCCGCTGCTGATCCCGGGCGAGCGCTTCAACAAGACGATCGTGAACTACCTGCGGTTCGCGCGCGACTTCAACGAGCGCTTCCCGGGCTTCCACACCGACATCCACGGCCTCGTCGCGGAAGAGGTGAACGGCCGCGTCGAGTACTTCGTCGACTGCGTGCGCGACTGATGGCGACGCATGGACGAATCCGGACGATGCGCGCGGCGCTGGCCGCGCTCGTCGTCTGGGCGGCAGGATTGACGGGGCTCGCGGGAGCCGGTGTCGCCCATGCGGAAGTCGCGGCGGCCGACCCGATCGACGTCGCGATGCGGCAATGCCTCGCGCGGCGCGACCGGTCTTCGCCGGCCGGGCAGATCCAGTGCATGGGCGAGGCGCAGCAGCAGTGGCAGGCAGTGATGGACGGCGCGTACCAGCGCCTGTTGAAGGATGCGCCGGCCGACGCGAAGCGCGGCTGGCAGGACAGCCAGCGCCGCTGGCTCACGTGGCGCAAGGACGAGGTGCTGCTGCTGAAGGCCGTATACGACACGACACGCGGCACCGCGTATGCGATGTCGAGCGCCGACCTGCAACTGCAGCCGGTGCGCGATCGCGCGCTGGCGCTACGCGGGGCGGCCGATCGCTATGCGCCGCCGCCCGCTGCCGTGCCGGTCGCGGCGACGAGCGGTGCGCAGGGCGGCGCCAAGCCGGCGAACGCGCCCCGCGAGCCGGCGCTGCGCCGCGTGCGGCCGTGTGCGCAGGATGCCGCGTGCGAGCATGCGCTGTTCGACCTGAACCGCTATTACCAGAAGCTGCGCCGCAAGATGCCCGCGCATTCGGCCGCGACGCTCGGGCGCGCGCAGCGCGCGTGGGTGGCGTTCCGCGATGCGACGGCGCCGCTCGTCGGCGAGGACGGGCGCGTCGACCTGATCGGCGCGCGCATCGCGACGATGAAGCGGCTGTCGGAGACGGCCGGCAATCGGTAACGGCTGCCGCGCCGCTGCCGAGCCGGCGACACGACAAAACGGGCACCCGAGGGTGCCCGTTTTGCATGGCGCGGTGTATCGCCTACGCCGGCTGCGACATGCCCTGCAGCCCGAACCACGACGGCACGAGCGCGAGCGCGTCGTCGAGCGACGCGAGCACGTGCAGGCTCAGCGCGACGATCTCCGGCGTCGGCGCCTTCAGGTCGGGCACGGTGACGACCGCCGCGCCGGCGCCGGCGGCCGACAGCGCGCCGAAGTCGCTGTCCTCGAACGCGATGCACGCGTGGGCTGGCACGCCGAGGCGTTCGGCCGCGAGCCGGTAGACGGCAGGGTCGGGCTTGCCGCGCGCGACTTCGTCGCCGCCCGCGACCGCGCGGAAGAACGGCAGCACGCCGACCGCGTCGAGCCGCGCGCGGATCACGTCGCCCGCGGACGACGACGCGACCGCGCACGGAATGCCGGCCTGCGCGAGCGTGTCGAGCAGCGCAAGCGCGCCCGGCTTCAGCGGAAACTTCGGATGGGGCTCCGGGGCGGCGAGCTGCTCGCGCACGCGGACGCGCACCGCGTCGAACGTAGCGGGGTCGCCGATCAGCCGCGCGAGGATCACCTGGCCTTCGGCGAACGAGCGGCCGACGATCTGCAGGTAATCGATCTCGGTCAGCACGACGCCGTGCGCGTTCGACACGTCGATCCACGTGTTCATGATGGTCCGCTCGGAATCGACGAGCAGGCCGTCCATGTCGAAGAGCGCGGCGGAGAAGGTCATCGGGAGCATCCGTGAAGCGGTGAAGCGGGGAAGGCGACGAGCGGCACGATGGCCGCCCGAATGAAAAACGGACGCCGCGGGCGTCCGTCCGGAACCGCGGGCCGTTACTGGCCCAGCGCGGCGCGGGCAGCCTTGGCGGCTGCACGCACCTGGTCGGGCGCGGTGCCGCCCGGGTGGTTGCGGCTCGCGACCGACCCTTCGAGCGTCAGGTAGCCGAACACGTCGTCGCCGATCAGGTGCGCGACGTTCGGCAGTTCCTGCTTCATTTCGTCGAGCGTCAGATCGGCGAGGTCGATGCCGCGATCGTCGCAGATCTTCACCGCGTGCGCGACGGCTTCGTGCGCGTCGCGGAACGGCAGGCCGCGCTTGACCAGGTAGTCGGCGAGGTCGGTGGCGGTCGAGAAGCCCTGCAGCGCGGCCGCGCGCATTGCATCCGGCTTCACGGTGATGCCGGCGACCATCTCGGCGAAGATCCGCAGCGTGTCGGCGACGGTGTCGACCGTGTCGAACAGCGGTTCCTTGTCTTCCTGGTTGTCCTTGTTGTACGCGAGCGGCTGGCCCTTCATCAGCGTGAGGAGCGCCATCAGGTGGCCGTTCACGCGGCCGGTCTTGCCGCGCGCGAGCTCGGGCACGTCGGGGTTCTTCTTCTGCGGCATGATCGAGCTGCCGGTGCAGAAGCGGTCGGCGATGTCGATGAAGCCGACGCGCGGGCTCATCCACAGCACGAGCTCTTCGGAGAAACGCGACACGTGCGTCATCACGAGCGCCGACGCCGCCGTGAATTCGATCGCGAAGTCGCGATCGGACACCGCGTCGAGCGAGTTCGCGCAGATGCCTTCGAAGCCGAGCGTCTTCGCGACCGCGTG
The DNA here is from genome assembly GCF_002223215.2 of Burkholderia sp. AU18528. Taxonomy (NCBI): domain Bacteria; kingdom Pseudomonadati; phylum Pseudomonadota; class Betaproteobacteria; order Burkholderiales; family Burkholderiaceae; genus Burkholderia; species Burkholderia sp. AU18528. The sequence continues at coordinate 232,257 of NZ_NKFC02000005.1, read as the reverse complement.
GCGATCGATCGGATAGCTGGTGCCGGCGAGCGCGGCCGCGCCGAGCGGCAGGCGGTTCACGCGGGTGCGGCAGTCGCGCATGCGTTCCGCGTCGCGCGTGAACATCTCGACGTATGCGAGGAGATGGTGGCCGAACGTGACCGGCTGCGCGACCTGCAGGTGCGTGAAGCCCGGCATGATCGTGTCGGCGTTCTGTTCCGCGAGGTCGATCAGCGCGCCGCGCAGGTCGTTCAGCAGGCCGCCGATGCGGTCGATCTCGCCGCGCAGCCACAGGCGGATGTCGGTCGCGACCTGGTCGTTGCGCGAGCGGCCCGTATGCAGGCGCTTGCCGGCATCGCCGATCAGTGCGGTCAGGCGCGCCTCGATGTTCAGGTGGACGTCTTCCAGGTCGAGCTGCCATTCGAATTCGCCACGCTCGATCTCGCCCTTGATCTGCGCCATCCCGCGTTCGATCGCGGCCAGGTCGTCGGCGCTGATGATCTTCTGCGCGGCGAGCATGTTCGCGTGCGCGAGCGAGCCGGCGATGTCGACGAGCGCGAGGCGCTTGTCGAAAAACACCGACGACGTGTAGCGCTTGACCAGCTCCGACATCGGTTCCGAGAAGCGGGCCGACCAGGCCTCGCCCTTTTTGTGCAGTTGGGACGTCATGGCGATTCTTCGAAGGGGAGTTGGGCGGCCGTGCGCCGCCGAGGGAATCCCGCGATTCTAACATTCGCGAAGCGGGCGGCCGGCGCGCGCTAGCGCGGGCTGCAGGTCAGCGGGCCGATGCGCGGCAGCGTGCCGTCGTCCGGCCGCCGGTACGCGAATTCGACGGTGCAGTCGCGGCCGCCGCCGGAGATCTCCAGGTGGTTGTTCGCGACGAGGCCGTCGACGAAGGTCAGGCCGTCGTAGCCGACGATCGTGCGCTGGCCGCTTTCGACGTGGCGGACCTCGAGCCCCGGCGGAAGCGGCGTGCCGTCCGACGCGCGCAGCGCGATCGACGCGGCGCTGTAGCGCGTGATGGCGAAGTGCGCGAGCACGCCGGAGCGGGCCTGCGGCACGACGTCGAGCGTCGTGTCGGCGATCCGCGCGTCGGCCGGCAGCGCGCTGCCGTCGATCGCGATGCGATTGTTCTGGTACGCATTCAGGTCGGGCACCAGCAGGTAGCCGGCGTGGTCCGTCGCGCCGATCAGCCGGTTCTGGTGTAGCACGGGCACGCGCCCCGTGTCGGTCGAGACGAGCGCGAAGCCGTCGTCGACGCGGCGCGCCGTCATCACCCGGCCATCCATCAGCACGAACGCGCCGGTGACGTCGACCGCCGCGTTGGCGCGCCCGTCGAACGATTGCGCGAGCAGCGTGAGCTGGCCGGCGCGGCCGAGATACTGCAGCTGGCCCTGCCCGTAGCGCGTGCCCGCTTGGGTGCCGGCCTGCACGTTCCAGCCGAAGCCGCCGCCGTAGTCGGGCGGCCGCGATGCATTGAGCGTGTAGGTCGATTCGCCGTTCTGCCGCCCGGCGTTCGCGGAGACAGACGTGTTGCCGCCCAGCCCGATGCTCAGGCTCACGAAGAAGCCGCGCGCATCGCGTTGCCGGAAGTCCTGGAAGCCGCTGAACGTGATCGAGGTCAGCCCGCCCAGATTGACGAGGTAAGCGATCGAGCCGATCCGCGACGCGGCGACGCCCGGATACTCGAGGGCCAGATAGCTGAACGACAGCGTTTGCGCGCGCAGGAACGGGAACGACACCGTCACGCGATCGGTGGCGCGCGAGACCGGCACGCCTTCGCGGCTGCCCAGGTCGACGTAGTCGCCGAATGCGCGCAGGGTCTGCGCGTCGATCGAGAAGCGCGGCGTCACGTACTGGTAGCCGACGCCCGCCTGCACGCCGGTGCTGCCCGGCGCGCTGAGCGCCAGCGACGCGTTCGCCACGCCGCGCTCGCCGAGGCGTGCGAGCACGCCGGCGCCGGCGTTGTAGACGCCGGCCGTCGCTTCCCCGTGCGCTTCGACGGTCAGCCGCTCGCTGATCCCGTAGCGCAGCGAGCCGCTCGCCGCCGGCGTGCGCGCGTAGTCGAACGAATCGGTGCCGTACGCGCGGCGCAGGAAACCGGCTTCGACCGAATAGCTGGCGAGGCCGGGGGCCAGCAGGCGCGTATCGACGTACAGCGGAATCGACGTCGCGATCGAGCGGCCGAGCGCGTCGCGCGTGACGACCGTCGCGTTGCCCGCGCCGGTGATGCCCGGCACGCTGTTGATCACGAATGGCCCGCTCGGCACGTCGCCGCTGAACTGGCGCACGTTGTTGACGTACAGGTCGACCGACGTCGGCACGACCGCGCTGCCGGACAGCGCGGGCACCGGAAACGTGACGAGGTCGGGGCGCAGGCCGAAATTGCTGCGCCACTGCACGCCGCCCAGGCGCAGCGAGCGCGTCCAGGACAGCGACGACGAAATCGTGTCGCCGACCTGGGTCGTCGTGAGCGTGCGGGGATTCGAGCGGGTCCAGGACGTGTCGTAGCGCACGTAGCGCCGGCGGTCGTCGTACAGGTACGCGATGCCGGTGCTGCTGAGTACGCCGGCCGGATCGAAATAGCGCGCCTCGCTCCAGACCGCGAGCGGCGCGCGTGCGACGGTTTGCGCGTAGGCATCGTAGTTCAGCACGAAGCCGCGGCCGGACGTCGCCGGCGGCGCGGCGGCGAGCGCGCGCGTATCGAACGTGTGCGGAATGCGCAGTGCATCGGGCACGCGCAGGTCGAGCGTCTGCCGCCTGGCGTCGTAATCGTAGTGCAGCCCCGCGAGCGTATCGAGCGCGACGAGCGTGTTCGACGGTGCGTTCGCGGGGCCGCCGGTCGCGATGCCCAGATCGTTCAGGTCGGCGGAGCCCGCGTACAGCCGCCCGTCGATCTGCCGGAACCGGGCGATCCGGTGCGTCGGTTCGCCGTTGAGCGACACGTCGAGATACAGCCCGTCGGCTTGCGCCGCGGCTTCGGACACGGCGGCGGCCGGCATCGGCGCCGGCTGCGCGCATACGGCGGGCGCGCGCAGCGCGAGTATCAGCGCCAGCGCGAGCAGCGCGGCGGTGGGTCGGGCCGGCCCGGCGTGTCGCACGGGGCAGTCGGCCCGGAGGATCTTGCTCGGCGTCGGCACGGGCAACGTCGTGCGATCCTGCCCGGGTGGCTCAGGGCACCGGCAGCCGGGCTTCGACCGGCTGCGCGTTGACGGTCGCCTGGATCTTGACGAAGGGCGCGCCGGCGTCGAGCTTGAGCGGCCAGCGTCGCGTGCTGCCCGCGAGCGCATAGCCGAGTAGCCCGCGCGTGATCTCGTGGACGCCGCCTCGCGCATCGACCAGCCGGACCGCGGAAATCTGCGCCCGCCGTCCGCCGCGATTGTCGACCGCGAGCCGCATGCCGGTCCCGTCGGATTCGATGCGCCAGTCGAGGCGCGGGGACGCTTGCGCGGCGTCGGGCTCGACGAATACGGGCACGGAATAGCGCAGCCGGATCGTCACGCCGTTGTCGACCGGCGCGCCCGGCGCGGGCAGTTCGTCGATCAGCACGCGATAGCTCTCTTCTGCGGCCGGCGTGCCGCGGCTCGTGCGCACGAGCCGGATCAACTGCTCGGCGTTCGCGTCGATCTGCAGCAGCGGCGGCGACGCGGCGAGCGCGTCGCTCGGCGTCATCACGTCGGTGCCGTTTTCCTGCGTCCAGCGATAGGTGCGGACCTGGCCGTAGATCGGCCGCCCGCCCGGGTTGCTGAGCGTCATGCTCGCGGCTGCCGCCGAAGGCGGCAGCTCGATCGTCACGGGCGTGATCTGCAGCGTGGCGGCATGCGAAACCGCCGCCGCCCACCCGACGCACAGCGCGGCAAAGGCGCGCGGGAACAATCGCACGGCCCGTCAGAAATAGACGGTGGCGGTGACCGAGGCCTGGTAGGTGTCGGGCTTCGGCGTCGCTTGCGCGGGTACCTGGCCGTACACGTTCAGCACCTGCGCGGAACCGGTGCCGGTGCCGCCGACCGTGTCGGTGCCTTGCGTGTTGCCCCAGATCGTCGAGTGGCCGGAGTCCTGGTAGAGCTGGTAGCCGACCGTCGTGCCGGTATTGCCCGTCGTGGTGCCGCCCATCAGCCGGCTGGCGACGGTCGAGCCGGTTACCGCGCCGGCGTCGAGTCCGATGTTGTAGGGTGTCGAGTTCGTGCAGGTGACGGAGACCGTCGTCTGCTGGTTGACCGTCGACGCGAGCACGCCGGTGGTGCCGAATGCAAGCGGGTTCGCGGCGATCGTGCAGTTCGCCTGGATCGTGAGCGTGACGTTGAATTGCGCGGTGGCCGTGCCGTTCGAATAGACTGCGGCAACGGTGACGGGCTGCAGCACCGGCGCGAATGCGAACGTGGCTGCGAGCATGGCTGAAAAAACACGACGTCGGGAATCTATCATTATGATTGTCTCCTGCCGTTCAAGGGGTCGCCCGGCCGCGGAGTGCCTGCCGCGTGGTCTGTTGCCGGTCGCCGTTACCGCTCTGTCGTTGGTGGAAGACTACTCCACGGCTTTGGTCGCGCGCAATGGAGAAAACGCCGACCTGGCATGCATTGCCCGGGGGGCGGACGGATTCCATCGGCCTATTTGACACGGATCAAGTAACAGTGCGAACGATCGATGCGCGGATGGATACGATGAGGGCGCGGCCGGATCCGCGAACCCGATCGTCCGGACGTTTTTTTCGGGGGAGATGCATGGAGGCTGACGGCTTCGATCTGGCGCGCCGCTGGATGCGCGCGCTCGCGTCCCTGCTGCTGGCGGCGCTGCTCGGCATGCCCTGGATGCCGGCGCGTGCGGATACGTGCACGGTGACGCCGCCGGTGCCGAGCTTCGGCTCGGTCAGTCCGATCACGCAACAGGCCTACACGACGACCGCCACGATGACCGTGAACTGCACGTGGGACGCGCTGAGCCTGAACACCGGCGTGCTCGTGTGCGTGAACCTCGGCGGCACCAGCCCGCGCTACCTGAGCAACGGGGCGAACCAGATGCAGTACGACCTGTATCAGGACGCCGGCTATTCGCAGGCCTGGGGCGCCGTGAGCAGCGGCACGACGCCGATATCGCTGACGTTGACGAAACCGGCGCTCGGCACGTCCGCGAGTGCGAACGTGACCATCTATGGCCGCATCGCGCCGAACCAGCCAACCGTGCCGACCGTGAACAACGGCAGCACCGTCTATACACAGAGTTTCAGCGGCAACCAGGCCGCATACAGCTACAGTTTTTCGCTGCTTGGCGTGCTGCCGACACCGTGTGTGTCGCAGTCGACGGCCGGCACGATGACGGTTACCACGACCGCCACCGTCATCAACAACTGCATCATCAGCGCGACCGGCGTCGCGTTTCCGCCCGCAGGCGTGCTGGCGTCCGCGCTGACCGCCAGCGGCTCGATCAGCGCGCGCTGCACGAACGGCGACGCATTCCGGATCGCGTTGAACGGCGGCGGCAGCGGCAACGTCGCCGCACGCACGATGCAGCGCGCGGGCGGCGGGTCGGTCAGCTACCAGCTCTATCAGGACAGCGGCTTCACGCAACCATGGGGCGACGGCACCGCCGGCACGTCGATGGCGACCGGCACCGGCAGCGGGTTCGCGCAGGCGATCACCGTGTACGGCCGCGTGCCCGCGCAAGCGACGCCGGCGCCCGGCAACTACAGCGACACGATTACCGCGACGATCAGCTTCTGAGCCGCGCTCAGTCGCGCACCAGCACGACGAGCTTCAGGTCCTCGCGGTGCGCGGGTTTCAGCGTGATCTGCTGGTACACGAGGCGGCCGTCGGCCGGATGGTCGAATTCGCGCCGCCCGCCTTCGCGCTCGAACACGTCCTGCGACGCCCAGTACTGCGCGAACGCGTCGCTGCCGGCCGTCAGCGCGTCGATCAGCGCGCGCGTCGGCGCGTCGGTCAGGTGGCGGATCGCGTCGGCGCGGAATTCGGCCGCGAGCCGCCGCGCGCGGGTTTCCCAGTCGACGATCAGCGTGCGTGCAGCCGGCGACATGAACGTGAAGCGCAGCAGGTTGCGGTCGTGCTCGCCATCGAGCCAGCCGGAAAAGAGCGCGGCGGCCGGCGGGTTCCACGCGAGCGCGTTCCATTGGCGGTCGAGCACGTAGGCGGGCGTCGCGATCGCGGCGACGGTCGCGGCGAGCGTCGGCGGCAGGTCGCCGCCCGCGACGTCGGGCTCGGCCGGGTCGCGCTGCGCGGCCAGCTCGAACAGGTAGGCGCGTTCGGCCTTCGACAACTGCAGCGCGACGGCGATCCGGGCGAGCGCGTCGGCGGAGGCCGACACGGGCCGGCCCTGTTCGATCCACGTGTACCAGGTCGGGCTTACGCCGCACAGTTGCGCGACTTCCTCGCGCCGCAGCCCCGGCGTGCGGCGGCGCGGGCCGGGCGGCAGGCCGACGGCCTGTGGCGACAGCCGCTCGCGATGGGCGCGGATGAATTCGCCGAGCGCGCGGGCGGGCGTGGCGTCGAGCGGCGGGACGAGGGCGGAGGACGGCTGGTTCATGCGGAAACGGCGAAGTGGAAGCGAAGACGCGGCAACGATCGAACGATCAGACAGGTGGATCGAATACCAGAATAACTGCTTAACTTGTACTGGTACAAATGCAGGCCTATTGTAGCGGCTCGCGCGCTGGCAGGGCAGCGGGCGTCCCCCACAATACGTTGCACGGGGCCGGATCGCGCGCGCAAGCGTGGGGTTCGGCCGACGGCATCAAGGAAAGGAGCGAACGATGAAACACCACGAGCAGGTCGCCGACGCGTTCGGCACGACGGCCGCCGCCTATCTGACGAGCACGGTTCATGCGACGGGCGCCGACCTGCGGGCGCTCGCCGACGCGGTGCGCGCGACGCCCGACGCCGCGGTGCTCGACCTCGGTTGCGGTGCCGGCCACGCGAGCTTCGCGGTCGCGCCGCACGTGCGCGAGGTGGTCGCGTACGATCTCGCCGCGCCGATGCTTGCGACCGTCGATGCGGCCGCGCGCGAGCGCGGGCTCGCGAACATCCGCACGCAGCAGGGCCCGGCCGAGCGGCTGCCGTTCGACACCGCGACGTTCGACTGGGTCGTGAGCCGGATGAGCGCGCACCACTGGCACGACCTGCGCGCGGCGCTCGCCGAAGTGCGCCGCGTGCTGAAGCCGGGCGGCCGCGTGCTGATGATCGACATCGCGGGCAACGACCATCCGCTCCTCGATACGTACCTGCAGGCCGCGGAAGTGCTGCGCGACGCGTCGCACGTGCGCGACTACCGCGCGGACGAATGGCTCGCGATGTTCCGCGCCGCCGGTTTCGACGCGCGGGTGCACAGCCGCTGGCGTCTGCCGATCGATTTCGACACGTGGGTCGCGCGCATCCGCACGCCGGCCGACAGCGTCGCCGGCATTCGCGCGCTGTGGGCGCATGCGCCGGACGAGGTGCGCGGCTACTACGCGGTGCAGGCCGACGGGTCGTTCGAGCACGACGCGTTGCTGATCGACGCGCACTGAGCGGGCGGCGCGCGCCGCGCCGTTTCGCGATCGCATGAAAAAAGCCGCGATACGCACGAACGCGTATCGCGGCTTTCGTTATCCCGGCCGGCGCGAAACCGCGCCCGCGCCGCCCGCGGATCAGCCGGTGTTGCGCAGGCCGGCCGCGATCCCGTTGATCGTCAGGTGAATCCCGCGGCGCAGCCGCGCGTTCGTGTCGCCCGCGCGGTGACGCTTGATCAGCTCGACCTGCAGGTGGTTCAGCGGATCGAGATACGGGAAGCGGTTCTTGATCGAGCGCGCGAGCAGCGGGTTGGTCGCGAGGCGGCCTTCGTGCCCGGTGATTTCAGCGAGCGCCCGCGACGTGCGCTCCCATTCCGCGACGATCCGCTCGAACACGTGCTTGCGCAGCTTGCGATCGGGCACGAGCTGCGCATAGCGCGACGCGACCGCGAGATCCGTCTTCGCGAGCACCATGTCCATGTTCGACAGCAGGTTCGAGAAGAACGGCCAGGTCTTGTTCATCTTCTTCAGCAGCGTGACGCGTTTCGCGCGTTCGGCGTCGTCCCCGGCGCCGTCGAGATACGCGCTCACCGCGCTGCCGAAGCCGTACCAGCCGGTCAGCAGCAGCCGGCACTGGCCCCACGAGAAGCCCCACGGAATCGCGCGCAGATCCTCGATCTTGCGCTGCTTCGGGTCCTGCAGCTTGCGCGACGCCGGGCGGCTGCCGATATTCAGCTCGGCGATCTCGGTGATCGGCGTCGACGCGAAGAAGTAATCGGTGAAGCCCGGCGTTTCATAGACGAGCGCGCGGTACGCGGCCATCGCCGAGTCGGACAGCGTCTGCATCGCGGCCTCGAACGCGGGCAGTTGCGCCGGTGCGTTCGACTGCGGCAGCAGCGACGCCTCGAGCGTCGCGGCGACGACCGTCTCGAGGTTGCGCCGGCCGATCGACGGGTTCGAGAACTTGCTCGCGATCACCTCGCCCTGTTCGGTCAGGCGGATCTGGCCGTTGACGGTGCCCGGCGGCTGCGACAGGATCGCCTGGTAGGTCGGGCCGCCTCCGCGGCCGACCGTACCGCCGCGCCCGTGGAACAGCCGCAGCGTGATCTTGCGCTCGCGGAACAGGTCGACGAGCGCGAGTTCCGCGCGATACAGCTCCCAGTTCGACGTGAGGAAGCCGCCGTCCTTGTTGCTGTCCGAGTAGCCGAGCATCACTTCCTGCTCGGCGCCCTGGTGCGCGATCAGCGCGTCGATGCCCGGCAGCGCGAAGTAGTCGCGCATGATGCGTGACGCGTCGCGCAGGTCGGGGATCGTCTCGAACAGCGGGATCACCATCAGGCTGTTCTTCGCGTCGCTGCCCGGCACGCCGAGCGTGCCTTCGAGCAGGCCCGTCTCCTTCTGCAGCAGCAGGACTTCGACGAGGTCGCTGACGGTTTCCGTATGCGAAATGATGTAGTTGCGCACCGCACGCGCGCCGAATTGCGCGCGGACCTCGCGCGCCTTCTCGAACACGCCGAGCTCGCTTTGCGCGAGCGCCGAGTATTCGATGTACGGCGAGCGCAGCGGGCGCGGATCGGCGAGCGCGGCGAGCAGCACGCGCAGCTTGTCTTCCTCGGCGAGCGCCGCATAGTCGGCCTCGACGCCCGCGCGCGCGAACAGCTCGGCGACCACCGCCTCGTGGATGTCGGAACTCTGGCGCAGGTCGATGCTCGCGAGATGGAAGCCGAACACTTCGGCCGCGCGCACGAGCGGCGCGAGGCGCGGCGCGGCGAGCGACGCGCCGTGGTGTTCGTCGAGCGATGCGGTCAGCACCTTCAGGTCGGCGACGAACGCTTCCGAATCTTCATACGGGACCGCACGCACGGGCGGCGCGCCGCGGCCGGCGCTGCGCACCGGCACCGTACCTTCGCCGAGACGCACGCGCGCGCTCGCGGCGAGCCGCGTATAGATGCCGATCAGCGCGCGGCGATACGGTTCGTCGACGCGGTGCGGCGACTGGTCGGGCGACGCGGCCGCGAGCGCCTTCACCGCGTCGTTCGCGCCGACCAGCAGGTTCGACACCGACAGCTCGGCGCCCAGCTTGTGCACCTGTTCCAGATAGTGTTCGAGGATCACCGCGGCCTGACGGTTGATCGCCTCGTCGAGCGTCGCGGCGGTCACGTTCGGGTTGCCGTCGCGGTCGCCGCCGATCCAGCTGCCCATCTGGAAGAACGCGGGCACGCGGGCCGACAGGCCGTGCTCGGCGAGCGCGGCCTCGATGTCGCCGTACAGCGCGGGCAGTTCGTCGAGGAACGTCGCGCGGTAGTACGACAGCGCGTTCTCGATCTCGTCGCCGACCGTCAGGCGCGCGTCGCGCAGCATGCGCGTCTGCCACAGCGCGGTCACGCGCGCGCGCAGCATCGCTTCGTTGTACTGGCGCTCGCGCGCGGTCAGCTCCTGGTCGCGCTCGGCGAGCAGGCGCGCGATGTCGTGCTGCGCGTCGAGGATGCTCTTGCGCTGCACTTCGGTCGGATGCGCGGTCAGCACCGGCACGATCAGCGCATCGTCGAAGAAGCGCTGCAGCAGGCGCTTCGACGCGTTGCCGGTGGTTTTCAGCTGGTCGAGCGCGTACGCGACCGTGCCGGGCTGCGGCGCGGAGCCGGCCAGCGCGTGGATGCGGCGGCGGCGGTTGTGGTGGCGGTCTTCCGCGATGTTCGCGAGGTGCGAGAAATAGCTGAACGCGCGTACAACGCTCACCGTCTGCTCCGGCGTCAGCTTGCGCAGCTTCTTCTCGAGCGTCTGCGCGGCTTCGCTGTCGTCCTCGCGGCGGAACTTGACCGCGGTCTGGCGGATCGTCTCGACGACGTCGAACACCGTATCGCCTTCCTGTTCGCGCACGACGTCGCCGAGCAGGCGGCCGAGGAAGCGGATGTCCTCGAACAGCGGGCGGTCCTTGTCGTCGCGCGCGCGGGTGCCGGCCTTCGGCGCGACGGCGTCGCGGGCCGCAGGGCCGGCAGCTTTCGTCGTGCGTTTTGTCTGACGTATCGCGTCTTTCGGTTTCGTTGCCGTTGGTTTCGTTGCCGCTTTCGCACGGCCGTTCGCGGCGGTGGCGACGGTGTCCGTCGAGGCGTCGGAGGAGGACAGGGCAGCATTGCGGCGCGCCGTACGCGCCGATCCGGAAGACTTCACGATGGGTTTCCTTGGGAAAGCTCGAGTCAAAAGGAACTGCGGAAACTGCGGGAACTGCGGTCAAGCAACCAGCTACGTGCGGCACATCCGCACAACGGCGCCGCGACCCGCACGGAAGCAGGCCGGGCGCAGGCTCCGGGCCCGGGCGGGCCGGAGCGTGCGTGCTACCATTGTTCGATCTTCAATCCCGTCCTTCGATGTTCCAGCAATGAATTCCGAGACCCCCGCGGCCGGGCCGCAACAGGCACGACCGCCCGCGACGTTGACGATTGCTTCGCGCGAGAGCCGCCTGGCGATGTGGCAAGCCGAACATGTGCGTGATGCGCTGCGCAAATTATATCCAGCTTGTGACGTGAAAATCCTCGGGATGACGACGCGCGGCGATCAGATTCTCGATCGCACGCTGTCGAAGGTCGGCGGCAAGGGCCTGTTCGTGAAGGAACTGGAAGCCGCGCTGGCCGACGGCCGCGCCGATCTCGCGGTGCATTCGCTGAAGGACGTGCCGATGGCGCTGCCCGACGGCTTCTCGCTCGCCGCGATCATGGCGCGCGAAGACCCGCGCGACGCCTTCGTGTCGAACGACTACGCGTCGCTCGACGCGCTGCCGGCCGGCGCGGTCGTCGGCACGTCGAGCCTGCGCCGCGAAGCGATGCTGCGTTCGCGCTATCCGCATCTCGAGGTCCTGCCGCTGCGCGGCAACCTCGACACGCGCCTCGCGAAGCTCGACCGCGGCGACTACGCGGCGATCATCCTCGCGGCCGCCGGCCTGAAGCGCCTCGGCCTCGAAGCGCGGATCCGCGCGCTGCTCGACGTCGAGGCGAGCCCGCCCGCGGCCGGCCAGGGCGCGCTCGGCATCGAGATCGCCGCGCATCGCGACGACGTCGCCGCGTGGCTCGCGCCGCTGCACGACACGCAGACCGCGCTCGCGGTCGAGGCCGAGCGGATGGTGTCGCGCGCGCTCGGCGGCAGTTGCGAGGTGCCGCTCGCCGCGCACGCGGTGTGGCGCGCGGGCGAGCTGTACCTGACGGGCCGTGTGTCGACCACCGACGGCAAGCGCGTGCTGACGGCCGAGGAGTGCGGCGCGGTCGTGACCGTCGCCGATGCGCTCGCGCTCGGCCGCGCGGTGTCCGACGAACTCGAGGCGCAAGGCGCGCTCGACATCGTCCAGGCGCTGCTCGCGAGCTCGCCGGCCGCGGGCAAGGGCGACGCCTGATGGCGGGCGGCGCGCGCGCGTTCACCGCTGTCCTGACGCGTCCGGACGGGCAGTCCGATGCGCTGGCGTCGCAACTGGCCGACGCCGGCTGCGACGTGCTCGAATTCCCGCTGATCGATATCGCGCCGGTCGACGATCCGGCGCCGCTCGACGCCGCATTCGCGGCGCTGGCCGACTACGCGCTGGTGATTTTCGTGTCGCCGAACGCGATCGACCGTGCGCTCGCGCGGTACGACACGATCTGGCCGAACGCGCTGCCGGTCGGCGTGGTCGGGCCCGGCAGCGTCGCGGCGCTCGCTCGTCACGGCATCGCGGCGCCCGCGCATCGCGTGATCGCGCCGCAGGCGCCGGCCGATGGCGGCGTGCCCCATTACGATTCGGAAAGCCTGTTCGCGAGCATCGAGGCCGCGTTCGGCGGCGCGCAGGCGCTGGCGGGCAAGCGCGTGCTGATCGTGCGCGGCGACGGCGGGCGCGAATGGCTCGCCGAGCGCCTGCGCGAAGCCGGTGCGGACGTCACGCTCGTCGCGGCCTACCGGCGCGTCGTGCCGGAGCCGCGCGTCGGCGCGTGGGAGCGCGTGCACGCGCTGCTCGACGGCCAGCCGCACGCATGGCTCGTCACGAGCTCGGAAGGCGTGCGCAACCTGCACGAGCTCGCGCGGGCCCATCTGAACGATGCCGAGATCGACGCGCTGAAGCATGCGCCGCTCGTGACGCCGCACCCGCGGATCGAGCAGACCGCGCGCGCATTGGGTTTTGATAGGATTACGCTGACCGGCGCGGGCGATGAGCGCATCGTCCGCGCGTTTCGAACGATGGCCGACGAGGCCGTCCAACCGGCGACAGCCGTACCGGTGACTAAACGCATGACAGATACCAACGATTCCAAAAGCGTCGCTTCCCAGCCGGCCGCTGCATCCGCACCGCCGTCCAGCCCTCCTTATCTCGCGTCCGAGCCGCGTGCGCGCCGCGGCGGCAGCGCGGTGCTGTGGCTCGTCGTCGTCGTGCTCGGCTGCGCGGCGGGTGTCGGCGGCTACGCGCTGAACCGCAAGATCGACCGGCTCGACGGCACGTTCGTCGCCCGTCAGAAGGCGCTCGACGCGCAAGCGGCCGAAACGCGGACGAAGACCGAGCAGGCGCTCGCCAGCACGCACCAGGTCGACACGCAGCTCGCGCAGCTCGACGGCAAGCTCGCCGATGCGCAGAGCGCGCAGCAGGCGCTGCAGCAGCAATACCAGGACCTGTCGCGCAACCGCGATGCGTGGATGCTCGAGGAAGTCGACCAGATGCTGTCGAGCGCGAGCCAGCAGCTTCAACTGACCGGCAACACGCAGCTCGCGCTGATCGCGCTGCAGAACGCCGACGCGCGTCTCGCGACGTCGCAGAGCGCGCAGGCCGTCACGGTGCGCAAGGCGCTCGCGCAGGACATCGAGAAGCTGAAGGCCGCGCCGGCGGCCGATCTCACCGGGCTCGCGATCAAGCTCGACGATGCGATCGCCAGGATCGACGCGCTGCCGCTGTCCGGCGAGGCGATCGTGCCGCACGCGGCGCCGAAGGCCGCGCCGGCCGACGCCGCGTCGTCGGCCGCCGCCGGCGAGCCGCGCTGGAAGGTGTGGTGGCACGGCTTCTCCGCCAGCCTCGGCCAGCAATTGAAGGGCCTCGTGCAGGTGCGCCGGATCGACAACGCGGACGCGATGCTCGCGTCGCCCGACCAGGGCTACTTCGTGCGCGAGAACGTGAAGCTGCGCCTGCTCACCGCGCGGCTGTCGCTGCTCGCGCGCAACGACGGCGCGATGAAGGCCGACCTGCACGCCGCGCAGGCGTCGCTCGCGAAGTATTTCGATCAGGCGTCGAAGGACACGCAGACCGTCGAGGATCTGCTCAAGCAGGTTGACGGCGCAGCGCTGACGGTCGCGGTGCCGAACCTGAACACGAGCCTGAACGCCGTTCAGCAGTTCAAGAGCCGGGGGTAACGATGACGCTTCGAGGAATCGTCTGGCTCGCGATCCTGTTCGCGATCGCCGCGGCGCTCGCCACCGTCGGCCGTTTCGACGCGGGGCAGGTGCTGCTCGTCTATCCGCCGTACCGGGTCGACGTGTCGCTGAACCTGTTCGTGATCGCCATCGTCGTGCTGTTCATCGTCGTGTACGCGCTGCTGCGCATCGTGCGCAACATCTGGCGCATGCCGCAGCGGGTCGCCGCGTATCGGGCGCGTTCGCGCAACGAGAAGGCCCAGGCGTCGCTGCGCGATGCAATCTCGAACCTGTACGCGGGCCGCTTCTCGCGTGCGGAGAGGGCCGCGCGCGAAGCGCTGGCGGTCGACGCGAACCTGGGCGCCGCGAGTCTCGTCGGGGCCACGGCCGCGCACCGCATGCACGAATACACGCGCCGCGACGAGTGGCTGTCGAAGGTCGACGCGCCCGAATGGCAGGATGCACGGCTGCTCGCCGCGGCCGACATGCGCGCGGACGCCCGCGACGCGGACGGCGCGCTCGCCGCGCTGGCCGACATGCAGGCCGGCGGTAAGCGCATTCATGCGCAGCAGGTCGCGCTGCGGGCGCAGCAGCAACTGAAGAACTGGGCCGAGGTGCTGAAGCTCGCGAAGGCGCTCGAAAAGCGCGAGGCGCTGCATCCGGCCGCGGCCGTGCGGCTGCGCCAGCAGGCGGCGGAAAACCTGCTGCGCGAACGTCGGCACGACGCGGACGCGCTGCTCGAGGTATGGCAGTCGCTGTCGACGGTCGAGCGCCAGTCGCCGCGCCTGGCCGATCTCGCGGCCGAGTTGCTCGTGCCGCTCGAGCGCCGCAACGAAGCGCGCCGCATCGTCGAGGACGCGCTCGCGCACAACTGGGATGCGCGCCTGCTGCGCCGTTACCCGGACACGGCCGGCGCCGATGCGCTGCCGCTGATCCAGAAGGCCGAGGGCTGGAAGAAGGATCATCCGGAAGACGCCGACCTGCTGTTCGCGCTCGGCAGGCTCTGCCAGCAGCAGCAGCTGTGGGGCAAGGCGCAGTCGTTCCTCGAATCGGCATTGAAGCTGGCCGACAACGAGGCGCTGAAAGTGCGTGCGCATCGTGCGCTCGCCCGCCTGTTCGAGCAGCTCGGCGAAACCGACAAGGCCGCGAAGCACTACCGCGAAAGCGCGCTGGCGATCACCGTGGTCTGATGCGGCGCTGCGGTGCACGCCCCGAATGCCGATCGGCCTTCGGGGCTTTTTTTCGTCCGCCGGGCGGCCGCCGGGACGCAGGGTGCCGTCATCCGGCCGGTGCGGGCCTGGCCTGCCCGGAATCGAAAACGCCCCGGCGGCCGGATGATGCCGGCCGTCGGGGCGATCTCGCGAGCACCGGCCATCGACCGGCGTATTCGGTCGTTCGCGGTGCGCCGTTACAGGCCGCGCATCACTTGTCGACGAGCCGCTTCGGCACCGACAGCGCAAGCAGCCCGCCGAGCACGAGGAACCCGGCCAGCATGTACATGCCCGCATCGTTGGTGCTCGTCGCCTGCTTGAGCCAGCCCATCAGGTACGGGCTCAGGAAGCCCGCGAGGTTGCCGATCGAGTTGATCATCGCGATGCCGGCGGCGGCGGCCGTGCCGCCGAGGAACGCGGTCGGCAGGCTCCAGAACAGCGGCAGCGTCGTCAGGATGCCGATCGTCGCGAGCGTGAGGCCGAGCATCGCGAGCGCGGTCTGGTGCGCCCAGATCACCGACAGCACGAGGCCGAGCGCGCCGATCGCGGCCGGAATCGCGAGGTGCCAGCGGCGTTCGCGGCGCTTGTCCGCGCTGCGCGCGATCAGGATCATCGCGACCACCGCGGCCGCATACGGCACCGCCGACAGCAGGCCGATCATGACGGTGTCGGTCACGCCGGTCGCCTTGATGATCGTCGGCAGCCAGAAGCCGACGCCGTAGAGCCCCATCACGAACGAGAAATAGATCAGCGCCATCAGCCAGACACGCGGGCTCGACATCACGGCGCCGAGCGGCAGGTCCTCCTTGGTGGCTTCCTCCGCGTCGACGTTGCGGGCGAGCAGCGCCTTTTCTTCGTCGGTCAGCCACGTCGCCTTCGCGATCCGCTCGTCGAGCGTGAAGAACACGAGCACGCCGGCGAGCACCGACGGAATGCCTTCGAGCAGGAACAGCCATTGCCAGCCGTGCCAGCCGCTCACGCCGTCGAACGCCTTCAGGATGAAGCCCGAGATCGGCCCGCCGATCACGCCGGACAGCGCGACTGCCGTCATGAAGAACGTGGTCATCCGGCCGCGCCGGTGCGCGGGATACCAGTAGGTGAGGTAGAGGATCACGCCGGGGAAGAAGCCCGCTTCGGCGACGCCGAGCAGGAAGCGCATCACGTAGAACATTGCGGGCGTCGTGACGAACATCGTCAGGATCGAGATCACGCCCCACGTCGCCATGATGCGGGCGATCCACACGCGGGCGCCCACCCGGTGCAGGATGATGTTGCTCGGCACCTCGAACAGGAAATAGCCGAAGAAGAAGATGCCGGCGCCGAGCCCGTACACGGTATCGCTGAGGTTCAGGTCGCTCGCCATCTGCAGCTTCGCGAACCCGACGTTCACGCGGTCGAGATACGCAACCACGTAGCACAGCAGCAGGAGCGGCACGAGCCGCCACGACACCTTGCGGTAGGTTGCTTCCTCGAATGCGCCGGACGAGCCCGGCAGCGATTGCGTCGATGTTGCCATGTTGTCTCCTGTCGACCCGGGCTGACGCTTGAGCGGTTACCCGGATCCCATGCTGTGCGGTCGATCGAAGGCCGCGCTCGGGCGCGTGCCTGGATCCGATGCACCGCTGTCCTTGTAATGGGCCGGAGCAGGCGCGGTGGTGCCCGATCCGGTTTCGTGCGAAGCAATGCGGGCTCATCGTATGGCCCGGTGCGACTAGATGCAGCGCCCGCCGTCGACTTCGAGGCACACGCCGGTGATGAATTCGGCTTCGTCGGACGCGAGGTACAGCGCGGCGTTCGCGATGTCCTGCGGCGTCGAGAAACGGCCGAGCGGGATCGTCGCGAGGAAGCGGCGGCGATTTTCCGGGGTGTCCTCGCAGCCCATGAACTCGGTCATCAGCGCGGTTTCGCCCAGCACCGGGTTGATGCAGTTCACGCGGATGCGATCGGCGCCAAGCTCGGCCGCGAGCGATTTGCTCGCGGTGATCATCGCGCCCTTCGTGCTGTTGTACCAGACGAGGCCCGGGCGCGGCCGCACGCCGGCCGTCGACGCGACGTTCACGAACACGCCGCCGCCCTGTGCGCGGAAATACGGGACGAAGGTCTGCACGCACCAGAACAGGCTCTTCATGTTGACCGCGTACACGCGGTCGAATTCGGCTTCCGTCACGTCGAGCACGGGCTTGTTGCGATGCGTGGTGCCCGCGTTGTTCACGACGATCTGCACCGCATGGAAATCGTCGAGCGCGGCCTGCAGCAGCGCGCGCCAGTCGTCCTCCTTCGACACGTCGCCGGCCACCGCGATCGCCTTGCCGCCTGCGAGCGCGATCTCGCTCGCGACGCGCTCGGCCGCCGCGCCGTTGAGATCGTTGACGACGACGTTCGCGCCTTCGCGCGCATAGGTCTTCGCGATGCCTTCGCCGAACCCCGAGCCGCCGCCCGTGACGATGGCCGTCTTGCCGCTCAACCGCATGGTGTGTCTCCTGTGTTTGTCATGAGAGTCGTCGTGTGCCGCGTGCCGCGCGTTCAGCCGTGCCGGATCGCGATCGTCTTCAGCGCGGTGAAGCCGTACAGCGCCTCGAAGCCTTTCTCGCGGCCATGGCCCGAATGGCCGACGCCGCCGAACGGCAGCTCGACGCCGCCGCCCGCGCCATAGTTGTTGATGAACACCTGCCCCGCGCGCAGACGCCGCGCCAGCCGCATCTGGCGTGCGCCGTCGCGTGTCCAGATGCCCGCGACGAGGCCGTACGGCGTGCCGTTGGCGAGCGCGACGGCTTCGTCCTCGTCGACGAAACGCATCGCCGCGAGCACGGGACCGAACACTTCTTCCTGCGCGAGCCGGTGCGACGGCGGCACGTCGCGCAACAGCGCGGGTGCCTGGTAGAAGCCGGTTTCGGGCGCGTCGGCGACGACCTGCCCGTGCGCGGCCATCGGAATGCCGTCGTGCTGTGCGTCGGACAGGAAATCCCACACGCGTTGCTGCTGCTTCGCGTTGATCAGCGGGCCGCAATCGAGATCGGCGCGGCTCGGGCCGACGCGCAGCCCGTTGAACGCGGTGGCGAGGCGCTCGACGAGCGGCTCGTACACCGCGCGCTCGATCAGCACGCGGCTGCCGGCCGAGCAGGTCTGCCCGCCGTTCTGCACGATCGCGGACACGAGCACGGGCAGCGCCGCGTCGAGATCGGCATCGGCGAACACGAGTTGCGGCGACTTGCCGCCGAGTTCGAGCGTGACCGGCACGTGGTTCTCGGCCGCCATCTGCGCGACCAGCTTGCCGGTGGCCGGCGAACCCGTAAACGAGATATGGTCGATGCCCGGATGGCGCGCGAGCGCGGCGCCCGCTTCGTGGCCGTAGCCGGTGACGATGTTGAGCGCGCCGGCCGGCAGCCCGGCCTCGGCGGCCAGCTCGGCGACGCGCAGCACGGACAGGCACGCGTCCTCGGCCGGCTTGACCACGCATGCGTTGCCGGCCGCGAGCGCCGCGCCGACGCTGCGCCCGAAGATCTGCATCGGGTAGTTCCACGGTACGATATGGCCGGTAACGCCGTGCGGCTCGCGCACGGTCAGCACCGTGTAGCCGGCCTGGTAGGGGAGGGTTTCGCCGTGCAGCTTGTCGGCGGCGCCCGCGTAGAACTCGAAGTAGCGCGCGAGCGCGGCTGCATCGGCGCGCGCCTGCTTCAGCGGCTTGCCGGTGTCGCGCGCCTCGATCGCGGCGAGTTCCTCGAGATGGTCGGCCACGCGTGCCGATAGCCGCATCAGCACGCGGCCGCGTTCGGCGGCGCTTGCCGCGCCCCACGGGCCTGCGAACGCGTCGCGGGCCGCGGCGACTGCGCGTTCGATGTCGGGCGCCGTGCCGCGCGCGATCGTCGCGAATGGCTGGCCGTCGGACGGATCGACGACCGCGATGGTTTCCAGTTGCGCGGGCAACGTCCATTCGCCCGCGATGAAGTGCTTCGCTTCTTCCATGTCTCCTCCGGTCGACCCAAGTTAGCGCTTTAGCGCTTACTCGGGTCCCATGGCGTGGTTGGGTGGAGTTAGCGCTTCAGCGCCTACGTGGATCCCATGCAAAGCCGTTTGCGCTTCGGCACTTTACCCGGCTTCCGTGCCGTGTGGTCCACGCACACCGCCGCCGGCTCGACGGCCGGACATCCGGAACGATTATCGCGCCGATCGTCATCCGGACGCCACCGGTCGATTGGCTATAATGGCGCATTCCTTTTCGGGGGCGCCGCGGCGGTGCATCGGCCGCGGCGCCCTGTCCCGAATTCCCATCGACCTACAGAGAGTGCTCATGAGCTTCAATCATGTTCCGGCCGGCAAGGACCTGCCGCAAGATTTCAACGTGATCATCGAGATTCCCGCGCAAAGCGATCCGGTGAAGTACGAGGCGGACAAGGAACTGGGCCTCCTCGTCGTCGACCGCTTCATCGGCACGGGCATGCGCTACCCGGTGAACTACGGCTACATCCCGCAGACGCTGTCGGGCGACGGCGATCCGGTCGACGTGCTGGTGATCACGCCGTTCCCGCTGCTGGCCGGCTCGATCGTGCGTTCGCGCGTGCTCGGCATGCTGCAGATGACCGACGAGTCGGGCGTCGACGCGAAGCTGGTCGCGGTGCCGCACGACAAGATCTGCCCGATGACGGCGAACCTGAAGACGATCGACGACGTGCCCGAGTACCTGAAAGACCAGATCAAGCACTTCTTCGAGCAATACAAGGCGCTCGAGAAGGGCAAGTGGGTGAAGGTCGAAGGCTGGGCCGGCATCGAAGCCGCGCACAAGGAAATCACCGACGGCGCCGCGAACTACAAGAAGTAAGCGGCGTGCCGGCCGCTGGCCGGTGCGTACGGAGCGCAAACCGCGCGTGTCTCGTCAGGAGGCCGCGCGGTTTTGTTTTGCGCGGGCGGTTTTCCGGCTGGCGGATGGGGAGGCAGGCGGGGGCGTGGCCGCTGCTTTCTTCGCGCGTTTCGCGCGGGGCGGGGCAACGGACGGAGCGATTGCTGCGGCGGTTTTCGTGGCCGATGAACGGCGGCGGGCCGGTGCGGAAGCGGCGTCCTCGCGTACGTTCGCGGCGAGTTTGCCGGCGGCGGCTGGCGCCTTCCCGTTTGACGACGCGGAAGGCGGCTGGCCGGTTTTCTTGACCGGTGTGCCACGCGCCGAGGTCTTTTTTGCGGCTGCATCGCCGTCGGTTTTTGCGCGTTTCGCGTCCGGAGCGGCTTGATTTGCTTTCGTCGACTTCGACGCTTGTTTGCCCTTCGCAGGCTTCGCCGTGCTCGCGGCCGTTGCAGACCCGACAACGTTCCCGGTCTTCACCTTTTTCCCGGCAACCTGTTCCGTGGCAGCCGTCTTCGCCGCATCGTCGACGTTTTCCGCCTGCCCCTTCTTCCGCCCGCGCGCCGTCGCCTTCGTGTCGCCGCTCTCGTCGAGCGTGATCACCACCGGCACCACCGATTCGAGCGTCCGCAAGCCAGCCGCCAGCTCGCGCTTTTTCGCGGGCGTGAGCCGCTTCACCCAGTATTCGGCGCGCGACGCGCTCGACCGGTCGGGCAGCGGAAACGACGCGAGCACCGCGCGCGGCTTGCGCGAGCGCGTGTAGCGCGCGCCCTTGCCGGACGCGTGTTCGTCGAAGCGCGCGGCGACATCGGTCGTGATGCCCGTGTAGACGCTGTCGTCGGCGCATTCGATCAGATACAGAAACCAGGACATGGCGGGGCGGCGGGATGCGAAGCCGCCAGTGTCTCAGAATTTGCGCGTGCTCCGGTGCGCGACGTGGGGCGACGTGATGCGGCTCGCCGTCAGGTACCGCGCCGGAACGGATCGTGTTCGCGCAGTTCGTCGACGTACGCGTGGATATGCTCGGTCTCGCGTTCGAGAAAGCGCGCGACCGCATCGGAAAACGCCGGATGCGCGAGCCAGTGCGCGGAATGCGTGACGGTGGGAAGGAAGCCGCGCGCGAGCTTGTGCTCACCCTGCGCGCCGCCTTCGAACGTGTCGAGCCCGGCCTCGATGCAGAATTCGAGCAACTGGTAGTAGGCCGTTTCGAAATGCAGGCAGGGCACGTGCTCGATCGCGCCCCAGTAGCGGCCATACAGCGTGCCGCCGCCGTGCTCGCCGCGCCGGTACACCGCGAGCGCGCTCGCGATCGGCTGGCCGTCGGCTTCCGCGATCACGAGCAGCAGGTTCTCGGGCATCGTCGCGCCGATCGTGCGAAAGAAGTCGAGGTTCAGGTACGGGCTCGAATAGTGCTCGCGGTAGGTCTGCCGATAGCAGCGCGAGAAGAAGCGCCAGTCGGCGTCGGTGATTTGATCGCCGGCGAGCCGCCGGAACGTCACGCCCGCGTCGTGCACCTTGCGCCGTTCCGCGCGGATATTCTTGCGCTTCTTCTGCTCGAGCGTGCCGAGGAAATCGTCGAAGTGGCGGTACCCGTCGTTGAGCCAGTGAAACTGCACGCCCTCGCGCAGCATCATGCCCATCGATTCGAGCAGCCGCGCTTCATCGCCGGTCGGGAACAGCACGTGCAGCGACGACACGTCGCTCTGCTCGGCGAACGCGAGCAGCGTGGCCGCGAGCCGGCGGCGCGCGTCGTCGCTGGCCGCGAGCAGCCGCGTGCCCTGCACCGGCGTGAACGGCACCGCGCACAGCAGCTTCGGGTAATAGGGCAGGTTGTTGCGCTGGTACGCGTCGGCCCATGCCCAGTCGAACACGTATTCGCCGTACGAATGCTGTTTCGCGTAGACGGGCGCGGCGGCCGCGAGCCGGCCCGTGTGCGTGTCGGTCAGCGTGACGAAGTGCGGCGACCAGCCGGTGTCGTCCACCGCGCAGCGCGCGACGTGCAGCGCGTCGAGGAATTCGTGGCGCAGGAACGGCGTGGGCTGCGCGTCGCGCGCGAGCAGCGCGTTCCATTCGTCGGCCGGCACCTCGGCGGGGGACGACAGGATGCCCGTGCGATAATCGATGCGTTCGTGTTTCAAGCGTGAATCCGTACCGTTGGATGTTGCCGGTTGCGGGCCGTCGCGGCCCGCGCCCGGATCGATTTCGTCAGCCGTTCAAGGCGCGCCGCCGGGCTGCGCCGCTCCCGCCATGAAGACCCGACTCGCTCTCGCCCAGATCAACGTCACCGTCGGCGATTTCGCCGGCAACGTCGCCCGCATCGTCGCGGCCGCGCGCGCCGCGCACAACGATGGTGCGCAACTGATGGTCGCTCCCGAACTCGCGCTGTCCGGCTATCCGCCGGAAGACCTGCTGCTGCGGCCCGCGTTCTACGCGGCGGCGGCCGCCGCACTCGATGCGCTCGCCGACGCGCTGAAGGCGTTCGACGGGCTCGCGGTGCTGGTCGGGCATCCGTTGCGCGGACCGGGCAGGGGGGCGGGCAGCGGACCGGGCAAGGGGGCGGGCAGCGCGTCAGCCGTCGATGGTAATGCAAACCGCCCGATCGAGCGCGGCGTGCCGCCCACCGATACCTTCAACGCGGTGTCGCTGATCGTCGGCGGCGAGATCGTCGGCACCTACCGCAAGCAGGATCTGCCGAACGCCGAGGTGTTCGACGAGAAGCGCTACTTCGCGACCGACACCGAGCCGCTCGTGTTCGAGCTGAACGGCGTGAAATACGGCGTGATCATCTGCGAGGACGCATGGCATGCGTCGGCCGCGCAGATCGCGAAGGCGGCCGGTGCGCAGGTGCTGCTGATCCCGAACGGCTCGCCGTACCACATGAACAAGGAAGCGGTGCGCATCGACATCCTGCGCGCGCGGATTCGCGAGACCGGGCTGCCGATGGTCTACGTGAATCTCGTCGGCGGCCAGGACGAGCTCGTGTTCGACGGCGGTTCGTTCGTGCTCGACGGCGAGGGCGCGCTCGTCGCGAAGATGCCGCAGTTCGACGAAGGGCACGCGATCGTCGAATTCGACGGCGCGCGGCCGCTGCCCGGCGCGATCGCGCCCGAGCTGTCGACGCATGCGCAGGTGTATCGCGCGCTCGTGACGGGCGTGCGCGACTACATCGGCAAGAACGGCTTTCCCGGCGTGCTGATCGGGCTGTCGGGCGGCGTCGATTCGGCGCTGGTGCTGGCCGTCGCGTGCGATGCGCTCGGGCCCGAGCGCGTGCGCGCGGTGATGATGCCGTCGCGCTTCACGGCCGACATCTCGACCACCGATGCGGCGGAGATGGCGCGGCGCGTCGGCGTGCGTTACGACGAGATCGCGATCGCGCCGATGTTCGATGCCTTCCGCGCCGCGCTTGCCGATGAATTCGCGGGCCGCCCCGAGGACGCGACGGAGGAGAACATCCAGGCGCGCATCCGCGGCACGCTGTTGATGGCGCTGTCGAACAAGTTCGGCTCGATCGTGCTGACGACCGGCAACAAGAGCGAGATGGCGGTCGGCTACTGCACGCTGTACGGCGACATGGCCGGCGGCTTCGCGGTGATCAAGGACATCGCGAAGACGCTCGTGTACCGGCTCTGCCGCTATCGCAACGAAACGACCGACTACGGGCGGCGCGACGTGATCCCCGAGCGGATCCTGACACGCGCGCCGTCGGCCGAACTGCGCGAGAACCAGACCGACCAGGACAGCTTGCCGCCGTACGACGTGCTCGACGCGATCATGCGGATGTACATGGAAGAAGACCGGCCGCTCGCCGAGATCGTCGCGGCCGGCTACGCGCAGGCCGACGTCGAGCGCGTGACGCGGCTCATCAAGATCAACGAATACAAGCGCCGCCAGGCGCCGATCGGCATCCGCGTCACGCACCGCGCATTCGGGCGCGACTGGCGCTACCCGATCACCTCGCGCTTCACCGAACGGCTCGATTGAGCGGTGCTGGGCCGGATGCGGCCCGCCGGCTTACAATCGGGATCGCGATTTTTCACCCAAACGAGCATTGAGGGACAACCATCATGAAACGCATCACCGCCATCATCAAGCCGTTCAAGCTGGACGAAGTCCGCGAAGCGCTCGCCGAAGTGGGTCTCACGGGTCTGACCGTGACGGAAGTGAAAGGCTTCGGCCGCCAGAAGGGCCATACCGAGCTGTATCGCGGCGCGGAATACGTCGTCGATTTCCTGCCGAAGATGAAGATCGAGGTGGTCGTCGCGGAAGCGCAGGTCGATCAGGTGATCGACGCGGTGATCGGCGCGGCGCGCACCGGCAAGATCGGCGACGGCAAGATCTTCGTGTCGGACGTCGAGCGCGTGATCCGCATCCGCACCGGCGAAGAGAACGAAGCGGCCGTCTGAGCGCCGCGTCCGCGCCGTTCGATCACTTCCCGGCCGCTTCGGCCGATCGGGCCGCGGGTCGCACGCATCCGCCGCCCAAGAAAAAACGGTGCGGATACCCGGTTGGGTACCGCACCGATACGCGCCTCTCGCAGCAGCGTGGAAAACGTTGTCGAATCGTTCTTTGACGGCGCCTGATCAGAACAGATGCTGGATACCGGCGTAGACGCCGGTCTGGCTGCCGCCCGGATGCGGGTTGCCGGTCGACACGGCGGTGCCTGCATTGTTCGCGTTCAGGCCGAAGTTGGCCGTCGAGCTGTTGCGCACCGTGGCGACCTGGACGTCGAACAGCGTGCGCTTCGAGATGTTGTACGAGCCGCCGACCGTGTAGATGTTCGCGTTGCCGCCGCCGTGGTTCGCGTTCACGTGATACACGGCCGCGATCAGCGCCGCTGCCGGCGTGGCTTGCCACGTTACGCCGCCCCACACCTGTTGCGTACCGGTCACGCCGGCGTTCGCTGCCGGGCCGCCGCTGCCGTCGGCGCGCGATGCCTGGTAAGCCGCCTGAACCTTGAACTGGCCGAGGAACACGTTCACGCCCGCGAAGTATTCACGCGAGTAGTTGAACACGTCCGAGAAGCGGCCGTTGCTGTCGCGCGTTTCGTCGTAGATGCCGCGCAACTGGAACAGCGAGTTCGTATAGGTGACCTGACCGCCCATGGCACGGCCGGGCGCGCCGGCCGTCGTGTTGCCGTTGAAGCTGGTCGAGTTCGAGAACGAGAACTGGCCGTAGAAGTCGAGGCCGTAGACCGACGGCGACTGGTACGACACGTTGTTGCTGGTCTTGTTCCAGTTGCGGCCGCGCACCAGCGAGGCCGTCGACCAGGCCGACTGGCCGAACGGGTCGAAGTCCCACACGCCGTTGGCGATCGCGAGTTCGCGACCCAGCAGCAGCGTACCGTAGCGGTCGTTCGAGATACCGACGGTCGCGAAACGATCCCAGATCGAGCCGCTCGTGCCGAGGCCGCCGTTCATCGTGTTGAACGCGCCTTCGAGGTGGAACAGGATCTTGTTGCCGCCGCCGATGTCCTCGCTACCCTTCAAGCCCCACAGGCTCGTGCCCCAGTCGCCGCTCTCCGCACGGTAGCGATGGCCGTCCTGCAGGCCGTTCATGTACTCGAGGCCGGCATCCAGGCGGCCATACAGCGTGACGCTGCTCTGCGCGTGCGCCGTCACCACCCCAGCAGCCATCAGCGCGGCCGCGACCAAAGCTTTCTTCATCATCTCCTCCATACCCTGTCAAAAAGTCAACCCAGACTGCACGAGATGCCCGGAGCGCGAGCGCCGGGCAAAAGCGGGATAACCAGGGAGACCTCGTGCAGGGCCGGTAAGCGCGGCACGCGGGCAAGCAGACGGAAAACCGTTGAGCGGTCCCGCGCAGCCGGGTCGGCCTGCGGGGTCTCCTTGTTGTGTCGTGAAGCTAAACTACATTTCACGAACTTCGTTTTGCTACTTTGGTTACTAATTTAGCAAAAATACAATTTTGTGGCGACGGAAATCGTTGTTTGACTAACCGCTGTCGCCAAATTGCCATGCAACACGGTACGCGACAGGTGTCCCAAGGGTCCTCGATTCCCGGAAAACCCTTGTGCCACAAGGGAAACGTGGTTTCCGCAGGCGTGGGTCAAGGATTGCCACTATTGACGTTGCCAGGGCGCCGGCGTAAGCGCGAAAGTCGCGAAATTGGTAAGTATTTCGTAATGATTCGGGCGATTGCCGCCATCGCCGGTCGACGCCGGGAACGTCCGTGCTGCCGCGTGCCGCGCTCAGTTCGGGCTCGGCCGCGCGTCGAGCAACTGCGCGCGAATCCAGCGGTGCGCATCGGTGCGCGCATGTTTCGCGTGCGAGTAGACCTTCACCGTGTAACGCGGGATCTCGAACGGCGCGGGGAAGATGCGGATCGGCGCCGCGTGCCGCAGCGCCTGCGCGGCGCGGTTCGGCACGGTCATCAGGAGTGCCGACTCCGCGATCACGAACGGCGCGGCCAGCACGGTCGGCAATTGCACGGCCACGTGCCGCGCGAGGCCGAGGCGATCGAGCACGTAGTCGACGACGCCGCGCGACTCGTTCCACGGCGTGACGACGACGTGGCGAGCCGCCAGATACTGGTCGAGCGTCAGCCGCCGGCGGATGTCCGGATGCGCGGCGCTCGCGATCACGACGTAGTCGTCGGAGAACCAGTCGAAGTCCTCGATGCCCGGCGCGTCGGCCGCCGATTCCTCGTGGTAGCCGAGCGCGAAGTCGATACGGCCGGCCGCGAGCTCGTCGACGGAAATCTTGCGGTCCGAATGGACGACGCGAATCCGCAGGTGCGGCGCCACGTGCTGGATGCGGGCCAGGAACGCCGGCAGTACCGCGAACGCCGTGTAGTCGGTCGCGGCGAACACGAACGTGCGGTCGCTGTGCGCCGGATCGAAGCGGCGCGCGCGGGCGAGCCCCTTCGACATCGCATCGAGCGCGTCGCCGGCCCACGTGGCGATGTCGTCGGCGCGCACGGTCGGCTGCATCTCGTTGCCGAGGCGCACGAACAGCGCATCGCCGATCGCGTCGCGCAGCCGCGCGAGCGCGTGGCTCAACGCCGACGGGCTCAGCGCGAGTTCGTGCGCGGCCGCCGCGACCGACCGGTGGCGGTACAACGCGTCGAACACGAGCAGCAGGTTCAGGTCGAGGCGGCGCAGATCGGGATGCATCATGTTCAGGTCTGGATGAAGAAACTGCACTTCCTGCAGGCACGGCGCGAACGTAGCATGACGGTTCGAACGGCGCCAGTGCGGTTGCGCGGCGCCGCTTGTCCGTTTCACATCCGGGCCGGAGGAGGGCTCAACCCGTGCAAATCGATATTCGCTCCGCGACCGTCGCCGACGTGCCGCTGATCCTGCGCTTCATCACCGAACTGGCCGTCTACGAGAAGGCCGAGCACGAAGTCGTCGCCACGCCCGAATCGCTCGAACGCAGCCTGTTCGGCGAAGGCTCGCCGGCGCGTGCGCTGATCTGCGAGGTCGACGGCGAGCCGGCCGGGTTCGCCGTGTATTTCTTCTCGTATTCGACGTGGCTCGCGCGGCAGGGGCTGTATCTGGAGGATCTGTACGTGTCGCCGCGTTTTCGCGGCGCCGGTGCGGGGCTGCAACTGCTGAAGGCGCTCGCGCGGGTCGCGGTCGAGTCGGGCTGCGGGCGTTTCGAATGGAGCGTGCTCGACTGGAACGAGCCGGCGATCCGCTTCTACGAGCGCGTCGGCGCGGCGCCGCAGAGCGAATGGGTGCGCTACCGGCTGGCGGGCGACGAGCTGCGCGCGTTCGCCGACGGCGCGCCGGTGAGCGCCGCGTGACGGGTAAACGCAAAACGGGCGCCGCGCGGCGAACCGCGGGGCGCCCGTTCGGGCGTGGCGGGTGACGGGCGTTACTTGAGGCTGCCCGACAGGAACGCGCGCAGGCGCTCGCTCTTCGGATGCGCGAGCACCTCGGCCGGCACGCCTTCCTCCTCGACGCGGCCCTGGTGCAGGAACATCACGTGATTCGACACGTTGCGCGCGAAGCCCATCTCGTGCGTGACGACGATCATCGTGCGGCCTTCCTCGGCCAGCTTCTGCATCACCTTCAGCACTTCGCCGACGAGTTCCGGGTCGAGCGCGGAGGTCGGCTCGTCGAACAGCATCACGTCAGGATGCATCGCCAGCGCCCGCGCGATCGCCACCCGCTGCTGCTGGCCGCCCGACAAATGCGACGGATACTGTTTCTCGACGCGCGGCGCGAGGCCGACCTTCTCGAGATACTCGCGCGCACGCTCCTCGGCTTCCTTCTTCGGGATGCCGAGCACGTTCACCGGCGCTTCCATCACGTTCTCGATCACGTTCATGTGCGACCACAGGTTGAAGTGCTGGAACACCATCGACAGCTTGGTGCGCACGCGCTGCAGCTGCTTCGGATCGGCCGCGCGCAGCGCGCCCGTCTTGTCGAGCGCGGTGCGCACTTCCTCGCGATCGACGAAGATGCGGCCCGCGTTCGGCTGCTCGAGGAAGTTGATACAGCGCAGCATCGTGCTCTTGCCGGAGCCGGACGAGCCGATCACGCTGATCACGTCGCCCGAGTTCGCCTTCAGCGACACGCCTTTGAGCACCTCGTTGTCGCCGTACCGCTTGTGGAGATCGTCGACGAAAAGCTTCTGGGTCTGGGAGTTCATCAGTAATCCTGCGAAAACTTACTTGCCTTGCGGGCGCAGATACGCGAGCCAGCGGCGCTCGGCCTGGCGGAACAGCCACACGAGCGTGAACGAGATCACGAGGTAGAGCAGGGCGGCGATGCCGAACGCGTGGAACGACATGTAGGTCGCCGAGTTCACGTCGCGCGCGATCTTCAGGATGTCCGGCACGGTCGCGGTGAAGGCCACCGTCGTCGCGTGCAGCATCAGGATCACTTCGTTGCTGTACAGCGGCAGCGCGCGGCGCAGCGCCGACGGCAGGATCACGCGGCGATACATCGTGAACGGGGACATCCCGTACGCGCGCGCGGCCTCGATCTCGCCGTACGACGTCGCCTTGATCGCGCCCGCGAAGATTTCGGTGGTGTACGCGCAGGTGTTCAGCGTGAACGCGAGCAGCGTGCAGTGCATCCCGTCGCGGAAGAACGCATCGAGCATCGGCGTGCCGCGCACGGCCTGCAGGCTGTAGAGGCCCGTGTAGCAGAGCAGCAGCTGCACGTAGAGCGGCGTGCCGCGGAACACGTACGTGTACAGCCACACGGCGCCCGACAGCCATTTCTTCTTCGACACGCGCGCGACCGCGAGCGGCACCGACAGGCAGAAGCCGAGGCCGATCGACACGACCAGCAGCCACAGCGTGATCGCGACACCGGTGATGCGATAGCCGTCGGTGTACAGATAGTTGCGCCAGTATTCTTGGATGAGTTCGATCATAGGTCAGCCTTGCGGACGCCGGTCGAGTAGCGCTTTTCGAGCCACATCAGCACGAAGTTCGAGATCGTCGTGATGGCGAGGTAGACGGCGCCCGCGATCAGCGTGAAGAAGAAGAACCGCAGCGTGCCCTTGCCGGCGTCCTGCGACGCCTTCACGACGTCGGCCAGGCCGATGATCGACACGAGCGCGGTCGACTTCACGAGCACCTGCCAGTTGTTGCCGATGCCCGGCAGCGCGAAGCGCATCATCTGCGGGAACATGATCCGCGTGAATACCTGCCAGTTCGTCATCCCGTAGGCGCTGCCGGCCTCGAGCTGGCCGCGCGGCACGGACAGGAACGCGCCGCGGAACGTCTCGGTGAAGTACGCGCCGTAGATGAAGCCGAGCACGAGCACGCCGGCGAGGAACGGGTCGATGTCGATCTGGTCCCAGCCGAGCGCGTCGGTCGCCATGTTCAGCCAGATCTGCAGGCTGTAGAACAGCAGCAGCATCAGCACGAGATCGGGAACGCCGCGGATCAGCGTCGTGTAGACGGTGCCGACGCCGTTCGTGACGCGGTTGCGCGACAGCTTCGCGCCGGCGCCGAGCAGCCCCAGCAGGAACGACAGCGAAAGCGAAAGCACCGCCAGTTTGACGGTTTGCCAGGTGCCGGCGAGGATCAGCGGGCCGTAGCCTTGTAGAAACATATGGGGTCCCTGGTGTGGTCCCTGGGGGCGCACGCCGTGCGCCGCGAAAGACGCGCCCGCCAAGCTGCGCGGAACGCCCCGTGCGTATCATGACCGTCCGCCCCGGCAACGGTGCCGGGTCTACCCGTCGCGAGCGGCGGGCAAGGGGCGGGCGGCGCGTGGTTGACTGCCTGTACTGCCCGGACGCGGGGCCGCCCCCGCATCCGCTGCTTCTTCTTGTCCGCGTTCAGCGGGCCGGTGCCGAATAGACGCTGAACGAGAAGTACTTGTGCGACAGCCGGTCGTACGTGCCGTCCTTGTGCATGTCGGCCAGCGCCTGGTTGATCCTGAGCTTCAGGTCGGTATCTTCCTTGCGCAGGCCGATCGCGGTGCCGTCGCCGATCGTCTTCGGATCCTTCACTTCCGGCCCGGCGAACGCGAAGCCCTTGCCGCGCGGCGTGCGCAGGAAGCCGTAGTCGGCCTGCAGTTCGTCCTGCAGCGTCGCGTCGAGGCGGCCCGTGCCGAGATCGGCATAGACCTGGTCCTGGTTCTGGTAAGGAACGATCGTCACGCCCTGCGGTTCCCAGTACGCCTTCGCGTACGATTCCTGCGTCGAACCCTGCTCGACGCCGACGCGCTTGCCTTTCAGCGACGCGACCGTCGGCCGCAGCGGCGAGCCGGCCTTCGCGATCATCCGTGCGGGCGCGTCATACACCTTGTCGGAGAAGTCGATCTGCTCGCGGCGCTTGTCCGTGACCGTCAGCGACGACACGATGACGTCGTACTTCTTCGCTTTCAGCGCCGGGATGATTCCGTCGAGATCCTGCGCCACCCACACGCATTTCACGTTGATCCGCTTGCAGATTTCCTTGGTGAGATCGACGTCGAAACCGACGATCTCGCCGCTCGGCGCGGTCGACTCGAACGGCGGGTAGCTGGCGTCGACGCCGATCCGCACGGTCTTCCACTCCTTCGCGAAGGCGCTGCCCGCCACGAGGGCGAGGGCGGCGCACAGGGCGGCCTTCTTCATTTCCATCCTTCTGTTGCTGACTTTCCGGGGGCGCTCGCGGCCGGTCGGACCGGGCGCCGCGGCGTATTCTAGACGGCCAAAAATCGCCGATAGGCGCTCTGGCGTGGGCGGCCGCCTCGAGGGCGAACGCCAAAAGGGCGGTATTTTACCCGAACGCGATACCCGGAAAACGGCAATCCGGCGCGATCGACCGATTCCTCGATTCGGCTGTTGCGGCAGTCGTGGCATTCGCAACGAATATTCGGGCAATTGGTGGCGTGCTTGCAACAATGAGGTGCATTGGCGGCGGATTGTGGCGCGTTCGGCGTCCCCCTACAGTGGAGGTAAACCCGAACAGAACACCTGCGCCCCCGAGCGTCCACCTCCATGTTCCAGATCCTGCGCGCCGAAGACCGCTGGCACACGCGCCACGGCTGGCTCGAATCGAGTCACAGCTTTTCATCCGCCTGCCGCACCGGGCATGAGCCCGCGCCGGTGCGTCCGCCCGTCGGCGCGTTGTGCGTGCTGAGCGAGGACATGATCGCGCCGACGCGCGGTTTCGGGATGCAGCCGCGCCGCGACGTGGAGATCGTCACTTACGTACTGGATGGCGTGCTTGCGCACCGCGACAGCCTCGGCTGCGGCGCGATCGTTCGAACCGGCGGAATCCAGCGGATGAGCGCCGGCACGGGGCTTGTGCACAGCGAAACCAACGCGTCGCGCGACCGGCCGCTGCACCTGTTGCAGATCTGGCTGCAGCCGGCCGGGCGGGGCGGGCGGCCCGATTACGAGGCGCGGCGTTTCGCCGACGACGAGAAGCGCGGCCGGTTGAGGCTCGTCGCGGCGCCCGACGGCGGCGACGGCGCGCTGTCGATACGGGCGGACGCGCGCATCTTCGCGGGGCTGATCGACGGCGACGAGACGACGGCGTTCGACGTGCCGGCCGGGCGCAGCATCTACGTGCACGTGGCGCGCGGCGAGGTCGAGGTCAACGGCCGCGCGCTGGCGGCCGGCGACGGCGCGCGGATCGGCGGGGCGGACGCGGTGGCGTTCGCGCGCGGCCGGCTGGCCGAGGTGCTGCTGTTCGACGTCGCCTGAAACGAAAAAGGGGACGCAGGCCGATGCCTGCGTCCCCTTCGGCGCCGCTGCGCAACGCGGCCCGCCCGCTTACTGCGCCGGCGCCGACGCGCCCTTGGCGGCCGCGCGATGCTGCTCCCAGCGCGCCTTCATCTTCTCGTGGCGCTGCTCCATGTTCGCGAACTGCTGCTTGAGCGCCGTGCTGACCATCGTCTTCTGCTGGTCGTTCAGCCCGTTGTAGAACGTGAGCCATGCGGCGGACGTCTGCTCGCGCAGTTGCGCGTTCTGCGCCTCCGCCTGCTGGCGCGCCGAATGCATCGCGCTCAGGTCGAGGATCGGCTGGTTCTGCTGCGCCTTGAACTGC
Source organism: Burkholderia sp. AU18528 (assembly GCF_002223215.2). NCBI lineage: Bacteria > Pseudomonadati > Pseudomonadota > Betaproteobacteria > Burkholderiales > Burkholderiaceae > Burkholderia > Burkholderia sp. AU18528. The sequence continues at coordinate 199,925 of NZ_NKFC02000005.1, read as the reverse complement.
TCGCGCATCTGCTCGTGGCTCTTGCGCATCGCGTCACGGTTCTGCTTCATCGTGTTGACGGCCGCTTGCCATTGCTGCTCTTGCGACGCATTGAGCTTCAGCTGGTCGTGCAGTTTCATGATCGCGCCGAACGGGCCGCCTTCATGCTCGCCGTGCATCCGGTGCATGCCGGGGCCGCCCGGCGGCGGCATGTCGTTGGGCTGCGCGGCATGCGCGGTGCCGAATGCGAGAGCGAGCAAGGCGGCGGCCGCGATGGCCACGCGGGAAGTCTTCTTATACATTTCAGAAACTCCTTGAATCCAAAGGGTCCGACGATGCGGTGCCGGGAAAGCCGGGTACCGCATCCGGTAAGACGCAGGTTAGCGATGCAGGCCCCGGCGGGTGTTACGCGGGGTGGCGGCCGGGTTACCGTGCATTACAGTTCCCTTGCGCGGTAACCCGCAGTAACCCTTTCGTCCCTTTGTTTCGTTCTTCGACTCCACCCTCGCGCGGTAAACTTCGAGCCATGACTACCCAGATCCTCATCGTCGACGACGACCAAGAACTCCGAGACCTGCTGCGCGACTATCTCGTGCGCCAGGGGATGGAAGTGTCCGTGCTGCACGACGCGGCGACGCTCGAGAAGCGCCTCGAGCGCGAGCGGCCCGACCTCATCGTGCTGGACCTGATGATGCCGGGCGTGGACGGCCTGACCGCGCTGCGCCAGTTGCGCGCGGCCGGCGACGACATCCCCGTGATCATGCTGACCGCGCGGGCGGACGACGTCGACCGCATCGTCGGGCTCGAGCTCGGCGCGGACGACTACCTCGGCAAGCCGTTCAACCCGCGCGAGCTGCTCGCGCGCGTGCAGGCCGTGCTGCGCCGCCGCCGCGCGACGCCGTCGGCCGCCGCCCCCGAGCAGCGCGAGCCGTTCGCGTTCGGCCGCTTCCTGCTCGACTTCCAGGCGCGCACGCTGTCGGTCGACGGCAAGCCGGCCACGCTGTCGAGCAGCGAATTCGCGCTGCTGAAGATCTTCGTGAACCATGCGCTGCGCACGCTCACGCGCGAGCGGCTGCTCGAGCTGCTGCACGGGCCCGAGTACGACGGCACCGACCGCGGCATCGACGTCCAGGTATGGCGCCTGCGCCGCATCCTCGAAACGGATCCGTCGACGCCGCGCTTCATCCAGACGGTCCGCGGGCGCGGCTACGTGTTCGTGCCCGACGGCGAGGCCCATGCGCAAACCCATTGATTCACTGTTCGGGCGGCTGGCGCTGCTCGTCGTCGGCGTCCTGCTGCTGTCGCACTTCGCATGGTTCTTCGCGATGCGGCTCGAGCGCAACCAGATGCAGACGCGTTATGCAGTCGAGGAGGCCGCGTTCCTCGTCGATGCGGTGCGCCAGCACGTCGCGCGCACGCCCGACCAGCCGCTGCCGTCGCGCGTGAGGCTCGTGTCGCCGGACAGCGCCGACGTGCCGAAGGGCGGCGATTCGGGGCTGCCGCCGCCGCTGAAGCGGTTTCGCGACGACGTGAGCGAGCGCATGCCGCCCGGCACGCAGGTCGAGATCGGCGCGCCCGGCCATCCGCCGGTGCTGTGGGTGAAGGAGCCGGCCGACCGCAACTGGATCGTGGTGCCCGTGCAGCCGCTGCGGCCGCCGCGCTCGCTCGACCGGATGCTGCTGTGGCTCGGCACGATCTTCTCGGCCGGCGTGATCGCCGCGCTGTTCGCCGCCTGGCAGTTGCAGCAGCCGCTGCGCTCGCTCGCGCGCGCGGTCGCGCGTTTCGGCCGCGGGCAGCCGGTGCCGCCGCTGCGCGAACGCGGCCCGCGCGAGCTGCGCCAGCTCACGCGCGGCTTCAATCAGATGGTGGAGCAGGTGTCGCAGGCCGAGAGCGATCGCGCGGTGATGCTGGCCGGCGTCGCGCACGACCTGCGCACGCCGCTCGCGCGGATGCGCCTGCGGGCCGAAATGATGGACGACGCGCGGCTGCGCGACGGCGTCGTGCGCGACGTCGACTCGATGTCGCACATCGTCGACCAGTTCCTGGTATTCGCACACGGCGGGGCCGACCGCAGCGAGCCGGTGCCGGTCGATCAGGCCTGCGAGCGGATCGCGCGCAGCTATCGTGCGGTCGCGCCGAACGCGCCGACGGTCCAGACGCGGCTGGAAGCCGATCCCGGCTTCCGGCTGCCGACGGCGACGCTCGACCGGATCCTGTCGAACCTGCTGGACAACGCGCATGCGTACGGTGCACCGCCCGTATTCGTCGAGACGGCGCGCACGCCGGCCGGCTACGTGCTGTCGGTCAGCGACAGCGGCGGCGGCATCGCGCCGCGCGACCTCGCGGCCGCCACGCGGCCGTTCGTGCGGCTCGATCCCGCGCGCGGCGGCAACGGCCACAGCGGGCTCGGGCTCGCGATCGTCGAGCGGCTCGTGCTCAGGCTGGGTGGCGCATGCGACATCGGCAATCGCCCCGAAGGCGGCCTGCGTGTGTCGATGACGTTCCCGTTCGAGGCCGTGCCGAAGGACGAACCTCACGAACAAGCCGCATGAGCGGCTGCGGCGCCTGCCCGGCCGGGCAGGCGCCGCGCGGCTTCATTCGCCGAACAGCGTGCCGAGCGTCTCGGCCGCATTGCTGTCGATCGTGTTGTAGGTCACCGTGGTGGCCTCGAAGATATAGACGGTCGTATACCGGCCGAGGCGCTCCAGGATTTCCTCCTGCAGCGATTCCGGCACGACGTTCATGTTCAGGTACCATGCCGTGGACGACAGCCGCGTCTGGAACGACCCGTACTCCTGCATCAGTTCATAGAACGCGTCGGCATCCTGATCGCGACAGACGATCACCAAGTTTCCTGCCATTCCCTTCCTCCCGCTCGTCGGTCGATCCCCGTGGCCTGTTGACAGAGGGCCGTGCACATTGCCGCGACACGGCCGAACCGGACCCGGGGGCTAGCCCCGATCATACCTGCTTCGCCGTATCCGGCTGCTGATGCCGCACAGGGTTTGTGGCCGCATGCGGGTGGCGGGTTCACGGCCGGGCCGGATCACGGCATAATTCGGGCCTGCGTGCCGGCCGCAGGACCGCGACCGGGCCGTTCCGTACCGCGCGCCCGCCATCCGCCCATGCGCCGGGCACGATCCCTGCGCTGCCCGCGCCGTCCCGGACGGTTGTGCCTGAAATACAGGTTGGTGTAGTGTCGTGCCGTCGCGGCCCGGCTCGACCGGCCGCGGCCGCGTGTGCGCGCACGGCGCGCCGCGCGCGCGAAATCGCCAGTCAATCGAATTACCGCGCCCGTGCGCTTTGCCATGAATCAACATCGACTGCCGGCTTCGTTCGGCCTTACCGGGGAGGGCGCCTGATGAACGTCGGATTCTTCAATCCGAACCGGACCGCCAACGCATCCGCGTGGCGCGTGCTGCCGAATCGGTGGGACTTCATCGCCTTTCCGCTGATCATCTGCCTGATCGCGATGGCGGTGGTCGGCTTCCACGAAACGATGGCGCCGATCGGCGTGCTGCAGACGCAGAAGATCTCGCTCGATCCGTCGAACCTGCCCGAATACGCGCTGCGCACCACGCTGCGGATGCTCGCCGCGATGGTCGCGTCGCTCGCGTTCACGCTCGTCTACGGCACGCTCGCGGCCAAGAGCCGCCGCGCGGGCATGGTGCTGATCCCGATCCTCGACATCCTGCAGTCGGTGCCGGTGCTCGGCTTCATCTCGTTTACGGTCACGTTCTTCCTCGCGCTGTTCCCGAGCCGCGTGCTCGGCGCCGAGCTGGCCGCGATCTTCGCGATCTTCACGAGCCAGGCGTGGAACATGACGTTCAGCTTCTACCAGTCGCTGCGCACGGTGCCGCGCGACCTGGACGAAGTGTCGCGCGGCTTCCACCTGACGTCCTGGCAGCGCTTCTGGAAGCTCGAGGTGCCGTTCTCGATGCCGGGCCTGATCTGGAACATGATGATGTCGATGTCGGGCGGCTGGTTCTTCGTCGTCGCGTCGGAGGCGATCACCGTCGGCAACCAGACGATCACGCTGCCGGGCATCGGCGCGTATCTTGCACAGGCGATCTCGGACAAGAACTTCGGCGCGATCGGCTGGGTGATCCTGACGATGACGGTCGTGATCCTCGCGTACGACCAGTTCCTGTTCCGCCCGCTCATCGCGTGGGCCGACAAGTTCCGGATGGAGAACACCGCGTCGGGCGATGCGCCGCAATCGTGGCTGCTGGACCTCGTGCGCCGCACGCGGCTGATTCATCAGCTGCTCGTGCCGGCCGGCTGGTTCTTCGCGAAGGCCGCGCGGATTCCGCTGCGCCTGCCGCTGTCGGGCGCGATGCGCTTCACGCTGCCGAAAGTCGAGAAGAAGGCGTCGCGCACGGTCGACATCGCGTGGGCCGGGCTCGTGCTGATCGGCACCGCCTATATCGTGTGGCGCGTCGTCAGCTTCGTCGCCACCGGCGTGACGATGGCCGAAGTCGGCCACGTGCTCGTGCTCGGGCTCATCACGCTGCTGCGCGTGGTCGTGCTGATCTCGATCGCGTCGGTGATCTGGGTGCCGATCGGCGTGTGGGTCGGGCTGCGCCCGAAGCTGGCCGAGAAGCTGCAGCCGCTCGCGCAGTTCCTCGCCGCGTTCCCGGCGAACCTGCTGTTCCCGGTGTTCGTGATCGTGATCGCGCGCTTCCACCTGAACGCGGACATCTGGCTGTCGCCGCTGATCGTGCTCGGCACGCAGTGGTATATCCTGTTCAACGTGATCGCCGGTGCGACGTCCTACCCGAACGACTATCGCGAAGCGGCGACCAACTTCCGCATCCGCGGCTGGCAGTGGTGGCGCCAGGCGATCCTGCCCGGCATCTTCCCGTACTACGTGACGGGCGCGATCACCGCATCGGGCGGCGCGTGGAACGCGAGCATCGTGTCCGAAGCCGTGCAGTGGGGCAGCACCCGGATCGAGGCGCACGGCCTCGGCGCCTACATCGCGCAGACCACCGCCGCCGGCGATTTTCCGAAGATCATCCTGGGCATCGCCGTGATGTCCCTGTTCGTCACCCTGTTCAACCGCCTGCTGTGGCGCCCGCTGTATGCCTTCGCCGAAGCGAAGCTGCGGCTCGACTGAGACCGATTGAGAGCGAAACGCGATGCACAATCCGAATGCTGTAAACGCCCCCGTCCAGACGTCCCAGCCGCCGCGCCCCGGTGAAGAAATCCTGCGCGTCGAGCACGTCTGCCGCGGTTTCAACAAGACACAGGGCGAGCTGCTCGTGCTCGACGACGCGAACCTGTCGCTGCGCGAAGGCGAGATCGTCGGGCTGCTCGGCCGGTCGGGTTCGGGCAAGTCGACACTGCTGCGCATCATCGCCGGGCTGATCGAGCCGACCGGCGGCGAAGTGACATACCTCGGCAAGCCGCTGCGCGGGCCGGCCGAGGGTGTCGCGATGGTGTTCCAGACCTTCGCGCTGTTCCCGTGGTTGACCGTGCTGCAGAACGTGGAAGCCGGGCTCGAAGCGCTCGGCGTCGGCGCGCGCGAGCGGCGCGAGCGCGCGCTCGCGGCGATCGACCTGATCGGTCTCGACGGCTTCGAGAACGCGTACCCGCGCGAGTTGTCGGGCGGCATGCGTCAGCGCGTGGGCTTCGCGCGCGCGCTCGTCGTCGATCCGACGATCCTGCTGATGGACGAGCCGTTCTCCGCGCTCGACGTGCTGACCGCCGAGACGCTGCGTACCGATTTGCTCGATCTGTGGACGCAAGGCCGCATGCCGATCAAGTCGGTGCTGATCGTCACGCACAACATCGAGGAAGCGGTGTTCATGTGCGACCGCATTCTCGTGCTGTCGTCGAACCCGGGCCGCGTGATCGCGGAGATCAAGGTGCCGTTCAAGCACCCGCGCAATCGTCTGGATCCGGCGTTCCGCAAGCTCGTCGACGACATCTACGCGAAGATGACGGCCCGCCAGACCGGCGAGGCGACGAAGAAGGGGCTCGAACTCGGCAGCTGGCTGCCGCAGGTGTCGACCAACCTGATGGCCGGCCTGATCGAGACGCTCGCGATGGCGCCGTACCACGGCCGCGCGGACATGCCGGAAATCGCGCGCACGCTGCACCTCGAGGTCGACGACCTGTTCCCGATCGCGGAAGTACTGCAGTACCTCGGCTTCGCGGACGTGCGCGAAGGCGACGTGTTCCTGACGCCGCCGGGGCGCGTGTTCGCGGAGTTCGGTACGCAGGAACGCAAGCTGATGTTCGCCGATCACTTGCTGAAGCACGTGCCGCTCGCCGCGCGGATCAAGAAGGTGCTGAACGAGCGCCCGGGCCATCGCGCGCCGCGCGTGCGCTTCGAGCAGGAGCTCGAGGATTTCCTGTCGGACGGCGCGGCCGAGGAAACGCTCGACGCGGTGATCGACTGGGGGCGTTACGGCGAGATCTTCTCGTACAACGACCAGACCGAGATCTTCAGCCTCGAGGACGTCGAGTCCTGATGCGATCGGGGTGATTCCGACGCGTCCCGCTGGAATCGCCCCGATGCTCCCGGCAGCGTGATTCGGCTGCCGCGACCGCCCTCGGCATTCGCAACGAGCGCCGGACGAGGGATCACCCAATTGTCGGATCGCGCTCCTGCTGGAAGCGCCGCGGATGGCATTCGCCGAGGATGCCGCGGCCGGCTTCGCTCTTCGGCCGCAACGCTTCGTTCACTTCCGCCGCCTTTTTCCCCTTCACCACGCGTTGAATGCCTGCCGCATTGGTGCGGAGTGCCTCGATCGCCGCGCGATCACGCGCGTCCATCGGCAATAAATATCAGGGATCGATCAACCGATCGACCGGAGGGGATTTCGGCGCGGAATACTAAATACTGACAAGTGGTTATGAATTTCCCTACGGTTTGATATATTTGGCGCCTTCAAGGCGGCTGAGAGCGCCTTGTTGGTGCGATAGCGTCCAGATCGCGGCGGGTTCGCCCGACAAAAAGAACGAGGTCAATGATGAGTTTCGCAGGAAACGGAAACCCCGCCGGGATGAGCGGGGGCGGCGCGGCCTTGGCCGGCGGTTTGACGAACCTGGGTTCGCTTGCCGGCATGGCGGGCCAACTGGGGGCGCTGACCGGCATGCCGGGCGCGGGGCTGCTGGGCGGTGCCGCGAGCGCGGTGCAACTGGCGCAAACAGGCTTGTCGCTGATGGGCAAGGCTCCGGAGTCGATCGCCGAGGCCATCAACAGCCTGACGGGCGCGCTCCCGCGCCTGACCCAGGACAATCGCTTCATCACGATCGAAACGCCGCTCGGCCCGGACGTGCTGCTGGTCAGCGCGGCGGTCATCGATGAACACGTCAATCAACTGACCGAAACACATCTCGACCTGCTTTCCCATCGCAACAATATCGAACCGCAGGAAATCGTCGGGCAGCGGGTCAAGATCACGCTCGAGCCGCAGAGCCGCAACTTCAGTCTGACGCGTGTCGTGACGTCGGCGGCCGATATCGAGACGAAGCGATATTTCGACGGTTACGTCGCATCGTTCGGCCGCGTCGGAAAGTCGGGTTCGGTCACCCGCTATGAAATGTCCGTCGTTCCGTGGTTCTGGTTTCTCACGCGCTCGACCGATTGCCGGATTTTCCAGAACCAGACGCCGCAGGACATCCTGAGCGACATTTTCCGCGAGATGGGTTTCTCGGATTTCGAGTTCGCGATGCAGGGCGAACGTCCGAAACTCGAGTACATCGTCATGTACGACGAGTCCTACTACAGTTTCTGCTCGCGCCTGATGGAGCAGGAAGGGCTGATCTGGACGATTCGCTACGAACAGGACAAGCACATCCTCGTGATCGGCGACACCAACGCGGTGTTCCAGCCGATTCCGAACCTGAAGACGATTCCGTACGAAGCCAACAGTGCCGCCAGCGAGCAGAACGGCATCGATCGATGGGATGAGGCGTTCAGTTTCCGGGTCGGCAAGATCACGTACCGGGATTTCAACTACAACCAGCCGTCGTCGCAACTAATGCATGTCGAGGTGCCGACCGTCAATCTGAAGCACTCGAACATCCAGACGACCGAGCGTTACCAGTTCCATTCGTTGTATGACCACGGCGATGACGGGCAGCGTTACGCGTGCTACGCGATGGAAGCGGAAGAAGCGCTCGCGCACCGTTTCAACGGCGCCGGTCACGCGCACGGGATGACGACGAGCGGCCGCTTCACGCTGGTCAATCACGGCACGTCCGCCTACAACAACAAGGACTTCGTGATCCTGCGCGTTCGTCACCAGGTGGCGAACGACTATACCCAGCAGACCTCGAAACTGCCGTACCACAACACGTTTACGTGCCTGCCGATCGACATTCCGTTCAGGCCGGAGCGGCGTACGCCCAAGCCGCACATGCAGGGCACCCAGTCCGCGATCGTGGTCGGGCCGAAGGGCGAGGAAATCCACACCGACGGCAGCCGGGTCAAGCTGCATTTCATGTGGGACCGCCGCGGCAAGCTCGACGGTTCCGATTCGATGTGGGTGCGCGTATCGCAACCGTGGGCAGGCAAGGGCTGGGGCGGTTCGGCGATTCCGCGGATCGGCCAGGAGGTGCTCGTCTCGTTCAATCAGGGCGATCCGGACAACCCCATCGTCGTCGGCCGCGTGTTCAACGGCGAATCGGGCAACCCGTATCACGGCAGCGGCGGCCAGACGATGGGGATGCGCAGCCAGACGCACAAGGGCGAGGGTTTCAACGAACTGCGGTTCTCGGATGTGAACGGCGCCCAGGAAGTTTTTCTGCATGCGCAGAAGGACATGAAGACCATCGTCAAGGATAGCGAATCGCATACGGTCGAATCCGGCGCGCGGAACGTGTCGGTGCTCAAAGGCGACGAGAGCAAGCACATCGCGGAAGGCAGCCTGTCGGAAAAGATCGCGAAGGCGCGCTTCACGACGGCCAACACCGTCGGCGTGCAGGCGCTCGCGGGCGATGCCGGGCCGGGCAAGCAGAGCTATCAGGCGACGGACGAGATCGAGCATCGGGTCGGCGCGAGCATCGTGACGCTGAAGCCGGACAGCATCAAGCTGTCCCACGGCGCCTCGAGCATCCTGATCAATCAGAGCGGCATTTTCCTCGATGGCCCGGTGATCCATCTGAACCAGGGGCTGTTCGTCACGCCCGAGCAGGCGATGGCGATCGAGTGGGCCAATCAGCAGGCGGTCATCGCGGCGGGTCTCGCGTCAGCCGATCCGAAGGTGCAGGCCGCGGCACGCAAGCTTCAGGCGACGGTCAAGGCGCAACAACTGGCGAAGCTCGCGGAAGCGGTGTACACGCCCGGGACGGCGCCGCCGGGATGGAAGAACGTGTCGAACGACCCCGAAGCGCTGAAGAAGTTCGGCATGCGGCCGCAGGATCTGAAGATTCCCGGCAGCAATTTCGGCGCGCAGGTCTATGCGCCCGATCCTGCGGTGTTCGGCGACAGCATGAAGCCGACGCTGGCCTTCAAGGGCACGCAGCCGACGGTCAAGGAGGACTGGTCGAACAACCTCAGCCAGGGGCTGGGCGACAATTCGCCGTACTACGATCGCGCCGTGACCCTCGGCAAGAAGATCCATGGTTCCGGCAATGCGGGCGGCCTCGACCTCACAGGCCATTCGCTCGGCGGCGGGTTGGCGTCGGCTGCATCGCAGGCGAGCGGCGCGGGCGCGACCACTTTCAACGCGGCAGGCCTCAATCCTGAAACGTTGCCGCTGTACGGCGCCACGCCGCGGGCGTCGTCGATCACGAACTATCGCGTCGACGGCGACATCCTGACGGGCTCGCAGGAGGGCGGGCTCGGCCCGATCAGCGAGGTGACGTCCCACCTGATGCCCAAGGCGGTCGGCGAGCAGATCACCATTCCGGGCACCAGCGTGACGACGGTCCAGCGGCACATGATGGGCCAGGTGACGAGCGGGCTGAATACGACCGTCGCCGAGCAGCAATCGTCGCTGCTGAGTCAACTTCAGGGACATTGATGAAATACAGCAAGGTCATCGCCGCAGGCGCGGTTGTCGCGGTCATCGGTTTGTCGTCGCCGTTCTGGTGGCCGACTCAAGCACAGGAAACAAAAATGGCAGACTTCAAACGTTACCCGCCCGAAGACTTTTTCACGGGACAGCAACTCGAGCTGGCGCGTGCCATTCGCGACGGGAATCTGGCGCAGGTCAAGGCGCTCGCGCCGCATGCCGATCTCGCTGCGCTGGGCAACAAGAAGGCCAGCCTGCTGTCGTTCGCGGTGCAGGAAGCCGTGCCGGTGAAGGCGGATGCCGCCAACGTGCGCCTTCAGATCGTCAGCGAACTGGTCCGGGACGGCGCGAAGCCCGAACAGCCGTTCGGCGAGAATGGCGCGAACGTCGCGTATCTGGCCGCGCGGGCCGACACGCCGAACCTGCTCAAGGCGTTGCTGGCCGGCGGCATGAATCCCGATCTCAAGTACGACGGCGATACGCCGCTGCTCTTCGCCACCTGCAAGGACACACTGTTGCCGCAAATGCGCCTGCTGGTCGAGCACAAGGCGAACGTCAATGTGCGGGATTCGATGAAGGAAACCGCGCTCTACGAAGCGACGCGCCTGCGGCAATGGGACGTCGTCGATTATCTGCTCGCGCACGGCGCCGATCCGTCGGTGAAGAACGACAACGGTCTCGCGTACGCGAAGGTCCTCGGCGACGAGTTGCAACAGACGCCGAAAGGCTCGCCGCAGCTGGGTCGCATCGAAGCCATCCACAAGCGTCTGGTCGCGGCCGGCGTGCAGTAACGTTGCCCCGTGACGGTTGCGTCGGCTGCGACCGTGCAGCCGGCGCACAGTTTCAATCCGGCGCCTGCCGCGGCGGGCACGCCGAACCGAGAAGAGCATGTCCGAATATCAGATGAACGATGCCGTCATTCAGTTGCCGGCGCACTTCAAAGACAAGACGATTCACCTGTTTACGGTCGATGAAACGGGGAGCGGTAGTAGCGGATTCACTTTCGTGGTGTCCCGCGCGCCGATGGAGCCGGACGATACGGTCGACACGTTCGTGACGCGGCTGGTCTCGGAGATGCGCAAGTCGCTGCCGCGTTTCGAATTGAAGCATCTGGAAAACCGGGAAATCGACGGCGAAACCGCGCGCGAAATCGATTATCGCTGGGTGTCGGAAGGCGCGCCGCTGCATCAGCGCCAGACGGTCGTGATGTCGCCGAAGGGCGGGCGCGAACGCGTGGCGATCAGTTTCATCGGCACCTGTCCGAAGTCGTTCACGGAGGACAAGAGCAAGGAATACAAGCGCCTGCTCGCGAGTGTCGTGCTGGCCCGGCCCGATCGGGCGGCCTTCGCGCCGAGGGCGCTCGGCCAGGACGAGGCCGGCATCGTGTTCGTGCTGCACGAGCCGAGCGCGACGCTGTACGCGCTCACGGGCATGGCCGAACTGTACCGGCACGACGTCACCGAAATGTTCGACGACACCGCGTTCTTCGGCCCGGGCGGTGAGCCGCTGGCGCTGCAGCCCGCCCCGGACGGGCAAGCGGCGTGGCGCGCGATGGACGGCCGTCAATTCGCGCTGTGGACGGCGGATGTGCGCGAGCACGCATCGCTGAGCGATCGACTTGACGGTGTGACGGCGGTGAAGGGCATGACCGGCATGCAGAGCGTCGAGGCCGTGCGTGCTTATCTGACCGCGGTTACGAACGCGGGCTGACGGGGAGCGGGCGTGGATACATTACTGGCGGCTGCGCGGTTGGGCGATCCGATCGCGCATACGGCATCCAAGGGATGGATGATCGCCGGGCTGATCGCGGGTGCGGTGATCGGCGCCGTCGCGGTGGTCGCGACGGGAGGTGCTGCGTTGACGGTCGTCGCTGCAATCGCGGCGGGCGCTGCCGCGGGCGGCGGTCTCGGCGAAGTGCTGGGCACGATGTCGTGGGCGCCGCGACATGTCACCGGAAGTCTCATAAAGGGTTCGCCCAACGTGTTCATCAACAGTCGCGCGGCGATGCGGGCCATCCTGAGCCAGGGCCTGTGCAGCGACCATGCGGGGCCGCCGCAGGTGGTCGCGCAGGGTTCGTCGACGGTGTTCATCAACAGCCAGCCGGCGAGCCGCAAGGAAGACCGGATGATGTGCGGCGCGTTGATCAACGACGGATCGCCCAACGTGTTCATCGGTGGCCCGGCGGTCGGCGAGTTCAATCCCGAGATCCCGGCGTGGGTGAACTGGACGATGGCCGCGGTGGGCATTGCTGCTGCGGCCGTTCTTGCGGGGCCCGCGCTGGCGCTGCTCGGTGCGGCCGGCGGCTTTCTCGGCGGCGAAGTCGGCGGATGGCTGGGCGGGAAGATCTTCGGCGAGGGTTCGGACGGGCAGAAGTGGTCGATGCTTGGAGGAAGCTTGCTGGGCGGATTCGGCGCGGGGAAGGGCGCCAGGCTCGTCGGCGGCGCGAGAGGAGCGGGCTCCGCGGCTGGCGAACTGTCGGCGCTGGAAGCGGCCGAAGGTGCGGCAGGGGCGACGGAGCAGCCGACGATTTCGCTGTTCGGTGTGCGTGGCGGCGGCCGGACGCCCGACGCAGAAGGCGTTCTGCACGAGTATCAGTACACTGGCCACGTCGGGTATTCATTCGACGGCGGCAAGACGATTTGGGGTTTTGGACCGGCAGTCGGGGATGCGACCGCGGCGGATGTATTCGCCAATCTGAAGTCATCCGGCAGTTATCCGGGGCAACTGACCCAGGACCAGGCAGCATTCTCGCTGATTGCGGAAAATCCACTGCCTGCCCGTGGCGGGGCCGGCACGCTACAGACCGTGTATGAGCAGAAGATACCTGTCACGCAGGAGCAGTACGAATCAATTCTGGCGGCACACGAGGAACTGGTGGCGCGCGGGCCCATGGACGACATCCGGTATCAATGGCCGCCCAAGTCTGGCGGCGCATGGCCGGAAAACAACTATAACTGTGCGACGTTCCCCGGCCGCCTGGGTATCCCGATTCCGGAAACGACCGGAAAATTGCAGTACTACATGCCCGAACTCGAGAAAGTCGGGACACCGTGGAAGCCGTGACATCAGATTCTATGAGTGAGAAAAAGGGTCTCTATACCGTAGCAGTGGAATCGTACGATCTGGTGCTCGTATCCGTCATCGATTCTCCGAGTCCGCATGTTTTTCGGGCGAAGGTAGAGCGCATCTATTCCAGCGGAAAGGGCATCACGCCGGATAATCTCGGGGCGGAAATCGTGTTCAACGGCGGTCCGCCGACTTGGGGCAACGTGGCACTTCAAGCCGGCGAGCGTGCTCTTCTGTTCGTGAGAGCGCAGGCCGGTGCGTTGAACGAGTATCCGTCGCGCGGGCACATGGTCCTGGAAGACATGGACGGTGAATTGGGCGCCAGATTGCATGTTCCGGAGCTGTGGCTGCGTGAGGATGTGCCGGAGGCGGTGAAGGCTGCGGCGAGTCAGCATCCAACATGGCGGAATGCGTCGATCGTCAAGTTCAGTGTGCTGGAAACTTATCTGAACGGCTTGATCGCGAGGGCCGGGCGTTGAGCCGGGGCGGTTTCCGGACAGCGAAGCGGATAATGCAAGTGCGAAGTTTTTGGAGCTGAATCGAATGACCGATAAGAATCCCGATTTTTCACCGATGCGCATGCGGGCACGCGGATTCGTGTCGCAGGGCCGTATCGAGGACGCGCTCGGGTTGTACGGCGACATCCTGAAACTAGCGCCGGAAGACGCGGCGACGTATGCCGATCGTGGCACGACCTTCGCGATGATCAAGAAGACCGATCTCGCGCTGAACGATCTGAACCGGGCCATCGAACTGGGCTATACGGATCCGTCGGCGTATTGCACGCTCGCGACGATTTATCTCGAAGGCGGCGCCTACCAGAAGTCGCTCGATTACTTCGACCGGGCGCTGAAGCTCAATCCCGACCAGCCTTTCGTCTATTTCAATCGCGCCAGGGCATACGAGACGCTGGGTGATATCAAAGCGTCGATCGCCGATCTGGAGCGGTGCCTGACCTACAACCCGGACGATGCGCTGTCCGCGAAGATCAAGGAAAGGGTGGCGCAGCTTCGCACGCGTCTATAATCACCGTAGCTCGCGAGTACGCAAAACGGCAGGGGCGCCACGCACGATGCGCGGCGCATCGCACCGTTACTGCAAATTCCCCCACCGATCGACTGCCGGTTCCGCCGACGCCCACTTCCAGTGCGTGCCTTGCTGGCACGCATTCGCGAAATACCAGTCGGCCTTGTCGCCGTCCTTCACCGAGAACGCGAATTCCTTGCACAGCGCGAGCGCCGACGAGTACGCGCGCGTGACGCGCACTTCGCCTTCGCCGTTTTCCAGCGGCAGCGTGTTCTTCACCTTCCACGGCTTCACTTCACCGACGGCGAGGCTGCCGGCCGTCTTGGCGATCGCGTCCTGCTGGTTCTGATGAAGCTGCTTCATCGTGCGGTTGACGGCTTCGTCGGTCGCGGCCTGCACGGCAATCCCGACGCCCACGCCGACCGCCGGGTTCGCGGTGACGAGGCCCGTCGCCGCGCCGGCCAGCGCACCGCTCGCCGCGCCGACCGAGCCGCAGCCCGACAGCGCGAGTGTCGCCGCGCACAGCGCGCCGATCGCCGCGATATGGATCGCCACGCTCATTGCAGCGCGCCCCAGCGCTCGGTCGCCGGTTCCGCCGACGCCCATTTCCACACGGGGCCGTCGCGGCAGATGGTGGCGACGTAGAACGCCGATTGCGCGGGCTTGTCGGCCTTCGCCGGCGTATCGACCGCGAACACGATTTCCTTGCAGTCGAGCGGGCCGACGCTGATCATCCGGCTGACCGTCACGCGGCCCTGCTCGTCGTCCTCGATCGGGAACGAATGGTGCGTCGACCACGGCGCGACGCCGCCGACGTCGAGCGGACCGGCCGCCTTCGCGATCTGGTCTTGCGTGTAGCGGTGCGCGACGCGTTGCGTGTACTGGACGCCCGCCCGTGCGCCGGCGACGGCGCCGAGGCCGATGCCGGTGGCGACGGCGGCGTTGTTGGTGACCTTGGAGGCGATCGCGGCGCCCGCGATACCGGCGCCGGCCGTCGCGCCTTCGCTGTACAGCGAATTGCAGCCGGACAGCAGTGCGGCCGCGGCGATCACGGCCAGCACGACGCGCGCCGGCGTGGCCCGGCGCGGCGATTCGAAGCGAATGTTCATCCCTGAGTGCAAGTCCTGTCTGGGTGAGCGGCGACGCATGCACGCTCCTGATGCCGCGTCATTGTTTCGCAATTGTCATGGGGAAACTGCAAAGCTTTGACAAATCGCCGTGCGGCTGGCCGCGTGCGCGCGGGCGGCGTTATTGTCGAATAGATGAACGACGAGGGGTCGAAACGTTACAAATTGAAGGTAATTGTTACCTTCGGATGCGATCGCGCGACCTAGACTGTTTTGTCATGGAATGTTTCTACGACGGCCTCGAGCCGCGCCGCATATGAGACACCCAGCCATGCGCCGTTCGAAACGGTTGTCACACCGGCCACCCGACGCGGCGGCCGGCCATCCGGAAGGCCGCCCGCGTCCGCGGACCGACGCGCCATCGGCCCCGCCCGCGGGCGCGCCGGACGAGGCGCCGTCGGACGGCGACCACAACCAGGGTGGTGCTCGCCCGGAAGGGCTCGACTATCAACGCGACCTCGGTCAGGAGCAGGACGCTTGATACGGTCGTCGCCGCATTCCACCGCCGTATTTCATTGCAATTCTCGGAACTGAGTCGCCGCGCGGCCGCCTTCGGGCCGCCGCGCCTGCTTTGGCGCGCGTCGCGCGTCAGCCAATCGGATCGAGGAGGGGAAATCGCATGAGCAGATTGATCGTGGTATCGAATCGTGTCGCCGCCGGCGAGGACACGCGCCCGAGCGCGGGCGGCCTGGCCGTCGGCGTGATGGACGCGCTGCGGGAAACGGGCGGCGTCTGGTTCGGCTGGAACGGCGAGATCGTCGGTGCGCCGGACGCCGAGCCCGCGATCCAGCGGGACGGCAACGTGACCTACGCGACGGTCGGGCTGACCCGGCGCGACTACGACCAGTACTACCGCGGCTTCTCGAACGCGACGCTGTGGCCGGTGTTCCATTACCGCGGCGATCTCGCGCGCTTCGACCGGCAGGAGTACGCCGGCTACCTGCGCGTGAACGCGATGCTCGCGAAGCAGCTCGCGGCGCTGTTGCGCCCGGATGACCTGATCTGGGTGCACGACTACCACCTGCTGCCGTTCGCGCACTGCCTGCGCGAGCTCGGCGTGAAGAACCCGATCGGCTTCTTCCTGCATATCCCGTTTCCGTCGCCCGACGTGCTGCGCCTCGTGCCGCCGCACGAGGAACTCGTCAAGTTCATGTGCGCGTACGATGTCGCGGGCTTCCAGACCGAGGCCGACAAGCAGGCCTTCACCGACTACATCGAGCGGCGCGGCATCGGCGCGGCGAGCGACGACGGGATGCTGCATGCGCACGGCCGCGTCGTGAAGGTCGCGGCCTATCCGATCGGCGTGCATCCCGACGCGATCGCGCAGGCAGCGATCCAGTACGGCGCTCGCAAGCCGGTGAAGATGCTGCGCGAGGCGCTGGGCGACCGCAAGCTGGTGATGAGCGTCGATCGCCTCGATTATTCGAAGGGGCTCGTCGAACGCTTCCAGTCGTTCGAGCGGATGCTCGCGAATGCGCCGGGCTGGCAAGGGCGCGTGTCGCTGCTGCAGATCGCGCCGCCGACGCGTTCCGACGTGCAGACCTACCAGCAGATCCGCGAGACGCTGGAAGGCGAGGCCGGCCGCATCAACGGCCGCTTCTCGCAGCTCGACTGGACGCCGATCCAGTATCTGAACCGCAAGTACGAGCGCAACCTGCTGATGGCGTTCTTCCGGATGTCGCAGGTCGGCTACGTGACGCCGCTGCGCGACGGGATGAATCTCGTCGCGAAGGAATACGTCGCGTCGCAGGATCCGGCCGATCCGGGCGTGCTCGTGCTGTCCGAGTTCGCGGGCGCGGCGGCCGAGCTGACCGGCGCGCTGCTCGTCAATCCGTACGATCTGTCGCAGATGGCCGAGGCGCTCGAACGCGCGCTGTCGATGCCGCTCGCGGAGCGGCAGGCGCGTCACGAGGAGAACCTCGCGCGGCTGCGCGAGAACGACCTGTCGGTCTGGCGCGACACGTTCGTCGCCGACCTGCGCAGTGTCGCGGCGGCGGCGTCGGTCACGCGGCGCGCGGGCCAGCGGGCCGCGCATGCGTGAGTTCGCGCAGCGTGCGGCGAGTGACGACGAAGAAGCCGACGACGCAACCGGCCGCTTCTTCGTCGTGACGGGCGGCCCGGGTTCGGGCAAGAGCACGTTGCTCGATGCGCTCGAGCGCGCCGGGTTCGCACGTTCGCAGGAAGCCGGGCGCGGCGTGATCCGCGACCAGATGGCCGTCGACGGGCCGGCGCTGCCGTGGCGCGACCCGGCTGCGTTCGCCGAGTTGATGCTGAGCTGGGAGATGCGGTCCTACCATCTCGCGCGGCACGCGCGCGGGCCGGTGTTCTTCGACCGCGGCGTGCCGGACGTGATCGGCTATCTGAAGCTGACCGGATTGGCGGTACCCGCGCACGCGGAAGCGGCGGCGCGGCGTTTTCGTTATCACCGGCGCGTGTTCATCGCGCCGCCGTGGCCCGACATCTATGCGCAGGACACCGAGCGCCGGCAGGATTTCGCGGAAGCGGTGCGGACCCATGACGCGATGGTCGATTGCTATACGTCGTACGGCTATCGGCTGATCGAATTGCCGCGCGCGAGCGTGAAGGCGCGCGTGCGCTTCGTGATGGACACGCTCGACGCCGCATGACACCCGCCGCGGGTGCGGCGCGCGACGGTGTCAGGCCGCCGGGTCCGGCGGCGGCGACGCGATGCGCAGCAGGCTGACGACCGCGGCCACCGCCGCGAACACCGTGGCGACATAGAGTGCGATCGTCGGCCCGCGATCGGGCGCGAGCCCGAAAATCAGCGCGACGAGCGCGGCGCCGAACGTCTGGCCCGTCAGGCGCGCGGTGCTCAGCATGCCGCCGGCGCCGCCGCTGCGCTCGCGCGGCGCCGACGACAGCATTGCGCGGTTGTTCGGCGACTGAAACAGTCCGAAGCCCGCGCCGCACAGCGCCATCCGCCACACGATGTCGACCGTGCCCGGGTGCGCGCCGATCGTCGCGAGCGACAGCAGCCCGGCTGCAAACAGCGCAAGCCCGATCCCGCCGAGCATGCCGGCCGAATAGCGGTCCGACAGCACGCCCGCGAGCGGCGCGGCGAACACGATCACGAGCGGCCACGGCGTCATGTAGAGGCCCGTCTCGACCTGCGAGAAGCCGAGCGAATGCTGCAGCCAGAACGGCAGCGCGACGAACGCGAGCATCTGCGACGTGAACGACGCCATCGACGTATAGATCGACAGCGCGAACATCGGGATGCGCATCAGGTCGACGGGTAGCAGCGGCGCCGGCTGCGACAACTGACGCTTCACGAAGAAGTAGCCGACCACGCCCGCGATGGCCAGTTCCGCCGCGACGTACGCATGACCTTCGCCGTGACCGAGCCCGTCGACGGCCGTGATCAGGAGGCCGAACACGCACGCGTTCATCAGCGCGCTCGGGAAGTCGTACGGCGCGTCGTGCAGCGGGTTGGCCGGCAGCGCGCGCAGGCTGCCGAGCACGGCCGCGATGCCGATCGGCACGTTGACCGCGAAGAGCCACGGCCACGACGCGAACGACAGGATCGCGGACGCGACCGTCGGGCCGATCGCCGACGACAGCGCGACCACCATCGCGTTGATCGACAGCCCGCGCCCGAGCATCGAGGACGGGTAGATCATCCTCACGAGCGCCGCGTTGACGCTCATGATGCCGGCCGCGCCGAACCCCTGGATCACGCGCATCACCGCCAGCATCGGCAGCGAGCCGGCCAGCGCGCAGCCGAGCGACGCCGCGGTGAACAGCGCGAGCCCGGCGATGTAGATGCGGCGATAGCCGATGCGCTCGCCGAGCGACGCGAGCGGCAGCAGCGTGATCGTGACCGCGAGCTGGTACGCGTTGACGATCCAGATCGACGCGGCGTCGGACGCGTGCAGGTCGCGCGCGATGGTCGGCAATGCGACGTTCGCGATGGCGCCGTCGAGCACGGCGAGCGTGATGCCCAGGGCGACGCAGACGATCGCCCAGTAGCGTTGCGGAAGCGGCAGGCCGGTATCGGCGTTCATGGCGGGAGCGAGAGCAGGGTTGTCCGCGCACCCGCTTGCCGGTTGCGTGCGCAACCATGTACGCGGTGGGCGGCGATGAACGGCCCGGCCGGCGCGGCTGCACCGGGGCGGGGCCGGTCGAGTGTATCACCGGGCCGCATCGTGCGACGGCGAGCCGCGCATTGGCCGGCTGGCGCGCGCATTCAGCCTTCGAAGTCGAGGCCGCCGAGCCGCACGAGCGGCTCGGCCTGAGTGCGCGACGCGAGATCGATGTCGCGCGCGCTTTGCCATGCGCCGAGCTTTCTCGGCAGCGCGGCGAGGTAGTGCTCGAAGCGTTGCAGGCCGTCGGGTTCCATCAGCCGCTCGATCTCGTCGGTGTCCCACGTCAGTTCGAGATTCAGCGGATGCACGAAGCCGCTCACGTGCTCGTGCGGCGCGCTGCGGATCTGCACGCGCGTCGGGTGCCCGTGCCCGCCATAGGGGACGACGTCGGCCCGCACGTGGTCGGCGAAGAACGCGGCGATCGCCTGCGCGATGCGCGGCGCGAATTCGGTATCGAAACGGCGGGCGGTTTCGGGCTGCATGAAGGCGTCTCCTGTGTGCCGAAAATCGTAGCACGGCGACGACGCGTTTCGGCGTGGGCAATACCGGTAATCGCGCGTTACCACTTGCTGCATCTATTACGGCCGCGTCCCGCCACAATGCATCGCATCCAGTACCACTTCGCGTGGGAGTCCATCATGAAAAAGATTGCCGCAGTGTGTGTCCTCGCCGGTTCGCTCGCCGTCGCGGGGCCGGCGTCCGCGCATGGCCGCGACGGCGGCGCCGTCATCGGCGCATTGATCGGCGGCGCGGTGCTCGGCGCGATCGTGACGTCCGCGATGAATCCGCCCGTCGCGTATCAGGCGCCCGTGTACCAGGCGCCGGCCTATCAGCCGCCGACGTACTACCAGGCGCCCGCATACCAGCAGCCGGCCTATCCGACCTACCAGCAGGCGCAGTACCAGGACGACGGCCCGAACTATTGCTACGACCGCTACCAGCGCGCGTACGTGTGCGGTGCGCCCGTGTCCGGCGGCTACGCGCGGCCGGCCGGCTGGTAAGCGCGCGGCGTTCCGCGTGCGATCGCGGTTCCGGACCGGTCGGCCGGCGTGCGCCGCCGTTCGCTTTGCCGGGCCGGACGACGAAAGGCCCTCGCTCGATGCGAGGGCCTTTCGTCGTTTGCGTGGCCATTCTGTGGCCGGAGTAATGCGCCGCCGGCCATCGGCGGGCCGTGCGTGGATACAAACGGTTGCAATTGAACGTCAGTGGCGATGACCGCCGCCGTCGCCGCGACCGTGTCCGCCGCCACCGCCTTCGTTCCAGTCGCCACGGCGTCCGCCGCCGCGCCACCAGCCGTTGCCGCGGTTGCCGCGGTCGCCGTCCCAGCGATGGTAGTCGCGCCGGCCGCGATCCCAGTCGCGTCCGCCGCCACCGCCCCAGATGTTGACCGTGCCGTACACCGGGGACGGGGCGTACGCATAGCCGGGATCGGAATAGTAGGGCTGCCCGTAGCCGTATCCGGCGTCCGGGGCGACGACGCAGCCGGCCAGCAGGGTAGCGACGCCGGCGGCAGCAATGAGCTTGAGCATGATGTTCTCCGTTGATTCCGCTATAAGTACCGCGCTCGGGGATTGCCGGCTGTTTGCAATTGTGTCGCCAAATTACAGCTCCGTAAGGTCTTGCGACGAAAGTGTTAGCATCCGGGGCTCATTGGTTTTTCAGGAGCACATCGATGAAATTCGCGATCCGGGCCGCGCTGGCCGCCTTCTGCGTGACGACCGCCGCCGCAAGCGTGGCCGCGCCTGCCTCCGCGCCTGCCGTATCCGCCGAGTCGATCAAGATGTTTCCGCAGGCAGCGGCCGGCCAGCAGCGCGCCGTGATCGCGCTGCCCGCGCTCGAGAACGAAGGCGATGCGCGCGTCGAGCTGATGATCGGCAAGACGTTGCAGACCGACTGCAACCAGCATTGGTTCGGCGGCGAGCTGACCGCCGAGGATGTGAAGGGGTGGGGCTACACGTATTACCGGCTCACCGACGTGAAGGGGCCGGCATCGACGTTGATGGCGTGCCCGGGCCAGGCGCCGCAGCAACGGTTCGTACAGGTGCGCGGCGACGGTCAGCTGCTGCGCTACAACAGCCGCCTGCCGCTCGTCGTCTATGTGCCGGACGGCTTCGACGTGCGCTATCGCGTGTGGCATGCGTCGAAGGACGTGCAGCAGGCTGCGAAGCAGTAACCTTTCTTTCGGCGGTGTCCTGCCGCTATCTATACACCGGCCGCGCTGCTCGTGCCGACGAGCGCCGGCCATGCGGCCAGCGCGGCCTGCGCGACGGCCTCCAGATCGCGGCGGCTCGCGCCGTCGCGCGCCTGGATCGACATGCCTTGCTGAACCGTCACGTAGTAGCGGGCGATTGCGTCGAGGTTCGCGTGCGTTGATATTTCGCCTGCCGCGACGCCTTGCACGAAGCGTTCCCGCAGCGCGTCGACCGTGCCCTCGCGCATCGCGATCAGCGTTTGCCGGACCATATCGGAACGTTCGGCCGGATGCAGCGCCGACAGCACGATCAGGCAGCCGGCCGGCTTCGAGCGCCGCGTGAACACGCGTGCCGTATCCATCAGGTAGCTGCGCACGGCCTCGTACGCGCTGGCCGCCCGTTCGACGCCGCCCCAGATTTCCCGCCCCTCGGTTGCGCGGTAATGCTCGAGCGCTTGCCGGAACAACGCTTCCTTGCTGCCGAAGGCCGCATACAGGCTCGGCGACGCGATGCCCATCGCGGCCGTCAGGTCCGTCATCGACGCCCCTTCGTAGCCGAGACGCCAGAACACCTCCATCGCGCGATCCAGCGCCGCTTCCTTGTCGAAGCTTCTCGGTCGGCCTCGTTCAGCCATTGTGTCCGTTCCTTCGTCGATATCTGTATCGATCGATAAAATAAATCAATTGACTGCGCGGTGCAACGTGCCACATTCTGTGTCGGTCATTACATAAATTGGGAAAGGAACCGACATGAATCGACTTCAAGGCAAGCGTGCACTCATCACGGGCGGCAGCCGCGGCATCGGCGCGGCGATCGCGAAACGGCTGGCGGCCGATGGCGCGGACGTGGCGATCACGTATGAAAAATCCGCCGAACGGGCGCAGGCCGTGGTCGCCGGCATCGAGGCGCTGGGCCGCAAGGCCATTGCGATCCAGGCCGACAGCGCCGATCCGGTTGCCGTGCGCGACGCGGTCGATCGTGCGGCGCAGGCGTTGGGCGGCCTCGACATTCTTGTCAACAACGCGGGGATTTTCCGGGCCGGCGCGCTGGACGACCTCACGCTCGACGATATCGACGCGACGCTGAACGTGAACGTGCGCGCGGTGATCGTCGCGTCGCAGGCGGCGGCGCGGCATCTCGGGGAGGGCGGGCGCATCGTATCGACCGGCAGTTGCCTCGCGACGCGCGTGCCCGATGCCGGGATGAGCCTTTATGCGGCGAGCAAGGCCGCGTTGATCGGCTGGACGCAGGGGCTCGCGCGTGATCTCGGCTCGCGCGGCATCACGGTCAACGTCGTGCATCCGGGGTCGACCGATACCGACATGAACCCGGCCGACGGCGAGCATGCCGATGCGCAGCGTGCGCGGATGGCGATTCAGCAGTACGGCAAGGCCGACGACGTGGCCGCGCTCGTGGCGTTCGTCGTCGGGCCGGAAGGGCGGTCGATCAACGGGACGGGGCTGACGATCGACGGCGGCGCGAACGCGTAAAGGCCGATGCCCGGCGTGAGTTGGCCGGGTGGGAGGCGTGTGTTCGTGTGCCCGTTACTGGCAGCCGAGGCGCTGGTGCTCGGCTTCCAGGTCGGCTCGTTTGTCGTAGGCGCGCAGTTCGTTGCGCGGCTTGCCGTCCGGGCCTGTTCCTCGCACGACCTTCTGGCCGCGGTCGGGCGAATGCGTGACCGCGTCGATGCCGGCGGCGAGTTCCCGGCAGCGGGCGTCGGGGGAGGTGCTTTCCGGGTGCGGGGCTGCCGAAGCCGTGACGTTGGCGATGCCGGGGCTGACGTAGCGCTGTTTGGCGGGAGCCGAGCCGGTGTCGGCGGCGTTTGCCGCGGCGGTCATCGCTGAAAGCGCGGCGAGCGCCGCGATCGTTCGAATCATTCGAGAATTCCTTGTGTTGAACCGAAGAAGGTTCGGAATTCTACGCAATGTTCGGTGCATGTCCGCGGCGAACGGGCGACGTGCGATTGTGTGTCGCACGTCGTGGCGAGCGCTCGATTGCACCATCTTCGTGTACCGCGCCGCGCGCGCAAGCAATATTCCCCAGACAGCAAAAAGCCCGCTTGCTTTCGCAAAGCGGGCTTCGGTATTTGGTTGCGGGGGTAGGATTTGAACCTACGACCTTCGGGTTATGAGCCCGACGAGCTGCCAGACTGCTCCACCCCGCGGCGCGAAGTGTACTTGGGTCGGTGCGCGGAGTCAAACGATTCGTGCAATGACGGGCTGATGTCATATCGGGCCTGTTCCTTGAAACCCCTGTCACGCAGGGAAGCCGATGCGTACAGCCGAAAATTTTTCACACTCGCCACAATATTCGCGCGCCTGAAACGTCTTCAGATGCATGGAACCGCCACCCACTTCGCAAACGATGACCGACCCAGACCGCGACATCACTGCGACAGTGATGCGTGAGCGAACGAGGCTAGGGAACTTCATTCGGCGCCGGATCCGCGACCCGGACGATGCCGAGGACGTTCTGCAGGATGTGCTTCACGAATTCGTGCAGGCTTATCGGCTTCCGGCGCCGATCGAACAGGCGAGCGCGTGGCTGTTCCGTACCGCGCGCAACCGCATCATCGATCGTTTCCGCAAGAAGAAGGAGCAGCCGCTGACCGATCTACTCGATGCCGACGACGAAGCGGATAGCGAGTATCGCCTGGATCTCGCGCTACCGGCACACGATGCCGGCCCTGAAGCGCTCTACGCTCGCACGCTGCTGCTCAAGGCGTTGCAGGATGCGCTCGACGAGTTGCCGACGAATCAGCGCGAGGTTTTCATCGCACACGAACTGGAAGGGCTGTCCTTCAAGGAGCTGGCCGCGCAGAGCGGCGTGACGCTCAATACGCTGCTCGCGCGCAAACGCTACGCGGTCCTGCACCTGCGTGCTCGACTGCAACCCATTTATGACGAACTGGATATCTAGAGGAGTCGACGGATGAATTTTCGAATCAGATGTGCGGGCAAGGCGCTGCTCGTGGTGGTCGCCATCGGCGTGCTCGGATGGGTCGTCATGATGCTGTGGAACTGGGTGATGCCGGCGCTATTCGTCGGCGCCCGGACAATCGACTTCGCCCATGCGCTGGGCCTGCTCGTGTTGAGCCGCATCCTGTTCGGCGGATTCCGCGGACACCGCGGCTGGCACGGCCGGCGCCACTGGCGCAAGTGGGAAGCCATGACGCCCGAAGAACGCGAGCAATTCCGGACCGCATGGCGGTCGCGTGGCAAGCGGCCTACCGGGGAGTGACCATGCGCGAGAAATCAACGGCCGACTGCAAGCAGAAGGCGGGCGTGATTGCGCCTGTCGTCGATCTGAAACGTTGTGAAGGCAAGGGCGATTGCGTCGCCGTCTGCCCTGAAAACGTGTTCGAGGTCCGGCGCATCGATCAGGCCGATTATCTCGATCTTGGCCTGATGCATCGCTTGAAGCTGCGCGTGCACGGAATGAAAGTCGCGTACACGCCGAATGCGGACGCGTGCAGATCATGCGGGCTTTGTGTGACGGCGTGCCCTGAACGGGCGATCACGCTTGCCCGACGGGCATAGCATCGCTCGTGCTTGCCGACGATCGAACGGCAGCGCAGGGAGCCTGACGGCGGACTGGCAGTCGATGGATACGCCGTCTACGTCATCAACTTCGTGAAGGAATGGACTTGGCTTCGACCACCAACGCTCTTTTGCAACGGCTTCATGAAGAAAGCCGGAGCGAAATCATCGCCCGCGCACGCGCGCAGTTCCAGGGGCCGAACGAGGCGTTTCCGACGCTCGTCGACGAATACGAAGCGCTCGCCCCGAGGTTGCGAGGACGGTTTCTCGAAACGTTCGGCCTGTTCACCGAGGATTTCGAATCATCGGGAGGCAGTGCGCTATCGTTGGCTGTGTCGGCGGAAACGGGAAGGTTTTTGCGCAACATGGTGCTGTCGCAACGGCCGAGCAGAATCCTCGAGCTCGGCAGTTCCTGCGGCGTGTCGACGCTGTATTTCGCCGATGCGCTGCGCACGTTGGGCCGTGGCGTGGTCATTGCAACCGAATGCGATGCGCTCAAGTGTGCGCGTTTGCGGGCTCATGTCGAAGCTGCGGGCCTGGATGCCTATGTCGACGTGCGGGAGGGCGATGTATTCGAGACGGTTGCCGAGCTGGAAGGGGGCGTCGACATGGTGTTTATCGACGTATGGGCAGACGCGTACTTGACGCTGTTCAGACAGATCGAGCGCTTGCTGCGGCCCGGAACGGTCGTGCTGGCCGACAACATGTACACGGCCGAGGAAGCCGTTCGACCGTACAAGCACTACCTCGACGAAGATCCGCGGTTTTCGACCACGACGCTGGATTTTGAGTCGGGGGTGGAGTTTACGGTCGTTGTGGCTTGAGGGAAGGTTCTTGCGAAGCCGGGGCAGTATCGGCTTGGCTGGTCCCCCGACAGAATTCATGTCTATATGGCAGAAAAGATTCGAAGAGGCATAGGCTGGAAAAAGACCCCCAAAACAACCCCCTGACATTCGAAGCAGTGAAGAGCGGCAGGCAGGCCTATGGTCAAGCGGGTCTGTTGCGATCAACTTGCTAGGCAAATGCATCGCGAAGAAAGGCGACACTTGCAAGCAAGGTCGCCTTTTGGGGGCCGGCCGTGACGCCGTCCGTTTCATGCCGCTTCGAGATTGCTTCCGCACCAAGCATCGATGCGCGCGACGACGATCCGATACTTGAGGCCGAATCGCAACCCGGACGAGACCGTGTCCTTGGCCACTTGATGTACCGAGTTGACGTCGAGAGTGCTGTCACAAAAATACTCAGCAGGGGGCAGTGCGAATTTTGCGCCGCCTTTCGCTGGAATTGTCGTCCGGAAACCGGCACGCCGCATACGGTCATGCAACTGCGTATAGTCCGAACTTTTAGGATCGCGAAGTAGTTCAACTCGCGTTAGGTACCACGTCATAGTTACACCTTTCGAGAATGTGTAGATCAAGAGCGGACCCCCGAACCGAGGATCCGCCGGACAACCCCTTACTTACCGGCTCGGGGCCGAGCGCCAGTGCTTGCAGACATGCTCCAACCGCCCGAAGCGGAAGCGCACGTACTGGCTCACACTGACGACTTTCGGACGTACGTTCTGATTGAACATAGTCACCTCGTCATGTTGAGGCGCGCTGTGTTTTTTCTTGTTGCACTCGAGCGTCCCGAGATCTACAATCCCGTTGCCTTTGACGTATCGAGCCCGGTGGCGAAACAACGCTTACCGACACCGCTCATGGGGAGCTAGAGCGCCAACTCTAGCCCTCCAATCAAATCAGCCGTTCATTCCGCAGGTTCTTCAATCGGTTCTCGGCAGCTGGCGCACTTACGCCACATCGCTGCTGAATCAGCTGCGAATTTCCTCCCAGAGCCTGGACAACTGCGACCGGCATTAGCAATTCGGCAGTCAGATTGTTCGCCTGCCACTCGCTGTCTTCCCACCATTCGTGTTGTCCGAGCACCGCGCCACGGTGCAGAGTAACAGCGTGATCGAGCACGATGTGGCTGAACTCATGGACAACCGTGTACCGCGAAAACGCGCTCCCTTCAGACAACTTGTCGTAGACGTCCGCTCGGATCACGATGAGCTTGCGCTCTGGAATCGCGAAAGCGGCAGTCTCGACAAGCTCGGGCGAGTCATCCGGGTGAAACGTGTACTGCGCGCGGTGCAACACGTTCTCCAGCAGATGACTCGCATCGAGATAAAAGGGATCGCTTTTGAAACAGCCTTCGCTCACAAGCATGGGGCGAAGTTCGTCCGCAACCGCGCGCAACTGCACGCGGTTGCGCGGCGCGACTTTGTACCCCGACGGGCGTTTAGGCCCGACTCCCTGACTACTCAGAACGACCATTTTTGACCTCGCGTCTCAGCCAATTCATCACTTCATCAGGAACCCCAGCACCC
Source organism: Burkholderia sp. AU18528 (assembly GCF_002223215.2). NCBI lineage: Bacteria > Pseudomonadati > Pseudomonadota > Betaproteobacteria > Burkholderiales > Burkholderiaceae > Burkholderia > Burkholderia sp. AU18528. Next base: position 172,551 of record NZ_NKFC02000005.1, on the reverse strand, counting down.
TCCGTCAATCGTCGCGCAAAGGCGGCAACCAACACTTTCTCGTCCCCACCGAGCGACGAGACGGGCACGATGTCGACCGATTTCGCAGCCGAATCTTGCAGCTCGTTCCACTGCTCTTTCGTCAATTTCCCTTGAAAGAACCGAAGCGAGTCTTCCGCGATCTTCGCGGTCAGTTGTTTATCGCCCAGTTCGATCGAACTCAAATAAGCAGAGCTGACGCCAAGCGCATCAGCCATAGACTTCAACGTAAGCCCCAGTTCCAGTCGGAGCTTTCTTACGCAAAGTCCGAACGGGGTAAGCTTCATCACAAGTTCTCCAGTGTTCGACGCCTAGGTGTCGATGTCGTCCTCTCGGTTAAGCTGTAAGCCAATCAGCTTACATGGTGAAGTATATGCCGATTTGGAGGCTTGTCAACCAATTGGCTTACGCGGAGATCGTGCCGGTGTTGCATTTTCGCAACACATGGGCATGGACGGCTGAATTAATCTCGCCGCAGCAGTCTGGAAGTCGTCGGGAATCCGTGCCGGGACGGATAGATTGGGAGCATGCCTCTTTCAACGGTAGTGCCGGGGCGGACGAGGCAGGTGCTTCAAAGCGGCTCGCGTGTACCAACTCCGACGGTCAAGCCACGGCTGGATCTCGCGAGCGCATAAGAAGTGACTCGACCGCCGGTGTGAGCGGGTCAGTCGAGCCTTCGCGGTCGTCGTATAGGGTGCCGAGTACGAGCAGAACGGCGGAGCGCACCTGACCAGGCACTGTGCTCGGGGTATTACCGTCTTCCAGCGCCCAGTTGTCGGGGATTTCCTTTAGTTTCAGGTAATCCACAACGATGTCGCTGGCAGCGTCGATCAGATCCTTGATCGCGTCGTCATCGTCGCCGGCTTCGACGCGTAGATGCGAGAGCGCGCGGTTGAATGAGACGAGCTGCTTAATTGCCATTCGTTGGCTCCGTTGATTCAGGCATGCTGGCCGCCGTGGCGCTACTCGGCGCTGGATTCTTGTCGCGTTCGGCGAGCGCACGCAGCGAGTAATTCTGTTGCTGGAGGTAGGGCGTATCGCCGCCCGGAACCGGCGCCATGTTCTCGGCAGCGCGCGCCTCGTTCGGGGCCATCCAGCCACCGCCTACGGCTTTTGAGTGCGCGTCATATCGCGCGGCCGGATCCATGCGCAACAGCCCGCGCACATCAACGTCAAACCCCTGACCGTCCGGGACTTCGAAGCCGTCATCGAGACAGAGCTCGAGCTCTTCGATTGGGGCTTGCAGGCAATCGGTGTAGTACGACTGTTCGAGCGCGCCGATGTTGGCCGCCGTCTTGGAGCCGGTCGGGTCGGCACCGATCTTGTAGAGCGGGACGTGATAGCAGCGTGCGACGTCCTCAACGGCCCAACGCAGTTGTTCAACGAGCTGAGCATCCGTCGCGGTCATCATGACGGTTTCGTACTTCAGCCCGTCACCCACCACAGCCAAACGGCCTGCGTTTTCGCCGCCGTAGTTCGTTTCCCAATGGGTCTTCAGCCGGTTCGCGGTTTCGTCGCTGATCTTGCCGGGCGCGGACAGGATGCCGCCAGGCCGCGACATGTTGCCGAAGAACTTCCGGCTGTTCTGCTGGATACGGTTTCCCATCGTGCCGGCCGCGGCTGCTGCCACGATCGGCGATACACCAATGAGCGGATGCCACGGGCAGATACCGCGATCGTGGATGATCTCCGACGCCGGGATGGTGAGTTTCTCGGGCAGGCCGCGTAGCGGATCGGCGGCGACCTGATAGAACACCGCACCGCTGGGCGCGACGAGCGGAACAACGCGCGTCGGGTCGAGCACGTACATCGCAATCACGTTGCGCAGCATGTCGCGAACGAGCAATACATACGTGTTGCCGACAAGCAGCTTCGACACCTGCCACGCCTTCACGAACTGGATTCGGTTCTGATACGGGTTCGGCCGGCGCAGCGGCCCCGTGAAGCGGGGTGCGCTGGCCTCCTGCCAGATATTGCCGATCTGCTTCACGTACCGGATGCCGAGCTTCGAAATGTCCGATGCGATGCGATCTACGCACGCGTAGACGGCCGAGAACGCGAGCAGGTCGTGACGGCTATCGACACCCATCCCAGCCTGCCATGCGCCTGGGAACGGCTCGCGCACGACACCGGCAATCGCACCGCCGCCGCCGACCGGAACAGGTGGGGCGGCTTTCCGCATCCACGAGAAAAGCCGCATCAGCCCTCCGGCCGCATGTCGCGGCGCTTGTACGTCGAACGCTTCGCCGCCGGCTCGCGGATCTTCCCGAGCAGAATCAGCAGCTCGACGTGCTTCGGGTCGCCGACCTCGATCCGCTCGCCGACGTGCCGTGTGCGCCCCGCATACGGGAACGCCACGACTACCTCATAGGTTTGCATGGCGTTCTCCGCTTACGCACCGTCGGTCGCCGCGTCGCCGTAGGCTGCGCCGGAAATGTACTGAACACCTTCGAGCCGGCGGCGCTTCCAGTTGATGAACCGCTCGGCCTTCATGGCGATGAAGCCGTTCTGCCACAGCGACACCAGTTCCGTAGCGCCAGCGACGGGTGCGCTATCCATTTGCAGGGACGCTTCACGGCTCACGTCGAGCGTTACGCCGCCATCGTCCGCGAACAGGATTTCGCTCGCCTTCGCGAGAACGATGTTGTCGCCGACCGTTTGCGAGAGGATCGCCGGCAGACCGAAGAACGTGCCGCCGGCCATCGTCAGGCCCGGAAACTCCGGTTGGCCCACGACATTCAGCATCAGCGAGAGCGAGAGAGCCGTCGTTTCCGACATGATCCAGACCGCGCCTGCGACCGACAGATTGGCCTTGATGAACGCCTGGAACACTTTCTTTACGTCTGCGCGCACGGCTTCCGCATCCGTGCCGGATGCCGGAATCGCCTTGACGCCGTTCGTGATCGACGCGGGCGACAGGCCATTCGCGCCGGCTTCAACAGCCGGGTCGATGAACTGCCCGTCGAGGAATTGGCTGATCGTCGAAATGAGATCCTGTTGAACGATGCCTTCGGCGCTCGGCGTCGAGAAACGCGCAAGCTCTTCCGTGATTGCGACGATGCCGGCCACCTTCGAGAAGCCGAGCGTCGTCGTGTTGAACGCCAGCGCCGACACCGACGCGGGCTTGCCTTCGCCGACCCAGCCGGCCGACGACCCCGTTGCCTGGCCGGAAACGCGAATATTGAACGGCACGCGACGGAAGCCTTCGATTCGACCTACGATCGTAGCCGGGCGCAGGAGTTCGATGAACTCGCCGGCCATGTTCTGATATTCGACGAGCGGCGCGGCCCACGACGGGTCCGTCGTCGTGCCGGCGGCGACGGCCGCCTTGAGCACCGTTTCAACCTCCGGCGTCGAATCCTTCCATTGCTTCGCGATCTCGGCCGCTTGCATGAGGTTGCCCTTCGAGCGGGCGAGTGCGATTGCGTAGCGCGTGAACGCCGTGCCCTTGGTGACGTTCGGCGTCACGATGACGGGTGAGTGCGCCGCCGGGCCGCCCGCGACTGGAACGGCCGACTTGGCTTCGATCGCTTGCTGTTCTTTGAGGCGCGTTTCGTGGGCGTCGAGCGACTTCAGCTCGGCGTCGAGCTGGTCGTATTCTGTCGACTCGGCTTCGTTCAACGTGCGGCCACCGTCTGCGTCAGCGCCGTCCATCAGCGCCTTTTTGCGTGCGATGTGTTCCGCTCGCTTCTTCGCGAGAGCCTTGAGTCGTTCAGCAATGGTCATGTCGGATTCCTTGATGGTGGGAGCACTCAAACGCACGACGGGCGCTCCCGCACGGGACTTGTCATGCGCCTTGATCGATTGAACTGCCGCATCAGCGTTTGCCGGGATCGTCACGGCGCTGAGTTCGAACAGTTCACAGGATTTGATGAGGAAGCCGCCCGTCGCCTTGTCGTACACGGCGTCGAGAGGGCGGAATCCGATGGACAGGCCCGGAACCAAGCCGGCCTTGATGAGGTTGTATGCCTCGTCGATGTACGCGGCAGTGCCGGGCGGGGCGATCGTCGCTACAACCTCTGCGCCGGCCGCGGTGATCGTCATTTTGTTGACGGTGCCGATCGGTTTGCTCGGGTCGTGCTGCCACAGCAGTGGGAAGGGCGTTTTGAACTGGATGCCTTCTGGAACGACGGTATCGCCTACGCGATCCGGCGTCGGCGTCGAGGCGATGCCCTTGAGCACCCGCGAACCGTCGTCGAGGTTCTTCACCTCGAACCGCGAGAACGCTTTATTCGAAGCCTTCGCGGTTTGCTTGGTGATAAATTTCGAAATTTGTCGATTCATTGGCGTTTGATTGCGTGAATATTGCCATTATCACGCATAAAGTGCCAATGTCAAGGCTAAATAAAGAACATTTGAGGCTCGATTTCGGATTCTGTCGCATTTTGTTGCGTGGCGCCGACTGCCATCGCCAAAGCCACCATGCCGTCGATGCGGCCCGTCGATTTCTGTTTCGTGAATTTGCGGTTGCCCGCCGGATCGGAAACGGCGACCGTGTTCACGGCACACATTTGCAAGACGGGGTGTCCGCCGTGTCGGAGCTTGCGCGCGAGCAGCCGCGCTTCTAGCTCGCGGATAGCTGGCGACATGGAAACGAAGCCTTGGCCAAATTCAACGAACCGGCTCAACTCTTCATCCGTGAAGCCGACCCGTTCAAGCCACGGTTTCAGGAATCGCATGTTGTACCGGTCGAACGCGAGCGCGCGCACGTTACAGCGATCGAACACGATGCGAAGGTGCTCGGCGACAAATTCGTATTCGATGGCGCTGCCTGGCGTCGTCTGGAGTAAGCCGTCACGCGCCCACACGTCATAGGGAACGCGATCGGCGCGCGCCTTCGCCTCGAGACCGTCCTCCGGGAGCCAGAATGTCGGATGAACGTCGCCGGCCTCCGACAGCAACACTAGCGCCGTCAGGTCACTCACGCTCGATAGATCGAGGCCGCCATAAACGTCCTCGCCGTCCAGCTCGGCCGGTTCGCCTGCGTTCTCCATCCAGATCGCGCGCGCAATGAACGGATTGCGTGCCTCGACGCGCTGATTCAAGACCAAGTTGCGATAGGCCGACTCGCGACTCGGCAGGCGCTTCGCGTCCGACGCCATGCGACGCACCTCTTCGCGGTTCATGAATACGTCGAAATGCGGGTTCGCCAGCCGAATCGCCTCATCGCTGAACGGGTCCATGTCCAGCGGCGCGGTATAGAGCGCCACCTTCAGACGCGGATCGGCGCCGCTGAGCGCGTCGTCGATGAGCAGGCTGAGCAGGTCGCCATCGGTGGGGGCCTGCGTACTGATGACGATCGACAGCGGGCTTTCCTGGGCTGCGCTTGCCGTTTCCAGTGCCTCGTAAAGTTGGGAGCGCGGGCCTTTGACCTGGCCAAGCTCGTCGTGGATCGTGAGTGCGGGACTCAGGCCGAATTTCGTCGCAGCGTCGGCCGACAGCGCCTTGTAGATCGTGCCGAGGTCGTGACACAGCAGCTCCTTCGCCGTGTCGCGGATGGTGACGTACTGCGACAGATCCTCGGACATGCGGACAACCTTCGCTGCGAGTTCGAACAGCACGGCCGCCTGGTCGCGGGATTGCGCTGCGCTGTATAGCTGGCTGTTCGGCCGCGCCTCCGGGCCGACGAGGTGAAGCAATACGAGGAACGCTGAGAGGGCCGTTTTGGCGTTCTTGCGTGCCATCGAGAGGATGAATGTGCGCGTCGGCGTGTCGTAGATTCGCTTGATCCAGCCGCGTTGCTCTTTCGTGAGCTTGACGGGCTGCCCGACGAGTCGGCCTTCAGGGATGCGGCAGTGTTCCTCAATCCATCGGATGTTGCGCTCGCCGCGAGAGACGCGCTTTACGCGGGGAGTTCCCATGGTTTCCTTGCCTTCTTCTGATTCGCCAGTGAACGACCTACTGTCGTCGGATGCTCGACGGCCTGCCGCGTGATGCGCAGTCGCGTCGCAAGCGACGAGGCCGCGCGACTCTCGCGCTCCGACATTGCGAGCAGTCGGTCGTAGCGTTTCAGACCATCGTCGTCCGCGAGCCATGCGCGTTCGAAATTCAAAACCTCTTCTGCCAGTACGCGAGCATTCGTGACGTGACGACAGTACATTTCGAGCAGCGGCGCATGGGTCGCGGTGAACGCGCTTGCCGGTTGATCGTTGACGACCTCCGTCCAGACCGTGCTCTCGCCGTCACTCAGGTGGAGGGGTGCCGCAAGGCGCTGTTCGGCCGCAACCGGCGCGGCTGTCGCTGTTACGATCGATGCTGCGGATTTCCGTCCGCGTTGAGCCATTTTTTACCTTTTTTGTCCACGTTTATGAAAGCGAAGGGGGCGGTCGGTTTCCGGGGCTTTGTAGCGCGGAAAATCGACCGCCCCCCACGGCTGCTGTCGCAAGTCACGACCAACTGCTATCGAGCGGCAGGCCGTCAGGCCCGAACGCCTTGCGCCGCTCCCGATGGCCGAACTGCTGTCGCGTCACCTGGTCATGATGATCGGCACACAGCCCGCGGAGGTTGTCGTCCGCGTCGGTGCCGCCATGCTCGAGCGGCTTGATGTGGTCCACGACAGCCGACGCGCGCACAACGTCCTGATCAGCACACAGCACGCAGATGGGGTCGCGCTGGAGGATGCGGGCGCGGATCTTCATCCACTTGCTGCCACGCGTGCGCAGTTGGACACGTGCGCTCATCGCGTCGACCTCGGCGGAGACAGCGGCAGGAATCGTCGTGACGGCTGCGTGCGCATCGTGCCCGCGCTGATCCAGCAGTACAGGATTCGCTCCAATTCGCCGCGCGCGGCCAGCGCGTGCGCAACAGTCGCATCAATTTGCTCGATGGGGCAGTGCTTGGACTTAGGCGCAGTAGTAGCCAGAGGTATGTCTCTGGATTGCATTTAATTGCTCGAATTATGGATTTCAAGCAATTATCTGTCACATCGCGGACGTTTACAACAGGCGAGGCGGAGAGGAGGGGGATCGTTACCGTAACGTTTCAGCGACGCGTGGCGGCATTTACCGGGGGGATAAGTGAGCCTTACCGGGGGAGAGGGGTGAGATTTGGAAGGTGTCGAATATTGCACCCTTTTCCTTGCGCTGGATTGCACCCTTTCGCGCACGGCCTTGCGGGCAAAGGGTTTGTGGGAGATTGACGCGTATTTGTACCGGTCACACAGACCCAATTTCCGCCGGAACAGTCCCAATTTCGCCCGAAAGGGTGCCGTTTTTGCACCCTTTGCGCCCCGATTTTGTACCCCCTGTGGATAACTCAGAGGCGGGATCAATCACCGCGCGGAAGCCAGCCGTTCTTGTTACGAGGAGGTACCGGAAGTCCCATTTCCTTGAGCACGGCGAGCAGATTCGATTGGACTGATGGACCCCATCCGTCGAAATTCGCGTTCCAACACGTGTTGCAAACTGGCGCATTGCCGTAGAGTTTCGCGACCCTGCCATCGTAACGATGTGGGCCGAACTGGAACTGTCGTCCGCATGAAATGCAGGGATACATGATTTGCGTAGCATCCATCGCACGCTCCGGAAAAACTCGTAGGTATGGCAATACTATAAAGCAGTACATTTTCTGTACAGGGGATTACGAGGCCGAAAAATGATAAAAAAACGCCCGAAACCCCTTATGAAACGGGCGCTCCGGGCGTTTTCGCTCCCTGTTCGTTTTCTGTACTGGAAAGGGGTCTCCCTGTTCAGTTTCTGTACTGGAAATTCTGCGGTTCGGGTACGGTTTCTGTATTGGACGGGTACGGTTTCTGTACAGGGGATTTTTTCCTGCTCTGTTGCTTCTGCCTTCCCTCCGTTCGAAGTCTTTCCAATCCTTCGGTGAGCGCTCGCTCGGCTTCACGTACCGACGCAAAAGCCCGGTAGTCGTGAGTAGCCTTTATCGCCTGTACGCCGGTTTTCGGCTGCTCGTACACTTCCACGTCTGTGAAGCGGTAGAGCGACGGCACGCGGCTACCTTGCCGCAAGCCGCCTTCGATCGTCACGGCAATGAAACCGAGCGCACGCAGCTCGTACAGCGCCTTGGCGAGCGTCGTCGGGGCCGTCCATCCCTTATGCTTCATCAGCGACAGGGAAGCCCCGATGCTGCCGTTGTTCGAGCCGTTGAGCGTCATTCGCATATCTACGTACAACTTCACTGCAGACGGGCCGAGAACGCGCCACGCTGGGGTATTGAGCAGCGAGTGATAGATTCGAACGTGCGGCCCGAGCGGATCGGACCACGCTTTCTTTGCCATCAGCCCTCCCGTGCGGCCAGCGTCAGCCCTTGAATGATCTGCGCGCGCAGCTCGGGGCGGATGCTGATTCCCTGCCGGGTCGGAACGAAGTCGCCGACTCGGTCGACAACCATCAGGCGCACGTCGATATACCTCCGGCCCATGTGCCAGTGGTGGGCGATGCGGATACGCTGCGTGGCGTTTTTCTGTACCTCCAACACGGTGCGATCATTGTCGTATGTACTCATGCGCCTCCCGTGCCTTGTGAGGATTGCTTAGGGGTGTGTCGCCGCGAAGAATCTGTTGCGACGCGGACGGCCCGGTCGCGCAATTCATAATCGGCCTCGCTCGCGATGAAGGCCATCTGTCCGATCGCATCCACCTGTCGGGCAATGGTCCACAGGAGGGAGGGCACGGTGCTTTCTTGGAAACAGCCGACGCGTTTCCCGCGCTCCTTCCTCAAGTCCTCGGCAACAAAGTTTGCGATTCCGTCGAGCGTATCGCGCAAGGCGCCGGCCTCATCGGGAGCTGTTGCGGACGAGAGAAATTCGAGTTCTTCGGTCGAGGCGGATTTCATGTCGAAGCGACCGTAAAAGAACGACAGCAGGCCGGCGGCGTCAGGTCGCCTATCAAGCATGGCGTGCCTCCGCTTCGATTGATTCGGCCGTTTCCAGCGCATCGCTCAGCTTGGTTCTGAGTACCGACGTGAGTAGGCGAATCGTCTCGATGGACCATTCATGCTCGCCATCGTCGTACTTCTCGAAAAGCCACTTGATGCAATGAGCAGCGGATCCGCAGTCGAGCAGGGTTTCGACGAGGGCGAGCTCGGGGCTTTGCTTCGTTGTGGCCTTGCTCATGCGGACACCTCCACCACGCCGATTTCGACCTTTTCGGCTAGCGTGCGCAGCATGTCGAAGAACGCATCGATACGCGTTTCGTTCATCGCCTCGAAGAATTGATGGCGGGCGACACACAGGCCCATCGTGAGCGCGGACAATGCTTGCGCGTCGCGAATGAGTTGATGGCGGGCGTCGATATTCATACCAACACCTCCGCACGCGAAGCCATGCGCAGTTCGCTAAGCTCAATCGCGGTGCGCTGAGCAACGTCACGGCCAATGTCGCACATGACGCATGCGCGCATTGTGATCTGTGCCTCGCTTTGGATCACGTTGAACAGCTCTTCAAGCTGTTGGAGCTTGCCGCCGAGATCTTCCAGCGCTTGACCGTCGATGAGCAACTTAGCCATGCGACACCTCTTCCTGACGGCAGAGTTCGGCGAGCTGGCACATTGCCGAGCCGAGCAGGTCGAGAGCGTCGAACACGGTCGGCGCGACCGTGGCATCACGCAGTGCGCGATTGATGATTTCGAGTGCGGTTGGATTCATGCGCGCACCTCCGTTGCTTCATCAGTGGCGCTGGGCGCTGCGGTGAGCGCACCGCTGTCGACATGACTGGTATGCGTTATGACTTGTCCACTTCGACCGTTGCACCGCACGCTCGCATTCGCGCTAGCACTCGTTCGAATGTCTGCGGATCGAGTTCCAACTGAGCCATCGCGAAGAACAGCATATGCATACCCATTTCCCGGCTGTTGTTCGCATCCGCCGCCATGTACTTCCGCCACTGACGGCCGGTCGATACGCCGAACAGCTCCGCCATTTCCGTGCTGCTTTTCCCGAGCTCCTGTTTGAGGCGCTCCATGTCTTCCGGCGAGGGGGGAGTGTAGGTAATCATTTTTTTGAGGCGCGAGCAGGCGCGCACGAAGGTAAGTCTTCATGATGGGCATCCTTTCGGAGAAGCGGTCCTCGCGGAGTGCGCGAACCTGAACGGCCAATGTAGGCCCTTTGGGTACCTTTGTCAATTCCTCGGAAAGCTGCGTGGGCATCATGCGACTCTGCCTTCGCCCAGGATCGCGGCAATTTCCTCGGCGACCTCTGTCGGGTTTCTGTAGCCCGTCAGGCGGTAGCGCAGCACGCGGGCCGTCTTGCCGAAGCGGGTCGGTACGGTTTCCCATTGGCCCGTAATGAGCCAACCTTCTGCGCGCAGCGTCGAGATCGTCGTATTCAGGCAGTGGTCGCCCATGCGCTCAGCGTCGAAACGATTCAGCGAGATTCCGCGACGCAACTCGAGCAACACGCGATCGATTTTGCCGAGCGGCTTTTGGGCGAGCGTCGTGTTAACATTCGCGTTCGAATTGAGATTCTTTTTGTCTTGGCTGGCCTGCGGGTCGGCCATTTTTTTTGTTTGCATGGCTCAGACCTCCGCACGGTAGTTTGCGGGATCGGAGAGCCAGCGGTGAATCTCGCGGTTCGGCCACGCAATACAGCGCTGCGAGCCGAGCTGAACGCGCCGCGGAAAACGACCGGCGATTTCACGCAGCCGGATTGACTCGCGCGAGAGTGGCACGAACGCTTTGAGATTCTGCCAGCGCGAGTATCCGTCGAGCGGCAATGCTTGGGGCGGGGTGGTGGGCGCCTGGGTGATCGATTGTGCGGAAGTTGTATTGGCAGCCATGATGGAAACCTCGTACAAGGTTGTTGAACATGGCAGCAGTTAAATATGTTGCGCCCGATGCGGGTGCCGGCTGGCAAAACTCGGTGCCAGTTGGCAAATCGATCAGGCTTCGCTGAGCAGGTTAAGGCCCGCCTTGATACTGGCCCTGATCGATGACGATCCCGTGCCTTGTCGCTTGGCATCTGGCAGGGCGTCGAGAATTTCCGTGACAGCGTCGGCAATTCTTGACGAGTTTGGATTGTCCCCCTTCCTATAGCGATTCGATGCGCTCGCTAGAGCAAGAGCGAGAGCGCCGATTTGCTTGTGAAGGGACGCGCGCTCTCGATCTCCAAGATCGGACGGTGCAGAAGCGCCAGTGCCGGTGCGGTCATCGTTCAACAGATTGCGGAGATCGGCGCTACCGATTCGAAACGTATCCGGAGAGGGAAACTCCAAATCGACGATGAAATCCCGCGCGTTGTTTGACCCTGCCGGCCGAGAAGGCATCCTTCGAAGTACCTGCAACAGAGAGTCGTTGTCTTGATCGAGCAGTAGGATTCCGTCCGCGAATTCAATTTTTCCTAACCGATCGCCGTCGAAGATTTCTTGGCGGTCCTTCCTCGCGTTGACGGCAATACGGTGGAAACCGTCAAGCAAGCGGACATGATCGGCAAGTGGCGACCAGAATTCCCGCTGAGCTGGAGTAAGCCTGCGTCGTTGCGGGAGCATCGTTTGATCCGGAACTATGCCGAAGCAGTGACTACCCCTGGCAATGGGCATTGCGTATCGTCCGGTTGCGTCCCACCACACTGCGATCTCTCCCGCATAGACGCGGTCGAGGACATCGATCTCCGTGATCTCTTCGCCGAACGATTCTCGCAAGACTGATGCTGCCTGCGCGACGGTGAACCATCGCTTAAAGGAACCCAACTCCCGCATTGCTAGCCCTGAAGCAAAGCCCTGTTTAGGAACCGCGCCAACCGGGTAGGGCACCCGGCGTTCGCCCCGTCGAGCTAGGCGCGGTTTGACTTTTGGCGTGCCGTCAGATGGCCACCGTGGCCATTGATTGTAGATTGGAATACTGTTTTTTTGTACAGGTGCGGCAATCAGGCATTGGATGATGCGAAGGGCAGTCGTGGCACTGGGATAATGCTCGTCTACGACACTCAGTTTGCTCAGGCGTTGCCCCGAACGCACGTCACGGTTGCTCGGCCGCCTCAATCCGAAGCGGTCATGCGTATCTCGTTTTCGGTAACGTCTGCTGTTGGGTCGATACGTGTCATACAAGAAAATAGAAATGTGAATCTGCCTCCTTGGCATCAAGTTCGTTGCCAAAAAGGTGCTGCCACAGTTTAAAATCAAAAATGTGCGCTATCGAGCAGCGCACACCATAAAAGATATCGACTGCTTTATTTATACAATCTGCGGGGAGAGTATGGCAACGCCTAAGGTATTTATTAGCTCAACGTGCTATGACTTGAAATATATCCGTGAAAATCTCAGGTATTTCGTCAGAACGCTGGGTTACGATCCAATTCTTAGCGAAGATGGGTCAATCTTTTACAATCCGATTCAGCACACTCATGATGCATGTTTGACGGAGATTCCGAATACTCAACTTTTTGTCTTGATAATTGGGGGGCGTTATGGTGGAAAATTTCACGACAGCGACACCTCAATCACAAATGCAGAATACCGAGAGGCGGTTCGGCTGAAAATACCAGTCTTTGCATTGGTTGAAAGTGGTGTGTATGCCGAGCACAATTTGTATCAGAAGAACAGAAAGAACACGGAGATAGATCTGGAAAAGCTGGATTTTCCATCCGTTGACTCTACAAAAATATTTGAATTCATTGATGAGGTGCGGGGGAATTCGATAAACAATGCATTGGTGCCTTTTAGGGATTTTGGTGATATAGAGGCATACTTGCGTCAGCAATGGGCGGCGATGATGTTCGATTTTTTGAACACTAGAAATGAGGAGCGTCGGGTATCCGACACTCTTGCAGCATTGGGTGGGATGAATGAGAGAATCGAAATGCTTTCAAAACAAATCCTTGCCTCTGTAGGTACGAAGGAGGCGAAGATTGAGGCCGAGCTTTATGAAGAGATGATCGGATCGGAAGCGATTCGAGATCTTTCATATTGGCGTCTTAGGCCCACTCCCGCGGATGTTCTGACAAACGAAACTTTTAAATTGTGTGCCGATTCTCTGGGTGTCTGCTTTACTGTTAATGATGATGACGATGGGTACTCCCTGAGTTCCGCGCCAGATCCAACCATTTCCAGGCCGAAATTTGATTCTGACAGCCGAGAGTACTTGAAGTTGCGCAAGAGCTTGATAGATGTTCTGCAAGCGGCGGACGTGAATGTCGAAACATACGTTGGCAGCAAGCTCGATTCCAGTGGGAAAGGCAAAGAGGATGTTCAGCCTCGTATTGGACTAGGTAGAAAATCGAAGCTTGGTTGAATCATTGGAGCGCGGGCGATTGCTCTTAGTTGCTTGGCAGTCGCTCCAACATTCTATCGCGTACTGCCACGGATGGTAGGCCATGGCCGAACCGGGGCGATTCTTGTTTCGATCGATCCCGATTTTTCGGCGTCAAGCGGACTGTTTCACCATTTCTGCGTCGAGCTCTGAGCGCAATGTGACGGAGGCGATAATCAAGTCATTAATTCTTTGCGAATAGCTGTCTTGCCGATTTGGTTTTCTTGCAGCAGTATATTTGTGCTGGTCTTCAGTTCGTCGAGGTGGTCGGCCCAATGTTGCATCATCTTGCGACGTTCTGGCAGATACTCGGCGTGAACGTAGGCTGCGGTTACCTGGTTGCGTTCTGCGTGTGCCATCTGACGCTCGACGACGTCGCGGCTGTATCCAAGCTCACGCAGCGCCGTTGCTGCAAGGCCGCGGAAGCCGTGCCCAGTCATGCGTGACTTGTAGCCCATCCGATAGAGCGCATAGAGCATGGTGTTGTTCGAGATATGGCTCCGGCCCTGTACGCTGTAGAAGACGAAACGTTGCTGACCGTTGATTTCGCGCAACTGTTTCAGAACGTCAATTGCCTGCCGGGAAAGCGGCACGATGTGCGGGTCACGCATCTTCATTCGCTCGGCCGGTACGCGCCATTCTGCGGCGTCGACATCAATCTCGGGCCACTCGGCCTGTATCATTTCTTTCGTCCGCACGAACGTCAGCGCCATGAACCGCAAGGCGAGCCGCGTGACTAGATCGCCAGAGTATTCGTCAATGTCGCGCATGAGCTGCGGGATCTCGGTCGCCTTCACTCGCGCCATATGCTGTACGCCGGTGCTCTTCTTCAATACCGTTTCCGCGTCGATGTCGGCTGCCGGGTTTCGAGTACAGCGGCCGGTCATGATGCCGTACTGAAACACGGCACGCGAACGCTGTAGCACCCGCTTGGCCGTCTCGCGCACCCCGCGCGATTCGACGGTGCGGATGATCGCCAGCAACTCGGGAGCATCGATGCTCGCGATAGGGCGGGCGCCGAGTCGAGGAAACACGTCGACTTCGAGGCAGTTGATGACCTTGCCTGCGTACACCTCGGACCAGCCGCCACGCTGAGTTTCAAACCATTCACGAGCGACGATTTCGAACGAACTGGCGGCGGCCAGCTGCGCAGCGCGCTTGTCGGCTTTCTTGGCTTCGCCCGGGTCGATACCTGCGGCAAGCTTTTCGCGCGCGTTATCGCGGCGAGCGCGTGCCTCCGCGAGCGATACGTCCGGATACGTGCCGAGCGCCAGGCTCTTCTCTTTGCCGTCGACGCGGTACTTGAGAACCCATCGCTTGCCGCCTGCCGGCGTTATCAATAGCAGCAGTCCGCCGCCGTCATAGAGCTTCTGTTGTTTCTCAGCAGGCTTGGCTGTGCGGACCTTGAGGTCTGTGAGCGCCATGTACTGGTGCCTCGGGGGTTGTTTGACGGGGGTGTTTTGCGAAGCCCCCAAAACAACCCCAAGACGGGGGTTGTTTCCACTGGGGGTAGCTGGTGGAAGTTTGCAACAAAAAACCCCGCACAGCCAAGCGTGACGGGGTTCTTGTGGCGAAGCTAGTGAAACTTTGGAGGGTTTTTGGTCCCCCCGACAGGAATCGAACCTGTATCTAGCGCTTAGGAGGCGCTTGTTCTATCCATTGAACTACGGGGAGAGCCAAGTCCGGACAATCGCGCGAAAAAACGCGAACCGGACGGCGGAGTGGACAGCGCGCAGAGTATAGCAAACGCGCGGCGCGTCGGCGGGGCGGAATGCACCCGCGACGCGCGTATCGCGTAATCACCCGCGATCGGAACGGGAAATCAGAAATCGACGACGACGAAATCTTCCTTGCCCACGTCGCACAGCGGGCAGCGCCAGTCGGCGGGAATGTCGGCGAAACGCGTGCCGGCCGGGATGCCTTCGTCGGGCAGCCCTTCCGCTTCGTTATAGACCCACCCGCAAATCAGGCAGACCCAGCTCTGGTATTCGGTTACTTCACTCATGTTGCGCTCGGGATAATGGAATTCGGCGATGCCGTCCGCAGCCCTCGCCAGCGGACGAAACGCGCCATGGTACCGGAATTTCGCCGAACGCCAGCGTAACGTCGTTTTAAACGTACGCATCGCGAACAACCGGCGCCATCGCGTCGGCCGGGCATGCGGTGTATGCTTCGTGGGCCTGTCAATCTGAAGGAGGAAACGATGCTCAACAGAAAGTGGATCGCGGGTGCAGTCTGTGTCGCGGCGATGGCCGTATCGACGCTCGCACGCGCCGAAGCGCGTGTGTTCTTCGTCGAGCCGAAGGACGGCGCGACGGTGTCGAGCCCCGTGCACGTGAAGTTCGGTCTCGAAGGCATGGCGCTCAAGCCGGCCGGCGACATGACGCCGGATACCGGTCATCATCACTTGCTGATCGACGGCAAGCCGGTGCCGAAGGGCGACGTGATTCCGGCGACCGACCATTCGCTGCATTTCGGCAAGGCCCAGACCGAAACCGACGTGAAGCTGCCGCCCGGCCAGCACACGCTGACGCTCCAGCTCGGTGACGGCGCGCACCGTTCCTACGGTCCCGAATTGAGCTCGACGATCACGGTCAACGTGAAATAATCGCGGATTCCGCGCTGGCGCCCACGGCGCCGCGTGCGGGGTCCGCCGATCGGCCGGCCGCGGGCATCCGGCCGGCATTCGCCCGTTTCCGCGGGCATGCAAACCGCGGCCCGCCTCCGCACCGGAAGCCGGCCGCGCCTTGCTCACGGCACCGCGCCGACACGCTTCAAGCGCGCCCCGCGGCGCTCGTCCATCCAGCCGAGCCGATGCCAGCGTCCGCGCCCGGTACAATGGGCGCTTCCGATTTCTCTCTTCGCCGTTTCCCCATGTCGCTCTATTCCATTACCGGCGCGCAGCTCGCGTTCGGTCACGTCGCGTTGCTCGATCACGCGGATTTCTCGCTGGAAGCCGGCGAGCGGGTCGGCCTGATCGGCCGTAACGGCGCGGGCAAGTCGTCGCTGCTGAAGATCGTCGCCGGTCTTGCCAAGCCCGACGACGGGCTGATCACGCGCCAGCAGGAGCTCGTGACCGTCTACGTGCCGCAGGAGCCCGAGTTCGAGCCGGGCGCGACGGTGTTCGACGCGGTCGCGTCGGGGCTCGCGCATACGCGCGAACTGCTCGAAGAATACGATTCGATCGCGCACCGCCTCGCGGAGATACCGGAAGGCGCCGAGCACGATGCGCTGCTCGCGCGGATGAACGCGCTGCAGTCGTCGCTTGATGCGCACGACGCATGGAACTGGCGCACGCGCGTATCGATGACGCTCGCGCAGATCGGCCTGCAGGACGGCGACGCCAGCGTCGACGCGCTGTCGGGCGGGATGCAGAAGCGTGTCGCGCTGGCCCGTGCGCTGGTGCTGCAGCCGGACGTGCTGCTGCTCGACGAACCGACCAACCACCTCGATTTCGACGGCATCCGCTGGCTCGAGGAGTTGCTCGTCGCGCAGCGCGCGGGCCTCCTGTTCATCACCCACGATCGCGCGTTTCTCGATCGCGTCGCGACGCGCATCGTCGAGCTCGATCGCGGCCGGCTGCTGTCGTATCCGGGCAATTTCTCGGCATACCAGACGCGCAAGGCGCAGCAGCTCGAAGTCGAGCGCGTGGAAAACGAGAAGTTCGACAAGTTGCTCGCGCAGGAAGAAGTGTGGATCCGCAAGGGCGTCGAAGCGCGCCGAACGCGCAGCGTCGGGCGCATCGCGCGGCTCGTGCAGATGCGCAACGAACGCGCGGAGCGCCGCAATGCGCAGGGCAACGTGAAGCTCGACGTCGCGCAGGGCGAGAAGTCCGGCAAGATCGTCGCGGAGCTGACCGACGTGACGAAGCGCTACGGCGGCCGCACGGTGGTCGACCGCTTCTCGACGACGGTGATGCGCGGCGACAAGATCGGCTTCGTCGGCCCGAACGGCGCCGGCAAGACCACGCTGCTGAAGCTGATCCTCGGCGAGCTGAAGCCCGACGAAGGCACGGTGCGCACCGGCACGAACCTGCAGGTCGCGTATTTCGACCAGATGCGCGCGCAGCTCGACCAGGAAAAGAGCCTGGCCGATACGATCAGCCCCGGCAGCGAATGGGTCGAGATCGGCGGCGTGCGCAAGCACGTGATGAGCTATCTCGGCGATTTCCTGTTCGCGCCGGAACGCGCGCGTTCGCCGGTGAAGTCGCTGTCGGGCGGCGAGCGCAACCGGCTGCTGCTCGCGCGCCTGTTCGCGCGTCCGGCCAACGTGCTGGTGCTCGACGAACCGACCAACGACCTCGACATCCCGACGCTCGAACTGCTCGAAGAGCTGCTGGCCGACTACGACGGCACGGTGCTGCTGGTCAGCCACGATCGCGCGTTCCTCGACAACGTCGTGACCTCGGTGATCGCGGCGGAGGGCGACGGCAAGTGGCGCGAATACGTCGGCGGCTTCACCGACTGGCAGATCCAGAGCGAGCGCTCGGAGCAGCTCGCGCAGCAGGAAGCGGCGAAGCGCGCGGTCAAGGAGGCGGCGCCCGCGAAGGACGAACCGGCGAAGAGCGCGGCCGGCCGCAACGCGCAGCGCACGGTGAAGCTGTCGTTCAACGAGCAGCGCGAACTCGATTCGCTGCCGGAGAAGATCGCCGCGCTCGAAGCGGAGCAGAAGACGATCAATGCGCAGCTCGAGGACGGCGCGATTTTCGCGAAGGATCCGCAGGAAGGCACGCGCCTGACCGAGCGGTTCGCGGCGATCGACGACGAATTGCTCGCCGCGCTCGAACGGTGGGAAACGCTCGAGGCGAAGCGCAAGCCGGCGTGACGCGCACGGCGCGCGCCGATCCCGAGATTGGCGCGCCACGCGGAACCAGTAAAATACCGCGCGTCCAGGGTCGCGCCGCGCACGCCGCGCGCCCGCTTTCGGAGCAGTTCAAGCACACCGTTGTTTCGATTCGCTTTTTTACGGAACTCAACGTTTTGTCCACGACGTTATCCACACGAGGTGTGGACAACGTCCCGATGAATGACGAAATTCAGCGCCTATGTCAACGAAGAAACCCAGCGCGGCCTATAGCGAAGCATCGATCAAGGTGCTCAAGGGTCTCGAGCCGGTCAAGCAGCGGCCCGGCATGTACACCCGTACCGAGAATCCGCTGCACATCATCCAGGAAGTCATCGACAACGCGTCCGACGAGGCGCTTGGCGGCTACGGCAAGCAGATCACGGTCACGCTGCATGCGGACCAGTCGGTCTCGGTCGAGGACGACGGCCGCGGTATCCCGTTCGGCATGCATCCCGAAGAAGGCGTGCCGGTCGTCGAGATCGTGTTCACGCGCCTGCACGCGGGCGGCAAGTTCGACAAGGCCGCGGGCGGCGCCTATACGTTCTCGGGCGGCTTGCACGGCGTCGGCGTGTCGGTGACGAACGCCCTCGCGACGCGTCTGGACGTGACGGTCTGGCGCGACGGCAAGATCGCCGAGCTCGGCTTCGCCGACGGCGACGTCGTGAAGCCGCTCGCCACGCAGGCGGCGGGCCGCGGCGAGAAGAAATCCGGCACGCGCGTGCAGGTGTGGCCGAATCCGAAGTACTTCGATTCGCCGAACCTGCCGCTCGGCGAGCTGCAGCGCCTGCTGCGCTCGAAGGCCGTGCTGCTGCCGGGCGTCGAGGTCGTGCTCGTCAACGAAAAGACGGGCGAGCGCCAGACCTGGAAGTATGAAGACGGCCTGCGCGGCTACCTGCTCGACGAAATGAACGGCAGCGAGCTGCTGATCCCGCTGTTCGAAGGCGAGCGCTTCGCCGACTCGCGTTCGACCGACGAAACCTTCGCCGAGGGCGAGGGCGCGTCGTGGGTCGTCGCATGGAGCGAGGAAGGCTCGCTCGTGCGCGAGTCGTACGTGAACCTGATCCCGACGCCGGCCGGCGGCACGCACGAGTCGGGGCTGCGCGACGGCCTGTACCAGGCGGTGAAGAGCTTCGTCGAACTGCACAACCTGCAGCCGAAGGGCGTGAAGCTGCTCGCGGAAGACGTGTTCGCGCGCGTGTCGTTCGTGCTGTCCGCGAAGGTGCTCGATCCGCAGTTCCAGGGGCAGATCAAGGAGCGGCTGAACAGCCGCGACGCGGTGAAGCTCGTGTCGTCGTTCTCGCGTCCGGCACTCGAACTGTGGCTGAACCAGCACGTCGAGCACGGCAAGAAGCTCGCCGAACTCGTGATCAAGCAGGCGCAGGCGCGCACGCGCGCGGGCCAGAAGGTCGAGAAGCGCAAGAGCTCGGGCGTCGCGGTGCTGCCCGGCAAGCTGACCGATTGCGAGACCGAAGATATCGCGCGCAACGAACTGTTTCTCGTCGAGGGCGACTCGGCGGGCGGCTCCGCGAAAATGGGCCGCGACAAGGAATACCAGGCGATCCTGCCGCTGCGCGGCAAGGTGCTGAACACGTGGGAAACCGAGCGCGACCGCCTGTTCGCGAACAACGAGGTGCACGACATCTCGGTCGCGATCGGCGTCGATCCGCACAGCCCGGACGACACCGTCGACCTGTCGAACCTGCGCTACGGCAAGATCTGCATCCTGTCGGACGCGGACGTCGACGGCTCGCACATCCAGGTGCTGCTGCTCACGCTGTTCTTCAAGCATTTCCCGCAACTGATCGAGCGCGGCCACGTGTACGTCGCGCGCCCGCCGCTGTTTCGCGTCGATGCGCCCGCGCGCGGCAAGAAGCCCGCGCAGAAGCTCTATGCGCTCGACGACGGCGAGCTCGAAGCGATCCTCGACAAGCTGCGCAAGGACGGCGTGCGCGACACGCAGTGGAGCATCAGCCGCTTCAAGGGGCTCGGGGAAATGAGCGCCGAGCAACTGTGGGACACGACGATGAATCCCGACACGCGCCGCCTGATGCCGGTGAAGCTCGGCGAGCTCGACTACGAGGCGACCGTCGCGCGGATGACGATGCTGATGGGCAAGGGCGAGGCAGCCGCGCGGCGCGGCTGGCTCGAGGAAAAGGGCAACGAAGTCGAAGCGGACATTTAGTGCAGTGTTCGACGCCAATCGGCACTGATGCGCTGCGGCTTCGCGCCCGGCGGCGTCGCAAATCCTCGCGATGCGTCCGGCATCGCTGCGGTTTGCTTCTTGCCACGAACGCGAATCCGCTGGCGCATCAGCACCGCTTGACATCGAACACTGCACCGCCGCTTCCGCGCGGCCGGGCGTGACGCCCGGCCCGGCCTCACGCCACTTACGAATACGGAATTCAGATGGACGACAACACTTCCGATCTCTTCGCCAGCCCCGACGCGCCCGAGAGCGACGCGCTGACGCTCGGCAACTACGCGGAGCAGGCATATCTCAGCTACGCGGTCAGCGTCGTGAAAAGCCGCGCGCTGCCCGACGTGTGCGACGGTCAGAAGCCGGTGCAGCGCCGGATCCTGTTCGCGATGAACGAAATGGGCCTGGGGCCCGACGCGAAGCCGGTGAAGTCGGCGCGCGTGGTCGGCGACGTGCTCGGTAAATACCACCCGCACGGCGACCAGTCGGCGTACGACGCGCTCGTGCGGCTCGCGCAGGATTTCTCGCTGCGCTATCCGCTGATCGACGGGCAGGGCAACTTCGGCTCGCGCGACGGCGACGGCGCGGCGGCGATGCGTTACACCGAAGCGCGGCTCACGCCGATCTCGAAGCTGCTGCTCGACGAAATCGACCAGGGTACGGTCGACTTCATGCCGAACTACGACGGTTCGTTCGAGGAGCCGAAGACGCTGCCGAGCCGCATGCCGTTCGTGCTGCTGAACGGCGCATCGGGCATCGCGGTCGGCCTCGCCACCGAAATCCCGTCGCACAACCTGCGCGAAGTCGCGGCCGCGGCGGTCGCGCTGATCCGCAATCCGAAGCTTACGCACGCGGAGCTGATGAACCTGATTCCCGGCCCGGATTTCCCCGGCGGCGGCCAGATCATCTCGAGCGACACCGAAATCTCGGCGGCGTACGAAACGGGCCGCGGCAGCCTGAAGGTGCGTGCGAAGTGGAAGATCGAGGATCTCGCGCGCGGCCAGTGGCAGCTCGTCGTGACCGAGCTGCCGCCGAACACGTCGGGCCAGAAGGTGCTCGAGGAAATCGAGGAGCTGACCAATCCGAAGCTCAAGCTCGGCAAGAAGACGCTGACGCCCGAGCAGCTGAACACGAAGAAGGCGATGCTCGACCTGCTCGACGCGGTGCGCGACGAGTCGGGCAAGGAAGCAGCCGTGCGGCTCGTGTTCGAGCCGAAGTCGCGCACGATCGACCAGACGGAATTCGTGAACACGCTGCTCGCGTACACGAGCCTCGAATCGAACGCGACGCTGAACCTCGTGATGATCGGCGCCGACGGCCGGCCGGGCCAGAAGGGCCTGCTGACGATCCTCGACGAATGGGTGAAGTTCCGCCAGCTGACGATGACGCGGCGCACGCGCCACCGTCTCGCGAAGGTCGACGACCGCATCCACATCCTCGAAGGACGGATGATCGTCTTCCTGAACATCGACGAGGTGATCCGCATCATCCGCGAGTCGGACGAGCCGAAGGCCGCGCTGATGAGCGCGTTCGGCCTCAGCGAGCGGCAGGCCGAGGATATCCTCGAAATCCGGCTGCGCCAGCTCGCGCGGCTCGAGAAGATCAAGATCGAGAAGGAACTCGAAGCACTGCGCGACGAGAAGGCGAAGCTCGAGGAACTGCTCGCGAACGAAAGCGCGATGAAGCGGCTGATGATCAAGGAGATCGAGGCCGATGCGAAGCAGTACGGCGACGATCGCCGCACGCTGATCCAGCAGGAAAAGCGCGCGACGTTCGAGGCGAAGGTGGTCGACGAGCCGGTGACGGTGGTCGTATCGCAGAAGGGTTGGGTGCGTGCGCTGAAGGGCCACGGGCTCGACCCGGCCGGCTTCACGTTCAAGGCGGGCGACCACCTGTACGCGGCATTCCAGTGCCGCACGCCGGATCGCCTGATCGCGTGGGGCAGCAGCGGCCGCGTGTATTCGGTCGACGTGTCGGTGCTGCCGGGCGGGCGCGGCGACGGCGTGCCGGTCACGTCGCTGATCGAGCTCGAATCGGGCTCGCACCTGATGCACTACTACGCGGCGCCGGCCGACCAGCAACTGCTGCTCGCGTCGAGCAACGGCTTCGGCTTCCTCGCGAAGGTCGGCGACATGGTGAGCCGCGTGAAGGCCGGCAAGTCGTTCATGACGATCGATACGGGCGCGGTGCCGCTCGCGCCGATGCCGGTGCTGCCGAACGCGACGCAGGTCGCGTGCCTGTCGAGCGGCGGGCGCTTGCTCGTGTTCGGGATGGACGAGATGAAGACGCTGTCCGGCGGCGGGCGCGGTGTGATCCTGATGGCGCTCGACGACAAGGAAACGCTCGTGCAGGCGCTGGCGATCGATCCGGCCGGCGTCGTGCTGATCGGCACGGGCCGCGGCGGCAAGGTGCAGGACGAGACGCTGTCGTACGCGGGGCTCGCGCCGCACATCGGCAAGCGCGCTCGCAAGGGCCGCGCGCCGGACACGAAGCTCAAGGTCGTCACCGAGCTGCGTCCGCTGCTCGGCTGACGTCGCGCGGTCGTACGGTTCGTCCGGAACATCCGGTTCGGCCGCGGTCGCAGGCCGCACGTCCGCTTCGGCGGGTGTGCGGCTTTTTCTTTTAGGCGAGGGATTCGGGTAAGCAAGCGTGGCGCTGTCACGCGGAATTTGCAAAATAGTGTGAAATCGCGCCGAGGGCCTGAACCGCCGCGCGGCTGGCGGGTCGAACGTCGCTTGATGCCGCGTGCGACGCGGCCGTTCGCTGCACCCCCACTCATCACAGGATCGTCCCCATGTCCCACGCCGTTGCCGTCGCGCTGTTTCTTCACCTGCTGGCCGTCGCCGTGTGGGTGGGCGGGATGGTCTTCGCGCACTTCTGCCTGCGCCCGGCGCTGTCCGACCTGTCGCCGCAGCTGCGGTTGCCGCTGATCGAAGGCGTGTTCGGCCGCTTCTTCAACTGGGTTTCAGGGGCCGTGATCGTGATCCTGCTGTCCGGCGGCTTCCTGCTGATGAGCTTCGGCGGCGCGCATGCGACGTGGTCGCTGCATGCGATGGCGGGGCTCGGCGTCGTGATGATGCTGATCTTCGGGCACATCCGCTTCGCGCTGTTTCCGCGCATCCGCCGTGCGGTGCAGGCGCAGAACTGGCCGGACGGCGCGCGCACGGTGAACGCGATGCGCCTGCTCGTCGTCGTGAACCTCGTGCTCGGCGTCGTCACGATCGGCGCGGCCGTGCTGTCGCGCGGTTTCTGACCGGCCGGCGTCAGGCCGCTGCCCTCCGTCGCGGGCCCGGCGGCACGCGCCGCTACGCGGCCAGCATCGCATCGAGCAGCCATGAACCGGCCGGGCCGAGCGGCCGGTTGCGCGACCAGACCGCATCCACCCGCACGCGGCGCGGCCACCCGCGTGCACGCAGCTCGCACAGGCGGTCGCGCGCGAAGTGTTCGACCATCCAGCGCGGCAGCTCCGCCCAACCGAACCCCAGTACCGCCATCTCCAGCAGCATCAGGTAGCTCGGCGCCAGCCAGTGCTGCGTGCCGACGACGATCCGGTCGTCGGTGCCGCGGCTTTCGGTCGTCACGTAGGTATTGAGGCGCAGTTCGCGCACGTCGCGCAGCGCCGCATGCGGCACTTCGGCGTCGCCGTATTCGGCGAGCGCATGCGTGCGGCCGACGAACAGCCCGATCTCCGATTCCTCCGCCACCGTCGCCGCGCCGATATCGGCCGGGTAGGCCGCGCGGGCGGCCATCAGCCCGAGTTGCGCGCGGCCTTGCTGGATCAGGTCGAGCACGTCGTCGTGCTCGGCGATCTGGCATTCGAGTTCGAGCGCCGGAAAGCGCCGTTCGAGCGCCATCAACGTTTCCTCGTAGCGCTTCGACTGGTACGTATCGGACACGACGAGCGTGAGCCGCGCTTCCTCGCCGCGCGCGAGGCGGGCGGCCGTGCGATCGATCGCCGCGCTGGCCTCGAGCGCGCGCTGCACCTGCGGCAGTAGCGCGCGGCCGGCCTCGGTGAGCGTCGGCGCGCGCGTCGAGCGATCGAACAACTGCACGCCGAGATCGATTTCGAGATTCGCGATCGCTTCCGACACGGTCGACTGACGCTTGCCGAGCTTGCGGGCGGCGGCCGTAAACGAGCCGAGCAGCGCCGCTTCGACGAAGGCGAGCAGGGCTTCGGGGGCGTGGTGCATGCGGTGCTCCAGGCAGCGTTATATCGGTAAAACCGATGATATCAAACTGGATTGGTACGGTATCGCCGATCAGAATGGCCGGCATGGATCAGCTAACGCATGGGAGCGCATCATGAAACAGATCAATAAAACGGTGACGGAGCGCCTGCTGCACGCGCTGACGTTCGAACTGGTGGCGATCGCGCTGTGCGCGCCGATCGGCGCGTGGCTGCTCGACATGCCGGTGTCGCACGTCGGCGTGCTGACGGTGATGGTGTCGCTGATCGCGATGGCGTGGAACATGACCTTCAACGCGCTGTTCGACCGCTTCGAGCGGCGCGCCGGGTTGTCGCGCACGCTCGGCATGCGGATCGCGCACGCGGTGACGTTCGAGCTCGGCCTCGTCGCGATGGTGGTGCCGGTTGCCGCGTGGTGGCTGAACGTGAGCCTCGTCGAGGCGCTGCTGCTCGACCTCGGCATCGTGCTGTTCTTCCTGCCCTACACGTTCTGCTTCAACCTCGCGTACGACGCGCTGCGCGCCCGCTGGATGGCACGCCGGGTCGCCGTGCAGGCCGGTTGAAGCGGCAACGCGGGCCGCGCCGGGCAGGGCGACGGCCGCCGCCCGTCAGTGCGCGGCCCACAGCCACACGCTGCATGCGACGGCGACCGCGCCGTACACGGCATAGACGGGCACCTTGAAGCGCGTGAAGCACAGCGTCGCGAAAGCGCCCGTCAGCCAGTAAACAGGGTCGGCCGGCTCGCGATGCAGGATCTTCACGACGGCGACGACGAGAAAGCCCGTCGTCGCCGCGCGCAGCAGGCGCATCCCGTGCTCGAAGCGCGAATGGCGCTTGAGCCGGAGCAGGTGGTTCTGCGCAAATACGACGAGGCATCCCGACGGAATGAACAGCGCGGCCGTGGCGAGCAGCGCACCGATCCAGCCGTCGGTCAGGTAGCCGAGAAACGGCACGACGTTCAGCAGCGGCCCCGGCGCGACCGGCGACAGCGCGAAGGCGAGCGTGAAGTCGTGATCGGAGATGCCCGTCGCCGGCGACACGAACAGCGTCTTGAGCACCGGCAGCGCGGAGAAGCCGCCGCCGAACAGCGTCATGCCGGCGCCCGCGAGGCGCGGCCACAGCAGGTCCGCCTGGTAATCGCCCGGCAGCGGCAGCGCGAACAGCACGACGAGCACGCCGAGCAGCACGAGCAGGCCGCGGTCGCGTTTCGACAACGTGAAATCGACCGCGTCGCGTTGCGACGGCCCCGTCAGCCAGCCTGCTGCAAACGCGGCGAACAGAATCCCGACGAAAGCGGCCGGACTATGCGCGAAAGCGAGCAGAATCGTCGATAGCGCGGCGATCGTCTGTTCGAGCCGCGTGCGCGCGAGCGAGCGCACCTGCTTGACCCACGTGACGCCGATCAGCGCGGCGAGCACCATCCCGAAGTGATTGATCAGCATCGGCGCGGCGAGCGAGCGCACGAGCGGCGTCTGATAGAAGATCGCGAACAGCGTCATCAGGATCGAGAACGGCAGCACGCTCGCGATGCCGGCGACCCATGCGCCGGCGCGACCGTGCAGCGTCTGGCCGACCTGCACGGCGACGTTGCAGCCGACGGGGCCCGGTACGAGCCATGCGAGCGCGACGAGATCGCCGAAGACGTGCGGCTCGATGCGCTGCAGCCGCTCCACGTAGTGGCGTTCGAGTTGCGCCATCATCGAAAGTCCGCCCCACGAGACGGCCGAAATGCCGGCGACGACCTTGAACAAGGCCCATAGGGATGCGGGTGCCTCTTCGACACGCGCGGTCGCTTCGACTTCGACGGTTGTCATGATTGTGTGGTTGGCGCAGGGCCGGATCTCTCGCGTAGGGCCGCGCCGGCGGCCCGCCGACACGTCGGCCCTCCCGATTGTCCGCCGCGCATCGTGACACTACCATGCGCGAAAACGCTAGTTAATGAACTAAACGATCGGATCGGAAAACGTAACAATTGCGGCGGCGCGCAACCCGCGCCGCGGCGGCAGCGGTGTGGTGTTCAGCCGCCCGTGCTGCCGGTCGCGCGTTGCGCGACGACGTTCAGGCGCTCGCCGCGCACGCCGAAGCGTGCGATCAGCGCGGGAATCGCGTCGGCCGGCACCGGGCGCGAGAACAGGAAGCCCTGCGCCTCGATTTCGCCGAGCGCGGACAGCCACGTGATCTGCTCCTCGGTCTCCGTGCCCTCGACGACGACGGTCAGCCCGAGCGAGCGCGCGAGATGCACGATCGACGACACCATCACGCACACGCTGCGATCGTTCGGAATCGCCTGCACGAACGAGCGGTCGACCTTCAGCGTGTCGACGGAGAAGCGGTGCAGGTACGACAGCGACGAATAGCCGGTGCCGAAATCGTCGAGCGCGATCCGGATGCCGAGCTTCTTCAGCGCGACGATCTTCTCGGACACGAGTTCCGGATATTCCATCATCGCGGTTTCGGTGATCTCGATCTCGAGCCGGTTCGCGTCGATGCCGGTGTCGTGCAGCGCCTGCGAGATCGTCTCGATCAGGTCGCCGCGCCAGAACTGCACGGGCGAGATGTTGACCGCGAGCGTCAGCGTGTCGTGGCCCTCGTCGCGCCAGCGCGCGATCTGCTCGCATGCGGTGCGGATCACGAAGTCGCCGATCGGCACGATCAGGCCGGTCGATTCGGCGATCGAAATGAATTCGTTCGCGGAGATCACGCCGTGCTCGGGATGGTCCCAGCGCGCGAGCGCCTCGAAGCCGGTGATCGTGCGGTGCGTGAGGTCGATCTTCGGCTGGTACGCGAGGAACAGCTGTCCCTCGGCGAGCGCGACGCGCAATTGCTGTTCCCAGCGCATCAGGTGGTCGGCGCGATGCGACAGGTGCGGCGCATAGAACTGGTAGCAGTTCTTGCCGGCGTCCTTCGCGCTGTACATCGCGAGGTCGGCCTTTTTCAGCAGGTCGATCTCGCTTTCGTTCGCGACGGTGTGCAGCGCGATGCCGATGCTCGCATGCAGCACGAACGAGCTGCCGCGTACGTCGAACGGCTCGCTGAACATCCGGATGATCGCTTCCGCGAGCCGCACCGCGCGCCGCTCGACGTCGTCGCCCTTCATCACGACGACGAACTCGTCGCCGCCGATGCGCGCGAGCGAGCCTTCGTCGCCGACCGCATCGGCCAGGCGCGACGCGGTCATCTGCAGCACGATGTCGCCGGCGTTGTGGCCGAGCGTGTCGTTGACGGTCTTGAAGTTGTCGAGATCGATGAACAGCAGGCCGAGCCGCGACAGGCTCGCGGGCATCGACACGTCGTTGCGCAGCCCGCGCAGCGTCGCATAGCGGTTCGCGAGGCCGGTGAGCAGGTCGTATTCGGCAAGCTGGGTCATTTCGCGCTCGCGGCCGAGCAGCTTGCCGATCAGGCCGGTCGCGACGCCGAAGAACGCGAGCATCGCGAGCGTGATGAAGCTCGTCATCAGCAGGTAGACGTTGCGCGTGTGGGTGTAGTCCGCGAACTCTTCGGTCTGCGACAGCCCGACCATCACCGCGAGCGGGTAGCCGTCGAGGTGGCGGTACGACACGATGCGCGTCACGCCGTCGATCGGATCGATGATCGTGCCGGTCACGCGCTCCGCGATCGGGTAGACGCCCGACGCGGAGAACGCGCCCGGCGCGTTGTTCACCGAGCCCGTGCGCCGCGCGAGCACGGCGCCCGTGTCGGACACGACCGCGATCACGCCTTCCTTGCCGATGGCCGCGTTGTTGTAGAAATCGTTCGTGAAGTAGCTCGGGTCCTCCGACACCACGACGATGCCGGCGAAGCTGCCGTCCGGATTGTTCAGGCGCCGCGTCATCTGCAGCGTCCAGTGGCTCGACACGCGGCCGAGCACGGGCTTGCTGATGAAGAGGCGATCGTCGTTGTGCGCGAGGTGGACCTTGAAGTGCTCGCGGTCGGACAGGTTGATCGGCTGCGGATGGAGTTCGGCGGTGTTCGCGAACAGGATGCCTTTCGCGTTGACGAGCGACACCTGGATCAGCGTATCGCTCGGCACGACGCCTTTCTCGACGGCGCTCGCGAGATTGAAGCGCGCCGGCGATTTCTCGAATTCGAACTTGACGAAGCGGGTGATCTGGTCGACCTGGTGGATCGCCTTGACCGTATGCTGCTCGAGCGCGGACGACAGGATCGCCGCGGAAGCCGCCGCTTCCTTGTACGCACTGTCCTTTTCAACGGACAGGCGCGCGATGATCACGGCCCACAGCAGCGCGAGCGCCAGCATCCCGAGCAGCGGGATGGCAAACAGCGCACGCCGGCGCGACTTGCGCGGCGCGCGCAGCGGCCGGTTCGGCGGCGTGTGGTTGGACCGGGCGGAGCTCATCGAAGAGGGTGGCGTCCTGCTCGCGTGCGCCATCCGTCTGGATGGCCGGCTATGGTTCGGATTGTCCCGACGTCTGTTCGTTCGCGGGACGCGCAACCATGGACAGACCTCCGAAACAACGGATTAGGCCCGATATTACTGGTTGGAACGTTTTTGCGATAGTTGGGCAAAGCGCGGGGCGCCGGACGCGCCCGTACCATCGCACATCGCGAAATGTCAGTGGGGTGAACGGAACGTGCCGTCGACGACCGTGAC
The DNA here is from genome assembly GCF_002223215.2 of Burkholderia sp. AU18528. Taxonomy (NCBI): domain Bacteria; kingdom Pseudomonadati; phylum Pseudomonadota; class Betaproteobacteria; order Burkholderiales; family Burkholderiaceae; genus Burkholderia; species Burkholderia sp. AU18528. The sequence goes on along the minus strand of NZ_NKFC02000005.1, from coordinate 143,495 downwards.
GACTTGGCCGCCGATCCAGGTCGTGCCGTCTTCGTCGTAGCGGACGAAGACGCGGCCGTCGCGGCCGATCGCCGTGCCCTGGCGGGCCGTATACGACGGGCCGGGGCGGCGTTCCTGCCGCGTCAGCAGCCCGGCCAGCGCGGCGTTCGCGCTCCCGGTGACGGGATCCTCGCCGGGCGTGCCGAACGTACCGCCCGTCATCAGGCAGCGGATCTCGAACGTCGCGGGGCCGCCTTCGGCGTGCGGTGCATAGGCGGCGAGGCCGTCCACGCCGTAGCGGCGGGTCAGTGCCGCCAGTGCGGCCGGATCGGGCGACAGGCCGATGCACGCGTCGGCCGACTTCAGCCGCACGACCAGCCACGGCGCGCCGTTGTCCACCGCGCACGGCTCGGCATCGAGGTCGAGCGCGTCGCTGCGCAGCGCGGCGGCCAGTGCCGCGTAGTCCGAACGGTCGAGCGGCGTGACGCGCGCCGGCGGCGCGGCGAACGCCCAGCCGCCGGCCTGCTCGCGCAGCGCGACCCGGCCGACCCCGCACTGCTGGATCAGCCGGCCCGGCGTGCGCGGCCGCGCGCCGCTTTCGAGGAACGCGTGCGCGGTGCCGAGCGTCGGGTGGCCGGCGAACGGCAGTTCGCCGCCCGTCGTGAAGATCCGCACGCGATAGTCGGCTTCCGGATCGGTCGGCGTGCAGAGGAACGTCGTTTCCGACAGGTTCGTCCAGCGGGCGATCTCGAGCATGGTGTCGTCGCCGAGCGAATCGGCGTCGAACACCACGGCGAGCGGATTGCCCTTGAACGGCGCCGACGTGAACACGTCGACCTGCTTGAAGCGAACCAGACGGCCGGCCATCGCGACGCGCGCGTTACGCGACTTCGGCGATCAGTTCGATCTCGACGCACGCGCCGAGCGGGATCTGCGCGACGCCGAACGCCGAGCGCGCATGCTTGCCCGCGTCGCCGAACACTTCGGCGATCAGCTCCGATGCGCCGTTCGTCACGACGTGCTGTTCGGTGAAGTCGAGCGTCGAGTTGACGAGGCTCATCAGCTTGACGATGCGCGTGACCTTGTTCAGGTCGCCGGTGTGCGCGTGCAGCGTCGCGAGCAGGTCGATCGCGATCGAGCGGGCGGCCGCCTTGCCGTCTTCCGTTTGCAGATCCGCGCCGAGCTTGCCGGCCCAGACCTTGCCGTCCTTCTTCGCGATGTGGCCCGACAGGTAGACCGTGTTGCCGCTTTGCGCGCTCATCACGTAGGCGGCGGCCGGTGCGCCGGCGGTCGGGAGCTCGATGCCGAGCGACTTCAGTTTGTCGTAGACGTTAGCCATGCGTTCGATTCCTCGTAGAGAGTCGTGACAGGGAAAAAGGGGATCAGAGGCGCTCGCCGAGGCGCTCGCGCAGCAGCTTGCCGAGACGCGCGACGCCTTCCTCGATCTTCTCGGGCGGCACCGTCACGAACGACAGGCGCAGCGTGTTCTGCTGCGCGTTCTCCGCGAAGAACGGCGCGCCCGGCACGAAGGCGACGTGGTTGTCGACGGCTGCGGCGAGCAGCTTCATGCTGTCGATCTGCGCGGGCAGGTTCACCCAGATGAACATCCCGCCTTCGGGGCGGTTCCACGTGACGCCTTCCGGCATGTGGCGCGCGAGCGCGCCGAGCATCGCGTCGCACTGCGCGCTGTACAGCTCGCGGATCGTCGGGATGTGCTCGTCGAGGAAGCCGTCCTTGATCACTTCGTGCGCGATACGCTGCGTGAGCGTCGGCGTGTGCAGGTCGGTGGCCTGCTTGGCCTGCACGAGCTTGAAGTGAAGCTCCTCGGGCGCGATGATGTAGCCGATCCGCAGGCCCGGCGCGAGCACCTTCGAGAACGTGCCGAGGTGCACGACGTGGTCGGGCGCCATCGACAGCATCGTCGGCAGCGGCTCGCCCTGGTAGTTCAGCGCGCCGTACGGGTCGTCCTCCAGCACCGGGAACGGGCTCGACTGCGCGAACGCGGCGAGCGCGCGGCGGCGCTCGACGGGCAGGCGGCGGCCGGTCGGGTTCTGGAAGTTCGGCTGCGCGTACAGCAGGCGCGCGCCTTGCGTGAGTTCGGGCGTGAGGCCTGCCGGCAGCAGGCCCTGCTCGTCGGTGGGCACCTGCACGTAGCGCGGCTCGTACAGCGAGAACGACTGCAGCGCGCCGAGGTAGGTCGGGGTTTCGACGAGGATCGGGCTGTTCGGGTCGATCAGCGCCTTGCCGAGCAGGTCGAGCGCCTGCTGCGAGCCGGTCGTGATCAGCACCTGCGACACGCGCACGCCGTAGCGCTCGGCGATCCACTCGCGCAGCGGCAGGTAGCCTTCGGTCGCGCTGTACTGGAGCGCGGCGGCCGGCGCGTCGCGCAGCACGCGGTCGGCGGCGGCGCGCATGCGTTCCGCCGGGAACGTCGCGGGAGCGGGCAGACCGCCGGCGAACGAGATGACCTCGGGGCGTTCCGTGACCTTCAGGATCTCGCGGATCGCAGAGCTCGTCAGCTTGCGGGCGCGTTCGGAAAGCTGCCAGTGCGGCGGATGCAGGTCGCTCGGATTCATAGTCTCCTCGTTCGGATATCGTGGTCAGTCAAGAAAGGTCGTTCGGGCGGATCGCTTCGACGCCGCCGGGTGGGCGAGCGCGAGCACGATGAAGCCTTCGCGGCTGGGTAGGCAATACCGATCAGGCAAAACGTCCATTATGGCGCACCTCATCAGCCGGCGCGAGCGGGGCGCGGTGCCGTGGCCACCGCCGAGCGGCGCCCGAGCACCACGGTCGCGATCACGGCCGCCGCGAACAGCCACGTGGACGGCGTGACCGTTTCGCCGAACAGCAGCGCGGAAAAGGCGATCGTGAAGAAAATCTGCAGCAGCTGCACTTGGCCGACGCGCGCGGTGCCGCCCATCGCGAGCCCCGCGTACCACGCGAAAAAGCCGATGAATTGCGAAAAGAGGGTCACGTACCCGAACGCGAGCCACGTGCGCAGGGCGAGCGGGCCCGGATGCGCGGCGTGCTGCGTCCACGCGAGCCAGCCGACCGGCAGCACGAGGAACGGCGCCGACACCACGAGCGCCCAGCAGATCACCTGCCAGCCGCCGATCTGGCGCGCGAGGCGCGCGCCTTCCGCATAGCCGAGCGCGCCGATGCCGACCGCGACGAGCATCAGCGCGTCGCCGGCCTGCACGGTGCCGCCGCCGTCGCGCAGCGCGAACGCGATCACGAGCGCGCTGCCGGCCACCGCGCTGGCCCAGAACGCCTTCGACGGCCGTTCGTGCGACAACCACGCCGCGTACAGCGCGACGAACAACGGTTGCAACCCGTTGACCACCGCGCCGTGCGAGGCCGGCACCGATTTCATCGCCCAGGCGGAGAACACCGGATACGCGATGATCACGCCGGCCGACGTGATCGCGAGGCTCTTCAGTTGCGCGCGGGTCGGCAGCGGCTCGCGGCGCCACCACAGCAGCAGGCCGGCCGGCACGGCGGCGGCGAGCGCGCGGCCGAGGCCGTTGAGCAGCGGATTGAGTTCGGATACGACGATCCGCGTCATCGGCAGCGTCAGGCTGAAGATCATCACGCCGATGAGGCCGAGCAGCATGCCGCGGGTTTCGCGCGAATTCATTCGTGGGTGTCTCCGTCTTGCTGGGTGTGTGTAATGGAACGGGCGTCAGCGAGCTCAGCGCAGCGTGCGCGTGCCCTGCGGCGTGTCGAATTCGGCGACGAGCGCGGGCGGGCCGTCGGTGGATTCGACGTCGAGCAGGTGCGCGGCGCCGAGCCAGTCGAGTTGCTCGCGGATCGTATCCGCACGCGGATGGGCGCCCTTGAGCGCCTTCAGCGCGACGCCGTCGTTCGGCAGCGAGTCGGCCGGATGGCGCGGGCTGTCCCACTGGATCAGCGACGGCACGAGGCCGTCGCCCGCGCCTTGCCATGCGGGGAAGCTGCCGTCGTCGGGCACCGTGAGGCCCCAGCTCAGGTCGCCGCGCCGCATCGCGACGACGGGCGCGATGCGGGCCGGGTACTGGCGCTGCCACAGCGCAAGCTGGCGCGGGCGGTCGACGCGGGCGACCCAGTGCGCGAGAAACGGGCCCTGCGCGAGCCGAGCCTGAATCGCCGGATCGTCGAGCCCGAACAGCCGCGCGCGCGGCGGCTTCGCATCGTCGCCCGGCGCGGGCGCATCGGGGTCGATCGCGATCACTTCGAGGTAGAGCCCGCCCCACGCGCCGAACAGCGCATTGTGGGTCCGCATCAGCGGGTGGCGGCCGCCGCCGGCCGGTTCGATGCCGAGCGCGTCGGCGACATGGCGCACGCCTTCGTCGAGGGTGCGCGCGGCAATCACGAGATGGTCGAGTGTCAGGGAGCGGGCTGGCATGAGCGTCGGTCGGGAAGCGAAAGTGTCATGGTAGGCGGACGACGTACCGGGCGGGGGCCGGGCCGGCCGGCGCACCGGCCGCGATGCGGGCCGGCGGGCGCGGCGCCTGGTATGGCGCGGCCGGAACGGCGGCCGCACGATCGCCATTCCGGTCAACTGTAATCGTCGCTACCGGCACAGTAACGGTACAATCGGCGCGATAGCCTTCGGTACAGTTGGAGCCGCCGCCCATGTCCACCATGTCCACCGTCCCACTCGCCCAGATTCCCGCGCCGCACGACACCGCCACGCTCACGCTCGTCGACCAGCTGGTCCAGTGGGCGCGGCGGCGGATCGACGAACGCGTGTTCCGTCCCGGCATGCGCATGCCGTCGATCCGCAAGCTCGCGCTCGACAAGGGCGTGTCGCGCTTCACCGTCGTCGAGGCCTACGAGCGCCTCGTCGCGCAGGGCTACCTCGACTCGCGGCGCGGCTCCGGCTTCTACGTGCGCGAGCGCACGGGCGCCGGCCCGCAGCCGGCCGACGGCGTCGCGCGCGTGGCCGAGGCCGCGCCCGTGCACAACACGATCGACGTCGTCTGGCTGCTGCGCAACATGCTGCACACCGTCAGCCCGGAGAAGGGCCCGGGCCTCGGCTACCTGCCGGGCCGCTGGCTCGACGGCGAGCTGATCACCGGCGCGCTGCGCGCGCTCGGGCGTCAGTCGGGCGCACAGATGCTCGGCTTCGGCACCGCGCAGGGCTTCCTGCCGCTGCGCCAGCAACTGCAGACGCGTCTGGCCGAAGTCGAGATCGGCGCGAAGCCCGAACAGATCGTGCTGGTGTCAGGCATCACGCAGGCGATCGACCTGATCTCGCGGATCTACATGCGGCCGGGCGACGCGGTGATCGTCGGCGATCCCGCGTGGTTCCAGATGTTCGGCCGTTTCGCGGCGCAGGGCGCGCAGCTCGTCGGGATGCCGTATACGCCCGACGGCCCCGACCTCGACGCGCTCGAAACCCTGGTGCAGATGTGGCGGCCGAAGATGCTCGTGATCAACTCGGTGCTGCAGAACCCGACCGGCACGTCGCTGTCGGCCGCGCAGGCGTTCCGGATCCTGAAGCTCGCGGAGGCCTACGATTTCCTCGTCGTCGAGGACGACGTGTACGGCGACCTGTGCCCGCCAAGCTATCCGGCCACGCGCCTCGCGAGCCTCGACCAGTTGAAGCGCGTGATCTATCTCGGCAGCTATTCGAAGACGCTCGCGGCGAACCTGCGGGTCGGCTACGTGGCGTGCGCGCCGGAAATCGCGAAGGCGGTGACCGACCAGAAGATGCTGGTCGGGATGACCACGCCCGAGCTCAACGAGCGCGTGCTGTACAAGATCCTGACCGAAGGGCATTACCGGCGCCACGTCGAGCGGCTGCGCGCGCGGCTCGACGGCGTGCGCGACAAGACCGCGCGGATGCTCGAGCGCACGGGGCTCGGGCTCTTCACGATGCCGGCGGCCGGGATGTTCCTGTGGGCCGATACGGGCGTCGATTCGGACGCGCTCGCGGCGGTCGCGCACGAAGCCGGCTTCCTGCTGACGCCGGGCAGCCTGTTCTCGCCGCAGCAGTCGCCGTCCACGTGGATGCGCTTCAACGTCGCGAATTGCGGCGATCCGGCGCTGCCGGGGCTGCTGGCGGGCTATATCGACTCGGCGGTGCGGCGCGCGTCGTGACGCGGAATGGGGGGAGGCCCGCTTCGCGAGCCGCCGCGGAGGGCGGCGGTCCTTCAAACGGTGCGTTCCCTGACTGGAGGCCGCGTCGCATGGACTCGGGCCGCTTTGCCGCTGCGCGGCACGTTTTGCGGGTTACTGCTTAACGCGCTTCATGCTGCAACGCAATACGTCCGCGCTATCGCTGTTGTACCCGTCCAGGTTCCTGTAGCCCTTCGCGATCCAGTAATCCGGGTAAGCCGGGTCGAAATCAAGCGATATCACGCCGAAACCACAGGGCTGTCCCTTCAGCAAGAAGGCGATTTTCGGTTGGGCCGCGGTCGGATCGCTTTCGATCACTCGATAGGGGCGCTTCGCGCAATGCGCGAAAGGCGTGCGCCATTCGATCGTTTTTTCGGTCACACGAAGTTGGCCGTCGCATTGCCGGCCGTGACCGACGAACGTCCCGGCAAGCGGCTGATTGCCGGCCTGCGCCACACCTGCCAGCAGCGCGGTAATAAGGCCCAACGCCTGGGCGATTCTCACGGCGAGCATACGGGTTCCTTGCCCTGCTGAATGGTTGCCAGCGCGTAATCGAGCTTTTTTGCGTAAGTGCCGGGTGCTTTCGTGTTGTAAAGCCGACCGACGTTTGCCGTAGTCATCGGCTTCCAGCCTATGATGACTTTGCGTATCGCCGCCTTCTGATATTTCAGGAGTTGTCCTGGGCGCAAAGTGCCAACACCCGGATTGAGTGCGCGTAGCGTGTCGATTGTCGAGCCCTGTTGTCGGGCAATTTTGTCGAGGCTATCGCCAGGTCTGACGGAAATTTCGTACGTGCGTCGATCCGGGTCCGGAACGCTTTGCATGGAGAAATTCGCCAAGCGCATGAGCAGATAACCGATAGCGGCGCGGATGTTGTAAGCGGGCACGGCGCGTGCATTCGCGCGGGTCAGCCGCGATTGGGTCGACGCCGGCAAGATAAGATCGCCCCCTTCCTTGCCTGACAACAAACCGTCCAGCCCTGGATCGTCGTACATGCCGATCTGCATGGGGTTCGATGCCCATAATGGATCTCCGGCGCCGGTCTCGACCCACGCCATCGCCTTGATGAGCCGCCAGTCCAACGGACGGTAACCCGCCACACCGGCAAGGTGCCGATTGTATTCGCCTACTGCTGCCCGAAGCTCGCAATCGTAGATCTGCCATTTTGGATCGTCAGCCGCCGACTTAATGCCATCTTGCCATTTCTCGTAACCGGTTTTCGCTGGTGAGGCTATGGTCATATCGGGTTGTCTCAATATTTAATGTCATAGGTCATGGCGCCGATTCGGCGTCCGCTCGGACGCGGGGGCCGTGACGATCCGGCGCTGCCGGCGTTTTCGCCCCACCACCGCCAGGCGCCGATGCAGTCGCTCGGCCAGGATCCGGGGCGCGTGCGACATTTGAACAAATTTCCGTCCGCGGCAACATCGGACACGTTCGAATCTATGCGGATCGGTAACCGGATCGGTCGGCCGCGCAGCCGGCATGCGCGATCCGCTTGCCGCGATCACCCGAGGCCCTTGAAATCGAGTCGTTCGTCCCCAGATGAGCGCGCAAACCCGCTCGGCACGGCATGGCGGGGGCGCCTATCAAGTTCAAGTAAGAGGAAACAGCATCCATGGCACATGAAACGATGAGCTTTCAGGCAGAGGTCAAGCAACTCCTCCACCTGATGATTCATTCGCTCTACAGCAACAAGGAAATCTTCCTGCGCGAACTGGTGTCGAACGCGTCCGACGCGGCCGACAAGCTGCGTTTCGAAGCGCTCGCGGACAACGCGCTGTACGAGAACAATCCTAACCTGCGCATCCGCATCGGCTTCGACAAGGCCGCGCGCACGATCACGATCGACGACAACGGCATCGGCATGAGCCGCGACGAGGCGATCGCGAACCTCGGCACGATCGCGCGTTCGGGCACCAAGGAATTCTTCACGAAGCTGTCGGGCGACCAGCAGAAGGACGCGGCGCTCATCGGCCAGTTCGGCGTCGGCTTCTACTCGGGCTTCATCGTCGCGGACAAGATTACCGTCGAGACGCGCCGCGCCGGCCTGCCGGCGAACGAGGCCGTGCGCTGGGAAAGCGCCGGCGAGGGCGATTTCACGATCGACGCGATCGAGCGCGCGCAGCGCGGCACGACGATCACGCTGCACCTGCGCGAAGGCGAGGACGATCTGCTGTCGTCGCACCGCCTGAAGTCGATCATCCAGAAGTACTCCGACCACATCGCGCTGCCGATCCTGATGCGCAAGGAAGAGTGGGATCAGGAAAAGGGCGAGATGGTCCTGAAGGACGAGGACGAAACCGTCAACCAGGCGAGCGCGCTGTGGACGCGTTCGAAGAGCGACGTCACCGACGAGCAGTACACGCAGTTCTACCAGCACATCGCGCACGACCACCAGGATCCGCTCACGTGGACGCACAACCGCGTCGAGGGCCGCAGCGAATACACGCAACTGCTGTTCGTGCCGGCGCGCGCGCCGTTCGACCTGTGGAACCGCGACTATCGCGGCGGCCTGAAGCTGTACGTGAAGCGCGTGTTCATCATGGACGACGCCGAGCAACTGCTGCCGCAATACCTGCGATTCGTGAAGGGCGTCGTCGATTCGGCCGACCTGCCGCTGAACGTGTCGCGCGAGATCCTGCAGGAAAGCCGCGACGTGAAGGCGATCCGCGAAGGCGTGACCAAGCGCGCGCTGTCGATGCTCGAGGAACTCGCGAACGCGGAAGACGACGCCGGCAAGGAGAAGTACAAGACGTTCTGGCGCGCATTCGGCCAGGTGCTGAAGGAAGGCGTCGGCGAGGATCACGCGAACCGCGAGCGCATCGCGAAGCTGCTGCGCTTCGCGTCGACGCACGGCGACACCGACGCGCAGGACGTATCGCTCGCCGACTACGTGTCGCGCATGAAGCCCGAGCAGAGCAAGATCTACTACGTGACCGCCGATACGTGGCAGGCCGCGAAGAACAGCCCGCATCTGGAAGTGTTCCGCAAGAAGGGCGTCGAGGTGCTGTTGCTGACCGACCGCGTCGACGAATGGATGCTGTCGTTCCTGCATGAGTTCGACGGCAAGCCGCTCGCGAGCGTGGCCCGCGGCGATCTCGATCTCGGCGAGCTGAACGACGAGGAGAAGAAGGCGCAGGAGCAGGCCGGCGAGGCGATCAAGCCGGTCGTCGAGAAGATGAAGGAAGCGCTCGGCGACAAGGTGAAGGAAGTGCGCGTCACGTTCCGCCTGACCGATTCGCCGTCGTGCCTCGTCGCGGACGACAACGACATGAGCGGCTACCTGCAGCGGATGCTGAAGGCGGCCGGCCAGAACGCGCCGGCGATGCAGCCGATCCTCGAGATCAATCCCGAGCACGCGCTCGTGAAGCAGTTGAATGCCGACAGCGCCGATTTCGGCGACTGGTGCCATCTGCTGTTCGATCAGGCGCTGCTGGCCGAAGGCGGCATGCTCGACGATCCGGCGAGCTTCGTGAAGCGGACCAACGCGCTGCTGCTGTCGCGCGCCGCGTGAACGCGCGCATGCGATTCGACGGCGCGCAGGCCGGCTGGCGCGAGACGCCGCGGCCTGGCTGCACGCTCGACCAGCGCGACTGGCTGACGCGCGGCGGATCGCTGACCGCGCATCTCGCGCGGCTCGGCCGCGTGAACGTGCGCGTGACGCGCGAGGCCGTCGACCGTCCGTGGTTCGACGAGCCGGACGCGCTCGCCAGTTCGCCGCGCGCGCCGATGTGGGTGCGCGAGGTGATCCTGTCGGTCGACGGGACGCCGTACGTCGCCGCGCACAGCATCGCGCCGCTCGCGGCCAGCAAGGGTGTGTGGCAGGCCATGCGGCGGCTGCGCACGCGGCCGCTCGCGGAGCTGCTGTACAGCGATCCGCAGGTCGAGCGCTCGGCGCTCGTCAGCCGGCGCGTGATCGCCGGTCATCCGTTGTATGCGCTCGCGAGCCATGCATTGCAGGGTGCGCGCGCGCCGCATGCGTTTGTCGCGCGGCGCTCGGTGTTCCAGCGTCACGGCAAGCCGCTGATGGTGACCGAGTGCATGCTGCCGGCGCTGTGGCGTCATCTCGCCGCGCACGGCGACGGGCCGCGATCCGTCGGGCCGTACGGAGACGCGTGAGATGCTGCAAGGCTTTCCGCCGGTCGTCGCGCCGAATACGCACACGATGATCCTCGGCAGTTTTCCGGGCGAGGCGTCGCTCGACGCCGCGCAGTACTACGCGCATCCGCGCAACCAGTTCTGGCGGCTGCTCGGCGCGGTGCTCGGCGAACCGACGCTGCATGAACTGCCGTACGACGCGCGGCTCGAGCGCGTGCTGTCGCACGGCATCGGCATCTGGGACGTCCTCGATGCATGCCATCGGCAAGGCAGTCTCGATTCTGCGATCCGGAATGCGAAGCCGAACGACTTTGCGTCGTTGCGCGAGCATGCGCCGTTGCTGAAGAAGGTGTGTTTCAACGGGAAGACGGCGGGGCGCTTTGCCGACGTGATCGGGCGGGCCGGGTATGAAACGCTGGTGCTGCCTTCGTCGAGCCCGGCGAATGCGATGCTGTCGTTCGAGCAGAAGCTGGAGCAGTGGCGCGGGATTCGTCCCTGAAGCTCGTTGATTCAGCGTATCCCGCGAAGCAGTATCAGGTGGACGGCAGCAGGTGGTCGAGTAGAGATACGGTTTCAATGAGTTCAGCAGTGAGCCGAACCAACTCGGCGGTCAGACTCGCTGGAAGATCTATGTTGCCCTCGTATTCGGCCGCATTGCGCCTGCGATGGCAGGTATCGAGCACGCGCCATTTTTCGGTCGGCCAGCCGATCGTGTGTTCGAGACACTGAAAGACCAGATATCGGTCGTCGCTCCGGTATCCGTGAGCCCGTAACGCGGCGCGTGACGCGGCGTGAGCGGCATCGTAGGCGAGGATGAACTGGCTCTCCGTTGCCATTCCGTTACTGCTTGTGACGGTATCGAGCAAGGTTCGAGCGAGGCCGAGCAGATGCTCGAATTCGCCGCGGTTCGCCGGAAGGGGTTTGAGTTTTCCGATGCGTACGAGGTTATCCAATGCGGTCAATGTCGTCCTCGGTTCCTATAATCATCAGCTTCGGTTGGCGCAGCACTTCCGCGAGGAACGGATGACTTTTGCGTTTCCGTTCGAGAAATTCCTCGTGAGTGTATTGTGTGATCTGGACCGAGCGGCCGAGCTGTCTTTCAGCCGATTCGAGTGCGGCCATGATTTGTCCATAGCTGAGCGTCTCACTGACCAACATAACATCGACGTCGCTACCGGCGTGGTCGCTGCCTTGGGCAACCGAACCGTATACAAAGGCGAGTTGTATCTCTGAGGTCAGCGGTGACAGCGCTTCGCGGAGCACCTCGACGACCCCGAAGGTTTTGAGGATGATGAGACGCAGCTCGCTGAAAATGGGGCTGCCGGCGAACGCTCGCACCTGTTTGAGATTGGCGATGCGTCTGGTTTCGATGAGGCCACCTTTTTCGAGACGATTCAGTTCACGCTGGACGCTGGCACTACCGAGACTGGTCAGCCGGATCAACTCCTTGACGTGAAACCACTGTTCGGGCTGCCCAAACAGGCAGGCCAGAATGGGTTGCTGTGCACTGGAAAAGAGGGCGTCGCCGAGCTTTGTCATAAGCCGTGAGAATAGCACGATCGAGCCAGAATTTAGCACGATCGAGCCAAATTTTAGCTCGATGAGCGACCGTTTCGGCGGATCTAGATAGCAGGGATATCGCGAGACGTTGGTGATGGCCACGGCGAGCCGTGATGGGCCAGATGTCAAATTGACCAAAATACCAACCAGTTCTGGCGGCTGCTCGGCGCGGTGCTCGGCGAACCGACGCTGCATGAACTGCCGTACGACGCGCGGCTCGAGCGCGTGCTGTCGCACGGCATCGGCATCTGGGACGTCCTCGATGCATGCCATCGCCAGGGCAGTCTGGATTCCGCGATCAGGAACGCGAAGCCGAACGACTTCGATTCGCTGCGCGCGCATGCGCCGTTGCTCAAGCGCGTGTGCTTCAACGGCAAGACGGCCGGGCGGTTCGCCGACGTGATCGGCGAGGCCGGGTACGAGACGCTCGTGCTGCCTTCGTCGAGCCCGGCGAATGCGATGCTGTCGTTCGAGCAGAAGCTCGAACACTGGCGCCGAATCGTGCTTTGATCGGCCGGCGCTGCCGGTAGCCTGGACGGCCCGCGCATCGGAGCGATCGAAACGACGCTGTCGTCAGGTGGCGAATACGACTTCGATGTGCCCTTCGGCTTCCGACCGACGGTCGGGCCCGACGACGATCCGCACGTCGCGTCCGAGCTTCGCCAGGCATTCGAGCATCTTCATTTCGCTCACGCCGCGAAACTGCCCGCGCAGCATGTTCGACAGCTTCGGCTGAGGGACGCCGAGCAAGCGTGCCGCGTGCTGCTGCGTCCATTGGCGCGCCTTGATGATTTCCGCGATCTTCGCGGCGAGTTGGGCCTTCACCCGCATTTCATCGGCATCGCGCATGCCCAGGTCCGCGTAGACGTTCCCGCTGCCCTGTTCGATTTCGATCATCGCCTTTCTCCTGTTGCGTGTGCTTCGGCTGCTTTCAGACGCGCGCGGATCAGATCGTTGTCCGGCTTCGGTGTCGCGATGCCGCTCGGCGATTTCTTCTGGAAACAGTGCAGCACGTAGACGCTGTTTCCAAGCTTCACCGTGTAGACCGCGCGGTACGTGCCGTTGTCTTCCGATTCCACGATCTCCAGTACGCCGGCCGAGCCGAATCCCGCCAAGGGCTTGGCCTGATCGTGCTTGCGCCCTGTCTGCGCCAGATACAGCGCATAGCCGAACGTGTGCTGCACGGTTTCGGGCATGACCTTCAATCCTTGCGCGCCGAGCCGAGCCAGTACAGCGGTTTGATGTATGGATCCATCGACGAATTTATCCCTATTTGGGTATATTTTCAAGGGCCGCGCAGGCATTCGGCGCGGCCGTTCGAATGCGGTGTCAGGAGCGGGCAGGCGAGAAGTGGCCACCGACGGGCGGTGGCGGTTCAGCGATCGGATGCTGCCGACGGGAAATGCGATGTGAACTCCCGGCCGGGCGGCCGTTGCTTCACATTGTTGCGTCGCGTGGAGAGTCGAGACAATTCAGCCGTTCGACAGAGCGCCGTCGCGGCGCATCGATGACGGAAGGAAGGGCGTGGCTGACGAACCGCGACGCATGGGCTTGCGTGTCGCGTCGACGCTCAGTCGTCGTTGCCCCATCGCCAGCGGGGCTGCTCGCCCTTGAGCCAGCACACCGCAGTCAGCAGCGCGACCAGCACCACGAACGCCCATGTCGCCTGCAAGTCGCCCGAATGGCCGGTCGACCGACCGCTCTCGCCACCGGCGGGCCCAGACCCCCACCAATGCTATCCTCTCGTCCGCTCATCCAGCGTCACCCAGCATCACCCAGCGAGATTCAACCATCATGACCCGACTGATCAAGCGTGCGTCCGCCGAGGCGCGCGCGTTCAAGCAACGCCAGCCGTCCGCGTACAACGGCTCCGAAAAACTCCAGCCGCCGCGCGTGAAGCGCCGCCCGGACATCGACGAACACGACGACGTGCCGGTGCTCGAAGCGCCGCGCAAGCCGCGCTTCGCGCCCGTTACGTTCTCCGAAGAAGGCGGCGTGCGCTTCCTGCACTTCGGCACCGAGTGGGTGCAGGGCGCGATGCGGATCTCGAAGCCGCTGCATATCGAGCTCGAATACGCGCAGCAGATGATGGCGTGGCTGCTGTTCCTCGAAACGCCCGAGCGGATTGTCCAGCTCGGGCTCGGCACCGGCGCGCTGACGAAGTTCGCGCATCGTTTCCTGCCGCACGCGAAGGTCGAGGCCGTCGAGCTGAACCCGGCCGTGATCGTCGCCGCGCGCACGATGTTCGCGCTGCCGCCCGACGACGCACGCCTCGTCGTGCATGAAGCCGACGCATGGGATTTCGTCAACGATGCGGCCAACCGCGGCACGACCGGCGCGATCCAGATCGACCTGTACGACGCGACCGCGCGCGGCCCCGTGCTCGACAGCGTCGCGTTCTACCGCGCGGTGCGCGGCTGTCTGGCCGATGCCGGCATCGCGACGATCAACCTGTTCGGCGATCACCCGAGCTTCGTGCGCAACATGAAGCACCTGAACGCGGCGTTCGATCACCGCGTGATCGCGCTGCCGGAAGTGCACGACGGCAACCGGATCGCGATCGCGTTTTCGGGCCCGGCGCTCGACGTGCCGTTCGCGCAGCTCGACGTCCGCGCGAAGCTGATCGAGGACACGCTGAAGCTGCCCGCGCGCAAGTGGGTGAAAGCTTTGAAAGCAACGACCGGCGCACGCGACACGTCGTTCGCGATCTGACGCCGGAGGCACCGGCGCGGGCCGGTGCATCCACGCGACAAGGGGCGGATCACCTCGGGTTCGCCCCCGCTTGACCGCGTGCTCGCGGCTCCTATACTGGCGCGAAGCCAGGGGAGCCGCAGCCTACCCGTATTGCCGCTCCTCTCGGCGCCGTACCCGCTCAACAAGATCGATAACCGGGATAGAAGAGGAGACGTCATGGCTCACGATGCCGACGCCAACCGGGCCGCCAAGCGCTGGCTCTGGCTGCTGGTGCTGCCGCTGATCGCGATGGTCTGGGTGCCGTCGTACAGCAAGATCGAACCGCAATGGCTCGGTTTTCCGTTTTTCTACTGGTACCAGTTGCTTTGGGTCTTCATCAGCGCGGTGATCACCGCGTTCGTGTACTTCAAGACCAAGAACGCGTGGAAGGCGAGCGGCACGCAAGGAGGTGCGCAATGAATCTCGGCGCGACTTTCGTCTTCGTCCTGCTGTTCATCGGCGTCACGATCATCGGTTTCCTGGCCGCGAACTGGCGGCGCGGCGATCTCGCCCATCTCGACGAATGGGGCCTCGGCGGACGCCGCTTCGGCACGATCGTCACGTGGTTCCTGCTCGGCGGCGATCTCTACACGGCCTATACGTTCGTCGCGGTGCCAGCGCTCGTGTTCGGCGCCGGCGCGATGGGCTTCTTCGCGCTGCCGTACACGATCCTGATCTATCCGTTCGCGTTCGTCGTGTTCCCGAAGCTGTGGAGCATCGCGAAGCGGCACGGCTACGTGACGGCCGCCGATTTCGTCAACGCGCGCTACGGCAGCCGGATGCTCGCGCTCGCGATCGCGGTGACGGGCATCGTCGCGACGATGCCGTACATCGCGCTGCAGCTCGTCGGCATCGAGGTGGTGATCGGCGCGCTCGGTTTCGACACGACCGGCTTCGTCGGCGACCTGCCGCTGATCATCGCGTTCGCGATCCTCGCCGCGTACACGTACACGTCGGGGCTGCGCGCGCCCGCGATGATCGCGATCGTGAAGGACGTACTGATCTACATCACGATCGCGGCCGCTGTCATCGTGATTCCCGCGAAGCTCGGCGGCTTCGGGCACATCTTTTCCGCGGTGCCGCCCGCGAAGCTGCTGCTGAAGGCGCCCGACGCGGCGAGCCTGAACGGCTACAGCGCGTACGCGACGCTCGCGGTCGGCTCGGCGCTCGCGCTGTTCCTGTATCCGCACTCGGTCACGGCGATCCTGTCGTCGTCGTCGGGCAACTCGATCCGCCGCAACATGGCGATGCTGCCCGCATACTCGTTCGTGCTCGGCCTGCTCGCGCTGCTCGGCTACATGGCGCTCGCCTCCGGCGTGAAGGACATGCCGCAATACGCGCCGTACTTCAAGGCGTTCGGCCCGAACTTCGCGGTGCCCGCGCTGTTCCTCGAGTACTTCCCGTCGTGGTTCGTCGGCGTCGCGTTCGCGGCGATCGGCATCGGCGCGCTGGTGCCGGCGGCGATCATGTCGATCGCGGCCGCGAACCTGTACACGCGCAACATCCACCGCGAGTTCGTGAACCGCAACATGTCGCACGACCAGGAAACGCACGTCGCGAAGCTCGTGTCGCTGATCGTGAAGGTGGGCGCGGTGGCGTTCATCCTCGGGCTGCCGCTGACCTACGCGATCCAGCTGCAACTGCTCGGCGGGATCTGGATCATCCAGACCCTGCCGGCGATCGTGCTCGGCCTGTACACGCGCGTGCTCGACCATCGCGGGCTGCTCGCCGGCTGGGCGGCCGGCATCGTCTGCGGCACGTGGATGGCGATCTCGCTGAAGCTGGCGAGTTCGATCTTCACGATCCACCTGTTCGGCCTCGCGATTCCCGGCTACGCGGCCGTGTGGTCGCTGGTCGTGAACCTGGTGGTGTCGGTGGTCGTGAGCGTGCTGGTGCGCGCGATCGGCATGGCGCATGCGGAGGATCGCACGCGGCCTGAGGATTATCTCGACGTCGTCGAGGGTTGATACGGGCCGAGCGCGGCGGCGTGCCGCGCACGCGCCGCGCGGCAACGAAAACGCCCGCCACCGTGAGGTGGCGGGCGTTCGTTCCTGCGTCAGCCCTGTGCGCGTTTCGCGAGTTCCTCGCGCTGCGACAGGTCCTCGACGTTGACCATCCAGTGCACGCCGAAACGATCCTTCGCCATCCCGAAGCCGAGCGCCCAGAACGTCTTGCCGAACGGCATCGTCACTTCGCCGCTGTCCGCGAGCGCATTGAACAGCTTCTGGCCTTCGTCGACCGTTGCCGGGTTCAGCGACAGCGAATAGCCGGCGTGCGCGGCGCCGGCCGGCTGGCTGCAGTCCCCGTCCGAGCACATGATCATCGAGTCGCCGATCGTGAAGCTCGCGTGCATCACCTTGTCGGCCATCTCCGGCGACATCGGGTAATCGGGATTCGGCGGTGCGTCCTTGAAGTGCATCTTGAACACCGTCTTCGCGCCGAGCGCCTTTTCGTAGAACTGAAGGGCTTCGTCGGCACGACCGTAGAACGTCAGGTACGGTTGAACTTGCATCGTTGTCTCCTGTGGGCCGGGCAGGCGGATCGGCGCCGGCTCGGGTACTGCGGGGATTGACCGGGACGAGCGCGACGGGATGCGGCCGCCGCACTCGTGACGTGGATTGTAGTGCGCGTGCTCGACGATGGAATGAAAAATAAAAACGGCCGCGAACAGGCAGTTCGCGGCCGTTCGTCGTGTCTGTTGACGGCTGTTGTCAGTCTTGCTGACAGATCAACACCCGTCACGCACGCGCGATTCAGCGCAGCGCGTCGATCAGCTTCTCGAGCTTCACCGCGTCGGCGGCGAACACGCGGATGCCTTCGGCGAGTTTTTCGGTCGCCATCGCTTCGTCGTTCAACTGGAAGCGGAACGATGCCTCGTCGATCGCGACGCGCTCGGACGGCTTGTCCTGCAGCGTGTCCGGCGACAGCTTGCGGGCGACCGTCTCGTTGCTCTCCTGCAGCTTCTGCAGCAAATCGGGACTGATCGTCAGCAGATCGCAGCCGGCGAGTTCGGTGATCTGGCTCGTCGTGCGGAAGCTCGCGCCCATCACTTCGGTCTTGTAGCCGAACGTCTTGTAGTACGTGTAGATGCGGCGCACCGATTGCACGCCCGGATCGTTCGCGCCGCCGTCCTTCGCTTCATTCCATTCCGCGCCGGCCTGCTTCTTGTACCAGTCGTAGATGCGGCCGACGAACGGCGAGATCAGTTGCGCGCCGGCTTCCGCGCACGCGGCGGCCTGCACGAGCGAGAAAAGCAGGGTCATGTTGCACTTGATCCCTTCCTTCTGCAGCACCTCGGCCGCGCGAATGCCTTCCCACGTCGACGCGAGCTTGATCAGGATGCGCTCGCGGCCGACGCCGGCCGCTTCGTACAGCTTGATGAGCTCGCGACCCTTGTCGATCGAGCGCTGCGTGTCGAACGACAGGCGTGCGTCGACCTCGGTCGACACGCGGCCCGGGATCAGCTTCAGGATTTCGGTGCCGAATGCGATCAGCAGGCGGTCGATGATGAAATCGGTGCTTTCGTTGCGGTGATCGCGGACGGTTTTCTCGAGGATCGGCTTGTACGCATCCTTCTGGACGGCCTTCAGGATCAGCGACGGGTTCGTGGTCGCGTCCTGCGGCTTGTATTGCGCAAGCTGCTGGAAGTCGCCCGTGTCGGCGACGACGGTCGTGTACTGCTTCAGCTGGTCGAGTGCGGTAGTCATGGCGATTCGGAAGAAGAGCGCGGGGCGCCGGGTTCTCACGGGCCGCGCGAGCGCGGCGGCGAAGCGAAGCGGCGCCGGGCGCCGCTTCCGATCCATCATTTTAGGCCCGATTCGTGTCGGGCACGTTTTGGCGTGCCGGGCGCGCGCCGCGGCAGGCTGCGAGCCGCGTCACGCGGGGCGCCGCGCGTTCAGGATCACCTGCGTGACGACGCCCGCGACGAGCCCCCAGAACGCGGAGCCGATCGACAGCAGCGTGAGGCCCGAAGCCGTGACCATGAACGTGACGAGCGCCGCTTCGCGCTGCTTCACGTCCTGCATCGCGTTCGCGAGCCCGCTCATGATCGAGCCGAACAGCGCGAGCGCCGCGACCGACACGACGAGCGCCTTCGGCAGCGCCGCGAACAGCGCGGCGATCGTCGCGCCGAAGACGCCGGCGATCAGGTAGAACGTGCCGCACCACACGGCGGCCGTGTAGCGCTTCGCATGATCCTCGTGCGCTTCCGGGCCCGTGCAGATCGCCGCCGTGATCGCCGCGAGGTTCACGCCGTGCGAACCGAACGGCGCGAGCAGCAGCGACGCGAGGCCGGTCGTCGCGATCAGCGGCGACGACGGCGTCGAATAGCCGTCCGCGCGCAGCACCGCGATGCCCGGCACGTTCTGCGACGCCATCGCGACGACGAACAGCGGAATGCCGATGCTGACGATCGACGCGATCGAGAACGCGGGCATCGTGAACACGGGCTGCGCGAGCGCGATGTGGAAGCGGCTGAAGTCGAGCAGCCCGAGGCCGCCGGCCACCGCCGTGCCGACGATCAGCGTCGTCGGAATCGCATAGCGCGGCGCGAGCCGCTTGACGATCAGGTAGGTGAAGAACATCGCGAGCACGAGCGCGGTCTGGAACTGCGCGGCGCGGAAGATCTCGATGCCGATCTCGAACAGGATGCCCGCGAGCAGCGCGGCCGCGATGCCGGCCGGAATGCGCTTCATCAGCGTGTCGAACAGCCCGCTCACGCCGACGGCCGTCAGCAGCAACGCGCACACGACGAACGCGCCGATCGCCTCGCGGTAGGGCACGCCGGGCAGCGACGCGATCAGCAGCGCGGCGCCGGGCGTCGACCACGCGACGACGACGGGCGCGCGAAAGCGCAGCGACAGGCCGATGGTCGTCAGCGCCATGCCGATCGACAGCGCCCAGATCCACGACGAGATCTGCGCGTCGGTGAGGTGGGCGGCGCGGCCGGCCTGGAACATCAGCACGAGCGAGCTCGTGTAGCCGGTCATCATCGCGACGAAGCCGGCGACGAGCGCGGACACGGACGTATCGGCGAAAAAGCGGCGGCCGCCGGCGCGGCTGGCGCTCGCGGTGGGCGAAAGGTTCATGCTCTCTCCGGGGCGGCCGCTCGGATGCGGCCTGGGTATCTGCGGGTGGGTGTCGTTACTTGCTGAGTGCGCGCATCGCGGTTTCGAGGCCCGCGAGCGTGAGCGGATACATGCGCTGGCCGAGCACGTCGCGAATGATCGCGATCGATTGCCGGTATTCCCATAGCCGCTCGGGCTCCGGGTTCAGCCATGCATGGTGGGGGAACTGGTCGGCGAGACGGCGCAGCCACACGGCGCCGGCTTCCGGGTTGTTGTATTCGACCGAGCCGCCGGGCTGCAGCACTTCGTACGGGCTCATCGTCGCGTCGCCGACGAAGATCAGCTTGTAGTCGGGCGTGAACTTGTGCAGCACGTCCCACGTCGCGGTGCGCTCCGAGTGACGGCGCCGGTTGTTCTTCCACAGGTGGTCGTACACGCAGTTGTGGAAGTAGAAGAATTCGAGGTGCTTGAATTCGGCCTTCGCGGCCGAGAACAGCTCTTCGGTGCGCTTGATGTGGTCGTCCATCGAGCCGCCGACGTCGAGCAGCATCAGCACCTTCACGTTGTTGTGGCGCTCGGGCACCATCCGCAGGTCGAGCCAGCCGGCGTTCGCGGCCGTGCTGCGGATCGTGCCGGGCAGGTCGAGCTCCTCGGCCGCGCCTTCGCGCGCGAAGCGGCGCAGCCGCCGCAGCGCGACCTTGATGTTGCGCGTGCCGATCTCGACCGAATCGTCGTAGTCGCGGTAGGCGCGCGCCTCCCACACCTTCACCGCGGTGCGGTTGCCGTTCGACGGGCCGCCGATGCGCACGCCTTCCGGGTTGTAGCCGCCGTGCCCGAACGGCGACGTGCCGCCCGTGCCGATCCATTTGTTGCCGCCTTCGTGGCGTTCCTTCTGCTCGTCGAGCAGCGCCTTCAAGCGCTCCATCAGCTTGTCGAGGCCGCCCATCGCGTCGATCTGCGCCTTCTCCTCGGCCGACAGCTCGCGCTCGAGGCGCTTCTCGAGCCAGTCGAGCGGGATGTCGAACGCCTCGGACGGCAGGGCGGACACGCCGTGGAAATACGCGCCGAAC
The DNA here is from genome assembly GCF_002223215.2 of Burkholderia sp. AU18528. NCBI lineage: Bacteria > Pseudomonadati > Pseudomonadota > Betaproteobacteria > Burkholderiales > Burkholderiaceae > Burkholderia > Burkholderia sp. AU18528. Next base: position 122,884 of record NZ_NKFC02000005.1, on the reverse strand, counting down.
GCCTGGTCGAACTTGTCGAAATATTGCTCGTCCTTGACGAGCGTCATCCGCGCGAGGAAGTAGAACGCGTCGATCGACGGCGAGATCAGCCCGGCCTTCAGCGCTTCGAGCAGCGTCAGGTATTCCTTCACCGAGACGGGCAGCTTGGCTGCGCGCAGCGCGTAGAAGAAATTGAGCAGCATGGCCGGGCCTTCGCGGGTGAGGGGGATTACCGGTTGTGCCGGTTCATGTAGACGAGCCGTTCGAGCAGGCTCAGATCCTGCTCGTTCTTCAGCAGCGCGCCCGCGAGCGGCGGCACGATCTGCTTCGCGTCCGCGCCGCGCAGCGCGTCGGCCGGGATGTTCTCGGCGAGCAGCAGCTTCAGCCAGTCGAGCAGCTCGGACGTCGACGGCTTCTTCTTCAGGCCCGACACGCCGCGCAACTCGAAGAAGCTCTCGAGCGCCGCGCGCAGCAGTTCCTCGCGGATGTTCGGGAAGTGCACCGCGACGATCTTCTGCATCGTCGACGGGTCCGGAAACTGGATGTAGTGGAAGAAGCAGCGGCGCAGGAACGCGTCGGGCAGCTCCTTCTCGTTGTTCGACGTGATGATGACGAGCGGGCGGTGCTTCGCGCGGACCGTCTCGCGCGTCTCGTACACGTGGAATTCCATCCGGTCGAGCTCGCGCAGCAGGTCGTTCGGGAATTCGATGTCGGCCTTGTCGATTTCGTCGATCAGCAGCACGCTCGGGCGCTCGGCGTCGAACGCCTGCCACAGCACGCCCTTGACGATGTAGTTCGCGATGTCCTTCACGCGCGCGTCGCCGAGCTGCGAATCGCGCAGCCGCGATACGGCGTCGTATTCGTACAGGCCCTGCTGCGCCTTGGTGGTCGACTTGATGTGCCACTGCAACAGCGGCATGTCGAGCGCGGCGGCCACTTCCTCGGCGAGCATGGTCTTGCCGGTGCCGGGCTCGCCCTTGATCAGCAGCGGGCGTTGCAGCGTCAGCGCGGCATTGACCGCGAGCTTCAGATCGTCGGTGGCGACGTACTGCGAGGACCCTTCGAAACGCATGGCGGCGCTCTTCTTCATCGGGAAAAAAACCCAGTATAAGTCAGAAGGGCTGTGCGGGCGGGCCGCGCCCGCGTATCGTTGCGGGGCTACGGCGGGGCGAGCCGGGGGCGCCGTATGGACGCGTTCCCCGCCGACGCGGTACAATCTGGCCGTTTTTTTTGGCCTGCGTGGCGACCGACAAGCAAAACGGCGCGGGCCGTTGCCGCTTCGGCGCCAGTTTCCCCTCAAGCTAGGTTACAAGAGCTATGAACAAATTCGTCGGCAAACACGTCGTTGTCGCAGCGCTCGTGGCGCTCGCGGGCAGCGCGCAGGCGGCCGGTGTGGTCGGCAACCCGAAGGACGGGGCGAGCAAGGCCGCCATGTGCATCGGTTGCCACGGCATCCAGGACTACCGCGCGGCGTACCCGGAGGTCTACCGGGTGCCTGTCCTCGGCGGCCAGAACCAGCAATACCTCGAGAACGCGCTGAAGGCCTACCGCAAGAAGGATCGTCACTTCCCGTCGATGAATGCGATCGCCGGCTCGCTGACCGACCAGGACATCGCGGATCTGTCGGCGTACTACGCCGCCCAGAAGGCCGACACGAAGGACAACCCCTACAAGTAAAGCGCGCGCCGCCGATCTCTCCGGCGGGACAGGAGCATTCATGAACAACGCATTCAAGACGGCGGCGGTTGCACTGGCGGCCGGCCTCGCGATCGGTACCGCCCACGCCGCGGACATCTCGAAGGGCAAGGAACTGGTCGAATCGCACAACTGCGCGGCCTGCCACGGCGCGCAGCTGAACAAGCCGATCAACGCGGAGTACCCGCGTCTGGCCGGCCAGCACGCCGACTATCTCGTGTGGGCGATGCGCCAGTACCAGATGGGGCTGACGAACCCGCTGCTCGGTCGCAACAACGCGATCATGCAGGCGCAGGTCCAGAACCTGTCGGTCAGCGACATGAAGGACATCGCGTCCTACATCGAGTCGCTGAAGGAAACCGACCTCGTATTCAAGAAGTAAGCGCGACGGGCCTCACGGGCTCGCGCAGCAAGCATGCCCCGCCTCGGCGGGGTATTTTTTTGCCCGCTTCACGGGGCCGCCGGCGCGGGCCGGGGTGCCGGCCGGCGCACTTAGTCGCGCGACGCGCGGCGCAGGATGCGCTGCAGGTACGCGTCGGTATCGGGCGGTGTGTTCGTCCGCTGCGCCTCCCAGATCGTCTCGCCGAGGCATTCCATGATCGCGTGCTGCGCATCGTGGGTCGAGTCGAGCTTCGCGGCCAGCTTGTCGTGCGCGGCGCGGATGCCGGGCGGCTGGTCGATCGACAACTGCTCGCTGATCGCGAGGTGCATCGACAGGTGCAGGAACGGGTTCGTGCGGCCTTCCTCGGGCGTGTAGTTGCGCGCCGCCGCGCCGTCGGCGTCGGCCAGTTCGTCGTGGTATTCGGGATGCTCGACGATCCAGTCGGCTGCGATCGCTTCCAGCGGCGTCAGGATCTCGCCCGCGCGCTGTTTGCGCCAGGTCTCGGTGAAAAAGCGACGCACGTCGTCGCGGCTTGGATTGAACATGGTGGGGAAACGTCGTGATTCGGGCGGCGTCATGCCGCGTCGGGCATTGTACGCCGGCGCGGCGGACGGCGCTGGTGGCCTCGGGCGGCTGGAGGCGGGCGGCACGGCGCGGGTCGTTGCGGCCGCCCGTCGCGCAACGGGTAAGCGCGGGCTAGGCTCGCCGCCGCCGCGCCGCTACACTCCGACGATTCCCGTCACGGCGCCTTGCTCGCCCGCTTTGACCATGACCGCCACCGTCCGCTCATCGTCCGCCGCCCTGCAGGGCGCGCTCTACGTCGCGTTGTCCGCCGCCGCGTTCGGCGCGATGGCGATTTTCGGCCGCTATGCGTACGCGGCCGGCGTCGACGTGCTCGGGCTGCTGATCGTGCGCTTCGCGATCGGCGGCGCGGTGCTCGCCGCCATCGCGCGGCAGCGCGGCGTCGCATGGCCGCGCGGCCGCGCGCTCGTGCCGCTCGTCGCGATGGGCGCGCTCGGCTACGTCGGGCAGTCGTTCTGCTATTTCAGCGCGCTGCAGCACGCGCAGGCGAGCCTCGTCGCGCTACTGCTGTACCTGTATCCGGCGTTCGTCACGCTGCTGGCCGCGTGGTGGCTCGGCGAGCGGCTGACGCGCGCGAAGGCCGTCGCGCTGGTGCTGTGCGTCGCGGGTTCGGCGCTGATGGTCGGCGGCGGGCACGGCGAGCCGCTCGGGATCGCGCTCGCGCTGGCCGCCGCGGTGATCTACTCGCTGTACATCGTCGGCGGCACCAAGGCGACGCGCGGCGTCGATCCGCTCGCGACCACCGCGATCATCTGCCTGTCGGCCACCGCGACGCTCGTCGCGATCGCCGTCGTGCGAACGGCGGCGTTCGGCGCGCCGCCGCGGTGGCCCGCGACGGCCGGCGGCTGGGCATCGATGCTCGCGATCGCGCTGGTGTCGACGGTGGCGGCCATGCTCGCGTTCTTCGCCGGGCTCGAGCGGCTCGGGGCCGCGCGCACGTCGATGCTGTCGACGCTCGAACCGGTCGTGACGGTCGCGCTCGCGGCGCTGCTGTTCGGGGAAGCGTTGTCGCCGCTGCAGTGGGCCGGCGGTGTCGCGATTCTGGCGGCCGTGCTGGCGCTCGTGCGCGCGGGCGGCGCGGCCGCCGACGACGCGACGGCGACGTCCAACGCCTAGTCGGGAAGGGGGGGCGCCGCCAACGCCGCGGCGGGGCCGGCCGGTTGTCGCGCGTGGCCCGGGCGGCCGGCGCGGCGCGTCGATACGTCAGCCGCGGCTGATGCTCACTCGTTGGGCGGTGGCGTCTTCGGCCGGAATTCGCACAGCGGTTCGATCGCGCAGTGCCAGCATTCGGGCCGGCGGGCCTTGCATACGTAGCGCCCGTGCAGGATCAGCCAGTGATGCGCGTCCTGCAGGAATTCCTTCGGCGTGAACTTCTCTAGCGCGGCTTCGACGGCCCGCACGTCCTTGCCCGGCGCGAGACCGGTGCGATTCGCGACGCGGAAGATATGCGTGTCGACCGCGATCGTCGGCTGGCCGAACGCGGTGTTCAGCACGACGTTCGCGGTCTTGCGGCCGACGCCCGGCAAGCCTTCGAGCGCTTCGCGATCGGCCGGCACCTCGCCGTCGTAGCGCTCGAGCAGGATCCTGCACGTCGCGACGACGTTCTTCGCCTTGGTGCGATAGAGGCCGATCGTCTTGATGTACTCGGTGACGCCTTCCTCGCCAAGCGCGACGATTTGTCGCGGGGTATTCGCGACCGGAAACATTTTCCGCATCGCCTTGTTGACCGACACGTCGGTCGCCTGCGCGGACAGCATCACGGCGATCAGCAGTTCGAACGGCGTCGAGTATTCGAGCTCGGTGGTCGGATGCGGATTGAGGCTCTGCAGCGTTTCGTAGATCGCGCGTCGTTTGCTGGCGTTCATGGAGCGTTCTGGTCGGGCGGCGTGGACGGGCCGTCCGGATCGTCGTTGCCTGCGTCGTTGTCGTTGTCGTTGTCGTGGTCGCCGCCGCCCGACGCCGCATCGGCGTCGCGCTGCGCCTGCTGTTCGGCGAGCCGCTTGCGGCGGGCCTCGGCCGCGTCGATCTGCGCCTGGACGGCCGCGCTCACGCCTTCGGTGTTCTTCGGCCCGGCGCCTTGCCCGGACAGTTCTTCCTTCTTCTTGCGCGCGCGTTCGAGCGCGGCGGCGATGATCGCGCGTTTCTTCGCTTCGGCGTCGTCGGCCGGTGCGGCGGCCGGCGCGCCCGGCTGCACGGCGGAGGGTTCCGCGGCCGGCTTCGCGGTACTCGCGGCGCGGCGGGCCGCGGCGCGCGCTTCGGCGGCCTCGCGCTCGCGACGCTGGCGCGCGAGCCGCAGATCGTGGCGCTCGCGCGCGGCGTCGGCCTGCTCCTGCGACCACGCATCCCAGCCCGTGCGATCGCCGGTCACCGGCAGCATCGCGATGCAGTCGACCGGGCACGGCGGCACGCACAGGTCGCAACCCGTGCACAGCGACGCGACGATCGTGTGCATCTGCTTCGGCGCGCCGACGATCGCGTCGACCGGGCACGCCTGCATGCACAGCGTGCAGCCGATGCACAGGTTTTCGTCGATGAACGCGACCGCGCGCGGATGTTCGCTGCCGTTCACGGGGTTCAGCGGAATCACCGGCTTGCCGAGCAGGCGCGCGAGGCGCGCGATGCCTTCGGCGCCGCCGGGCGGGCACTGGTTGTAGTTCGCGTCGCCGGCGGCGATCGCCTCGGCGTACGGACGGCAGCCGTTATAGCCGCACTTCGTGCATTGCGTCTGGGGAAGCAGATCTTCGATGCGATCCGCGAGTGTTTTGGAATCGGTCACGGTGACAACAGGCTGACAACGGGCGCCGCGGCGCCGAATGGCTCTCGGCCGCGTCGGGCGCGGCCGGAAAGGTTTGCCAAAGCTCGATTATCGCCGATTTCCCGCATTGCGCTGGACGCCGTCTATGCGCATAATCGAACCGCTTTTTTGCAGGGGCTCAGCAGGAGGGTGGCCGCCCGCGGCGCGCCCGTTCCAGGGCGGCCGGCGCCGAGGCGGTGGGGGTGCCGGTCCGGATCAAGCGGCTCACATAGCAAAACGCCACCATGAATCAGCCAAAAATCAAAAGAGATCCTGAAGGTACGCGCCGCCGCATCCTGATGGCGGCGGCCGAAGAGTTCGCGAATGGAGGGCTGTTCGGCGCGCGCGTCGATCAGATCGCGCGCCGGGCCGAAACGAACGAGCGCATGCTGTATTACTACTTCGGCAGCAAGGAGCAGCTCTTCACCGCCGTGCTCGAACACGCGTTCTCCGCGCTGACGGAGGCCGAGCGCGTGCTGGATCTCGACGGCGTCGCGCCGGTCGAAGCCGTCACGCGGCTCGCGCATTTTGTGTGGGATTACTACCGCGACCATCCGGAGCTGCTGAGGCTCATCAACAACGAGAACCTGCACGAAGCGCGCTATCTGCACAAGTCGACGCGGATCCGCGAGATGATGTCGCCGATCGTCGCGAAGCTCGGCAACGTGCTGATGCGCGGCCAGAAGGCCGGGCTGTTCCGCAGCGACGTCGATCCGCTGCGCTTCTACGTGACGCTGTCGGGGCTCGGCTACTACATCGTGTCGAACCGCTTCACGCTCGCCGCGACGCTCGGCCGCGACTTCACCGATACCGACGAGCGCGCGGAGATGGTCCGGATGAACACCGAGGTGCTGCTCGCGTATCTGCTGCGGCGCTGACGCGACGCATGGAGGAGCCGGTGCGCCGCTCGTTCGCGGCCGCGCCCGGATAAGAAAACGCCGCCGTGCGCAAGCTACGGCGGCGTTTCTGCGTCGGAGCGGTGTGTCAGGCGGCCTTGCGGGCTCGCATGGCTTTGGTGCGCGGGCTGCCTGCCGCGCGCTTCGCGGCCGGCGCGGCCTTGGCGGCGGGCGCGACCGTCACGGCCGGCGCCTTCGCGCGCGTGCCGCGCGTGCGTTTGGCGGCGGTGGCGCGCACCGCCGTTTCCGGTTCCGGCTCCGGCTTGGCGGCCGGCACGACGCCGATCGCGGTCGCATCCTGCGCATCGACGGGCAACTTCGCCGCGCCGTTCTTCGGCTCCGGCGCATGCTCGCGAATGAAGTCGCGCAGTTGCGGGTAGATGATCGTGCGCCAGCGGCGGCCCGAGAAGATCCCGTAGTGGCCGCACTTCTCGGCGGTTAGGCTGCGGCGATCGTCTTGCGGGATGCCCGTGCACAGCTCGTGCGCGACGTGCGTCTGGCCGCTGCCCGAGATGTCGTCGAGTTCGCCCTCGATCGTCATCAGTGCGGTGTGCTTGATGTCCTGCGGCCGCACGCGCTCGCCTTCGACGTCCCACGTGCCTTCCGCGAGCCGGAATTCCTGGAACACGACGCGGATCGTCTCGAGGTAATACTCGGCGGCCATGTCGAGCACCGCGTTGTACTCGTCGTAGAAGCGGCGGTGCGCTTCGGCGTCGTCCTCGTCGCCGCGCAGCAGGCTCTGGTAGAAATCCCAATGCGATTGCGCGTGCCGCTCCGGGTTCATCGCGACGAAGCCCGTGTGCTGAAGGAAGCCCGGATAGACCTGGCGGCCTTCGCCCGGATAGTTCGCGGGCACCGTGTGGATCACGTTGTTCTCGAACCACGAGGTCGAGTGCTGCGTCGCGAGCGAGTTCACGGAAGTGGGGCTGCGGCGCGCGTCGATCGGGCCGCCCATCATCGTCATCGTGAGCGGCGTGTCCTCGCCGCGGCTCGCCATCAGCGAAATCGCCGCGAGCACCGGCACCGTCGGCTGGCATACCGAGATCACGTGCAGGTTGCGCGCGCCGATGTGACGGATGAATTCCTGGATGTACGCGATGTAGTCGTGCAGGTGGAACGGGCCGACCTCGACCGGCACCATCCGCGCGTCGATCCAGTCGGTGATGTAGACCTTGTGATCCTGCAGCAGCGTGCGCACCGTGTCGCGCAGCAGCGTCGAATGGTGGCCCGACAGCGGCGCGCAGACCAGCACGACCGGTTCATCCTTCAGTTGCGTGACGGCGTCGGCGTCGTCCGAATAGCGCTTGAAGCGCAACAACCGGCAGAACGGCTTCTCGATGATCGTCTGCTCGACGATCGGGATGTTGTGGCCGTCCTTGACGATCTGGTGAATGTTGAATTCCGGCTTTTCGTAGTCCTTGCCGAGCCGATACATCAGCTCATAGGCGGCCGCCATCCGCGGTGCGCCGGGCATCAGCGAGAACGGGCTCGACGGATTCGCGAACGACTTCGACGCGGCCTGAGCCCAGGCCGTGAGCGGGCTCAGCATGGCCCGCTGGAATTCGTGCAATTGGTAAAGCATGCAGACTACTCCCGCGTGGGGGACGGTGCGCAAGGGCGGCGTGGGGCGTCGCGGCGTGCCGTGTGGGTCAGCGACCGGCCATGTTGCAATGCAGCCGGACAATCGTGTCGATCATATCGGACAACGATCGGTGTTGCAATGCAACATTTCCTCGGATTTTCATCAAAGCTTTGCGAATTGACGATCTCTGAACAAGGCTTCCCGGCCGCCGCTCAGCGGCCGGTGGCCACGGCCGGCGCGGGCTGGCCGGCCGCGCGCGCCATCGCGTCTTCGTGGTGCATCAGGTTCATCGCGGTATGCACGAGCGCCACGTGCGAGAACGCCTGCGGGAAGTTGCCGACGAGCCGGCCGGCCACCGGGTCGTATTCCTCCGCGAGCAGCCCGAGGTCGTTCGACAGCGCGAGCAGCCGGCTGAACAGCCGATGCGCGTCGTCGATCCGGCCGAGCAGCGCGTAGCTGTCGACCAGCCAGAAGCTGCACGCGAGAAACGTGCCTTCGCCGGGCGGCAGGCCGTCGTCGTATTCGGTCGTGCGGTAGCGCATCACGAGCCCGTCGTGCAGCAATTCCCGTTCGATCGCATCGACCGTGCCGACGATGCGCGGATCTTCCGGCGGCAGGAAGCCGAGCTGCGGCAGCAGCAGCACGCTCGCGTCGAGCTCGTCGCTGCCGTAGCTCTGCGCGAACGCCTGCTTGCCTTCGTGCCAGGCGTTCGCGCAGACGTCCGCGTGGATGCGTTCGCGCAGCGCGCGCCAGCGGTCGAGCGAGCCGGGCAGTCGGAACATTTCCGCCGACTTGATCGCGCGGTCGAACGCGACCCACGCCATCACCTTCGAGAACGTGAAATGGCGGCGGCCGCCGCGCGTTTCCCAGATCCCTTCGTCGGGCTCCTGCCAGATCTTCTCGAGATGGTCGAGCAGCGCGCACTGCACGGACCAGACCGTGTCGTCGGCCTGCAGGCCGCCCACGCGCGCGAGGTGCAGCGCGGCCATCACCTCGCCGAACACGTCGAGCTGGAGCTGGTTCGCGGCGCCGTTGCCGACGCGTACCGGCAGCGAATCCTGGTAGCCGGGCAGCCAGTCGAGCTCCATTTCCGGCAGCCGGCGCTCGCCGGCGATCCCGTACATGATCTGGATCTGCTCGGGCGAGCCGGCCATCACGCGGCCGAGCCACGTGCGCCATGCGCGCGCCTCGTCGTAGTAGCCGCCGCGCATCAGCGCGAGCAGCGTGATCGTCGCGTCGCGCAGCCAGCAGTAGCGGTAGTCCCAGTTGCGGTTGCCGCCGATCTTCTCGGGCAGCGACGTGGTCGGCGCGGCGACGATACCGCCGGTCGGCTCGTACGCGAGCGCCTTCAGCGTGATCAGCGAGCGGCGCACGGCGGCCGCGTAGCGGCCCTGCACCTGGCAGCGGCCCGACCATTCGAGCCAGTAGTTCTCCGTGCGCGCGAGCATCGACAGCGGGTCGCGCGCGGGCGGCAGCCGCATGTGCGACGCCGCGTAGCCGAGCGAGAACGGCACGCGCTCGTCGGCGCGGACCGTGAATTCCGCGAGCGTATGGAGGTTCTTGCCGGTGAGCGGCACCGGCGTGCGCAGCACGACGGTATCGGGGCCGGCGATGGCCTTCATGCCGTCCTCGCGGGTCAGTTGCGTGACCCACGGAATCGAGAAACCGTAGTCGAAGCGCAACACGAGCTCCATGCGCATCTTCATCGTGCCGTGGCGGCCGACGACGATCCGCACCAGTTCGGACCAGCCGTTGCCGGGCGGCATGAAGTCGATCACGGTGACGGCGCCGTCGGCGCTTTCGTAATCGGTTTCGAGAATCAGCGTGTCGCCGCGGTAGCGGCGCGTCGTGTGCGTGATCGCGGCGTCGGCGGCCGGAGCAAGCAGCCAGCGGCCGTGCTCGGGCGTGCCGAGCAGCGCCGCGAAGCAGGCGCCCGAATCGAAGCGGGGCCAGCACAGCCAGTCGACGGAGCCGTCTTTTGCGATCAGCGCGGCCGTGTGGCCGTCGCCGACGAGGGCGTAGTCTTCGATCAGGGCGGGCATGGGCAGGCGATCCTTGGGTATTCGAATTCACAATGCGGACGTCGGCGGCCCGGACTTCACGCCCGGGCGCCGCGCCCCGTATACTCGGCCGGGCGGCGGAGCGCATGAACGGCCGGCGTTTCGTCCTATCTCAACACTTGAAGCGACTCGATGCAAGGAGGATTCAATGCCCAACCGTTTACGGAAGCGTGACGCACGCGCTTCGACACGAGGGTTCCCGCTTAGGTTCGCTCACTGGATGAAAGGTTTCGCGATCGTGCTTTCCCTGTCCGCGACCCATGCATTCGCGCAGCAATCGTCCGCCCCGGCCGACGGCGTCTACAACCTGCTCGTCGGCACCTATACGGGCGGCGGCAGCGACGGGATCTACGTTTACCGCTTCGACACCAGGACCGGCAGCGTCGCGCCGGTGTCGTCGGCGAAGACCGTGAATCCGTCGTACCTGTTGCCGAGCCGCGACGGTCGCACCGTCTACGCGGTCAACGAGCTGCCCGGCGACGACGGGCCCGCGACGCAGCGCGGCGGCGTCAGCGCGTTCCGCTTCGACGCGAAGACGGGTGCGCTCAGCTTCATCGACCGCGTATCGTCGGAAGGGAACGATCCTTGCTATCTCGCGCTGTCGCCGGACGGCAAGTACCTCGTCACCGCCAACTACTCGGTCGCGGCCGACCCGGGTGGCAGCTTCGCGGTGTTTCCGCTGCGCGACGACGGCGCGGCCGGCCAGGCCGTGCTGACCGTCCACCACGAAGGCACCGGGCCCGTGAAGGGCCGCCAGGACGGCGCGCACGTGCATTCGACGGTGTTTTCGCCGGACGGCCGCTACCTGTTCGTGCAGGATCTCGGCGCGGACAAGATCTACGGCTACCGCTACACGGTGGACGGCAGCCGCGGGCTGATCAGCCCGACCGACACGCGCTACACGCCGGTGAAGGCCGGCTCGGGCCCGCGTCACATGGTGTTCGGCGCCGACGGCCGCTTCGCTTACGTGACGAGCGAGCTCAACGCGTCGGTCGAGGTGTTCGGCTATCACGACGGCAAGCTGACGCCGGTCCAGACGGTGCCGATGACGGCGCCGGGCTTCAAGGGCAAGGTCGGCGGCGGCGCGATCCACCTGTCGCCGGACGGGCGCTTCCTGTACGTGAGCAACCGCGGCGACGCGAACGACCTCGTGATCTACGCGGTGAACAAGGCCGACGGCCGGCTCAAGCACGTCGGCCGCCAGTCGAGCCTCGGCAAGACGCCGCGCGAGTTCCTGATCGATCCGACCGGCAAGTGGCTGATCGTCGGCAACCAGGACAGCGACACGTTCTACGTGTTCAGCCGCGATGTCGAAACGGGGCAGCTCGGCGCGAATCCGCAGAAGGTCGCGGTCGGCAAGCCGGTCGACTTCAAGCTGGTGCCGGTCGAGCAGTAAATCCCGGTCGATTCCCGGCCGATGCAAGAAGGGCGCTGCCGATGCAGCGCCCTTCGTATTTGGGGCAGCCGCTTGCGCGGCGCGCCCGTATCGATGAATCGCGGCCGGCGGGCCGCCGGCCTCAGTCGGCCGCGGCCGGCACGAGCACCTCGCGGCTGCCGTTGATGCCCATCGCCGACACGAGGCCCGCCGTTTCCATCTGCTCGACGAGGCGCGCCGCGCGGTTGTAGCCGATGCGCAATTGCCGCTGCACCGACGAGATCGACGCGCGCCGCGTGCGCACGACGAACGCGACGGCTTCGTCGTACAGCGGATCGGCTTCCGCATCCGGCGCGTCGCCGAACAGGTCCTGCGTCGCGCCGTCGGCGGCCGGGCCGTCGAGGATGCCTTCCTCGTATTGCGGCTCGCCGAACTGCTTCAGATACTCGACGATCCGGTGCACTTCCTCGTCGGCGACGAACGCGCCGTGCACGCGCTGCGGATAACCGGTGCCCGGCGGCAGGAACAGCATGTCGCCCATCCCCAGCAGCGACTCCGCGCCCATCTGGTCGAGGATCGTGCGCGAATCGATCTTCGACGATACCTGGAACGCGACGCGCGTCGGGATGTTCGCCTTGATGAGGCCGGTGATCACGTCGACCGACGGACGCTGCGTCGCGAGGATCAGGTGGATGCCGGCCGCGCGCGCCTTCTGCGCGAGGCGGGCGATCAGTTCCTCGATCTTCTTGCCGGCGACCATCATCAGGTCGGCCAGCTCGTCGATCACGACGACGATCAGCGGCAGCGTCGACAGCGGCTCCGGATCGTCGGGCGTCAGCGAGAACGGGTTGCCGATCTTCTTTTCCTTCGCTTGCGCGTCGCGGATCTTCTGGTTGAAGCCCGCGAGGTTGCGCACGCCGACGGCCGACATCAGCCGGTAGCGTTTCTCCATTTCGCCGACGCACCAGTTCAGCGCGTTCGCCGCGAGCTTCATGTCGGTGACGACCGGCGCGAGCAGGTGCGGGATGCCTTCGTAGACCGACAGCTCCAGCATCTTCGGGTCGATCATGATGAGCCGCACGTCTTCCGGCGTCGCCTTGTACAGCAGCGACAGGATCATCGCGTTGATCGCGACCGACTTGCCCGAACCCGTCGTGCCGGCCACCAGCATGTGCGGCGCCTTCGCGAGATCGGTGACGACCGGGTGGCCGGTGATGTCCTTGCCCATCGCGATCGTCAGTTGCGACGGCGAATGCTGGTACTGGCGCGATTCGAGAATCTCCGACAGGCGGATCATCTGGCGCTTCGCGTTCGGCAGTTCGAGGCCCATGCAGGTCTTGCCGGGGATCGTCTCGACGACGCGGATCGACGTGAGGCCGAGGCCGCGCGACAGGTCCTTCATCAGCCCGACGATCTGGCTGCCGCGCACGCCGAGCGCGGGTTCGATCTCGAAGCGCGTGATCACGGGGCCGGCCGATGCGCCGACCACCGTCACCGGCACCTTGAATTCCTGCAGCCGCTGTTCGATCACCTGCGCGGTTTGCGCGAGGTGTTCCTCGGTGATCGTTTCGACGTCGTCGGACGCAGGCTCGAGCAGGTCGAGCGTCGGCAGTTCGACGTTGAACGACGCGGGTGCGTGGAATTCGAACGCGTTCGGGCGCGGCTGACGGGCGGGGGCCGGGGCCGGTTCGGTGGCCTCGGTCGCCTGGGTGGCCGGTGCGCCGATCGGTGCGACAGTGGGCGGTGTCGGCGCGGCAACGACGGCCGCCGGCGGATGCGGGAGGTTCGCGCCGGGGAGGGCCGTAGCCGGCGGTGCCGTGATCGGCGCCTCGGTCACGTCGTGCGACATGGACCAGCCCGACGACGTGGCGGCAGCGGCGGGCGGTGTCGTGAACGTCCGCGTTGCGACCGTGGCAGGGTCGAGCGCGATCGACGGGGCCTGCGTCGCGGCGGGCGCATCGATCGACATCAGCGGTCCGGTTGCGGCGGCAGGCAAGCCCGTGACCGGGTGAGCCGGCGTGGCGGCGAGCGCGGCTGTCGGCGCGATCGCGCTGAAGGATGGCGACGTCGTGGCGGAAACGGCCGGCGACGCGGGAAGGGCGATGGCCGGCTGCGGAGCGGCTGCGCCGGGTGAGCCGGATGAGCCGGATGGAGCGGACGTCGTCGCACCGGTCGAGGTGGTCGTCGTGTCGGCTGGACGCGTTGATGCGGGCGCGGAAGACGGCGCCGCGATCGGCGTGGTTGCGGAAAGCACGGGCGCCGACGTTCCGGCGATCGACGAAGAGGGCAGGGCGGCGAACGGGACGATGCCGTCGGCAGGCTTCACGTCGGCGTGCGCATCGGCGGCACGTTCAGGCACGTTGGCCGGTGCGGCGCGATCGATGACAGGCGCCGGTTGCGTGTCGTCCTTGTCGTCGGTATCGGGCGAGCCGGCCGGATGGCGGGTGGCCGGGTCGCGAACCGCCGTATCGTCTGCCTGCGCGGAGGCGGGATCGGCGGATTCCGATCCCGCGGTGTCCGCCAGCGGTTCGGCGACCGGATTCCCGGTCGACACGTCGAAGGCGGAAGCCGGCGGGCTGGCGACGTCTTCCCACGGCGCGACGTCGATGGGCATGTCAAACGAAGGCGCGGCGGCGATCCCGAATGCCGGCGCGGCGGGCGCATCGTCGACGGGAGGGATCTCGTCGTCGGCACGAGGCGAAAACACGCGATCGTCGACGCGGGTATCCGGCAGCGCGTGCGGGGTGGTGTCATCGAACGACGGGGTGGGCGAATCGCCGACCGGAGCCTGTGTCATGCCGGATTCCGCCGGCATGAAGGCGTCGAGCACGATCGGCGCGGTGTCGTCATGCGCAGGTGCGGCTTGGTCTTCGGCCGGGACAGGGATGTCCTGCGCTGCGATGCCGTGCGTCGCGGAGACGAACGCGTCCGACACAGCCGCCGCTGCCGGCGCGGCCACGCCACTTGCTGCCGCGGCTACGCCGGCAGCGGCTGCGGTAGCGGTTGCCACGTGCGTCGCGTCGGCCGGCTGTGCGCCGCCCAGCGCCGCCCATTGCGCGGTGCTGGCCTCGATCGCGCGCAGCGTGTCGTGAACGCTCGGCGCAGGCGTGATCGGCGCGGCCGGTTTTTCCGTCCACGCATAGAGCGGCGCGCGTGCCGGCGCGGGCGGGGCCGGGCGGCGTCGTGTCGCGTCCGCCGGCAGGCCGGCTGCCGCCGTGCCGGCGGCCGGACGCACCGGCGGACGCTGCGGTGGCGTACTGGCCGGTCGCGGCGCGACCGTGGCGCGCGGCGTAGTCTGCGTGAGCGCGGCGGTGGCCGGCCGCGCGGCGGTCGGACGCGGCCGGACGGGTTCGAATCCCGCCGGAAGCGGAGCGGGCGCGGGGCGCGGCACTTGCGCGTTCGCCGCGGCGCGCGCGAGGCTGGCGGTGCTGCCGGTGGTCGGCGGCGGCATCGCGCTGGCCGGGATCGGCGCGGGCGGCGCCGGGGTGCGTTGCGGCGCGGCGGGCTTCAGCCAGCCCGACGGCGCGACGGGCTCCGCAAGCGGGCGCGGCGGCGTCTTGCTGCGCGGCTTCGGTCGCGCCTGCGGATCGGGCTTCCACACGGTCGGGCGCGAATACCGGCCGTTCTGGCGCGGCGCCATCGAGTTCACGGTGTGCGCGGTGGTCGGCTGCACGACGTCGTCGTCGCGATGCAGCGCACTGCGCGGCAGGTCGGCGATCCCGCGCGCGTCGTCGTCGCCGTCGCGCGACAGCTTGACGCCGAACGACGTGTCGACCCACGCGGCGAACTGCCGCCAGCCGATGCCGGTCAGCCACGGCAAGCCGGCGAACAACAGCACGACCATCGCGACCGGCGTGCCGATCGGGCCGAGCACGCGGGCGAAGCCGGCCGAGCACGCATGGCCGAGCGCGTTCGTGTCGGGGCCGGACAGCGGGCTCGTCAGCGTGCAGCTGGCGACGAATACCGCGGCGAAGCCGAGCCACAGGCGAATCGAGCCGCGGCCGGCGAGCCCGCCGCCGCCGGGCAGCATCGCCTGGACGAGACGCCAGAAGAGAAGGAGGAACCAGACGGCGGAGATGCCGAACCAGCCGAAGACAACCGTGTGCATGCTTTGAAACAGGAGTGGGGAGGGGCGCGCGGGGCGCGACCCGCCGAGTTTAACCGGCCGGCGAACAAGACTCTAACGCGGCGTGATTCCGATTCACGCCGCGCGACGCACGTGAGTGGCACATGCGCGTGGCGCGCCACGCGAAGGCGGTCGGTCGGCCTTCGCGCGCGCCGGGCGTCAGGGGCTCCGGTGCGTGAACGTCAGCGTCGCGCCGGCCTCGGTCACGATCTGCAATTGCTGCGGCGCGCGCATCTGCACGCCGGTCTTCGCGATGTGGGCGAGCGCGTCGAGGTACGCGGCTTCGAGCTGGCCGCCGAGCGTGTTCGGGCAGGCCATTCGCGTGCCGGCGAGCGGGCCGAAGCTCAGCACGCCATTCTTGATCGCATAGGTGCCCACGTAGCGGTTGCAGCCCGAGAACCCGCTTGCGCGCCGGATGCCCGAATCGGTCGACAGCGCGAGCTTGATCGGCTCGCCGTTGTCGCCGTGCGGGATCGCGCGTTGCGTGCCGTCGGCGTTCACCCAGCGGGTGAGCTCCCAGCTCGTGTCGTCGAGCAACTGGACGGCGGCGGGGTTGTACGGGTCGGGCGCGGGGGCGGCGGAATCGGGATGGGTCGGCATCGCGCAGGCGGCGAGAAGCGTGGCAAGCGTCAGCGCGCAAAGCGGCGCGCGCAACGGACGAAACAGGCCGGTGCGTGCGCGTGCGGCCGCGGACAGGTGGGACATGAGCCTCGTTCCTCTTCGGATTCTGATCAAGGCGTAAGAGTAACGCACCCGCCCCGCGGCAGGCGAGCCGACACTTCGCGCGTGAAAACGTTCGCGGGCCGCCCACCGGCCTCGCACGACGACGCGCCGACGCGGCCAAACCGCCCGAACCGGCCCGGATGCCCGTGTTAACATCGAAGCCGTTTTCGTCCTCCAACAGAACCAGCGGGAAATCACATGCAGATCGGTCAGCGGCTCGGTACGCCGCTTTCACCCTCGGCCACGCGCGTCATGCTGCTCGGCGCGGGCGAACTCGGCAAGGAAGTCATCATCGCGTTGCAGCGTCTCGGCGTCGAAGTCGTCGCAGTCGATCGCTATCGGGACGCACCGGGCCACCAGGTCGCACATCGCGCGCACGTGATTGACATGACGGACCCGGCCGCGCTGCGGGCCGTCGTCGAGGCCGAGCGTCCGCACCTGATCGTCCCCGAGATCGAGGCGATCGCCACCGACGCGCTCGCGGCGATCGAGGCGGCCGGCCTCGCCGAGGTGATCCCGACCGCGCGCGCGACGCAGCTCACGATGAATCGCGAAGGGATCCGCCGGCTCGCGGCCGAGGAACTCGGCCTGCCGACCTCCCCGTATGCGTTCGCGGATTCGTTCGAAGCGTTCAGCGCGGCCGTCGCGAAGATCGGCATGCCGTGTGTCGTGAAGCCCGTGATGTCGTCGTCGGGCAAGGGGCAGTCGGTCGTGAAGACCGAGGCCGACGTGAAGCCGGCGTGGGACTACGCGATGGCCGGCGGGCGCGTGAACCACGGCCGCGTGATCGTCGAGGGCTTCGTCGATTTCGACTACGAGATCACGCAGCTGACCGTGCGCGCGATCGACCCCGCGACGCTCGACACGCGTACCTATTTCTGCGAGCCGGTCGGCCACGTCCAGGTGGCGGGCGACTACGTCGAATCGTGGCAGCCGCAGCCGATGAGCGCGGCGGCGCTCGAGAAGTCGCGCGAGATCGCGCACAAGGTGACCGAGGCGCTCGGCGGGCGCGGGCTGTTCGGCGTCGAGCTGTTCGTGCGCGGCGACGACGTCTGGTTCTCCGAGGTGAGCCCGCGGCCGCACGATACGGGCCTCGTCACGCTGGCATCGCAGCGCCAGTCGGAATTCGAGCTGCACGCGCGGGCGATTCTCGGGCTGCCGGTCGATCCGGCGCTCGGCACGCCGGCTGCGTCGGCGGTGATCTACGGCGGGCTCGACGAGCGCGGGATCGCGTTCGAAGGCGTGCGCGACGCGCTCGCGGTGCCGGGCGCGGACCTGCGCCTGTTCGGCAAGCCGGAAAGTTTCGCGAAGCGGCGCATGGGCGTCGCGCTGGCGACCGGCGCGACCGTCGACGAAGCCCGCGAACGCGCGAAGCGCGCTGCCGCGGCCGTGCGGCCCGTGTCGGCGCGCTGACGGAACGAGGAGCGGACGATGGCGTCGAGGTGGTTGCGTATCGGAAAGCTGGGCGCCGCGCTGGCGCTTGTCGCGAGTCTCGCCGGCTGCGGCCTGGCGGCCGCGCCGTGCCGCGTGGCGTCGGCGGGCCTCAAGATCGTGCCGCTCGTCGGCCATGTCGCCGCGGCGCCGACCGATGCGTGCGCGGATGTGATCGATCCCTGATTTCGGCCGCCGACGTGCCTTCCCGTCAACCGTATGGACAATCACCCCGCGCGCCGCGATGGCGCGTTTCCACCGTCTCGTGAGAGGACCTGCATGATTCGCTACACCCTCGCCGCGCTTGCGCTTGTCGGCGGTGCCGTTTCCGTCGCGCATGCCGCGCGATTGACCATCGAAGAGATCGACGCCGACACGCGCCAGCAGGTCGTCTACCAGTGCGCGAACCAGAAGCAGCCGGTGCGCGTGTCGTACTGGCTCGCGGGCAACGGCCAGAGCTTCGCGCTCGTGCCGGTCGACGGCAAGCGGTTGCTGTTCGTCGACACGGTGTCGGCGTCGGGCGCGCGCTACCAGGCCGGCCGCTATACGTGGTGGACGAAGGGCAAGGAAGCGACGCTGCGCGACGAGATCGCCGACCCGAAGTCGCCGCCGCTGCTGGGCGACTGCGTGCAGGTCGAGAAGAAAAAGAAGCAGGGCTGAGCGGCGGGCGCGGTTGCGGCACGCATTCGCGTATTCGCGCGTCGTGACGGCTGTCGGGCTGAAGGCCCGGTACGCGGATGGGCGGCGGACCGACTGGTACGAGGCTTCGGCATCGAACCCCCATTCTTGTTTACTGCCCGATACGGATAGCCCGATCGGGCGACCGCTCGCTCGCACGGGCTGGGGCAGTCCCGCCGCGCGAACCGCCGCCGCGGCCGCTCGCGGCGTTGTCGCGGACAGATTCCCGCACGGTGCTACAATACGGCCCTTTCCGCCGGCATTCGCGCCGAACGGAGTCCGCACGGCCTGGCGTCCAGCGTTCGCATTGAACCGGTCCCAAGCGCCAGAGCGGCGCCGCGCGGCGCGCCGCGGCTCCGTCTATTTCCGAATTGTGATGAGCGCAGGCCCGGCCGGCCTGACGCACGATGTCCCCGCCGCGCCTTTTGAGCGAAACGCCACCATGTCCGATTCTGTCGCCAAGCCCGTCGACGCAACCTTCGATCAATTCGGCCTTGCCGCCGATATCCTGAAAGCCATTGCGGAGCAGGGTTATACGACGCCGACGCCGATCCAGGCGCAGGCCATTCCGGTCGTGCTCGCCGGCCGCGACGTCATGGGCGCCGCGCAAACGGGCACCGGCAAGACCGCGAGCTTCTCGCTGCCGATCATCCAGCGCCTGCTGCCGCAGGCCAATACGAGCGCGTCGCCGGCGCGCCACCCCGTGCGTGCGCTGATCCTCACGCCAACCCGCGAACTCGCCGACCAGGTCGCCGCGAACGTGCACGCGTATGCGAAGCACACGCCGCTGCGCAGCGCGGTGGTGTTCGGCGGCGTCGACATGAACCCGCAATCGGCCGAACTGCGTCGCGGCGTCGAGATCCTGATCGCGACGCCGGGCCGCCTGCTCGATCACGTGCAGCAGAAGACGGCGAACCTCGGCCAGGTGCAGATCCTCGTGCTCGACGAAGCCGACCGGATGCTCGACATGGGCTTCCTGCCCGATCTGCAGCGCATCCTGAACCTGCTGCCGAAGGAGCGTCAGACGCTGCTGTTCTCGGCCACCTTCTCGGGCGAAATCAAGAAGCTCGCGTCGACCTACCTGCGCAATCCGCAGACGATCGAGGTCGCGCGCAGCAACTCGACGAACGCGAACGTCACGCAGATCGTCTACGACGTCGCCGAAGGCGACAAGCAGGCGGCCGTCGTGCAGTTGCTGCGCGATCGCGGCCTCAAGCAGGTGATCGTGTTCTGCAACAGCAAGATCGGCGCGAGCCGCCTCGCGCGCAATCTCGAGCGCGACGGCGTGGTCGCGTCGGCGATTCACGGCGACAAGACGCAGATCGAGCGGATGCAGGCGCTGGACGCGTTCAAGCGCGGCGAGATCGAGGCGCTGGTCGCGACCGACGTGGCCGCGCGCGGCCTCGACATCGCCGAGCTGCCGGCCGTGATCAACTTCGACCTGCCGTTCAGCGCGGAAGACTACGTGCACCGGATCGGCCGTACCGGCCGCGCGGGTGCGACGGGCGACGCGCTGTCGCTGTGCAGCCCGAACGAGCGCAAGCAGCTCGCCGACATCGAGAAGCTGATCAAGCGTCCGCTCGAAGTGCAGACGCTCAAGCTCGACAAGCCGGCGCGCCATCGTCACGACGATCGTGGCGGCGAGCGCGGTGGTGAACGCACCAGCGAGCGCGGTGGCGAGCGGGGCGGCCGGCGCGACCGCGACGAGCATCGCGGCGCATCGGCTCGCCGGTCGGGCAGCGCCGAGCGCGGCGGCCATCATCGCCGCCACGAAGCGCCGGTCGACGACTTCTTCCTGAAGCCGTACGAGCCGCAGGCGTCGGCGAAGCAGCCCGACGACGCGCAGCCCGCGCAGCAGCCCGAG
The DNA here is from genome assembly GCF_002223215.2 of Burkholderia sp. AU18528. Classification (NCBI taxonomy): domain Bacteria; kingdom Pseudomonadati; phylum Pseudomonadota; class Betaproteobacteria; order Burkholderiales; family Burkholderiaceae; genus Burkholderia; species Burkholderia sp. AU18528. Next base: position 102,717 of record NZ_NKFC02000005.1, on the reverse strand, counting down.
AAGAAAGGGCCGAAGCGGCAGGTCGCCGCGCTGCTCGGCGGGTTCGGGATGCCGCGCAAGCCGTCGGCGTAAGCCGGGCGGCGGGGGCGGCGCGTGAGCGCTGCCGGCAAGCGGGCACATGCGACGAGCATGTGCCCGTTTTTCATTGGGTGACGCGATCGGGGCGGGGGGCGTGCGAGGCGGGGCTATTGCTTGCCGCGCGGGGCGGATCTTTTGATGCCGTGTCGTCGCCAGGCGTGACGGTCACGTTTCCGTCACGTCGTCACGCGGTCGGATTAGCGGCCGACGGACGCACGAGCGTAGTCGGGCACGCGCCGGTGTCCCGCAGGCGACTCAACCCGCGCGCGGGCCGAAGCGACGCGCCCACGCATCGGTCGCGGCCGCGTAGAAGGACGCCATCGTATTGCCCGGTAGATCGCCATCGTCTGCCAAACCGAGATGCGCGGCCGCGGCCCGCAGCGCCGGAAGCGGATCGTTGCGTTCGAGCGCCGTCGCGCCCGTTTGCTTGCTGAGCTTTTCGCCGTTCGCATCGACCACGACGGGCACGTGCAGATACGCGGGAGTCGGCACGCCGAGGCAGCGCTGCAGGTAGATCTGGCGCGCAGTCGAATCGAGCAGGTCGGCGCCGCGCACGACATGCGTGATGCCGGCATCGGCATCGTCGACGACGACCGCGAGTTGATACGCCCATTGGCCGTCCGCGCGTTTGAGCACGAAATCGCCGACTTCGGTCGCGAGGTTCTGCGCTTGCGTGTGCTGCCAGCGATCGTCGAACGTGACGAGCGCGTCGCTGCCGTCGGGCACGCGCAGCCGCCATGCGCGCGCGGGCTTGCCGTGCAGGCCGGTGCGGCAGGTGCCCGGATAGGCGAGCGTCGTGTGGCGTTCGTGGGCCGCGCGCAGCGAATCGGCGATTTCCTTGCGCGTGCAGCCGCACGGATAGACGAGCCCCGCCGCGACGAGCCGCTCGAGCGCGGCCGTGTAGGCCGCATCGCGCGTGCTCTGCCAGACGGGCGGCGCGTCGGGCGTCATGCCGAAATGGGCGAGCGTCGCGAGGATGTCGTCGGCCGCGCCGGGCACCGTGCGCGGGCCGTCGAGATCCTCGATGCGCACGAGCCACGTGCCGCCGTGCGCGCGCGCGTCGAGCCAGCTCGCGAGCGCGCCGACCAGCGAGCCGAAGTGCAGCGGGCCGGTGGGCGACGGCGCGAAGCGGCCGCGATAGCCGTGATTCATCGGCGGGGCGCGACGAGACGTGGCGAGGCGCGCCGTTACGCGGCGCTGGCTGCCTGCACGCAGGCCGGGCACGACTTGCCGGGCACGTAGCTCGGCGACTGTTGCGCTTGCGGCGTGACGACCGCGCGGCACGCGAAGCACGTGACGTTCGCGGTGGGCTGGAGCTGCGGATTCAGCGCGGTGCGGTAGTCGAACACGAAGCAGTCGCCGTGATAGTGCGCGCCGCCGACTTCCTCGAAGTACTTCAGGATCCCGCCTTCGAGCTGGTACACGTTCTCGATGCCGATTTCCTTCATGTGGATCGCGGCCTTCTCGCAGCGGATGCCGCCGGTGCAGAACGACACGACCGTCTTGCCTTCGAGGTCGGCGCGGTTCGCGTCGATCACTTCCGGGAATTCGCTGAACTTGTCGATCCGGTAGTCGAGCGCGTTGTCGAACGTGCCGACGTCGACTTCGAACGCGTTGCGCGTGTCGAGCATCACGACCGGGCGGCCCGTGTCGTCGTGGCCGCGGTCGAGCCACGCCTTGAGCGTGCGCGCGTCGACGAACGGCGCGCGGCCGAGTTCCGGCTTGATCGCGGGCTTCTTCATCGTGATGATCTCGCGCTTCAGGCGCACGAGCATGCGGCGAAACGGCTGCGAGTCGGACAGGCTTTCCTTGAACTGCAGCGTCGCGAACTTGCCTTCGAACAGCGGATCGTGGCGGATGTATGCGATGAATGCGTCGGTGGCTTCGCGCGTGCCGGCGATGAACAGGTTGATGCCTTCCGGCGCGAGCAGGATCGTGCCGCGCAGGCCCAGTTCGTTGCAGCGCGCGGTGACGAGCGGGCGCCATTGCTCGTTCGCGTCGAGCGATACGAAGTGGTAGGCGGCGAGGTTGACGATGGTCATGATGGTCCGACGGGAAAACGGCCGCACGCGGCCCGCAAAAAAGGGTGCGAAGCCGGGGCGTTGATTCGAAAAACCGTATTATCCCGCAAACGACGCCGGCATCGGTATCTGGCCGAACGGCCAGCCGCGCGACGCGTCGCCGCGTGCATCGGCCGAACGGCCAACGCGGGCATTTTTTGGGCAGCCCGCGCGGCGGGGCGGCTACAATAGCGCCCATGTCAGATCCTCGCTTCGTCCATCTTCGCGTTCACTCCGAATTCTCGATTGCCGACGGCATCGTGCGCATTGACGACATCGTCAAGGCGGCGGCCGCGGACGGCCAGGGCGCGCTCGCCCTCACCGATCTCGGCAATGCATTCGGCCTCGTCCGTTTCTACCAGGAAGCCCGCGGCAAGGGCATCAAGCCGATCGCCGGTTGCGACGTCTGGATCGCCAATCCGGACGACCGCGACAAGCCGTCGCGGCTGCTGCTGCTGGTCAAGGACAAGGTCGGTTACCTGAATCTCTGCGAGCTGCTGTCGAAGGCGTGGCTCACGAACCAGTACCGCGGCCGCGCGGAACTCGACGCGAGCTGGCTCGACGGCGAGCTCGCGCAGGGGCTGCTCGCGCTGTCGGGCGCGCAGCAGGGTGACATCGGGCTCGCGCTGGCCGCCGGCAACGAAGAAGCCGCGCGCCGTCACGCCGCGCGCTGGGCGAGCGTATTCCCGGGCGCTTTCTACATCGAGCTGCAGCGTTACGGCCAGCCGGGCGCCGAGGCGTACATCCAGCAGGCCGCGACGCTCGCCGCGTCGCTGAAGCTGCCGGTCGTCGCGACGCACCCGACGCAGTTCATGACCGACGACGATTTCACCGCGCACGAGGCGCGCGTGTGCATCTCGGAAGGCGACATCCTCGCGAACCCGCGGCGGCAGAAGCGTTTCACGACCGACCAGTATTTCCGCACGCAGGACGACATGGTCGCGCTGTTCGCCGACCTGCCGTCGGCGATCGCGAACACGGTCGAGATCGCGAAGCGCTGCAACCTGAAGCTCGAGCTCGGCAAGCCGAAACTGCCGCTGTTCCCGACGCCGGACGGCATGTCGCTCGACGACTACCTGGTCCAGCTGTCGAAGGAAGGGCTCGAGACCCGCCTCGCGCAGTTGTATCCGGTCGAAGCCGAGCGCGACGCGCAGCGCGACACGTACTACAAGCGCCTCGAATTCGAGTGCGGGACCATCACGAAGATGGGCTTCCCCGGCTACTTCCTGATCGTTGCGGATTTCATCAACTGGGCGAAGAACAACGGCGTGCCGGTCGGGCCGGGCCGCGGCTCGGGCGCCGGCTCGCTGGTCGCGTACGCGCTCGGCATCACCGACCTCGATCCGCTGCGCTACAACCTGCTGTTCGAGCGCTTCCTGAACCCCGAGCGCGTGTCGATGCCCGACTTCGACATCGACTTCTGCCAGCACGGCCGCGATCGCGTGATCCAGTACGTGAAGGAGAAATACGGCGCGGACGCCGTGTCGCAGATCGCCACGTTCGGCACGATGGCCGCGAAGGCGGCCGTGCGCGACATCGGCCGCGTGCTCGACCTCGGCTACATGTTCACCGACGGCGTCGCGAAGCTGATTCCGTTCAAGCCCGGCAAGCACGTGACGATTGCCGACGCGATGAAGGAAGAGCCGCAACTGCAGGAGCGCTACGACCACGAGGACGAAGTCCATCAGTTGCTCGATCTCGCGCAGCGCGTCGAAGGCCTCACGCGTAACGTCGGGATGCATGCGGGCGGCGTACTGATCGCGCCCGGCAAGCTGACCGATTTCTGCCCGCTGTACACGCAGGGCGACGACGGCGGCGTGGTCAGCCAGTACGACAAGGACGACGTCGAAGCCGTCGGCCTCGTGAAGTTCGACTTTCTGGGGCTCACGACGCTGACGATCCTCGACTGGGCCGAGCGCTACATCCGCCGCCTCGATCCGTCGAAGGCCGACTGGTCGCTCGCGCAGGTGCCGCTCGACGATCCGGCCTCGTTCCAGATCCTGAAGAAGGCCAACACGGTCGCGGTGTTCCAGCTGGAAAGCCGCGGGATGCAGGGCATGCTGAAGGATGCGCAGCCCGACCGCTTCGAGGACATCATCGCGCTCGTGTCGTTGTACCGTCCGGGCCCGATGGACCTGATCCCGAGCTTCTGCGCACGGAAGCACGGGCGCGAGAAGGTCGACTATCCGGATCCGCGCGTCGAACCCGTCCTGAAAGAGACCTACGGCATCATGGTCTATCAGGAGCAGGTGATGCAGATGGCGCAGATCATCGGCGGCTACTCGCTCGGCGGCGCCGACTTGCTGCGTCGCGCGATGGGCAAGAAAAAGCCCGAGGAGATGGCCAAGCATCGCGAGATCTTCGCCGAGGGTGCGGCGAAGAACGGCCTCACGCGCGAGAAGTCCGACGAGATCTTCGACTTGATGGAGAAGTTCGCGGGCTACGGCTTCAACAAGTCGCACGCGGCCGCGTATGCGCTGCTCGCGTATTACACCGCGTGGCTGAAGGCGCACCATCCGGCCGAATTCATGGCGGCCAACATGACGCTCGCGATGGACGACACCGACAAGGTGAAGATCCTGTTCGACGATTGCGTGTTGAACAACCTCGTCGTGCTGCCGCCGGACATCAACGCATCGCATTACCGGTTCGAGCCGGTCGCGGAAGCCGACGGCAAGCGTTCGCGCACGATCCGCTACGGCCTCGGCGCGGTGAAGGGCAGCGGCCAGAACGCGATCGAGGAAATCCTGCGGGCCCGCGAGGAAAAGGCGTTTACCGACCTGTTCGACTTCTGCGAACGGATCGACCGGCGCGTCGTCAACCGCCGCACGGTCGAGGCGCTGATCCGCGCCGGCGCGTTCGATTCGCTGAACCCGAACCGAGCGCAATTGATCGCGTCGGTGCCGCTCGCGATGGAAGCGGCCGACCAGGCCGAGGCGAACGCGATGCAGGCCGGCCTGTTCGACATGGGCGCCGAGTCGCCGCATGCGCACGCGCTCGTCGACGAACCCGCGTGGGACGACAAGCGCCGTCTGCAGGAAGAAAAGGGCGCGCTCGGGTTCTACCTGTCCGGCCACCTGTTCGACGCGTATCGCGACGAAGTGCGCCGCTTCGTGCGGCAGAAGGTCGGCGACCTGAAGGAAGGCCGCGACAAGCTCGTCGCGGGCATCATCGCGTCGCTGCGCACGCAGATGACGCAGCGCGGCAAGATGCTGATCGCGCTGCTCGACGACGGCTCGGGCCAATGCGAGATCACGATCTTCAACGAACAGTTCGAGGCGAATAAGGCGCTGTTCAAGGAAGACGAGCTGCTGATCGTGCAGGGGCAGGCGCGCAACGACGCGTTCACCGGCGGCATTCGCTTCACGGCCGATACCGTGATGGATCTCGAACGCGCGCGCAGCCGCTATGCGCAGGCCGTGCGGCTGACGATGAACGGCAACGCCGACGCGCTTGCGCTGCGCCGCGTGCTCGAGCCGCATGTGGCGAAGGACGAGCCGGCTGCCGCGAACGCGGTCGAAGCGCCCGCGCCGCGCGGCGGCGGACGCGATGGCGGTCGCCGCCCGCAGGCGCCGCTGCCGAACGGGCTGGCGGTGCAGATTCACTACAGCAATGCGCGCGCGCAAGGCGAAATGCGTCTGGGCGACGCATGGCGCGTGAAGCCGAGCGACGTGCTGCTGGCGGAGTTGCGAGCGGCGTTCGACGGCAGCGTCGTCGAAATCACGTACTGATCGCGTTCCACTTCGACGGCGGTCGCCTATGCACGGCCCGTCGCATCGCCATCGTGCGGTGCGGCGGGCCGTTTTGACGAGCGCGGGCAGGCGGGTCTTGGGCTGCCCATCCGGACGCTATACAATCCCGCGCTGACCGGATGAACTCGGCGCTGGCGCAGGTGTGCGCGGCGGCGAAGCCGGCAGCATGCGCGCAAACGGGGGCGAATTCACGCGCCGTGCGGCAGTGCGCGACAGGGCCGCTCTGGGCAGGATGCCGGGGCAGGGCTCGTCGCGACGATAAAAACTGATTGTCACCACCACAAGACCATGGCCAATGGGAACCCGATGCAGCGGATCCTCGTGATCCGGATTGATTTTCTGGGCGACATGCTGTGCACGACGGCGTTTCTCCGCGCGCTGAAGGCGCGCTGGCCGGGCGCGGAGCTGCATGTGGTCGCGAACCGCTACAACGCGGCCGCGCTGGCCGGCAACCCGGACGTGCACGCCATCCACACCTACGTGTACAGCCGCCAGTGCGAGCGCAACGACCGTCCCGGACGGATGCGCGCATTCTTCGACCGGCTGCGCCTCGTGCGCCGTCTGCGCCGCTTGCGGTTCGACCTCGTGATCGTGCCGAACGGTGGCATGCACCGCAGCAGCATGCAGTTCGCGCGCCAGCTTCGCGCGAAGGATTGCCGCTGGCACGATGCCGAGACCGAATTCGACGATCGCAAGCCCGAGCATGTCGCGCAGCGGCCGATGTGCCACGAGGCGTTGTCGGGTTTTCGCCTGGTGCCCGAACTCGGCTGCGCCGATCTCGACCGTCTCGAGCTGTCGGTTCATCCCGACCGCGCGCTGCAGGAAGTGTGGCATCGCCTGCTCGGCGCGCGCACGAAGCCGCGCGTCGGGCTGTTCGTGTCGAACAAGGCGGTCGAGCGCCGCTGGCCCGCCGAGCGCTGGCGCGACCTCGGCGAGCGGCTCGCCCCCGTCGCGGATGTCATCGTGTTTCGCGATCCAGCCATCGGCCATGCTGCCGAAGGCGACCTGTGGCGCGACGTGAATGCACGGCATGTCGCGCCGGCGTCGGTCGCCGAGCTGGTGGCGGCCGCGAGCCTGCTCGATGCGATCGTCTCGGCCGACAGCGCGCCCGTCCACCTTGCGTCGGCGCTCGGCGTACCGGTGGCCGCCCTGTTCGAGGACCGTCCCGAGAAATACCTGCGCTGGCATCCGCTCGGTGTGCCGCACGTGGTCCTGCGCGCGGGCCCGACCGTCGATGCGATCGGCGTCGATGCGGTCGAGCGCGCGGTGCGCCACCTGCTGCCGCAGGCGAGCCACCGCGACGAAGCGCCGGCCGGCACGGCGCGCGCGCGGCCGGCCGCGGCGGCGCCTGCGACCGTGACGATCGCTTCGTAGCGCCCGGCGGGCCGTACCGGCCGCACATACTGCCATGCCCGGCTGCGCAGGGACGTATCGCGGCAGCCTGCACGACCGGTGTGCGGCGCCGCGCCGGCTGCTGCAAAATCCTGTACATTGCCAGCCTTGTTCAGCCAGCCAGACGATCGCCGTGGCCCTGTTTTCTTCCGCCCGTCCGCCCAGAACCATCCTCGTCGCCGCGCCTCGCCGTATCGGCGACGTACTGTTGACGACACCGCTCGTACGGTCGCTGAAGGCCCGCTGGCCGGACGCGCAGATCGACATGCTGGTGTTTCGCGGCACCGAGGGCGTGCTCGAGCACAATCCGGACGTGCGGCGCGTGATCGTCGTCGCGCAGCGCGCGGGATTGGGCGAGCGGCTGCGCGACGCGCTGTCGATATGGCGTCGCTACGATCTCGCGTGCGCGGCGCTGAGTTCCGACCGGCCGCGTTTCTATAGCTGGTTCGCCGGCCGCAAGCGGGTCGGTCTCGTCGATCCGGATCGCGTCACGTGGCTCACGCGGATGATGCTGCACGGAATCGCGATCAATCACCACGAATCCGCGCATACGGTCGTCAGTACGCTGGCGCTCGCGCCGGTGATCGGCATCGAGCCGGTGTCCGAGGTCGTCGCGCCCGGCATCGGCGACGATCCCGCGCGGCGCGCGCGTTTCGACGCGTGCCTCGCCGAGTCGCCGGCGATCCGCGCCGGCAAGCCACTGGTCGTGCTGCATCCGTATCCGATGTTCCGTTACAAGCAATGGCGGCTCGACGGTTGGGTCGAAATGATCGGCTGGCTGCGCGAGCAGGGCTTCGCGGTGGCGTTGTCGGGCGGCCCGGCCGACCGCGAGCGCGAATATGCGGAGCAGGTCGCGACCGAGGCGGGCGGTGACGTGCTGAACCTGGTCGGCCGCCTGACGTTCGGCGAGAGCGCGGAACTCGTGCGGCGCGCGCGGCTCTTCATCGGCCCCGACACCGGCGCGACCCACGTCGCGGCCGCGACGGGCACCGACACGATCGCACTGTTCGGGCCGTCCGACCCCGTGCGCTGGGGGCCGTGGCCGCAGCACTGGCCCGCGACCGAGAATCCGTGGGCGCTGCGCGGCTCGGGCCGGCATGGGAACGTGTGGCTGTTGCAGGGGGACGGGGATTGCGTGCCGTGCCGGCACGAAGGCTGCGAGCGTCATGTCGACAGCCGCAGCGACTGCCTCGCCCATCTTGGCGCGCAGCGCGTGAAGGCCGCGGCGGCCGAGATGCTCGGGCTGACTCCGCCGGGCCCGGCCGACATTGTCGTCGACACGTCACGGCTGCGCCGCACCGGAACCGACTGAGGCGTGCCTTTTTTCGTTCGCGGACGGGTTGTTTCGCGAAGCGCCACGCGGCTCGGCCGCATCGATGGCGGACATCCGCTGCCGCCGGCGCTGGTCGGCAGGGCAGCGGAACGTATGCCGGCGTGCGTTACACGCTGCGTCGGATCGCCGACGTTTCGCGCGGCAGCGCTTCGCTGCGTTCGCCGCAGCCGAGCAGAATGCCGGCCAGCAGCACGATCAGGTGCCCTTCGGCGAAATCCAGCAGCAGCGAATTCGCGAGACTGCCGATCGCGAAGATCGCGAGCCACGCGAGCAGCAGGTGCCGCGAGCGCGGATCGAGCGCACGGCTGCCGCGCGCGATCTGCACGATCAGGTTGACGAACAGCAGCAGGCCGAGCGTGCCGAGCTGCACGGCCATCAGCAGATATTCGTTGTGCGGATTCGACGTGAGCTGGCCTTCGGCGGCCGTCTTGCCGGCCGTGAGCTTCTCGAATTCGGATTCGAGGCCGCCCGCGCCGTAGCCGATCACCGGGCGCTGGCGATACAGCTCGAGCCCCTTCTTGTACCACTCGAGGCGCAGCCCGGTCGACGTGGCTGCATCGCTCTGCCGATATTGCTGCACTTCCGTCACGACCTTCGTCAGACGGCCGTTGTGAACCGTGCATGCAGCGACCACGAGCGCAACGCCGGCCAATACGAGCACGCCGGCGGCGAGCCCCGCGCGCAGCGCGGACTGCCGGCGCAGCAACAGCACGAAACGCACCGCGACGACGAGGATCAGCAACAGCGCGATGACCTGCCCGGTGCGCCCCTGCAGCATCACGAACACGTTGACGAGCGCCAATGCCGCGACGAACGCATAGGCGGCGCGCGACAGCGTCGTGCGGGCCGCCAGCGCGAGATCGGCCGCCTGGTAGAAGAGCAGTGCGCCGAACATGCCGGCGGCGATGTGGTTCTTGAACACCCACGCGCGCGAAAGCGGCAACTGGGTCGCATACGCCGGCCCGATCGAGGTCAACCCGAGATAGTTGGTCGTCGACAGCAGCAGGACCACGCACAGCGTGCCGAACCAGCAGCGCCGCACGATCGGCGCCCAGTTCGAATGACGGAACGCGAGCACGGCGAATGGAAGCAGCAGCAGCTTGTCGTACTTCGCGACCCAGTTCCACGCCTTGTTGTGCGGCGCGACCGTATAGGCGACGCTCGCGGCCAGCGCGGCCAGGATCAGCAACGCCGCGAGCGAAGCCGGATCGGTGACGAACGAGCGCAGGTCACGCCAGAATTCGGGGGAGATCACGAGCGCGGCGGCGAACAGCCCGCAGAACACGTTGGTCAGCGCGGTCGAAACGGGCACCATGCACAGCGCGGCGACGGCGAATGCACGGGCGGCGGTCAGGCGCCGCGTGGCGGGAGTGGAAAACGAAAGCATTGGAACCTGTCGTATGGACGAATGCGGCTCGCGGACATCGCGCCCCGCGCCGCGTATCCCGGCGAGCGATCCGGGACGAACGGCGCAGTATACGCGAAGCACGACAGGTTTCCGCGCGGTTTTCGGGGTCCGATCAGCTGAACGCGCGCTTGATTCGCGAGCGCAACAGCGCGCGCTTGAGGCGACCTTCCACGACCGGCGTATCGAGCGCGATCTGCGTGCCGACCGGCTCGCCGCGATGCAGGTAATAGCGGTCGAACGTCGCCTGGGTCATGCCCCATTTGTTCAGGAACTGGCGACGGCCGTCGTTCTTGACGATCTTGCCGGTGCTCTTTTGCTGGAAGTGGTACACGAGGCTGTCGCCGACGCCGATGAAGATCCGGCAGCCCGCATCCCAGAATTTCATCGAGAAGTCGTTGTCGCTGCTCATGCCCGGCGACAACTCGCTGCTGTAGCCGCCGATGCGGTTCCACCAGTCGCGGTGCACGAGCGTCGGCGGCCACGTCGAGCCGAGCCAGTCCGCGCGCGCGAGCTTCGGCGTCGCGGCGATCAGGGCGGCGGCGTCGAACTGTTCGGCGTCGCGGCCGAAATTGCTGACGACGACGCACGGGTTGCGCGTGTCGACCGGCTCGATCATCGTGCCCGACAGCATGAACAGGTCGGTCGGCATCCGTTCGATGCGGCGCACGAGCGCCGTATCCCAGCCCGGGCAGCAGAACATGTCGTCGTTCATGTAGACGACGTAGTCGCGCGTGGCGCGCGCGGCGGCCAGGTTGACCGCATGGCAGATGCCGATGTTGGCCGGCGACGCGGTGTGCTCGATCCCTTCGTTGCGCACCCAGTCGAGCGTGCCGTCCGAGCCGTCGTTCACGTGCACGATGATCTGATGGTCGTACGCGGAGTGGCGACGCAGGCTGTCGACGACGAGCTTGAGGTACGGCAGGTTGTTCCAGGTCGGAATGATGATGGAGAACATGGCGGTCGGATTCGGTAGTCGTCGTGGCGGGCGGCGCGTGGCGCCGCCGGTCGGACGGGCACGCGCGGCGCGGGCAGGCCCGCATTGTAACGCCGGGCCGGCTGCATGCCAGGCGGGCGCTCAGCGGGCCCGTTCGTGGCCGAGCTTCAGGAAGCGGTAATACACGGTTTCCGCGTTGAACACGGCGATCATGAAGCCCGCGCGGCCGTCGAGGAAGCCGCGCCGCAGCACGTAGGTGCGCACGAACGCCCACGCGCCGCGGCCGAGCGCCTTGCCGAAGCCGCCGCGCTGGCCAGCCGCGCGGCGCTGGCGCGCGCCGGCCGTCGAATACGCGTCGAGCTTGCGCACGACCGTTTCGAAATCCTCGTACGAGTAGTGCATCAGCTTGCCGGCCAGGCGCTGTGCGGCGGTATCGAATACGAGGCGCTCGTGCACGAGATCGTCCGAGAAGCGCGCGGCGCCGCGCCGGAACAGCCGCGGCACCCAGTCCGGATACCAGCCGCTGTGATGGATCCACTGGCCGCAGAAGCTGGACAGCCGGTCGAGCGCATAGACCTGCGCGGCCGGCGCGCGGATCGCGTCGCGGATCGATCGCGCGAGTTCCGGCGTGACGATTTCGTCGGTATCGAGCGACAGGATCCAGTCGGTGTCGAGCGCGTCGAGCGCACGATTCTTCTGCGGGCCGAAGCCCGGCCAGTCGCGCTCGACGATCACGCGCGCGCCGTGCGCCTGCGCGATCGCGACGGTATCGTCGGTGCTGCCGCCGTCGATCACGACGACGTCGTCGGCGAACGACAGCGCATCGAGGCACTGCGCGAGCCGCGCGGATGCGTTGAGGGCGATGAGGGCGACGCCGAGGGTGGGTTCTGCCATGAAATCGTCGAAAAGGCGGAGAAAACGGTGAGCGGCAGTATACCCGCGCGCCGGCCGGCGGCCGCTGCGGCCACGGCCGTGCCGGTGGGGGCGGTACGGCTATAATGTTGGGCCTTTTTCGGCACCCGCCGGACGGGGCGAATCCCGGGCAGCCACGCTCCGGGCGCCGCGTCGCGGCTCAAGAAGGATTGCCTTGGAAACCCAGAACACTCTTCGCAAACCGATGGACGGCACCGGTACGTCGCCGATCACGGTTCTTAAACGCCTGTGGCCGTACATCCGGCCGCTCATCGGCATCGTGGTGCTCGCCGTGATGACGATGGGCGTCGTCGCGGCTACCGAGGCCGGGATTCCGGCGCTGCTCAAGCCGCTGCTCGACCACGGCTTCGGCGCGCACGGCAGCGACCGCGCGAAATGGTACGTGCCGATCGCGGTGATCGGCCTCGCGCTCGTGCGCGGCGTGTCGCAATACACGTCCAACTACCTGCTCAACTACGTATCGAACCGCATCCTGCTGCAACTGCGGCTCGAGATGTTCCAGCGGATGATCCATACCGGCGCGTCGTTCTTCCAGCGCGAAACCGCGAGCACGGTGATCAACGCGATCGTGTTCGAGGTCAACCAGATCCTGTCGGTGCTGACGGGCGTGATGGTCACGCTCGTGCGCGATTCGCTGACGGTGATCTTCCTGCTCGGCTACCTGTTCTACCTGAACTGGCGGCTCACGCTGATCGTCGCGGTGATCCTGCCGGGCATCGGCTGGCTCGTCAGCAAGATCAATCGCCGGCTGCGTCGCCTGAACCGCGAACACCAGACGCTCACCAACGAACTGTCGTACATCGTCGAGGAGACCGTCGGCGGCTACAAGGTCGTCAAGGTGCACAACGGCGAAGCGTACGAGATGGACCGCTTCACGACGATGAGCAAGCGCCTGCGCGGCTACGCGATGCGCATGACGATCTCGGGCGGCCTTGCGCAGCCGCTCACGCAGTTTCTCGCGTCGATCGCGCTCGCGGTCGTGATCACGATCGCGGTCGTGCAGTCGTCGAACGACCAGACGACGGTCGGCGGGTTCGTCGCGTTCGTCACGTCGATGCTGCTCGTGATCTCGCCGCTCAAGCACCTGATCGACGTCAACCAGCCGCTGCAGCGCGGGATGACGGCCGCCGAGCTGATTTTCGGGCTGATCGACGAGCCGGCCGAGCCGCAGGGCGGCGGGCGGCCGCTGTCGCAGGCGCGCGGCGAGATCGAGTTCCGCGCCGTGTCGTTCGACTACGGCGCGGCCGAGCGGCCGACGCTCGACCGCATCTCGTTCAAGGTCGCGCCGGGCGAAATGATCGCGCTGGCCGGCCCGTCCGGCAGCGGCAAGACGACGCTCGTGAACCTGCTGCCGCGCTTCTTCGACCCGACGGACGGCACGATCCTGGTCGACGGCGTGTCGGTATCCGACTACGACCTCCACGCACTGCGCAGCCAGATGGCGATGGTCAGCCAGGACGTCGTGCTGTTCAACGACACGATCGCCGCGAACGTCGCCTACGGGCAGACGCCCGACCGGGCGCGCGTGCAGGCCGCGCTCGAGGCCGCGAACCTCGCCGACGCGGTCGCCGCGATGCCCGACGGGCTCGACACGCTGGTCGGCGGCAACGGGATGCGGCTGTCCGGCGGCCAGCGACAGCGGCTCGCGATTGCGCGCGCGATCTACAAGGACGCGCCGATCCTGATCCTCGACGAAGCGACGTCGGCGCTCGATTCGGAGTCGGAGCGCCACGTGCAGGCCGCGCTCGAACGGCTGATGGAAGGTCGTACGACGCTGGTGATCGCGCACCGGCTGTCGACGATCGAGCGCGCGGACCGCATCCTCGTGCTCGAGGCCGGCAAGATCGTCGAAGAGGGCAGCCATGACGAACTGCTGCGCCACGGCGGCCTCTACGCGCACCTGCACCGGATCCAGTACCAGCAGCAGGCGGCGTGACCCAGGGTCATGCGGCCACGCGATGCCGTGTGCTATCTTCATCGGGCAGTCCTGGTCGTTTCTTGTTCGACGTGACACCACGGAGGGAAGGACAATGAAGAGGATGCACGGCATGATGCTGGCCGCACTGATCGCGGCGGGCTGCGCCGCGACGGCGGCGATGGCGCAGGATCACGGTAACCACGGCAATCGCGATGACCGCGGCGGCCCCGGCATGCATCGCGGGCATGGCCCGAAACACGTGCCGCCCGGCCACGCGATGCATCGCGACGACGTACCGCCGCGCTGGGCCGACGGGCCGCGCCGCGACTGGCACAAGGGCGACCGGCTGCCGGACGAATTCCGCGATCGTCAGTACGTGGTCGACGACTGGCGCGGCTACCACCTGAGCGCGCCGCCGCGCGGCTATCACTGGGTCGGCGTCGGCGGCGACTACCTGCTCGTGCAGATCGGCTCGGGCATCGTGCTGCGGGTCGGTCCGTAACCACCCGGCCCGTCACCCGTCACCTTCACGCAGCGTTCCGATCGTTCATCCGGCTGCCGGGCGCGTCGCCCGGCGCCGCATCACCTTGCCGCCGCGCGGCCGAACCAGCGCCGCTCGATTCTCGACATCACCCAGCACACGCCGAGCGCGCACACCGTGCCGAGCGTCACTTCGCCGAGCCGGATCAGCGGAACGTCCCACAGCGGGCCGTTGCCCGGGAACAGCAGCACGATCGTCGCGGTCACTCCGCCGAGCCGTGCCGCGCTGCCGATGTTCAGGCACCAGCAGCAGACGATCACGACCGCGACCGTGATCGCGTACGCGACGAGGCGATCGCCGCCCAGCGCCGCACCGGCGAAACCGAGTACGCCGCCGACCATCGCGCCGATGAACTGGTCGCGCGACAGCGACATCGTGTCCGAGTAGTTGTGCTGCGTGACCGCGATCGCGGTGATCGCCGCCCATACGGCCTGCTCGGTATGCATCGCGCGGCCGATCGCATACGCGAGGCACGCGCCGCACACCGCCTGCAGCGCCATCAGTCCGCCTTGCGCGAGCCGCTCGCTGAATGACAGCCCCTTGAACAGATCGAAGATCGACTGCTGGATCTGCTGACGGGCTTCGTTGAGTGTCCTGATCGTATCCATCGTGCGTCGGTCAAGAAGCGGGTAGCGGCGGTGCGCCGCCGTCAATGCGCCTGTTCGGGCGATGCGGCCGCCGGTTCGTCGGCCGTCGCATCGCCGTTCCCGACGCGCGTTTCGGGCATCACGAGCCACACCAGCAGCACCGCGAGCGCGCCGGCGGCCGCGAGCCCGAAGAAGCTGACCGCGTTGCCGAAGTGATCGGCGACGTAGCCGGCCACCGCGGTGCTGAGCGTCGCGCCGATCCCGGCCGCGAGCCCGAACAGCCCGATACACAGGTTGTAGCGGCCCTTGCCGCCCGCGACGTCGGCCGCGATCAGCGGCAGCATCACGCCGAACACGGCCGCGCTGATGCCGTCGAGCATCTGCACCGGCACGAGCAGGTACGGACTGCTGACGCCGGCGAACAGCAGCGCGCGCACCGGCAGCGCGGAGAAGCCGAGCAGCAGGATCGGCCGGCGCCCCCAGCGCTGCGCGGAGCGGCCGACCCATGGCGACAGCATCGCGACGATCGCCTGCGGCACGATGATGCACGCGGCGATCACGAGCTGCACGTTCTCGCCCATCCCGGCCGTGACTTCGCCGGCCGCGAGGTTCAGCATCGCGGCGTTCGACAGATGGAACAGCACGACGCAGGCCGCGAAGATCAGCATCCGGCGATCGCGCAGCAGTTCGAGCAGCGTTTCGCGCTCGCCGGCTTCGTCGACGTCGTCAGGCTTCGACGACTGCGGAATCACCTGGTGCGTCGGCTGGATCATCGCGAGCGCGAACAGCGCGGGCAGCGCCAGCACGGCGGTCAGCCAGAACACCGCGCGGGCGGAGAAGTATTCGCCGGTCAGCCCCATCAGGCCGGCCGCGACCGCGCTGCCGATCGACGCCCAGCGCGCGTTGCGGCCGAGCCGGTCGCCGAGGTCGGCGCGGCCGACGAGCGAGAACGAGATCGCGGCCATCGCCGGCACCAGCATGCAGCTGGCAAAACCGTGGAACACCTCGGCGGCGATCACCGGCACGATCGTCGGACTCGACGCGAGCAGCACCGCGGACAGGATGATGGCCGCGATCGCCCACGCAGCCGCGCCTTTCTTGTTTTTCAGCGCATCGACGGCGGCGCCGCCCGGCACCTGGCTGACCATCGCGCTGATCGTACCGATCGACAGCACCATGCCGATCTCGCCCTGCGTCCACTTGTGCGACGCGAGGTAGGACGCGATGAACGGACCGAACCCGGTTTGAACGTTTGCAACGAAAAAGTTGAGCCAGTCGAGGGCCCGGAGACTGCGAACGCTGACGGAATGCTTGATCGTCATCGGGTGGCACTCGCAGACGAAGCCGGCGCCGCCGGGGCAACGGGCGGGAAGACGGCGACGATCGGTTTGTCGGCCGCGTACGGCGGCGACGCCTTGATCTGCGCGTCGTTCAGGTCGAGTTGCGCGCGCAGCGCCTTGTCGCGCGTGACGAAGCGCAGCGCGCCCCAGCTCGCGGCGATCGAACGCCGGTCGGTATTGACGAGCCCGCCGAGGTCGAGCACGACGGCCTGCGGCTGGGCGCCGCGGTCGATCAGCACGTCGACGATCCGGCCGATCTTCGTGCCGTTCGGGCGCTCGACGTCGCTGTCGAGCATCGGCAGGCGCGTCGCCGGCGACGCCGCGGCCGAGCCGGACAGCGGCACGGCCTTCGGCCGCGCGGCCGGCGGCAGATCGCCCGACGGCACGTCGAGCACGATCGGCTCCTGCTTGCCGCCCGGCGTGAAGCGGAACACGCTCCACGGGAAGATGACCTTGCGGTCGCCGATGCCCATGAAGCCCTGCAGATTGACGATCATCTCGCGCGGCTTGCCGCTCGCGTCGACCACCATGTCGACCGCGCGGCCGACCACCTTGCCGTTGCGGCGCGCGACCTCGCTGTCGAGCAGCGCATGGATCTGGGTACGGTCGAGCGGGCGCGTCGCGACGATCGGCGGGGGCGGAGGCGGCGGCGGGGTCGGCGATTCGGGGCGCTGCACGGGCTTCGGCCGAGCGACCTCGCGGTGCGGCTTCTTCGGCGCTTCCGGCGTCTCCGGTTGCGTCGGCGCGGGCACGGGCGGCATCGTCAGCGGCTCGCCGGCTGTCTCCTCGACCGGCTCGACGAGCGCCTCGCTGATTGGTGCGGGCGGGTTCTGGACCGGCAGCAGTCCGCAGCCGGACAGCAGCGCGGCGGCGGCGAGAATCAGGAAGACCGTCGACGACGGCAACGACTTGCGGGATGCGGGAAACGGGAGTCCGCCGCTCATTGACACTCACTCCATGGGTCGGGGGCGGCCCGAGGGCACGCGGCTGGCGATGGATGGCGGGTGCGGGCGGCGCACCACGCGAGGTGAGAGTTTAACGTGTCTTGCTTTCAGGTCCGATTTCGATGGCGGGTTGCAGGCCGGCCGTCGGGAAAAGGAAGGGATCGAAGGCCGGCCGGCGGTCCGGCGGCGGCGCCGGATCGTCGACAACGACGCGGGCGCCGCCGGTGCGTCGGCTCGGCGAGCCGAGCCGACGCCCGCGGACAGCGACTTCAGCGTCGCAACGCCCGCCGCGATCATGACCATTCGGAAAAGCGACGCCAGCGTGGCCGGCCGTCGTGGCGGGACGGCGCGAGCGCCGTCTTAAGCCGCGTGAAATCCCGAAATCAGGCGTCCGGATACCATGCGTCGGTGAATTCGCTGACCTTGACGTCGGTCAGTTCCGGGCGGGCGGCCAGCCACCCGCGCACGCGTTCGCGGTCGGCGTCGGTCGTCGTGCCGCGCGGCGCGCCGGAGATCACGTACGCGCCGATGCCTTCGTCCGCGGACGCGACGGTCAGCAGCCCGTTCGCTTCGACGAAGTCGATGAACGCATCGATCAACTGGCCGCGCTCGAGGTCGGTCATGTCGTTGCGGTAATGCGCGGTGGCGTTGAACGCGAGTTCCTGGAATTCGCCGATGTGGAGTTTCTTGCGTTGGCGGCGGTTGTGGCCTTGGCTCATGGTGTGTGGTGAATGCGAAAAGGGTCAATGAAAGGGCGGCGGCGGGGCCGGCGCGGCATGCGCGAACAGCCCGGACGCCGCATCGGGGCACCGCCCGGCAATGCTGGCGGCGGATGGGCGAAAGGTTACATCAGCACGATGTCGTACTGCTCCTGGCTCAGGTTCGATTCCACTTGCAGCGACACCGGCTTGCCGATGAAATCGATCAGCATCGCCAGATGCTGCGACTCCTCGTCGAGGAACAGGTCGATCACCTGCTGCGCGGCGATCACGCGGAACTCGCGCGGGTTGAACTGCCGCGATTCGCGCAGGATC
This sequence comes from Burkholderia sp. AU18528, assembly GCF_002223215.2. Classification (NCBI taxonomy): domain Bacteria; kingdom Pseudomonadati; phylum Pseudomonadota; class Betaproteobacteria; order Burkholderiales; family Burkholderiaceae; genus Burkholderia; species Burkholderia sp. AU18528. The sequence continues at coordinate 84,463 of NZ_NKFC02000005.1, read as the reverse complement.
TCGCGCAGGATGTCGTAGCACACGGTGCGCGACGTCTTCACCTGGCCCTTGCCCTGGCAGGTCGGGCACGGTTCGCACAGCACGTGCGCGAGCGATTCGCGCGTGCGCTTGCGCGTCATCTCGACGAGCCCGAGCTGCGAGAAGCCGTTGACCGTCACGCGGGTGCGGTCGCGCGACAGCGCCTTCTTCAGCTCGGACAGCACCGCGTCGCGATGCTCGGCGTTCTCCATGTCGATGAAGTCGATGATGATGATGCCGCCGAGGTTGCGCAGCCGCAGTTGCCGCGCGATCGTGTGCGCGGCCTCGAGGTTGGTCTTGAAGATCGTGTCGTCGAAGTTGCGCGCGCCGACGTAGCCGCCCGTGTTCACGTCGATCGTCGTCATCGCCTCCGTCTGGTCGATCATCAGGTAACCGCCCGACTTCAGGTCGACGCGGCGCGACAGCGCGCGCTGGATCTCCGTCTCGATGTTGTACAGGTCGAACAGCGGCCGCTCGCCCGTGTAGTGATGCAGCTTCGGGCTCACGGCTGGCGTGAACTCGCCCGCGAATTCCGCGAGACGCGTGTACGTCTCGCGCGAATCGACCTGGATGCGCGTCGTGTCGTCGTTCGCGAAATCGCGCAGCACGCGCTGCGCGAGATCGAGATCCTGGTACAGCAGGCTCGTCGCCGGCAGCCGCTGCGCTTGCGCGACGATCGTCGCCCACGTCTTGCGCAGGTACGTGACGTCGCCGGCCAGCTCCTCGGAGGTCGCATCCTCGGCGATCGTGCGTACGATGTAGCCGCCTTTCTCGTCCGGTGGGATCACGGCCGTCAGGCGCGCGCGCACGGCCTCGCGCTCGGCCTCGCTCTCGATCTTCTGCGAGATCCCGATGTGCGGTTCCTGTGGCAGATACACGAGCGTGCGGCCCGCGATGCTGACTTGCGTCGACAGCCGCGCGCCCTTCGTGCCGATCGGATCCTTGATCACCTGGACCATCAGTGTCTGGCCTTCGAACACGATCTTCTCGATCGGCTGGTGCGGCGCGCCCGACTGCGGCTCGCCGGCGAGGCGCGGATGCCAGATGTCGGCGACGTGCAGGAACGCCGCGCGCTCGAGGCCGATGTCGATGAACGCCGACTGCATGCCGGGCAGCACGCGCACGACCTTGCCCAGATAGATGTTGCCGACCCGCCCGCGCGACAGCGTGCGCTCGACGTGAAGCTCCTGCACCGCGCCTTGCTGGACGAGTGCGACCCGCGTTTCCTGGGGCGTGAGGTTGATCAGGATTTCTTCGTTCATGGTGGGATTCAGAAGGCGAGGCGCGCGGTGCGCAGCAACGCGGCAGTCTCAAAAAGGGGCAGACCCATGATACCCGAATGGGAACCGTCGATTCGCTCGATGAATTCAGCGGCGCGCCCCTGGATCGCATACGCGCCCGCCTTGCCGAACGGCTCGCCGGTTTCGACGTAGCGCGCGAAGGCGTCGCGCGGGGCAGCCGCAAAGCGCACCGACGAGCGCGACAGCGCGGGCTGCAGCAGTTCGCCGTCGGCGCCGATCACGGCAACCGCGGTGAGCACCTCGTGTTCGCGGCCCGCGAGGCGGGTCAGCATCGCGAGCGCATCGTCGGCGTCGGCCGGCTTGCCGAGGATCGCACCGTCGATCGTCACGGTGGTGTCGGCGACGAGCACCGGCGCGGCCGGCCTGCCGCTCGCGACGAGGCGCGCCCGCGCGGCCTCGGCCTTCGCGACGGTCACGCGCCGCACGTAAGCGTCGGCGGCTTCGCCGGGAAGCTCGGCTTCGAGCGCCTCGGCGTCCTCGTCGGGGCGCGGCAGCAGCAGCTCGAAGCGTACGCCGATCTGCCGCAGCAGCTCCTGGCGGCGCGGGCTTTGCGAAGCGAGGTAGAGCGTCTGGGAAAGCGGGGTCGGGGAAAGTGCGGGAGACGTGCTGGACGGCATGGTGTCGTTATCTCGTTGAGCGCGCGCGGCGCGCGTCTCGAGGACGGCACGTCATGCGCGGTGGTAGGGGTGATTCTGCGTGATGCTCCACGCCCGGTAAAGCTGTTCGGCGAGCAGCACGCGCACCATGCCGTGCGGCAGCGTCATGCTCGAGATGCGCAGCAGCACGTCGGCGCGCGCTTTCAGCTCCGGATCGAGCCCGTCGGCGCCGCCGATCACGAACGCGACGTCGCGGCCGTCCTGCTGCCAGCCGGGCAGCGCCTGCGCGAGCTGCATCGTGGTCCAGTCGCGGCCGCGCTCGTCGAGCGCGACGAGCCGCGCGCCCTTCGGCAGCGCGGCCTCGATCTTCTGCCGCTCGGCCGCCATCACGCTGTCGGCGCTGCGGCCGCCCGAACGCAGTTCAGGCTTGATTTCGCGCAACTCGATGCGCAGCTCGGGCGGCATCCGCTTCGTGTATTCGTCGAAGCCGGATGCGATCCAGCCCGGCATCTTGTGGCCGACCGCGAGGATGAAAAGCTTCATCGGGGAGACGCGCCGCGACTCAGCGGCGGCGGGCGGCCGTCTTGCGCGCCGGGCGGGCGGGCGCTTCTTCCTCTTCCTCGTCGTCTTCGCTCGCCGTCGCGAAGCCGTTGCCCTTGCCGCCGCCGAGCTTCATCCGCACGGGCTTGTCGCCCCAGATTTCCTCGAGGTTGTAGTACTGGCGCAGCGCCGGTTGCAGGATGTGCACGACCGCGTCGCCGCAGTCGACCAGCACCCATTCGCCGGTGTCCTCGCCTTCGGAGCTGACGACGTCGCCGCCGGCTTCCTTGACCTTGTCGCGCACGTTCGACGCGAGGGCCTTGGTCTGGCGGTTGGAAGTGCCCGAGGCGACGACCACGCGGTCGAACAGTTCGGTCAGGTGGCTGGTGTTGAACACCTTGATGTCTTGCGCCTTGACGTCTTCGAGGGCGTCGACGATCACGCGCTGCAGTTTGCGAATATCCATGGGTTCAGGAATGGTAGAGGCGATGTTGAAGAATATAGGCCCATACGGCGGCTGGCACATGTTCGGCCGACGCGTCGGGCATTTGCGCATGGCGTGCGATGCATTCGCGCAGGTGCGCGCGGATGTCGGTCGCGGCGATGTCGAACGAAAGGGTCGTATCGATCAGCAGGCGGCCTGCCGGCGTCGCCTTCAGCACGTCGGCGCCGGCCTGCCGCGCGGCGATTTCCCGCGCGACGTCCGGCGGCGCCGCGCCGAGCTCGAAGCCCGGGCGCGTCGACACGCCGATGTGCGCGTAGTCGAACAGCGTGCGCCAGTCGCGCCACGTATCGAGGCGCACGAGCTGGTCGGCGCCGATCAGCAGCGACAGCGACGCATCCGGGCCGATCCGCTCGCGCCAGCGCGCGAGCGTCTCGACGGTGTAGGTCGGGCCGGTGTGCTCGATCTCGTCGGTGGCGACGGTCACGGTCACGCCCGGCACGGACAGCGTGCCGGCGGCCGCACGCGTCATCGCGAGCCGGTGCTCGGCGGCCGACACGTCGCGTTTCTGGTACGGCTGTCCGGCGGGCAGCAACACGAGCTCGGTCAGGTCGAGCAGTTCGGCGAACCGGCGCGCGAGTGCGAGATGGCCGTCGTGGATCGGGTCGAAGGTGCCGCCCAGCAAGCCGATACGGCGCGGCAGCGGGGCGGGGCGGGTGGTGGTGTCCAGAGAAACGCGTCCTTTCGTTGGGGCAGCGGGGCGGGCGGGTTCAGACCCAGTCGCGCGGCACGAGGAAGTCGCTATACAGGCGCGCTTCCGGCGAGCCCGGCTCGGGCTGCCAGTTGTAGCGCCAGTTCGCGACCGGCGGCATCGACATCAGGATCGACTCGGTCCGGCCGCCGCTTTGCAGCCCGAACAGCGTGCCGCGGTCGAACACGAGGTTGAATTCGACGTAGCGGCCGCGCCGGTAGGCCTGGAAGTCGCGCTCGCGCTCGCCGTACGGCAACTCGGCGCGGCGCTCGACGATCGGCAGGTACGCGTGCAGGAACGCATCGCCGACGCTTTGCATCAGGTCAAACGAGCGTTCGAAACCGGGCTCCGAGAAATCGTCGAAGAAGATCCCGCCGATGCCGCGCGTTTCGTTGCGGTGCTTCAGGAAGAAATATTCGTCGCACCATTGCTTGAAGCGCGGGTAGAGCTCGAGGCCGAACGGGTCGAGCGCATCCTTGCAGGTCTGGTGGAAATGCCGCGCATCGTCCTCGAAACCGTAAACCGGTGTCAGATCCATGCCGCCGCCGAACCAGAACACGGGCGCCTCGCCCGGTTTCGTCGCGATCAGCATCCGCACGTTCATGTGCACGGTCGGGCAGTACGGATTGCGCGGGTGCAGCACGAGCGACACGCCGAGCGCCTCGAAGCCGCGGCCCGCGAGCTGCGGGCGCGCCGCGCTCGCCGACGGCGGCAGCGCGTCGCCCGCGACGTCGGAAAAGCCGATTCCCGCGCGTTCGAACACGCGGCCGCCTTCGAGAATCCGCGTGCAGCCGCCGCCGCGCAGGCGTTCGGCCGGCCCGCGCTGCCACGTGTCGGTCGCGAGCGGCGTGCCGTCGAGCGCGCCGAGCGCGTCGGCGATCCGTGTCTGCAGGCCCTGGAGGTACGTGCGCACGCGCGCCACGTCGTAGGTCGAATCGGTCATGTCTGGACTGGCTGCCCCCGCCTGACGCGGGGGCCGTAAAAAAAGCGTCTGCCGGGCATTCTATCGAACCCCGGCAGAGGGGCCGCCGCCGCGAGCGCGCGGGGCGGCGACGGCGACGTCACGCGCTCTTGCGGTTGAGCGCGCGAAAGCCGATGTCGCGGCGGTACTGCATGCCTTCGAAGTTGATCTGGTTGATCGTGTCGTATGCATGCTGCTGCGCTTCGCGTACCGAATCGGCGAGGCCGACCACGCACAGCACGCGGCCGCCGGACGTCACGAGCTTGTCGCCGTCGTTGAGCGTCGTACCCGCATGGAACGTCACGGCCTGTTCGGTTTCGGCCGGGATGCCGTTGATGCGGTCGCCCTTGCGCGGCGCGTCCGGGTAACCGTGCGCGGCCAGCACGACGCCCAGCGCGGTGCGGCGATCCCAGTCGAGCTCGACCGTGTCGAGCGTGCCCGCGATCGCCTGCTCGACGACCTTCGAGAAATCGCTCTTCAGGCGCGCCATGATCGGCTGCGTTTCCGGGTCGCCCATCCGGCAGTTGAACTCGAGCGTGCGCGGATTGCCGTCCTTGTCGATCATCAGGCCCGCGTACAGGAAGCCCGTGAAGCGCATGCCGTCCTTCTCCATCCCGCGCACGGTCGGCATGATGATCTCGCGCATCACGCGTGCGTGCATCTGCGGCGTGACGATCGGCGCGGGCGAATACGCGCCCATGCCGCCGGTGTTCGGGCCGCGATCCTCGTCGAGCAGGCGCTTGTGGTCCTGGCTCGAAGCCAGTGCCAGCGCATGCTTGCCGTCGACCATCACGATGAAGCTGGCTTCCTCGCCATCGAGGAATTCCTCGATCACGACGCGCGCGCCGGCATCGCCGAGCTTGTTGCCCGACAGCATCATGTCGACGGCCGCATGCGCTTCTTCCAGCGTCATCGCGACGACGACGCCCTTGCCGGCCGCGAGGCCGTCGGCCTTCACGACGATCGGCGCGCCCTTCGCGTCGATGTACGCATGGGCGGCGGCCGCGTCGGCGAAGGTTTCGTAGTCGGCGGTCGGGATGCCGTGGCGCTTCATGAACGCCTTCGCGAAATCCTTCGAGCTTTCGAGCTGCGCGGCTTCGCGGGTCGGGCCGAATACCTTCAGGCCGCGTGCGCGGAACAGGTTGACGATGCCGGCCGCGAGCGGCGCTTCCGGCCCGACGAGCGTGAACGCGACGCCTTCGCGTTCCGCGAAATCGGCGAGTTCGTCGAGCGCCGTGATGTCGACGTTCTTCAGACGCTCGTCCCGCGCCGTGCCGCCATTGCCGGGCGCGACGTAGACCATCTGGACGCGCGGCGACTGCGCGAGCTTCCACGCCAGCGCATGTTCGCGGCCGCCGGAACCGACGACGAGTAGTTTCATGGGATTCCCCGCAGACTAGAAAACAGGGCGGCCGGCACGCTCAGGCGCGCCGGCCGCGGAATCGGTCGGGCCGCCGCCGCGACAGGTGCGCGGCGGCCGGCATCTCATTCCTCGACGATGACGGCGTTCGTGTACACGTCCTGCACGTCGTCGAGGTTCTCGAGCGCGTCCAGCAGCTTCTGCATCTTCGCCGCGTCGTCGCCGGTGAATTCGACTTCGTTCTGCGGCTTCATCGTCACTTCGGCGAGTTCGGCCTTGAAGCCCGCGGCTTCGAGCGCGTCCTTCACCGCCGAGAATGCCTGCCAGTCGCACAGCACTTCGATCGAGCCGTCGTCGTTCGTGTTGACGTCGTTCGCGCCGGCTTCGAGCGCGGCTTCCATCAGCGCGTCTTCCGACGTGCCGGGCGCGAACAGGAACTGGCCGACGTGATCGAACATGAACGCGACCGAGCCGTCGGTGCCCATGTTGCCGCCGAACTTCGAGAATGCGTGGCGCACTTCCGCGACCGTGCGCGTGCGGTTGTCGGTCAGCGTGTCGACGATGATCGCCGCGCCGCCGATGCCGTAGCCTTCGTAACGGATCTCTTCGTAGTTCGCGCCGTCCGCGCCGCCGACGCCGCGATCGATCGCGCGCTTGACGTTGTCCTTCGGCATGTTCGCGTCGGCCGCCTTGTCGACCGCGAGACGCAGGCGCGGGTTCGAGTTGACGTCGCCGCCGCCGAGGCGCGCCGCCACCTGGATTTCCTTGATCAGGCGGGTCCAGATCTTGCCGCGCTTCGCGTCGGCCGCTGCCTTCTTATGCTTGATGTTGGCCCATTTCGAATGACCAGCCATACCTTTCTCCGTGCCCGGGCGCGCGGCGCGGGCGATTGTTTCAGTGTGTCGTTGAATCGGCGGCCGTGTCGGCGGGCATGAAGCCGCGGGGCCGCGCGTGTCGAGTGGAGCGTGATTTTATCACGCGGCGACCGCCGGTTCGGGGCCGCCGCGCATGGCCGAACGGCCAGGGCGGCCGTCGCGGCGCGCCGGGCCGCGCGGCACGGCGGCGCCGGACGCCTGGTGCGGTCAGTTCTTGGTGCCGAACAGGCGGTCGCCGGCGTCGCCCAGGCCCGGCACGATGTACGCGTGCTCGTTCAGGTGCGAGTCGAGCGACGCGACGAACAGCTTCACGTCGGGGTGCGCGTCCTGGAACACCTGCACGCCCTCGGGCGCGGCGACGAGCGCGACGAACATGATGTTCGCGGCCGGCACGTTGCGGCGCTTGAGCACGTCGACCGCGTGCACGGCCGAATAGCCGGTCGCGACCATCGGGTCGCACAGGATGAAGATGCGGTCTTCCAGGTCCGGCAGGCGCACCAGGTATTCGACCGGGCGATGGTCGTCGGCGCGGTACACGCCGATGTGGCCGACGCGCGCGGACGGCACCAGGTCGAGCAGGCCGTCCGACATCCCGATGCCCGCGCGCAGCACGGGCACGATCGCGAGCTTCTTGCCGGCGATCACCGGTGCGTCGACCGCCACCAGCGGGGTTTCGACCCGCTTGGTCGTGATCGGCAGGTTGCGGGTGATCTCATAGCCCATCAGCAGCGTGATCTCGCGCAGCAGTTCGCGGAACGTGCGCGTGGACGTGTCCTTGTCGCGCATGTGCGTGAGCTTGTGCTGGATCAGCGGGTGATCGGTGATGAAGAGGTTCGGGAAACGGCTGTCCTGTTTCATGACGGGGTGCCTTGACGGCAAAAGGGGATCGGGGGCGGCGGCGGGTGTGGGCCGGCCGTCGCTCATGGCCGCAATTTTACCAAGGCGCGCCGCGCGATCCGGATATTATCGACGTCTCACGACAATCCGCGTGCCGCGCCCGCCCGTTCGCCCGTTTGCCTGCCGGCCGGCGGCAACGGGGAGCCGCGTCGGCACGCGCGCCACCAGGGAAGCGAAGATGGATCTCGGCATCGAAGGAAAGACCGCGCTCGTGTGCGCGGCCAGCAAGGGCCTCGGGCGCGGCTGCGCGGAAGCGCTGGCCGCCGAGGGCGTGAACCTCGTGATCGTCGCGCGCACGCGCGACACGCTGGAGGAAACCGCGGAAGAGATCCGCGCCGGCGCGAACGTGTCGGTCACGGCGGTCGCGTGCGACATCACGACGCCGGACGGCCGCGCGGCCGCGCTCGCCGCGTGCCCGCAGCCGGACATTCTCGTGACGAATGCCGGCGGCCCGCCGCCCGGCGACTTCCGCGATTTCTCCCACGACGACTGGATCCGCGCGCTCGACGCGAACATGCTGACGCCGATCGAGCTGATCCGCGCGACCATCGACGGGATGATCGCGCGCGGCTTCGGCCGGATCGTCAACATCACGAGTTCGGCGGTGAAGGCGCCGATCGACGTGCTGGCGTTGTCGAACGGCGCGCGCTCGGGGCTGACCGGCTTCGTCGCGGGGCTGTCGCGCAAGGTCGCGGGGCAGGGCGTGACGATCAACAACCTGCTGCCGGGGCTGTTCGATACCGACCGGATCGCGACGACGCTCGCCGCGTCGGCGAAGGCGCAGGGCGTGACGGTCGACGAGATGCGCGCGCGCCGCACGAAGGACATCCCGGCCGGGCGCCTCGGCACGCGTGCCGAATTCGGCGCGGCCTGCGCGTTCCTGTGCAGCGTGCACGCGGGCTACATCACCGGGCAGAACTGGCTGCTCGACGGCGGCGCGTATCCGGGCACGTTCTGACCCGCGCTTTTCGATTCACGACGACGACAACCGAACGACGAAGGAACTGGAGATGAGCAAACCCCGTATCGCACTGATCGCGCATGACGCGAAGAAGGACGAGATCGTCGCGCTCGCGGGTCAGTTTCGCGAGACGCTCGCGCAATGCCGGCTGGTCGCGACGGGCACGACGGGCGGCCGCATCGCGGCCGCGCACGGGCTTGAGGTCGAGCGCAAGCTGTCGGGGCCGCTCGGCGGCGACCTGCAGATCGGCGCGGAACTGGCCGACGGCCGCGTCGACCTCGTCGTGTTCCTGCGCGACCCGATGACCGCGCAGCCGCACGACCCCGACATCACCGCGCTGGTGCGCGCGTGCGACGTGCACGACGTGCCGGTCGCGACCAACGTCGCGACCGCGCGGATGCTGCTCGACGATCTGGCGAGGAGCATGCAGGACGTTTGCTAGGCGCGGGGCGGGCGCGATTGTCGTTGTACGGTGTCGCCATGTTTGGCCACTACGGCAGGGTGACGCCGCCGGTCAAGGAGAGCGGTGTGGATGACGTAGAATCCGGATACCACCGATTACCGTAGCGGCCAGAACCACACTTCGGATGCCGTCCAGTAGCAGTCTGAACCACAGAGGGCTCGCGCACCGTCGATCAGGTCGATATGCCCGCCACGCCCGTTCATGTATCCCGGAATGTTCCAGAAGGCCGCCATGCCCTTTCTGGAGGCGATGCCGGTCACGGCGTCGTCGCGCCGAAACACTTCGGCTTTGCCGAAATACGCCGGCTCGGCCAGCATCTTGGCCAGCCTGGCCTGCCCCGCCTCGATGCGGCGCCCACGGTGCGGCCCTTTCTGAATGACCAGTCCGCCGCGCAACGTTATTCCGCTTTTGACAAGTGCCACGCTGATCCGGATGGCGCACGTATTCGCATACGACGGATTCTGGATCAGGTCTTGCCAGCCCAATTCCTGAAAAAGCGCTTCCCTCGAAACGGTCTTGTTGCCTGGATAGTGGCTGCTCAGTATGGAGAACGGTGGTTTCAAGCGAGCGTTCCTCGGTTAGCGGCAAGGGAATTTTTGTCGTAAGGCGTGGGCAACCAACCTCGCTGCGCTTGCCTTCAGTACGTCTCTCGGCAGTTGGCGAAGCGCGGCGAGCACTTCCGAATCGATTTCGCCCGGTTTGACGCGACCGTTGTCGCACCAGTCCTTGCCCTCAGTCGTATCGGCGACCCCGGCCAGATACCCGGCCATCGCGTGGCGTTCGGCGTCGGCGTAGGGACTGCTGTCCGATCGACTCACGCCGTCGAGTAGCCGGGTGCCGTCGACACGAGGGACCGCAGCCGCGGTTGCGCTGCCAATACTCGCTGACAACGACGCGAAAACAAGCAAGTTCTGGACAAGAAAGCGTTTCATGGCGTGGGTTGGGTGAATTGGGCAAAGGGCAAAATAGCACGCTCGTCATCTCATAAATGTGCGTAGCACGAATTCGAATTGCCGGCCGACCCGTGTCGATGTCGCCGGTTCCGGGAGCGCAGTACGACAACGCGGCACGGGAGACGTGTCTTGCACGGGCGCAAGGCCAAATTCGCGGTGCGGCCAGCCTCGGTCAACGCGAACGGAGCGCAAATTCGCACGACCCAAAGGTCTTGATATGAATGTGACCAAGTGTGAACGCGGCCCATGCAATACATTTCCTGCGAAAACCCTACCGAGGTGAAGGGATTGCGACGACGCGCTGCACGACCGCGCACGACGCGCGAGAATCGTCCGCCATGACCCGCGTTCACACGCATCGCCGTTGGGACGACGTCGATGCATTCGCCGAACCGGATTTCCAGATTCCAGACAAACGAGGAGCGAAACGATGCCGAAAGCAATCCGATACGACCAGCCGGGCGGCCCGGACGTGATGAAGTGGGTCGACGTCGATGTCGGCGCGCCGAAGGCGGGCGAAGTCCGCATCCGGCAGCACGCGGTCGGGCTCAACTACATCGACGTGTATTTCCGCACCGGCCTGTATCCGCAGCCGTTGCCCGGCGGCCTCGGGATGGAGGCGGCGGGCGAGGTGACGGCCGTCGGCGACGGCGTGACCGCGTTCAAGGCGGGCGACCGCGTCGCCTATGTCGGGCAGCCGCCCGGCGCATACGCGCAAGAACGCGCGATGCCGGCCGAGCGGCTCGTGAAGCTGCCTGACGGAATCAGCTACGACGACGCGGCGTCGGTGATGCTGCAGGGGCTGACCGCCCACTACCTGCTGCGCCGCACGTACCCGGTGAAGGCCGGCGACACGATCCTGATCCACGCGGCGGCCGGCGGCGTCGGCCTGCTCGTGTGCCAGTGGGCGAAGGCGCTCGGCGCGACCGTGATCGGCACGGTCGGCTCCGACGAGAAGGCCGAACTCGCGAAGGCGCACGGTTGCGATCATCCGATCGTCTATACGCGTGAGAACTTCACGCAGCGCGTGAAGGAGATCACGAGCGGCGCGGGCGTACCGGTCGTCTACGATTCGATCGGCAAGGACACCTACGTCGGTTCGCTCGACTGCCTCGCGCCGCTCGGCTACTTCGTCAGCTTCGGCAACGCGTCGGGCCCGCTGCCGCCGATCGACTCGAAGGAGTTCTCGTCGCGCGGCTCGCTGTTCTTCACGCGGCCGACGCTGTTCTCGTACATCGCGAAGCGCGCCGATCTCGAAGCCGCGGCCGCCGAGCTGTTCGACGTGATCCTGTCGGGCAAGGTGAAGACCAGCATCAACCAGCGCTATCCGCTCGCCGAAGTCGGCCGCGCGCATGCCGATCTGGAAGCACGCAAGACCACCGGTTCGACGATCCTCGTTCCCTGATCCGCTCCCGCGTGCCGGCGCCGCGCCGGTACGCGCCTGTCGCGGGCGGCGCCGCCGCGCCGTCCGTCCCGCCTCGATTCGCTCCGGTCCCGCCCCGCGCGTTTACGCGTTTTTTATACCCGCCCCGACAGCTTTGACCCGCCCTTTACGCGCGTTCCCATAAGGTTCTAGTCGTCCGATTTCGACGACGGAGAACATAAAAATGGATGGGGTTTTCATCGGCGCACTGGTGCTCTTCACCGCGCTGATCCTCGGTTTGCTTGCCGGCTGCGACAAGCTCGTGCAATACGGTCGCGGGGGGCGCGCATGACCTGGATGCTTTGGCTGGCGGGCGCCTCGACGGCCCTGCTGTTCGCGTATCTCGTCTTTGCGCTGCTGCGCGCGGAGGACATCGAATGAACGCGAACAACCTGTTGCAGACGCTGCTGTTCATCGTCGTGCTGCTGGCGGCGGCCGTGCCGGTCGCGCGCTACCTGAGCGCCGTGATGGACGGCAGTTCGCGGGTCGTGCGCGTGTTCGCGCCGCTCGAACGCGTGCTGTACCGCATCTCCGGCGTCGATGCGGGCACGGAAATGAACTGGAAGCAGTACACGATCGCGACGATCGCGTTCAACGCGCTCGGCGTGCTGTTTCTTTACGCGCTGCTGCGCCTGCAGGGCTTCCTGCCCGGCAACCCGCAGCAGTTCGGCGCGATGACGCCCGATGGTGCGTTCAACACGGCCGTCAGCTTCGTCGCCAACACGAACTGGCAGGACTACGCGCCCGAGCAGACCGTCAGCTATCTGTCGCAGATGCTCGGCCTGACCGTGCAGAACTTCCTGTCGGCGGCGACCGGCATCGTCGTCGTGATCGCGCTGATCCGCGGCTTCGCGCGCCACACCGCGCAGACGATCGGGAACTTCTGGGTCGACCTCACGCGCGTGACGCTGTACGTGCTCGTGCCGATGGCGGCGCTCGTCGCCGCGCTGCTGATGAGCCAGGGTGTGCTGCAGAACATGAAGGCGTACCAGGACGTGCCGGTGTTGCAGGCGAGCACCTACGCGGCGCCGAAGCTCGACGCGCAGGGCAACCCGGTGAAGGACGACAAGGGCAACCCGGTCACGGTGACGACGCCGCTCACGAAGCAGACGCTCGCGATGGGCCCGGTTGCCTCGCAGGAAGCGATCAAGATGCTCGGCACCAACGGCGGCGGCTTCTTCAACGCCAACTCCGCGCACCCGTTCGAGAACCCGACGCCGTTCGCGAACTTTCTGCAGATCTTCTCGATCCTGATCATCCCGGCCGCGCTGTGTCTCGTGTTCGGCCGCATGATCGGCGACCGCCGGCAGGGCGTCGCGGTGCTCGCGGCGATGACGGTCGCGTTCGTCATCGCGATCGGCGTCGAGGTGAGCGCCGAGCAGGCCGGCAACCCGACGCTCGCCGCGCTGCGCGTCGACCAGTCGGCCGGTGCGCTGCAGCCGGGCGGCAACATGGAAGGCAAGGAAACGCGCTTCGGGATCGCGCAGACCGGCATCTTCACGGTCGCGACCACGGCCGCGTCGTGCGGCGCGGTCGACGCGATGCACGATTCGCTGACCCCGCTCGGCGGCCTCGTGCCGATGCTGCTGATGCAGCTCGGCGAGGTGGTCTACGGCGGGGTCGGCTCGGGCCTCTACGGGATGCTCGTGTTCGCGCTGCTCGCGGTGTTCGTCGCCGGCCTGATGATCGGCCGCACGCCGGAATACGTCGGCAAGAAGATCGAGTCGTACGAGATGAAGATGGTGTCGATCGTCGTGCTGCTCACGCCGCTGCTCGTGCTGGTCGGCACGTCGATCGCCGTGCTCGCCGACGCGGGCAAGGCCGGCATCGCGAACCCCGGCCCGCACGGCTTCTCGGAAATCCTCTATGCGTTCAGCTCCGCCGCGAACAACAACGGCAGCGCGTTCGCGGGCCTGACGGTCGGCACGCCGTTCTACAACTGGATGACCGCGATCGCGATGTGGTTCGGCCGTTTCGGCACGATCGTGCCGGTGCTGGCGATCGCAGGTTCCCTCGCCGCGAAGAAGCGCATCGCGGTGACGAGCGGCACGCTGCCGACCCACGGCCCGCTGTTCGTCGTGCTGCTGCTCGGCACGGTGATGCTGGTGGGCGCGCTGACGTACGTGCCGGCGCTCGCGCTGGGCCCGGGCGTCGAGCACCTGATGATGTGGCTGGGCGCGTGATCCACCCGTGACGCGCCCGCATGGCGACACATAAAAGACTGAAGAGCTTGAAGAGATCGCAATGACTCAACATTCCGCAACACGGTCCATGTTCGATCCGGCGCTGCTGCGCCCGGCGATCGTGGATTCGTTCAAGAAACTCACGCCGCGCACGCAGTTCCGCAACCCGGTGATGTTCTGCGTGTACGTCGGCAGCATCCTGACCACGATCCTGTGGATCGCGGCGCTCGCCGGCCAGGCCGAGGCGCCCGCGGGCTTCATCCTCGCGATCGCGCTGTGGCTGTGGTTCACGGTGCTGTTCGCGAACTTCGCCGAAGCGCTCGCCGAAGGGCGCTCGAAGGCGCAGGCCGCGTCGCTGCGCAGCGCGAAGAAGGACGTGATGGCGAAGAAGCTGAACGAGCCGCATCCGAAGTCGCCGATCCGCATCACGACCGCGTCCGATCTGCGCAAAGGCGACGTCGTGCTGGTCGAGACGGGCGACGTGATCCCGGCCGACGGCGAGGTCGTCGACGGCGTCGCGTCGGTCGACGAGTCGGCGATCACCGGCGAATCCGCGCCGGTGATCCGCGAATCGGGCGGCGACTTTTCGTCGGTGACGGGCGGCACGCGCGTGCTGTCCGACTGGATCGTCGTCAAGGTCACCGCGAACCCCGGCGAGGCGTTCCTCGACCGGATGATCGCGATGGTCGAAGGCGCGAAGCGCAAGAAAACGCCGAACGAGGTCGCGCTGACGATCCTGCTCGTCGCATTGACGATCGTGATGCTGCTCGCGACCGCGACGCTGCTGCCGTTCTCGATGTTCTCGGTCGAAGCGATGAAGGCCGGCCACGTGGTGACGATCACCGCGCTCGTCGCGCTGCTCGTGTGCCTGATCCCGACGACGATCGGCGGGTTGCTGTCCGCGATCGGCGTGGCCGGGATGAGCCGGATGATGCAGGCGAACGTGATCGCGACGTCGGGCCGCGCGGTGGAAGCGGCCGGCGACGTCGACGTGCTGCTGCTCGACAAGACCGGCACGATCACGCTCGGCAACCGTCAGGCGTCCGCGTTCGTGCCGGCGCCGGGCGTGACCGAGGAAGCGCTGGCCGATGCCGCGCAATTGTCGTCGCTCGCCGACGAAACGCCGGAAGGCCGCAGCATCGTCGTGCTCGCGAAGGAGCGCTTCAACATTCGCCAGCGCGACATGGCGCAACTGCACGCGACGTTCCTCGGCTTTTCCGCGCAGACGCGGATGAGCGGCGTCGACCTGCCGGGCCGCGAGATCCGCAAGGGCGCGGCCGACGCGATCCGCCGCTACGTCGAGACGCACGGCAGCCGCTTTCCGGACGAAGTGCGCCGCGCGGTGGACGACGTCGCGCGCCGCGGCAGCACGCCGCTCGTCGTGGCCGACCTGCAGGACGGGGTGGCGCGCGTGCTCGGCGTGATCGAGCTGAAGGACATCGTGAAGGGCGGCATCAAGGAGCGCTTCGCGGAGCTGCGCAAGATGGGCATCAAGACCGTGATGGTGACGGGCGACAACCGGCTGACGGCCGCGGCGATCGCGGCGGAAGCGGGCGTCGACGATTTCCTCGCGGAAGCGACGCCGGAAACCAAGCTCGCGACGATTCGCGAGCATCAGGCGGCCGGGCGTCTCGTCGCGATGACGGGCGACGGCACCAACGACGCGCCGGCGCTCGCGCAGGCCGACGTCGCAGTGGCCATGAACACGGGTACGCAGGCGGCGAAGGAGGCCGGCAACATGGTCGACCTCGACTCGAACCCGACGAAGCTGATCGAGATCGTCGAGATCGGCAAGCAGATGCTGATGACGCGCGGCTCGCTGACGACGTTCTCGATCGCGAACGACATCGCGAAGTACTTCGCGATCATCCCGGCCGCGTTCGTGACGACCTACCCGCAACTGCGCGTGCTCGACATCATGCACCTGACGTCGCCGGCGTCCGCGATCCTGTCCGCGGTGATCTTCAACGCGCTGATCATCGTCGCGCTGATTCCGCTCGCGCTGAAGGGCGTGACCTACCGGCCGCTCGGCGCCGCGTCGCTCTTGCGGCGCAACCTGCTGGTGTACGGCCTCGGCGGCGTGCTGCTGCCGTTCCCGTTCATCAAGCTGATCGACATGACACTCGCCGCGCTCGGCTGGGCCTGAGCCCGCCGCACTTGAAGGAACCATCATGAAATCGTTGATTCGCCCGCTCGTCGTGCTGTTCGTCATCCTGACCGCCGTGACTGGGCTCGCTTACCCGGCCGTGATGACCGTGTTCGGTCAGGCCGTGTTTCCGTCGCAGGCCAACGGCAGCCTGATCGAGCAGAACGGCAAGATCGTCGGCTCCACGCTGATCGGCCAGCCGTTCGACGCGCCGAAGTATTTCTGGGGCCGGCTGTCGGCCACCGCGCCGATGCCGTACAACGCGGCCGGCTCCGGCGGCTCGAACCTCGGCCCGCTGAACCCGTCGCTCGCCGATCAGGTGAAGGCGCGCATCGCCGCGCTGCGCGATGCCGGCACCGACCTGTCGAAGCCGGTGCCGGTCGACCTCGTGACGGCGTCGGCGAGCGGCCTCGATCCGGAGATCACGCCGGCCGCCGCCGCGTATCAGGTCGAGCGCGTCGCGAAGGCGCGCAATCTGGCGCCGGACGCGGTCGCGCAACTCGTCGCCGCGAACACGACGGGCCGCCAGTTCGGCGTGCTCGGCGAGCCGCGCGTGAACGTGCTGAAGCTGAACCTCGCGCTCGACGCGGCGCAGGCCGCGCACTGATCGATCGCGCGGGCTGACCGGCATCCGGCGCGGCCTGAACCGTGCCGGATGCGCTTTTCCCGACGGCGCGCGCGCCGTCTTTGCCTTTTGCGGCGATTTGGAACCACAATGCTCGTACCCGCGCGCATCCGGGCGCTCCGCTTTCCTCACGCATGAATCGTCCCGATCCCGACCAACTCCTCGACAAGCTGCAGCGAGACGAAGAAAAGCAGCGGCGCGGCCAGCTCAAGATCTTCTTCGGCGCGTCCGCCGGCGTCGGCAAGACCTACGCGATGCTGCAGGCCGCGCGTCAGCGCGTGCAGGAAGGCGTCGACGTCGTCGTCGGCATCGTCGAGACCCACGGCCGCGCCGAGACGGCCGCGCTGCTCGACGGCCTCGACGTGCTGCCGTCCGCCCGCATCGACTATCGCGGCCGCACGCTCGCCGAATTCGATCTCGACGGCGCGCTCGCGCGGGCGCCGCAACTGATCCTCGTCGACGAGCTCGCGCATTCGAACGTGCAGGGCGCGCGGCACCTGAAGCGCTGGCAGGACGTCTACGAGCTGCTCGACGCGGGCATCGACGTATATACGACCGTCAACGTCCAGCACCTCGAAAGCCTGAACGACGTGGTCGGCGCGATCACCGGCATCCGCGTGTGGGAGACCGTGCCCGATCGCGTGTTCGACGCGGCCGACGAAGTCACGCTTGTCGACCTGCCGGCCGAGGAGCTGCTCGAGCGGATGCGCGACGGCAAGGTCTATCTCGCGCAGCAGGCCGAGCGCGCGGTGCGCAACTTCTTCCGCAAGGGCAACCTGATCGCGCTGCGCGAGCTGGCGCTGCGGCGCACGGCCGATCGCGTCGACGCGCAGATGCGCGAGTACCGCGCCGACCGTTCGATCCAGCGCATCTGGCAGGCGCGCGAGCGGCTGCTCGTGTGCGTCGGCCCGGGCGCCGAGGCGCCGACGCTCGTGCGTGCGGCCGCGCGCCTCGCCGCGAGCCTGAAGGCCGACTGGATCGCCGTGTACGTCGAGACACCGCGCCTGCAGCGGCTGCCCGACGCGCGGCGGCAGCGCACGCTCGACGCGCTGAAGCTCGCGGCCGAGCTCGGCGCGGAGACGGCCACGCTCGCCGGCGCCGACGCGGTCGCCGCGCTGATCGGCTATGCGAAGGTGCGCAACGTGTCGAAGCTCGTCGCGGGCGGCTCGCCGAAGGTCGGGCTCGCGCGCCGCTTCGCGCGGCCGTTCGGCGAGCAACTGGCGGAACGCGCGGGCGACGTCGACCTGATGCTGATTCGCGCGTCCGCGAGCGACGAGGCGCGCGCCGCGCCGCTCGACGCGCGGGCGCGCGACTGGCGCGATGCGTTCGCGCAGTTCGGCACGCACCGCTCGCCGCCGCGCCACTACGCGTATGCGGCCGCGATCTGCGCGGCGATCACCGTCGTCGCGAGCGTCGTGTCCGCGCGGCTCGACCTCACGAACCTCGTGATGCTGTACCTGCTCGGCGTGGTGTTCTCGGCCGTCCGGCTCGGGCGCGGCCCGGGCGTGCTGCAGTCGTTCCTGTCGGTGGCCGCGTTCGATTTCTTCTTCGTGCCGCCGCGCATGTCGTTCTCGGTCAGCGACACGCAATACCTGCTGACCTTCTTCGGGATGCTGCTGACGTCGCTCGTGATCAGCCACCTGACGTCGACGCTCACGCGCCAGGCAAGCGTCGCGCAGCGCCGCGAGCGCCGCACCGGCGCGATCTACGCGATGGCGCGCGAGCTCGGCGCGGCGCTGACGACCGAGCAGATCGTCGAAATCGGCAGCCGCCACGTCGGCGAGGTGTTCCGCGCGCGCGTCGCGATCCTGCTGCCCGACAGTGCCGACCAGGTGCGCCAGAAGATCGAGGAGCCCGATGCGGCCGTCACGCTGACGGGCGCGGAGCTCGACAGCGACGTCGGCCAGTGGGTGTACGACCAACAGAAGCCGGCCGGGCGCGGCACCGATACCTTGCCGGCGACGGCCGCGCTGTACCTGCCGCTGAAGGCGCCGATGCGCACGCGCGGCGTGCTTGCGGTCGCATCGCGCGAGCCGCGCGAACTCGAGGTGCCCGAGCAGCAGCGGATGCTCGACGCATTCGCCGCGCAGATCGCGCTCGCGCTGGAGCGCGTGCACTACGTCGAGATCGCGCGCGACGCGCTCGTCAACATGGAATCCGAGCGGCTTCGCAACTCGCTGCTGTCGGCGATCTCGCACGACCTGCGCACGCCGCTCACGACGATCGTCGGCTTCTCGTCGATGCTCGCGAACGGGCGCGCGGCCGCGCAGGCCGGCGACGGCGCGGCGGCCGCGCGCCTCGCGCAGCGCGAGGGCGAGCTCGTCGACGCGATTCACGACGAGGCGCTGCGCATGACGGGCATCGTCACGAACCTGCTCGACATGGCGCGGCTGCAGGCCGGCAGCCTGCAGCTCAAGCGCCAGTGGTCGCTGCTCGAGGAAACCGTCGGCGCCGCGCTTGCCGCCTGCCGGCGCGTGCTCGCGCGCCATCCCGTGCGCGTCGCGTTGCCGGCCGACCTGCCGCTGCTGCAGATGGACGCGGTGCTGATGGAGCGGCTGTTCACCAACCTGTTCGAGAACGCGGCGAAGTACACGCCGCCCGATACGTCGCTCGACATCGGCGCGGAGCGCGTGACCGACGACGGGAGCCCGTTCGTGCGCGTGCACGTCGACGATCACGGCCCGGGCCTTCCGGCCGGCATGGAGGCGCGGATCTTCGACAAGTTCACGCGCGGCGAGAAGGAATCGGCGACGCCGGGCATCGGGCTCGGCCTCGCGATCTGCCGTGCGATCGTCGAGGCGCACGGCGGTAAAATCGGCGCACTCAACCGCACCGCGCCCGACGGCCGCGTGACGGGCGCGCGCTTCTGGTTCACGCTGCCGGTCGACACGCCGCCGGCCGCACCGGCCGTGCCCGACGACGAATCCGACCTGCCGGACGCATCGCCCCCATCCGAGTCATTGCCCGACCATGAGTGAACCCACCCTGACCGTCGTCCTGATCGAGGACGAAAAGCAGATCCGCCGCTTCGTGCGCGCCGCGCTCGAAGAGGAGGACATCGCGGTGTTCGAAGCCGAGACGGGCAAGCAGGGGTTGATCGACGCGGCGACGCGCAAGCCCGACCTCGTGATCGTCGACCTCGGGCTGCCGGACACCGACGGCCTCGACGTGATCCGCGAGCTGCGCGGCTGGTCCGAGGTGCCGGTGATCGTGCTGTCGGCCCGCACGCAGGAAGAGGAGAAGGTCGCGGCGCTCGATGCGGGCGCCGACGATTACCTGACCAAGCCGTTCGGCGTGTCCGAACTGCGCGCGCGGATTCGCGCGCAACTGCGCCGGCGCAACCAGGGCGGCGCGAACGAGTCGCCGAAGGTGACCTTCGGCGCCGTGAGCGTCGATCTCGCGCTGCGCCAGGTGTGGCGCGACGACGCGATCGTGCACCTGACGCCGCTCGAATACCGGCTGCTCGCGACGCTCGTGCGCCACGCGGGGCGCGTGCTCACGCATCGCCAGCTGCTGCGCGACGTGTGGGGGCCGTCGCACGTCGAGAGCCATCACTACCTGCGCATCTACATGGCGCACCTGCGCCAGAAGCTCGAGGCCGACCCCGCGCAGCCCGAGCACATCGTCACCGAGACGGGCGTCGGCTACCGGCTCGTCGGCGCCGTGTGACGGGCGGTGCGGGGCCGCGCGCCGGCAGGGTTGCGCCGGCGCGACAGTTTCGCGACCGCGGCCGGCCTTGCACACCGGCCGCGCAATCCCCGCTATCCTGACCGTTCCCCGAACGAAAAACGAGGAGCGTGCAATGTCCGTCCGTCTGGTCGTCATCTGTGCGCTGGCGCTGGCTGCGCCCGGCGCGTTCGCCCAGCCGCTGCCGCCCGGGCAGCAGCCGCCCGCGCGGGCGGCGCTGGCCAATCCCGCGTCGGTCAACTGCGAGAAGCTCGGCGGTCGCCATGTGATCCGTAACCTGTCGAGCGGGCAGGTCGGCATGTGCGTGTTCAAGGACGGCCGCGTGTGCGAGGAGTGGGCGCTGTACCGCGACGACCGCTGCGTCGGCGGGGGCGCGCCCAAGCGCGTGGCGAACTGACCGCGCGGCCCGCTGCGCCCCCGCACCGGCCGCCGGCAGGCCTGTAAGCCGCTTGTTATACTCGGCGCCGTCCGGGGACGACCCCGGGTCATTCGCTTCAACGGGGACGGCCCCATCCGATACGGAGTACGTCGAGATGGCGTGGGTATGGTTGTTGATCGCCGGTTTGCTGGAAGTGGCCTGGGCGGCCGGCTTGAAATCGTCGGACGGCTTCACGAAGCTCGGTCCGTCGGTGTTCACGATCGTGACGGCGCTGGCCAGCTTCGGGCTGCTCGCGGTCGCGATGCGCCAGTTGCCGCTCGGCACCGCGTACGCGGTGTGGACGGGCATCGGCGCGGTCGGCGCGTTCGTGTTCGGCATCGTGATGATGGGTGAGGCGCTGACCGCCGCGCGCGTCGCGAGCGCGGCGCTGATCGTCGCGGGGCTGGTCGGCCTGAAGCTGTCGTCGGCCGCCTGACGACGGTATCCCGGGCGCGCCTGCGCCCGGGCGCCGCGCCGCCTCGCGCAATTGCGCCGGTTGCCCGTCCAGCCTGTCTATAATGGAACGTATTCGGGCCTGAATACCGTCGTGCCTGTCGCGGCACGCGGTGCCGGTCGCCACGCGCCGCGCGGCCAGTCTGTCCGACCCGATGCGGTCAATCGGCAAAACGCACGGAAAGTGCAAGGAGAGGGCCATGATCGAAGCCATTTCCCTCGGCGCGGGGCTCGCGTGGGCGAGCGGCCTGCGCCTGTACCTGACGGTGCTGATCGCCGGCGTGCTGGCGCGGTTCGGCTGGCTCCATCTGCCCGACACGCTGGCCGTGCTGATGTCGCCATGGGTCATCGGCGCCGCTGCCGTGCTCGCCGTGACCGAATTCCTTGCCGACAAGATCCCCGCGTTCGACTCGCTGTGGGATGCCGTGCATACCTTCATTCGCATTCCGGCCGGCGCCGTGCTCGCGGCCGGCGCGCTCGGCCATGCCGATCCGACCATGCTGGCGGTCGCGGGGCTGGCCGGCGGCTCGCTCGCCGGCGCCGCGCACGTGGCGAAGGCCGGCACGCGCGCGCTGATCAACCTGTCTCCCGAACCGATTTCGAACTGGTTCGCGTCGTCGACCGAGGACGGTCTCGTGGTCGGCGGGCTCGCGCTCGCCTTCTTCGTTCCGCTCGCGTTCCTCGTGCTGCTTGCCGCGTTCATCGTGGCGTCGGCGTGGGCACTGCCGCGCCTGTGGCGCGGCGTGTCGGGCGGCTTCCGCGGAATGGCGAACCACATGGTGTCGCGGCTCAATTCGATCGGAGGGAAACGCGATTGAAGGGGCCGCAACACGCGGCGCAGCCGCCGGCCGGGCCCTCCGGCCATGACGGGCGCGTGCATGGCGGCCGCTTCGGCCTGCGCGACCTGATCCACCAGGCTGCCCGGATGACCGCGCGCGACTGGCGCGCGGGCGAACTGACGCTGCTGGTCCTCGCACTGGTGCTCGCGGTCGCGGCGCTGACGAGCGTCGGCTTTCTCGCCGACCGCCTGCGCCAGGGGCTCGAGCGCGACGCGCGCCAGATGCTCGGCGCCGATTTCGTCGTGCGCGCCGATCGTCCCGTCGATCCGTCGTTCGACCGGCAGGCCCGCGCGCTCGGTCTGCGTACCGCGACGACCGCCATCTTCCCGAGCATGATCGCGTCCGCCGCGGGCGCGCAGGCCGCCGATGCGGCGCCGTCGCGCCTTGCGGCCGTGAAGGCCGTGTCGCCCGGCTATCCGCTGCGCGGCGCGGTCGAGATCCTGCCGGCCGGCGCGGCCGTCGCGCACAAGGCGGCCGCGATTCCCGCGCCCGGCACCGTTTGGGCCGATCCGGCGCTGCTCGACGCGCTGCACCTGAAGGCGGGCGATACGGTGCGCGTCGGGCTGCGCACGTTCACGGTCGCCGCGGCGATCACCCGCGAACTCGATCGCGGCTTTTCGTTCGTCAATTTTTCGCCGCGGCTGATGATGCGCGCGGACGAACTCGCCGCGACCGGGCTCACGGGCTACGGCAGCCGCGTCACGTACCGGCTGCTGGTCGCCGGCGACGCACCGGCCGTCGCGCGCTTCGAGTCGTATGCGCATGCGCGCGTCGACGGCGGGAAGCTGCGCGGCGTCGGGCTCGAATCGTTGCGGGAAGGGCAGCCGCAGGTGCGGCAGACGCTGGATCGCGCACGTCATTTCCTGACGCTCGTCGCGTTGCTGACCGCGCTGCTCGCGGCGGTCGCGATCGCGATGGCCGCGCAGCGCTACATGCGGCGCCATCTCGACGGATGCGCGACGATGCGCTGCCTCGGCGTGAGCCGCCGCACGCTCGGCGCGCTGTTCGCGCTCGAATTCGCGGGCGTCGGCATCGTGTCGGGCGCCGCGGGCGCGGTGCTCGGCTATGGCGGGCACTGGGCGTTGCTGGCCGCGCTCGGCAGCCTGATCGACGTCGTGCTGCCGCCGCCGACCGTGTGGCCGGCGCTGATCGGCATGGGCGCGGCGCTCGTGCTGTTGCTCGGTTTCGCGCTGCCGCCGCTCGTGCCGCTCACGCGCGTGCCGCCGGTGCGCGTGCTGCGGCGCGAGTGGGGCGATGCGTCGCGCACCGCGTGGGCCGCGTATGCGGTCGGCGTCGTGCTGTTCGCGGCGCTGCTGATCGTGGCCGCCGGCAACCTGAAGCTTGGCCTGATCGTCGCGGGCGGCTTTGCCGGCGCGCTGGTCGGGTTCGCGCTGATCGCCCGGCTCGTGCTGTTCGCCGCCGCGCGCGCGGTGCGCAACGCGCGCGTGGCCGCGGGCGTCGGCTGGCGTTACGCGCTGGCGTCGCTGCACCGGCGCGGCACGGCCAGCGCGCTGCAGATCACCGCGCTCGCGCTCGGCCTGATGTGCCTGCTGCTGATCGCGATCACGCGCAACGACCTCGTGGCGGGCTGGCGGCAGTCGACGCCGCCCGATGCGCCGAACCAGTTCCTGATCGACATCCAGCCCGACCAGCGCGCCGATGTCGCCGCCTATCTGGCCGCGCACGGCGTGCGCGACGTGGTGCCCGCGCCGATGGTGCGCGGCCGCCTCGTCGCGATCAACGGCAAGCCGGTGAATCCGGACGCGTACCCGTCGGAAGAGGCGCGCCGGCTCGTCGATCGCGAATTCAACCTGTCGTACACGACCGAATTGCCGTCCGACAACCGGATCGTCGAAGGCGACTGGTTCGGCACCGCGGCCACGCCGCAGATCTCGATCGAAGCCGGCCTCGCGAAGACGCTGAACGTGAAACCGGGCGACACGCTGCGCTTCGACGTGACGGGGCTGACGGTCGACGCACCGATCACGAGCGTGCGCAAGCTCGACTGGGGCTCGTTCCGCGTCAACTTCTTCGTGCTGATGCCGCCGCCGGTGCTGAAGGATTTCCCGGCCGTCTACCTGACGAGCTTCCATCTGCCCGCATCGAATGCCGCGCTGCTCGATCCGTTGATCGCGCGCTATCCGAACCTGACCGCGATCGACGTCGCGCCGATCCTCGCGCAGTTGCAGCGCATGATGCTGCAGGTGGTCGGCGCGGTGCAGTTCCTGTTCGCGTTCACGCTCGCGGCGGGCGTGCTGGTGCTGTACACGGCGCTTGCCGGCTCGCGCGACGAGCGCGTGCGCGAGGCCGCGCTGCTGCGCGCGCTCGGCGCGTCGCGCGCGCAGGTCAATGCGGTGCAGCGCGCCGAATTCGTCGTGGTCGGCACGCTGGCCGGCGCACTCGCGTCGGCGGGCGCGATCGCGGTCGGCTGGGTGCTCGCGTCGCGCGTGTTCGACTTCCAGCTTGCCGTCGATCCATGGCTCGTGCCGGCCGGCGTCGCGGCCGGTGTCGTCTGCGCGGCTGCGGCCGGCTGGCTGAGCCTGCATAATGTGTTGCGGCGCCCCGCGCTGCAGTCGCTGCGCGACGCCTGAGCGTCGCCCGCGGCCCCGAAGATTCCGTTTCCCGACTATCCGTATGACCGATGTGAATGACGACGCGCCGTCGCAGCCGACGGCGTTCGAGCTCGTGGGCGGCGAAGCCCGCGTGCGCGAAATGGTGGACCGCTTCTACGACCTGATGGACCTCGAGCCCGAGTTCGCGCAGATTCGCGCGCTGCACCCGCCGTCGCTCGATGGGTCGCGCGACAAGCTGTTCTGGTTCCTGTGCGGCTGGCTCGGCGGCCCCGACCACTACATCGGCCGGTTCGGCCATCCGCGGCTGCGCGCGCGGCACCTGCCGTTCCCGATCGCATCGGTCGAGCGCGACCAGTGGCTGCGCTGCATGGCGTGGGCGATGGAGGACGTCGGGCTGGCGGAGCCGCTGCGCGAGCGGCTCATGCACTCGTTCTACGACACGGCGGACTGGATGCGCAACCGGCCCGGTTGATCGACCGGTACGCCGCTGCCCGCGCGCGGGACGATCTGCGTCTGGGCGCCCGTGCGGCCCGGCGCGACACTGGCCGTTTCCCCCATCGATTCGAGGCTCGCCCGATGACGACACAAGCGCTGTTTCGCGAAGACGCGTACCTCACGCAATGCGAGGCGATCGTCCAGGCCGTCGGCGACGACGGCATCCGGCTCGACCGCACGGTGTTCTATCCGCTCGGCGGCGGCCAGGCCGGCGACGCCGGTACGCTCACGCTGCCCGACGGCAGCACGATCGCGATCGCCGACACGCGCAAGGCGAAGTTCGACGGCGCGACGCCCGACGACGCCGTCCATGTGCCGGCACCGGGCCAGGCGGCGAGCGTCGCGACGCTCGCTCCCGGCACGCGCGTGGTCGCGCAGATCGACTGGCTGCGCCGCTACCGGCACATGCGCCTGCATACGGCCGCGCATCTGATGTGCGCGGTGCTGCCGTACGCGGTCGACGGCTGCAGCGTGACGGCCGACTACGTGCGGCTCGATTTCGCGACGTCCGAGTCGATCGACCGCGACGACGTCGAGCGGCGCCTCGCGGGCTTCGTCGCCGGTGCGCATCCGGTCACGACCGAATGGATCACCGACGACGAGATGGCCCAACGGCCCGAACTCGTGCGCACGATGAGCGTGAAGCCGCCGATGGGCCTCGGCCGCGTGCGGCTGCTGCGCATCGAAAACGTCGACCTGCAGCCGTGCGGCGGCACGCATGTGCGCAACACGTCCGAAATCGGCGGGCTGCGGGTCGCGAAACTGGAAAAGAAGAGCGCGCGCACACGGCGCCTCGTACTGGAGTTTGCATGACGATCGATACCGGGAAGGCGGGCGCGGCAGCGCTCGATCCGCAGGCACGGGAGATTCTCGATTTCTGGTTCGGCGAGCCGGGCTCGGCCGAATTCGGGCAGAACCGCAAGATCTGGTTCAACGGCGGCGCGGCGTTCGACGACGTGCTGCGCACGCGTTACGGCGCGCTGCTCGACGCCGCGTGCGACGGCGCCTGCGATCACTGGGCCGATTCGCCGTCGGGCGCGCTGGCGTTGATCGTCGTGCTCGACCAGTTCTCGCGCAACATCCATCGTGGCACGCCGCGCGCGTTTGCCGCCGATCCGAAGGCGCTCGCGCTCGCCCGCCGCGTCGTCGCGGCCGGCTGGGACGCGCGGTTGCCGAGCGGGCATCACCGTGCGTTCGCATATCTGCCGTTCGAGCACGACGAGTCGCTCGAGAGCCAGCGCGAGGCCGTGCGCCTGTGCGCGGGCATCCGCGACGAGGCCGGGTGCGAGAGCTATCACCGCTTCGCGTTGCTGCATGCGGCCGTCGTCGAGCGCTTCGGCCGCTTTCCGCACCGGAACGCGATTCTCGGTCGCGCGTCGACCGACGAGGAAACGGCGTTTCTGCGGGAGCCCGGCTCGTCGTTTTGATGATTCGGAGGTTGGCGGGATGAGGAGAGGGCGCGGCGAACCCTGGGACGCATGCGGGTTCGTGCCGGCGCCGGTGTTGCAAAAGGCTGCGCACCGGCCGGACGGCTGAGCGCGGCGCGCGCCGAAGAGGAAAGTGAAGGCGGGCAGGACGGCGCATCGCGCCGCCCTGTGTCACTGCGGATGCTGTTCGGGCGTGCGCACGTAGACGCGCAGCAGCTCCTCGTTGTCGCCCGGGCGGGCGCCGGCCCAGAACAGCTTCCATTCATTGCCGGGCGCCGGATCGACGGCCCGCACGCCCTGCACGATCATCCACGTGCAGCGCGTCGTCTTCGCGTCGTCGATCGGCGTGTGCTGGATGCCGGAGAAGTAGTACAGCATCGGCGCTTCCGATTCGCCGAGCCCGTGCAGGCTCGCCATGCAGTCGCCGTCGTTCCATTCGAGCGCGAGATGCGCGTTCAGGTCGTCGAACACCGAGCGGTAGCTCTTCGCGACATCGAGCCACGGCAGCAGCAGCGTATAGACGAGCCCCCACGCGACGAGCGCGCCGGCGCCCCACGACAGCGCGCCGCGCCACAGGCCCGTCGTGCGCAGCTTCGGCAGCAGCGTCAGCCAGCCGACCGTCAGCGCGAGCGCGCCGGTCACGAGCGCGGGCTGGATCGGCATCGTCCAGTCGAGCGGCAGCCAGCGGCCGAGCAGCGCGAGATCGGCGCGCGACGCGGCCGGATCGGCCATCACCGCCCAGATCGCCCATGCCAGCGCGACGACCGTGCCGAACAGGATGCGGCTCAGGTAGTCCCACGCGAAATGCACGCGGCGCGGCAGGCGGTCGATCGCCTGCGCGGCGACCAGCGCGAGCGGCGCGAAGAACGGCAGGATGTAAAGCTGGCGCGACGTCGCGGACACTTGCAGCACGACGAGCGCGATGCCGGCGAACAGCACGGGCAGCGCGATGCGCGGCGCACGCCAGTCGCGCCATGCACCGCGCGCGAGCGCGACGATCGCAAGCGGTGCGACCGGGAAGCCGACCAGCAGGAACGCGCGCAGGATAAAGAACGGCTTGTCGTTTTCCGCGCCGAGTTCGGGGACGGAGAAACCGAAGAAGCGCCCGACGTTGTTGTCCCAGAACCACGTCATGAACAGCGTTTCCGAGCGCAGGAACAGCGCGGTCGGCCAGATCAGCGCGAACGGCGCGAACACGAGCGCGGCGACGCCGAGCGCGCGTGCGAACGCGCGGGTGCGGCAGGCCGGGTAGAGCGCCAGCGTGCAGACCAGCGTGGCCGCGAACACGAGCGGCACGAACAGCCCTTTCGCCATCAGCGCGATGCCGACGCCCGCGCCGAAGAGCGGCGCGGCCCAGCGGCCGGCCGGATGCGGCGGCAGCCCGTGCCGCATCTGCTGTGCGCGCGCGACGTGCTGCATCACGAGTTCGAGCAGCCCGCAGAATCCCATCGCCGTGCCGGCAAACAGCGCGACGTCCGTCATCATGTCGTGCACGTGCTTGATGACGACGAGCGTGCTCGCGCTCAGCACGACCGGGCCGAGCACGCGCAGGTCGAACCACGTGTCCGACCGGCTGGCCACGCGGGCCGCGCGCGCGATGAAACCGAACGCGAGCGCGGCGAACAGGGCGCTTGCCAGGCGTGCCGCGTCGTGCAGCGGCATCACGCGCTGCAGCAGCCACGCGAGGCTCGTCGCGACCCACGCGTAGAGCGGCGGTTTTTCCATGAACGGCAGGCCGGCATTGGTCGGCACGACGAAGTCGCCGGTCTCGAGCATGTGCTGGATGATGCCGAACGTGTAGGTTTCGTCCTGTTTCCACGGATCGTGCCCGAGCACGCCGGGCAGCGTGTACGCGCACACCAGTGCGGCGACGAACAGCCACGCGCGCCAGCCGAGCGGCAGCGAGCGCTCGCGTGGCGGGCTGATCGCGGCGGTCGAGGCGGCGACGGGCGTGCCGGCGGCGTCCAGCGTCGCGATGGCGTCGGTATCGGCGGTCGAGCGGGTGTGCGCGGACGAGGCGGGCACGGGCGTGCGTCGCCGGCCGGGCGCTGCGGTTCCAGGCATGGAAAAGATCTCGGGTCGAGTCGAGCCGGTCCGGCGACATGGGCTGGACCGATTAGCGGCTACATTCGGGTAACGGACAGCGTGTTCAGGACACCTGTCTGGATGTCCGCTAGTAGAGCACGGAATTGTTACGAATGTTTACTGAAACTGTCACGGAATTGTGGAGATTTGTGGCGCCGTGACGAAGGGGCGTTTGTGACCGCCGTATTGTTGCGCCGCGCGTCAGCTCAGCGGCCGCCGCCGACGTCGAGCAGCGCGCCCGTCGTGTAGGACGCCGCATCGCCGAGCAGCCAGACGATCGCCTCGGCGATCTCCTGCGCTTCGCCGGCGCGGCCGAGCGGCGTCTGCGCGCCGAGGCGGGCCGCACGGCCCGGCTGGCCGCCGCTGGCGTGAATGTCGGTCTCGATCAGGCCGGGGCGCACCGCGTTGACGCGTACGCCGTGCGGGCCCAGTTCCTTGGCCAGGCCGATCGTCAGCGAATCGACCGCGCCTTTCGAGCCCGCGTAGTCGACGTACTCGTTCGGCGAGCCGAGCCGCGACGCGATCGACGACACGTTGACGATCGCGCCGCCGCGCCCGCCGCGGTCGGTGGACAGCCGGCGCGCGGCTTCGCGGGCGCACAGGTACGCGCCGAGCACGTTGGTATCGAACATCCGCCGCAGCCGGTCGACCGGCATGTCGGCGAGCGGCATCGACGGCGCGACGATGCCCGCATTGTTGACGAGCGCGTCGAGCCGCCCGAACGCCTCCGCGACGGTATCGAACATCGCGACGACGTCCGCCTCGTTCGCGACATCGCCCGCGACGATGCACGCGCGGCCGCCCGCGTCGCGCACGGCCTGCGCGGTCAGTTCGGCGGCCGCCGCGTCGCGCGCGTAGTTGATGCCGACGT
This sequence comes from Burkholderia sp. AU18528, assembly GCF_002223215.2. Classification (NCBI taxonomy): domain Bacteria; kingdom Pseudomonadati; phylum Pseudomonadota; class Betaproteobacteria; order Burkholderiales; family Burkholderiaceae; genus Burkholderia; species Burkholderia sp. AU18528. The sequence goes on along the minus strand of NZ_NKFC02000005.1, from coordinate 55,120 downwards.
CCCAGCCGCGCTCGGCGGCGAGCACGGCGGTCGCGCGGCCGATGCCGCGGCTCGCGCCGGTGATGAGGACGGCCTTGCGGTCGGACGGTGCGGTCATCGCGTGCGGTTTCCGGTGAAGGTTACTTCGCTGCGTCGGGCGCCCACTTGTCGCGGGCGGGCGGCTGGTAGCGGCGCAGCCGCTCGATCAGCGCGACGGGCTCCGATTCGACGCACAGCGCGTCGAAATAGGCCGGCCGCATGAAGCCTTCGTCGACCGTATGGCGCAGCAGCGCGATCAGTGGATCGTAGAACGAAGCGATGTTGTAGAGCGCGACGGGCTTGCGGTGATAGCCGAGCTGCGCCCACGTGTAGACCTCGAAGAGCTCCTCGAGCGTGCCTGCGCCGCCGGGCATCGCGACGAACGCGTCGGAGAGGTCGGCCATCATTTTCTTGCGATGATGCATGTCGGGCACGACGTGCAGTTCCGACAGCCCCGTATGGCCGACTTCCTTGTCGACGAGCAGCTCGGGGATCACGCCGACCGCACGGCCGCCGGCCGCCATCACTTCGTCGGCGATCACACCCATCAGGCCGACGCGGCCGCCGCCGTACACGAGCGTGAGACCTGCGTCGACGAGCGCGCGGCCGAACGCGCGCGCGGCATCGGCGTAGACGGGGCGCACGCCGGACGACGAGCCGCAGTAAACGCAGACCGCCTTCATTGCTTCGCGTCCTTGGCGGGGGCCGGGCCGGTGGCGACGGGGCTGCCGGCCGGGCGCGGCGAACCGTCGCGCGGGGGCAGGTAATCGGTGAACTGGCGCTTGGGCAGCTTGCCGGAGACGAGATCGTCGAACAGCTGGCGCGAACGGCCGCGCAGGTACGGCGCCATGATCGAGATCACGTGCATGCTCACCTGGTGCAGCTCTTCGCGGATCGCGTCCTGGTCGTTGTACTTGCGCGGATGCATCACGTACTGGTACGACAGCCAGTACGTCGAGATCACCGCCATGTTGGTGGCGATGACTTCGATCTCGGCGGGCGTCGCGACCATTTCGGCATCGGAGACGAGCAGTTCGCACATGTCGTGCGCGAAGCGCACCTTGTGGCTGATGATCTGCTTGAAGTGCGTCTCGAGCGTGCGGTTGCGGGCGAGCAGGTCGTTGAGGTCGCGATACAGGAACCGGTAGGTCCACATGAAATCGGCCATGTACTGCAGGTACGACCAGGTTTCGTCGATCGTCGGACGGTGATCTTCGGGGAAGCGCAGCCGCCGTTCGATCTGCTGCTCGAACTGCGCGAAGATGCTGTTGATGATGTCGTCCTTGTTGCGGAAATGGTAGTACAGGTTGCCTGGACTGATTTCCATTTCCTCGGCGATCGTCGTGGTGGTGACGTTCGGTTCGCCGATCTCGTTGAAGAGTTTCAACGACAACTCGAGAATCCGTTCGCGGGTGCGGCGGGGAGGTTTCGCTTCCATGTCGTCCGGCCCTGTGTGTGCCGGACTGGCGGGCGCTGCAATCGATGCTGCGTGATTCGTCCGGCGCGGGTTGCTGTTCTATGTCTGGCCGACGATTATAAACCGGGGTTTCGCCCCATCGGGGCATTTCGTGAGCGCGGCCGCCGCGCGGCGCATGGTGCAGCGCCGCACGCGGGCGGCGGGAAAGAGGCCCGCCGGTTGCTAGAAGCCGAGCCAGCGTGCGACGACCGGTCCGAGCACGAAGCCCCACGTCGTCACGCATGCGAACAGCGCGACCGTCACGGCCGCGCTGCCGAGGTCCTTCGCGCGCTTCGAGAGTTCGTGACGCTCGAGCGAGATGCGGTCGATCGCGGCTTCGACGCTCGAGTTCAGCAGCTCGACGATCAGCACCAGCAGCACCGAGCCGATCAGCAGCGCGCGCGACGCGGCCGGCACCGGCGCGAACGCGCCGATCGGCAGCATCAGCGCGGCGAGCGTGAGCTCCTGGCGAAACGCGCTCTCCTCGCGGATCGCGACGCGAAAGCCGTTCAGCGAATGCTTGAGCGCGAACCACGCGCGCGTGATGCCGCGGTGGCGCTTGTACGGGTTCGGCGGCAGCGGCGCGAGCCGATCGTCGGGGCCGAGCGGCTCGTGCGTGTGCGCGTCGGCGTCGGCGTGCGGCTCTTCCTCGTCGAACGGGCGGTGCCGTGGCGGCGTCGCGGCGGGGGGCGGAATCTTGTCGTTCAGGTCTCGTTTCAAACGGCGGCACCTTCGGCTGGCGAGTACGCGGTCTTCGGCAGCGGCTTCAGATGCGACGCGAACTGCTCGGATGCCGCGCGCCACGAGAAGCGTTCGGCCCACGCGCGCGCAGTCGTGCGTTCGATCTTCAGCGCCTCGAGGCAGGCTTCCTGCAGGTCCTCGTGCATCGCGCCGGCATGGCCTTCGCCGAGCACGTCGATCGGGCCCGTGACGGGATACGCGGCCACCGGCGTGCCGCAGGCGAGGGCTTCGAGCAGCACGAGGCCGAACGTGTCGGTGCGACTCGGAAACACGAACACGTCGGCCGCAGCATACACCTTCGCGAGCTCCGTCTGTGACAGCACGCCGAGATAGTTCGCTTCCGGGTAGCGCGACTTGAGCTCCGCGAGCGCGGGGCCTTCGCCCGCGACCCACTTCGAGCCGGGCAGGTCGAGGCGCAGGAACGCCTCGACGTTCTTCTCGATCGCGACGCGGCCCACGTACAGGAAGATCGGCCGCGCGGTATTGAGCACCTTCGACTCCATCGGCCGGAAGATGTCGAGATCGACGCCGCGGGTCCACAGCACCACGTTCGTGAAGCCGAATTTCTCGAGGTCCTGTTTGACGACCGGCGTCGGCGCCATCACCGCGAGCGACGGGCCGTGGAACCAGTGCAGGAAGCGGTAGGTCGCGGCGAGCGGAATGCCGAAGCGCGCCTGCACGTATTCCGGAAAGCGCGTGTGGTACGCGGTCGTATACGGCAGCTTGCGGGCGCGCGCATAGCGCCGTGCGGCGAGGCCGAGCGGGCCTTCGGTCGCGATGTGCAGCGCGTCGGGTGCGAACGCATCGATCCGTGCGCGCAGCTTGCGGTACGGCAGGATCGACAGGCGGATCTCGGGGTAGGTCGGGCAGGGCACCGTGCGGAATTCCAGCGGCGTGAGCAGTTCGACGCGGTGGCCGAGCGCCGCGAGTTCGCGCGACGTGCTCTTCAGCGTGCGCACGACGCCGTTGACCTGCGGTTCCCACGCGTCGGTGACGATCATGATCTTCATCGCGGCATGTCCTGTAAGTTGGGTTGTGTCAGGCAGCGGCCTTGGCCTTGCGCGACGTGGCTTCCGACGGCGCGGTGCGCATCACCGTCCAGTAGACGATCTTCAGTTCGCCTTCCATCGTTTCGACGAGCGCGGACAGGCTTTCGACCCAGTCGCCGTCGTTGCAGTACAGCACGCCGTCGATGTCGCGGATCTCCGCCTTGTGGATATGGCCGCACACGACGCCGTCGCAGCCGCGGCGGCGCGCCTCGTCGGTCATCACGGTCTCGAACTGCGAGATGAAGTTGACCGCGTTCTTGACCTGGTGCTTCAGGTACTGCGACAGCGACCAGTACTGGAAACCGAGCCGGCTGCGGATCCGGTTGAACCAGCGGTTCAGCACGAGGATCAGCGTGTAGAGCGTGTCGCCGAGGTAGGCCAGCCATTTCGCGTGCTGGATCACGCCGTCGAACAGGTCGCCGTGCACGATCCACAAACGTTTGCCCGCGAGCGTCGTGTGGAACGCCTCGCCGCGCACCTGGATGTCGCCGAACGCGAGATCGCAGAACTGCCGCGCGCCTTCGTCGTGGTTGCCGGGGATGTAGACGACCTGCGTGCCCTTGCGCGCCTTGCGCAGGATCTTCTGCACGACGTCGTTGTGCGCCTGCGGCCAGTACCAGCCTTTCTTCAACTGCCAGCCGTCGATGATGTCGCCGACGAGGTACAGGTATTCCGAGTCGTTGTGACGCAGGAAATCCAGCAGGTAGGGCGCCTGGCAGCCGCTCGAGCCGAGGTGGATGTCGGACAGCCAGATGGTGCGGTAGCGGTGGGCGGACGGCTCGGGATCCTCGTGTTGCGTGGTGTGCGCGACGGGCGGCTGTTGGGACGCCACGCCGTCGGTTGCCCCCGTGCCGGACAGGAACGCAGTGGCGGCGCGGGCGCCGATGGGGTGGCGAAACAGTGAGGTCGCGGACGTTTTCTGGCCCATGCATGACTCGCGCCGGTTGACATTACCGGCATTCCGCCATGCGGGCGTGACTGTGCCGTGACAGTCACGAGACGTTCTTATTACGACCGTCGACGGGTGTTTAGCCGTGAATGAACGGACGTTGCGTAATCTCCCGCACTGAACGGCTGAGGCTTGTCCGGTCAGGCCAGCCCGGCTGGATGAAGCGGCGCCGGACGAACGGCTTTCGTCTGCTGAATGCGGCGCGTCAGCGCGGCAGGGCGACGACGCGTGTGCGGGCGATGCGGTCGTGCGGGAACTGGCGGCCAGCGTGCAGCCGCGCGGCGCCGGCCCACACGACGATCCACGCGGCGGTAAGCGCGAGCGTGACGGGTACCGACAGGCCGAGGAGCGGGTGCAGCGCGAGCGGCGGCAGGAACCACAGCCAGCCGAGCACGTAGCGGACGAGCGCGTGGCCGGCGCTCAGCGGCCGGCCGCTCGACGATTCGAGCCGCAGCCGCCAGGTTTTCATCGGCAGCGTCTGGCCGCCGTGCGTCCAGAACCACACGAAATACGCGCCGACGACGAGCGCGATCCACGCGGCAAGCAGGTTGTGATGGACGAGGCCGTTGCGTTGCTGCGTCGCGAGGCTGAACACGAGCCCGGCGAAGAATACGACGCCGAACAGCAGCACGCCTTCGTAGAGCAGCGCGGCGAGGCGCCGCCGTACGGACGGCGCGGCGGCCGGGGGCTCGGGCGCGCGGACCTTCGCCACGGCCGCTCAGGAGCCCTTGAACAGCGACGGCGCATCGGCCGGCGACACCGGCGCCACGGCAGGCGGTGCGGATGCGGCGCCGGACGTCGACGATGCAGGCGCCGGCAGCGCGGCCGCGCTGGCCGAGGCGGGCGCCGGGGCGGCGGCCGCGCCGCTGGCCGGATGTTCGTGCGCATTGACGAGGCGGCGGACGTCGCGGTCGGCGACGGTCGGCGGCGCGCTGACGACACTCGGCCTGCGGCGGCGCTCGGCGGCGGCCAGCCGTTCCTTCTGCTCCTCGGGGAGCTGCTGGTAGGCCTTCCATGCGCGCTCGCGCGCCTGCGCCGACAACTCCTTCGCGCTCTGGTAGTTCTCGCGCGCGACGCGGCGTTGCTCGGGCGTCATCTTCGCCCATTCGGTCATCCGTTCCTGCAGGCGCTTCTGGTCATCCGGCGACAACTTCGCGAAACGTGATGCGATCTTCAGCCATTTTCGTTTGCGGGCGTCGCTGAAGCCGTCCCACTGGTCGGCGAACGGGGCGAGGGCCGCGTGCTGGGCCGGCGTGAGGCGCGCCCACGACAGCGGGCCGGCGGCGGCCGGCAGCGGCAGGGGCAGCGGGGGGAGGTCGGTGGTCAGCCCGGTCGCCGCCGACGCCGGCGCGGCGGGGCTGGTGGTCGCGACGGGCGCCGTCGCCGGGGCCGGGTGGAATCGGGAATACGTGGCGACGTAGGAAACGGCGATCGCGATCACGCATCCGAAAAATACGGCCAGGCCGCGCTTCTGACTCACCCGTGCGATCCCCTCGTTATTGTCTGTCAGTGAGCGCGCGACAGATACGCGTTGAACCCGTGGTCGAGATACGCGTTGAGCGGCAGATCGTCGCTGAGCATCGCCGCGTCGATGTCGGCGAGCTCGGCGGTGCGCTGCATGTCTTCCCAGTACGCGATGCCGACGAGCCCCGCCAGCAGCAGCGCGAGCGGCCATGCACGCAGCAGGCGACGGGCGAACGACGCGGACGTGCGGCCGGCCGGCGGGCGGTTCGCGGGCGTCGAGCCGTAGGCGCCGGCCGCGCCGGCGAAGGCCGGCACGAACACCGGCGCGCTCGCGGCTTCGGGCTTCTTGCGCGCGAGCGCCGCCCGACGGGCGACGGCCAGCCGATCGGTGGTCGCGGCAGGCAGCGCGGCCGCGCGCTCGTCCAGCGCGCGGCGCACCTTCAGCGCGAATTCGTGTTCTCGGTTTGCGGAGCTCATAGCGTGATTCCTTTGGCCTTGAGCGCTTGCGCCAGGGTGTGAGTGGCCCGCGAGCAGTGCGTCTTGACGCTGCCCTCGGAGCACCCCATTGCGGCGGCAGTCTCGGCGACATCCATATCTTCCCAATAACGCATCAGGAACGCTTCCCGTTGACGCGCCGGAAGCTTCTGGATTTCTTCGTCGATCAGGGCCAGAACCTGCTCTCGTTCGAGGCGGTGCTCGCTGCTCTCGACGCCCGCGTTGTCGTCCGCGGATTCGAGCGTTTCGAGCGGGTCGAAGTCTTCGTCGTCGGTGCTGTTCAGCGACGAGAACAGCGTGACCCACGTGTTGCGGACCTTCTGCCGCCGGAACCAGTCGTGGATCGCGTTCTGCAGGATCCGCTGAAAGAGCAGCGGCAGCTCGGCCGCCGGCCGGTCGCCGTACTTTTCCGCGAGCTTGATCATCGCGTCCTGCACGATGTCGAGCGATGCATCGTCGTCACGCACGGCGTACGCGGCCTGCTTGAACGCGCGCCTTTCGACGCCCGCCAGAAAGTCGGCGAGTTCCTTGTCTGATGCCATTCCGTGAAGGTATGCGCTGCGGCCCGCTGCGTGGTGAAAAAGGTCGAAAAATTTCGTAAAACCCGCGGATGCTATCAAATTTTCATGCGACTTGGCACCGGATCGGGCGCCGCACGTTGCGCGCCAACCGCGCCGGTCGGGCGCCGGGCGGCGCGCATGATGCGCTGCGGGATATTTTTCTTGACGAGCTAATCACGACCCGCTATCGTCAGCGATTCGCAACATGAAGTGATGGTCTCATTTGAGGCTGGCCCAAGAAGCCCGCCCTTCAAACTGGACGCGCCGCTTGAACCCGAGCCACAAGCCCGGCAGAGAGCACCCGATCAATTTTTTGCCGAAAATTCGAAAGGTCGAAATGAACATGCCCAGCGCGGAATTCTCCACGTCGGAACCCCTTTCCCCTCCCGATAGCGACTCCATCGGCGGCACCGTGCTCATGAAGGCACTGGCCGACGAAAACGTCGAATTCATCTGGGGCTACCCCGGCGGCTCGGTTCTCTATATCTACGACGAGCTGTACAAGCAGGACAAGATTCAGCACGTGCTGGTGCGCCATGAACAGGCGGCCGTGCACGCAGCCGATGCGTATGCGCGCTCCACCGGCAATGTCGGCGTCTGTCTCGTGACGTCGGGCCCCGGTGTCACCAACGCGGTGACCGGCATCGCGACGGCCTACATGGATTCGATCCCGATGGTCGTGATCAGCGGCCAGGTGCCGACGGCCGCGATCGGCCAGGATGCCTTCCAGGAATGCGACACCGTTGGCATCACGCGTCCGTGCGTGAAGCACAACTTCCTCGTGAAGGACGTGCGCGACCTCGCGGAAACCGTCAAGAAGGCGTTCTATATCGCCCGCACCGGCCGTCCGGGCCCCGTGCTGATCGACATCCCGAAGGACATCTCGAAGACGCCGTGCCAGTACGAGCCGATCAAGAGCGTGTCGCTGCGTTCGTACAACCCCGTCACGAAGGGCCATTCGGGCCAGATCCGCAAGGCCGTGTCGCTGCTGCTGTCGGCCAAGCGTCCGTACATCTACACGGGTGGCGGCATCATCCTCGCCGACGCGTCGCGTGAGCTGAACCAGTTCGCGGACCTGCTCGGCTACCCGGTCACGAACACGCTGATGGGCCTCGGCGGCTATCGCGCGTCGGACAGGAAATTCCTCGGCATGCTCGGCATGCACGGCACCTACGAAGCGAACATGGCGATGCAGCATTGCGACGTGCTGATCGCGATCGGCGCCCGCTTCGACGACCGCGTGATCGGCGACCCGGCGCACTTCGCGTCGCGCCCGCGCAAGATCATTCACATCGACATCGACCCGTCGTCGATCTCGAAGCGCGTGAAGGTCGACATCCCGATCGTCGGCGACGTGAAGGAAGTGCTGAAGGAACTGATCGAGCAACTGCAGACGGCCGAGCATGGCCCCGACACCGAGGCGCTCGCGCAATGGTGGAAGGACATCGAGGGCTGGCGCGCGAAGGACTGCCTGAAGTACGACCGCGAAAGCGAGATCATCAAGCCGCAGTACGTGGTCGAGAAGGCGTGGGAGCTGACGGACGGCAATGCGTTCGTGTGCTCGGACGTCGGCCAGCACCAGATGTGGGCCGCGCAGTTCTACCGTTTCAACAAGCCGCGTCGCTGGATCAACTCCGGCGGCCTCGGCACGATGGGCTTCGGGCTGCCGGCGGCGATGGGCGTGAAGATGGCCCATCCGGACGACGACGTGCTGTGCATCACGGGCGAAGGCTCGATCCAGATGTGCATCCAGGAACTGTCGACCTGCCTGCAGTACGACACGCCCGTGAAGATCATTTCGCTGAACAACCGCTATCTCGGCATGGTCCGCCAGTGGCAGCAGATCGAATACAGCAAGCGCTATTCGCATTCGTACATGGATGCGCTGCCTGACTTCGTGAAGCTCGCCGAAGCGTACGGCCACGTCGGCATGCGGATCGAAAAGACTTCGGATGTGGAGCCGGCGCTGAAGGAAGCGCTGCGCCTGAAGGACCGCACCGTGTTTCTCGACTTCCAGACCGATCCGACCGAAAACGTCTGGCCGATGGTACAGGCCGGCAAGGGCATCACCGAGATGCTGCTCGGATCGGAAGATCTGTAACGGCGCGACGCGCGCTCGGGCCCGATGCGGCCGCCTTCACGAAGGGCGGTGCGGCACGCGGCGGCGCGCGGCGCGAGTGAATCGACACGGCACATTCTGGAAGAAGCGAACATGAGACACATCATTTCCGTCCTGCTGGAGAACGAACCGGGCGCGCTGTCGCGCGTGGTCGGCCTGTTTTCCGCACGCGGCTACAACATTGAAACCTTGACGGTGGCGCCGACCGAAGACCAATCGCTGTCGCGGCTCACCATCGTTTCCATCGGCTCCGACGACGTGATCGAACAGATCACGAAGCATCTGAACCGCCTGATCGAGGTGGTGAAAGTGGTGGACCTGACCGACGGTGCACACATCGAACGCGAGCTGATGCTGATCAAGGTACGTGCAGTGGGCAAGGAGCGCGAAGAAATGAAGCGGATGTCGGATATTTTCCGCGGCCGCATCATCGACGTGACCGAGAAGACCTACACGATCGAATTGACGGGCGCGAGCGACAAGCTCGACGCATTCATCCAGGGGCTGGACGCGGGCGCGATCCTCGAGACCGTGCGCACCGGCAGCTCAGGCATCGGGCGCGGCGAGCGCATCCTCAAGGTGTGATGCCGACGCCGGGTGCGCCGTCATGTCCCGGCCCGCAGTACTCCATCCGAACGAATTGTTGAATTTTTGAATTAGCGAAGGAACCATCATGAACGTTTTCTACGACAAAGACGCCGACCTCTCCCTCATCAAGGGCAAGCAAGTCACGATCATCGGCTACGGCTCGCAAGGCCATGCACACGCGCTGAACCTGAAGGACAGCGGCGTGAACGTGACGGTCGGCCTGCGCAAGGGCGGCGCGTCGTGGAGCAAGGCCGAGAACGCCGGCCTGTCGGTCAAGGAAGTCGCCGAAGCGGTGAAGGGCGCGGACGTCGTCATGATGCTGCTGCCGGACGAGCAGATCGCCGACGTGTACGCGAAGGAAGTGCACGGGAACATCAAGCAGGGCGCGGCGCTCGCGTTCGCGCACGGCTTCAACGTCCACTACGGCCAGGTGATCCCGCGCGCCGACCTCGACGTGATCATGATCGCGCCGAAGGCGCCGGGCCACACCGTGCGCGGCACGTACTCGCAAGGTGGCGGCGTGCCGCACCTGATCGCGGTGGCGCAGAACAAGTCGGGCGCGGCGCGCGACATCGCGCTGTCGTATGCGGCGGCGAACGGCGGCGGCCGTGCCGGCATCATCGAGACGAACTTCCGTGAAGAAACCGAAACCGACCTGTTCGGCGAGCAGGCTGTGCTGTGCGGCGGTACCGTCGAGCTGATCAAGGCCGGTTTCGAGACGCTGGTCGAAGCCGGCTACGCGCCGGAAATGGCGTACTTCGAGTGCCTGCACGAACTGAAGCTGATCGTCGACCTGATCTACGAAGGCGGCATCGCGAACATGAACTACTCGATCTCGAACAACGCCGAATACGGCGAGTACGTGACGGGCCCGCGCGTCGTCACGGAAGAGACGAAGAAGGCGATGAAGCAGTGCCTGACCGACATCCAGACGGGCGAGTACGCGAAGAGCTTCATTCTCGAGAACAAGGCGGGCGCCCCGACGCTGCAGTCGCGCCGCCGCCTGACGGCCGAGCACCAGATCGAGCAGGTCGGTGCGAAGCTGCGCGCGATGATGCCGTGGATCGCGAAGAACAAGCTCGTCGACCAGACGAAGAACTAAGCGCGCCGTGCCGTTCCGGCCCTTCGAATGGAGGGTCGGCATCAAAAAGCCGTCCGAAGGCAGCAGTGCCCCGGGCGGCTTTTGCTATGCTACATGCTTTGCAATTCACCGAACACAGAACGAATCCATGAACTATCCTCATCCGATCATCGCGCGCGAAGGCTGGCCGTTCATCGCGATTGCAGCCGTCATCGCGCTGTTGATCCATGCCGTCGGGGGCTTCGGCTTCGCGTGGCCGTTCTGGCTGCTGCTCGTCTTCGTCGTCCAGTTCTTCCGCGATCCGCAGCGCCCGATCCCGGCGCAGCCGAACGCGGTGCTGTGTCCGGCGGACGGCCGCATCGTCGCGGTCGAGACCGCGCAGGATCCGTACGCGAACCGCGAAGCGCTGAAGATCAGCGTGTTCATGAATGTCTTCAATGTTCATTCGCAGCGTTCGCCGGTCGATGGCGCGATCAGCAAGGTCGAATACTTCCCGGGCGCGTTCCTGAACGCGGCGATCGACAAGGCGTCGACCGAGAACGAGCGCAATGCGGTCGTGATCCAGACGGCGAGCGGCAAGACGGTCACCTCGGTGCAGATCGCCGGCCTGATCGCCCGCCGGATTCTCTGCTACGTCCGTGCCGGCGAGCCGCTGTCGCGCGGCCAGCGCTACGGGTTCATCCGCTTCGGTTCGCGCGTCGACGTGTACCTGCCGCTCGGCAGCCGCGCGAAGGTGTCGATCGGCGAGAAGGTCTACGCGTCGTCGACGATCCTCGCCGAGCTCGAACAGTAACCGGCGGGGCGCACGATGGCCGCATTCAAACCGCGTCGGCCGCGCAACGGCGCCGGCCAGACGCCACGCCCGTTCCGCCGCAACAAGGTGATGGCGCCGGATTCGGCGCCCATCGAGAGCCGCCGCGCCGCGCGCCAGCGGTTCCTGAAGACGCGCGGCATCTACCTGCTGCCGAATGCATTCACGACCGCCGCGCTGTTCTGCGGCTTCTTCGCGGTCGTGCAGGCAATGAACGTGCGCTTCGAGATCGCCGCGATCGCGATTTTCGTCGCGATGGTGCTCGACGGGATGGACGGGCGCGTCGCGCGCATGACGCATACGCAGAGTGCGTTCGGCGAACAATTCGACAGTCTGTCGGACATGGTGTCGTTCGGCGTCGCGCCCGCGCTCGTGATGTACGAGTGGGTGCTGAAGGATCTCGGCCGCTGGGGCTGGCTCGCCGCGTTCGTCTATTGCTCGGGCGCCGCGCTGCGCCTTGCGCGCTTCAACACGAACATCGGCGTGGTCGACAAGCGCTTCTTCCAGGGGCTGCCGAGCCCGGCCGCGGCCGCGCTGATCGCGGGCTTCGTGTGGCTCGCGACAGACAACCGCGTGCCGATGAAGCTCGGCTGGCTGCCGTGGGTCGCGTTCGTGCTGACGATCTACGCGGGCGTGACGATGGTGTCGAACGCGCCGTTCTACAGCGGCAAGGCGCTCGACGTGCGCCACCGCGTGCCGTTCGCGGCGATCCTGCTGGTCGTCGTCGCGTTCGTGCTCGTGTCCTCCGATCCGCCGCTGATGCTGTTCTGCCTGTTCGTGCTGTACGGGCTGTCCGGCTACGTGTTCTGGGCCTACATGGCCGTGCGCGGGCGGGCGAACCCGGCGCGCTCGTCGCAGCGCGAGCACTGACGCCGACACGCGATTTGCCCGGAAACGGCGGCCTCGGGGCCGCCGTTTCCATTTGCCCCTTTTTCTAGTCGGGCCGCGCCGATTCCCGGGTGCCGTCCGATTGCGCGGCCAACGGAATGTCGCTATAGTCTTTGGCATGACTGCATTTCCCCGCCTCTCCCTCCTTCTAGCCGGTGCGCCGCTACGCGCGCTAGCTTCGGCGCGCCTGCCGCGCTGACCGTTCTCGCCCTCCGTCAAGCCTCGTCTGTTGTTGAGCGTCGCCAGCGGTGGCGCGATCTCGTTACGTTTGACTTCCGTATAAAAGAGCCCTGGAGCCCCCCATGACAGACAAGCTGATCATTTTCGATACGACGTTGCGTGACGGCGAGCAATCGCCCGGCGCGTCGATGACGAAAGAAGAGAAAATCCGCATCGCGAAGCACCTCGAGCGGATGAAGGTCGACGTGATCGAGGCCGGCTTCGCCGCCAGCTCGAACGGCGATTTCGACGCGATCCACACGATCGCCGGTCTCGTGAAGGACAGCACGATCTGCTCGCTGGCTCGGGCCAACGACAAGGACATCCAGCGCGCGGCCGACGCGCTGAAGCCGGCCAACAGCTCGCGGATCCACACGTTCATCGCGACGTCGCCGCTGCACATGGAGAAGAAGCTGCGGATGACGCCGGACCAGGTGTTCGAGCAGGCGCGTCTCGCGGTGCGTTTCGCGCGCAAGTTCACCGACAACGTCGAATTCTCGCCGGAAGACGGCAGCCGTTCGGATCTCGATTTCCTGTGCCGCGTGCTGGAAGCCGTGATCGCGGAAGGCGCGACGACGATCAACATTGCCGACACGGTCGGCTATGGCGTGCCGGAGCTGTACGGCAACCTCGTGAAGACGCTGCGCGAGCGCATTCCGAACTCGGACAAGGCGATCTTCTCGGTGCATTGCCACAACGACCTCGGGATGGCGGTGGCGAACTCGCTCGCCGGCGTGAAGATCGGCGGTGCGCGCCAGATCGAGTGCACGATCAACGGCCTCGGCGAGCGCGCGGGCAATACGTCGCTCGAAGAAATCGTGATGGCCGTGAAGACCCGCAAGGACTACTTCGGTCTCGACGTCGGCATCGACACGACGCAGATCGTACCGACGTCGAAGCTCGTGTCGCAGATCACCGGTTTCGTCGTGCAGCCGAACAAGGCGGTGGTCGGCGCGAACGCGTTCGCGCACGCGTCGGGCATTCACCAGGACGGCGTGCTGAAGGCGCGCGACACCTACGAGATCATGCGCGCGGAAGACGTGGGCTGGACCGCGAACAAGATCGTGCTCGGCAAGCTGTCGGGCCGCAACGCGTTCAAGCAGCGGCTGCAGGAGCTCGGCGTATCGCTCGACAGCGAAGCCGAATTGAATGCCGCGTTCATGCGCTTCAAGGATCTGGCCGACCGCAAGGCGGAGATCTTCGACGAGGACATCATCGCGATCGTGTCCGAGGAATCGGCGCTCGCGCACGAGCAGGAGCACTTCAAGTTCGTGTCGCTGTCGCAGCGTTCGGAGACGGGCGAGCAACCGCAGGCGAAAATCGTGTTCGCGGTCGAAGGCAAGGAAGTGACCGGTGAAGCGCGCGGCAACGGCCCGGTCGACGCGACGTTCAATGCGATCGAGGGCGAAGTCGGCAGCGGGTCCGAGCTGCTGCTGTACTCGGTGAACGCGATCACGACCGGCACGCAGGCGCAGGGCGAAGTGACGGTCCGGCTGTCGAAGAGCGGGCGGATCGTCAACGGCGTCGGCACCGATCCGGATATCGTCGCCGCGTCCGCGAAGGCGTACATTTCCGCGCTGAACAAGCTGCACTCGAAGGACGACAAGGTCAATCCGCAGCGCTCGTAAGCGCGGCGCAGGACGCAGCCTCGAAACGCCCCGTGCGGCCCTGCGCCGCCGGGGCGTTTGTTTTCATTGGCCGCTCATTCGGCGGCCGGCGCGCGGAACAGCCAGCGGCGGGCGGCCGCGCGCGGCGCGGGGTTGCGCCGGCGGAACTCCACCGCGATCCCGCGCCGCGGCGCATCGGCGACGAACGCGTCGAGCAGCTCGAGCACGTCGTGGTCGATGTAGTCGGCGCGGGTTGCGTCGATGATCACGGCCGCCCGGTCCGGAATGTGTCGCAGGTGGTGCTTGACCTGCACCTTGCCCAGAAACGACACGTCCTTGCGGAACGACAGCAGGAAGTGGTCGTCGTGCTGCGCGAGCGTGACGGGGCTCTTCAGGTTCGCGACGGCCACGGCCAGCACGCTGCACGCGAGGCCGAGCGCGATGCCGAACAGCAGGTCGACCGCCAGCACGCCGACGATCGTCGCCGCGAACGGTGCGAACGCGGCCGGGCCTTGCTTCATGACCGAGCGGAACAGCGCCGGTTTCGCGAGCTTCATGCCGGTGTGGATCAGGATCGCGGCCAGGCTCGCGAGCGGGATCAGGTTGATCAGGCCGGTGAGCGCGAACACGCTCGCGAGCAGCAGGATCCCGTGCACGATCGCGGACATCCGGCTTTGCGCGCCGGCGTTGACGTTGGCCGAACTACGCACGATCACCGACGTGATCGGCAGGCCGCCGACGGCGCCCGCGACAAGGTTGCCGACGCCCTGTGCCTTCAGCTCGCGATCGGGCTGCGTCGGACGTCGCTTCGGATCGATCTGTTCGACCGCCTCGAGGCACAGCAGCGTCTCGAGGCTCGCGACGACCGCAAGCGTGATCGCCACGCGCCATACGTCCGGATTCAGCAGTTGCGCGAAGTTCGGGCCGAGTTCCGCATGCTTGAGCGATGCCGCGAGCGCCGCAAACGAGTCGAACTCGGGCAGCGTGACGCGATGGGCGGCGCCCGGTGCGGCTGCCGGAGCGACCATGCCGAGCACGAGCGTCGCGCCGATGCCGAGCACGACGACCGCGAGCGGGGCGGGTACCGAGCGTACCCACGCGAAGCGCTTGAGCGCCGGCGTGTCCCACGCGATCAGCAGCGCCAGCGACACGAGCGCGATCGCCGTGGCGGCCCATGCGGTCGGCAAATGCAGCCAGTTCGCAAACGATTGCGCGGCCGGGCCGCCGATGCCGAATGCGAACGGAAGCTGCTTCACGATCAGCAGCAGGCCGATCGCGGCGAGCATGCCCTTGATGACGGGCGACGGCACGTAGGCGGCGAAGCGGCCGGCGCGCAGCATGCCGAACCCGAACTGCAGCACGCCGGACAGCAGCACCGCGAGCAGGAACGCGGAGAAGCTGCCGAGCTGCGCGATCCCTTCGACGACGATCACGACGAGGCCGGCGGCCGGCCCGCTGACGGACAGGGACGAGCCGCTCAGCAGCGCGACGACGATGCCGCCGACGATGCCCGATACGAGCCCGGCGAACGGTTCGACGCCGGAGGCGTTGGCGATGCCGAGGCAGAGCGGCAGCGCGACGAGAAAAACGACGATGCCGGCGACGATGTCGCGCGGCAAGGTGGACAGGCGCTCGTTCAGTTTCATGATTGGGGTGATTTCGTTGACATGGAGGGCAGGGCGCGGGTCAACCGAGCGCGACGGCCGTCGCGGCAGGCTCGGGCTCGGCTTCGGCTTCGGCTTCGGCCGGCGATGGCGCATAGCCGGAATCGAGTTCCTTCAGGTGGCCGTCGGCGAGCGAGAAGATCCAGCCGTGCACGAGCGGCGGCCGTTCGCGCCCGCGCACGATCGGCGACGCACGCAGCAGCCGCACCTGTTCGAGCACGTTCAGCTCGGCGAGGCGATCGGCGGCAGCCATGTCGTCGAGCCCGTCGAGCGTATCGCGATGGCGCCGCGCGAGCGCGCAGAGCGGCGCGATGCGGCGCGCGACGTGCGGCAGGTCGGCAGGCGGCGGCAGCAGCGATGCGCGCACGCCGCCGCACCCGTAGTGCCCGCACACGATCACGTGGTCGACCTTCAACACCCGCACCGCGTACTCGAGCACGCTGGCGGAATTGTCGTCGTCCGGGTGGAACAGGTTCGCGATGTTGCGATGGACGAACAGCTCGCCGGGCGCGCAGTGCGTGATGGTCTCGGCCGGCACGCGGCTGTCGGCGCAGCCGATCCACAGTACGCGCGGATTCTGGCCGCGTGCGAGCGCGTCGAAGAAGCCGGGCGTGTGTTCGCGCGTCTCGCGGGCCCAGGCAATGTTGGCAACCAGCATGCTCTTGGGGCGATTCATGAGGACTCCTTTTTGATCAAGGCAAATAAATATCGAGCGAAATGGCGCAGTCGCATTCTTTCTAAATTGAAAGGTTCGATTTCGACTGATATTAGGGGTATGCCCTAGCACTCGGGGTGGGTTGAAACAAATTGTTTCAAATTGATTGGGCGTAGTGCATTGCCTGCACCAGTGCGACGCATGACATGCACTGGCTATGCCTATTTAGCTCAAGCGCCCGCATGACGGGGCGTTCAGCGTATTGCCATCGGAATATTAACGATCGGAAAAGTTTTCCGTCTTATTCCTGAAATTAAATAACGCAGCGGAAAAAATGAAATGGCCATTCGGCAATCATTCGTGAATGGCCATTGCGACAATTGCGTGTCGATGCGCAATCGGTCAGAACAGGGTGCGGCGATCGGGATCGTGCAGCGGGTCCGGCGTTTTCTGCGTGGTGCGCAGGATGCCCTGCGGATCGAAGTAGAAGCTGTACATCATGTACCAGACGTTGTCCTCGAGATACCGGTACGTCCATACCTCGCGCTTCATCAGCGGGAAGTAGGAGGTCTCGACCGGGCGCCCGAAATTGACGAGGACGTCGGTTTTCGTCCACTTGCCGATCTCCGCGCGATAGAACTCGCTCGGCTGCAGCACCTGGCGCACGTTGACGATCCGGTGGGCGGCATCGACGTCGGCCGCGATCGTGATCTCGCCCATCGGCTGGGTCGGCCACATCAGGCGCTTGCCGCCGCCGGGCAGGTCGTAGATCTCACGCGGCGGGCCCATGCGCGCGACGATCGCCGACTCGTCCTGGCCGGCCTGGTATTGCTGCCACGGTTGCGCGCAACCGGCCAGCAGCGCGGCGGCGCAGGCGGCGAGCACCGGCAGGCGCGCGGGAATGCGAATGCGCATCGGATTCTCCAGAACACGGAAACAGGTCCCGTTTTATCACGGACGGCGCGCGATCGCGCATCGGCAGGAAAAAATCGATGCGGATCGGGCCCGCCGCGCTTGCGGGCGGCCGGCGCACCGGCCTATGATCCGCGCTTCTCGGGCAGATTGAAGGGCAGGTGGCCGATGCAGGGATGGAAGCGGTGGGCGCTCGCGTGGAGCGCGGGGTGGATGCTGGTGTCGTCCGCGTGTGCCGGCGGCGAGCCGGTGCGGATCGCGCTGATCGAAGGGATGTCGGGCCCGTTTGCGAACGCGGGCGCGGCGGTCGAGCGCAACCTGCGCTTCGGCGTCGAGCAGGTCAATGCGGCGGGCGGCGTGAAACTGCGCGACGGCGCGCACCCGCTCGAACTCGTCGTGCTCGACAGCAAGGGCAGCCCGGAAGAGGCGCTCGTGCAGTTGCGCGCGGGGGCCGATCGGCATATCGGCTTCGTTGCGCAGGGCAACAGCTCGGCCGTCGCCGCCGCGCTCGTCGCGGCGCTCGACAAGCTGAACGCGCGCGATCCGGACAGCCGGATGCTGTTCCTGAATTACTCGGCGGACGATCCGGCGCTGACCGGCGCGCGCTGCAGTTTCTGGCATTTCCGTTTCGATGCGCACGCCGGCATGCGAATGGCCGCGCTCGCGGACGTGATGGCGCGCGATCGCGCGCTGCACAAGGTCTATCTGCTGAACCAGGACTACAGCTTCGGCCATGACGTCAGCACCCTCGCGCGGCAGGCCCTGGCCGCGCGGCGCCCGGACGTGACGATCGCCGGCGACGAATTCCACCCGATCGGCCGGATCAAGGACTTCTCGCCGTATATCGCGAAGATCCGGGCGAGCGGCGCGGACGCCGTCGTGACCGGCAACTGGGGCAACGACCTCACGCTGCTCGTGAAGGCGGCGCGCGAACAGGGGCTGAACGCGAAGTTCTATACGTTCTACGGCAACAGCCTCGGCGCGCCGGCGGCCCTGGGCGACGCGGGCGTCGGCCGCGTCGTGGCGGTGGCCGACTGGCATCCGAACGCCGGCGGCGCCAGATCCGACGCGTTCTACCGCGCGTTCCGCACCCGTTTCCCGGCCGCGCAGGACGACTATCCGGTGCGGCGGATGAGCCAGATGATCGAGATGCTGGCCGCCGCGATGACCCGCGCGGGTTCGGCCGACCCCGTCGCGGTCGCGCGTGCGCTCGAGGGCCTGCCGTTCGACGACGGCTTCCACGCGTCGCGGATGCGCGCGCAGGATCACCAACTGATCCAGCCCCTTTACGTGATGGAAATGGACAAGGTCGGCACGCCGGGCGTGCGCTTCGACAACGAGGGATCGGGCTACGGCTTCCGGACGGTCCTGGCGGTGCCGGCGCAGCGCACGGAGATGCCGTCGGCGTGCTCGATGACGCGCCCGTGACGGGAGGCGGCAAGAACGGCACCGAGTTGTGCTACAATGCGCGCCGGTTGTAAGTCACGGCACGGCCATTCTTCCGTGTCCGCCTGTTCAGTTAGAAAGGAAATCACATGTCTGTTGCAGATATCAAGAAGTCGGAAGTCGTTGCTCAGTTCGCCCGCGGTACCAACGACACGGGGTCGCCCGAAGTCCAGGTCGCACTGCTGACCGCACGTATCGTCGAACTGACGGGTCACTTCAAGACCCACGCGAAGGATCACCACAGCCGCCGCGGCCTGCTGCGCATGGTGAGCCGCCGCCGCAAGCTGCTCGACTACCTCAAGGGCAAGGATGCCGATCGTTACCGCGCACTGATCGAGAAGCTGGGTCTGCGTAAGTAATCGAGGCGATTGCCGCCAGCAAGATGCCTGTGTCAGTCCGCTGATACAGGCATTTTGTTTTTGCGCGGTGCGTAGCGTCACACGCATCGCAGGCTGTCCGGCACGGTCGTGCGGGGCCGCCGCCACGACCGATACCGGGGCAGGATTTGTGTCATTCCAGCGCGTCGCTGCGTGAGCGCCGCGCTGGAATGGCATAAAAAACACACCTTGCTCCGGGTGATTCGGTCGGGACGCCGCCGCGCGGGGGTCGCCGGCGCGGCGAATGAAATGCATGAATACAAAGGAGCAACCATGTCCATGTTCAACAAGGTCGTGAAGGAATTCCAGTGGGGCCAGCACAAGGTGCGCCTCGAAACCGGTGAAGTCGCTCGCCAGGCAAGCGGCGCCGTGATCGTCGACGTCGAGGATACCGTCGTGCTGGCAACCGTCGTCGGCGCGAAGTCGGCGAAGCCGGGCCAGGATTTCTTCCCGCTGACCGTCGACTACCTCGAGAAGACCTACTCGGCTGGCAAGATCCCGGGCGGCTTCTTCCGTCGCGAAGGCCGTCCGTCGGAGCACGAGACGCTGACGTCGCGCCTGATCGACCGCCCGCTGCGCCCGCTGTTCCCGGAAGGCTTCTACAACGAAGTCCAGGTCGTGATCCACGTGCTGTCCGTGAACCCGGAAATCCCGGCGGACATCCCCGCGCTGATCGGCGCATCGGCCGCGCTCGCCGTGTCGGGCCTGCCGTTCAACGGCCCGGTCGGTGCCGCGCGCGTGGCGTACATCGACAACGCGTACGTGCTGAACCCGACGCGTGACCAGCTCAAGGCATCGAGCCTCGACCTCGTCGTCGCGGGTACGGAGCGCGCCGTGCTGATGGTCGAGTCGGAAGCCGATCAGCTGTCGGAAGAAGTGATGCTGGGCGCCGTGGTGTTCGGCCACGAGCAGATGCAGGTCGCGATCGACGCGATCCACGAACTGGTGCGCGATGGCGGCAAGCCCGAGTGGGACTGGCAGCCGGCGCCGAAGAACGAGGCGCTGATCGCGCGCGTCACCGAGCTTGCGCAGAACGATCTGCTCGCCGCTTACCAGCTCCGCGACAAGCAGGCGCGCTCGGCGAAGCTGAAGGAAGTCTACGCGGCGACCTCGGCGAAGCTCGAGGAAGACGCGCTGGCGGCCGGCACGGTCGCGGCCGACAAGGCCACGGTCGGCAATATCCTGTTCGACATCGAAGCGAAGATCGTCCGTTCGCAGATCCTGAACGGCGAGCCGCGCATCGACGGTCGCGACACGCGCACCGTGCGCCCGATCGAGATCCGCACCGGCGTGCTGCCGCGCACCCACGGCTCGGCGCTGTTCACGCGCGGCGAAACGCAGGCGCTGGTCGTCGCGACGCTCGGCACGAAGGGTGACGAGCAGATCATCGACGCGCTCGAAGGCGAATACCGCGAGCGCTTCATGCTCCACTACAACATGCCCCCGTTCGCGACCGGCGAAACGGGCCGCGTCGGCTCGCCGAAGCGCCGCGAAATCGGCCACGGCCGCCTCGCGAAACGCGCGCTGGTCAAGTGCCTGCCGAGCGCCGACGAATTCGGCTACTCGATCCGCGTCGTGTCGGAAATCACCGAGTCGAACGGTTCGTCGTCGATGGCGTCGGTGTGCGGCGGCTGCCTCGCGCTGATGGACGCCGGCGTGCCGATGAAGGCGCACGTCGCCGGTATCGCGATGGGCCTGATCCTCGAAGGCAACAAGTTCGCGGTGCTGACCGACATCCTCGGCGACGAAGATCACCTCGGCGACATGGACTTCAAGGTGGCCGGCACGGAGCAAGGCGTGACGGCGCTGCAGATGGACATCAAGATCCAGGGCATCACGAAGGAAATCATGCAGGTCGCGCTCGCGCAGGCGAAGGAAGGCCGCCTGCACATCCTCGGCAAGATGACGTCGGCGGTGTCGGGTGCGAACACGCAACTGTCGGAATTCGCGCCGCGCATGATCACGATCAAGATCAACCCGGAAAAGATCCGCGACGTGATCGGCAAGGGCGGTTCGGTGATCCGCGCGCTGACGGAAGAAACGGGCACGACCATCGACATTTCGGACGACGGCGTCGTGACGATCGCGAGCACGAGCAGCGAAGGCATGGCCGAAGCGAAGAAGCGCATCGAGCAAATCACGGCCGAGATCGAAGTCGGCCAGGTGTACGAAGGCACGGTGCTCAAGCTGCTCGATTTCGGTGCGATCGTGAACCTGCTGCCGGGCAAGGATGGGCTGCTGCACATCTCGGAAATCGTCAACGAGCGCGTGAAGGACATCAACGACTACCTGAAGGAAGGTCAGCAGGTGAAGGTCAAGGTGATCCAGACGGACGAGAAGGGTCGCGTGCGTCTGTCGGCCAAGGCGCTGCTGAATGAAGCAGCGGCGGCAGCGCAGTCGGATACGCCGCCGCAGCAGTAAGCGGACAGGCGGATCAACGGCCGGCAGTGCGAAAGCGTGCCGGCCGTTTTTTCTGTAGCATCGTTGCGCGGCGCAGCAGCGCCGGCGAGGCGCTCGCGCCGTGCGCGCGCGTGCCATCCGATTCCGATCCTGGAGCGATTCTCACCATGAAAGCCATCGAAATCACCGAATTCGGCGCGCCCGACGTGCTGAAGCTCGCGGAGCGTCCGCGCCCCGAACCGAAGCGCGGCGAGGTGCTGATCAAGGTGGCGGCTTCCGGCGTGAACCGGCCCGACGTGTTCCAGCGCAAGGGCGCCTATGCGCCGCCGCCGGGTGCGTCGGATCTGCCGGGCCTCGAGGTCGCGGGCGAGATCGTCGGCGGCGATGTGTCCGATGCGGCACTGAACCCGTTCGGCCTGAAGCTCGGCGATCGCGTGTGCGCGTTGCTCGCGGGCGGCGGCTATGCCGAATATGCGGTCGCGCCGCTGCCGCAGTGTCTGCCGGTGCCGGACGGTCTCACCGATATCGAAGCCGCGTCGCTGCCCGAGACGTTCTTCACCGTGTGGAGCAACGTGTTCGACCGCGCGCGGCTCGGCGCGGGCGAGGGCGGCGGGCAGGAGACGCTGCTCGTGCAGGGCGGCTCGAGCGGCATCGGCGTGACGGCGATCCAGATCGCGCATGCGCTCGGCTTTCGCGTGTTCGCGACGGCCGGCACCGCCGACAAGTGCCGTGCGTGCGAGGCGCTCGGCGCCGAGCGCGCGATCGACTACAAGACCGAAGACTTCGTCGAAGTCGTGAAGTCGCTGACGCACGATCGCGGCGTCGACGTGATCCTCGACATGGTGGCGGGCGCGTACGTGCCGCGCGAGTTGTCCGCGCTCGCGGACGGCGGCCGCCTCGTGCTGATCGCGCTGCTCGGCGGTGCGAAGGCCGAGGTCAACCTCAACGAGATCCTGCGCCGCCGGCTGACGGTGACGGGCTCGACGCTGCGCCCGCGTCCGGTCGAGTTCAAGGCGCGCATCGCCGCGCAGTTGAAGGCGCGCGTGTGGCCGCTGCTGGCCGACGGTCGCATCAAGCCCGTGATCTATCGTGTGCTGCCGGCCGGCGAGGCCGCGCAGGCGCATGCGCTGATGGAGAGCGGCGAGCACATCGGCAAGATCGTGCTTGATTGGGGCGCGAACGCGTGACGCCCGCGCGGCGGGCTTGACATGCGCGGTTTGACCGGTTCAAGCCGCGCGCAGTAAAATCGCGGGTTTGCTTCGCCAGATCCAACCTGACGGCCGGGTTCCGGCACGTTAATGACAAGATAGTGACGAGACAGACACGATGTCGAAACAACGAACAAAGCGAGTGATCGGCAACTGGAAGATGCACGGCCGGCTGGCCGGCAACCAGGCGCTGCTGAACGAAGTGGTGCAGGGTGCGGGCTTGGTGGCGGCTGAAACGTCGATCGGCGTGTGCGTGCCGTTCCCGTATCTCGCGCAGGTTCAGGCCCAGCTCGGCGGTGGCCGTGTCGCGTTCGGTGCGCAGGACGTGTCCGCGCACGAGCAAGGCGCGTTCACCGGTGAGGTGGCGGCCGCGATGGTGGCGGAGTTCGGCGCGCAGTATGCGATCGTCGGTCATTCGGAGCGTCGCGCGTATCACGGCGAAAGCAACGAGACGGTCGCGGCGAAGACGCAGCGCGCACTCGCGGCCGGCCTCACGCCGGTCGTGTGCGTCGGCGAGACGCTCGACGAGCGTGAGGCGGGTGCGACCGAGCAGGTCGTCGGTGCGCAGCTCGACGCGGTGCTGGCCGTGCTGACGGCTGACGAGGCCGCGCACATCGTCGTCGCGTACGAGCCGGTCTGGGCGATCGGCACCGGCAAGAGCGCGACGTCGGCGCAGGCGCAGGACGTACACGCGTTCCTGCGTGCGCGCCTGGCGGCAAAGGGTGCGGCGGACGTGTCCGTGCTGTACGGCGGCAGCGTGAAGCCGGACAACGCGGAAGAGTTGTTCGCGCAGCCGGACATCGACGGCGGCCTGATCGGCGGCGCGTCGCTGAAGGCGGAAGATTTCCTGGCGATCTGCCGGGCCGCGCGTTGAGCGGTCCGGGATCGAATTGAACCATGACGGCGGCCGGTCGGTCCGGTCGCCCGATCCAATCGGGTGGGTGTGATGCTGTTATTCAAGACGCTGATTATTGTGGTGCAGGTGCTGTCGGCACTCGGTGTGATTGGGCTCGTGCTGCTGCAGCACGGCAAGGGTGCCGACATGGGCGCCGCCTTCGGCAGCGGCGCGTCGGGCAGCCTGTTCGGCGCGACGGGCTCGGCGAACTTCCTGTCGCGCACGACGGGCATTCTCGCGACGATCTTCTTCGTCGCGACGCTCGCGCTGACTTACCTCGGTTCGTACAAGTCGACGCCGTCGGCGGGCGTGCTCGGCACGGCCGCGACCGCGCCGGCCTCGGCTCCTGCGGCATCGGCGCCGGCTGTCGCGGCGTCCGCCGCCGCCGGTTCGGCCGCGAGCGCGCCGGGCCAGGATGTCCCGAAATAAAAAGTTAATTTTTTTGCGGTTGTGCGTTGAACAAATCCAGGACTCGGGTTAGAATTTAATTCTTGAAGCGATTCGCGGGAACCAGCAGCACAACCCGAGTTGCATGCAGTGCCGACGTGGTGAAATTGGTAGACACGCTATCTTGAGGGGGTAGTGGCGAAAGCTGTGCGAGTTCGAGTCTCGCCGTCGGCACCAAAGTTACTCAATGCCAGCCGCTTCTAGTGGCTGGCATTTTTCATTTCTGGGGTGTGCTTGCGGTTGTCTTGCGATCGCCTGTACTCCGAAATGATTCCTTCCGCCGGAAGTGGTATTCTCCGGACGCTCAGAACCAACCGATAGAGGATTGCCTTGAACCTCGCAGCCTATTACCCCGTCTTGTTGTTCCTCCTCGTGGGCACTGGTTTAGGTATAGCGCTGGTCAGCATCGGCAAGCTCCTTGGTCCCAACAAGCCGGACGTCGAGAAGAACGCACCGTACGAGTGCGGCTTCGAAGCCTTTGAAGACGCCCGGATGAAATTCGACGTCCGGTACTACCTCGTCGCCATCCTGTTCATCATCTTCGATCTCGAAACCGCATTCCTGTTCCCGTGGGGCGTCGCGCTCCGGGACATCGGCTGGCCGGGTTTCATCGCAATGATGATTTTTCTGCTCGAATTCCTGCTGGGCTTTGCCTATATCTGGAAGAAAGGCGGGCTCGACTGGGAGTGATGGGTTAATCGCCGGTTTGCATGGGCGGCCGCGCTCGGTCGCTCGTCTGGAGTGGAAAGCAAATGAGTATCGAAGGGGTCTTGAAGGAAGGGTTTGTCACCACGACGGCTGACAAGCTGATCAACTGGACGCGTACCGGCTCGCTGTGGCCGATGACGTTCGGGCTCGCGTGTTGCGCCGTCGAGATGATGCATGCGGGCGCGGCCCGTTACGATCTGGACCGGTTCGGCGTCGTGTTCCGCCCGAGCCCGCGTCAGTCG
The DNA here is from genome assembly GCF_002223215.2 of Burkholderia sp. AU18528. NCBI lineage: Bacteria > Pseudomonadati > Pseudomonadota > Betaproteobacteria > Burkholderiales > Burkholderiaceae > Burkholderia > Burkholderia sp. AU18528. The sequence continues at coordinate 30,121 of NZ_NKFC02000005.1, read as the reverse complement.
GACGTGATGATCGTCGCCGGCACGCTGTGCAACAAGATGGCGCCCGCGCTGCGCCGCGTGTACGACCAGATGGCCGAGCCGCGCTGGGTGATCTCGATGGGGTCGTGCGCGAACGGCGGTGGTTACTACCACTACTCGTACTCGGTGGTCCGCGGCTGCGACCGGATCGTGCCGGTCGACGTCTACGTGCCGGGCTGCCCGCCCACGGCCGAGGCGCTGGTCTACGGCGTGATCCAGTTGCAGGCGAAGATCCGCCGCACCAATACCATCGCCCGTCAATAAAGCCCCGAGCGTCCCCTCAATATGGCAAGCAAAATCGAGACCCTGAAGGCGAACCTCGACGCCGCGCTCGGCGCGCGCGTGGTGAGCCTCACCGAAGCGATCGGTGAATTGACACTCGTCGTGAAGGCGAGCGATTACCTCGAAGTCGCAAAGACGCTGCGCGACGATCCGAAGCTCCGTTTCGAGCAACTGATCGACCTCTGCGGCGTCGACTACCAGACCTTCGGCGACGGCGCCTACGACGGCCCGCGCTTCGCGGCCGTGTCGCACCTGCTGTCGGTCACGAACAACTGGCGCCTGCGCCTGCGCGTGTTCGCGCCGGACGACGATCTGCCGATCGTGGCGTCGCTGGTCGACATCTGGGCTTCCGCGAACTGGTACGAGCGCGAAGCGTTCGACCTGTACGGCATCGTGTTCGAAGGCCACCCCGACCTGCGCCGCATCCTCACCGACTACGGCTTCATCGGTCACCCGTTCCGCAAGGACTTCCCGGTGTCGGGCTACGTCGAAATGCGTTACGACCCGGAAGAGAAGCGGGTCGTGTACCAGCCGGTGACGATCGAGCCGCGCGAAATCACGCCGCGCGTGATCCGCGAGGATCGCTATGGCGGTCTGAAACATTAAGGGGGCGTCATGGCAGAAATCAAGAACTACACGCTCAACTTCGGCCCGCAGCACCCGGCAGCGCACGGCGTGCTGCGCCTCGTGCTCGAGCTCGACGGCGAAGTCATTCAGCGTGCCGATCCGCACATCGGCCTGCTGCATCGCGCGACGGAAAAGCTCGCCGAATCCAAGACCTTCATCCAGTCCGTGCCGTACATGGACCGTCTCGACTACGTGTCGATGATGGTCAACGAGCACGGCTACGTGCTCGCGATCGAAAAGCTGCTCGGCATCGACGTGCCGGAGCGCGCGCAGTACATCCGCGTGCTGTTCGACGAAATCACGCGCGTGCTGAACCACCTGATGTGGATCGGCGCGCACGCGCTCGACGTCGGCGCGATGGCCGTGTTCCTGTACGCATTCCGTGAACGCGAAGACCTGATGGACGTGTACGAAGCGGTGTCCGGCGCCCGGATGCACGCGGCCTACTATCGTCCGGGCGGCGTCTACCGCGATCTGCCTGACGCAATGCCGCAATACAAGGCGTCGAAGATTCGCAACGAGAAGGCGCTCGCGAAGATGAACGAGGCGCGCAGCGGCTCGGTGCTCGACTTCATCGACGATTTTTTCACGCGCTTCCCGAAGTGCGTCGACGAATACGAAACGCTGCTCACCGACAACCGGATCTGGAAACAGCGTCTGGTCGGGATCGGCGTGGTGAGCCCGGAACGTGCGCTGCAGATGGGCCTGACGGGCCCGATGCTGCGCGGCTCGGGCATCGCGTGGGACCTGCGCAAGAAGCAGCCCTACGAAGTGTACGATCGCATGGATTTCGACGTGCCGGTCGGCGTGAACGGCGATTGCTACGACCGCTATCTGGTGCGCGTCGAAGAAATGCGCCAGTCGGTCCGCATCGCGAAACAGTGTATTGAGTGGCTCCGCAAGAATCCGGGGCCGGTGATGACGGACAATCACAAGGTTGCCCCGCCGTCGCGCGTCGGCATGAAGACCAACATGGAAGACTTGATTCACCACTTCAAGCTCTTCACCGAAGGTTTCCATGTGCCGGAAGGCGAAGCGTACGCGGCGGTCGAGCATCCGAAGGGTGAATTCGGCATCTACCTCGTGTCGGACGGCGCCAACAAGCCGTATCGCCTCAAGATTCGCGCGCCGGGTTTCGCGCACCTGGCGTCGCTCGACGAAATGGCGCGCGGTCACATGATCGCCGACGCCGTCACGATCATCGGTACGCAGGACATCGTGTTCGGCGAAATCGATCGCTAATGGTTGCGCCGCCCGCGAGCGCGGGCGGCGAGCAGTCAGTCACACGCGAAGCACCATGCGGTATGCGCCGAACCGGCGCGGCTTCGCAAGCTGTCAACAGAGTGAGCGCCAGGTCTGCCGTCCATGCACCCCAGTGTGCGGCAGGTTGTTCGTTCGGTAGGAATTGAAAGAGTCGTGTCTGAAAATGATCTCAGCTGAAGGCCTGAAGGAAATCGATCGAGCGTTGACGAAGTATCCCGCCGATCAGAAACAGTCCGCCGTGATGTCGGCGTTGGCCGTGGCTCAGGAAGAGCATGGCTGGCTGTCGCCCGAACTGATGCAGTTCGTCGCGGACTATCTCGGCATGCCGGCCGTTGCCGTGCAGGAAGTCGCGACGTTCTACACGATGTACGAGCTCAAACCGGTCGGCAAGCACAAGATCACGCTCTGCACGAACCTGCCGTGCCAGCTCGGCCCGCACGGCGGCGCGGAAGCGACTGCCGACTACCTGAAACAGAAGCTGGGCATCGGCTTCGGCGAGACCACGCCCGACGGCAAGTTCACGCTGAAGGAAGGCGAATGCATGGGCTCGTGCGGCGATGCGCCGGTGCTGCTGGTGAACAATCACAGAATGTGCAGCTTCATGAGCCGCGAGAAGATCGACCAGCTGCTTGAGGAGCTCTCGAAATGACGTCCCTCCACGACCGTCACATCAAACCGCTGATCCTCGCTGGTCTGAACGGCGAGAACTGGCACCTCGAAGATTACGTTGCGCGCGGCGGCTACAAGCAGCTGCGCCGCATTCTCGAAGAAAAGATTCCGCCCGAGCAGGTGATCGCCGACGTGAAGGCGTCGGGCCTGCGCGGCCGCGGCGGTGCGGGCTTCCCGACCGGCCTGAAGTGGAGCTTCATGCCGCGCCAGTTCCCGGGGCAGAAGTACCTCGTCTGCAACTCGGACGAAGGCGAGCCGGGCACGTTCAAGGATCGCGACATCCTGCGCTGGAACCCGCACGCGCTGATCGAAGGCATGGCCATCGGCGCGTACGCGATGGGCATCACCGTCGGCTACAACTACATCCACGGCGAAATCTTCGAAGTGTATCGACGCTTCGAAGCCGCGCTCGATGAAGCGCGCGCGGCCGGGTTCCTCGGCGACAACATCATGGGCTCGGAATTCTCGTTCCAGCTGCACGCGCATCACGGCTACGGCGCGTACATCTGCGGCGAGGAAACGGCGCTGCTCGAGTCGCTCGAAGGCAAGAAGGGCCAGCCGCGCTTCAAGCCGCCGTTCCCGGCGAGCTTCGGCGTGTACGGCAAGCCGACCACGATCAACAACACCGAGACGTTCGCCGCGGTGCCGTTCCTGCTGTCCATCGGGCCGCAGAATTATCTCGAGATCGGCAAGCCGAACAACGGCGGCACGAAGATTTTCTCGGTGTCGGGCGACGTCGAGCGCCCGGGCAACTACGAAGTGCCGCTCGGCACGCCGTTCGCGACGCTGATGGAGCTCGCCGGCGGGATGCGCGGCGGCAAGAAGATCAAGGCCGTGATTCCGGGCGGTTCGTCGGCGCCGGTGATCCCGGGCGACATCATGATGCAGACCGATCTCGACTACGATTCGATCGCGAAGGCGGGCTCGATGCTCGGTTCCGGCGCGGTGATCGTGATGGACGAGACGCGCTGTATGGTGCGCTCGCTGCTGCGCCTGTCGTACTTCTACTACGAGGAATCGTGCGGCCAGTGCACGCCGTGCCGCGAAGGCACCGGCTGGCTGTATCGCGTCGTGAACCGTATCGAGCACGGCGAAGGCCGCCAGGAAGATCTGGATCTGCTGAACTCGGTGGCCGAGAACATCATGGGTCGCACGATCTGTGCACTCGGCGATGCGGCGGCGATGCCGGTACGCGGGATGCTCAAGCACTACTGGGACGAATTCGCGTACCACGTCGAGCACAAGCACTGCATGGTCGGCGGCCACGCGCACGCGGCGGCAGCCTGAGCGAACCCGGTTGCGGAATTTGAGCGCACGGTCGGGCGAACGCGCGAACGGGCGGAAATAGGTTAAGGACCATTCACCATCATGGTTGAACTTGAAATAGACGGCAAGAAGGTCGAGGTGCCCGAAGGCAGCATGGTGATCCAGGCTGCGCACAAGGCGGATACGTACATTCCTCACTTCTGCTATCACAAGAAACTGTCGGTCGCGGCCAACTGCCGGATGTGTCTCGTCGAAGTCGAGAAGATGCCGAAGGCCGTGCCTGCCTGCGCGACCCCCGTGTCGGCCGGCATGATCGTGCGCACGCAATCCGACAAGGCCGTGAAGGCGCAGCAGTCGGTGATGGAATTCCTCCTCATCAATCACCCGCTCGATTGCCCGATCTGCGATCAGGGCGGCGAATGTCAGCTGCAGGATCTGGCGGTCGGCTACGGCAAGTCGTCGTCGCGCTACTCGGAAGAAAAGCGCGTGGTGTTCCACAAGAACGTGGGCCCGCTGATCTCGATGGAAGAGATGTCGCGCTGCATCCACTGCACGCGCTGCGTCCGCTTCGGCCAGGAAATCGCCGGCGTGATGGAGTTCGGCATGCTGGGCCGCGGCGAGCACTCGGAAATCACGACGTTCGTCGGCAAGACGGTCGACTCCGAAATGTCGGGCAACATGATCGACCTGTGCCCGGTCGGCGCGCTGACCAGCAAGCCGTTCCGCTACAGCGCCCGTACGTGGGAACTGTCGCGCCGCAAGTCGGTGAGCCCGCACGATTCCGTCGGCGCGAACCTCGTCGTGCAGGTGAAGAACAACCGCGTGATGCGCGTGCTGCCGTTCGAGAACGAAGCGATCAACGAATGCTGGATCTCGGACAAGGACCGCTTCTCGTATGAAGCCCTCAACAGCGAAGAGCGCCTGACGAAGCCGATGCTGAAGCAGGGCGGCCAGTGGATCGAAACCGACTGGCAGACCGCGCTCGAATACGTCGCGAAGGGCCTGAAGGGCATCGCCGCGGATCACGGCGCGAACGCGCTGGCGATGCTCGCGAGCGCGCACAGCACCGCGGAAGAGCTGTTCCTCGTGAAGCAGCTCGCCAACGAACTGAACACGCCGAACGTCGACTTCCGTCTGCGCCAGCAGGATTTCTCGGCGCCGGTCCAGGGCGCGCCGTGGCTCGGCATGCCGATCGCCGATCTGTCGAACGTGGACGCCGCGTTCGTCGTCGGTTCGTTCCTGCGCCGCGACCACCCGCTGTTCGCATCGCGCCTGCGTCAGGCGGCGAAGAACGGCGCGAAGCTGCACTTCCTGCACGCGACCGCTGACGATTCGCTGATCCCGACCGCGCAACGCATCGTCGCCGCGCCGTCCGCATGGCTCGACGAGCTGGCCGGCATCGCCGCGGCCGTCGCGCAGCTGCGCGGCGTCGCGCTGCCCGACGCGCTCGCAGGCGTCACCGCGTCGCCGGCGGCCCAGGCTGTCGCGCAGTCGCTCGCGAACGGCGAACGCCGCGCGGTGCTGCTCGGCAACGTCGCGGTCCGTCATCCGCAATTCGCGAAGCTGCACGCCGTCGCGCAGTGGATCGCCGACAACACCGGCGCCACGTTCGGTTTCCTGACGGAAGCGGCGAACACGGTCGGTGCGCACGTCGTCGGCGCGCTGCCGGGCGAAGGCGGCCTGAATGCACGCGAAGCATTCGCGCAGCCGCGCAAGGGCTACGTGCTGCTGAACGTCGAACCGGAATTCGACACCGCCGATCCGGCACAGGCATTGGCCGCGCTGAACCAGGCGGAGATGGTCGTCGTGATGTCGCCGTTCAAGCACGGCCTCGACTACGCCGACGTGCTGCTGCCCGTCGCACCGTTCACGGAAACGGCCGGTACGTTCGTCAACGCGGAAGGCACCGTGCAGAGCTTCAACGGCGTCGTGCGCCCGCTCGGCGACACGCGCCCCGCCTGGAAGGTGCTGCGCGTGCTCGGCAGCCTGCTCGGCCTGCCGAACTTCGAATACGAGACCGCGGAAGAAGTGCGTGTCGCCGCGCTCGGCGACGCCGGCGTCGCGGGCCGCCTGTCGAACCAGACGTCGGTCGCGCCGGCCCGCGCCGCGGCGAATGCCGCGAACGGCGGTTTCGAGCGCCTGGCCGACGTGCCGATCTATCATGCCGACGCGCTCGTGCGCCGTGCAGGTGCGCTGCATCTGACGGCCGCCGCGAAGGCGGCGCATGCCGCAGCCCTGCCGGCCGCGCTGTTCGACAAGCTGGGCTTGAAGGAAGGCGACGCCGTGCGCGTGCGCCAGGGCGAGCGTGCGGTGCAGTTGCCGGCCGTGCGCGACGCGAATCTTGCGGAGACGGTCGTTCGCGTGTCGGCGGCGACGCCTGCCGGCGCAGCGCTCGGCAGCCTGTCCGGTGAACTGGTGGTGGAGAAGGCGTAAATGAGCTTGTTCGATACGATCAACGCGGGCGGGGCCGAGCTTCTCGGCTTCGCGTGGCCGACGGTGTGGGCAGTCGTGCGCATTCTCGTCGTCTCCGTCGTCATCCTGCTGTGCGTCGCGTACCTGATTCTCTGGGAGCGCAAGCTGATCGGCTGGATGCACGTGCGTCTCGGCCCGAACCGCGTCGGCCCCGGCGGCCTGCTGCAGCCGATCGCCGACGTGCTGAAGCTGCTGCTGAAGGAAGTCATTCAGCCGAGCGCCGCCAGCCGCTGGCTGTACCTGATCGCGCCGGTGATGACCGTCGTGCCGGCGTTCGCCGTGTGGGCGGTGATCCCGTTCCAGGCGGAAGCCGTGCTCGCGAACGTGAACGCGGGCCTGCTGTACGCGATGGCGATCTCGTCGATCGGCGTGTACGCGGTGATTCTGGCCGGCTGGGCGTCGAACTCGAAGTACGCGTTCCTCGGCGCGATGCGCGCCGCGGCACAGATGGTGTCGTACGAAATCTCGATGGGCTTCGCGCTGGTGCTCGTGCTGATGACGGCCGGCAGCCTGAACCTGTCGGAAATCGTCGGTTCGCAGCAGCACGGCTTTTTCGCCGGCCACGGCGTGAACTTCCTGTCGTGGAACTGGCTGCCGCTGCTGCCGGCGTTCGTCGTCTACTTCATCTCGGGCATCGCCGAAACGAACCGTCACCCGTTCGACGTGGTGGAAGGGGAGTCGGAGATCGTCGCGGGTCACATGATCGATTACTCGGGCATGGCGTTCGCGCTGTTCTTCCTCGCCGAGTACATCAACATGATCGTGATCTCGGCACTGGCCGCGACGCTGTTCCTCGGCGGCTGGGACGCCCCGTTCGAATTCCTGTCGTTCATCCCGGGCATCTTCTGGCTGGTGCTGAAGGTCTTCGCGCTGCTGTCGGTGTTCATCTGGGTCCGCGCGACGTTCCCGCGCTTCCGTTACGACCAGATCATGCGTCTGGGCTGGAAGGTGTTCCTGCCCGTCACGGTGATCTGGGTGGTCGTGGTCGGCTTCTGGATGATGTCGCCGCTGAACATCTGGGTGAAGTAAAGATCGGACGAAATCATGACGGCAATCCAACACTTCTTTAAGACTTTCTTCCTGACCGAGCTGCTGAAGGGGCTCGCGCTGACCGGTCGTTACACGTTCAAGCGCAAGTTCACCGTGCAGTTCCCGGAAGAGAAGACCCCGATTTCGCCGCGTTTCCGCGGGCTGCACGCACTGCGCCGCTATGAAAACGGTGAAGAGCGCTGCATCGCGTGCAAGCTGTGCGAGGCCGTGTGCCCCGCGCTGGCGATCACGATCGAGTCGGAAACGCGCGCGGACAACACGCGCCGCACGACGCGCTACGACATCGACCTGACGAAGTGCATCTTCTGCGGTTTCTGCGAAGAGAGCTGCCCGGTCGATTCGATCGTCGAGACGCAGATTCTCGAGTACCACGGCGAAAAGCGCGGCGACCTGTATTTCACGAAGGAAATGCTGCTCGCGGTGGGCGACCGCTACGAGAAGGACATCGCCGCGGCGAAGGCTGCCGACGCGCCGTATCGTTGATTGTGTTTGCAGTGCCGGCCCGGCATGAACGATGAACGGGCCGAGCCGCCGCGACGGGTGCGGGCGTCCCGCAAGCCGCGCCTGACTATGGCCTAACGATGAACCGGTAATCATGGAATTCACGACCGTACTGTTCTACATCTTCGCGCTGCTCCTGGTGGTATCAGGGCTGAAGGTGATCACTTCGCGCAACCCGGTGGCGTCTGCGCTTTTCCTTGTGCTGGCGTTCTTCAACGCCGCCGCGATCTGGATGCTGCTGGAGGCCGAATTCCTCGCGATCCTGCTGGTTCTGGTCTACGTGGGCGCGGTGATGGTGCTGTTCCTGTTCGTCGTGATGATGCTGGACATCAACATCGACTACCTGCGCCGCGACTTCAAGCGCTTCGTCCCGATGGCAACCGTGGTCGGCGCGATCATCGTGATCGAAACCGCGCTGATCCTGTGGCGCGGCTACGGCGACACGCACACCGTGCATGCGATGGCGACGGGCGAGATGGCCAACTGGTCGAATACGCGCCTGATCGGCAAGGTGATCTACACCGACTACATCTTCGCGTTCGAAATCGCCGGCCTCGTGCTGCTGGTCGCGATCATTGCCGCGATCGGGCTGACCGAGCGCAAGGGCAAGGACAGCAAGCGCCAGCGCGTGTCGGATCAGGTCAAGGTGCGCCGCAACGACCGCGTGCGCCTCGTGAAGATGGAAGCGGACAAGCCGCAGCCGGAAACGGCGCAGAGCGAAGCCGGTTCGGGCACCAACGGCTAAGCGGAGGAAAAGAAAACCATGCTGACTCTTGCTCACTACCTTGTGCTCGGCGCGATCCTCTTTGCGATCGCGATCGTCGGGATCTTCCTGAACCGCCGCAACGTCATCATCATCCTGATGTCGATCGAACTGATGCTGCTGGCGGTGAACACCAACTTCGTCGCGTTCTCGCATTACCTCGGCGACGTGCACGGCCAGATCTTCGTGTTCTTCGTGCTGACCGTCGCCGCAGCGGAAGCCGCGATCGGTCTCGCGATTCTGGTGACCCTGTTCCGTAAGCTCGACACGATCAATGTCGAGGATCTCGATCAGCTCAAAGGTTAATTTCAGGCAACGCTGTTATGTCAACGACACTCAATGAAAACCTGCTGCTGGCGATTCCGCTCGCTCCGCTGGCCGGCTCGCTGATTGCGGGGCTGTTCGGGAACGCAGTCGGGCGCAAGGGCGCACACCGGATCACGATCCTCGGCGTATTGATCGCGTTCCTCCTGTCGGCGAAAGTCTTCCTCGACGTGATGGGCGGCGCGAGTTTCAACGCGACCGTCTACGAATGGATGAACGTCGGCTCGCTGAAGCTCGAGGTCGGCTTCCTCGTCGATTCGCTGACCGCGATGATGATGGTCGTCGTGACCTTCGTCTCGCTGATGGTGCACGTATACACGATCGGCTACATGGCGGAAGAGGACGGCTACCAGCGCTTCTTCTCGTACATCTCGCTGTTCACGTTCTCGATGCTGATGCTCGTGATGAGCAACAACTTCCTGCAGCTGTTCTTCGGCTGGGAAGCGGTGGGTCTGGTGTCGTACCTGCTGATCGGCTTCTACTTCACGCGCGAAAGCGCGATCTACGCGAACATGAAGGCGTTCCTCGTGAACCGCGTGGGCGACTTCGGCTTCCTGCTCGGCATCGGCCTGCTGCTCGCGTTCGCCGGCTCGATGAACTACGGCGAAGTGTTCGCGAAGCGCGCGGAGCTCGCGAGCCTGCACTTCCCGGGCACCGACTGGGGCCTGCTGACCGTTGCCTGTATCTGCCTGTTCATCGGCGCGATGGGTAAATCGGCCCAGTTCCCGCTGCACGTGTGGCTGCCCGATTCGATGGAAGGCCCGACCCCGATCTCGGCGCTGATTCACGCGGCGACGATGGTGACGGCCGGCATCTTCATGGTGTCGCGCATGTCGCCGCTGTTCGAGCTGTCGGATACCGCGCTGTCGTTCATCACGGTCATCGGTGCGATCACGGCGCTCTTCATGGGCTTCCTCGGCATCGTCCAGAACGACATCAAGCGCGTGGTCGCGTACTCGACGCTGTCGCAGCTCGGCTACATGACCGTCGCGCTCGGCGTGTCCGCTTACCCGGTCGCCGTGTTCCACCTGATGACGCACGCGTTCTTCAAGGCGCTGCTGTTCCTCGGCGCCGGCTCGGTCATCATGGGCATGCACCACGACCAGGACATGCGCAACATGGGCGGCCTGCGCAAGTACATGCCGAAAACGTGGATCACGTCGCTCGTCGGCTCGCTCGCGCTGATCGGCACGCCGTTCTTCTCGGGCTTCTACTCGAAGGACTCGATCATCGACGCGGTGAAGCTGTCGCACCTGCCGGGCTCGGGCTTCGCGTACTTCGCGGTCGTCGCGAGCGTGTTCGTCACCGCGCTGTACTCGTTCCGCATGTACTTCCTGGTGTTCCACGGCGAAGAGCGCTTCCGCAAGCCGAAGCATCCGGAATCGCCGATGGGCATGGCCGCTGCACATGGCCACGACGATCACGGCCATGGCCACGGTCATGACGACCACGCGCACGAGCCGCACGAGACCCCGTGGGTCGTGTGGGTGCCGCTGGTCCTGCTGGCGATCCCGTCGGTGATCATCGGCGCGATCGCGATCAGCCCGATGCTGTTCGGTGATTTCTTCCAGCACGGCGTCGCATTCGACAAGGTGATCTTCATCGGCGAAAACCATCCGGCGCTGGCCGAGATGGCCGAGGAGTTCCACGGCTGGGTGGGCATGGGCCTGCACTCGGTGTCGGGCCTGCCGGTGTGGCTCGCGCTTGCCGGTGTCGTCGTCGCGTGGTTCCTGTACCTGAAGCGTCCGGAGCTGCCGGCGTCGATCCGCCGCGCGTTCGGCCCGATCTACACGCTGCTGGACAACAAGTACTACATGGACAAGATCAACGAAGTGGTGTTCGCCCGCGGTTCGGTGGCGATTGGCCGCGGCCTGTGGAAGGAGGGCGACGTCGTGGTGATCGACGGCCTCGTCAACGGCAGCGCCCGGTTCATCGGCTGGTTCGCCGGCGTGATCCGCTTCCTCCAATCCGGTTACATCTATCACTACGCGTTCGCCATGATCATCGGCATGCTGGGGCTCCTGACCCTGTTTGTAACGCTCGGCGGCAAATAAGGCGGGGAGACAACACTAATGCACGCTTTTCCGATTCTCAGTACCGCGATCTGGCTGCCGATCGTTTTCGGCCTCCTCGTGCTGGCGGTGGGTAACGACAAAAATCCGGGGACGGCTCGCTGGGTCGCGCTGATCGGCGCGCTGCTCGGTCTCGCGGTCACGATCCCGCTGATCACGGGCTTCGACTCCAGCACGGCTGCGCTGCAGTTCGTCGAGAAGTCGACCTGGATCGAACGCTTCGACATCGCGTATCACCTCGGCGTCGACGGCATCTCGATGTGGTTCGTCGTGCTGACCGCGCTGATCACGGTGATCGTCGTGATCGCCGCATGGGAAGTGATCACCGAGAACGTCGCGCAGTACCTCGCCGCGTTCCTGATCCTGTCCGGGATCATGATCGGCGTGTTCTCGGCGGCCGACGGCCTGCTGTTCTACGTGTTCTTCGAGGCGACCCTGATCCCGATGTACATCATCATCGGCGTGTGGGGCGGCCCGAACCGCGTGTATGCGGCGTTCAAGTTCTTCCTGTACACGCTGGCCGGTTCGCTGCTGATGCTGGTCGCGCTGATCTACCTGTACACGGAAACGCACTCGTTCGACCTCGCGACGTGGCAGAACGCGAAGATCGCGATGACGCCGCAGATCCTGCTGTTCATTGCGTTCTTCCTCGCGTTCGCGGTGAAGGTGCCGATGTGGCCGGTGCACACGTGGCTGCCGGACGCGCACGTGGAAGCGCCGACGGGCGGCTCGGTCGTGCTGGCGGCGATCATGCTCAAGCTCGGCGCATACGGTTTCCTGCGCTTCTCGCTGCCGATCACGCCCGACGCGAGCCACTTCCTGGCGCCCGTCGTGATCACGCTGTCGCTGATCGCGGTGATCTACATCGGTCTCGTCGCGATGGTGCAGGCCGACATGAAGAAGCTGGTCGCGTATTCGTCGATCGCGCACATGGGTTTCGTCACGCTCGGCTTCTTCATCTTCAACCAGCTCGGCGTCGAAGGCGCGATCGTCCAGATGATCTCGCACGGCTTCGTGTCGGGCGCGATGTTCCTGTGCATCGGCGTGCTGTACGACCGCGTGCACTCGCGCCAGATCGCCGATTACGGCGGCGTCGTCAACGTGATGCCGAAGTTCGCGGCGTTCGCGATGCTGTTCTCGATGGCCAACTGCGGCCTGCCGGGCACGTCGGGTTTCGTCGGCGAGTTCATGGTGATTCTCGCCGCCGTCCAGTACAACTTCTGGATCGCATTCGGTGCGGCATTCACGCTGATCCTCGGCGCGGCCTACACGCTGTGGATGTACAAGCGCGTGTATTTCGGCGCGGTCGCGAACGATCACGTCGCCAAGCTGAAGGACATCGGCCGTCGTGAATTCCTGATGCTGGCCGTGCTCGCCGCGTTCACGCTGCTGATGGGCCTGTATCCGAAGCCTTTCACCGACGTGATGCACGTTTCCGTGGAAAACCTCCTCTCCCACGTCGCGCAGTCGAAGCTGCCGCTGGCCCAGTAATCGCGAGCGGAGGAACTCAAGATCATGCAAAACGCCCCTATGAATGTTCTGTTGCCTGACGCGCTGGTGCTGGCCGCCATCGTCGTCGCATGGCTGAACGACACCTTTACCGGTGCGTCCGGCCGCCGCCTGACCTATCTGATCGCGGTCGTCTCGTCGGTCGTCGCCGGCGTGTGGTTCGCGGTCCAGGCGCTCGACCCGCAGCAGTACTACTTCTTCTCGAAGATGGTCGTCGTCGACTCGTTCGCGAGCATGATGAAGGCCGTCGTGTCGTTCGGTTTCGCGGTCTCGCTCGTCTATTCGCGCAAGTACCTCGAAGACCGCGACATGTTCCGCGGCGACGTGTTCCTGCTCGGCATGTTCTCGCTGCTCGGCCAACTGGTCATGGTGTCGGGCAACAACTTCCTGACGCTGTACCTCGGTCTCGAACTGATGTCGCTGTCGCTGTACGCCGTCATCGCGCTGCGCCGCGACGCCGCGCAGTCGAGCGAAGCCGCGATGAAGTACTACGTGCTGGGGGCGCTCGCATCGGGCTTCGTGCTGTACGGCATCTCGATGCTCTACGGCGCGACCGGCTCGCTCGAGCTCGGCGAAGTGTACAAGGCGGTCGGCGGCAACACCGACGCGGCCGTGCTGATGTTCGGCGTGATCTTCATCGTCGCCGGTATCGCGTTCAAGCTCGGCGCCGTGCCGTTCCACATGTGGGTGCCGGACGTCTACCAGGGCGCGCCGACCGCGATGACGCTGTTCGTCGGCGGCGGTCCGAAGGTTGCCGCGTTCGCGTGGGGCCTGCGCTTCCTGGTGATGGGCCTGCTGCCGCTCGCCCAGAACTGGCAGACCGCGCTCGTGATCCTCGCCGCGCTGTCGCTGATCGTCGGCAACATCACCGGTATCGTCCAGCGCAACATCAAGCGGATGCTCGCGTACTCGGCGATCTCGAACATGGGCTTCGTGCTGCTCGGCCTGCTCGCCGGCATCGTGAAGGGCGACGCGGCGGCGCCGGCGAACGCCTACAGCTCGGCGATGTTCTACGCGATCGTCTACCTGATCACGACGCTCGGCTCGTTCGGCGTGGTGATGCTGCTCGCGCGCCGCGATTTCGAAGCCGAAACGATCGACGACTTCAAGGGCCTCAACAAGCGCAGCCCGGTGTTCGCGTTCGTGATGATGGTCATGATGTTCTCGCTGGCCGGCATTCCGCCGACCGTCGGCTTCTACGCGAAGCTCGCGGTGCTCGAGGCGACCGTCAACGCGGGCCTCACGTGGCTGGCCGTGCTGGCCGTGATCACGTCGCTGTTCGGCGCGTTCTACTACCTGCGCATCGTGAAGCTGATGTACTTCGATGCGCCGCAGGATTCGACGCCGATCTCGGGCGATTTCTGCAAGCGCACGATCCTCGTGCTGAACGGCCTGGCCGTCGTCGTGCTCGGCCTGATCCCGAGCCCGCTGCTGACCGCCTGCCTGCAGGCAATCCGCCACACGCTGCCGCTGTAATGTCGGCAGCCGGCTGGTTCATCGTGCTGTTGGCGCTCGTATGCGCCAACCTGCCGTTCCTGAACCAACGCCTCTTCGCCGTCGTGCCGTTCGGCGCGACGAAGAAGAGTGCGTGGGTGCGGATCGGCGAGCTGATCGTGCTGTACTTCATCGTCGGCGCGCTCGGCTTCTGGCTCGAGTCGCGCGCCGGCAACCGCTTCGAACAGGGCTGGCAGTTTTACGCGATCACGTTCAGTCTCTTCGTCGTGTTCGCGTTTCCCGGCTTCACGTTCCAGTATCTCGTCAAACGACGCTGACGGCTTCGGCCGTCCGTCGTGCTCATCCAGGAGCCGCCGATGGCCGAACTACCCAATCACGACGCCGCACTGACCGAAACCTGCCTCGAGAGCGAGGCGATCTTCGAAGGCGCGTTCCTCAAGCTCAAGCGCGATACCGTCCGTCTGCCGGACGGCAAGAAAGCCACGCGCGAATACGTGCAGCATCCGGGCGCGGTGATGGTGATCCCGCTGTTCGACGACGGCCGCGTGCTGATGGAGAGCCAGTTCCGCTATCCGATCGGCAAGGTGATGGCCGAATTCCCGGCCGGCAAGCTCGATCCGAACGAAGGCGCGCTCGCGTGCGCGGCGCGCGAGCTGCGCGAGGAAACCGGCTACACGGCGCGCGAGTACGTGTTCCTGGCCCGCATTCATCCGATCATTTCCTATTCGACCGAATTCATCGACCTGTACCTCGCGCGCGGGCTGACGGCCGGCGAGCGCAAGCTCGACGAAGGCGAATTCCTCGAAACCTTCACCGCGACGCTGGACGACCTGCAGGAGTGGGTGCGCACGGGCCAGATCTCCGACGTGAAGACGATCATCGGCACCATGTGGCTCGACAAGGTGCTGTCCGGCACGTGGCCGCTCGGCCCGATCGTCACGCCCTGAGCGCGGCGTCGGCGGCGGCCTGGGCGCCGCGTTACAATCTGGCGACGCAGTGCGTTCGCGCTGCGCAATCCGGATTTAGCACGATCGTTCACAAAACCGCTTTTTGCGCTACACTCGTCACACGCCCTGATTCAGCATGAAGGTCCTCGATTTACAGTGTCCGCACGGTCATCGGTTCGAAGGCTGGTTCGCTTCCGCCGATGAATTCGAAGCGCAGTTGTCCCGCAAGCTGGTCGAATGTCCGGTGTGCGGAACGACGGAGATCAACCGGATGCCGTCGGCGCCGCGCCTGAACCTGTCGGGCGCGACGCAGCCGCAGCCGGCCGATCCGCGTGCGCTGCAGGCGCAGGTGATGCGCGCGCTGCGCGAGGTGCTGGAGAAGACCGAGAACGTGGGCGAGCGCTTCGCCGAGGAAGCGCGGCGCATTCATTACAACGAGGCGCCGGCACGCAGCATTCGTGGCGTCACGACGCCGGAGGATGCGCAGTCCTTGCTCGAAGAAGGCATCGACGTGATGCCGCTGCCGATTCCTGCCGCGCTGAAAGAACCGCTGCAATGACGTACGCAGTGTGTCCTTGGCCGGGGACGGCCGCGGACAGCTTTGCATGAGATCAGAGCAGGCGCTAAAGCGTTAACTCGGGTCGACAGGAGACACTGCGCATGGATCTGGATTATTCCCCCGCCGACGACGCGTTCCGCGCCGACGTCCGCGCCTGGCTCGAGGCCAACCTGCCTCACGCACTGCGCGCCAAGGTACTCGATCACAAACGACTCGACCGCGAGGATTTCGCGAGCTGGCACCGGATTCTCGGCCAGCGCGGCTGGTCCGCGCCCGCCTGGCCAGTCGAATATGGCGGCCCGGGCTGGAACGCGACGCAGCGGCACATCTGGGACGAGGAGTGCGCGCGCATCGGTGCGCCGACCGTGCTGCCTTTCGGGGTGTCGATGGTCGCGCCGGTCCTGATGAAATACGGCAGCGAAGCGCAGAAGCGCCGCTATCTGCCGCGTATTCTCGACGGCTCGGACTGGTGGTGCCAGGGTTATTCGGAGCCGGGTTCCGGGTCCGATCTCGCATCGCTGCGCACGCGCGCCGAGCGCCACGGCGATCATTACGTCGTCAACGGCCAGAAGACCTGGACCACGCTCGGCCAGTACGCCGACATGATGTTCTGCCTCGTGCGCACCGATCCGGCCGCGAAGAAGCAGGAAGGCATCTCGTTCCTGCTGATCGACATGAAAACGCCCGGCATCACGGTGCGCCCGATCGTGATGCTCGACGAGGACCACGAGGTCAACGAGGTGTTCTTCGAGGACGTGAAGGTGCCGGTCGAGAACCTCGTCGGCGACGAGAACCGCGGGTGGACCTACGCGAAATACCTGCTCGGCCACGAGCGCACCGGCATCGCGCGCGTCGGCGCGTCGAAGCGGGAGCTCGCGTTCCTGAAGCGCATCGCGTCGAACCAGCGCAAGAACGGCAAGCCGTTGCTCGCCGATCCCGTGTTCGCCGCGAAGGTCGCGGCGCTCGAGGTCGAGCTGATGGCGCTGGAAGTGACGGTGCTGCGCGTCGTCAGCCGCGAGACGAGCGGCAAGGGGCCGGGCCCCGAAGCGTCGATGCTGAAGATCAAGGGCACCGAGGTGCAACAGGCGCTCACCGAGCTGATGGTCGAAGCGATCGGCCCGCTGGCCGCACCGTTCGACGTGCCGTTCCTCGCCGGCGAGCGCGAGCACAGCATCGCCGGCGACGACGATGCGGCGCCGCTCGCCGCGTACTACTTCAATTACCGGAAGACGTCGATCTACGGCGGGTCGAACGAGATCCAGAAAAACATCATCGCGCAGATGATTCTGGGGCTGTGATCAGGGAACGGAGACAACCATGGATTTCAGCTTTACCGATGAGCAGCAGCAGTTCGCCGATGCGCTGCGTCGGTATCTCGGCGAGCAATACGGCTTCGAGGCGCGTCAGGCGATCGTGCGCAGCGATACCGGTGTGTCCGACGCGCAGTGGAGCGCATTCACCGAACTCGGATTGACCGCGTTGCCGGTGCCGGACGCCCAGGGCGGCTTCGGCGGCGGGCCGGTCGACATGCTGGTCGTGATGCAGGAACTCGGCCGCGCGCTCGTGATCGAGCCGTACTGGGCCACGGCGGTCGGCGTCGAGGCGTTGCGGATCGCCGGCTCCGGCGCGGGCGACGACGCCGCGCTGCTGGAGGCGATTGCACAAGGACAAAAGCGCGTGGCGGTCGCGTTCCATGAGCCGCAGGCGCGCTACGACCTGTACGAACTCGACACGCGCGCGCGCGAGCAGGACGGCACGTACCGGCTGACCGGTATCAAGTCGGTCGTTCAGCACGGCGCCCAGGCGCACGTCTGGATCGTGCCCGCGCGTGTCGACGGCGGCGGCATCGGCCTCTTCGTCGTCGAACGCGATGCGGCCAACGCGAAGGTGGTCGACTACCGGACCATCGACGGCCAGCGCGCCGCGACGCTCACGTTCGACGCCACGCCGGCCCGACTGCTGACGGGCGGGGCGCGAGACGCGGCGGCGCTCGAGCAGATTGCCGATTACGCGACCTTTCTGCTATGCGCGGAAGCGGTTGGCGCGCTCGACGAGCTGAATCGCGCGACGGTCGAATACACGAAGACGCGTGAGCAGTTCGGTGTGCCGATCGCGCGCTTTCAGGCGCTACAGCACCGGATGGTCGACATGCTGATTCATGCCGAGCAGGCGCGTTCGCTGACCTATCTCGCGGCGGTGCGCTATGCGAACGGCGATGCCGATGCGCGGCGCAAGGCCGTGTCGGCCGCGAAGGCGCGGGTCGGATCGGCCGCGCGCTTCGTCGGCCAGCAGGCGATCCAGTTGCACGGCGGCATGGGCGTGACCAACGAGGTGGCCGCCGCGCACCTGTTCAAGCGGCTGTCGATCATCGAGACGACGCTCGGCGATACCGATCATCACCTCGCCCGCCTCGCGGCGCTGCCCGATTTCGCGCAGACCGACGTAGCATGACGGCGACGCGCGAGCGCGCCAGACAAGGAGACTTATCAGTGGGCATCAGTTACGAAGATCTGGTGGTGGGCAGTACCACCGAAGTGGGCCGCTACACGTTCGAGCCGGACGACATCAAGACGTTCGCGCAGCGCTACGATCCGCAGCCGTTCCATGTCGACGAGGAAGCAGGGAAGGCATCGCACTTCGGCGGGCTCGTCGCGAGCGGCTGGCATACGTGTTCGGTGTTCATGAGCCTGCTGGTCCAGAAGCTGGGGCCGGATTCGACCAGCATGGGCTCGCCGGGCATCGATTCGATCCGCTGGCTGAAGCCGGTGCGCGCCGGCGACACGATCACGATGTACCAGAAGGTGCACGACAAGCGCGTGTCGGAGAGCAAGCCCGATCGCGGCATCGTGTCGACGGAATGGGTCGGCGTGAACGAAGCCGGCGAGACGGTGATCAGCGTGCACACCAAGGTGATTTTCGGGCTGCGCCATCCGGCAGGCGCGAACGCATGACCGACGTGACCTTGCCGCTGATCGCGTCCGCGCAGGCGCTGCAGGCGCGGGTTGGCGCGGAACCGCTCGCGAGCGGCTGGATCGAGATCGACCAGCCGCGCGTCGACGGTTTCGCCGACGCGACCGGCGATCACCAATGGATTCACGTCGACCCCGAACGCGCGCGGCGCGAGTCGCCGTTCGGTGGGCCCATCGCGCACGGGTTCCTGACGCTGTCGCTGATTCCTGCATTGATGACCGACGCAATGCGCTTCGAGCAGAAGATGGGCGTGAACTACGGGCTCAACCGCGTACGGTTCTTGAAGCCGGTGCCGGTCGGGGCGCGCGTGCGCGCGCTGTTCGCGGTGAAGGAAATCGCCGACGCCGCGCGCGGCGGTATTCAGGTGACGTGGTCGGTATCGATGCAGATCGAGCGTCCCGACGCGCCGCTGCCGGTATGCGCGGCGGAATTCATCACGCTGCATTACTTCTGAAGCCCGCAGCGGCACGCGGATGCCGCTGCGTCCACCCTGCGTGTCAGTGCTTCGCGTATTGCGTTGCGCCGAACAGCACCTCGCGTGCCTTGTCGTCCTGCAGCGCCTTGCGCATCGACGCGAGTACCTCGACGCCACGCTGCACGGCCGGTCGCGCGGCGATCGCCTCGTGCCAGCGCTTCACGTTCGGCAACGCGTCGAGCTCGATGCCCTGGTTCCGCCACGAACGCGTCCACGGGAACGTCGCAATGTCCGCGATCGTATACGTGTCGCCCGCGAGATACTCGGATTCGCCGAGCCGCTTTTCCATCACGTTGTACAGGCGCTTCGCTTCGTTCGTGTAGCGGTTGACCGCGTACTCGATCTTCTCCGGCGCATACAGCCGGAAGTGGTGCGCCTGCCCGAGCATCGGGCCGACACCGCCCATCTGGAACATCAGCCACTCGAGCGTCGCATAGCGCGCGGCCGGATCGGTCGGCAGGAACTTGCCGGTCTTCTCCGCGAGGTAGATCAGGATCGCGCCCGATTCGAACAGCGAGATCGGTTGGCCGCCGGGGCCATCCGGATCGACGATCGCGGGGATCTTGTTGTTCGGGCTGATCTTCAGGAACGCTGGCTCGAACTGGTCGCCCGCACCGATATCGACCGGATGGGCGCGATACGCGAGGCCCGTTTCCTCGAGCATGATGTGCACCTTGTGGCCGTTCGGGGTCGCCCAGCTATAGACGTCGATCATCGTCAACTCCTGTGTGGCATGCGCGAAAACGGCGCCTGCGGCGCCGCGACAGGCGGTCATTAGAGCATGGATCGACGCGGGCTGCTGGTGGCGGAAACGCCCGTGCCGGCGGGCATGCGCGGCCGGGTCGGCGAGCGTCGCCAGCGGTGCACGCGGCGTCGACGTGCCGCACCGAATGGACGCGGTGGCGTGGCGTCGGGACGCGGTGGATCAGCGCTTGTAGCGCGGTTGGCGCTTCTCGAGAAAGGCGCTGATGCCTTCGAGCCCGTCCGCGTGATGCAGCGACGCGACGAAATGATCGCGCTCGGTGCCGAGGTGCGCGTCCAGCGGTTGGGCGGTGGCGTCGTCGAGCAGCGACTTGATGCGCGTGAGCGCGTTCGGCGAGATGCCGGCGAGCGTGTCGGCCCACGCCAGGGCGTCGCTCAGCGCCGTGCCAGGCGCGGCGAGCCGATTGACGACGCCCAGCGCATGCAGGCGTTCCGCGGCAACGGGTTTGCCTTCGAACAGGATCTCGGCGGCGGTCGCACGCGGCAACGCGCGGGCGAGAAACCACGAGCCGCCGCCGTCGGGTGTCAGGCCGACGCGTGCATACGACATCACGAATTTCGCGTCGTGTGCGGCAACGATCAGGTCGCACGCGAGCGCGAGCGAGAAGCCGGCGCCGGCCGCGGCGCCCTCGACGGCCGCGATCACCGGCTTCGTCGACGCGCGGATCGCCATGACCCATGCCGCGAGCTGATCGATGCTATCGGCCTGGAAGGACGGATCCTTCGAGCGATTCTCGAGCAACCGGTTCAGGTTGCCGCCTGCGCAGAAGAAGCGATCGGCACCCGTCAGCACGACGGCGCGAATCGCCGGATCGCGCTCGGCGGTGGCGAGCGCTTCGATGCCGGCCGCATACATGTCGGGATGCAGTGCGTTGCGCGCGCCGGGATTGGACAGCGTGAGGACGAGCGTCGATTCGCTCTCGGGCGGGCGCGAGGCCAGCAGTTCAGCACTCATGCGAGCGTGTCTCCATCGGGTGGCGCGGCGACGCCGAGTGTATCCCGCGAACAGCGAGGTCCGTCGCCGCAGCGGATGTAATGTTGTCGTGGCGGACGAAAAACTTGCTTTAGACTAGCACGAACGTGCTTTTCGGCGCGATGAATCTCGAGGCGGCCGGCGTCGATGCGGCCGTGCTCCAGCAACGAAGGAGACTCCGATGCTACAGCTGTGCGGTATCCCGTTGTCCAACTACTACAACAAGGTGAAGTTCGTCCTGCTCGAGCACGATATTCCGTTCGAGGAGTCGGTGTGCGCTTTGCCGGTCAGCGATCCGGTGCAGCTCGCCGATTCGCCGCTCGGCAAGATTCCGTTCCTGAAGACCGAAGAGGGTGCGCTGTTCGAGTCCCAGGTGATCATCGAATACCTGGCGGCGCGCTATCCCGAGAAAGGCATTTTGCCCGCGAGCCCGTTCGCGGCGGCGAAGGTGCGCGAACTGGTCGAGACGCTCGAGCTGTATCTCGAATGGGTGGCGCGCGAGGTGTACACGGAAGCGTTTTTCGGCGGCAAGGTCAGCGACGGAATGAAGGCGCACGTCGAGAAGCGCCTGCCGCGCGCGATCGATGCGTTCAAGCAGATGACGCGGTTTTCGCCGTATGTGCTCGGCGAGTCGTTCGGCCTCGCGGACATTGCCGCGTGGGTTCATCTGCCGGTGATCGGGATGGCGACGAAGGCCATATTCGGCCGCGACTTCCTGCTCGATGCAGGCATCGACTGGAAGTCGCACGCGAAGACGGTGAGTGAACGCCCTGCCGCGCAGCGCGTGGCAGCCGAGCGCAAGGCGTATGTCGAAGCGGCGAACGTCGCGCGTTCGTAACCGCGTTTCCCGAAGGGCGGCGTGCGGCCGCCCCGTGCGGGTCTTACAGGCGGGCGAGCCGCTCGAGCGCGGATGCGAGCGTGCTTTCCCGCTTCGCGAAGCAGAAGCGCACGACGCCCGATTCGTGCGGCTCGTGATAGAACGCCGACACTGGAATGGCGGCCACGCCGATCTCCGACGTGAGCCACGTCGAGAATTCCGCTTCGGGCAGGTCGCTGATCGCCGAGTAATCGACGCACTGGAAGTACGTGCCCGTGCACGGCAGCAGCTTGAAGCGCGTGCGCTCGAGGCCGGCCCGGAAGAAGTCGCGCTTTTGCTGATAGAAGCCGGCGAGCGACAGGTACGGCGTCGGGTCGCGCAGGTAGTCGGCGAGCCCGATCTGCATCGGCGTGTTCACCGTGAATACGTTGAACTGGTGGACCTTGCGGAATTCAGCGGTCAGCGCGGCAGGCGCCGCGACGTAACCGACCTTCCAGCCGGTCACGTGATAGGTCTTGCCGAAGCTCGACACGATGAAGCTGCGTGCGGCGAGTTCCGGATAGCGCGCGACGCTCTCGTGGCGGGCGCCGTCGTAGACCATGTGTTCGTAGACCTCGTCGGACAGGATCAGCACGTTGGTGCCGCGCACGATGTCCTCGAGCTTGCGCATGTCCGCCTCGCGCCACACGGTGCCCGTCGGGTTGTGCGGCGTGTTGATCAGGATCATCCGCGTTTTCGGCGTGATCGCGGCCGCGAGACGGTCGAACGGGATCGCGTAGTCAGGCGCCTCCAGCGTGACGAACACGGGCTTGCCACCGGCGAGCTCGATCGACGGCAGGTAGCTGTCGTAGGTCGGCTCGACGACGATCACTTCGTCGCCCGGATGCACCGCGCACAGGATTGCCGTCAGCAGCGCCTGCGTCGCGCCGGCCGTCACGGTGATTTCGGCGGCCGGATCGTAGCGCCGGCCGTACACCTGCGCGATCTTGTCGGCGATCGCGTCGCGCAGCGGCGCGACGCCGGCCATCGGCGGGTACTGGTTGTGCCCGTTGCGCATCGCGGCGGCCACCGCATCGACGATGCGCGGATCGCAATCGAAATCCGGGAAACCCTGGCCGAGGTTCACCGCCCCTTTTTCGGCGGCAAGCGCGCTCATCACCGTGAAGATCGTCGTGCCGACGTTCGGCAGGCGCGAGGGGAAAACGGGTGTCGTTGGCATATCTGAAGGAGCGTTCATCGATACGGTCGGAATCGGGTGAGGTGCGTCAGGCCGGCGTCGCCGTGACGGGCGGCGCGGCGTCGAGTGCGCAGGCTTGCGCAAATGGCGCGGGTTGCGCGATCCGGAAACCGAAGTCGCGGGCGGTGCGCTTCGCGAGCTTCAGCAGCGCGCGGTCTTTCGACACGAGCCAATCGGCGTGCGCGGCGCGCGCGAGTTCGAGAAACTTCTGGTCGTCGCGGTCCTTGCACTTCGGCAGCGGCGGCGCGCCGGCGTCGACGGGCGGCGGTTCGACGAGGCTCGCGAGCCGGGCGACGGTCGCGAGCGCGGCCGCCTTGTCGATCGCGCGCGACTGGAACTGCGGATAGTCGAGCACGTATTCGAGTTCCGTCAGGCAGCGGCCGTCGATCACGGCGGCCAGCGTGCCGTGCTCCAGCGCGGCGCGGATCGGGCGCGTGGCGGGGTCGTCGAATACGAGAATGTCGATCCAGACGTTCGAGTCGAGCACGACGCGGTGTGCGGCATGCGGGGCGAGAGAGCGGGTCATTCGTTACAATCGGTGGTTTTCGTCTGACCGCAAGGCACGGCGTGCCAGCGAGCCTCTATGATAATCGTTCTCTCTCCCGCCAAATCCCTCGACTACGACACGCCCGCGCACGTCCAGTCTTACACGAAGCCTGCATTCGTCGACGATGCGTCGGAGTTGATCGACGGCCTGCGCAAGCTGTCGCCGCAGGACATCGCGACGCTGATGGATATCTCCGATCCGCTCGCGCGCCTGAATTTCCAGCGCTACGCCGACTGGTCGCCGACCTTCACGCCGGCCAACGCGAAGCAGGCTGTGCTGGCGTTCAACGGCGACGTCTACGAGGGTTTCGACGCGAAATCGCTGTCGTCCGCCGATCTCGACTATGCACAGCATCACGTGCGCGTGCTGTCGGGCCTGTACGGGCTGCTGCGTCCGCTCGACCTGCTGCAGCCGTACCGGCTCGAGATGGGCACGCGGTTCGCGAACGCGCGCGGCAAGGATCTGTATGCGTTCTGGGGCGATCGCATCACGCGGGCGCTGAACGAGCAACTCGAGACGCGCAGCGGCGCGGCGCGCGTGCTCGTCAACTGCGCGTCGACCGAATACTTCAAGTCGGTCAAGCCGAAGCTGCTGGCCGCACCGGTCATCACGCCGGTATTCGAGGACTGGAAGGGCGGCCGCTACAAGATCATCAGTTTTCATGCGAAACGCGCGCGCGGCCTGATGGCGCGTTTTGTCGTCGAGAACCGTATCGCCGACCCGAAGGCGCTGAAGGAATTCGCCACCGAAGGCTATGCGTTCGATGCGGCTGCGTCGAACGATTCGACTTACGTATATCGCCGGCGCGTCGGCGAGTGACCTGCCGGCCGTTCGCGAGACGGTCGGCGCATGCGTGAGGCCGGACCGGCGACATACCGCCTGCTTCGGTCGACCGCTTTGCATGGGACCGGCGTAAGCGCTGAAGCGCCAGCGCCGGTCGACAAAGGAGATGGACAGATGGCCCTTTCGATCACCAGTAATTTCGACGCAGGCGCAATCGACGTCGTGTCGTGCGACAGCCCCGACGCAATCCGGCTGCGCGTGCGCGGCGACAATCGTTCGGAATTCGCGCAATGGTTTTACTACCGCTTGACGGGTGCACGCGGCGAGCGATGCGTGATGACGTTCGAGAACGCAGCCGAATGCGCGTATCCGTCGGGCTGGCGCAACTACCACGCGGTGGCGAGCTATGACCGCGTCGACTGGTTCCGCGTGCCGACGACGTTCGACGGCAAGACGATGACCATCGACCATACGCCGGAGTTCGACAGCATCTACTACGCGTATTTCGAACCGTACTCGGAAGAGCGTCACGCCGCGTTTCTCGGCGCGGTCCAGCAGTTGCCTCAGGCGAGCGTCGTCGAACTCGGCCGCACGGTCGAAGGCCGTCCGATGTCGCTGCTGACGCTCGGCACGCCGGAACTCGACGGCGCGCCGAAGAAGAAGGTGTGGATCATCGCGCGCCAGCATCCGGGCGAGTCGATGGCCGAGTGGTTCGTCGAAGGGCTGGTCAAACGGCTGGCCGGATGGGGCGACTGGGCCGGCGATCCGGTTGCGCGCAAGCTCTACGATCGCGTGACGTTCTACATCGTGCCGAACATGAATCCGGACGGCAGCGTGCACGGTAACCTGCGCACCAATGCGGCCGGCGCGAACCTGAACCGCGAGTGGATGGCGCCCGATGCCGAGCGCAGCCCCGAAGTGCTGGCCGTGCGCGACGCGATCCACGCGATCGGCTGCGACATGTTCTTCGACATTCACGGCGACGAGGATCTGCCGTGCGTGTTCGTCGCCGGCTCGGAGATGCTGCCGAGCTTTACCGAGCAGCAGGGCAAGGAGCAGGCCGCGTTCATCGAAGCGTTCAAGGTCGCGAGCCCGGACTTCCAGACCGAGCATGGCTACGCGGCGAGCAAGTACAAGGAAGATGCGCTGAAGCTCGCGTCGAAGTACATCGGCCACCAGTTCGGCTGCCTGTCGTTGACGCTCGAAATGCCGTTCAAGGACAACGCGAACCTCCCCGACGAGCGCGTCGGCTGGAACGGCGAGCGTAGCGCGGCGCTCGGCGCGGCGATGCTCGCCGCGATCCTGGTGCACGTCGACACGTTCGCGTAGGCGCTGCCGTCGTCGCATGAAAAAAGCCGGTGCATCGCGAGATGCGCCGGCTTTTTGCTGCTGTCGTTGCCGCTCCGTCGTATCAGGATTTCTTCGCGGTTTTCTTCTTCACGGCTTTCTTTTGGCCGCCTGATTTCTTCGTCGAGACGGCCTTCTTGCTGCCGGTGCGGCCCGATGCCTTCGCCTTGGCTTTGCCGCGGTGCGACTTGCCCTTGAACTTCTTCGTCGAGGACGACGAGCGCTCGACGCGCGGCTTCAGCGGCGGAACCGGGTCGTTCCAACTGAACGCAAGCATTTGCTGGCCGACATAGCCGCAGCGAAACTTCAGCGGCGTCGGATCGCTGCCGTTGCTGTGGATGCCGAGCCCGTCGACGGTGACGATGTTGTCGACTTTCACGCGCTGCTTGCCCTGGTCGAACGAGTCGTTCCACGGCGTGATCGTCGCGTTGCCGCTGTCGAATGCGTTCGGCGCGAAGTCCACGCGGTCGAACGCCGTCGATGTGCTGGCGATGAAGCTGCCGTGCGCCGCACAATCCGCGGCGAGCGGATCGGCATGCATCTCGTTGACGAATTTGTTGATCAGTTCGGAGCGCTGGTCGAGCAGGTCGGCAAATACCGGAGCGGGAAGCGCAAGCGACAGGCCCGCGATACAGGCTGCCAGCTTGCCGAGCGCCCGGAAAATCCGGAGCGAGGCAGGTGAGCTGTCCATCTGGTTATTGGTGAGGAGCGAAGGAGACATCGGGCACGTATAGAGGCCCGATGAAGAACAGGAGTTCAATCTTAGCGTAAAAAAGTTGTGCGGCAGTAGGCGACGTACTCGGAGCGCGCCGCGGAAAGTGCCCCGGCACGCAGATGCGTCGAGCCGATCCGGAGGAAATTCAGGCGCGCGGGCCGCCGAGGCGGTAGCGCCGGACGTCGAAGGTCGTGACCCATGCAGGGCGATAGACGGCGATGAGTGCCGTTGCCATACCGGTGAACCATGCTTCGCCGAGCGCGAGCAGCGCGGTGTTCAGCAAATAGCCGGCCGGAATCACGACGGGCACGCCGTCCGCGAGCGCGAGCTGAACACCGGCCGCCGCGGCGGCGACCGCGACGATCGCGATGGCGGGCGACAGGAAGCCCTGTCCGGTGATGAATGACGCGAGGTTGTGCGGCAGCCAGGCGAGCGCGGCGCGTTGCAGCAATGCCGACACGCCGACAGGCAGCGCACCGTAGACCAGATAGGTCAGGCCGACGCCTTGCCACGGCGCGTCGAATATCACTGCGGCCATCGCCGTGACGGCGCCCATCGCGACCAGTGCGAGTGTCCAGTCGAACAGCGTGACGAGCAGCGTTGCGCCAAGCAGATGCATGACGATGCCATCTTCGAGCCATGCGTTCGAGGCCCACAGGACCGTGATCGCAGTGACGAGCGCGAGCCACACGTGCTGAAGCGTGGCGTCCTGCAGGCGTACGAACGGGCGATTCCACATCGCGAGCGCGAGCAGGGCCACGGCGGCGATCCAGCCACCGATGCCAACCCAGAGCGGAAGCGGTGTGAAAAGAAAACCCATGCGTCCATATTACTCGTTGAGCATCAAAGGTGGGAGCCTGCACATGCCCGACCGTCGCAATATCGAGACTGTTGGCCTAGCGTCCGCGCCGGAACCGTGCCGGCGGCTCGGCGGCGAGCGGCAGGTCCTGTGTGCCGGCGTTGGCGATAGGCAACGGGTACGGACGGTCATGCCGTTGTGTTCGCAGCGGAGCGGGGCCGTGTTCGCCGATGGCCAGCTTGCGGGCGCGATTGCGGTTCGCCAGCAGTACCTCGAGATGGGGCGACAGCCAGCCGTTGTAGATCGCGACCGCGGCGGCGCGGTTTGCGGCGCCGAGCTGCTGGAAGATGCTCGCGAGGTGGATCTTCACGGTGCCTTCGCTGATGCCGAGCGTACGGGCAATCATCTTGTTCGTGCTGCCCATGTGGACGAACCGCATGATCTGGGCTTGGCGCGGCGACAGGAGGCCGCTCGGCGGGCGCCGTGGAAGCGAGCCGGCGAGCGTCTGGAAATGGGCGTCGTGGCGAGCCATTGCCGTTGACGGCAGCAGGCTGAGGGCGATCGGCGGAATGTAGTGTCCGCCCAGCAGTACGATCTCGAGCGCACGCACGATCAGGTGCGGCCGCGTGGAATGCGGGATGACGCCCGCGACGCCGTAATTGAAGAAGCGCTGGATGGCTTCGGGCGAGATGTCGTCGACCAGAACGGCGACCGGTGTCGGCGAGCATGCGTTGCCGAGCGCCTGAAGCTCGCTGAGCCGGCCCACGTCCAGCCAGTCGATCGCGACGAGGTCGAAACGCTGGGTGCGCAGCAGCCGGCGTGCCTGGAAACCGTCAGGCGCGTCGTTGATGCTGGCGTGCCGGTCGATCTGCCGCAACAGGGTCTTCAGTCCGTCACGCCGTTCGGCGTCTGAGTTAAGTACCAAGAACCGCATATTCAACCTCCATAAGGTGAGTCATTGATTGCCGTTGGGTATAAGCTGGCCCCGATAATGACAAAGACCTTACACGATGTCTGCTTGGCTGAAAGGCTTAGGAAAAGTTCGAAATTTTGGGCGGCGGGGCAGCGGACAAGAAAAAAGCCGCTCCGGTGGTCACCGGAAGCGGCTTTGGGCGGGGCAGGCTGTCGGGGCCTGCGGGGTGGATCAGTGAAAGTGCGGTTGGGCGGGCGACGCGTCTTCCGGCATTTCCGCATGGACGATTTCACCGAGCGGATCGGCGTAAAGCGGTACGCCGCAGTCGTCGCAGTATTCGGGTTCGAAACGGCCCGCGTGCCGCCGGACGTCGGTTACGCCGCATTCTTTCAGCAGGCTCACGATTTCCTCGAGCGGTCCTTCGATCGGCGCTTCGCCCTCGAGCGTCGCGCTATCGATCGATACGTCGCCGTTTTCACGGCCGTAGAGCGGCCACACGACACCATAGATCACGTCGTTGCTGGCACGCCGCGTGAAGCCGACGCGATACTCGTCGATGCGACGTTCGCCGAAGCCGGCGACCACCGCGCGCAGCTCTTGCGGCGCTGCACCAAGTGTGTCGAATAGATAACGAATGGCCGTTCGGACGGTGTGCGGACGCACGCGTTCGTCCGCATCGCGGCAGGCCGAGTAGTACGCGTCCGGAAGCAGGCATTCGAATTCGCAGCCAGGCAGCGCGATCGACAGGTTCGGGCCGCCCTGTGCGGCCCATTGTTCGAGGCACTGACCGCGCTCGATACGGCTGCCGTTTTCTTCTTCCTGCCAGCGGAACAGCGGCGAACCGGCCGGCGCGGCGACGACTGCCAGCAGGAAGCGCGGATCGGCCAGGATCGGCGAAGTTTCCGGCAGGTCGCCGAAGCTCAGCTTCGGCGTGTGCTGGCCGATCGCCGCATGTGCGAGCTGCTGGGCGAGCCGGTAGGTTTCCACATGGTGTCGCGGCAACTGGTCGATGCTGTAGAGGAATGGGGCGAGCCCGACGAGCGTGCCGTCCGCCAGCACGTGCGCTTGCAGGTGTGTTCGCAGCGCGTCGGCAACGTCGCCCTTGAGCGGACCGGACGGAATCATGTAGCGCGTCCAGGCGAGAACCGGGACGGCGACCAGCAGCGCATCGTACGGTTGGCCGTCGTGTTCGATCACCATCGACTCGCTGTGCGTCTCGGCCATGTCGGCGAGCGCGCCGTAGGCGTCGGGATGATTCTGTTGAAGATGGTCGAGCGCGGCATCGAGCGTCGTCTGATTGCCGTTGCGGACAATCTTGGCGAGCAGCGCATCGAGCTTCGCTTCCCAGAAGCGATCCTCGATGCGGCTGCCCGACGCGAAGAGCGCAAGTGACAGACCGACCAGTTTGTCGGCATCGGGGGGAAGGCGTTTGGCGATTCGCTGGCGCATATTAAAGACGTATATAGAAAGAGGCGAAGAACCTCACATTCTAGTCCGTTCTTTGCACCATAAGCGGTCTGGTGCCGACGCATGGCCGGACGGCCGAATTGCGTAAAAAAGTTGCTGCAAGCCCCTTGCGCGAATGCCGCGAGCTGCTTAGAATCACGCCTCTTTCGCGCTAACGGAAACGCGGCGCGGGAGGAAGGGAAGCGGTGCTGTTGGGGTTCGGTGGTAACGAGCCCGGCGGCGCAGGAAGTTGAGCCCCGCGGTCACAACGAAGTCGTTCAGAAAGTTGTTGACGAGCTGCGAAACACGGTTCATAATCTCGCTTCTCTGCTGCTGAAAACGCAGCGCTGCTGGGAAACACGGAGTTTCTCGCAGACGTGCTCTTTAAAAATTAACAGCCGATAAGTGTGGGCGCTTGATGAAAGCGAGCTGGTCCTCGGATCAGATAGCGAAAGTATCAAGAGTCTCACACTAAAGTAAGTCAGGTTTATGAAGTGATTCATATTCCTGTCAGCTTTGAGTGAGCGACCGGTTCTACGGAACCGAAAACAGTAACAGGT
>NZ_NKFC02000015.1:0-403 GCF_002223215.2 Burkholderia sp. AU18528 | reverse complement strand
CGCCTGTGATCGCCAAGGCATCCACCACATGCACTTGTTCGCTTGACCCTATAACGAGTCTGTCTCATCTTTCGACGCTACAGTCGCTACAGGTTGAGTTCTCGCGTTGTGCCGTATTCCAATTGAGTCAAACTTAGAGTTCGAATCATCTTGAGATACATCGATACAATCACAACCCGGATAGTTTCCACGCCCATCTCAAGACGCTTCCGCTATCCAAATTACTTACTTCTTCCAGATTGTTAAAGAACGACAGCCGATACCTACTTCGTACCGCTCTGACTGGCTCAATCGCCAATGCAAAATTCTCGGTTCAGTGTCTGAACCAAGCCCTTAGCGTTGGTGATTGGTGGAGGCAGACGGGATCGAACCGACGACCCCCTGCTTGCAAAGCAGGTGCTCT
>NZ_NKFC02000014.1:0-804 GCF_002223215.2 Burkholderia sp. AU18528 | reverse complement strand
AGAAGTGGCTAGTCTAACCGCAAGGAGGACGGTCACCACGGTAGGATTCATGACTGGGGTGAAGTCGTAACAAGGTAGCCGTATCGGAAGGTGCGGCTGGATCACCTCCTTTCCAGAGCTTCTCGCACAAGTTGAGCGCTCACGCTTATCGGCTGTTGATAAAGACAGAAAGACTGTCTGTTAGCGGTTTAACCGGCTATCATGCCGGCCGCTTTCGATAATCATCAATGACAAACATTCGAATGAAGTTTGGTTCGAGTCTTTGTCATTGGCGATTGAGCCAGTCAGAGCGATACGAAAGTATCGGCTGTCGTTCTTTAACAATCTGGAAGAAGTAAGTAATTTGGATAGCGGAAGCGTCTTGAGATGGACGTGGAAACTATCCGGGTTGTGATTGTATCGATGTATCTCAAGATGATTCGAACTCTATGTTTGACTCAATTGGAATACGGCACAACGCGAGAACTCAACCTGTAGCGACTGTCGATGAGACAGACTCGTTATAGGGTCAAGCGAACAAGTGCATGTGGTGGATGCCTTGGCGATCACAGGCGATGAAGGACGCGGTAGCCTGCGAAAAGCTACGGGGAGCTGGCAAACGAGCTTTGATCCGTAGATGTCCGAATGGGGAAACCCACTCCTTTTGGAGTATCCATGGCTGAATACATAGGCCATGTGAAGCGAACGCGGTGAACTGAAACATCTAAGTAACCGCAGGAAAAGAAATCAACCGAGATTCCCAAAGTAGTGGCGAGCGAAATGGGATGAGCCTTGCACTCTTTATTTGTATTGTTAGCCGAACGC
>NZ_NKFC02000013.1:0-948 GCF_002223215.2 Burkholderia sp. AU18528 | reverse complement strand
AGAAGTGGCTAGTCTAACCGCAAGGAGGACGGTCACCACGGTAGGATTCATGACTGGGGTGAAGTCGTAACAAGGTAGCCGTATCGGAAGGTGCGGCTGGATCACCTCCTTTCCAGAGCTTCTCGCATAGTTGAGCGCTCACGCTTATCGGCTGTAAATTAAAGACAGACTCAGGGGTCTGTAGCTCAGTCGGTTAGAGCACCGTCTTGATAAGGCGGGGGTCGTTGGTTCGAATCCAACCAGACCCACCACCGTCTTGTGTGGCGGTACACACCTGAGACATCTGTACTCATGGGGGCATAGCTCAGCTGGGAGAGCACCTGCTTTGCAAGCAGGGGGTCGTCGGTTCGATCCCGTCTGCCTCCACCAATCACCAACGCTAAGGGCTTGGTTCAGACACTGAACCGAGAATTTTGCATTGGCGATTGAGCCAGTCAGAGTGATATCAACAGATATCGGCTGTCGTTCTTTAACAATCTGGAAGAAGTAAGTAATTTGGATAGCGGAAGCGTCTTTGAGATGGACGTGGAAACTATCCGGGTTGTGATTGTATCGATGTATCTCAAGATGATTCGAACTCTATGTTTGACTCAATTTGGAATACGGCACAACGCGAGAACTCAACCTGTAACGAGACAGACTCGTTATAGGGTCAAGCGAACAAGTGCATGTGGTGGATGCCTTGGCGATCACAGGCGATGAAGGACGCGGTAGCCTGCGAAAAGCTACGGGGAGCTGGCAAACGAGCTTTGATCCGTAGATGTCCGAATGGGGAAACCCGGCCCTTTTGGGTCATCCTGGACTGAATACATAGGTCCAGTGAAGCGAACGCGGTGAACTGAAACATCTAAGTAACCGCAGGAAAAGAAATCAACCGAGATTCCCAAAGTAGTGGCGAGCGAAATGGGATGAGCCTTGCACTCTTTATTTGTATTGTTAGCCGAACGC
>NZ_NKFC02000012.1:0-953 GCF_002223215.2 Burkholderia sp. AU18528 | reverse complement strand
AGAAGTGGCTAGTCTAACCGCAAGGAGGACGGTCACCACGGTAGGATTCATGACTGGGGTGAAGTCGTAACAAGGTAGCCGTATCGGAAGGTGCGGCTGGATCACCTCCTTTCCAGAGCTTCTCGCATAGTTGAGCGCTCACGCTTATCGGCTGTAAATCAAAGACAGACTCAGGGGTCTGTAGCTCAGTCGGTTAGAGCACCGTCTTGATAAGGCGGGGGTCGTTGGTTCGAATCCAACCAGACCCACCATTGTCTGGCGGTAGGTACCTGAGGGAATCTGTACTCATGGGGGCATAGCTCAGCTGGGAGAGCACCTGCTTTGCAAGCAGGGGGTCGTCGGTTCGATCCCGTCTGCCTCCACCAATCCTCAATGACAAGTGTTCGACGTCGTCGAATTTTTGTCATTGGCGATTGAGCCAGTCAGAGGATATCAACAGATATCGGCTGTCGTTCTTTAACAATCTGGAAGAAGTAAGTAATTTGGATAGCGGAAGCGTCTTGAGATGGGCGTGGAAACTATCCGGGTTGTGATTGTATCGATGTATCTCAAGATGATTCGAACTTCATTGTTCGGCTCAATTGGAATACGGCACAACGCGAGAACTCAACCTGTAGCGACTGTAGCGTCGAAAGATGAGACAGACTCGTTATAGGGTCAAGCGAACAAGTGCATGTGGTGGATGCCTTGGCGATCACAGGCGATGAAGGACGCGGTAGCCTGCGAAAAGCTACGGGGAGCTGGCAAACGAGCTTTGATCCGTAGATGTCCGAATGGGGAAACCCACTCCTTATGGAGTATCCATGGCTGAATACATAGGCCATGCGAAGCGAACGCGGTGAACTGAAACATCTAAGTAACCGCAGGAAAAGAAATCAACCGAGATTCCCAAAGTAGTGGCGAGCGAAATGGGATGAGCCTTGCACTCTTTATTTGTATTGTTAGCCGAACGC
>NZ_NKFC02000009.1:0-753816 GCF_002223215.2 Burkholderia sp. AU18528 | reverse complement strand
CGCGCGACACCGTGCAATCGCGCCTGCCGGATCCGGAATGGCTCGAGCGCTGGCTCGACGAGCAGATCCGCTTCGACGGCGAGTGGGAGAAGAAGGTGGTCGAGCGGATCCTGCACAACCTGTCGATTCTGTTCGAGCGCACGTTCGCGACCGCGCAGGAGCTGAACCGCTATCGCCGCGAAGTGACCGCGCGGGCGAATGAGGTGCCGGGCAACGCATAGTGAATGGGCCCTCGCGCGGCGCGGCGGCCACCGGATTCCGGCCGACAGGCGAACCCGATGTACGCCGATCGGCATTGCCGGCCGGCGGGTTATTCATTTCCGGAAATAATCGGCTCATCAGTTTCTTGAACTCGCATGGCAAGCTTGAATGTCTTGTGTTTAGTATTTTTCAATAAACGTTGAATTCCGGATTTAAAAGGCATTTTGTTCGTCCGTTGCGGGCGGTTTGTTTTTTCGCAATCCGGAAAACATAATGAATAGTCGGCTGATTGAAATTGAATTGTATGCGTCGGGAGCCAGCTTTTCCGGTGTGAAGCAATCGCCGAGGAAGCGGCGCATTTCGCCGGTAAATGCCTGTTTTGGCGAGAGTTTTACCGCTGTTTTTGAGCCTTCCATTCCCTTGCATATCGATTTACAAAATCACTACCCGATAATATTTGTGTAAGAAAATATCGATGCAACGAAATTCGATAGATAAATACAAGTGTCACGATTGAAAATAAGAATGGAATGCATCCGTGCTTTCACTATAAAATCGTTTCAGAATCCAAATAGGAGAGACGATTCAGGGAGACGAACGGCAACTTGCCTGTCGGTGGGTGCAACTTTGAGGCGGCGGTATGGCTAATGTGAGATTGGCAAAGAGATTGAGAAGTTTGCCTTCGCTGGATTTCCTGAGAGGCTTCGAATGCGCGGCGCGCCATTTGAGCTTCACGCGTGCGGGGCAGGAACTGAACGTCACGCAGTCGGCCGTGAGCCGCCAGGTCAAGGCGCTCGAGGAGCAGCTCCGGATCGAGCTCTTTCATCGGCACATTCGTTCGCTGACGTTGACCGACAAGGGGCGCGAGTTGTACGACGCGATCTCGTTCGCGTTGTCCGATCTCGAATCCGTGGTCGGCAAGCTGTCGTCGAGTGTCGGCCAGCGCGCCATCTCGTTGTCGACCACCGTCTCGTTCGCCGCGCTGTGGCTGATTCCGCGCCTCGGTTCGTTCCGCGCAAGCTATCCGGACATCGACGTGCGCGTGTCGGCCACGAGCGAAATCGAAGATCTCAAGCGCAAACGTTTGCATCTGGCCGTGCGCTATGCCGGCCCGTATACGTCGACCGACGATACGGACGTGCTGTTTCGCGAGCGTGTCGTGGCCGTATGCAGCCCGAGCCTGATGACGGCGGCGGGCGACGCCGCGTCGATGAAGCCGGCCGACCTCGACAAGCACGTGCTGCTGCATCTCGACGACCCGCGCGGCGAATGGCCGTGGCACGGGTGGAGCCAATTGCTGAAGGAACTCGGCGTGCCGCGGCTGCGGCCGGCCGGCGCGCTGCACTTCAGCCAGTACGATCAACTGATCCAGGCGGCGGTCGACGGGCACGGCATCGCGATCGGAAGGCGGCCGCTGGTCGACGGGCTGTTGAAGCAGGGGCGGCTCGTCGAGCTGTTCCCGCATTGCACCGTTGCATCGGGCAGCTATGTGCTCGTGCAGAACCCCGATGCTTGCAACGAATTCGATATCGCGGTGCTGACCAACTGGCTGCTCGAACAAGCGTGCCATCCGCTCGTGTCGGAGCACGACACGGCCGGCAGCAACGTGCTGCCGATGTATCGCGTCGGATAGCGCGGCACGGCGAATGCGCGGTGCGCGGCGTCATGCGCAGCCGCTGCAAATTGTGCGATGATGCGCCGCTTCGCGTTCGTCACAGAACGCCGCCATGGCGGCGCCCGTTTCCGGGCCGCCGCCGAGCCCTGACACTCCGGAGACAGCATGCCCGCACAGCGCATTCAAGGCAGTACCCTGCATTACCACGATCATGGCACCGGGTTTCCGGTGCTGCTCGGGCACAGCTATCTGTGGGACGCCACGATGTGGGCGCCGCAGATCGATGCGCTGTCGAGCCGGTATCGCGTGATCGTGCCGGACCTGTGGGGGCACGGCGAATCGGGCGCGCTGCCGCAAGGCACGCACACGCTCGACGATCTTGCCGCGCACGCGAGCGCGCTGCTCGACGCGCTGGACATCGAACAGTGCGCGGTCGTCGGGCTCAGCGTCGGCGGCATGTGGGGCGCGCGGCTCGCATTGCGCGAGCCGCGGCGCGTGCGCTCGCTCGTGATCATGGACGCGTCGCTCGAAGCCGAGCCCGATGCGACGCGCACCCGCTATTTCGCGATGCTCGATGCGATCGAGGCCGCGGGCTGCATCGCGCCGCCGTTGCTCGACGCGATCGTGCCGCTGTTCTTCCGGCCGGACGTCAATCTGGAGGGCCCGGTGCCGGCCGCGTTTCGCCAAGCGCTCGCGAACCTGCCCGCCGACCGGCTGCGGCAATCGATCGCGCCGCTCGGCCGGCTGATTTTCGGCCGGCCCGACACGCTCGCGGCACTCGCCGAACTCGATGCCGCGCGCACGCTGCTGATGTGCGGCGCGGGCGACATGGCGCGCCCGCCGTCGGAAACCGTGAAGATGGCGAACGTGATCGGCTGTGCGCACACGCTGGTGCCCGACGCCGGCCATATCTCGAACCTGGAAAATCCCGCGTTCGTCACGCGCGCGCTGCTCGACTGGTTCGACGCGCAGCAACTGCAGGCGAACTGACGATCGCGCGAACGGCGACGCCCGCGCAGGCCGCGCGGCGTCGCATCGATCCGCGTCACGCGCGCTCGCTGACCGGCGTGAACTTGCGATCGCGCACACGCGCTTCGTCGGCCCCGCCGCGCACGAGGCTCAACGCTTCCGCGCGGCTCGCGACGCACGGCCCGGAACCGGGCAGCGGCTGGCGCGCGGTCTCGCGCAGCGCGAGCACCGACACGATGCCGATGAACGACGCGCCCATCAGGTAGTACGCGGGCATCATCAGGTCGCCGGTGCGATCGACGAGCCATGCGGTGACGAGCGGCGTCGTGCCGCCGAACAGCGACACCGACACGTTGAAGCCGATCGCGAGCGCGCCGTAGCGGATCCGCGTCGGGAACAGCGCGGGCAGCGCCGACGGCATCACGCCGGTGAACGTCGACAGCAGGATGCCGTAGATCAGCATCCCGCCGAAAATCGGCAGCATGCCGCCGGTGCGGATCAGCATCAGCGCCGGCACCGACAGCGCGAGCAGGCCCACGCAGCCGGCCATCATCACCGGCTTGCGGCCGACCTTGTCCGACAGATGCCCGGCGTACAGCGTCATCGGCATCATCAGCACCATCACGAGCAGCACCATGAAGAGCCCGAGCGATTCGCGCACGTGCAGCGTCGCCGACAGGTAGCTCGGCAGATACGACAGCGCCATGTAGTCGGTCACGTTGAAGATCAGCACGAGGCCGACGCATTGCAGCAGCGGCTTCCACTGTTCGACCAGCAGCGTCGCGAAGCGCTGCTTCGGCCGCGCGCGCTCGTCCGCTTCGCGTGCTTCGGCTTCCTTTTTGAATGCCGGCGTTTCCTCGAGCTTGAGCCGCACGTAGAGGCCGACGAGGCCGAGCGGGCCGGCGATGAAGAACGGCACGCGCCAGCCCCACGACAGCAGCGCTTCCTGCGACAGCGTGGCCGTCAACAGCGCGACCGTGGCCGCGCCGAGCGTATAGCCGATCAGCGTGCCGAACTCGAGGAAGCTGCCCATGAAGCCGCGGCGCCTGTCGGTCGAGAACTCGGCGATGAAGGTGGCGGCACCGCCGTATTCGCCGCCGGTCGAGAAGCCCTGCACGAGGCGGGCGACGAGCAGCAGGATCGGGGCCATGATGCCG
This sequence comes from Burkholderia sp. AU18528, assembly GCF_002223215.2. NCBI lineage: Bacteria > Pseudomonadati > Pseudomonadota > Betaproteobacteria > Burkholderiales > Burkholderiaceae > Burkholderia > Burkholderia sp. AU18528. The sequence goes on along the minus strand of NZ_NKFC02000009.1, from coordinate 749,874 downwards.
ATCGACGCGTAACTTGGAATCAGGCCGATCGCGAAGGTGCCGACGGCCATCATGATCATCGTGGCGGCGAGCACGCGCTGGCGGCCGATGCGGTCGCCGAGCGGGCCGAACACCATGCCGCCGAGCGGGCGCACGAGGAACGCGGCGGCGAACGTGCCGAAGGTGGCGAGCAACTGCGCGGACGGGCTGCTGGACGGGAAGAACACCTTGCCGAGCGTGACGGCGATATAGCTGTAGACGCCGAAGTCGAACCATTCCATCGCATTGCCGAACGCCATCGCGCCAACCGCGCGCTTGAGGACGGCCGGGTCGACGATCGTGACGTCATCCAGCTTGAGGGCCTTGCGCGAAGACCGGGCTTTCGCGGGGTGCGCTTGCGATGAACTCAATGAACGCTCCTGGAATTGCCTTGGCAACCGGCAGGCGCGCAGCGGGGCCGTGCGGGCCGACGGACAGCGAAGGCGGATATCTCGGGGATGCCTCGATGCCGGTGGCGTGACGCGCGCAGCGGACGACACCGGGCAGGCGTGTTGTGCGAACCAGTTTAGAGAAACGCGCGCGAGCGGCTATCGGTCATGCGCCCGGAACCCGGTGGTAAACGACACGCGGGCAGCCGCGCCGGTCGCGCGTGGTCGGGCCTCGGCCCGATGTGCACGCTCATCTCGCCGCGCGCGTGCTGGCGGAAACCAGCAACGCGACGAACGCCGCTTCGTCCGCGCGCAGGCCGCGCGGCGTACGCCGGACCGCGAGCGTGGTGAGCGCGCCGGACTCGAACGCGTCGAGCACGGCCGGATGAATGTAGCAGCGTCGGCAGACGGCCGGCGTGTTGCGCAGCAGGTCGGCCACCGCGCGCACGGTCTCGACGATCTGCTTGCGCGCATGCGTGACGCCGCGATGCGGCGTGCGCCGCAACAATCCCAGCGCGTGCACGCTGCCGGCCCACGTCCGGTAATCCTTCGCGGTGAAATCGGCGCCGCCGGCCTCGCGCAGGTAGTCGTTCACGTCGGACGACCCGACCGGATGGCGTACGCCGTCGTCGTCCACATACTGGAACAGCTCGTGACCGGGCAGCTCCGCGCAGCGCCGCACGATCCGCGCGACCCGCGCGTCGTCGACCGTCACGTCGTGTTCGATCCCGCTCTTGCCGGCGAAGCGCAGGCGCACCCGGCCGGGCTGGATCTTCAAATGGCGCTTGCGCAGCGTCGTCAGCCCGTACGAGCCGTTTTCGCGCGCGTATTCCGCGTTGCCGATCCGCGCGAGCGTCGTGTCGAGCAAGCGGACGATCGTCGCGACGACCTTGTCGCGCGGCATGCCCGGCAACGCCAGATCGCGCGTGACGCGCGCGCGGATGCGCGGCAGCGCCCGCGCGAACGCGGCCATCCGCGCGTACTTGTTCGCATCGCGGGTCGCGCGCCACTGCGGGTGATAGCGATACTGCTTGCGCCCGCGTGCGTCGCGGCCCGTCGCCTGCAGATGGCCGAGCGGATCCGCGCAGATCCACACGTCGGTATAGGCGGGCGGGATCGCGAGCGCGTCGATGCGGGCGATTTCCGCGGCATCGCGAATGCGTGTGCCGTCCTGCGCGTAGTACGCGAAGCCGTTGCGCAGCCGGCGGCGCGTGTAGCCGGGGTGGCGGTCGTCGACATGGCGCAGTGCGGCGACCGTGCCTGAAGCGTGCTGCTTCATGCCGCGGGGCGCCGGCCGGCGACGGCGATGGCGGCGGTGCGCGGCGACCCGCGTTCACGTGCAGCGATCATGCTTGTCTCCTTGGGTTCGCGTGAAGGGCGGGCGTCCGGCATGGGGTGCGAACAGCCATGGCGAAGGAGCAAGAACCGTGCGCCGCCCCGCGCGGGGCGGTCAGCGCGGTTAGGTGTTTATACGTATGCCGATTCGGATATCAGCCCAATCCAACATTTCATTGGAAGGTTATCGGACTTGTTCCTAGACTGATGCGGGGCATGTATACCGCGCCGGCCGGACACGCCGGCCGGCGCAGCCCGATCCGCGCCAGCGCCACGCAGAAACACAACAGCGCCGCGGCACACAACGACATCATCGGAGACGGACCATGACATTCATCAGGAAGCTGGCGGCAGGCGCGATCGTCGCCGCGGCGACGGTGCTGGCAGGCGGCGCGCACGCGCAGCAAAAGCCGATCACGCTCGGGTTCTCGCAAGTCGGCGCTGAAAGCGCATGGCGCACCGCGAACACCGTGTCGGTGAAGAGCGCGGCGAAGGATGCCGGCATCAACCTGAAGTTTTCCGACGCACAGCAGAAGCAGGAGAACCAGATTCGCGCGATCCGCTCGTTCATCGCGCAGAAGGTCGACGTGATCGCGTTCTCGCCGGTCGTCGAATCGGGCTGGGAGCCCGTGCTGACCGAGGCGAAGGCCGCGCATATCCCCGTGATCCTGACCGACCGCGGCGTCGACGTGAAGGACCCGTCGCTGTACGTGACGATGATCGGCTCCGACTTCCTCGAGGAAGGACGGCGCGCGGGGCACTGGCTGGAAGAGCGCTACAAGAACGACGCAGGCCCGATCAATATCGTCGAGCTGCAGGGCACGGTCGGCTCCGCACCGGCCAACGATCGCCGCGCGGGCCTGCTCGAAGTGATCAAGAACAATCCGAAATTCAAGGTGATCGCCTCGCAGAGCGGCGACTTCACGCTCGCCGGCGGCAAGCAGGTGATGGAAGCGTTCGCGAAGACCTACGGCAAGCAGATCAACGTCGTCTACGCGCACAACGACGATATGGCGCTCGGCGCGATCCAGGCGATGGAAGAGGCCGGCATCAAGCCCGGCAAGGACGTGAGCGTCGTGTCGTTCGATGCGACGAAGGGCGGCTTCCAGGCGATGGTCGCGGGCAAGATCAACGTCGACGTCGAATGCAGCCCGCTGCTCGGCCCGCAACTGATGAGCGCGGTGAAGGACGTCGTCGCAGGCAAGCAGTTGCCCAAGCGCATCGTGACCAACGAGACGGTGTTCCCGATGAACGTCGCGGCGCAGGTGCTGCCGACCCGCAAGTACTGACCTGTCCGCCCGGGCGGCGGCCTGGCGGCCGCCGTCCGGCGACGCTTCGAGGGAGGCTGCATGCAGAGTCCGCCGGTGGTCGAGATGATCGGCATCGACAAGTCGTTTCCGGGTGTCAGCGCGCTGCAGCGCGTCGATTTCCGGCTGTTTCCGGGCGAGATCCACGCGTTGATGGGCCAGAACGGCGCGGGCAAGTCGACGCTGATCAACGTGCTCACCGGCGTGCATGCGCACGATGCGGGCGAGATTCGCGTCGGCGGCGCGCCGGTGAACTTCGCCGCGCCGCGCGAGGCCGAGGCAGCCGGGATCCAGACGCTGTACCAGGAAGTGAACCTGTGCGCGAACCTGTCGGTCGCGGAGAACATCTTCGCGGGCCGGCAGCCGATGCGGCGCGGCGCGATCGACTGGAACACGATTCATGCACGGGCGCGCGATGCGCTCGCCGAACTCGACCTGTTGCTCGACGTCACGCGCTCGCTCGACGCGTATCCGATCGCCGTGCAGCAGATGGTCGCGATCGCGCGCGCGGTGTCGGTCGACGCACGCGTGCTGATTCTCGACGAGCCGACCTCGAGCCTCGACGACGGCGAGGTCGCGCGGCTGTTCGACGTGCTGCGCCGGCTGAAGGCGTCCGGCATCGCGATCCTGTTCGTCACGCATTTTCTCGAGCAGACCTATGCGGTGTCCGACCGGATCACCGTGATGCGCAACGGCGAGCGCGAAGGCGAATACCTCGCGCGCGACCTGCCGGTCGACGTGCTGGTCGCGAAGATGACCGGCCGCGAACGCATGTCCGACACGCTGCAGGCGGGCGCGGCGGCGGTCGAGCGTGACGCCGCGGCCGCCGCGCCGTTCCTGTCGATGCAGCAGGTCGGCCGGCGCGGGATGATGAGCGCGCTCGATCTCGACGTGCGCCCCGGCGAGATCGTCGGGCTGGCCGGGCTGCTCGGCTCGGGCCGCACCGAAACCGCGCAACTGGCGTTCGCCGCGGCGCGCCCGGATACCGGCGCGATCGAGATCGACGGCGCGCGCAAGCGGCTCGCGTCGCCGCACGACGCGGTGCGCAACGGCATCGCGTACTGCCCGGAAGACCGCAAGAAGGAGGGCATCGTCGCCGCGCTGTCGATCCGCGAGAACATCGTGCTCGCGCTGCAGGCGCGGCGCGGCTGGTGGCGGCTGATCGGGCGGGCGCGCCAGCGCGAGATCGCCGACACGTATATCGCGCGGCTCGGCATCAAGGCGCGCGACGCGGAGCAGCCGATCGGGCTGCTGTCGGGCGGCAACCAGCAGAAGGTGCTGCTCGCGCGCTGGCTCGCGACGGACCCGAAGCTGCTGATTCTCGACGAGCCGACGCGCGGCATCGACGTCGCCGCGAAGTTCGACATCATGGAGCGCGTGCTGGCGTTGTGCGCGCAGGGGCTCGCGATCCTGTTCATCTCGTCGGAGATCGGCGAGGTCGTGCGCGTGAGCCACCGGATCGCGGTGCTGCGCGACCGGCGCAAGGTCGCGGAATTGACGGGCGCCGATGCATCCGAGGAGCAGGTTTACCGGTTGATCGCGGGAGGTCAGTCATGACGCGCTTGCGCACGCTGTTTCGTCATCCGCTCGCGTGGCCGGTGCTGACGCTCGCGCTGCTGTTCGCGCTGGACGTCGCGCATCGTCCGGGCTTCCTGTCGATCGTGCTGCTCGACGGCCACCTGTTCGGCGCGCCGATCGACATCCTGAATCGCGCGGCGCCGCTCGTGATCGTATCGCTCGGGATGACGCTCGTGATCGCGACGCGCGGCATCGACATCTCGGTCGGCGCGATCGTCGCGATCGCCGGCGCCGCGGCCGCGACCGTGCTCGAGGCGGACCCGTCGCGGGTCGGCGCGGCGCTGGCCGCGGCGCTCGGCGTCGGGCTGCTGGCCGGTGCGTGGAACGGGCTGCTCGTCGCGTTCGTCGGGATGCAGCCGATCATCGCGACGCTGATCCTGATGGTGGCCGGGCGCGGCGTCGCGCAACTGCTGACGGGCGGCCAGATCATCCCGATCGGCGCGCCCGGCTATCTCGCGCTCGGCGGCGGCTATCTCGCGACCGTGCCGTGCGCGGTGTGGATCGCCGTCGCGACGATCGGCGCGATCGCGTTGCTCGTGAACCGCACGGCGCTCGGGTTGTTCATTCGCGCGATCGGTGTGAACCCGGTCGCGACGCGGCTCGTCGGGCTGCGCTCGGGCGCGATCGTGTTCGGCGTGTATCTGTGCTCCGGCGTGATGTCGGCGCTCGCGGGCATTCTCGCGAGCTCGAACGTGCGCAGCGCCGACGGCAACAACGCCGGGCTGCTGCTCGAGCTCGACGCGATCCTCGCGGTCACGCTCGGCGGCACGTCGCTGCTCGGCGGCCGCTTCAGCCTCGCGGGCTCGGTGCTCGGCGCGCTGATCATCCAGACGCTGACCTACACGACCTATTCGATCGGCGTGCCGCCGGAGGCGACGCTCGTCGTCAAGGCGGTCGTCGTGATCGTCGTGACGCTGATCCAGTCGGACGCGGCGCGCGCGCTGCTGGTGCGGCACGCGTCGCGGCTGCTGCCTTTCGCGCGATCGCGCGCCACCACCACCGGAGCGACGCCGCGATGACCCGTATCCTTGGCCGCCTCGCCGATCCGCGCACGCTGCCGATCGTCGTGACGATCGTGCTGTTCGTCGCGCTGTTCGGCTTCGGGTCCGTGATGTACACGGGCTTTTTCTCGATGCAGGTGCTGACCGGGCTGCTCGTCGACAACGCGTTCCTGCTGATCGTCGCGATCGGCATGACGTTCGTGATCGTGTCCGGCGGCATCGACCTGTCGGTCGGCTCCGTCGTTGCGCTGACAACGATCTTCTGCGCGGTCGGCGCCGAACGGCTGCACTGGCCCGTGTGGGTGATCGTGCCGCTGGTGCTCGCGTTCGGCGCGCTGTATGGCGCGGCGATGGGCGCGCTGATCCACTATTTCCGGTTGCAGCCGTTCATCGTCACGCTCGCCGGGATGTTCCTCGCGCGCGGTGCGTGCTTCCTGATCACGACGCAGTCGATCACGATCAACGCGCCGGCGTTCCATGCGATCGCGGGCATCAGCGTGCCGGTCGGCGGCGGCACGCTGAGCGCCGGCGCGCTGATCGCGCTCGCGACGCTGGCCGTCGCGATCTACGTCGCGCATTTCACGCGCTTCGGCCGCAACGTGTATGCGGTCGGCGGCAACGAACGCTCGGCGCTGCTGATGGGCTTGCCGGTCGCGCGCACGAAGATCGGCGTCTATGCGCTGAGCGGCTTCTGTTCGGCGCTCGGCGGCGTGGTGTTCACGCTGTACGTGCTGTCGGGCTACGGGCTGCAGGCGCAGGGAATGGAGCTCGACGCGATCGCCGCGACCGTGATCGGCGGCACGCTGCTGACGGGCGGTGTGGGCTACGTGATCGGTTCGGTGTTCGGGGTCGGCATCCTCGGCACGATCCAGGTGCTGATCACGTTCGACGGCACGCTGAGTTCGTGGTGGACGCGGATCGTGATCGGTGCGCTGCTGTGCGTGTTCTGCGTGCTGCAGCGGGTCATCGAGCGGCACGCGACGCGGCGGCGCACCGGCGGCACCGGACTCGGCGCGCGGCGGCCGGCGCGCGATGCCGCGCCCGCGCGGCCGGCGCCGCCCGAAGAGGACGTCGCGCTGGTCTCGACGATGCGGCGGTCGTAGCGCGCCCGGCCACCCTCGCGCGGGGAGTGCGAAATGAAGCGCGATGATCCGGCGACGGGCGTGGCCGATGCGCGGCCGGCGAGCATGGCCGCCCGCGCCGTCAGGCCGGCCCGGTCGCGTCCGCCTCGGTGTCGAACGACGTATCCGCGACGCGCGTGCGCTTCAGCGAGCCGGCCAGTCTTTCGATTGCGTGCAGATCCAGCGCATCGAGGTGCTCGCGCATTTCCTGCACGAACGGCGCATGATCCGGCTCGGCCACATACCGGCCGAGCCATTCCTCGATATCGGTCAGCCGGCCTTCGCCGGCGAGCACGATCAGTTCGGCGAGCGCATCGGCGGACGGGCTGCGCATCGCGGGCGCGGCGCTGGCCGGCGCCGCTTCGTCGGCGGGATCGAACCGCCTGACGAGCCCCGACACCGGCGCGAGCGCGTGGCCGAGGGCCGGCGCGACGACCGCGAACGAGAACGTCGTGCCGACGCCCGGCTGGCTCGCGACGGCCAGCTCGCCGCCCATCGCGGCGACGATGCGCTGCGCGATGAACAGGCCGAGCCCGGTGCCGCCGTTCACGGCCTGCACCTGCTGGTACGCGCGGAAGATGTCGGCGGTCGCGCCGATGTCGATGCCGATGCCCGTATCGGCCACCTCGAACAGCAGGCGCCATGCATCGCCTTCGCGCGCCGCGTGAACCGACAGCGTGACCGTGCCGTTGCGCGTGAATTTCGATGCGTTCGACAACAGGTTCAGCAGCACCTGTTGCAGCCGGATACCGTCGATCAGCACCGTGCGCGGCAGCGGCGTGACGGGTTGGTAGACGAACCGGTTGTCCTGCTGCGCGCACAGCGCGACCGCGTAGTGGCCGATGTCGTCCAGCAGCCCGGGCAGGTCCGTGCGGTCGGGCGCGACGCCGAGCGGCTGGAGTTCGGCCTTCGTGAACGCGAGCAATTCGTCGATCAGCGTGAGCTGGTAGCGGATGCTGCGGTCGATCGACCGGATCAGTCGCGCCTGGCCGTGCGTCGCGCCTTCCAGCAGCAGCTTCGCATAGCCGTTGATCGTCGACAGCGGCGCGCGCAGGTCGTGGCTGACATAGCCGAGCGTCTCGATCTTCTGCTGCATGTGCGTCTGCGACTGCTGCAATGCATCGTTGAGCGCCACCGTGCGGCGCGCGACTTCGTCGCGCAGCCGGTCCTGCTCGGTGAGCTGCCAGTGCTCGAGCCGCTTGCGCGCCTCGGTGCGCTGCCGGCCCACGTGGTGGATCCACGCGGCCAGCACCAGCAGGTGCGTCGCGAGCCCGATGATCGCGATGACGGGGTTCGGAAAGACGTCGGACCGGATCCACGACAGCAGCGGCGGCAGCGCATCGCGGCCGTCGAGCATGCGGATCAGCATGTTGAACGTCGCGAACGCCACCGCGATCAACATCACGCGGGCCGTCGGCGTGCGCCGGATCACGAGCGTCAGCGCCAGGCTGATGTTCACGATCGCGAGCACGGTGTTCAGCCATAGGCAGAACCGGGCGAAGGTCGCCAGATCGCCGAACGCCGCGCCGGCGATCCCCGCGCATTCGAGCGCGAGAAACACCACGTACACCGCGCGCATCGGCATCCTCGCCTTCTCGCGATGCGCGACCATCAGGATGAACACGATGAAGCACGCGACCGACAGGTACACGAAGATCGTTTCGCCGCGCGTCGACCACTCGCGCGCGCCGGGCGACAGGGCCATCGCGAGATAGCCGCGATAAGCGGCCTCGAACAGCGCGGTGTTCAGCGTCAGCACGGCCAGCACGAGGAACACGCCGCTACGCGAGAAAAAGCCGATCAGCAGCGCACACCAGACGAGGGCGAGCAACCCGCCGAAGAAGCCGAAGTTCCACATCGACGCGTGCAATTCCTGCGCGGTCCACGCGTCGCGGGTGAACGCGACCGGCGCGAGCCGCATTTCCTTGCGCGACGTGATGCGGATCAGCACGGGGAGCCGTTCGCCCGCGCGCAGCGTGACGTCGAGGGTCGGGTAGCGCGACGGCGCGTCGCGCGCATCGCCGCGATCGGCCGGGAAGCTGCGCTCGAGCATCCATTGGCCGTGCGGCGCGACATAGAAGTCGGCCCGGTCGACGCGCGCATCGCGAATCGCGAGCACCAGCGGGCGCGTCTCGCTGTCGCGGTTGACCAGCGTCGCGCGCACCCACCATGCCGAGCGCGAAAACATCACGTTGAACGAGGGCGCGGTTGCCGTGGCCGCGTGGCGGCCCGGGTCGGCGAGCCGGGCGGCGACCGCGTCGACGGACAGCGCCGCGCCGGCGTCCTCGAAAACCGATACGGCTTCGAGTCCCGCGGCGTTCGGCGTCGTCGCGGCGCGGGCCGTCGCGCATGTGACGGCCAGCGCCGCAAGAAGCATGAGTACCGCGCGACATCCGGCCGTCCATGCCGCGTATTGCCTACGCATCGCCGTGGCGCCCCGCCGGTGCGGCCGGCGCGTCGACCGCGTGGCGCTGGCGCCGCCAGTCGGACGGCGTGATGCCGAAGCGCTCGCGGAACGCCGTCGCGAAATTGCCGGGCGTGGAAAAGCCGATTTCCTCGGCGATGTCGCCGATCCCCATCGACGTTTCCGCCAGGAAGTGCATCGCGGCGCGCAGGCGCGTGTCGCGCAGGTACTCGAATACGGTCTGGCCGAGATGGTCGCGGAATACGCGGGACAGCCGCTTCTCGTGCGTGCCCACCTGTTTCGCGAGATCCTCGAGCGCCGGCGGATGGCGCAGGTTGCGCAGCAGCACGTCGCTCGCCGCGCGCACGAGCGCCGCATCGGGGTTGTCGGGCAATTCGGGCAGGTGCGCGAACGGCTGGCTGCGTCGCACGCGCTTCAGGTGATTGCGAACCCGCGCGATTACTTCCGCCGGCTCGAACGGCTTGACGATGTAGTCGATCGCACCCGTTTCGAGCCCCGCGATCCGATCCTCGAGGTCGCCCGCGGCCGTCAGGATGATGACCGGAATGGATTGCGTGGACGGTGTGGACGCCAGCAGCCGGCTCGCGGCGAAACCGTCCATGCGCGGCATGCGCACGTCCATCAGAATCAGATCGGGCGCGATCGCTTGCGCGCGGTGATAGGCCTGCAGTCCGTCGAACGCGACGCTGATCCGGCACTGCGCGGTGCGCAGGATTTCGGTCAGGAGCCGCAGGTCGTTCGGCCGATCGTCGACGATGAGAATATGCGCGCCAGCGAGATCCGGCGTGATGCGAGGCGATGCCGGACTGGGCAGGCGGGATGGCATGGTTGCGAACGCGTGGGAAGGAGTGGCCTGTCAGGTCGGGGGGGCAGTGCTATCTGCACGATTGTTGCAAAAAATTATATGCCGACGGCAACCTCGATTGTGAGGATTCCGTGCGGCGCGTGTGGGCTTGTCGCACGGGCGTAGTGGCGGCAGCGCGGTGGTGTTGTCCGCCCTAGACAAAACGGAGCGGAAAAATGTGCCGAACCGATTTCGCCGGTTTCGGACTTTATTTCCGATTTAATGATTTGAAGAGCCGGGGTGGCCCGGACGATGAATTCGTGCGTGAGATATCGAAATTCGCTGTATCGGTGTAAATCGAATCCGCTCGTTTCTCGTCATCCCGGTTAAGTTTTCGTTGATATCGGGTCGATATTCCTGCTTCTGGAAAATCGCGTTTCCTGAAGATCTGTATGAATGTAAATGGCGTCCGCTCCGGAAAAGGGTTTTTCCGCTGCGGAAAAGGTTTGTTTGGACGAATGCCTGCACACTAGCCCCGGTGCGGCTGGAATCGGTTCTTTCGCCGCTTCGGGTCGCCGTGAGGATTGCTGTCGCCGTCGCTCTCGGGGCAGCCGACATTCGATGGCGAATTGAATGATGGCATTCCCGGATGTTGGGAAGCCGGTAACAAAAGAATAACGGGCACGAGGGTAATGAAACGTCATGATTCGCGAGATTTTTCGACATACAGGACGAATCGAGAAATGACGGGTTGGGCTGGGTGCAAGGCGTCGAGCGAGAAGAAAATCGTCAAGTAAATTCGATCGATTAATTCGATGCCGGGGCCGTGCGGTGAGTAGCCGGCTTTTCTGGATTTCCCGGAAAAGCCGGTCGCCCGCCGGACGGAAAAGGGGTGAGCGACTTCGTGCGAGCCGCCGGGCGCTGTATCGATCCCGGGGCCGCGCGCGGCGCTCTTCGAATCAGGCGGATACGAAAAACATGAATACGACAAGCATGGCAGGTCAGCGCGCCGGGTCGATCGATCCGGTGCGGGCTGTCAGCGTCGGCGATCCGGCGGCGCGTGCGTCAGATCCGGGGACTGCATGGCGCCTTTCACCGCCTGAATGACATATGACGGGCCGCCCGCGACGCGGGCCGGCATCCGTTCGTCCAGCGTCCGAGCGACGCTTTTCCAATGAGATTCGAAGTCGCCCTTCGGCGGGTGCGGCGGTGTGCGCGCGCGCGGATTCGCGGTGCGTCGTGCGCCGTGTCGCCGCCGGGCGGGCGATGTCGACTTCCGTGAATCGATAACCGGCGATCGCCATCGCGCATCGTGCCGAACGGGCATGCGCGGCGGTCGGTCGCGCACTCGCGATATGGGGCGAGCGTGTCAGGCAACGCTGTTCGTAGTTTTGATTAGTGATACGAAGTGAGAAGCGAGGCGTCGCGAGACAGGCGCAAGCGGAGCAGGTCCGCGCCGCGCCTGGCGCCGCGTTCGCTGTTGTGTCATCCAGCACATGAGAACCGAGGGAACACAAGATGAACAAGTCGTTCAAGTCGATCTGGAACGAAGCACTGGGCGCCTGGGTTGCGGCGTCGGAGCTCGATCGTGCGCGCGGCAAGCGGGTCGCGTCGTCGAGAAGCGCGTCCGTGCATGCGGCAGACGCGGGCATCGCGACGAAGCCGGCGCTCTCGCCCAGACGGCTCGTCGTGATGATGACGGCCGCGTATCTCGGGCTGTTCCAGGCCGGTGCGCATGCGCAATATTCGGCGGGTGGCGGCTCCGCGACCGGGGGCGCCAGTTCGACGGCGATCGGCAACGGTTCCGTGGCGTCGCAGGTGAATGCGACCTCTTACGGCAATCTGTCGACGGCGGCTGGCCTGTCGTCCACGGCGATCGGCCCCGGCGCGCATGCAATGGCCGATGGCGGGACGGCCATCGGCATCAATTCGCAGGTGACCGGCTTCAACGGCGTGGCGCTGGGCGTGCAGTCGATTGGCAGCGGCACTTTTTCAGTTGCCGTCGGCAATCTCTCGAGCGCGACCCAAAACGGCGCGGTGGCGATGGGCAGCGGCGCGGCTGCGACCGGCGCTTCGGCCATCGGGCTCGGCAACAACGCGCTGGCGTCCGGCCAGTATGCGGCCGCGCTCGGTCTCGGCGCGAGTGCGGTGGGCGCTCAAAGCGTCTCGCTCGGCTATGCGTCGAACGCAACCGATACGGGCTCGGTCGCGCTCGGCAATCAGTCGACGAGTTCGGGAGCGGCCGGCGTCGCGGTGGGCAGCGGCGCGCTGGCTTCCGGTAATTCCGGCGTCGCGATGGGCGTCAACAGCGGCGCGAAGGGCACGTCGTCGATCGCGATCGGCTGGGGCGGCACCGCGGGTGTGCCCGGCTCGGGCACGCAGTCGCTCGGCGCCAATTCGATCGCGATGGGCTCGAATACGACGGCCAGCGCCAACAATGCGCTTGCGTTCGGCGTGAACACAGTCGGATCGGGCGTCAGTTCGGTCGCGATCGGCATTCAATCGAGCGCGACGCAGCAGTTCGGCCTGGCGTTGGGCAATCTCGCGCTCGCCGCCGGCGCAGGGGGCACGGCCCTGGGCTCCAGCGCGACGGCATCGCAGACCAACGCGTTCGCGGCAGGCACCTCCAGCAAGGCGACCGCCACCAATGCGATCGCGCTGGGCACGCAGGCCACGTCCGCCGCCACGAACACGGTCGCCCTGGGGGCCGCGTCTTCGGCGATCGACGACGGCAGTGTTGCCATCGGCGCTTCGTCGATCGCCGGCAACAACACCGGCACGCCGACCTATCGTGCCACGGCGGTCGGTACCGGCAGCCAGGCGACAGGTCAGTTCTCGTCCGCATTCGGTGCGACCGCGGTCGCGACCGGTACTGCCGCCGTGGCGATCGGCGACGCCGCCAATGCGTCGGCCACCAACGCGATTGCCATGGGCAGCAGCGCCGCCGCCGATTCCGGCAACGCCGTCGCGATCGGCACGGGCGCCACCGCGACGGGCGGCACCGCGGTTTCCATCGGCGCGGGCAACACTGCGGTCGGCAACGGTGCGGTAGCGATCGGCGATCCGAGTTACGCCAGCGGCACCGGTGCTTTCACGGGTGGGGCGAACAACATCGCCAATAGCGACGGCACCGCATCTGCGACGGTCACCAATCAAGCCAATGGCGCGGTGGCGATCGGCAACAACAACAAGGCGATCGGTCAGGGCAGCGTCGCATTGGGCAACGGTTCGACGGCGGGTGCGGCGGGGATGGCCGGCAATATCGCGTTGGGTGACGGCGCGACGGCGGCGACCCGCGCCGGCGACGTCGCGCTCGGCTCCGGGTCGGTGACGGCCGCGCCGAATCCGACGTCGACCGGCACCATCGGCGGCGTCACGTACACGTTCAACGGCGTCAATCCGACCAGCGTCGTCAGCGTCGGCGCGGCGGGCAGCGAGCGCCAGATCACCAACGTCGCGGCCGGGCGAATCAGTTCGTCGAGCACGGACGCGATCAACGGATCGCAACTCGCCGCGACGAACACCGCGCTCGATTCGCTGTCGACGTCGACGGCGTCGAGCATCACGTCGCTGTCCACGTCTACGTCCACCGGCATCGGTTCGTTGTCCACCGGGTTGAGCTCGACCATTAGCTCGGTGGCGTCGCTGTCCACGTCGACGTCGACGGGCATCAGTTCGCTGTCCACCGGCCTGAGCTCGACCAACAGCACGATCACGTCGCTGTCGACTTCGACCTCGACCGTCGTCGGCTCGCTGTCCACGGGCCTGAGCTCGACGAACAGCAACCTGACGTCGCTGTCGACTTCGACGTCGACCGTCGCCGGCTCGCTGTCCACCGGCTTGAGCTCGACCAACAGCACGATCACGTCGCTGTCGACTTCGACCTCGACCGTCGTCGGTTCGCTGTCCACCGGCCTGAGCTCGACGAACAGCAGCCTGACGTCGCTGTCCACGGCCACGTCGACCGGCATCGGCTCGCTGTCCACCAGCCTGAGCTCGATCACGAACAACAACACGAACCTCGGCAACAGCACGGCCGGTGCGATCGGCGGCGGCGCCACCTACGATCCGACCACCGGCACGATCTCGGCGCCGTCGTACGTGACGTACAACAGCGACGGTTCCACGACGATCAACAACAACGTCGGCTCGGCGATCGACAACATCAACGCGAACGGCATCAAGTACTTCCACGCGAATTCGACCGCGCCGGACAGCCAGGCGCTCGGCGTCGACAGCGTCGCGATCGGCCCGAACGCGATCTCGCGCGTGGACGGCAGCATCGCGCTCGGCTCGGGCTCGGTCGCCGACCGTGCGACGGCGCCGTCGTCCGGCATCATCCGCAACGGCAGCGCGTCGATCCCGTTCGACACGACCGACCAGACGCTGCTCGGCGCGGTATCGGTCGGCGACGCGACGAACAGGACCTACCGCCAGATCACCAACGTCGCCGACGGCACCGGCCAGCAGGATGCGGTAACGGTGCGGCAGTTGACCGGCGCGCTGCAATCGTTCGCGGTGACGGGCCAGAAGTACTTCCACGCGAATTCGACGGCGGGCGATTCGCTGGCCGTCGGCGCGGAATCGATCGCGGTCGGGCCGACGACGGTCGTCAACGGCGACAACGGCGTGGGTATCGGCAACGGTGCGATCGTCGACCAGACCGCGCCGGGCGGGGTCGCGATCGGCCAGGCGGCGAGTTCCGCGCAGGCCGACGCGATCGCGCTGGGCAGCGGCGCGACGGCGACCGGCGCGCAGTCGGTCGCGCAGGGCGCGAATGCGGTGGCGGTCAGCGTGGGCAGCGTCGCGCTCGGCTCGGGTGCGCGCGGCAGCGCGACCGATGCGCTCGCGCTCGGCGCCGGCGCATCGGCGACGTTCGCGAACAGCGTCGCGCTCGGCGCCGGTTCGCTGACCACGGTCGGCGCGCTGACGAACTACGTCGCGTACGGGCTGAGCAGTCCGCAGTCGTCGGCCGGCGAAGTAAACATCGGCAATCGCCAGATCACCGGGCTCGCGGCCGGCAAGAACGGCACCGACGCGGTGAACGTGTCGCAGCTCGATTCGGTGGCGAACCAGTTGACGACGCTGATCGACCAGCGCACGTCCAACCTCGGCGGGCAGTACACGACGAACCCGACCGGCGGCAACGTGCCGCCGGGGGCGAGCGGCTCGAATTCGTCGGCGGGCGGCTCGGGCGCGGTCGCGTCGGGCTCCAACAGCACGGCGGTCGGCAACGGTTCGACGGCGTCGGGCAACGGCTCGACGGCGATCGGCGTCGGCTCGACCGCGTCGGGCAACAACTCGACGGCGATCGGCACGGGCAGCAACGACGGCGGGCGCTCGAACGTGGTCGCGGTCGGCTCGGCGGATTCGGCGCGGCAGGTCGTGAACGTCGCGGCGGGCACGCAGGGCACCGATGCGGTGAACGTGAACCAGTTGAACGCGGTATCGAACCAGTTCACGCAGTCGCTGAACACGGTCAACAACCAGCTCACGCAGATGCAGCAGCAGATCCAGCAGACCGATTCGATGGCCCGCGAGGGGATCGCCGCGACCGCCGCGATGGCGTCGATCCCGCACATGGACCGCGATTCGAACTTCGCGATGGGGGTCGGCACGGCGACGTTCCAGGGCCAGAAGGCCATGGCGGTCGGTGTGCAGGCGCGCGTCACGGAGAACCTGAAGGCGACGCTGAACGGCGGCTTCGCCGGCAGCCAGCGCGTGGTCGGCGCGGGCATGCTGTACCAGTGGAAGTGATCGCGCGCGGCGGTTCGTTCCGGCACGCGTTGCCGGAGCGGGCCGCGCCGAACGCAAACACGCGCGGATGCGTCGCGACATCGCGCCGCACGCGCCGTGCTCATCGCATTCTCGGAGTCATCAAGTGAAAAACATCCATCTTGCCCTGCTGGCGTCCGTCGTTTCCCTCGCGGCCTGTTCGAGTGCGTCGGGGCCGACGTACAACGCGTACGAACTGCAGCCGCGAAACGGCATCCGGACGTTCCAGGTCGACTGCCACGGCATCCTGTCGAGCGCGAAGACCTGCATGAAGGTCGCGACGCGCATGTGCGGCAACGAGGCCGTGCGCCTGGTCGACACCACCACGCCGTACCGCGACGGCGCCGATGCGCATTCGATCGTGTTCCAGTGCGGCGCGGCGCCCGCGTCGGCCGCCGCGGCCGTTACGCCGGCGCCCGTGCCGGCCGAAAAAGTGAGCCTGACTGGCGATGCATACTTCGCGACCGACTCGGCCGTGCTGACGCCTGCCGCCACCGCCGCGCTCGACACGCTGCTGAGCCGGCAGAGCGACAAGCATTTCGCGCGCGTGGAAGTGGACGGCTATACCGACGCGACCGGCTCGGATGCGCACAATCAGGCGCTGTCGAAGCGCCGGGCGGATGCCGTCGCCGGCTATCTGCGCGAGCACGGGCTGAAGGCCGATGCGTTTGCCGCGGTCGGCCACGGGGAGGCGAACCCGGCGGCATCGAACGATACCGCCGAAGGACGCGCGCGCAATCGTCGCGTGGAAATCTCGCTGCAGAAGTAGGACGCTGCAAGCCGGTTGCCGCAAGCGTGGCCGTCGAAGCCGGACGGCTCGCTTGCGGCAATGATGCTCGGCGTGGACGACGAGTGGCGCGAACCGCCCGTCCGCGGCGTGCGAACGCCGGGTCCGTCGCATCGACGCCGCCGACGCGCGGCGACGCGCGGCGACGGGCGTCCGGCACGCGGATCGCCCTGCGCACCGGGCCGCGGATCGGCGCTCAGTGCCTGATCATGCAGACGGCCACGATCTCGTACCCGGGGTCGGCATGCGCGCTCGCGGCTTTCTCCGCTTCGTCGTACGAACCGAAGGAGGCCGCGTCTTCGATGGCCGGCGCCATGCCGATATCGCCGTCCTCGGCGGTGCAGAGGAACTGCTCGCCGGTCTTCACGACATAGATGGACATCATGATTCCCTCCATGGTTTGCAGGGGGAAGTTCCAGTCTAGCAGGCGCGAAGCAAGCCGGCGGCCGACGTGAATCCCGATTGTCAATCGGGGCCGGTTGGTCGATTCATCCCGCCGCGAAGGGTCGGATTCGCGGCCGTGAGCCGGCTCGGCCCGGCGCGCGCGCAGCCGGGCCGTGACGCGCGCGGCTGCGCAAAGCCGTGCACAATACGCGCATGCGCACCCCAGATCTTGAATCCCTCGTCGCCGTCACCATGCCCTTCGGAAAATACAAAGGGCGACTCCTTGCCGACCTGCCCGGGCCTTACCTCAACTGGCTGGCGCGTGAAGGCTTCCCGCGCGGCGAAATCGGCCGGCAGCTCGCGCTGATGCACGAGATCGACCATAACGGCCTGAGGCACCTGCTCGAGCCGCTGCGCAAACCCGCGTAGCGCGACCGCGGGTCGCACGCCCGACAACGCCGGCAGTCGCGCTTCGGGCGGCCGTCAAACCGCCTGATCCTGCACGGTCGCCGCTTCTTTCCGGCGCGCCGCCGCATTCGTGGGCATCACCACCGCCGTGCCCTCCACGACGACGAGGCCGTCGACTTCGCAGCGCGTTTCCAGCACGACCCGACGCCGGCTCGCGAGAATCTCCTTGACCGTCACCGTCGCGCAGACCGTTTCGCCCAGCTTGACCGGGCGGCGGAATTGCAGATCCTGCGACAGATAGATCGAGCCGGGCCCTGGCAGATGCGTCGCGATCGCCGCCGATATCACGGAGGCAGACAACATGCCGTGCGCGATGCGGCCGCCGAAAAAAGTTCGCTGCGCATAGGCCTCGTCGAGATGCACGGGGTTCCGGTCGCCGGTCGCGTTCGCGAACAGCAGCACGTCGTGCTCGGAAAGGGTTTTCGAAAAGCACGCGTTCATGCCGGGCATGAGATCCTCGAGATCGTATCCGCCTTCGTCGTTCATCGTCGTTTCCTGTGTCGTTCGTGCCGCATGGTGTGGGAGAGAGGTGGAACGCGGTCGTCTTCATGCCTGCACGTCGTCGTGCTCGCGCGCCGCATGCGGAGCCGCCGAGGCGAACGAACGGCTCGCCTCGGCGAGCGCCCATTGCACGGCCAGCACGCCGGCATGAGGCAACGCGGCGACGATGGCCTCGACGATCTCGGGTCGCGATGCGCCCGACCGGCGTGCGTCGCGGATGTGCGCGGCGAGCGCGTCGGCGTCGGCATTGCGCGCGAGGCAGGTCAGGCACGCGATTGCCGTCAGGTGGCGTGCCTTCACGTGCTCGACCGGCTCATCGCCCGATGCCGCGCTGGCCAGCCGATCGATGCCACGCTCGATCGCGGACGACATGTCCACAAAGCCGCCTGCCGCGTCCGACCGATACAGGTCGCGTTGCAGCGCATGCCGCTCGGCCGGTGCATCGGCCTGGATTCCCGCCGAGTCGTCCGGCGCCCCATTGAGCGCACTGAACGCATCGAACGCGTCGAGCACGATGCGCGACACGGGCAGTACGAGCGGCCAGCCGATGTAGCCGGTCAGTTGAATCAATACCTCCGTCAGTTCGCCGCGCGTCCAGCCAGCGTGCAGGCAGTCGTTCACGTGTACGCGAACCGCATCGTGCCGGTTTTCGCGTGCGATGACGATGGCAAGCGCGGCGAGCCGGCGCTCTTTCGGCGTCAGCGCATCGAACGGCCGTTGCCGGCGCTCAAGCAACGTGGCGATCGTCGCTTCGGGATCCTCGAAAAAATCGACGTCGACGTCGATATCGATGGCACGTTCGCGCAACAACCCGGCGATGTGGCGTATCGCGGCCGCGGCCACCGGCACGCCTGCGTAATGGAGCGTCTCGAACGCCGTGTCGAGCACCGCGTGCGGCGTCCAGCCGGTATTCAACATGCCGCCCGCATGGTATTTCAGTGCGCCATCCGCATTGCCCATCGTCGCGAGTACCGCGACCGTCACGAGTTCCCGGTGCTTCAGCGAGAGGTTGGGGCGGGCGATGATGTCGGCATATGCGCCCTCGACGAGCAATCGCTTGAAATCGGGGTCGAGACGGTCGAGTGCCGCGCTCAGCCCGACGAAGCCTTCGTCGCCGATCGCGTGTATGACGGACATGCCGAGTTCATGCCGGGAGATCGTATTCGTACGCATGGAAGGCCGATGGTTGAACGCGGAGTGTCGTGACGTCAGCGATGATATTCGTCCGTTCGACAATCAAATTTGAACTTTTTTCACTTTTCATCGGCGCACGCTTTTCGCCGTCTAGAATCCATCCGGTCAAGAACCGACGATTCATTTTCGATCTGAAAAATCGGGATGGTGATGACGGGGCCTGCATATCAATGCGACTGGAGAATACGATGCTGAAGCTTCATGAAAAAGTCGCCCTCGTGACCGGGGGAAGTTCGGGTATCGGCCGGACCACGGCGTTGTTGTTTGCCAGGGAGGGCGCACGGGTCGCGATCGCGTCGCGCCGCATCGACGAAGGTCTGGCCGTTGTCGAGGAGATCCGCCGCGCGGGCGGCGAAGCGCTGTTCGTGAAGACCGATGTATCGAGCGCGGAGGATTGCGCGCGGATGGTCGCGCAGACCGTGCACGAATTCGGCAGGCTCGATATTGCGTTCAACAACGCCGGCGTGGAGGCATTCGGCAAAGCCGTGGCCGATACCGACGAGGCGAGCTGGGATTACGTGATGAATATCAATCTGAAAGGGATGTTCCTTTCGATGAAATACGAAATTCCCGAAATGCTGAAAGCGGGCAGCGGTGCGATCGTCAATATGTCGTCCACTTATGGCCTCGTGGCGTCTGCATTCGGCGGCTGCAGTTATCACGCGTCGAAGGCCGGGATTCTCGGGCTGACGAAAGCGGCCGCGCTCGAATACGCGAAGCAGAATATCCGTGTCAATGCGATCTGCCCGGCGTTCGTGGCGACGGCGATGGTGGAGAAGTTTCTCGATGAAACCGGCATGACCGACCAGATCAAGGCGTTTCATCCGGTCGGCCGGCTGGGCACCGAACAGGAAATCGCCGAGGCGGTCACGTTCCTCGCGAGCGACGCGTCTTCGTTCATGACCGGTACCGCACTGTCGGTGGACGGCGGGATGGCCGCGGCCTAGCACGAGTGCAACTTTTCCCGGATCAACTCTTTCACGAGTATTGTTATGGATACCAAAACGATCGATTTCGCTGTCGAAACGAGAAGGAACCCGCCGGAGCTGTTCGACATCGGCAGCGCGATTCCGCTGGGCGTCGTGCCGAGGAAAATGCACGCGTGGACGATTCGTCGCGAGAACCACGGGGAGCCGCAGCACGCGTTCACGAACGAAATCGTCGACGTGCCGTCGCTCGGCCCGGACGACGTGCTGATTCTCGTGATGGCGGCCGGCGTCAACTACAACGGCGTGTGGGCGGCGCTCGGCCAGCCGTTCTCGGTGCTGGACCTGCATGACGATCCGTATCACATCACGGGCTCGGATGCGGCCGGCATCGTATGGGCCGTCGGCTCGAACGTGAAGAAATGGAAGGTCGGCGACGAGGTGGTCGCACACTGCTCGCAGGTCGATGGCGACGACGAGGAATGCAACGGCGGCGATCCGATGCTGTCCCCGTCGCAGCGGATCTGGGGTTATGAAACGTCGCATGGCTCGTTCGCGCAGTTCGCGCGCGTGCAGTCGACGCAGTTGATGCCGCGCCCGAAGCACCTCACGTGGGCCGCCAGCGCCTGCTATACGCTCACGCTCGCGACCGCATACCGGATGCTGTTCGGCCACAAGCCGCACGTGCTTTCCGCCGGGCAATCGGTGCTCGTGTGGGGCGCGGCGGGCGGGCTCGGAACGATGGCGATCCAGCTCGCGGCGCTCGCGGGCGCGCGCCCCGTCGCCGTGGTCTCCGACGCGTCGAAGGCCGAATTCGTCAAACGGCTCGGCGCGGTGGGCGTGATCAACCGTTCGGATTTCTCGTGCTGGGGCGCGCCGCCGCCCGTCGATGCGAAGGTCGAGTACGCGGCCTACGTCGATGAAGTCAAGCGCTTCGGAAAGGCGATCTGGGGTGCGCTCGGCGAAAAGCGCGACGTCGACATGGTGTTCGAGCACCCGGGCCGCAATACGTTCGCCCCGTCCTGCTACGTCGTGAAGCGCGGCGGCATGGTCGTGTTCTGTGCGGCGACGAGCGGCTACGACCTGACCTGCGATGCGCGCTACGTGTGGATGCGCCAGAAACGCATTCAGGGCAGCCACTTCGCCAACCTCAAGGAAGCGTCGCAGGCGAACCGGCTCGTGATGAGCGGCAAGATCGACCCGTGCCTGTCGGAAGTGTTTCCGTGGAGCCGCCTGCCGGACGCGCACGCGAAGATCCGCGAGAACCGGCACCTGCCCGGCAACATGGCCGTGCTCGTCCAGGCGAGCAGCAGCGACGATCTCGCCGCGGCGAGCCGCCACTAGGCCGGATGAACGCTTTCCGCCGCGAGGACGGTATGAACCAGTCAAACACGCAAGCGCAGCGCGTCGCCATCATCGGCATGTCGTGCCGGTTCCCCGGCGGCGCGTCCTGTGCGTCGAGCTATTGGACGCTGCTGAATTCCGGGCGCACGGCGATCCGCGAAACGCCGCGCGAACGCTTCGATATCGACGCGTACTACTCGCCGGATACCGACGAGCCCGGCACCACGTATTCGCGCGTGGCCGGCTATGTCGACGATCCGTTCCGCTTCGACCGCAAGCTGTTCCGGACCTCGGCGGCCGAGGCGATGGAGATGGATCCGCAGCAGCGCTGGATGCTCGAACTCGCATGGGCGGCGCTCGAGAACGCGGGCATCGCGCCGGGCCGGCTGCGCGGCAGGAACGTCGGGGTCTTCATGACGATCGGCGAGGCGGACTATGGCCGGCGCACCGTCTGGTCCGGCGATCCGTCGCGCATCACCACCTATTCGAAGCTCGGCAACCTGCGCGCGATGGCCCCCGGGCGCGTCGCGCACATACTCGGTTTGAGCGGGCCCGCGATCTTCGTCGATACGACCTGTTCGTCGTCGCTGGTCGCGATCCATCTTGCCGCGCAGAGCCTGCAGGCCGGCGAGTGCGACGTCGCGATCGCCGGCGGCGTGAACCTGATCCTCGGGCCGGAGGAAACGATCGGCATCGCGCGGCTCCAGGCGATGTCCGCCTCCGGGCAATGCCGTCCTTTCGACGCGAGCGCCGACGGCTATATTCGCGGCGAAGGCGGCGGCGTGATCGTGATGAAGCGGCACGACGACGCGCTCGCGCACGGCGATCGCATCGATGCGGTGCTGATCGGGTCGGCCGTCAACAGCGACGGCGCGAGCAACGGTCTCACCGCGCCCAACGGCGCGGCGCAGGAAGCCGTCATTCGCCGGGCAATGATGCGCGCCGGCGTTCGGCCGGACGCAGTCGCCTACGTGGAAGCGCATGGCACGGGCACGGCGCTCGGCGATCCGATCGAGCTTTCCGCGTTGCGTAACGTCTATACACGCGCCGTCGCACGCGACAAGCCGATCCTCGTGGGCTCCGTGAAGTCCCAGCTCGGGCATCTGGAGGGCGCCGCGGGCATGGCCGGCTTCATCAAGGCGATGCTGATCCTGCGGCACCGCCACGTACCCGCGCAGGTGAACTTCGAGACGCCGAACCCGCGCTTTCACTGGGAAGGCGCGCAACTCGCCGTTCCACGCGAGGGTACGCCGCTCGACGAAGGCGAGACGCTGGTCGGCGTGAGCGGTTTCGGCATCACCGGGACCAACGTCCACCTGATTCTGTCCGCGCCGGCGCCCGTGCCGGACACCGGTGCGCCGATCGACCGCGAACGCGTATTGACGCTTTCCGGGCGCTCGCCGGACGCACGGCGGCGTGTCGCGTCGGCATGGCGGGCCTGGCTCGCGGGCACGTCCGTGCCGCTGCGCGATGCGTGTCATACGTCGAACGTGCGACGCGATCATTTCGATCATCGCGTCGCGCTGGTCGGCACGACGAAAGCGGATTTCATCGACGCGCTCGACGCGTTTCTCGCGGACAATCCGTCCGGCAACTGGCATGCGGGCGAGCCGCCGCGCAAGCCCCGCGTCGCGTTTCTCGTGCCAGGGCAAGGGGCGTGGCAGCCGGGCGTCGGCGGAAACCTCTACCACGGCAACGGCCTGTTCCGCAAACACGCGGACGCGTGTCTGCGCCTGCTGGGTAGCGAAACGGCCCGCGACGTGCTCGATGCGATCGTCGGCCGTGGCGCTCAAACCGTGCGCCATCATCCGGGGCAACTGGCTCACTTCGTCGTGTGCTACGCACTTTCACGTACCTGGATGGAGCTCGGCGTGCAGCCGGATCTGCTGATCGGGCATTCGCTCGGCGAGCACGTGGCCGCCGTGATCGGCGGCGTGATGTCGCTCGGCGACGGTCTCAAGGCGGTGGAGGCGCGCGGCCGACTGTTCGATACCGCGACGCCGGCCGGCGCGATGCTCGCGGTGGCCGCCGCGGCCGACGAACTCGCCGCGCGGTTCGCGTTCGGCGAGGATCTGTTCGTCGCCGGCATCAACGGGCCGGGGCAGACCGTCGTCAGCGGCACGCCGGAAGCGGTGGCGCGCGTGCACGACGCGATGGTCGCGGCGGGCAAGCGTGTGTCGCTGCTCAAGACCTACGGCACGCCGGGCCATTCGCCGATGTTACGTTCGATGCGCGAAGCGTTCCGGCGCGCGCTCGAACCGCTGACGTTCGCGCCGCCGTCGATTCCGATCGTCTCCACCCTCACGGGCGCCGTCGCGACCGATGCGATCGCCGGCGTCGAGCACTGGCTCGATCTCGTCGAGCAGCCGGTGCGTTTTCATGACGCGTTGCTGGCGGTGTCGGACGGCAAGACGCTCTTCGTCGAAGTGGGGCCCGGCGCGGCGCTCGCCAAGCTCGCGCGCGCCGCCGCCGGCGGCGACTGGACGTGCGCGATCGCGTCGCTCGCCGACGGCCCGGAAGGCGATGAGGAAACCGAATCGACAGGCTTCGCCCACGGCTGCGCACGCCTTTACGGCGAAGGGCAGAAGATCGCGTGGCACAAGCTGTACGGCAATGCGCCGCGGCCTGCCGAAGCGCCGGGCTACGCGTTCGACACCGAGCGTTTCGAGCTGCCGTTTCCCGATCTCGCCGAAGCGGCGCATGGTGCGGTGCGCCAACGAAGCGATGGCGCATCGAATGCGGAAGCCCGGCCGCCGCGCTCGATCGAGGTGGATCGCGCCGACGTGGCACCGGCGGGCGCGGCGCAGATGCTCGCGACGTTGCGCACGATCGCGGCAGCGGTCGCGCCGGATACCGTCGTGCTCGACGATGGGCTGTCGCTCGTCGGCCAGGGGCTCGACTCGCTGGCGTTGACGGAGCTGCGGGTGCGGTTGCATCAGCGGCTCGGCAAGATGCCGCCGATCGCCATGCTGGCGCGCGGCGCGTCGCTCCAGACGCTGGCCGCGTGGTTCGGCACGACGAACGGTGACGCGTCCGTTCGCGAAGTCGTGGCGGCCGATCCCCGGCAACCGGCCGAAACGGGCGGCGACGTCGGCCTGGTCGTGACGCTGCGCGACGGGGCCGGGCCGCTCGTTGCGCTCGTGCATCCGGTCGGCGGAAACGTGCTGTGTTATCAGGAACTGGCCGCGGCATGGCCGGGCGACCCGACGGTCGTCGCGATCCGTCATCCGTACGCGGATCAGGGCCACGCGCCCGCGTATCTTTCGATCGCGCAACTGGCGTCGCGCTACTGCGCGGCGCTGCTCGCGACGCACGGCAGGCAGCCCGACCTGCTCGGCGGCTGGTCGTTCGGCGGGATCGTCGCGCACGAAATGGCCGCGCAGTGGGAGTCGGAGGGCGGGAGCGCGCCGCCGTTGATGATCGTCGACAGCCCGCTCCACGACGGCGAATTCGCCACGCGGTTGCGCGCACTGGCCGCTGATCTCGCGCCGGATGACGGTATGCAGGCAGTCGAGCGATGGCTGGCCGACCCGCGTTTCGATGCGATGCTCGATCAGGACTTCTATCTCGCCGACGTGCGCCGCCGCGCCCAGCCTGAGATGTTCGACCACATCGCGCGGCTGCATGCCGCGAGCGCGGTGGCACTCGCCTGTCACCAGCCGCGGCAGGTGCAAACGCACATCGGATACGCGCTCGCCGCGCGCGACAAGCGCGGGATGTCGAGCGTGCTGGCGGAGCAGCAATTGCGCCGTTTCGGGCGCGGCGGCATCACGGTCGACGTGTTCGACGACGACCACAACTCCATCGTGCGTGCACCTTCCGTGCGGCGTCTCGCGCACTTTCTCGGCGGACGCGCTGCCGATGCACCGCACGCCGATCCGGAACCGCTGATGCGCGCGACACCCGCATAGGCGCTGCCTTTCCGTTTCCCGGGCGCGGCGTCGCCGCCGCGCCTTCACCGTCCTCAATCCGACTTCAAGGAATCGATGCCATGAACGATCAACTTCAAGCTGCAGCCGTCAACGGGCCGACGGTCACCGCGGAAACCATTCTTGCGTGGATCCAGGAGTGGACCGAAGCGAACAACCTGAAGGTGCCGACCGATCTCGAACAGACCTTCGCCGACGCCGGCTTCGACTCGATGCATTCCGTCGAACTCGCGTTCTTCCTCGAAGAGCGGCTCAACATCAAGATCGACGATACGGTCCTTTACGACTATCCGACCTTCAATGCGCTGGCCGAGCATCTCGTCTCGCTGCAACCGCAGGGCACGAGCGCCGCCGCGGAGCCGGGCCAGGACGCGGGCGTCGGAAGCTGGTAACGCCAGGGCGCCGGTTCGAGACATCGGGCGGCCGGCGCGTCATCGACTTTGATCGGAGTACCGAAGATGGTGGAAATCAATCGCGTGGACCACTGGATGTCGCGCGTCGTCGGCTGCGGTTCCGCGTTGCCCGAGCACCGCATGACGAATCATGACATCGCACTGAAGGTCGACACCACGGACGAGTGGATCACGCAGCGCACCGGCATCAAGGAGCGCAGGATCGCGGCGCCCGGCGAGAACACGTCCGATCTCGCGATCGGCGCGGCCCGGGCCGCGCTGAGTCACGCAGGGATCGCCGCGGCCGACGTCGATCTCATCGTGCTCGCGACCTGCACGCCCGATCGCACGATGCCCGCGACGGCCGTCCGCGTTCAGGAAGCGATCGGCATGCCGCGCGGCGCCGCGTTCGACGTGCAGGCCGTCTGTTCGGGCTTCGTGTTCGCGCTCTCGGTCGCCGACAACATGATCCGGCTCGGGCAGGCGCGCACCGCGCTGGTGATCGGCGCGGAAACGATGTCGCGTATCGTGGACTGGCAGGACCGCAATAGCTGCGTGCTGTTCGGCGACGGCGCGGGCGCGCTGGTGCTGCGCGGCGAACGGCGCGAAGGCGACAGGCCGCGCGGTGTGCTGTCCACGCATCTGCATTCGGATGGGCGGTACTGGGACAAGATTCACACGGACGGCGGGGTATCGTCGACGCAAAGCGCCGGCAAGATGCATCTGGAGGGCCGCGACGTATTTCTGCATGCGGTCGTCAATCTCGCCGACGCGTCGCAGGAAGCGCTCGATGCGCACGGGCTGACCCGGGACGACGTCGACTGGATCGTTCCGCATCAGGCAAACCAGCGCATCGTGCAAACCGTCGGCACGAAGTTGAATCTGCCGATGGAGAAGGTCGTGCTCACCGTCGGCAAACACGGCAACACGTCGGCGGCGTCGATTCCGCTCGCGCTCGGCGAAGCCGTATCCGACGGACGCATCAAGGAGAACGATCTCGTCCTGACGCCTGCAATGGGCTCGGGCTTCACGTGGGGCTCGGCGTTGATTCGCTGGTAATTCACGGGCGAGGCACCGGCGCACGTCGGTGCCCGACGGATCGGCATTTTCCCGGAATGTGGGAGCCCTGTGGAAATGCTCGTGAAAGTGACAAAAGTTCACTTTGAGCGCTCGGGCCGCCGTTCTATGCTGGCTGCACGTCGCACACGGCGGCGTGAACAAACAGCCCGATCGGAGCGTAGATGGCACCCGATATTCCGGATGAATCCTGGGATGCGGCGGCGTCCGGCATGCCGACCCGACGCATGAAGCACGCGGCCTCGCGCCTGAAGCACGGATGGCGCCTACTCGCCTACGGCGCGCGCGGGGCTACGACAGGATCCGCGCATGGCAATCGGCGATGAACGTCTGGACCGCCGCTTCGCGCAGCGGCTCGCCGAGATAGAAACCCTGGCCGTCGACGTCCGGCAGCGTGCTGGCCCATTCGAACTGCGCGGCGGTTTCGATGCCCGTCATCACGATGTGCTTGCCATGGCTTTGCGCGATGTGCACCAGGGTCTCAACGACCCGCATGGATTCGTTGTTTTGCAGGACATCGCGGATCAGCGAGCGATCGAACTTGACGATATCCACCGGCAACTGTTGCAACAGCGTCAGCGAATTGAAGCCTGCACCGAAGTCGTCCAATGCGACGCGCACGCCGATTGCCTGCGTCGCATGGATGGCCTCCACCAGCCAGTCGAGCCGGGCAGGCGGAACGACGTCGGTCAGCTCGATTTCGACGCGAGCCGGCTCGAGCCCGAGCGACGTCAGCAGTGCGGAAAGCTGCGCCGGAAAATCCGCGTGCCCCAGCTCCGACGGAGACAGATTGATCGCGAGAGACAGCTTGCCGTAACCGGCCGCCTTCCACTGCGCCAGCATGTGCGCCGCTCTTCGGGTGAGCAGTTCGGTGAAGCGCGTGGCCAGACATGAATCCTCGATCAGGCTGATGAACGACGCGGGCTCCAGGATGCCGCGCGCCGGATGGCGCCAGCGCATCAGACATTCGAAACCGGCCAGACGGATTCCCTGGAGCGCGAACTTGGGTTGCAGGAGGAAAAAGAACTCGCCCTGACGAAGTCCGCGTTCGGCATCGTCGAGCGGATCGTTTGATGCAAAGGGGAAATTCATGAATGTCCGGGTACGCCGATTAAATGTCGGCAGCATGTTGCTGATCGATCGATTCTATTGAGTGGAATGCAAAATTTCAACTCATGGAAAATAAACAAATGTAAATTTGTTTATTGTTTTGTATATTGTGGCTCGATTTTTGAGAATGAGATTCATGGGAATCGTATTGTGATATCTGGACTGCATATTGAAAGCTGAATTGATTTCGTTTTGTGTGATGATTCGGATTTTAATGCACCGATTTTTTTGGGTGGAGCGAGCGGTGCGCGTGCTTTGGATGAGGGATGATGTCGCCTGGAAGTGATGGTTTGTTATGGAAAGTATCGGGATTGATCTTGAATTAAATGTTAATTTAATTGCAATTAAATTGGATGGTTAATTCCGGTGAAAATTGAAGTATAATTGACGCATATTAAATTACGGATCGCTGCTTGGAGGTCGTTTGGCCGGGTACGTCCGAGCGCGTATGTACAGGGCGGGCGATCGGCACGTGAAGGGGGGTGACCGGCTGCTGCGTCTCCGGTCAATGCTGCTTGAAGTGGGGTGCGGTGTTTGACGCAGGCATGTCAGATGCCGATCAATGCGATATCGATGGAGCATCATCTGATCGACATGTTCGGAAGATTTTTGGGGCTGGGGCGGCGCCGTTCATGTGATGAAGGCAGGCAGATGGCCGGGAGCGTGTCCTCGTATTGCGCCACGGAGTGGATACGCGTGACGTTTGCGCTGGTGCTGGTCTGTGCGGTGCTCACGGCGACACATGCGCTGCAACGCGTCGACCGCGCGTGGTTCGGGTTCGTGTCACGGTCGGCCCACGGCGGGCCCGTCAAGCCGCTGGCGATGATCGTGGTCGACGAACGTACGACCGCGCGTCTGGGCAACTGGCCGTTCAGCATCGAAACCCGTGAGCGGATGATGGAGCGGCTTGCCGGAAGCGGCGTCGCAGTCGTCAGTATCGACCTGACCGGCTTGCGGGACGTCGCGCGCGCACGTGCCGGGCACCGCGGTGGCGAGGCGGCAAGTCGCGGCGGCGCACGAACGGAGGCCGGGAGCGGCAACCTCGGCAATTCCGGCAACGCCGATCAAGCCTGCGCGCGCGACGCTGCGTTTCACTGGAACGGACCTTGCGAGCGCTACTCGTACGTCAACGTGCTGGACGGCGCGGTGCCGTCGAACCGGCTGAGCGGCCGCGCGGTCCTGATTCGCGCGGCTGCCGACCTCGGGCATGGCCGGCCCGGCGTGTCGTCGGCCGGCGTGCGGCCGATCGGAGACGATGCCGCGGCAATCGTTGCATCGCCTGCGCCGGCCGCGGCGGCACCGCTTCAACAGGCCGGTCTTGCGTGGGCGCTGCTGTTCAACGAGGCCGTCGTGTGCGTGATCTGTGCGTTGCTCTACCGGTTCGGTCCTGGTGCCGGCCTCGTTGCATCGTTCGTCGTCGCAGGAGCGGTTGCTGCGATCGCGTATGCCGTGTTCATGGTCGGCGGCGAGGCGCTGCCGCCCGCCACCGGCATGCTGATGTGCGTGCTCGCCTGCGTGCTGGTGTTCTGGCGGCGTACCGAAGTGTTGCTGCGCTTCATCGGTCTCCTCGGCGACCGCATGGCGACCGACCCGTTGCTGCATGCGGAGTCGGCGAGCGTCGTGCGACACGTCGACCCGGTTCGGCGGCAACTGGACAGGACTGCGAATCTGGATGCGCGAGTACGTCGCTATCGTGCGCTCATCGACGCATGGGTCGACAGTCTGCCGGAAGCGACGCTGATTGCGTCGGCCGACGGTGTCGTGCTGCTGGCGAACCGGCGGATCGCCGCGTGGTGCGCGGAGCCCGACGAGCATCCGGATGCCGGGCGGGCGCCGGTGGGCCGGCCGGTTTCGGACGTGCTGTTTCAGATCACCGCATCGCATCGGGCGAATGAATTCGTCGCGCAGGCGTTGACGTCGCTCGATCACTGGCCTGACGGCGACGCGCTGTCGGCACAGACGAAATCGCAGCTCGACCAGGGAATCGAGATCGCCAATGCACGGTGCGGTCGTTCGCTGCTGATCAAGTGCGCACCGATCCGCCCGTCCGTCTATGGCGAGCGCGCGCTGGTCTTTCATGTCGCGGACGTCTCGTCCGTGCGGATGGCCGAGCGGCAGCGGGACATGGCGCTGCGATTCCTGTCGCACGACATGCGGTCGCCGCAGGCGTCGATTCTCGCGCTCGTTTCGCAGATCCGGCGGGATCCGTCGCGGTACACGCCGCAGCGCTTCGCCGAACTGGTATCACAGTATGCGACGCGCGCGCTGACCCTCTCCGACGATTTCCTCTTTCTTGCCAGGGCCGAGAATCTGCCGCCGAAGCTGGCCGCGGTCGATCCCGCACTGGTGCTCGGCGATGCCGTCGACGATCTGCTGCCGCAGGCGAGTGCGAAATCGACGATCGTCAACCTGACGGCGGAGCCCGGGCTCAGTACGATCGCCGATGTGCAATTGCTGCGGCGGGCATTCGTCAATCTGATCGGCAACGCGATCAAGTTCGGTCGCGAAGCCTCCACGGTCGACGTGGAGTTGTCGGCCACGGATCGGCACGTGAAGATCGCCGTGACCGATTACGGAACCGGCATATCCGAGCGCGACCAGGAAAAGCTGTTTCGCGAATTCACGCAACTGGACGGCGGCGCGTCGATGTCCGGGCATGGTTTGGGCCTGGCATTCGTCAAGACGGTCGTCGATTCGCTCGGCGGAAAGCTGCAGGTCCGCTCGAAGCTGGGGGAAGGGACGACCTTCCTCATGTTCCTGTCGAAGCACGATCACGACGCGGCGCTCGGGCGCTGATCGGGCTGCCGCGATGCCTTGATGGCTAGGCGCTGGAAACGACCTGAATCCGGCGCGCCTCAGGGGCGCCCGTGTGTTTCGCGGGCATCGCGAGGTCGAATTCGAGAATCGTGCTTCGAGACGGCAACCGCGCGACGATCGACGGATCCTGCAAACTGCTGCCGCGAAAGTAGGCGGGGCTCGTCTCGGCCGCCGCGAGCAGCGGCGTATCGGGCAACGCGGCCCAGAACGCGATGAAGCCATATCCGTCGTCCGGCTCGAACCGGTTGCACACGCCGCGCACGCGTGAGCCGACCTGGCCCCAGGCAGGCGAGCCGGAGGCCGCATCGCGAACCGGCAGCAGGCCCGGCACCAGATAGCCGCTGATGAACTGGTCGGCCGCATCGCGTAATTCGAGCGGCACGTTGTCGAACCCGAGGACTTCGACCCGGCATCCCTTCTTCTGCAACGCTCGTACGACTTCGACGAAATCACCGTCGCTGGTGGCGACGAGCACGGTGTCGAGCCGGTCCGATTCGGACAGCGCGTCGATGGCCATGCCCAGATCCGAATTCGATTTGACGGTTTCGGTGCCGTCCTCGTCGGCGATGTGTCTGAGCGGCTTGACCGTGACGCGGAATCCCTTGTCGCGCAGTGCCGCCTGATAGCCCTTGATCCGCGCGTCGTAATCGGCGGAGCGTGCCGCGCGGCGTGCGTCGAAACTCAGATACGCGTGCAGCCGCTGAATCGTGGCGCCGGCCCGACCGGCGAGCGCGCGCAGCACGTCGTATCGCATCAGATGGCCGCCATTCGCGTCGATGCTGCTGCCATCCACATACACCCCGACCCTTCTCATCGTCGTCATCCGGATTGCTGGTAGCTGGTCGCTCAGGCGTTCGAATCAAGCGCCGTCGTGCCGCGTCGCGCGCTTTCCGCACGGGTAGGGCGCAGCGCGGGCGCTCGGTCGTTCCGGCCCGGCGCCGATACGGCGGCAAACGCGATGCCGCCGGCGATGCCGGCAAGCCCGAGGCGCGCGTTACCGCCCACAGGGGCGCGATGCCGGTTTGCCGGTCGTTCGATGGTGGCGCCCGCCACGCGGGCGAAGCGTGAATGACGCCACCGGCGTCGCGGCCGGTCAGTCGCGGCCGCTGACCGCGATCGAGACCCGGCGATCGGGCTGCAGGCACGCGATCACGGCGCGGCTCTGGCCGGGCGGGCAATGCGCGACGGGCTCGCGCGATCCCACGCCGTCCGCCTCGATGACGTTTCCGTCCAGGCCATGCGCGATCAGATAGCGGCGGACCGTTTGCGCCCGCGCGCGCGACAGCGGGTCGTTCACCGCGGGGGTGCCGATCCGGTCGGTGTGCCCGACGACGACGATCCGCGTGATCGTCTTGTGGCGCTTGATTCGCTCGACCGCATCGTCGAGCTGCGCCTTGCCGCCCGGCTGCATCGATTCGAGGCTCGATTGGCCGAACGCGAACAGCGCGTCGCTTTGCAGCGTGAATTGCTCGATCGGTGCGGCCGGCGACTCTGCCGCGGCCGCCGGCGCGGCGGATTGCGTGCGCACGAAGTCCGCGCATGCGGGGTCGCGCCAGTACGTATTGCTCACCTTCATGTGCTCGTCGTAGCGCACCTGGTACTGGCACGAGACGACTTCGTTGCCGCGGCGGAAGTCGAACAGGTAGTTCCACACGTGGCTGCCGACGAACCACTCGTTGAAGTGAGGAGGACCGAGCAGGTCGAACATCTGGTCCTTGTTGAGGCCGGGCCCGACGTTACGCAGGTTGGCCACGTTCACGAACGTGCCGCCCTTCGGGCTGGCGGATTGCGGATCCGGGAAGCGGGGCGGCCCGTCGGCCGCACAGCCTGCCAGGGATGCAACGGAAAGCACACTGACGGACAGCGCAAGTGCCCATTGGATTTTCATGATCAGTCTCTCATCGTATAAGGAGCCGCGTATCCGGCGCCGCGGCAACGATCGATCGTTGCGCGCGGCCGCCGCGTGTCGCTGCAGGACAGCCGTTTTTCCGCCGTCACCACTGGTAACCCGCGCCGATCACGGCGCCGTAGTCGTTGCGCGTGTTGGTCGTGATGGCGGCCTTATAGATCCAGTGATTGTTCTCGGAGATCGTCGAGATGCCGATCGCCTGCCCCGACTGGCTGCGATAGACGCTGCCGGCGATCGCCACCATGCTCTTGCCGGGGCCGGACGGTTGCGGCAGGCCCGCGACGGCCATCGCACTGGCGGTGCCGCCGTCCGCGTCGCGTCGCAGCGACTGGATCTTCGCGTCGGTGTACGCGTTTGCGTTGCCCACTGCGGCATTCAGTTGCTGGACATTGACGCCATCGGTGGGCGCGGTGCCGGCGGCGACGTTCGTGAGTTGCCGCGTCGAAGTCGCCGTGCCGATCGACACGACGTTGTTGCGCCCGCCGTCGTTGCTGCCCGAGCCGATCGCCACGGAGCCGTTGCCGGACGACGTCGCGCCCGAGCCGATCGTCGTCGAGCCGGTGCCCGATGCGGTCGAGCCGTTGCCGACCGCCGTGCTGTTCGAGCCGGACGCCACCGCGCCGTTGCCGCCTGCCGACGAGTTCGAGCCCGTCGATGCGGGCGGCGTCGACGAGCCCGGTGTCGACGGGAAGCCGCCGTTACCGTTGGTACTGCTGATGTTCTGGATCAGCGTCGTCAGGTTCTGGTTGACGGCCTCGAGCTGGCTGACGTTGACCGCGTCGGTGCCGGCCGAGCCGGCGGCGAGACCGGTGATCTTGCGGTTGCCGACGTTGATTTCGCCGGCAGACGACTGCGGGCTGCTCAAGCCGTACGCAATGTAGTTCGACTGCGCGCCGACGGTCGTGACCGAGCCGGCGCCGAGCGCGATGCTGTTCGCGAAGCTCGCGCTGGCGCCCGAGCCCAACGCGATGGCGTCGGCTGCGCTGCTGTTCGCGCCGGAGCCGATCGCGATGCCGCCCGACGTGCCGGCAACGGCGTTCGCGCCTTGTGCGATCGATTGCGGCCCCGTCGCATTCGCGCCGCTGCCCAGCGCGATGGCATCGGCCTGCCCCGAGTTCGCGGCCTGACCGATGGCCACGCCGCCGGGCGCCGTCTGCTGCACGATCGCACCGTTGCCGATCCCGACGCCGTTGTCTCCATTGACGACGGTGGTCGGCCCCACCGCGATCGATTCGGCGCCTACCGCGAGCGAATCGGCGGCGGTCGAGTTGGCATGGAAGTACATCGTCGGCGTGACGGCGAACGATTGCAGGGCCCCGGTCAACTGCCGGACCGTGACCGCATCGTGCGCGTCGGTCCCGTCGGCGACGTTGATCAGTTGCCGGTACGTGTTGCCCGATGCACTGCCGAACGACACGGCGCCCAGCAGGGTTGCGTCGGACGTATTGAACGGTACGGTGTGGCTGCCGGCCGGGATCGTGCCGCTGCCGGCCGCGATGGCGCGATCCGATACGGCGCCCGAGCCGATCGCGGCCCCGCCGGCTATCGAAACGGCCGTCTGCGCACCGAGCGCCACGCCGCTCGCCGCGCTCGATTGCGCGCCGGTGCCGGCGGCCAGGCTGCCGGCCGCGCTCGCGACTGCCTGAGGGCCGACGGCAATGCTGTCCGTCCCGGTCGCCTGACTGTCGGCCAGCGTCGAGTTCGCGTGGAAGTATTTGATGCCGGCGCCATTGTTGATGTTCGAGATGGCCGTCGTGTTGGCCGTCACCTGCTCGTTGGTCGCGAACAATTGCGAACCGTTGACCGCATCGGTGCTGGTGCCGCTCAACTGGCCGGCCGCGACGTTCTGGATCTGGCGTTCCGCGCCAGGTGCGCCGACGCTCACGACGCCGGCGGGGGCCGCGCCCGCGAAGTTGTAGGTCACGCCGCCGATGACCGCGCTCGAGGTTGGGGTGGCCGCGGTGGTGGTCGCGTTCGCACCGAGCGCGACAGAATTCGCGACCGTCGCTTGCGCGTTTCCGCCGATCGCGACGGCATCGGCGCCGGTCGCCGACGAATCGGGCGCAGTCGAATTCGCGTGGAAGTACTTGATGCCCGCGCCGTTGTTGATGTTCGATATCGCGGTCGTGTTTGCCGTTACTTGCTGGTTGGTCGCGAACAACTGCGACCCGTTGACCGCGTCGGTGCTGGCGCCGCTCAACTGGCCGGCCGCAACGTTCTGGATCTGGCGCTCCGCGCCCGGCGCACCGACGCTCACGACGCCGGCCGGTGCCGCGCCCGCGAAGTTGTAGGTCACGCCGCCAATGACCGCGCTCGAAGTCGGCGTGGCGGCGACCGTCGCTGAATTCGCGCCGAGCGCGACGCTGTTGGCCACGCTCGCAGTCGCACCCGAGCCGAGCGCGACGCCACCGGTGGCAGCGGCCTGGACGTTGGCCGCATCGCCGATCGCGATCGCGCCCGCGACATTGGCCTGCGACGCGTTGCCGAGCGCGACGGAACCCTGCCCGGTCGCGACGTTCGTATTGCCCAGCGCGACCGCGCCATTGCCGTTCGCAGTGTTGTTGGCGCCCATGGCCACGGCGCCGTTGCCGGTAGCCGTGTTCGGATCGCCGATCGCCACCGCGCCGTTGCCGTTCGCGGTTTGGCCTTCGCCGAGTGCGATCGCACCGGTGCCGCCGGTCACCTGCGAGTTGTGACCGCCGGCGATCGAACCCGCGCCCGCGGCTGCGGCCACCGTGCTGGTGTCGCCGAATGCGACCGTCGAGCCGGCCAGCGCTTGCGAGCCGGTGCCGATCGCGACGCCGCCGTATGCCGATACCCCGGCATTCACGCCAAGCGCCACCGAGTTGTCGGCGCCTGCGGTAGCACCCGCGCCGAGCGCGACGCCGGAAATGCCGGATGCGGTCGCCAGGTTGCCGAGGGCGATGCCGAACAGGGTGGACGCCGTGGCGGTGTTGCCGATGGCGATCGAGCTCGTGCCGCTCGCCGTCGCCTGGCTGCCGAATGCCTGCGCGTAGGTATTGCTGGCGAGCGCGTTGTAG
Organism: Burkholderia sp. AU18528; assembly: GCF_002223215.2. Lineage (NCBI taxonomy): Bacteria > Pseudomonadati > Pseudomonadota > Betaproteobacteria > Burkholderiales > Burkholderiaceae > Burkholderia > Burkholderia sp. AU18528. Next base: position 714,262 of record NZ_NKFC02000009.1, on the reverse strand, counting down.
CCGATGGACACGGCCTGCGCGCCCGTCGCCTGCGTGCCGGAACCGGGGACGCCCGCCGTGCCGCCCGGGCCGAGCGCGACCGCGTTGACACCCGACGCCCCGCTGTTGACGCCGATCGCGACGCCGGACGCGCCGCTGACCGATGCGCCGGAACCCAGTGCGATGCCGGCGTCGGCGGTGTTGGTGGTGATCGACTTGAAGCCCGCGGCGATCGAGTAGCTGCCGGCCGCGGTCGCGAGCGTCGCCAGCGCGGTCGAGTGGTCGCCCGATGCGGTACCGCCGGCGCCGAGCGTCGTCGCGGAATTGTTGGAGGCAACCGACGCGTTGCCGAGGGAAATCGATGAAACGCCGGACGCCGCTGCATTCAATCCACCGGACAGCGCGTTGTCTGCGCTCGACCGTGCACCCGCACCCAACGCCGTGCTGCCGATTCCGGATGCCGTGGAGAAATCGCCGAGCGCACTGGCGTTCTCGGCGGTCGCGGCGGCAGAGGCGCCGAACGAGGAAGCGTTGGTGCCGGTCGCGAGTGCCTGATGGCCGATCGCGCTCGCACCGATTCCGCTGGCTGTCGTGTTGCCGCCGATGGCAGTCGAACTGCTACTGGAGGCTGTGGCGGCTTGCCCGAAAGCGCTGGCGCCGGTGTCGCTCGCGACGGCGCTCGAGCCGATCGCCGTCGCCGCGGTGTTGGTTGCAGACGCCAAGACGCCCAAGGCAACAGAGTTTGCAGCGGTTGCCAATGAATTGGGGCCGACCGCAGTTGACGTGATGCCCAACGCAAGGGCTGCGGGACCGAGAGCGGTGCTGGTTTGCCCGGACGCAGTCGCGTTCACGCCGATCGAGAGCGCATTCCCTCCGGTAGCGAGTGCATTTGCTCCCATCGAGATTGCGCCGGCGGCGGACGAATGGGCATTCGTGCCCAGCGCTACTGCATTCAGTCCGGAGGTAGATGCTTGGCTGCCGATGGCAATTCCAAGTCCACCGCTTGCGGTTGCGGCTACGCCGCCGGCGCCTGAGATCGCGACATCTCCGGTCCCCGTGGCACTGCCGTTGCCAGCGGAATACTGGGCGTGTGCGATCTGGTAAGACGCGCCGAGGCAAACCGGGATCGCCAAGCCGAGAAGGATTCGAATGGTCCGTTGCTGTCCGATCACCGAGTGTGATCCCGCCAGCCGGTCGTCGCACGAGACGTCCGAGCCGGAGTCGCCCTTGCCGCGCGCCTTGCCGAGCTCCGATGCTGCGACGAACGTGCCGCGAGACTTGCTCCATATGACCTTGTACACTCTATTCATCTTGATCACCCCTATGAAGGAATAAATCTTTATCGGATACGATTGGGTAGTGGTGCTAAATGCCTTGTGACAATAAAATTTGCGTCATGGGCGGTTGATCGAGATCTTGCGCTGTCCATGGAGGACGATGCGAGGTGTCGTCCATGGCGCTGCAAGCGGGTCTTGAGCGGGAGCGTCGCTCGGCGACTTCGACGGCGCACGGCCGTCGAAATATCGGAATGGAATGATCGGGTGCGACCACGACAGTGTGTCGGGTCTCGAATGGGATTGGGGCGGGGCGGGTAAGTCGATCGCGTGACAACGCCGCGCGGTCGCGGTGATCACCGATCGCTTCATGAGGTTTTCCATTTCTGTATCTCGGCATGAAAAAATCGTGCTCGACGGCAGGCCGCCGTTACTGTAAATGGGATAGTCGGAACAACTGCCAATTCAATATGCGATCTTGATTTTTGGACGAGTAAATTCGTCTTCGAGAATAGTTATGGTCGGGTACTTTGCGATGACTTTTATAGATTGGTGAATGCCGATTTCCGTGCGGAGAATCGATCATTTTAAAAATGATATAAACGTATTTAATTGCATGATCCTTGTGATGCTAGATATTAGGGGAGAACATTCGAATCAGAAAGCAAACATTTGTCACGCATTGAATGATTGTTAACGTGTGACGACGCTGCCATCATTGCGATGGATCGGATGGGGCGCACGTAGACGGTTCGGGCTGACTTGCGCCACGCGTCGGTGTCAAAACGTCGAGAGGCATCGGAGATCCGATGGTCAGGTGTTCCGAAATGAATAGGAGTTCAAAGCGAACGCGGGGCGGTCATTACGTCGGCGTGCGGCGCAAGGGAATCCGGCGCGTCGGCCGGCGCATATCAGGCGCCGTGCGGATGCGGTTCGTCGTGGTGCAGAATGCGACGATCAGTATCGGCAATGCCGTTGCGGCGCCCGCGCGAGATTCGAGATTGCCATTGCCGCGGAAGCCCGCCTTGTTGCGTGACGAAGCGCCGGCGCATGTCGTCGGCGCATGCCGGGAGCCGCGCCTGCTGCCCGAGACACGGCTACCTACCTGCAACGAAACTCACGCGCGGCTTTCCATCAGCATGCCTACGTCGCGACGAACGTCGGTGGAAGCTTCGGCGGCGGGCTTGATCTGATCGAGTCGATAACCGAGCGTATAGATGGCGGAAAGGCGCAAGCCGTTCTCGATCCCGAGTTTCAGTTTCTGCCGAATCCGGTAGATATGCGTATCGAGCGAACGCGACTCCGTTCCCAGTTCCCGCCCCCACGCCGTGGTCGCCAGCAACTCGCGCGACATGATCTTGCCGAGATTGTGAAACAGGCACGCGACGAGTTGAAATTCCTTCGTCGTCAATTCGATCTTGGTATCGCGAAGCCGGACCGCGCGCTCCACCGGGTCCAGCACGTACGCGCCCGCCCGGATCGGCTCGTCGCGCTTCACGTTGCGCGCAACGCGGCGCAACAGCGCGTTGACCCGCGCGGCGAGCTCCTCGGCGCGGAACGGCTTGCTCAGATAGTCGTCGGCGCCGGCCTCCAGCGCCCTGACGACATCGAGTTCCTCGACGCGGCTGGTGAGGAACAGCACGCCGTATTCGACATCCGCACGTGTCCGGATCCAGTTCAGGACTTCGATGCCGGTCAGGCTGGGCAAGTGCCAGTCGAGCACGACGGCGTCGACGGATTCGGACCGCAGGTAGCGCAGCGCCTGCTCTCCATCGACGACGACCTTGATCGTGTGGCAATAAGGGGAAAGTGCGCTTTGCACTTCCTCCGCCTGAACGGGATCGTCCTCCACAACCAATATGCGCATTCGTGCCCCCGGGTATCGTGATCGGCCTGCTCGACTGAAACGGAAAACATGGCTGTGCGAGCAGGCAAACGTTTGCTTTTTGATGCAATTGAAACAAACGGTTAAGGAATATAAATCATCGGTAATGAGCAAGATTGTGACATTTTGTGAATTCGTCGTATGAATGACGCGGCCAGTAAAAAGAGACGGAACCCATCTTTTTCGAAGGAATTTTTTACTTGCCCGGGGAGCGCGCCGATAAATGGAATCGCGATTTCGGGCCATCGGCGCGCGCGGTGTCGTGGCCAGGCGGCGGTCGTGCGGATGGCAGCAGCCGTCAATGGAAAACTGTATGAATGTACAGTATAGTATCCGTCGAACTCGACCGGCGCGGGCATCGCCCGTGCGACATCCGCCGCGGCGCGGCGGCACAGTGAATTCCGGCTAACTCATCCAGACGGGCAGGCAAATTGTCATCCAGCAATCTGATCCGCATTCGCGGAGCACGTCAGCACAACCTCAAGAATCTCGATCTCGACCTGCGCACCGGCGAAATGACGGTCGTCACCGGCCCGTCCGGCTCCGGCAAGTCGAGTCTCGTGTTCGACACGCTGTACGCGGAAGGCCAGCGGCGCTACGTCGAGACCTTCAGTGCCTACGCGCGGCAGTTCCTCGACCGGATGGATCGCCCGCAGGTCGAGCGCGTCGACGGCGTGCCGCCCGCGATCGCGATCGACCAGACCAACCCGGTCCGCAGTTCGCGCTCGACCGTCGGCACGATGACCGAGCTGAACGACCACCTGAAGCTGCTGTACGCGCGCGCGGCCGAGCTGTTCGACCGCAAGACCGCGCGGCAGGTGCGGCACGACACGCCGGAGACGATCTACGCGGAGCTCGTCGCGCGCACGCAGGCCGACGATCCGCGCGTGGTCGTCACGTTCCCGGTCGAATTGCCGGAAGCGGTGTCCGACGAGGAAATCGCGCAGTGGCTGTCGGCGAGCGGCTACACGCGCGTGCAGGCGCAGCGCGAAGTCGCGTCGCCCACCGGGCCGCGCAAGATGCTCGACGTGGTGGCCGACCGCTTCCGCGTGCAGCAGGCCGACAAGGTGCGGGTGGTCGAGGCGATCGAGGCGTCGCTGAAGCGCGGCGGCGGCCGCGTGAACGTGTACGTGCTGGCGGCGGACGCGGAAAACGCGACGGCCGAGCCGCAAGTATGGCGCTTCTCCACCGGGCTCCACGATCCCGATAGCGACCTGCGTTACGCGGAGCCGCAAGCGGCGCTGTTTTCGTTCAACTCGGCATACGGCGCGTGCGAAACCTGCCGCGGCTTCGGCCGCGTGATCGGCGTCGATCTCGGGCTCGTGATTCCCGATGCGCGCAAGACGTTGCGCGGCGGCGCGATCAAGCCGATGCAGACGCCCGCGTGGAAAGAGTGCCAGGACGACCTGATGCGCTATGCGGCGAAAGCCGGCATCCGGCGCGACGTGCCGTGGTCCGAGCTGACGGACGCCGAGCGCGACTGGGTCGTCAACGGCTCGCCGGACTGGAACGGCAAGTGGCAGAGCCAGTGGTACGGCGTGAAGCGCTTCTTCGGCTACCTCGAATCGAAAGCGTACAAGATGCACATCCGCGTGCTGCTGTCGAAATACCGCAGCTATACGCCGTGCGACGTGTGCGGCGGCGCGCGCCTGAAGACGGAATCGCTGCAATGGCGGCTCGGCTCGAAGGAGAATGCCGACGGCGTGCTCGCGCCGGCCGACCGCTTCATGCCGCGCGGCGTCGAATGGAGCCGCGCGCAGCTCGAAGCGCTGCCCGGCCTGACGGTGCACGATCTGATGCTGCTGCCGATCGAGCGCATCCGGCGCTTCTTCGACGAAATCGTGCTGCCGAGCGCGCTGCTCGACGACGCATTGAAGCTGCTGCTCGCCGAAGTGCGCACGCGCCTGAAATACCTGTGCGACGTCGGGCTCGGCTACCTGACGCTCGACCGGCAGAGCCGCACGCTGTCGGGCGGCGAGGTGCAGCGGATCAATCTGACCACCGCGCTCGGCACGTCGCTCACGAAAACCCTGTTCGTGCTCGACGAGCCGAGCATCGGGCTGCATCCGCGCGATCTCACGCGGATCGTCGAGGCGATGCAGCGGTTGCGCGACGCGGGCAACACGCTGGTCGTCGTCGAGCACGATCCGTCGGTGATGCTCGCGGCCGATCGATTGATCGACATGGGGCCGGGCCCGGGCGAGCGCGGCGGCACGATCGTGTACGACGGCACGCCGTCCGACATCCGTTCCGCGCACACGCTGACGGGCGAGTATCTCGGTGGCCGCAAGCAGGTCGCGCATGCGTCGAACTGGGCGCGCCGCGCGGTCGACGCGAACACGCCGCGCATCGTGCTCGAAGGCGCGACCGAGCACAACCTGCGCGACGTCACGGTCGAAATTCCGCTGCAGCGGCTCGTGTGCGTGACGGGTGTGTCCGGCTCCGGCAAATCCACGCTGCTGCAGGACGTGCTGTATCCGGCGATGGCGCGGCACCACGGCAAGGCGACCGAATCGCCGGGTGCGTACCGCAGCCTGACGGGCGCCGACCAGGTCGGCGACGTCGTGTTCGTCGACCAGTCGCCGATCGGCAAGACCACGCGCTCGAACCCGGCGAGCTACGTCGGCGCGTTCGACGAAATCCGCAAGCTGTTCGCGAAGGCGCCGCTCGCGTTGCAGCGCGGCTACGGCGCGGGCACGTTCAGCTTCAACTCGGGCGACGGCCGTTGCCCGACCTGCGGCGGCTCGGGTTTCGAGCACATCGAGATGCAGTTCCTGAGCGACGTCTACCTGCGCTGCCCGGATTGCGACGGCAGCCGCTACCGTGCCGAAATCCTCGAAGTGCGAATCGAGCGCGACGGCCGCGCGCTGAACATCGCCGACGTGCTCGACCTGACCGTCAGCGAAGCGGCCGCGTTCTTCGCGACCGATGCCGAGGTGCTGCGCGTGCTGCAGCCGATCGTCGACGTCGGCCTCGAATACGTGAAGCTCGGCCAGCCGGTGCCGACGCTGTCGGGCGGCGAGGCGCAGCGCCTGAAGCTCGCCGGCTTCCTCGCCGAGTCGGCGGCGGCGGCGGGCGGGCGGCGGGTCGCGACGGAAGAGGCGCGCATCGCACGCGCGAAACTGTTCATGTTCGACGAGCCGACCACCGGGCTGCACTTCGACGACATCGCGAAACTGATGCAGGCATTCGGCAAGCTGCTCGCGGCCGGCCATTCGCTGATCGTGATCGAGCACAACCTCGACGTGATCCGCGCGGCCGACTGGCTGATCGATCTCGGCCCGGAAGGCGGCGACGGCGGCGGCCTCGTGCTGTGCGCGGGCACGCCGGACGACGTGAAGGCCTGCGCCGAATCGCATACCGGCGTGGCGCTGCTGCAGTACGACCGCGCGATGGATGTCGGCGCGGTGCATACCGGCGCGGTGCATGCCGACGAAGGCAAGCCGTTGCAGGCCGTGCTGAACGCGGCGCGCGCGCGCCGGGCGATCGAAGGCGAGGACGTCGTGCGCATCGTCAATGCGCGCGAGCACAACCTGAAGGCGCTCGACGTCGACATCCCGCACGGCAAGTTCAACGTGATCACCGGCGTGTCGGGTTCCGGCAAGTCGACGCTCGCGTTCGACATCCTGTTCCACGAGGGCCAGCGTCGCTACCTCGAATCGCTGAACGCGTATGCGCGCTCGATCGTGCAGCCGGCCGGCCGCCCCGAGGTCGACGCCGTGTACGGCATTCCGCCGACCGTCGCGATCGAGCAGCGGCTGTCGCGCGGCGGGCGCAAGAGCACGGTCGCGACCACGTCCGAGGTGTGGCATTTCCTGCGGCTGCTGTACGTGAAGCTCGGGCTGCAGCACTGCATCCATGACGGCACGCCGGTCACGTCGCAATCCGTCGAATCGATCGCCGCGCAACTGCTGCGCGACCATCGCGGCGAACACGTCGGGTTGCTCGCGCCGCTCGTCGTCAATCGCAAGGGCGTGTATACGGATCTCGCGAAGTGGGCGAAGGCGCGCGGCAGCACGCATCTGCGCGTCGACGGCGAGTTCGTCACGGTCGACCCGTGGCCGAAGCTCGACCGCTTCCGCGAGCACACGATCGAATTGCCGGTGGCCGATATGGTCGTGTCGCCGGACAACGAAGCCGAGTTGCGGCGCAGGCTCGACGAGACGCTCGAGCTCGGCAAGGGCGTGATGCACCTGCTCGCGCCGCTCGACGGGCTGCACGATGCGATGCGCAACGATCGTTCGACCGCCCGGGTCGGCGCGGTCAAGGTGCTGTCGGTCAAGCGTGCGTGCCCGGTATGCGGCACGAGCTATCCGGAGCTCGACCCGCGGATGTTCTCGTACAACAGCAAGCACGGCTGGTGCACGACCTGCGTCGGCACCGGCGTCACGCTCACGCGCGAACAGCGCGCCGCATACGACGACACGGTGCTCGCCGGCGACGATCGCGGCCGCGAGCAAACCTTGCCGTCGGACGAGCAGGAACCGGAAGGCGTCGGCAACGAGCCGTGCCCCGATTGCCACGGCACGCGGCTGAATCCGTCCGCGCGCGCGGTCACGTTCGACGCGCATCCGATCGTCGAGGTCGCGCAATGGACGGTGTCGGACACGCGCCGCTGGATCGACGCGCTGGAACTCACGGGGCGCGATGCGCAGATCGCGCGCGACATCGTCAGCGAGATCGGCAGCCGCCTCGCGTTTCTCGAGGAAGTCGGGCTCGGCTACTTGAGCCTCGATCGGGCGGCGCCGAGCCTGTCGGGCGGCGAAGCGCAGCGCATCCGGCTCGCCGCGCAGCTCGGCAGCAACCTGCAGGGCGTCTGCTACGTGCTCGACGAGCCGACGATCGGCCTGCATCCGCGCGACAACCAGATCCTGCTCGACGCATTGCGCAAGCTCGGCGACAAGGGCAATACGCTGGTCGTCGTCGAGCATGACGAAGACACGATCCGCCGCGCGGATCACATCATCGACGTCGGCCCGGGCGCGGGCAAGCGCGGCGGCACGCTGGTCGCCGAGGGCGCGGTCGCCGATCTGGCCGCGCAGCCGGATTCGGTCACGGGCCGATTGCTCGCGCAGCCGATGACGCACCCGCTGCAGCCGCGCCGCGGCGTGAGCCTGCCGGGCAAGAAGGGCGGCGACGCCGTGCCGGAAGCCTGGCTGACCGTGCATGGCGCGACGCTGCACAACCTGCGCGACGTCACGGTCGGCATTCCGCTCGCGCGGCTCGTCGCAGTGACGGGCGTCAGCGGCTCGGGCAAGTCGACGCTCGCGCGCGACGTGCTGATGACGAACCTGCTGGACGCGGTCGGCCGCTCGGTGCTGTCGTCGCCGGCCACGCGGCGTGCGCGCAAGGCGGCGCAACAGGACGCACCGGCCACGAACCGCCGTTCGAGCGTGCTCGCGCGCAGCGCACCGCGGCCGTCGCTGAACGTCACGCATGCATGGCAGGGCTGCGAGTCGCTGAGCGGCTGGGAGCAGATCGATCGCGTGCTCGAGGTCGACCAGACGCCGATCGGCAAGACGCCGCGCTCGTGCCCGGCCACCTATATCGGCGTGTGGGACACGATCCGCAAGCTGTTCGCCGATACGCTCGAAGCGCGCGCACGCGGCTATACGGCGTCGCGTTTCTCGTTCAACACCGGCGACGGGCGCTGCCCGGCCTGCGAAGGGCAAGGCGTGCGCACGATCGGCATGAGCTTCCTGCCCGACGTGAAGGTGCCGTGCGACGTGTGCCACGGGCAGCGCTTCAATCCGGAAACGCTCGCCGTCACGTGGCGCGGCCGGAACATCGGCGACGTGTTGACGATGGAGATCGACGAGGCGGTCGAATTCTTCGCGCCGATCTCGAACATCGCGCATCCGCTGCAGTTGATGAAGGACGTCGGGCTCGGCTACCTGACGCTCGGTCAGCCGTCGCCGACGCTGTCCGGCGGCGAGGCGCAGCGCATCAAGCTCGTCACCGAGCTGACGAAGGTGCGCGACGACATCACGCGGCGCGGCCAGAAGGCGCCGCACACGCTGTACGTGCTCGACGAGCCGACGGTCGGCCTGCACATGGCCGACGTCGCGAAGCTGATTCGCGTGCTGCACCGGCTCGTCGATGCGGGGCATAGCGTCGTCGTGATCGAGCACGATCTCGACGTGATCGCGGAAGCCGACTGGATCATCGATCTCGGGCCGGAAGGCGGCGTGGGCGGCGGCACGATCGTCGCGGCGGCACCGCCGGAAGCGCTCGCGAAGGTGAGTGCGAGCCATACGGGGCGGGCATTGAAGCCCGTACTGGCGCGAACGGCATCGCCCGACGGCGAAACCGAGCGGCAGGGTGAAGCGCGCGTCGGTTGAATGCGGTGCTTGTCGCAAGCGGCCCCGGTGTCAGGCGAGACACCGGGGCCGCTTGCCCATGCGCCCGGCTCGCCGCCGCGCTCATTCGCCCTTGATGCCGATCGTCTCGATGATGGTTTCCAGTTGCGGGCTCATCGGCAGGTTGAGACTCAGGCCCGACGGAAGCGGGCGCAGGAACCAGCGCTTGTACTGGCGTGCGATCTCGCCGTCGGCGGCCAGTTCCACGAAGGTGTTCTTCACGACCTGCGCGAGCTGCGGATCGTCCTTGCGGAACATGATGCCGTACGGGTCGTACGACAGGTAATCGCCCACCACGTCGTACTGGCCGCCCTTGCCCGCATTCTCGGCAATCAGGCCGTACAGCAGCACGTCGTCCGTCGCGAACGCGTCGGCGCCGCCGTTCGCGACGAGCGCGAAGCCTTGCGCATGGTCCGGTACCACCTGCAGCTGGATCCCGAGCCTGAACCGCTGGTCCAGGTCGCGCAACGCTTTCTCGTTGGTCGTGCCGGCCGTCACCGCGACTTTCTTGCCCGCGAGATCGCGGAACGAGCGGATCGGCGCGCCGCGCTTCACCATCACCTTCGTGCCGGCCACGAAGATAATCGGCGAGAACGCCACGCGCTTCTGGCGCTCGAGGTTGCTCGTCGTGGAGCCGCATTCGAGATCGACCTGGCCGTTGACCACCGCGTCGATGCGGTTGTCCGACGTGACGGGCACCCAGCGGATCGTCAGGCTCTTGTTGACCGCATCCTCGATCGACGACACGAGCGCCTTGCACAGCTCGATCGAATAGCCGATCGGCTGGCGGCGCGCATTCAGGTACGAGAACGGTATCGACGCGTCGCGATAGCCGAGCGCGATCGTGCCGGTGCCGCGCACCTTCGCGAGCGTACCGGTCAGTTGCGCCGGCGCGAACGGCTCGACGCGCGGCGGCGGGGAGGGCAGATCGTCCGCGCGCGCGGACGCGCTGGCGGCGAGCAGGCTCGCGAGCGCGAGCGCAAGCCGGAATCGCTGCATCTTCATCGGCGGGCCTCCGTCAGACTTCCGTCGGATGTGCGATCGTCGCTTCCTGTTCCGCTTCGATGCGCGCCGCGTTGGCCTCGGCTTCCGCCTCCGACATCAGTTGTCCTTCCCATTTCGCGACTACCGCGCTCGCGATCGAGTTGCCGACCGCGTTCGTGGCCGAGCGGCCCATGTCGAGGAACGTGTCGACGCCGAGGATCAGCAGTAGCCCGGCTTCCGGCAGCCCGAACTGGTGCAGCGTCGCGGCGATCACGACGAGCGACGCGCGCGGCACGCCGGCCATTCCCTTCGACGTGAGCATCAGCACGAGCAGCATCGTGATCTGCGTGCCGAGCGACAGATGGACGTTGTACGCCTGCGCGATGAACAGCGACGCGAACGTGCAGTACATCATCGAGCCGTCGAGGTTGAACGAATAACCCATCGGCATCACGAAGCTCGAGATCTTGCGCTTCACGCCGAAGCGGTCGAGCGCATCGAGGATCTTCGGATACGCGGCTTCGGAGCTCGCCGTCGCGAACGACAGCATGAACGCTTCCTTGATCAGCACCAGCAGCTTGAACACGCGCGGGCCGAGAAACAGCAACCCGGCGCAGACGAGCAATGCCCAGAGCAGGAACAGGCTCAGATAGAAATCGCCCATGAACACCGCGAACTTCAGCAGCACCGACAGCCCGTTCACCGCGACGGTCGCGGCCATCGCGGCCAATACGGCGAGCGGCGCGAGCTTCATCACGTAGCCGGTGATTTTCAGCATCACGTGCGACAGTTGATCGATCGCGGCCACGAGGATCTTGCCGCGTTCGCCGAGCGCGGCGAGCGCCACGCCGAAGAACATCGAGAACACGACGATCTGCAGGATTTCGTTGTTCGCCATCGCCTCGGCGATCGACTTCGGCACCATGTGGCCGACGAAATCCTTCAACGTGAACTTGGAGGTCGCGAGGTTCGCCGATGCGCCGATGTCCGGCAGCGGCAGGCCGAGGTTGTCGCCGGGCCGCAGCAGGTTCGCCATCAGCAGCCCGAGCAGCAGCGAGACCAGCGACGCGGTGATGAACCAGCCGAACGCTTTCGCGAACACGCGCCCGACCGAGGCCGCGTCGCCCATGTGCGCGATGCCGACGACCAGCGTCGAGAACACCAGCGGCCCGATCACCATCTTGATCAGCCGCAGGAACACGTCGGAGACGAGCGAGATGTAGCCGGCGATTTCGGTCGCGGCCTTTTTGTCGGGAAAGCTCGTGAAGACCATGTAGCCGATTGCGATGCCTGCCAGCATCGCGATCAGGATCCAGACGGCTGCAGCATTCTTTTTTCGCATCGAGAGCCTCCCATGCACCGGTTTCGCAATCGGGGATGGAAGGACGATACAGGACCAGAATGACGATGAACAGTGCAACCGGGTCCGGGTTTGCGCTAGCGCGGGGACGAGGCCGATCGGGCTCGGCGATTGCGCCGGTGGCGCTTCGTGCCCGAAGCCGGCGCGATCCGCAACGGGTTGGTGCGGAGCAGCACATTGCCCCATTCGGCGGTCGCGGGGTCGCGACGTCCGGCGCCGCTTCGCCATTTGCGCGTGTCCTGTGCCCGGCGATGCTGCGTTGCCGCGATTCCGTACGCGTCATGCGCGCGAGGACCGAGCCGGCGCGTGCTGAAATCGCATGCCCGAGCCGCGAGCCGGACGGCCTCGGCGGTCAACGGGTGGGCGCGTTCGGCATGTCGCTGCGCGGCTGTCGATCAGCCAGCCGGCGCGACCGATGCGCCCGTGATGCCGTGCCGGCGCAGCGAATCGGCGACGAAGCCCGACGCCTTCATCTCCTCGACGAACGCGTTCAGCACCGCGGCCGCCGCGTCGCCGCGGCTCTTCGGCACGCCCATCGCCTGCCGGATCACCATGAAGCGCTCGTCGAGCAGGCGCAGGCCCGGCGTTTTCGCGGCGTCTGCTTCGAGCTGCTGCTTCACGCCGGCCGCCACTTCGAGCTTTTGCTCGACGAACGTCGACACGACCGCTTGCGACGTCGGCGCGCGCACGATCCGCGCGGCTTTCAGTTCGCGGGTGAGGAACAGGTCGTACGCGCTGCCGTTGCCGACGGCCACGCGGTTGTGCGGCTGGTCGACGTCCGCATGGGTGCGGATCGGCGACGCGTCGGGCACGAGATAGAAACCTTCGATCAGCACGTACGGTGCGGTGAACGCGACGGTTTCGCCGCGCAGCGGATCGATCGCGAAGAAGCCGAAATCGGCGCGCTCATCGGTCAGCGCCTGCACCGATTTGCCGGCGGCGTCGAACACCACGAGTTCCAGGTCGGCCGACAGGCGCTCGGCGAATGCACGGGCGAGGTCGATCGAGACGCCGAACGGTTCGCCCGTTGCCGGGTCGCGGTTCGCGAGGATCGGGTTGCCGAGGTTGATCGATGCGCGGAGCTTGCCGGTGGGAGTGAAGGCGGAGACGACAGCAGGAGCGATGGACATGAGCGGACTCGCGGGAGGCTTGGGGTCGGTCGGGTGACGGGTGCGCGACAGCGCGTCGATGCCGAGCTTATCATCGGGACGCCCGATGTAGCATGCCGCGGGCGTGGCCGCGTCGAAACGCCGAGCCGGCACGCGACTTTTTTAATCGGTCGCGCCCCGATATGTCGGCACGAACGCGAACCGCGTTCGCATGTCACTGACGCATCGACCCCTGCCTGTCGGTCGCCGTTGCCGGATTGCATGTCGCCCCGTTAACGGGGATCAAGGTCAGACATGCTCGCGAAGGTAACGGATGCACGCCATTCGCAGGCCCGCCCGGTCCGTCGAGGCGTCCGGAGAAGCGGGCGTCGGCGCCGGTTCGGCATGCGCGAGCCGTTGCGCGAGTGCGGCGCTGTCGGCCGGGCCGGCCGATTTCGCGATCTGAAGCGAAGCGTGGCCTATCCAGACGCGATCGCGCCACTCGCATTTCGCACGATGGATGACCAGCCACGCTTGCAGCGATTCGGCGAGCTGGAACGGCGAAAGCCACGCGCGCGTCTGCCTGCGGGTGACGAGTTGCATGACAACGAGGAAGTAGAGCAGATCGACGTACTGGGTCCGGCCGCGCATGGTCCTTTTTGTGGTTGTCGGTGCTGGCGAGTGCGCCGGTGTCGGATTACTGCTGAACGCTGAGCGCCTTCTCGATCGCGGCAATCAGCTTGAACGCATCGCTACGCCCGATCAGAAGCCCGCGGCTGGTGTACTCGCACCCGAATGCATAGAAGCTCGGCAGCAGTGTCACCATGTCGTTCTGCTGATCGAAGTCGACTTCGCATTTCGTCAGCGGGAAGAACGGAGGCGCCTCGGCCGGCATGTTGTACACGATGTCCTCCTAGTACATTTTTCGGGGCGGCAACATGCGCTTGGCCCGCAGGCGCTGCCTGGCAACGGCGCTGGCCTTCTTCCGCTTGCGCTCCGTCGTGGGCTTCTCGTAGCCGGTGCGGGCGCGCAATTCGCGAATCAGCCCGGTTTTCTCGATGCCGCGCCGGAATCGCCGCAGCGCGACATCGATCGGTTCGTTGAGCTTCAGCGTAATTGTCGTCATGTAGATCCTGTCGGGAAAGGCTGGAACGGAAAGCTAGCCGAGCCGCGTCATGACGGCGCTGGCTATCTCGTCGGATTCGAATTCCGAATATCCTGCTCCGATCGAGAGCGCACGTACCGCCATGAACATGTGCAGCTCGGGTTGGTGGCACATCGCTGAATCGGCGATTCTGGCGGGAACGACGGTGTCGATCCGGGTGACTTCATGCCGTTCGATCAAGCCGAGCAGTTCGTCGATGATCATTTCGTCCTCCAAAATACCGAAAAATTGCGTTGTGCCGACGAGCGCGCGTCAGCGCGCGCTGGAAAAGAAGCCCTGTTTGTCCCGATTGTCGTCGATGATGTTCTCGGCAAAGCGCACCGACGCACGACGTGCGTCGCCGGCATTGTCGAATGGGGAGATGTCGTGCAATCGGAAGGTCTGGCTCTGCGTCAGCGTATCGGTGGTGCCGCGCAGGCAAATCTTGACGGCCGCGTCGAACCCGGCGTCGTAGTTGTGCGGGCAGCCATGCGGCGCGGCCACGTGAGGGTAAATCAGCGGATAAATCTCGAATCCACGATAGACGTGCATGCTCATGACGAACTCCTGGCGTTCGGCCACGGCGAGTCGCATGGGCGAACACGTTCGGCCAGTATTCCCATTGCAGGGCGGGCCGGTGGGTGAAGGGGACAACGTTGCAGCGCGAAGGAGGGGCGATGCAGCAAGCGGGTGGGTGGAGGGGCGAACGTCGGAGGGCGGCCGATCGTTCGGATGAGCCCATCATACGCGCATCCTTCGTCGAACGTCCAACTTATTCCGGGTTGGCGCACGCACTTCGTCGAGGACGTCGCCCGGTTTCAGGCGGGTTATTGCGGAGCAGGCGGGCGTTTCTTCGCGCGCGATTTCGTGACCGCAGGCGGTTTGGGCGGCACCCAGTTCAATGCGGTGCCCAGCTTCGGCAAAGTGATGGCCTGGCTGGCACGCGCAGGCGCCTTGTTGCGGCGAGGCTGGTTTCGGGTCATGCGGGTTCTCCTGCTGCACCGCTTGCGCGGTTCGGTGAGCATGACGTGCGCCGCTTGCGCGCGTGCGGTCGGCCGTGCGGCGCGAGTGAGGGCCGGTGTCGGCATACGCACCGGCCGACGGCCGGATGCGAAGCGGGTGGCCGTGCCCGCGCCGAGTCGCGTTACCTGCGACGGAGGGCGCGGCACGTGAAGCGGCAGCGATGTGCCGCTTCACGAACAGGGGCTGACGGTTCAGCGATTACAGCGGGGTGATGTTCGACGCCTGCAGGCCTTTGGGGCCCGTCTTCGTTTCGAAGCTGACCTTCTGGCCTTCCGCGAGGGTCTTGAAGCCATCGCCGCGGATCTCCGAGAAGTGGGCGAACAGATCGTCGCTGCCGTTGTCGGGGGTGATGAAGCCGAAGCCCTTGCTGTCGTTGAACCACTTGACGGTACCGGTATCCATGTTGGATCTCCTGAAAATGAACGAGCGCATATGCCTCGTATGGACGAGGAAAAGGAATCAAGGAGGGAGAGGACAACGAATACCGCAGGCTGCGGTCGATGATGAGCAGCAATCGCGCTTCTTGAATACTTCCGCGGCCGACAGTACGCGTCGGCACGAAGCGTGTCAAGCGCTATCGGCAGGGGCGGAACGCGTGACGCCTGGGTCGCGATCGGTCCCTTGCCGGCACGCCTGTCGCCCGTGCGATACCCCGTCCCGGCGACGACGTCAGAGGGTCGTCAGCAAATGCAACTGACGTTCGGTCTCGTTTCCCGCGACCAACGAAAAGAACCCGGTCTCGCGACGCTCGACTATCGTGAGCCCCTCGCTGTCGGAGAAGACGTTCCAGGCGATGCCGTCGACATGTGCGATCGCTCCGCGCGTTCGCGCGAATGCCAGCAAGAGCCGACTCGCCTGGCGGCGGAGCACCTGACGATCCGAATTCAGCACATAAGGGGGGCAGCCCGCACGCAGGACGAGATAGTGAGGAATGACGCTGGGATCAATTTTCATGGGGCGGTTTCATGTGCGGGCCTGCGTTTGCCGTTCAGTTGCAGTCTGCGCGGTGTCGGGGAAAAGCGTTCGATCGCTCGACGGCAGCCTGCCGTCGCGTGCTTTCAGTTTATGCGCAGAACCGCCCGATTCGCAGGATATCGTCACGATGTGCCGCGGCGTCGACCGCATATCGGGCCCGCATCGGGTTGCGCGGCTGGCGACGAGGCGGCCCGGGCGCGTTTGACGGTCGTTGTTTTTGCCTTCCTGTTCCACGCGTCGAGCATGGCTGCCTGCCGTCGAAATGGTGTAGCGATATCTACCGAATTGCAGTGTTCGTGACGGCCACTTATGCTGCCGTCATGAATGCCGTCCCGACTTCCTGGCTCCTGTTGATCGTCAGTCTGCCGACCTCCGGCGCGACTGCCCGCATGCGCATCTGGCGTACCGTCAAGGCGCTCGGCTGTGGTGCACTGCGGGACGGCGCCTATCTGTTGCCTGCGCATGCCGAGCAGGCGGCGCAACTGCGTGAGCTCGCCGACGAGGCGCGCAACGGCGAAGGGCAGGCGTGGTTGCTGGATGTCCGGGCGGACGATCCTGCCGACGAAGACGCGTACCAGTCGCTGTTCGATCGCGCGGGCGATTACGCAGGCTGGCTCGCCGAGCTTTCGGCGGCCCGCAGCACGCTGCCCGATCTGGCGGTCGCCGAGCTCAACCGCCTGCAACGCCGCCATGCTCGCAACTACGAGGCGATTCGAAGCATCGATTTCTTTCCCGGCGAAACTTCGCTGCGCGCGCAGGCGCAATGGCGGGATTTCACCGCCGCGGTCGAAGCGTTGCGCTCGCCCGGCGAGCCGCATGCCGCGCAGCGCGGCATTCCGCGTCGCGACCGTGCGCAGTATCAGGGCAGGTTGTGGGCGACGCGCCGTCACCTGTGGGTCGATCGCGTCGCCAGCGCGTGGCTGATTCAGCGTTTCATCGATCCGCATGCACGCTTCGTGTGGCTGGACAATCTCGCCGATTGCCCGGCCGACGCGCTCGGCTTCGACTTCGACGGCGCGCCGTTCACGCATGTGGGCGATCGCGTGTCGTTCGAGGTGCTGGTCGCCAGCTTCGGGCTGGGCGACAACGACGGACTCGCCCGGCTGGGCGCCATGGTGCATGCGCTGGATGTGGGCGGCGCCACCGTGCCGGAAGCCGGCGGATTCGAGGCCATTCTCGCCGGCGCCCGAAAGCGCGTCGCCGACGATGACGCATTGCTGACGGAGATCGGCACCGTACTCGATTCGTTGTACGTGCATTTCCGCGGCAACCGCCAACCCTGACCATGCTGCTCGCGCCAACATGAATACACACCGGGACCGCCCGGCCTATACGCTGTGGCAAATGATCGGGTACTTCGCGCGGCTCGGCGCGACGGGGTTCGGCGGGCCGGTCGCGCTCGCGGGCTACATGCATCGGGATCTCGTGGATACGCGCCGATGGATCGCGGACGCGGACTACAAGGAAGGCCTGGCGCTCGCGCAACTCGCCCCCGGCCCGCTCGCCGCGCAACTGGCGATCTATCTCGGCTACGTGCATTACCGCATCGTCGGCGCCACGATGGTCGGGATCGCGTTCGTGCTGCCGTCGTTTGTGATGGTGGTGCTGCTCGGCTACGCGTACACGCGATTCGGCGGCCTGACGTGGATGCAGTCGGTGTTCTACGGCGTTGGCGCGGCGGTGATCGGCATCATCGCGATCAGCGCGCGCAAGCTGACCGCGAAAAGCATCGGCCGCGACACGCTGCTGTGGGCGATCTATCTCGCGCTGGTGGCCGTGACCGTGATCACCGAATCGGAAGTGGCGTGGCTGTTTCTCGCGGCGGGCGTGCTCGTCTGGCTCACGCGTGCGCCGCCCCGGTGGTTACGCCAGCGGCGCGTCGATGCGGTCGTGGCGTGGCCCGTTTCCGCCACGGGCGCATGGCTCGGTATCGTCGACTGGCCGCAGCTCGTGCAACTGGCCGCCTTCTTCGCGAAGGCCGGCGCGTTCGTGTTCGGCTCGGGGCTCGCGATCGTGCCGTTCCTTTATGGGGGCGTGGTCACCGAGCACCATTGGCTCAGCGAGAAGCAGTTTGTCGACGCCGTGGCGGTCGCGATGATCACGCCGGGCCCGGTCGTCATCACGGTCGGCTTCATCGGCTATCTGGTGGCGGGGTTGCCCGGCGCGTGCGTGGCGGCGGCCGGTACGTTCCTGCCGTGCTATCTGTTCACGGTGTTGCCGGCCCCGTACTTCAAGAAATACGGCAGGCTGCCGGCGATCCTGGCGTTCGTCGACGGCGTGACGGCCGCGGCCGTCGGCGCGATCACGGGGTCGGTGATCGTGCTGGCCCGACGCTCGATCGTCGACGTGCCGACCGCATTGGTGGCGCTCGCGACGATCGTGCTGCTGGTCAGGTTCAAGAAGCTGTCGGAGCCGATGGTCGTCGGCGGAGCCGCCGTGATGGGCCTGATCGTGTATCCGCTGTTGCATCACTGATCGTGGAGGCCGCCATGCAATGGATTACTCGCCAACGTCCGAAAATCGACCGGGTAGCGTGTCCTTGGCTCATTGCCCGTTTTATCGACGAGACGCCCGAATTTCTCTATGTTGCGCCGGGCGACGTGCTGCGCATCGCCGGCGAGAGCGGCGCGATCCCGTACGACATTCCCGGCGTTGAATTGACGCACGTCGGCGAGCAATGCAGCTTCGACGCGTTTCTCGGCAAGTACGGCCTGACCGACGATCAGGCGTTGCGGCACATGGCCCGCATCATCCGCGGCGCGGATACGTCGCGGCTCGACCTGACGCCGCAGTCGAGCGGGCTTCATGCGATTTCGCTCGGACTGTCGGACATGTTTCCCGACGATCACGCGATGCTGGAACACGGTCTCGTCATGTACGACGCGCTGTATGCGTGGTGCAGGCATTGTCAGGCCGAAGGCCATGCGTGGCCGCCGAAGCTGGCGGAGTGACGCGGCGGGGAACGGGGATTCGTCGAGCCCTCGGGCGTGGGCGCCGGCTCGCTCGCGCGATGGATGAAAAAAAGCCCGCGGCTGCCGCGGGCTTTACATCAACAATTGCCTTTCTTGGCCTGTCCCGGCGGACAGAATCCATTCCCCGGCCCGCCTTGCGGCGCGACCACGACCGGTGCGCCAGGAACATAGGCGACGCACCCGCCGAGCGCGCCCACCATGCTCGCCGCTGCGAGCAACGCGATCATCCCTTTTTTCACTTCGTTCTCCCGTTGGAAGGAAAGGGCCGTTCGGCCCTTTCGATGATGCCGTCAGCGCGTCAGAAACTGAAGTTGACGTTGGACTGACTGGTCGTTGCGTTGACGTTTGCCGATTGGGTCGCCCCCGATGCCGCGTCGGCCTCGATCGTGTATTGGCCTGCGGCGGCCGGCGCCGCGGCCAGCGCGACCGGCAGCGACCCCGAGTAGGTGCCGACGATCGGCGCGGCCGTGGGCACGGACAGCGAATAGGCGCCGGTGTCCATGTTCGCGTTGATCGACGTGATCTCGTACGCGTTCGCATCGATCGTCTGCAGCGCGCGCACGAAGGCGTTCGCGCTGGCCGTGACCGTACCGCTGACGGTGCTCATCGTCGACGCAGGCAGCGTGATCGGTGCGCTCGACGCCGACACCGCCGTGGTCGTGTTCACCACCACCGGCACCGAGCGGACGATACCCGACGCGAAGTTGTTCTTCACGATCACGACGTCGTAGTTGCCCTGCGTCGAGCTCTGGATCAGCGGCGACAGCACGAACTTCCCGGAACTGTCGGCCACCGTGCCGCGAACGACCTTGCCGCCCTGTTCGGCATAGACGGTCGAGCCGGCTTCGGCCGATGCGACGTAACCGGAGATCGCGCCGCTCACGACGGTCGGGATCGCGGTGACGACCGGCTTCAGCGCATACGAGCCGTTGCCGCGCTGGACGATCGACTTGCATGCATTGAAGTCGAGCACGAGATCGACGAGCGTGTTGGGCTGGACCGTGAACGGCTGGATGATCTTGTAGCCGCTTTGCGTCGCGCTGGGCGTGGCGAGCGCCTGTTCCGAGCCGCCGGTCGGGACGACCGAGTTCGCGAGGTTGTTGCCTTGATTCTGCGCGAGCACCAGCCGGACTTGCTGATACTGGCCGGCGGGCAGCGCGGTCTGGCCCAGATCGGCGAGCACGCCGTTGGTCAGCGACAGCAGGTCGATCTTCTGCGGCGTCGCGAGGGAAACGGTCGACCAGCCGGCATCGTTGTCGGAGGCATTCGCGTTGGCGTTGACCCGGACCTGCGAGACGGTGACGTACACATGGTCGAAGCCGCAGGAAGGCGCGTCCGTCATCGCGACGTGCAGCGTACCGGTTTGCGTGCCGCCGCCGTCGTCGCCGCCGCCGCAACCAGCGAGTACGAACGGCACGAAGGCGGCGCACAGGGCGCTCTTGATGATGGTGTTCATATGTCACCCCCAGATGGGATCGTTATTGTGGGTGACGGAAGAATAGCCGGACGGCAACTCACTATCTGGGCATCTTTGAAACGAACGGTAACTTTTTGTTCGGCCGGTCAATTTTTACCGGAATTGACCTCGCATCGGCGCGCGCCGGGCGGGTGGCGACGGCGATTGATTCGTACGGAGCGGCAGCAAGCATCTTTTGTCAGACGTTAGCGCTGCCTTTGGCGCAGAGTATTTGTGGCGGTCCGGCATCAGCCCGGCCCGTCGCTCGCGGCCGCGAGCAGCGGCACGACCAGATCGCTGATCGGCGTCGGAATGCCGTGCGTTCGTCCGTATCGCTGCACGACGCCATTGCGGCAGTCCCATTCGAGCGGGCGGTTGCCCTGCCGGTCGGCCAGAATGGACGTTCCCAAATCGGGCGGAAAGCCGTGGAATCCATCGATGATCTCCTGCGGCACTTCATCGCCCAGCTTCGCGCCCTCCGCACGCGCGACCGCGAGACATTCCCGCAGGTAGGCGAGCGACAGTTCGGTGATGTCGCTTCGCGAGAACATGCCGGCGCGGCGACCGGTCAGCACCATGAGCCCCGCCACCGCGTTCTGCAAAAGCTTTCGCCACGCGAGCGAGACGAAATCCTCCGCCACCTCGGGCGAGCAGCGCGTGCCGCGCAACGCCGAGGCCACCACGTTGCCGGCCGGCGTATCGGGCAGGGTGAGCCGGGGCCTGCCGCGCAGCCACACCGACTCGCCCGATTCGCGTTGCGCGGGAAACCAAACGACCGATGGCACGACCGCGGCGCCGGCCGCATACGGTGCGAACGCGGCCTGTTGCTCGACGCCGTTTTGCAGCACGCAGACGACGGTATTCGCGTCGCATAGCGCGGAGACCCAGGGCGCCGCGCTCGCTATCTGCGTCGACTTGACCGCAATGAACACGAGATCGAACCGGCCCTCGATCGCTTGCGGATCGGTCAGCACGGGCCCGGGCACGACGATTTCGCCGCCGTCGAAGCGCAACTTCAATTGCGCGTGCGCCGAGCGGCCGCAGATCACCGGCGTGCGGCCGGCTTCATGAAGGGCCGCGGCGACGGTCGTTCCGATTGCGCCCGGACCGACGAGGGCGACGGTCGGGTAGTCAGGTTTCGTCATGGTGTTCATCCTGTCGAGTCGTCCGCCAGATGCGGGCGCAGCGCGAGGGCGAGCGGAAAAATCGCGAGGGCCGTCAACGCGGTCGCATAGGTGGCGCCGTGCACGCCGATCCAGTCGCCCAGGAAGCCGTAGAGCACGGGCGACAGCGCGCCCGACGCGATCGTCCCGGTATAGAAGATCGCGAACGCGCGCTCGGTGCGTTCGGGCGCGGACATCTCCGGCACGGTTCCGTACAGCACCGACGAAGTGCCGTTGAGCATCATACCCAGAATGGGCAGCAGCACCATGGTCGGCGCCAACGGGAGAGACATCACCGCGATGATGCACGCCGCTGTCCCGCCCTCCGTGAGCAGCACCGTCCTGACCATGCCCATGCGCGCGCCGAGCCAGCCGCACATGAATTTGCCGGCCGCGCCGCCGATGAAAACGAGCGCAAGGGCCGTGCCCAGCAGTTGCGGCGAGACGCCCTTGGCCTTGAGCAGGAACGGCAGAAAGGTAAGCAGTCCCATGCGTACGGCCGTATCGAGCACGCCGATCGAAAACAGCGCGGAGAATCCGCTTCGCCCGGTGCCGCTGCGTTGAGTGGACGCCTGGCCTTTGACCGTCATGTTGGCGGCGGCGCGTGGCACGGCCGGAAACCAGAGCGCGATGACGGCGGCCACGACACCGCCCAATCCGGCGACGATCCATAGCGCATGACGCCACGGCATCATCGTCACGAGCAGCGAAATGGCGGCCGGCAGCGCGGATTTCCCCAGATCGCCGGAAAAGTTGTAGATGCTCAGCGGGCCTCTCGCGTCGCGCCCATAGACGCGAGAGACGGCGCCCGACGCGATCGGATGCTGCGTGCTGGAGCCGCCGCCCGAAATCGCGAGCGCGACGCCCAAGCCGAGCAGGCCGCCCGACATGCCCGCGATCGCATAGCCGAGCGCGGCGAGCAGCGTGCCGATTGCGAGGGTCGAGCGGCTGCCCAGGCGTTGCGCGAGGCGCCCGGCCGACAATTGCAGCGTCGCCATCGTGCCGGCATAGACGCCGCGCAGGATGGCGAGGGCCGCGAAGTCGAGCCCGAATTCCGACTGCCACACGGGAAGCAGCGCGTAGATCATGTCCGTATAGCCGTCGTGCATGGCATGCGCAATGCACGATAGCCACAGCACGCGCCGTCGGGGTGGCGCAGTCTCCTGCATCACGGGAGGGGAAAAAACCGGCAGGCGCATCGTCATTCGCTCCGTGCGAGCGGGGGAGGGGAGCCGCTTGTGGCATCGCTTTCACGCTCGATGCGTCGATTTTATGGCCGACGCGACAGCCATTTCAATTGAGCTAAAATCGCGTCAGTTGGGAGAAAAAGTCACGTCATGAACGAAAGCCGGGATGCCGCGAAGCCCCGGGGCGAGTTGCCCCCGCTCAATGCGCTGCGCGCCTTCGATGCGGTCGCGCGGCACGGCAGCTTCGCGGCTGCCGCGGCGGAACTGCACGTGACCCACTGGGCCGTGGGCAAGCAGATCAGGTTGCTGGAGGACTGGTTCGGGCTGCCGCTGTTCGACCGTCGTCCGCGCGGCGTCGTGCTGACCGACGAAGGGGCCGCGTTGCTGAACGACGTCAGCCACGCGTTCGAGCGCCTCGGTACCGCGGTGGGGCGGCTGCGCCACAACCCGTTCACGCACCGGATATCAGGCGTCGTGCGGGTGAACGTGCCGATGAGCTTCGCGCTTTGCTGGCTGCTGCCGCGGCTCGCCGATTTTCATTCGCGGTACCCCGACATCGACGTGAGGGTGTCGACGACGTCGCGCAAGCTGCGCTATGTCGCCGACGCGTTCGATATCGGTGTCCGCTCCGGTCCCGAGCAGGGCGCGGGCGTCGTGTCGCGCTCGTTGATGCCTGATTTGCGCGTGCCGGCCTGCAATCCCGCCTTGCTGCGGCAGCACCCGATCCAGAGCGTGGCCGACCTGCGCCATCACGTCCTGCTGCATTCGGCCACGACACGCTCCGCGTGGTCGCACTGGTTGAAGGAAGCGGGCGCTTCCGATCTGCGAGCCGCACGCCATGTCGAATTCGATCACGTGAATCTTCAGTTGGGCGCGGCCATCGAGGGGCTCGGCGTGGCGCTGGCCTCGCTGCCGCTGATCGGCCGCGATCTCGCCGAGGGGCGCCTCGTGTGTCCCATCGCGGCGCCGGTATGGCGTGCCGACGACTACATGCTGGTGACGAACGCCGATCGCGCCGACGATGCCGCCGTGTCCGCGTTCGAGGAATGGATGGAGCGCATGGCGAGTCAGGAGGGCGGCTAGGTCCGCCGGTCAGGCCGGGCGGCACGACGCCGGGGTCGTGCCGCCACTGCGCCGGTGTTGCCGGTCGGCGATCAGAAGCCGTGGAACATGCCGATGTTGACCTGAACCTGGTTGCCGCCCGACGAGGTGTTGCCGAAGTCGGCGGCCGAGGCCTGCGCGCCCTTCGCATGCACGTAGGCGCCCATCGCGTACAGCGCGGTACTCTTCGACAGCGAGTACGTTGCCCCCAGCGACACCTGGTTGATCGAGGCCATCGTGCGACCTTCGGCGGCTTGCGCGGGCGTGGCCGCGGAACCGTAGACATACGTGTAGCCGGTCGCGAGCGACAGCGCCGGCGTGACCCGGTACTGCAGCAGCGCGCCGAGCACGTTGAAGTGGATCGACGGCTGGCCATCGTTGCCCTTGTACTGGGCGTTCGAGTAGCGCAGGCCAGCCGTGTACGGCCCCACCTCGTATTGCGCGGCGACTTGCGCGATGCCCGCGCTCTTGAACGCATTGCCACCGTTGTAGCCCGAACTCGGGTAGCCCAGCGCGCCGCCGAAACTCGGTTGTGCCGTTGCGTTCAGCCAGCCGTTCTCGCCCTGGTTGACCGCACGAAAGTAGCCGCCGGCGACCGTCAGGCCGCCTTGCGCGTAGGTCGCGGCCGCCGACCACGACTGACCCGAGCCCGTTGCGCCGGCCACGCCGCCGAACGAGTACGCGGCTTCGGCCTGGAAGCCGTGGATGATCGGCGAAATGTACTTCACCGCGTTGTTCTGGTTCGTCGTGTTGTCGTTGTTGTCGACGTCGCCCGGGGTCGAGAAGGTCGACGCCGAAATGGCGTCGCCCGTCAGGACCTGGACCATTTCCGTCACGGCGTCGAGCTGGCGCCCCAAGCGCAAGGCGCCGTACTGATTGGACGCGAGGCCCACGTAAGCCTGGCGGTTGAACAGCGAACGCGTGTTACCGATGGGCCCCTGGCCGCCTATGCCGCCCGTCCCAATACTGAAACCGTTCTCGATCTTGAATACCGCCTGGAGGCCGCCGCCGAGATCCTCCTGCCCCCTGAGGCCCCACTTGTTCGAACCGGCGGCACCGCCATCGAGGCCGTACCTGCTGTGGCCATTGATGTTCGACGTGTAGCCGATACCGGCATCGAGCATGCCATACAGGGTGACCGACGACTGTGCCATTGCTGCCGACGATGCTGCGAAGGCGGCAACGGCGATAACGCTGATGTTGATCTTCTTGTTTTTCATCTGCATTTCACTGTGAGGAGAAGTTTCGGGACGGATTGAAACGGCTTGTGTCGCATTCGAATGCAGATGACGACGCACGGCCTGTGCGTCGTTCCGGTCGCGCCGGCCGGCGTCGTATATTCGCTCGGTCCGATCGGCATGCCACATTCGACCATTTCGTTATCCTTACAATTTGATGCGGGGAACGCGACGCTGCTCGACCTATCCTGCACCCCCGATCAGAACGATCGCGGCGCCCCAACCTGAACGAAAGCGACTTCCTTGCTTTCGTTGCCGCTCCAGCTATCCTGTGTCGTCGCGCTTTGCAGGCGGAAAGACCATATCAGGAACATAAATTCCCGTCAAAATTAGTTTGATATAAGTTAATCTCGTTTGATAACGTCGCGCCTTACGGAGTTTCCCTGATAGGAACCGGGGTCCACGGAGGTGTATCGAGGTGCGCGCCGTCGCGCCGCCGAATGTCGACAACGGCAAGCGAAGGCGGAGAACGGAGGTGAACGCGATATTCGGTTGCGGGCCGCCACGACGATCAGCCATCAGGAAGGAAAGTACCGGTCGCCAGGGTCATTCTGGATAACCGTTCCATTTTCTCCGCGATTGCAATAATCGAAATGGAGAAGGCGATCGTTGAATATCTGTCCGGGCCGGCCGGCGCCGGACACTGACGCCGACCGAGATCGAACGTCAGCCGCGGACGAAACTCAGCGCTCGATCCGGCGCTGCATTAGATAAAATTTCATGTCGTCGCGCCCGCGCATTGAAATCGGAATCGGATCGCGATCGAAGCCGAGGATTTCATAGAACCGATATGCCGATTCGCGCGCCGTGCACCAGAGCAGAATGCCGCGTTGTTCGCGCACATGGCGAATGGACAGATTGACCAGCAGGCGTCCGAATCCCAGGCCGCGTACCGACGGATGGACGGCCATGCCGCGCAGGCGCCACGCGTCGGCGTCCGAAATGCCGGCGTGTCCTTCCTTGCAAACCGATGCGACGGCGACGATGGCGTCGTGGTCGCGAACGGCAAAGTGCATGGTAGTGGGGGCGAGGTCGCCATGCAGGGCGCTTCCCTCCTCGTCTCCCGCCATCAGGATTGCGGCTCTGAGGGGATAGGTTTCTTCCGCACGGACGGCACAGATGGTAAAGCGCACATCTTGTGAAATCATATAATTATCGGCTCTCTTCGTGACGCGGATTTTCTTCCGTTTCTCTTTCGGTATACCCACTCGCAAAATTAGCAGTTGCCGTGCGTTATGAGTAAGGGTAATTTCCTATCCGCGACTTCTTTTCAATCATACGCTAACTGCGATCACAGATGACGTCGAAAGTCTCGACAGATGCAGAGCTCGCCTACGACGAGATCCGATCGAGGATCTTTGACGGCCGGCTTGCGCCTGGACAGAAAGTATCTCATCGAGGCCTGTCGGATGAACTGGGTTTCGGCCAAATGCCGGTGCGCAGCGCATTGCATTTGCTCGAGTCCGAAGGGCTGGTCGTCGTCATCGAAAAGAGCGGCACCTATGTCGCTTCGCCAACGACGAGCGATCTCCGCGAAATTTTTGAAATGCGGCTGGCGCTGGAGAGTACCGCGGCGTTTCTTGCAGCGAGGTCGGGCGCAACGGCAGGGCTGCGCGAGGCCGCGGTAAAAATGCAGGAACTGGTTGAGCGGGACGTCTCGGACATCATGCTCGAACAACGTATCGGCTGGGTGTTTCATCAAGAGTTGTTCGCTGCCGCACGGAACGTCCGGATCTCGTCGGCGTATGGTCTGTTGCGGGCCCAGACCCTGGCCCTGAACGAACTCCCGCGCGGCGACGCCGAAACCGTTCGGCGCGGCACGATCGAGCACCTGCACATCTTTCACGCAATCGAAGCGAACGACGGCGAGCTTGCGCGTCAGCATATGTGGAATCACATCGTCGACGGTACGCCGGCACGGATCAAACTGTTAAAGGCACGGCATGAACACGAAAAATAAAGGGCTTTCCCTCCCGATGCAGATGCTTGGCGGACTCGTCCTGGGCGCCGCGTGCGGCGTGTTTGCGCCGGGCTTTGCCGCGAAGCTCGGCTTTCTGAGCGCGATGTTCGGCCACGCGATCAAGATGGTCGTCATGCCGCTGATCTTCCTGTCGGTCACGGTCGGGGTCTTTCGGGCCGGCAGACTTCGCGAGCGGCTCGGAAAGGTCGCCCTGTCCAGTATCGGCTTCTTCGTATTGATGACGGGCCTGGCCGCGTCGCTCGGCCTGCTGCTCAACCTTGCATTTCGACCGGGCCTCGGTGCGAGCATGACGCAATCCGGATCGATGCCCGCGGCGCTCGCGTCGAGCATCGACTGGACGAAATTTCTCGTCGATCTGATTCCCGCAAACATCGTCGCTGCGCTCGCGGCGGGAAATTCGCTGCCGGTGCTCGTCTTCGGCGTCATTTTCGGTGCGGCATTGGCGGCGGCCCCCGAGCGCGCCGAGCCTGCGATCGCCGTGTTCGAGGCGCTGCTGTCGGGACTGTTCAAGATGGTCCAGTGGGTGATCGCATGGTCGCCGCTCGCGATCTTCGCCGCGATCGCGCAGTTGTTGTCAGCCAAGGGCTTTGCGGGCGCGCACTCGCTTATCGAGCTTCTGGGCGTCGCCTATCTCGGCATGGCGATTCTCGCGGTTGTACTCACGGCCGTCATTCGCGTCGCCGGTCAGTCGCCTCTGGCCGTGCTCAGGAAGGTGAGGGAACCGCTGATCCTCGGCTTCACGACGCGCTCTTCCGAAATTACCTACCCGCTGCATCTGAAGAAACTCGTTGAACTGGGCGTTCCGTACGGCGTGGCGTCGACGATCTTGCCTCTCGCCTATATTTTCAACCGCGACGGCGCGGTGCTCTACACGGCTCTTGCGGTCGGCTATCTGGCCGACGCCTATCACCTTGCGTGGTCCTGGCCGCTCGCGATCACGATTCTGATCTTGACGATCATCACCATCGACGGCGCAGCCAACGTGCCGTCCGGGGCGATCGTCGCCATCACCATCGTTCTGACGTCGATCGGGTTGCCGGCCGATGCGGTGCTGCTGCTCCTGGGCGTCGACGCGTTTTTCGACATGGGGAGAACCGCCCTCAACGTCTACGGGAGCACGGCGGCAGCCGCTGTTGCGGTGAGACTTTCCGGTTCCGACAGTATCGCCGCCGAACCCGTCACGGGTCAGGCGAGCGTGTAGGCGCTTCGGAAGCGACGGACGCCGCGCGTGGCGATGTTGAGCCCCGCCGATTACCAGGCGCTGGCGCACGTCCGTTCGAGCATTCAGGCAGGGCGAAGGGAACAGGTTGGATGGACGTGCGTTCCGATCAAGCTTCAGTGGGTGGAACGACGTATTTTTTGCCGGAGAAACAGGATGATTGGTTCAGAGTCCGCTGATTTTTTCATGCTGCGCCTGGGTACGCCGCATCCATCGTGGATGTTCACCGATGACAGCAACATGCTTGGCATCGGCGATTGCGACGGGGTGATGAGCGCCATGTTCGAGCTGGATCGCAACCAGGTCGCACGGATCAGAAAACTGGGCCGATCGGTGGAGAGGATTCGGTGCACGTGCGAGCGCGCTGGCCGGGAGCTGCACTTTTATCTCCATGGCAGGCAGGTATCCCAAGGCGTATGGGTCGGGGTCGCGTCGGCCGATCCCGACTATCTTCCGACCGACGAGATGATCGCCACATGGGAAGTACCGACGCCCGACGATGCGTTCAGGTTCGCGGGCGTGAGCGCAAACCGGGACGCATCGGTTAGCCCGGCCTGAACTGCGATCACAGATTATTGCGCGGGTTCGAGCGGGCAACGCTCCGATCGGCCTGATCGATCTCTTGACCTGCCCGCCCGTCACACCGCGCGCGCCGTTCAATGCATGTGGTTCTGGCACACACCAACCTCGGATCGCCAGGACCTTTTTGCTGGCCGGTTCACCGGCCAGCGCTTTTTATTCCATTGAGCCGATTGCATCGGTTCGTTTGCTTCGCGCTCACCGACCAGAGGGTGACGTGCCGCGCCGAAGCCCGCGTCGAACGAGGACGCCCAGGCTCGGTTGGCCTCGTTCGTCGGTGAAGCGCGAGATATCGGCGAAGGATTTCCGGCCACGCGAGCGCGACGCATCGAGGCGCCCGGGCGACGTCGTGCGTCCTCGATGCCCGGGTGGCGCGGCGCCGCCAGACCGGGCGCTTGCTTCTCCGTGCATCCCGCCAGCCAATGACAATGTCCCTGACCTTCGTCCCCGTCACGCACGCCGACGCCGACACGCTCGTCGCGATCCGCATCGCCGCGATGCGCGACAGCCTCGAGCGCATCGGCCGTTTCGATCCGCAGCGTGCGCGCGACCGGTTTCTCGCGTCGTTCGACCCCGCGCAATGCCGTTTCATCGAAGCCGGCCATTCGCGTGCGGGCTTCTACACGCTTCGCCCGATGGCGGACCACTGGTTGCTCGACCACCTGTACATCCTGCCCGCGCATCAGCGCAAGGGTATCGGCGCCGCCGTGCTGCGCCGGATCCTCGCCGAAGCCGACGAACACCGGATGCCCGTTCGCGTCGGCGCATTGCGCGGCAGCGATTCGAACCGCTTCTACGAACGGCACGGTTTCGTGCGAACCGCCGAAGCGCGATGGGACATCTACTACCGGCGCGAACCGGGCACGCCGACGACGTAGCGTCCGCGCGATGCATGCCGGTTGAAATCGACGCGCACGTATTAGCGTTTCCCCCGATGTGGAAAACGCGGAGCCGGCCGATGTTGCAGAGAGGGCGTAAATAATTGATCCGAGGCCGATTATGACGACATCTGCAACAAACGGCGTGAATGCCGTGTCGCCCGAAACGTCCGACACCGCGGCGGCATCCGGCGAAGCGACGTCGATCCTGCTGGTCGACGACGAACCGAACGTGTTGTCCGCGCTCAGGCGCGTATTCCGGCCCACCGGCTACGACATCGTGACCGCCGACAGCGGCGAGGCCGCGCTCGACATCCTCGCGTCGACCGACATCGACCTGATCGTGTCCGACATGCGGATGCCGCACATGAGCGGCGCGGAATTCCTGGCGCGCGCGCGGGCGCTGTACCCGGACACGATGCGCATTTTGCTGACCGGCTATGCGGAGATCGCGTCGGTCGTGCAGGCCGTCAACGAAGGCGGCGTCTATCGCTACCTGAACAAGCCGTGGGACGATCACGACCTGCTGCTGACCATCGAGCAGGCGCTGGAGCAGCGCCGTCTGCGTCGCGAAGCGGCGCGGCTGGCGGCGCTGACGGAGGCGCAGAACGAAGCGCTGCGCCGTTTCAATACGGACCTCGAAACGCAGGTTCGCGCGCGCACCGAGGAACTCGGCCAGACGGTGATGTTCCTCGAAGCGGCGCAAGGCGACCTGAAAAGCAGCTTTACGGCGATGGTTCAGGTGTGCGCGAGCATGATCGAGCTGCGCTGCGGGGCCGCGAGCGGGCATGCGATGCGCGTCGGCGAGATCGCGCGGCGGCTCGCGCTGGCCGCCGGAATGAGCGAACTGCACGCGCAGGACGTCTATTTCGCGGGGCTGTTGCACGGCATCGGCAAGCTGTCGCTGCCGGACGAATTGCTGCACAAGCCGCTCGCGAAGATGACCACGGACGAGCACCGCGTGTTCCAGGAGCATCCGTTGCGGGCGCAGATGGTGCTGACGCCCGTCGCCCAGTTGCACAAGGTCGCGTCGATCGTGCTGCACCAGTACGAGCGCTTCAACGGCCGCGGCACGCCGGACGGGCTGGTCGGCGACGCGATCCCGATCGGGTCGCGGATCGTCGCGATCGCGCGCGATTTCGAAGGCCTGCGCCACGGCGAAATCGGCGCACCGCATTCGATCGAGCAGGCGATCGACGTGTTGCGCTCGCAGGCGAGCGTGCGGTACGACCCGCAACTGGTCGCCGACTTCATCGAGTTGATGCGGGATCCGGCGAGTCTCGGCATCGCGGCGTCCGTCGCGGAAATCCGGTCGGCTCAACTGCGCGAAGGGATGGAGCTCGCCGACGATTTGCGCACGCATCGCGGCGTGTTGTTGATGACGAAGGGAAGCGTGATGTCCGCGCACCAGATCGAGCTCGTGCGCCGCTTCGAGACGCGGGAGGGCACGCCGTTCGACATTCTCGTGCTGGCGCGTCCGGCCGGCCAGACGCACGCTCCCAACGCAGGCGCGCCGCCGGCCTGACATCGAACGTCGGCCTGACGGCCGCGGGGCGCGCGACCGCCCGCGCCGCGGCGATGCATTCAACCCGTTCCGGGCGTCCGATCATGCATGGCATCTACAATCTTCCGCTCGTCCTGCTGTCGCTCGCGATCGCGACGCTGGCCTCCTATACGACGCTCGATCTCGCCGCGTTCATTTCGCTGCTCGACAATCCGAAGCTCAAGCGCGCATGGCTCGGCGGCGGGGCCGCGGCGATGGGCACCGGAATCTGGTCGATGCATTTCGTCGGCATGCTCGCGTTTTCGCTGCCGGTGCCACTCGGCTACGCATGGCAGGAAACCGGCGCCTCGCTGGCGATCGCGGTGCTCGTGTCGTACTTCGCGCTGAACGTCGTCACGCGCGCGCGGCTGGGCTGGCGGCGGCTGTGCGCGGGCGGCGTGCTGATGGGCGGCGGGATCGCCGGCATGCACTACACGGGGATGGCCGCGATGCACATGCAGCCCGGCATTCGCTACGACGCCGCGCTGTTCGCCGCGTCGATCGGAATCGCGGTGATCGCGTCGACGGCCGCGCTGTGGATCGCGCAGGCGTTGCGCATGCGGCAGGCGCATCACGCGACCGCGCAACGCATCGGCGCGGCCGTCATCATGGGCGTCGCGATTACCGGCATGCACTACACGGCGATGGCGGCCGCGCACTTCGCGCCGGATGCGCGGTGCGGCGCCGCGAACGGCGTCGACGCGCCGTGGCTCGCGACGACCGTCGCGTTGTTTACGATGGCGACGCTGGTCGTCACGCTGCTGGTGTGCCGTTTCGATGCGCGCACAACTTTCCTGCGCGGGATGACCGATACGCTCGAACGGCTCGTGCGGTTGCGAACCGGCGAACTCGAACGCGCGCTGCACAGCTACGAGCAGACGACGCGGATGCTGCAACGCACGCGCGAGAACATGGCGACCGAGATCGACGAACGCAAGGCCGCGCACGCGCTGCTCGAACAGGAGAAGGACGAACAGCGGCGCCTGCTGCATGCGCTCGAGGAAACGCACGAACAGTTGCTCCAATCGGAGAAGCTCGCGTCGATCGGTCAGCTCGCGGCCGGCGTCGCGCACGAGATCAACAATCCGATCGGCTTCGTCAGCGCGAACCTCAACACGTTGAAGACGTGGGTGCGCAGCCTGCTCGACGTGGTCGCCGCGCATGAAGCCGCGCTGCCGCAACTCGATCCGGCCACCCGCGACGCGCTGACGGCCGTGCACCGTGCCGCGGATCTCGACTACGTCCGCGGCGAGATCGCGCCGCTGATCGACGAGTCGATCGACGGCGCATTGCGCGTGCGTCGCATCGTGCAGGACTTGCGCGATTTCTCGCGCCCGGCCAGCGACGAATGGAGCGTGGTCGATCTGCATGCGGGCCTCGAGAGCACGCTCAACGTCGTCCACAACGAGCTCAAGTACAAGGCCGACATCGTGCGCGATTACGGCGATCTCCCGCACGTCGAATGCCTGCCGTCGCAGTTGAACCAGGTCTTCATGAACCTGCTGGTCAACGCGGCGCAGGCGATTGCCGAGCGCGGCGTGATCACGATCCGCACGTCGAGCGACGGCGATCAGGTGTCGATCGAGATCAGCGATACCGGTGCGGGCATGACGCCCGACGTCGTCCGGCGGATCTTCGATCCGTTCTTCACCACGAAGCCGGTCGGGCAGGGCACGGGGCTCGGGTTGTCGGTCTCGCACGGCATCGTCGAGCGTCACCGCGGCACCATCGACGTGACGAGCGAGCCGGGGCGCGGCACGACCTTCCGGATACGGTTGCCGGTTCGGCGCGCCGGCGACCGCGCGGGCGCGGCCGCGCTGGAGCAGCGGGCGTGACGACGTGATGGCCGGCGGCGCGGGTGTCGTGCGTCACGCCAGTCGTTTGCGGCGCTGACGACGGAAGAATTGCCAGAACATCGCCGTCGCGTCCGGCCCCTTGGCGGAATGGAACGGCTCGCCGGGATCTCCGCCGCTCCAGGCATGCGGCAGCCCGC
This sequence comes from Burkholderia sp. AU18528, assembly GCF_002223215.2. Classification (NCBI taxonomy): domain Bacteria; kingdom Pseudomonadati; phylum Pseudomonadota; class Betaproteobacteria; order Burkholderiales; family Burkholderiaceae; genus Burkholderia; species Burkholderia sp. AU18528. The sequence goes on along the minus strand of NZ_NKFC02000009.1, from coordinate 680,881 downwards.
GCACGATGCACACCCGGACGATCAACCGTCCACCCTTCAGATAATCGATAAAGTCCGCATCGCCCTGCGCGTAGCTGCGTTGCTCGCCGACGCGGATCGCACCATGTTCGTCGACGAGCCGGTTGAGCCGCGCGAACGCGATGCCGAGCTGCGTTGCGTTCCGGTCGGTCACGACCGTATCGAGCGCGCCGTGCACGACGAGCGCCGGCATGCCGGGATAGGACGCGACGTCGGCGCACGCGTCGAGCGCGTGGATCGGATCGTCGCGGATGCCGCGACGCATCAGGCTCATCGCGGCCATCGTCGACGACGGCGGCGCGATGGCCGGCCCGGAGTGCAGGCCGACGGCCGCGAAGCGGTCGGGATACCGTAGCGCCAGCGCCGCGGCGAGCCCGGCGCCGGCGGACAGGCCGGCTACGTAGATGCGGTCGCGATCGAAGCCGTGGCGATTCACGATCGCGTCGACGAGCGATGCGACGGCCGCGGCTTCGGACTGCGTCGCGTCGCCGTGCCAGTGCCAGCAGCGATGAGCATGGGCCGTCTTGGCCTGCTCGGGAAACAGCACGGCGAAACCGGACCGCTCGGCGAGACGGCAGATGCGCGTGCCCGCGGCGAACGATTCGGCCGTCTGCTTGCAGCCGTGCAGCATGACGACGGCCGGCATGCCCGCTGTGCTGGCAGGTGCCGCGGGCAGGTACAGCGCATACGCAAGATGGTTCACGAGCCGGCCGGCGCTCGGGCCGGCGGAATGAAACGAGCGGAGCCAGGTGCCGGCCGGCCGGGCCGACGGAGCGCGGACGGCGGGCACGATGCCCGTCCGTTTGGCGGCAGGGGCGGCGACGGTCGGCCTGCCGGTTCGTTGAACGACCTTCGTGGCGGCCTTTTTTGCGGCCGGCCGCGCCTTGCCGGCCCGTTTCTTCGGACGCGCGCCGGCCGCAGCGGAAAACAGTTCAAGATGCCGCAACCAGATGCTGGATTTTTTCCTGGGCATGTGCAATCTCGTAGCGGCGGCCGGATCCGCCGCAGAGTGAAAGTCGAATGGGGCGGGGAGCAAGGTTCGTGCTGCGCCTTCCTGCAAAACGGGGTTGACGCGTGTCCGTTATCGGCGATGCCGGGTTGATCGAAGTACGCCGCTTGCGCGACTCGACTGGTACGCACGTTGCAGTGGGCTTCCCGTTTCCCGTCCCGGCTGGCGATTCCGCGTGGAGGCGACGATCGGCTCGCCCGCCGGGCTTCACGTGATATCGTGCGGTTCGACAGCAGCATCCACCGTTCATTCCATTGTGAGGGGCGACATGCGCCTAGCTGACTTCATCATACGAAACATGGAGCCGATACTGGTCCAGTGGGAGGCGTTTGCCGCCACGCTGTTACCGGCTGCGCGGCACATGAACTCGCATGGGCTACGCGATCACGCGCGCGAGATCCTGATCGCCGTGGCCCAGGACATCGCCGTTCCGCAAACGCGGGAGGCACAACACGAAAAATCCTTGGGGCGCGCGGCCGAGCCGGCGAATGCCTCGGAGACGGCCGCGCAGACGCATGCCGTGCTGCGTGCGCGGCGCGGCTTCAACATCAACCAGTTGGTGGCCGAGTATCGCGCACTGCGCGCCAGCGTGCTGCGCTTGTGGATCGACGCATGTCAGCCGAGCCCGCCTCATCTGGACGACATGATTCGCTTCAATGAGGCGATCGATCAGGCGGTGGCGGAATCGGTCGCCTTTTTCACCGAACAGGTCGAGCAGTCGCGTAACTTGCTGCTGGGTATGCTGGGCCACGACATGCGCACGCCGTTGCAGACGATTCAGGTCACGGCGTCGTATCTCTCCGCACTCAATGCGGGCGAGGAAGTGTCCGAGGCTGCCGGCCGGTTGATCAGGAGCGGCGGTCGCATGCAGGGCCTTCTCGACGATCTTTGCGATTTCAACCGGACGCAGCTCGGACTCGGCATCAACGTCGTTCCTCGCCATGTCGATCTCGCACACGTGCTCGCCAATGTGGTGGACGAACTGCGGGCGGGGCACCCTGATCGCGATATCGACGTCGATATACGTGGCGACCTCCGCGGCGATTGGGACGATCAGCGAATGCAGCAGTTGCTGAGCAATCTGGTGGGCAATGCCGTGAAGTACGGAACGCCCGGGACGCCGGTGCGGGTGACGGCCGCGGCGAACGATTCGGAAGTGCTCGTCGAGGTCGGCAATCGCGGGCCGGTGATCGATCGGCATACGCTGGACCGTATCTTCGATCCGCTGCAGCGTGGCGAGGACCGTCCGGATAGGAAGCGTGACGATGGCGGCCTGGGGCTCGGTTTGTTCATCGCCAACGAAATCGCTAAGGCGCATCGCGGCTGGATCGATGCGCGGTCCGACCCGACCGAAACGGTATTCACGGTGCGGTTGCCGAGAGGCGGGTGAAGTGGGGGAGCTGGGAGACGCGGCTTCAGGCGGCTCGCCATCCAGCTTGCGGCCGGCGGTGGCGACAGGCCGTCACCGGCCAGAAGCAGACGTTCGACATTCGCCCGTGAATCGTTGACAATCGGAACCGTCAGGCCGGGTTCATTGATATGAACCCGTCGCGTTCGGAGGACCATAGCTCGTCCCCTAAAAATGAGAGCACTGGAGGAGCACGGGGTGATTCGCAAAATTAAGATTCTAGGTTATCGCATCCATAGGAATTTGACTGTTGAACCGAATCAGAAATTCAATCTGATCGTCGGAGCCAACGAGTCGGGCAAGTCAACACTCATGGAGGCTGTCGCGCTTGCGCTCACTGGCCGAATCAACGGCCGCAGCGTCTCCGAAGAGCTGAATCCGCATTGGTTTAACACGACCAGCGTCGCCGAATTCATCAAGAAGAGAGCCAGCGGTGTCCCGGTCAGTTTTCCGGAAATACTCATTGAATTGTCATTCGAAGACATCCCCGAACTGCAAAGCCTGTGCGGTGCAATTAACACGCATGTGCCGACGACCGCGTGTCCCGGCGTGACCATGCGGATTTCTGCGAATCCGGAGTACGCCGAAGAACTGGAGGAGTGGGCCAAGTTGCCGACCCCCCTTCTACCTGTCGAGTACTACCGCTGCGACTGGCGGTCGTTTGCAGACAAGGATCTGACGATGCGGCCGAAAGTACTGGCTACGGCCGTCATTAACTCGCAGACCGTACGAACGTCGTCTGGAATTGACTATCATCTGCGCCAAATCCTGGGGGATCAACTGGAGCCCGCTGAGCGAGCACAGATTTCGCTCGAATACCGCCACGTAAAGGCCTCAATGTCAAAGACTGCGTTGAGTGCTGTCAATACCAGGATGAGTTCCGTGCACGCAACCTTGCACAGTCGGCCAATCGCGCTCGCAATGGACCAAAGTGCTAGAACATCGTGGGAAGGCGCTGTCACTCCGCTCGTTGATGACGTGCCGTTCAGCATGTCCGGTCAAGGGCAGCAGTCTGCGATCAAGATTTCGCTCGCGATGAGCCGTCATGCCGGACGTGCTAAGTTCGTCATGATCGAAGAGCCTGAGAACCATTTGACGCACACAAGCCTCGTTACTCTGTTGTCGAGAATCGAGTCACTTGCGGCTGAGCAGCAACAACTGTTTGTCACTACACATAGCTCATTCGTCCTCAATCGACTAGGTCTAGATTCCCTTCTGTTGATGGGTAACGATGTCGCGGCTAAGCTCTCGACACTAGACCCGGAGACTGTCAATTACTTTAGGAGACTTCCCGGATACGACACGCTGCGCATCGTCCTCGCGAACAAGATCGTGCTCGTCGAAGGTCCATCCGATGAGATCGTGTTCGAACGAGTATTCCAAGACACGTACGGCAAGCGCCCGATGGAGTGTGGAATCGACGTTCTGAGTATGCGCGGGCTCTCGCTGGCACGTGGCCTAGAGCTGTGTGCAGCACTCAATAAGCCCATAACCGCTCTTCGGGATAACGATGGCGTTGATCCGGACGAACATCGACGGTCTGTAGATGCATGGCTTAAGAAGGGCGAACGCGAACTCTTCATTGGAGACGTCGCGCACGGCAAAACGCTTGAGCCTCAACTTATTCACCATAGCGGTGAGACCTTGCTGCGTGACATTCTCGGGATTGCTGTTCATGCAGACCTGCTGAAATGGATGAGCCGAGAGAAGACCGAGGCGGCACTTCGGATCAGTGCCGCCAGTAAAAAGATCGTTCCACCGGCGTACATGCTCGAAGCGGTCAAGTTTGCTCATGGCTAACCATTTGACGCTGGCTGTCGCCGGCTCTCGGAAAACACAAGGCCTCGTTGAGTATTGCACGTCGCTGTCGACGGAGCGGCGTGTGTTGGTGCTGACGTATACACAGGCTAATCAGGACGAGCTAATCAGCCGGTTAAAGCAGTACGCAGGAAATCACCATCACGTCGAGGTGATGGGCTGGTTTACGTTTCTGCTTCGACATTTCGCAAAGCCTTTCCTACCATTCAAATTTGTAGGGCAGCGCGTCCTTGGTTTCAATTTCGATGGGCGCCCCTCCCGTTTTGCAAGTGGTATCGGTCGATTCCTGGATCCTAACGGTGCAGCATACGGATGTGAACTTGGCCGCCTTGCTCACGAACTCGTTGCGGAAAGTAAAGGGGCTCTCCTGAGAAGGCTGGAGTGCATCTACGACGAAATCCTAATCGATGAGGTTCAGGACCTCAGTGCCCACGACTGGGAAATCATCGATGTGCTGCTACATTCATCGATCGACATCCGGATGGTGGGCGACATAAGACAGTCCGTATTGGCGACAAATCCGCGTAGTTCCAAGAACGCAAAGTACTCGTACGCGGGAGCTATCAAATGGGCGCGCGAGCGTCAGGCGAAAGGGCTGCTTGACATCTTTGAGAGCGTGACGACTTGGCGATGCCATCCTCTGATTGCGAAATTCTCCGACAGTATCTTCGACCCATCTTGGAAGTTCCCCGAGACACAATCCAGGAACGATATGGTCACGGAGCATGACGGCGTGTTTCTGGTTTCGACAAAGCATGTTACTGAATACGTTCGCATCTTCCAGCCTCAATGCCTGAGGTATAACGTCAGCTCAGGCAAGGCCTTCGACCTTGATTATCTCAATTTTAAAGTGTCAAAGGGCATGACCTATGAGCGCGTTTTGATAATCCCGACCGCGCCGATTGCCAAATTCATCGCATCTGGTACCTATCTAGAAGCCAACTCCGCTTCAAGCTTCTACGTTGCAGTTACGAGGGCACGGCAGAGCGTTGCAATCGTTCTGGATAAAGCAGGTACATCTTCGTTGCCCTTCTGGCACCCGGCAGTGGTGCCCACGGTGAGTCGATTAGTCTCTTCCCGTCAGCAAAATGACGGACATACGGAAGAAGGAAGTTCGCCCACATAGCTGCATGGGGGCATCCCATCCGTACATACTGATCGTCGATTGATGGGCTGCTGTTGCGATTTCCATTCGACCGCTTGGGGTCGCAAACAGCCATTCGCCTCTCGCCGCAACGGTCATTCAGCGTCGCCGCCATTCAGCCGGACACACGGCGACAAGCCAGGCAGCCAGACAATTAGCACTCCCGTCCGAAACCTGCGACCGCCCCGGCATAGCCCACCGGCGCGTCGCACCGCGTCGCCGCGCGCGCCGGCAAGCCTCCCGCGATCAATGCGCGTCGATGAACCGCGAATCGATATACGCGTCGACGTCCTGCGACTGCTTGTACACCGCATTACGCACATTGAACGCATTCGCGTTGCGCGTCGAGCCGTAGATCGAATCGAGCCCGTCGCCCTTGCGGAACGCACGCTTCGCGGCCGCCTCGTCGAGCAGATGCGTGCCCTTCAGCAGCGGAAGGTATTGCGCCGGCGCGAGCCCGACGCGCGCCGACATGATCTTGACCGCATCGGCTTGCGTCTTCGGATCGTTGATGTACGCGACGCAGCGATACCAGACCTTGACCACCTTTGCCCAGTCGGCCCGCCGCGCGGCGAGGCTCGCCGGCGCGACGGTGATCGCATCGTAGATCAGCCCCGGCGCATCCGCCGACGTGAAGATCGCCCGCGCGCCCGGCGCGCGCTTCAACGCCTCGCCGGCATTCGGTTGCCATGCGGCCACCGCCGCGATGTCGGCCGACGACCCGAGCACCTGCGGCAGCTCGTTGGTTTTCGCATTCACGAGCGTGACGTCGCTGTCCTTGAGCCCGTGCTTCTGCAGCGCGGTTTCGAGCAGAAGATGGTCGACCAGGCCGAGCTCGACGCCGATCTTCTTCCCCTTCAGCGCCTCGACGGTGCGCAGCGGCGGCTTCGCGACGATCATGTCGTTGCCGGCCGAATAGTCGGTCAGCAGGATCATCACGTTCTTCGCGCCGGACGCGCCCGTCACGAGCGCATCGCCGTTGGTCGCCGCGACCGCGTCCAGCTTGCCCGCGGAAAACGCGTCGAGCGACGCCGAATAATCGAACCATTCGAAATCGACGTCGACGCCGGCCTCCTTGAACCAGCCCTTGTCGAGCGCGACCTGGAACGCGACCCAGCCGGGCCAGTCGCTGTAGCCGATCTTCAGCGGTGCGGCAGCCTGTGCGGCGGGCGCCGCCCATAGCGCGGCAGCCGCGGCGGCGGCGCCCAGTGAGTGACGGATGAAACGGAAGGACGACAGGCGGCGGAACGCCGAGGCGGGACGGGTCATCGTTGTTCTCCAGGAGACCGGGATCGGGATCGTCGATACGGACCGTGCGCGAGCACACGGTCCGGCTGCGTGACCGGTTCCTGCGGATGTGCAACGAACGGGGCGGCCACGGAGAGGCGCGACGGCCGTTGCCATCGCCAATCTCCCGGGCTTTTGTCCCGCCGTGTAGCACGCGTGCACCCGCTCTTGCGATCGGATGAACCCGCGCCGGGCTGCTCTCGGACCAGACGTTCGATGAACCGGAACCCTAGCACCCCTAAGATGCGACGCCGCCGCACCTCTCGGCGTCATGCCGAGCGAGAAGCGTGCCAACGGCGCGCGGCAACGCGATTCAACGGCGGCGCATGGTGCGCTGAAGTTCGATGAAGCGGGCGGCGAACAGCGCGTGCAGTACGCGCCGCAGCAGGTCGAGCTTGTTCATGAAGGATCGGGGATGAGGTGGCGGTGCATGGATTCAGCAATGCCCATGCCATCGCGGATCGGCCGGTGCGCGAGCGCGCGACGCGCACTGCGCCGGTGCGCGGTTGCGTGTGCATGGTGCGCCGCGCGCCCGCCGCGAGGGCAAGCGAACGCGTCCGCCATTCGCATGCCGTGCGGCATCGCGCCGTCGGGCCGTGTCATGCGGCGATCGGGCAATGGCTGGCACGTAACTCGCTTGTTCGATGCCCGAGAGGTGCGAAGCAATTTGCATCATCTTCAGGATCGCTAGGGTTCCGGTCGTGCGGCGTGCGCCGCGCGATGCCTGGTCCGAGAGCAATCCGGTCTTGCCTTCGCCTCGATTCGAGGAAACGGTGAGGCTCCACGGAGGGATAAAAGCCCGGGAGGTCGCGATGTCGTTCGGTCGCCCTCTCACGCCTTTTGTCCAACCGACCCACGGAGCCGCCATGTCGCCGAGCCCCCAAGCCGTCCTCGCCCCACCGTCGCACGTCGCGTGGGAAACGCTGATTCCCGCCGGAACACACTGGTCCGGCATTCTGCGGCGCGGTCTCGCGCTGCGCATCGTCGATGTCGACGGCGGCGCGAACCTGTCCGCCGTCTTTCATCGTCAGGAAGATTTGCTCGAGCGCTACAACATGGCCGACACGCTGAAGGCGCAGCACACCGCGCATCTCACGCGCGGCCATGCGCTGTACACGGACATGGGGCGCGTGATCGCGTCGATCACCGCCGATACGCTCGGCTGGCACGATCCGCTCGGCGGCGTCGGCGATGCGCGGCTGTTCGCGCACAAGTACGGCACGTCGTCGTACCAGGCCGACCGCAACGCGATGATCCGCAACGGCCGCGACAGCCTTGTGCTCGAGCTCGCGAAATACGGGCTATCGGCACGCGACCTCGCCGCGAACGTCAACTTCTTCAGCAAGCTGAGCACGTACGACGACGGCGCGCTCGATTTCGTCGCCGGACATTCACCGGCCGGCAGCGCGTTCGACCTGCGCTTCGAGATGAATACGCTCGCGGCGTTCTCGACCGCGCCGCATCCGCTCGATCCGCGTCCGGACTACGCGCCGAAAGCCGTGAAGCTGATCGCGTACCGCGCGTATCCGGCCGACGGCGCGGCGCCCGACGACGACCCGTGCCGGCGCGCGTGCGCGGAGAACACGCGCGGCTTCGCCAACACCGACCGTCTGTTCGCGTAAGGAGCGAGAGCATGCCGATCATCGAAAGCCGTCTCGACCCGCGCGACGCGATCCACGACATCACGCTGAACGCGGGCGACCCGTGGCTGCACGACCTGAAGCGCGGGCAGACCTTGCGCATTCTCGACCTGGAAGGTAACCAGGCCGTCGACACGCTGCTCTACCGTACCGACGCTCCCGAGGAACGCTACAGCGCGCAGGACACGATCCGCGCGCAGCGCAACCTGTACCTGAGCGCGGGCAGCGTGCTCGTGTCGAGCCATGGCAATCCGATGGCGACGATCGTCGCCGACACGTGCGGCCGTCACGACACGCTCGGCGGCGCATGCGCGGCCGAGAGCAACACGGTGCGCTATGCGCTCGACAAGCGTTACATGCACAACTGCCGCGACAGCTTCCTCAACGCGATCGCGCACTGCACGTGCGGCGCCGGGGCGCGGCTCACCAAGCGCGATCTCGTGGGCAACGTCAACTTCTTCATGAACGTGCCCGTCACGCCGCTCGGCAGGCTCACGTTCGAGGACGGCATCTCCGCGCCCGGCAAATACGTCGAGATGCGCGCGGAGATGGACGTCACGGTGCTGATCTCGAACTGCCCGCAACTGAACAATCCGTGCAACGGCTACAACCCGACGCCCGTGCGCCTCATCGTGTGGGAGGCGCAATGACCTGCCCCCACGCTCACTTGCTTTGCATGGGGCCGGAGTACGCGCTGAAGCGCGACTCCGGGCCGACATGTTCGCTGCCCCCCAAGGGGGCGGTTGCCGTCCACGGCCGGCTTTGCAAAGCCGGCCGGCTGCGCGGGCGCGGAGCGATGCTCCGCGAATTCCCCGCTACGCCCCTTGGGGCGGCCCGGCGGGAGGCAACATGAGATTCGCCAAAGTCCTCGTCGCGAACCGCGGCGAAATTGCCTGCCGCGTGATCCGCACGCTGAAGCGCCTCGGCATCGCATCGGTCGCGATCTATTCGGATGCCGATCGCGACGCGCGCCACGTGGCGCTCGCCGACGAAGCCGTGCGGGTCGGGTCCGCGCCGGCGGCCGACAGCTATCTGAGCGTCGCGGCCATCCTCGCCGTCGCGCGCGAGACCGGCGCGCAGGCCGTGCACCCCGGCTACGGCTTCCTGTCCGAGCACGCGGGCTTTGCCGACGCATGCGAAGCGGCGGGCCTGCGCTTTATCGGGCCGCGCGGCGATCACATGCGCGCGTTCGGCCTCAAGCACACCGCGCGTGAACTCGCGGCCGCGCACGGCGTCGCGCTGCTGCCCGGCACCGGGCTGCTCGACGACGTGGCGACGGCGCTCGCCGAAGCCGACGCGATCGGCTATCCGGTGATGCTCAAGAGCACCGCGGGCGGCGGCGGCATCGGCATGTCGCTGTGTCGCGATGCCGCGCAGCTCGGCGCGGCTTTCGAATCGGTCGTGCGGCTCGGCGCCGCGAATTTCGCACATGCGGGCGTCTATCTCGAGAAGTTCGTCGAACACGCGCGGCACATCGAAGTGCAGATCTTCGGCGACGGCCGCGGCGGCGCGATCGCGCTCGGCGAACGCGATTGCTCGGTGCAGCGCCGCAACCAGAAGGTGATCGAGGAAACGCCCGCGCCCGACCTGACCGACGCCGAGCGCGACGCGCTGCACGCGAGCGCGGTGCGGCTCGCGCGCGCGGTGGGCTACGCGTCGGCCGGCACGGTCGAATTCGTGTTCGACGCGTCCGCGCGGCGGTTCTATTTCCTCGAGGTGAACACGCGGCTGCAAGTCGAACATTGCGTGACCGAGGAAGTGACGGGCGTCGATCTCGTGGAATGGATGATCCTGCAGGCCGAAGGCGACCTGCCGCCGCTCGACACGCTTGCCGTCGCGCCGCGCGGCGCGAGCATCCAGGTGCGGCTCTATGCGGAGGATCCGAACAAGCAGTTCCAGCCGAGCGCCGGGCTGCTTACGCACGTGTCGTTTCCGGAGAACGTGCGGGTAGACGGCTGGATCGAGGCAGGCACGGAGATCAGCGCGCATTACGATCCGTTGCTCGCGAAGCTGATCGTGCGCGGCGACACGCGGCGCGACGCGCTGGCCGCGCTGCGTGCCGCGCTCGACCAGACCGAGCTGTACGGGATCGAGACCAACCTCGACTACCTGCGCGCCGTCGTCGGCTCCGACACGTTCGCGCGCGGTGCGCCGACCACTGCCTTCCTGTCGCGCTTCGCGTTTGCGCCGCACACGATCGACGTGCTCGACGGCGGCGTGCAGACCACCGTGCAGCAGGCGCCCGGGCGGGTCGGCTACTGGAGCGTCGGCGTGCCGCCGTCGGGGCCGATGGACGATCGCGCGTTCGATCTCGCGAACGCGCTACTCGGCAACGCGCGCGACGCGGCCGGGCTGGAATTCACGATGGTCGGCGCGACGCTGCGCTTCAATACCGCGACGCTGTTCGTGCTCGGCGGTGCGCCGCTCGCGGCCACGCTCGACGGCGAAGCGGTGTCGTTCTGGCAGGTCGTGCGCGCACGGGCGGGTGCCGTGCTCAAGCTGGGCGGCGTGACGGGCGCGGGCGTGCGCGCGTGTCTCGCCGTCAAGGGTGGGCTGCAGGTACCCGACTATCTCGGCAGCAAGGCGACCTTCACGCTCGGCCAGTTCGGCGGCCATGCCGGCCGCGCGCTGCGCAAGGGCGACGTGCTGCATCTGCACGCGGACGCCGGGCGCGGCGACGCCGGCGCGACGCTGGCCGCGGCCGACATTCCCGAGCTGACCCATGCATGGACGCTCGGCGTGCTCGACGGTCCGCATGGCGCGCCGGATTTCTTCACGCCGGACGACGTCGCGATGCTCTACGGCACGCAGTGGACCGTCCATTACAACTCCAGCCGCACCGGCGTGCGGCTGATCGGCCCGAAGCCGCAATGGGCGCGTGCGGACGGCGGCGAGGCGGGGCTGCATCCGTCGAACATCCACGACAACGCGTATGCGATCGGTGCCGTCGATTTCACCGGCGACATGCCGGTGATTCTCGGCCCGGACGGCCCGAGCCTCGGCGGCTTCGTGTGTCCGGTGACGGTCGTGCGCGACGAGCTGTGGAAGCTCGGGCAGTTGCGGCCGGGCGACACCGTGCGGTTCGTGCGCGCGGGCGTGTCGGCCGGGATATCGGCCGGGAAGCCGGCTGCCGCGATCGTGGATGCGACGCGTGACGTGGCAACGGCTGCATCCGGCGCATCCGACGATTGCGTGCTGCACCGCGACCCGTCCGCGGGCGGCGGCATCGGCGTCGTCTACCGGCGCTCGGGCGATCGCAACGTGCTCGTCGAATACGGGCCGCTCATGCTCGACCTGAACCTGCGCTTTCGCGTGCACGCGCTGATGTGCTGGCTCGACGCGCACCGGTTGCCCGGCATGCTCGACCTGACGCCGGGCATCCGCTCGCTGCAGGTGCAGTTCGACGCACGGACGCTGCCGCTCGATGCGCTGCTCGCGCATCTGCAGGCGGCCGAGCGCGAGTTGGCCGACGTGGCCGACATGTGCGTGCCGAACCGCATCGTCCATCTGCCGCTGTCATGGGACGACCCGTCGACACGCGTCGCGATCGAACGCTACATGCAGTCGGTGCGGCCCGATGCGCCGTGGTGCCCGAGCAATATCGAGTTCATCCGGCGCATCAACGGCCTGGCGAGCATCGACGACGTGAAGCGCATCGTGTTCGACGCACGCTATCTGGTGATGGGGCTCGGCGACGTCTACCTCGGTGCGCCCGTCGCGACGCCGATCGATCCGCGGCACCGGCTCGTGACGACGAAATACAACCCCGCGCGCACCTGGACGCCGGAGAACGCGGTCGGCATCGGCGGCGCGTATCTGTGCGTGTACGGGATGGAAGGGCCGGGCGGCTATCAGTTCGTCGGCCGCACCGTGCAGATGTGGAATCGCCACCGCACCACGCGGGAATTCGAAGCCGGCAAGCCGTGGCTGCTGCGCTTCTTCGACGAGATCCGCTTCTACGAAGTCAGCGAAACCGAGCTGAGTGCGCTGCGTGCGGATTTCATCGCGGGCCGCGCGACGCTGAAGATCGAGGAATCCGTATTCGATCTGCGCGCCTACAACCGCTTCCTGCACGACGAGGCGGATTCGATCGCTGCGTTCAAGGCGACGCAGCAGGCCGCGTTCGACGCGGAGCGCGAGCGGTGGCGCGCGGCCGGTCATGCGGAATACGTCGGCGACGCGGAGCACGGCGACCCGCAAGCGGACCGGGCGGCGGCCGCGCTCGACGACACGCAGCGGGCGATCGCCGCGGACGTGTCGGGCAGCGTGTGGAAAGTGCTGGTGGAAGCCGGCGAGCGCGTGACCGAAGGGCAGGTCGTCGCGATCGTCGAGTCGATGAAGATGGAGGTGGCGGTGACGGCAACGGAAGACGGCACGATCGAAACGATCGATTGCGCGCCTGGCGCGGCGGTGGTGGCCGGCCAGCGGCTGATGGTGATGAAGGCGGGCGCCGCCGAGGAGGTCGCATGAGTACGACGGAACGCTCGATCCTGCCCGGGCTGCACTCGATTGCCGCGCTGCGCGCACGCTACGCGGCGGGCGGCCTGACGCCGCATGCGCTCGTCGACGCGATCGCCGCGCACTTCGACGCGGGCGACCCGCACCATGCGTGGATCCGGCCGCTGACGCGCGACGAGATGATGCCGTATGCCGACGCACTGGCCGGGCGCGACATCGCGTCGTTGCCGCTCTACGGCGTGCCGTTCGCGGTCAAGGACAACATCGACGTCGCCGGCATCCCGACGACGGCGGGCTGCCCCGCCTACGCATATACGCCCGAACGCAGCGCGCCCGTGGTCGAGCGGCTGATCGCGGCCGGCGCGATTCCCGTCGGCAAGACGAATCTCGACCAGTTCGCGACCGGGCTCTCGGGGCAGCGCTCGCCATACGGCGCGTGCCGCAATGCGCTCGACCCGCGCTACGCGTCGGGTGGCTCGAGTTCCGGCTCGGCCGTGGCCGTCGCGCTCGGCGTCGCGACGTTCTCGCTCGGCACCGACACGGCGGGCTCCGGGCGCGTACCCGCCGCATTTCATGGGCTCGTCGGGCTCAAGCCGACCCGGGGCGTGCTCAGCACGCTCGGCGTGGTGCCGGCCTGCCGGTCGCTCGATTGCGTGTCGGTGTTCGCCCGCTCGGCGGACGACGCGCGCACCGTGTTCGCCGCCGCGCATGGCGTGACGGAAGGCGATCCTTACGGGCGCGCCTGGCAGCCGCTGCTGGGCGCGGACGGCTTGCGCGCGCAGCCGGCGCGGCCGCTCGCGCAATTGCGTTTCGGTACGCCACGTGCCGATCAGCTCGAATTCTTCGGCGACGCATCGTATCGCGCGGCATGGGGTGCGGCGCTGGAACGGCTGCGCGCGACCGGCGCGCGGATCGTCGAGATCGACTTCGGCCCATTCCTGGCCGCCGCGCGGCTGCTGTACGAAGGCCCGTGGGTCGCCGAGCGGCTCGCCGCGATCGGCCCGTTCGCCGCGCGCGAGCCCGATGCGCTGCATCCGGTGATTCGCGAGATCCTCGGCGGCGCGTCGCGCTTCAGCGCCGCCGATGCGTTCGCCGCATTCGACCGGCTTGCGGCGCTGCGCGTCGATGCGGCCCGCGCGTGGGACGGCCTCGACGCGATCGTGATGCCGACCTCGGCGACGACCGCGACCGTCGATGCGCTCGAAGCCGATCCGATCGCGATCAATTCACGCTTTGGCTATTACACGAACTTCGTGAACCTGCTCGACCTGTCGGCGATCGCGGTGCCGGCAGGCACGTGCGCGACCGGGCCGCATGCGGGCTTGCCGTTCGGCATCACGTTCGTCGGTCGCGCGCACGACGATGCGCGGCTGCTCGATCTCGCGCAGGCATGGGGCGACGGCGTGGCGGCGGGCGGCGACGTACGGCCGCCTGCGGCCGCGATGCCGCCGGGCGCCGCATCGGCGGGTGTCGTGCGGGTGGCCGTCGTCGGCGCGCATCTGCGCGGCGAACCGTTGAACGGGCAGCTCACGCAGCGCGGCGCGCGCTTCGTCGGCGCGACCACGACCGCGCCGGCCTATCGTCTCTATGCGCTGTCCGCCGATGCAAGCGGCGGCGTCGCCAAGCCGGGGCTCGCGCGCGTGCGGGACGGCGGCGCGCCGATCGCGGTCGAAATCTGGGAGATGCCGGTCGACGCGTACGGCAGCTTCGTCGCCGGTATTGCGGCGCCGCTCGGCATCGGCACGTTGACGCTCGCCGACGGTTCGCCCGTGCAGGGCTTCCTGTGCGAGAACGTGGCGCTCGACGAAGCGCAGGACATCACGCGGTTCGGCGGCTGGCGGGCGTACCGCGCGCAGTCCGCGAGCGGCGCACGGCAATGACCGCACGGTCGCGCGATGCCGCGGCATTCGCGCGACCGGCACCCGAAACGATACGGAGATTCCGATGACAACGACCCGCAACACGACCGGCTGGCTCGCCGTGCGGCGCGAGCTGACGACGCGCGGCAAATGGACGCTCGGGCTGGCGTCCTTCCTGCTGCCGTTCGCCGTCTGGTGCCTGATCAGCTATGTCCCGTTCGTCTGGCATCCGCAAATGCGCATCACGAATCCGGGCAGCGTCGACTATTTCCAGGCCGGCATGCAGATCGACCGCGAAGTGTTCGACGACGAGCTCGCGCGTGCGCGTGCGGCGCACGCAGCCGTGCCCGAGGGCGAGCGCGCGAATCCGGTCTACCTGCCGGCGCCGCACCAGGTATTGCGCGCGTTCTACACGGCGTTCACGACACCGCCCGCGTCGCGCGACGGCGTGTGGCTGCACGAAAGCCTGTGGCACAGCATCCGCATCATCTTCTGGGGCTTCGTGATTTCGTCGGCGATCGGCGTGCCGCTCGGCATCGTCTGCGGCACCTTCAGTGCGCTCGCGCGGCTGCAGGAGCCGTTCCTGGAGTTCTTCCGCTATCTGCCGGCGCCCGCGTTCGGCGCGCTGATGGTCGCGATCCTGGGCATCTACGACGCGCCGAAGATCGCGATCATCGTGATCGGCACGCTGTTCCAGCAGGTGCTGATCGTCGCGAACACCACGCGCAAGCTCGAATACGGGCTGTTCGAGGCCGCGATGACGCTCGGCACGAAGAAACTGAAGCTGCTGACGCACGTCGTGATTCCGGGCGTGCTGCCGGACCTGTATCGCGATCAGCGGATCCTGCTCGGCTGGGCGTGGACTTACCTGATCGTCGCCGAGCTGGTCGGCACGAGTTCGGGCATCACGTGGTACATCAGCCAGCAGGCGCGTTACCAGCATTTCGACAACGTGTATGCGGCGATCCTGATGATCGGGATCATCGGCCTCGGCACCGATATCGTGCTCGCGCTGCTCGGCCGCCGGCTCTTTCCGTGGGACCGCACGCTGAAAGCGTGAGCGCCGCCCGCACGTATCCATCGACCGATTTCAGCAGAGGGCATCATGCAGAACCCGCAAGCCGTCCCCGATTACCTGATTCAATCCGACGCGGTGCGCGAGCGCTTCGCGCGACTGAAGGCCCGCGACGTGATACTCGACGTGCGGCACGTCGGCAAGCGTTTCACGACACCGCAGGGCGAGTGCGTCGCGCTCGACGACATCAGTTTCCGCACGCACCGGCGCGAGTTCGTGTGCGTGATCGGCCCGTCCGGCTGCGGCAAATCGACGTTGATCCGGATCCTCGCCGGGCTCGACGCGCAGACGAGCGGCGAAGTGCTGCTGGACGGCAAACCGGTGGATGGGCCGGGCGCCGATCGCGGAATGGTGTTCCAGGGCTATACGCTGTTTCCGTGGCTCACGGTCAAGAAGAACGTGATGTTCGGTCTGCGAATGAACGGTAGCAGCAGCGGCGTGGCCGAGCGCGAGGCGCTGCAGTGGCTCGATCTCGTCGGACTGACGCGTTTTGCGGACGTGTATCCGCACCAGTTGTCGGGCGGGATGAAGCAGCGCGTGGCGATTGCCCGTGCGCTCGCGAACCGTCCGCGCATCCTGCTGATGGACGAACCGTTCGGCGCGCTGGACGCCCAGACGCGGGCGAGGATGCAGACGCACCTGCTCGACATCTGGCGCAACATCGACGTGACGATCCTGTTCATCACGCACGATCTCGACGAGGCGATCTTTCTGGCCGACCGGATCCTGGTGCTGAAGGCGAACCCCGGCGGCGTGCAGGAACTGATCGAGGTGCCGGTGCCGCGGCCGCGCGATTACTCGCAGGTCAATACGCCCGAGTTCATCGCGACGAAGGCGCGGCTCGAAGCGCTGATTCATCCGAAGGAGGCCGCGACGGCCGAAGACGACGGCATCAAGCCGCACATGATCCGGATGACGGACGTGGCGGACAACGTCGAATAGCGTGGAGCCAGTTCATTCTGGAACGCCTGACGGTCTCGCCAAAATAATGTCGTCAATTTGCTTACACCCGAATTAATTTTGTCCGCTCTTAGTGGATCTCGACTTCCCACGGTAAGCTGATGAACTCCTGATCGATTCTTCGGCCTGCAGGACAATGCGATGAAGGTAACCATTGCGTACATCGAGGAACCGCCGTTCGGCTGGACCGAAGCGGACGGCACCGCCATGGGTGCCGATCTGGAGCTCGCGGCGACGATCCTGCGACAGATCGGCGTTACCCGGATCGAGTATTGCCCGACGACGTTCAGCGAATTGCTACCCGGCGTCGCATCGGGTCACTGGGACATGAACGTGCCGCTGTTCGTGACGCCGCAGCGCGCCGATACCGTCGCGTTCAGCGTGCCGGTGTGGGGCATCGAGGACGGCTTTCTGGTGCGTCCCGGCAACCCGAAAGCGCTCACGAGCTATGCGTCGATCGCCGAACGTCCCGATGCGCGCCTCGGCATCATTGCCGGACAGGTCCAGCAGGATTCCGCGATGGCGTCAGGCGTGAGTCGGCGGCAAATCGTCGTGTTCGAACAGCAAGCCGACGCGATCGCGGCCGTTCTCTCCGGCGTGATCGACGCCTATGCGAGCACGGCGCTGGGGAATCGAATCGTTGCGAGCCGCATAGGCAGCGCGATGATCGAGGCCGTCGCGCACGAGCCGGGCGTCAACGGCGCACGGCGAGCGCCTCCGCTCGGCGCGTTTTCATTCAACCGGGAAAACCGGCGTCTTCTCGACGTGTTCGATCGGCAACTTCGTGCCTATCTCGGCTCGCCGGACCATCGCGCCCGCATGGCGAGATTCGGACTGACCGCGCGCGAGATCGATCCTGCCCTCGCGCAGACAGTGTAGCTGGCGCTCGCCGGCGGGCCGCCGCGCGCTCGCGAGCCGGCGCCGGAGCACTAGCGCGTGCCGACGCCCCCGTGCATGCCCGACAGTTCGACCAGAAAATCCAGGAACGCGCGGGTCTTGGCCGGCACGTGATGCCGGGACGGGTAGTACGCGTATAACGGATACCGCTCGTCCGCCCATTCGGGAAAGAGATTGATCAACCGGCCGTCGGCGATCAGCGGCTCGGCACCGAGCAGCAGCATCTGCGCGATGCCGGAACCGGCGACGCATGCGTTGAGCAGGGCGCCTGGATCGTTGACCGTGAGGCGTCCGCGGGTGTCGACCACGATGCGTTTGCGCTTGCGATGGAATTCCCACGCGAACGGCTTGCCTGTTTCCGGGTTCCGAAATTCGAGGCAGCGGTGGTTGCGGTTTTCGAGGTCCTCGGGTTTTTCCGGCCGCCCCCGGCGCGCGATGTACGAGGGCGCCGCGACCGTCACGACGCCGGTGTCGAGCAGCTTTCTCGCGATCAGCCTGGAGGCCCGCGGTTCGCCGAATCGGACGGCGAGGTCGAAGCCGTCCGTCACGAGGTCGCCCAGGCTGTCTCGCGCGATGAGCTCGATTTCGAGCTCGGGATGGGCGTCCATGAACGCATCGAGCCGTTGCCCGAGAATGGCGCGATAGACGACGGGATCCAGATTGATGCGAAGCTTGCCGCGCACCGCGGACGCGCCACCCGCGGCCGCCGCGGCGGCTTCCTCCAGCCCGGCGAGATGGGGCATGACCTGCTCGTAAAAGCGGCGGCCCTCTTCGGTCAGCGACACCGACCGCGTCGTGCGGTTGAACAGCCGGATATTCAATTTTCTTTCCAGCCGCGCAATCGCTCGACTGACGCCCGGCGGCGTCATGCCTATCACGTCGGCGGCGGCCGCGAACGTCCCGGCATCGACCACGGCGGCGAACACGCTGATGCCGCCGGACAGTTTCTCGCTACTGGATCTCATGGTTGCTCGAATGAATACGGTTGGCGGATCGCGAGCGCCCCGCGGAAGGCCGGCACGCCCACGCCGCATGATGCCCATTGCCGGGCGTGCGCATCGATCATGCCGAATTGATGACGCGTTGTCACTAATCTGATGCCATCCATGTCGTTTTGTTTCGTTCGGTGTTTGTCCACAATGCGACCCACGCATTCACACATGGAGAACGAGCAATGTATGCAATCACTGGAATCACCGGCAAGGTCGGCGGCGCGCTGGCCCGTGAGCTGCTGGCCTCGGGTCGGCCCGTGCGCGCGGTCGTGCGCGATGCGACGCGGGCCGCGGCGTGGGCGGCGCGCGGGTGCGAGATGGCGACCGCTTTCATGGAGGACGCATCATCGCTCGCCGCCGCGTTCGCCGGCGCGACGGGCGTTTTCATCCTGCTGCCGCCGGTGTTCGATCCGGCGCCCGGGTTTCCCGAAGCGCGGAAGGTGATCGAAGCCGTGTCCGCCGCGCTGCTGAAGGCGCGCCCCGAAAGGGTCGTGTGCCTGTCGACGATCGGCGCGCAGGCTGATGAGCCGAATCTGCTCACGCAACTCACGCTGTTGGAGCAGACGCTGCGCGAGCTGCCGATGCCGGTGACGTTCCTGCGGCCCGGCTGGTTCATGGAGAACGCCGCGTGGGATGTCGCGTCCGCGCGCGACGATGGCGTCGTCGCCAGCTACCTGCAGCCGCTCGACAAGCCCGTGCCGATGGTCGCCACCGCGGACGTCGGCCGCGTGGCGGCGGACCTGCTCCAGCAGACGTGGCGCGGGGTGCGTGTCGTCGAGCTCGAAGGGCCGCGCCGGGTGAGCCCCGACGATCTTGCACAGGCCTTCGCTCGCGTTTTGGGTCGGGACGTGCGCGCGGAGGCCGTCGACAGGCGAACGTGGGAAGCGCTGTTTCGCGCGCAGGGCATGCAGCACCCGCTCCCGCGCATGCGCATGCTGGACGGTTTCAACGAAGGCTGGCTCGATTTCGAAAGTGATCCTGACGAAATCCTGCGTGGCCGCGTCGCGCTGGACACGGTGCTGGGCGAACTGGTGTCGCGTACGGTCTGACGCATCGGATGGCCGGCGAGACGGGCGGGGTTGCGGTTCGCCGAACGCCTCGGCCCGGACGCCACGTCGTCGCGATCATGTGCGACACGGGCGTGAAGTATCTGAAGTCGTTCGCGCAGACGGTCGGCCGACGGCCTTCTCTGGGGGCCGTAGCGGTCGATCGGTCGAACCTGATCAAGTCCTTGAAGATCAGGTATCCCCAGCGTTTTCCGCGCGCGTCACGTTGGCCATCGCCAGACTGGATTGCCCAGATGTTCGGCTATGTAGTCGGACAATGCCGTCACCTTCGCGGGGCGCGCCCGTGCCGACGGCGTAACGAAATAAAGCCCACCCTTCGTCAGCGACCAGTCGGTGAGAATGGCTTCGAGACGGCCATCGGCCAGATAGTCGTAGGCGATGAACTCCGGCAGCTCGGCGATCGCGAGACCATCGAGCAGCGTCGGCAACAGCGCATCGGCGTTGGTGACGCGTAGCGGGCCCGTCGGCATGACCGACTCCTCGTCGCCCGCGTCGTTCGTGAAACGCCAGACGGCACTACGCGCACGATAGGCGTACGAGAGGCAGGGGCGATCCGCGAGTTCGCGCGGATGCGCGGGTTTTCCTTCGCGACGCAAATATTCCGGCGACGCCACCACGAATTGCGTGACTGCGCACAACCGCCGCGCGACCAGCGACGAATCCGGCAGCGCGGCGATACGCAATGCGGCGTCGAATCCATCGGCGATCAGATCGACCGACGCATCCGATAAATGCAGGTCGATCGACACTTCCGGATACGCGCGAAAGAAGCCCGGCAGCAATGGCGCGACCCAGCGCAGCCCGAACGACATCGGCACGGTCAGGCGCACCAGCCCGCGGGGCTGCACCGACATTTCGCGCGCCGAGCTTTCCGCCTCCTCGGCCTGGCGATAGATCTCGCCGGCTTTCTCGCTGATCGTCCGGCCGAACTCGGTCAGCGAGAGCTGGCGCGACGTCCGATTGAACAACCGCGCGCCGAGCCGGTCTTCCAGGCGGGCCACGCCGCGCGAGACGGTGGCGACCGACACCCCGGTCGCGCGCGCCGCAGCCGCAAACGACCCGTGCTCGGCCACCTTCGCGAACATCGCGAGCCCTTCGAAGTCGGGTAGGTACGCCATTGCGCCTCATCCTTGCATTTATGCAACGTTTGATTGCGATCAATTCTATTTCGAAAAGATCAGGCCGTCGATATTCTCCTCACATCGCACTACGCGACACCTGACGCAAACACCACTGATCAACGAAAGGAGCAATACCATGGCACGCAAGCTCGACAACAAGATCGCACTCGTCACCGGCGCCACCAGCGGCATCGGCCTCGCCACCGCCCAGCGCTTCGCGGCTGACGGCGCGCACGTCTATCTCACGGGCCGCCGCCAGGCCGAGCTCGATGCCGCCGTGGAAGGGATTCGCGCAGCCGGCGGCCACGCGACCGGCGTGCGTTCCGATTCCACGAAACTCGGCGAACTCGACGCGCTGTATGCGCAAATCAAGGAAGAGCACGGGCGCCTGGACGTGTTGTTCGTGAACGCCGGCGGCGGTTCGATGCTGCCGCTCGGCAGCATCACCGAGGCGCATTACGACGAAACGTTCGATCGCAACGTAAAGGGCGTGCTGTTCACCGTGCAGAAGGCGCTGCCGCTGCTTGCCGAGGGTGCATCGGTGATTCTGACCGGCTCGACGGCGGGCAGCGCGGGTACCGCTGCGTTCAGCGTGTATTCGGCTTCGAAGGCGGCGGTGCGCGCGTTTGCGCGCAGCTGGATTCTCGACCTCAAGGAGCGCCGCATTCGTGTGAACA
Source organism: Burkholderia sp. AU18528 (assembly GCF_002223215.2). Classification (NCBI taxonomy): domain Bacteria; kingdom Pseudomonadati; phylum Pseudomonadota; class Betaproteobacteria; order Burkholderiales; family Burkholderiaceae; genus Burkholderia; species Burkholderia sp. AU18528. The sequence goes on along the minus strand of NZ_NKFC02000009.1, from coordinate 659,451 downwards.
CGATCAGCCCCGGCGCGACCCGCACGCCCGGCCTGCTTGATCTTGCCGGTGACGATGCGGCTCAGCGGCAGGGGTTGGCCGATTATCTGGCGGCCCAGATTCCGATGGGACGCCTCGGCGAGCCGGGCGAGATCGCGAGCGCGGCGCTGTTCCTCGCTTCAGACGATGCGAGCTTCGTGAACGGCATCGAATTGTTCGTCGATGGCGGGCAGCAACAGATCTGAGCGTGGCTGATCGACGCGACGTCGGGCAGGCGTTCGCGTCGCTTCGCCCGCCGACTGCCCGAAGCAACTCATCGACCATCCACCGCGCGTGCCGGAGCCGTTGCCGCGCCCAACTTCGCGCCACCGATTTTCGGCAACCACGCAAACGCGATCGTGACCAGCGTGACGCCGACGACGAGCATCGGCACCACCATCGGCCACGCGCCCGACTGATAGCGCGGATCGGTGAAAACCGCCGCCGTCTGTCCCACGCTGAAAGCGAAGAACATCATGATGAAGCCGGACCAGGATACCGCGCGGCCGGCAAGATGAGGCAGGCCGCTCACCGCCCCTGCCTGCCCGCATGGCTGATGGATCCCGTGGCCGAGACAATACACGCCGTGCCCGACGAGCAGCGGCCAGATGCTGCCGGGAAGCAGCACACACCCCAACGCCTGGATCACCGCGCCGGAAAGACTCAGCGTCGCGCCCTGGCGCACCGTTCGGAGCATGCTTTGACGTCGGAGCAACTGGCGGCAGCCGTAGGTGCTCAGGACATAGACGAGCGTCCCGCTCGCCGGTATCCAGCCGTATCGCTGGGGCGAGATGCCGAGATACCGGATGTAGACCGTCGGAGACAGCAGCAGAAAACAGAACATGCCGGTGTACGTCGACGCGGCCAGCAGCGTCCATACCCTGAACGGGGCATCGCTGAATATCTCGCGCACGTCCCCGGTCGAATTCCGGCGCGGCGCGATACTGGCGGCGCTCTCCTCGAAGCCGTACCAGCACATGACGAGCAAGCCGAACGCATACAGGCTCATCCCCGCGAGTACCCATCGCCAGCCGGCGTGCTGCGTGACATACGCACCGACAATCGGGGCAAGGAACGCCATCATCCCCATTCCCATGAAACCGCGCGCCATCACGTACGGGCCGTCGCCCGCCGAGTACCGGTCGCGTACCGCCGCACGGGCGCATACCAGGATCGCGGCCATCGCAAAGCCCTGCATCGCACGTGCGGCCACCAGCATCGGGGCGGTTGATGCGAGCGCCGCCGCCAGTGCGGTCAGCGCATAGAGCGCCAGGCCGGTCAGCAAGACGGGGCGGCGGCCGAACCGGTCGGAAAGACTGCCCATCGGCAATTGTCCGATACCGAATATCAACGCGAAAACCGTGAGGCTGACGCTGGCCGAGCCCAGCGTTGCAGCGATTTCCGGTAGCGCCGGCAGGTAACTGTCGGTCGCCACCGGCTGGGCCGCCAGCAGCAGCGGCAACATGAGCGCGAAGTTCAGGCGAGCGGGGCGCGTGGTGTCCGGCATGACGGTGTTCGGCAGGGTATCGGGTGAGCGGTGAAGGCAGCGGCAAGGCAAGGGCGCCCGGCGTGTGAGCACTGCGGCGGCAAGCTGAAAAAATGCGGGGTGGAAGCGGTGCCGAACACGCCGGCGCATCGATCGCCGGCTGGCCGCGCAATGATGCTGGCATGGGCTTGCGTGCGACGCGCAACCGATCGTATTCGGCAATTGCCGACCGGTTGCGCGTTCGCTCGCCGCAGGTCGTTCACCGGGGAGGCGCCGGGCCTGCCGTCTCGCGCCTGCCGAGGCTGTCGCGATCGATGCCGTCGCGCATCGGGATCGCCTGCATGCCGATCCCATTGCCGGTTCAGTCGAACGGCACGGCCAGCCGATCGATCACCGCGCTGGTCTCGGGGCGCACGCCGCGCCACCATGCGAACGCTTCGGCCGCCTGTTCGACCAGCATGCCGACGCCGTCCGCGATCCCGTGCACGCCGGCGTTTTTCGCGAGCCGGAGGAACGGCGTGAGACGCTTGCCATAGGCGAGTTCGTAGGCGGTTCCCTTCGGACTGAACACGCTCGGCGGGACAGGCGGCAGGTCGCCGGTCAGGCTGGCCGACGTCGCATTGACGACCAGGTCGAAACGTCCCATCCGCGCGAGGTCCGCGTAGCTGCCGGCAACCAGCGGGCCTCGCCCGGCGACCTGCGCGGCCAGTGCGCGCGCCTTGTCGACGTCGCGATTCGCGATCACGAGTTCCGCCGGGCCGGCTTCGAGGAACGGCAACAGCGCGCCGCGCGCCGCGCCGCCGGCACCGAGCACCAGCACGCGCTTGCCGGCCATCGGCAGATTGAGGTTCGCTTCGATATCGCGAACCAGCCCGATGCCGTCGAAGTTGTCCGCCAGGATGCGGCCGCCGTCGAACTTCAGCGCGTTGGCCGCGCCCGCGAGCCGCGCACGCTCGCTGCGTTCGTCCGACATCGCGAACGCGTCGAGCTTGAACGGCGCGGTGACGTTGATACCTTTGCCGCCGCCGTCGAAAAACGCACGCACCGCGGCAGCAAAGGCGCCTGCCGGCTCGAGCGGACCCTCGATCGCCGTATAGCGGAGGTCCTGCCGCGTCGCTTGCGCGAAGAGGCCGTGAATCAGCGGAGATTTCGTGTGTCCGATCGGATTGCCGATCACCGCGTATTGGTCGGTCATGATTGGCTCGCTTTCGAATAGAGGACGCCGTCGGCCTGCATCGCGTCGATTTCGGCCGCATCGAACCCGAGGGAACGCGCGACTTCCGCGTTGTGCTCCCCGAGATCGGGCGCGACGTCGCGAATCGTCGTATCGCAATCGGAAAACCGGAACGGCAAGTTGGGCAGGCGCAGCGTCCCGTAGCGCGGATGCTGTTGCTCGACGACCATGCCTCGGGCCTGGATCTGCGGATCGTTCAACACCTCGTCGATGCGCTGCACCTTCGCGCAGGGCACGTCGATGCCGTCCAGCAGATCCAGTACCGACGCGACGGAACGCGCAGCCACCCACGGCTCGACCACCGACAGGATTTCCGCGCGGTGCGCGTTGCGTCCGGTGCTGTCGTGAAACCGCGTGTCGGCGCCGAAGCCCGCCGGGCCGCCGTGCGTCGCGATCAGTTCGGCGAAGCGCTTCCATGCGTCGTCAACCTGCGCGGCGATCACGAGATCGCCGTCCGCGGCGCGGAATACGCCATAGAGCGTCGAGGTGGGCATGTCGTGTCCGGTCTGCTCGGGCAGCACGCCCTTGAGCGTGTAGCACTGCACCGCGTATTCGTGCATCGACACCAGCGTGTCGTACAGCGCCATGTCGACGTGTTGCCCGCGGCCGCTCTTCACGCGCCCCAGCAGCGCGGCGTTGATCGCCGCGACCGCATGAATGCCGGTGTACATGTCCCCGAGCGAAATGCGCAGCAGCGGCGGGCGCTCGCCCGGCGTGCCGACCATCTGCATGATTCCGCTCTTCGCTTCGGCGATCAGCCCGAAGCCCGCGCGATGCGCGTCGGGGCCGGTGTGACCGTACGCCGAAATCGAGCAGTAGACGAGGCCCGGATTGCGCGCCGACAGTTCTTCATAGCCGAGCCCGAGCTTGTCCAGCGCGCCCGGCCGATAGTTCTCGATGAAGACGTCGGCGGAGTCGCACAGCCGCTGCATGAACGCCTTGCCGCGCGCGTCCTTCATGTTCACGCTCACGCCGCGCTTGCCCATGTTGAGCTGCAGGAAGTAGCCGCTTTGCTGGTCGTCGAGCACGGTTGCGTGCTGACGCCCGGCGTCGCCGGTGCCGGGACGCTCGACCTTGATGACTTCGGCGCCGAGCGCCGCGAGACAGCGCCCGACATACGGGCCGGCGAGGAAATGGCTGTAGTCGACGACGCGAATGCCTTCGAGGGGACGGGCCTGCATCACGGTGCCTCCGGACGGCGCGGCACCATCAGACGATGTTCGCCGCGTTGAACGACCTGCCCGTCCTGATTGATCAGCTCCGACGGCAGCACGACGATGCCCCAGTCCGGGCGGCTCTTGCTGGCCCGCATCGAGCCGACGCGGAACGTCACGTGCAGCACGTCGCCGACCTTGATCGGCAGCAGGAAATCCCAGGTCCAGCCGAGCGACATGCCCGGCAGGAAGCGATAGTCGCTCTGCGTTTTCAGGCCGTCGGCGATGGATAGCCCGAACAGCCCGTGCGCGACGAGGCAGCCGAAATGGCTCGCGTTCGCGTATGCCTCGTCCACGTGAACGGGCGTATGGTCGCCGGTGAGGTCGGCATACGCGAGAATGCGCTCCTTGGTCACCCGGTAGGTCGGGCTCGTGCACGTGTCGCCCTCGCGCGCGTCGTCCCAGTATTTTTCGACGATCGTCATGGTCATGCCTCCGCGCGCGGGTTGATCGCCAGCGCCTGCGCGACGCAGCAAGCCGGCCGGGCCTGAATCAGCTCGACGGCGAGCCCGTCGGGCAGGCGAATCCAGTTGCGCCCCTGCGGCATCTCGGTCACGTCGAACCGCCGCGCCGCGGCCAGCGCGGCCTCCAGGTCCTCGCACATCACGCCGAGATGGGCGAGCCGGCCTTCCGGGCCGTCATGTTCCGGCGCGTGGATGAACTGCAGGCCGCCGAGCGTCCAGTACTGCCGCGGTGCGTCGAGCGTGCCGTCCACTTCGCGCAGCGTCATGCCGAGGACTTCCTCGAAGAAACGGATGTGCCAGCGGATGTCCTTCACCCAGATCGCAACGTGTTCGAGATAGGCTTTCGTGGCGCTCATGCGGCTGCCTCCTCGCGTTGGCGATCGGCCATCGCGCGCTCCAGCCCCTTGATGCAGGCGACGAGCGTGGCATTGACCGGGGTCGGCACGCCGTGGCGCTGCCCGGCGCGCACGACCGAACCGTTGATGAAATCGATCTCGGTGATCGAGCCTTTCTCCAGACTTTGCAGCATCGAGGTCTTGAAGGCTGCCGGCAGCCCCTCGGCGGCGAGCGTCCACGCTTGTTCGGGATCGGTCATCGACAGCCTGACGCCGGCTGCCTGCGCCGCCGCGATCGCCTCGGCCACGGCCGCGAGCGACGTCGCCTTGAGCAGCGGCTCGTCGTAAAGCTGCCCGTAGGTGAGGCCGGTGAGGCCGGTCAGCGCGCCGGTCGCGACATTCACCAGCAGCTTGTCCCACATCGTGCCGACGATGTTGTCGCTGATCGTCGTCGCGAGGCCGGCGGTATCGAACGCGGCGGCGATCGCCTGTACGCGCGGCGTGATGCGTCCGTCGAGTTCACCGATGTAGGTGTGCTTGCCGATCACGCCGGATTCGATATGGCCCGGCCCGCGCAGCACGCCGCCGACGTAGGTCTTGCCCGCGAGGACGCGTTCGCGGCCGACGGCGTCGCTCAGGATGTCCTCGTGCCCGAGGCCGTTCTGCAGCGACAGCACGACGGTATCGGGCCCCACCAGCGACTGCGCGCCGCGGATGGCGGCATCGGTGTGAAACGACTTGACCAGGACCACCACCAGGTCGGCCACACCGACTTCGGCGGCCTGCGTCGTCGCATGGACGCGTACCTGGCGCGTGCCGCGGGCGTCGTCGACCCGCAGGCCGTCGCGACGCATCGCGTCGACGTGCGCGGGCGAACGGTCGATCAACCAGGTCTCGTGACCGCCTTCGGTGAGGGTGGCGCCGATCGCACAGCCCAGCGCGCCAGCACCCAGAATCGCAATTTTCAATGGTGTCTCCTTGACGTATGGCCTCACGATAGGAGCCGCCGCTCATGTCGACAATGCAATGGATACAATAGCGTCATTGCGATGGACAATAATGCGACGATGCCCGCCGATCTGCCGGACCTGAAGCTGCTTCAGCTATTCGATCTCCTGTACGACGTGCGCAGCGTCACGCGCGTCGCCGAGCAGCTCGGCCAGAGCCAGCCGACCGTCAGCATCTGGCTCGGGCACCTGCGGGAACACCTGCACGATCCGCTCTTCATCCGCACGCCCGGCGGCATGGCGCCGACACCGCAAGCCGACGCGCTGATCGGGCCATGCCGGGAAATCCTCGAATCGCTGCGACGCTTCACGGCGTGGGAGATCGCATTCGATCCGGCGACCGCGCAGCGACGCTTTCGCATCTGCATGACCGACGCGAGCCACGTGACACTGCTGCCGCGGCTGCTGGCCCATGTCCGCGCGCAGGCGCCGGGCGTCCGGCTGGAAGCCGCACGGATCGACGGCAATACGGAGCGGGCGCTCGAATCCGGCGAAGCCGATCTCGCGATCGGCTACGTGCCGTGGCTTGGCGGCGGTATTTATCAGCAGAAGCTGTATGACCAGGACTGGATTTGTCTGGTGAACCGGCATCACCCGCGGATTCGCGGCCGGCTTGGGGTAAAGCAGTATCGTTCGGAGGGGCATGTCGCCATTACGGCGGGAACGGGGGCACAACTTCTCGAACAGGCGCTGCGGCAGGCGCGTATCGAGCGGGACGTGGTGCTGGAATTGCCGGGCTTTCTGGGGTTGGGGGCGATCGTGCAGACGACCGACCTGATCACGACGCTACCGCGTCATATCGGCGAGACGCTGGCGCAGGCCAACGATCTGGCGGTTCATGCGTGCCCGATTCCCGTCGAAGGCTTCGCGGTACGGCAGCACTGGCATGCGCGCTATCACCACGAGGCCGGCAACCGGTGGCTGCGCGGCGTCGTGATTCGACTGTTCGGTGCTTCGCATTGATCCGCGGCTTCGGCGTCGCGAGGAAGGCCGGTCGTTCAGACCACCGGCAAATGAAAACGCCGTCGCGATCGTCGATGTCGCCGTGACGGCGCCTGCGGCGGCGCCGGGCTTTCCGGCGGCTATCGGCGGGGCCATCCGAGCGCCTGCGCCTGGTCGAGCGAGGAACGCACGACGAGGCGATGGAAAGGCGCGATGACGCCGAGATAAACCCGGCCCAACGGACGATTGTAGAAAACGAGGGTGGTGAGCGTCAGTCGCCGGGGCAAGCCATCGGATGCGGGCTGCACGAGCACCGACACACGGAAATCGAGATGCGTGTCGTCCTCGCCCAGAATGATTTCGTCGTCGTGTCGTTCGAACACGCGAAAAATGCTGATTCGGTCGCCGTTCGCGGCTTTCAAATCGGCCGTTCCTTTCAGGCCGAACGGCCACACGACCAGGTCCCGGATGCGCAGTAGCAGCGCGATCCACTTGGGTTGCCCGGTAAAGATGTGTCGCGCGAGAGACGCCGCGTCGTTGCAGGCGGTGGCCGGCAAGGCCACCGAAAATGCGTCGGCGAAATCCGCCGAGCCGTATGAGCGGCTCAGCCTCGAGTGCGCCGGGAGGCTGACCTGTTCGGTTTTCTTCGAATGCGTCTGCATGCCAGTTTCCCCACCGTTCACGTTGCCCGGTTACCGCTGCGCCATTCGAGCGAACGCAGTCGACAGCATTCGCGGCATCGCGGCAACGGGCGATGCCCCGTGATCGGCGGAAGTCACGGACGACTCGTCACGGGAACATCGGGCCGGATCACGCGTCGGCAGCGCCCCACCTTTGGCCGCTGACCTCCGCCAGCGCGTCGAATACGGCCGGCGAGCGCTCCAGGCGGGCGATCGTACGGGCACCTTCGAGCGCGGCGACCAGCGCGGCCGCGGCTGACGATGCGCGTGCGGAAGCGAAACCGCACCCGCGGAAATGCGCCGCAATGACCTCGGTCGAATCGGCAAACCCACGCGCGACCCGCTGGGTGAGTTCGGCGTCGAGCGCGGGCAGTTCGTTCGCCAGGTTTTGCATCAGGCACCCGTACTGGAAATCGGTGGCGACCATTTCGGCGGCAAATGTGCTGAGGATCCGGCGAACAAAATTCAGCGCATGACCGGTCGTCTCAGCCGAGATGTTCCGCAAGACGGCAATTCGATTCGTGACGTAATGATCGATGGCTTCCTCCGCGAGTTGCGCCTTGCCGCGTGGGAAGTGGAAGTAGAACGATCCTTTGGGGGCGCCGCTTTCTTCGAGGATCTGGGTCAGTCCGGTCGCGGTGTAGCCCTGGATGCGAAACAGCCGTTCCGCCGTGGCAATCGCGCGAGCGCGAGCGTCAGTCTTGCGTGTCATGCGGCAAACGTACCACGTTTCGCTTGACCGGGCTATGGCGATCGCCATACTATGGTGATCACCATACTTCGGAGCGCCACGATGCCCGTCGACACCAGCAAGCCATCGGCGCCGCGACGAGCCGTCCTCGCGATGGGCGCGGCCGGCCTGGTTGCCGCGTGGCTTCGGCCTGCCCGCGCAAACCCGACAGGAGAAGGCGATTTGGCCATGCCGACCTACGCCGCAGGAACGCTTCCCAAAGGGGTGCGCTCGCGCATGATTCACGGGGTGAACGGCCTCGATGTCCATATTCTCGAAGCCGGTCATGAAAGCGCCGGCCGGCCGCTCGCGCTGCTTCTGCACGGTTTTCCGGATCTGGCCTACGGCTGGCGGCATCTGATGCCCATCCTGGCCGACGCGGGATACCACGTCGTCGCACCCGACCAGCGGGGGTATGGACGCACCACCGGCTGGGCGAACGACTATGACGCCCCGCTCGGGCCCTTCGGCTTCCTGAACATGGCGCGCGACGCCCTCGGACTGGTTTCGGCGTTGGGGTATCGGCATACGTCGATGCTGGCAGGACACGACCTCGGCTCGCCCGTGGCCGCGTATTGTGCGCTGGCGCGGCCTGACGTCTTTCCGTCGGTGGTGCTGATGAGCGCACCGTTCCCCGGCCCGCCCGCGCTTCCGTTCGACACGGCGCGAAACGAGACATCGTCGGCTCGCCCGCACAGTGAAAGCGGGAAGCTGGCGGCGGCGCTTGCCGCGCTAGATCCACCGAGAGCGTATTACCAGCAATACCTGAGCACACGGAACGCCAACCGGGACATGTGGCATCCACCCCAAGGTTTGTCCGCGTTTCTTCGTGCATTTTTCCATGTGAAGAGCGCCGACTGGCCGGGGAACAAGCCGCATCCGCTCAAGGCGCTCACCGCCGCGGAGCTTGCGCAAATGCCCACGTATTACGTGATGGATCTCGGCAAGACGATGCCGGAAACCGTCGCGCCATTCCAGCCGTCCGCCGCGGAAGCCCTTGCCTGCAAATGGCTGACCGACGCGGAACTGGGCGTGTACACGGCGGAGTACGGCCGCACCGGGTTTCAGGGTGCGCTTCAGGCTTATCGTGTGCTGTCCGATCCCGACCTGAACGCGGAGCTGCGCCTGTTTTCGGGCAGAACGATCGACGTTCCGTCGCTCTTCATTGGCGGCAAGCGCGATTGGGGCACCTATTCGGCGCCGGGCGCGCTCGATCTGATGCGAACGAAGGCGGCGACGAGCATGCGCGGCATCGAACTGATCGACGGCGCAGGTCACTGGATCCAGCAGGAGCAACCGGAGAAACTCGGCGAACGCCTGCTCGCGTTCGCGAAGGAGTGAAGCGGGCGGGCGGTGCTGGTTCAGGGCTGACGGCAGCTTCCGGCTGCCTTCGATTGGGGCGTCGCGCTCCGACGAGTCGAGCCGCATGCGCGCGACGATCGAAACACGCTCTGGACCGAGAACGTTTCCTCATCCAATCTTACGGGCTGCTTCGGATCTCGTCGTGACGACTCGGGGTCGGAGCGCTTCTCTTTCGACGCTGGCCCATGCGCGAGGCGACGTAGTGCATCTCCCGGTTTCGTCCTCCAAGCGGCTATCCGGCGCACAGTTACAAGATAACGATTGACGTGGCGGTTGCTGGCCGTTAGTGTATGCACCGAAGTCCAAGAAGTCCGATTGCTGTTCATCAATTGCTCGCTCCTCCCCGGCGGTATTCGTTGTCCTCTCCCTCCTTGACGCTTCAAGCGCTCTTCAACAGAGCAAATTTTCATATTTTTTTCTCAAGGAATCTTCATGGATACCGGTATCGTCAAGTGGTTCAACGACAGCAAAGGCTTTGGCTTCATTACTCCGGACAACGGCGGTGACGACCTGTTCGCTCACTTCTCCGAAATCCGCGCCGACGGCTTCAAGACGCTGGCTGAAAACCAAAAAGTGAGCTTCGAAACGAAGCAAGGCCCGAAGGGTCTGCAAGCGGCCAACATCAAGCCGCTGTAAAGTTTGAAGGGCCCGGCCTTCCGCGACGGACGCCGGGTCGCAGCGACATCCCCACGGAGCTTCGTCTCCTCAAGTTGGCGCGATTGCCTGCAACTGCATCGATTGGGTTAGCAGCTTGCCAAGCGCCACACGTCTCGTTGCACTTCATTCCCCTCCGGCCGCAACGCCTTATTTCCGCTTTCCGACTGCGTCAGATTCGGTCCGCAATGGCTTTTGAATCGGCGTACCCGTGTGCCGGTCGCACGGCCCGCACGCACTCGAACATCATTAAAATTAAAATGCACGACAAACGAATTCAACAATACAACGGCTATGCCGTCCAACCCTCGACGCATCGCTTGCCCGACGGGAGCTTTTCATCCAACCTGCTGCTCGAACGCGTCGATAGCATGCACGACGAAGGCCGCTACCAGTTCTATTCGCTCGATTACTTCGCGAGCGAGGCACAGGCGCTCGCGCATTCGGCACGCTGGGCACGCCACTGGGTCGATACGCGCGGCTAAGGGCAACGCCCGGCAGACGCGAGCGGCGGCGCGATCCGATTCGAGCACCATCGCCTCGGCGCTGTTCCCTCGCGGGCCGGTGTGGATGAACGCTCGCGGTGGGCGAGAACGGAAACGCACATCGGATCGAAATCGCGAGGTGCCGATGCAATACGGCATCTTTCGCGATCGGCCGCGGCCGGATCAGATCCCGTGGACCGTTTCGGCGCCGAACCGGTCCACCACGAATTCAGTAAAGCTAAGAAGCTTCGGTGATTTCTGCCTCTCTTGCAGATACAGCAGATTCATCGACCTTTCGGGGGCGGCGAAGTCCGGCATGATCTCGATGAGGCGCTTGTCGCGAATGTCCTCGCGTATCAACATGGAAGGAAGCATCGCGATACCCAGCCCTCTCAATGCCGCCCGGCGCAACGCTTCCGCATTGTCGATTTTCAGTCTGCCGTCCACGGCGACGCTCATCGGTCCATCCGGACCTTCCAGCATCCATTGAGTTTGTGCCGCGTGCCACGCCGATCGAGGCGGATACGCGTACGTCAGGCAGTGATGTTCGCCAAGCGCGTTCGGCGTGGTGGGCGCGCCATGTGCGTGAACGTAAGCGGGCGACGCGCACAGCACCAGCCGATAGGACGCCAACGGACGCGCCACGACATCGGGGTTGGCGATCGCGCCGATGCGAATGGCTGCCTCGAAACCTTCGTCGAACAGATCGGCGAGCGAGTCGGTGGCGACGATATCGAGCTTGATCTCCGGGTAGCGCTGGTAATAGTCCGCGAGCGCGGGAATCAGGCACTCGTTCGTAAACACGACGGGCGCGGTCACGCGCAAACGCCCGCGTGGCTGCTGGAGATGATCGAGCGCGAGCCGTTCCGTGTCGTCGACCAGACCGAGGATTTCGACGCATCGCTCGTAGTAAGCGTGGCCGAACGCGCTGACTTTCTGCTTGCGGGTCGTGCGGTGAACGAGGACCGCGCCGAGCCGGGTTTCCAAGGCCTGAAGGTAATTGCCGACCATGGTCGGCGACAGACCGGACGCTTGCGCGGCCGCTGTCAGGCTACCCGTTTCCACGATGCGGACGAATACGGCCATCGCCTTGAGGAGATCCATTGCGCAATGGTACTGGATTCTGTTTCAAGATGATGCGCGTTTATCGGCCATCGCTTTGGAAATACATTGCGACATGCAAGCGAAAGGAGGGCAGAAATGCTGTACGAACTCACGACGTTGTCGTGTCCGCTGCTGGACCAGGATACGGTGTCCCGCCGTGCGCATCGGTGGGTATCGAATGCCGACGCGCAAGGAAGGCTGCTTGGCGCATGGCGCACGGAAATTGGCGAGCTATCGCGGATCGTCGTGCTGCGCGGCTTCGGGACGAGGGATGAATTGCAGCATGAACGCGATCGGGCATTGCATGCCGAGCGACCTTTCGGGATTGAAAGCGCATCCGTTCGATTGGATATGGAAAGCTATGCGCTGTTTCCTTTTCTGCCCGACATCGAACCGGGCGCATTGGGCGGCTTCTACGAGATTCGCCGCTACTGGCTGAAAGCCGGCGGAATTGCGCCGACCCTTTCCGCGTGGGAACGTGCGGTGGGCCCGGCCAAAGCCTATACGTCGCATCTCATTTGCAACATGTATGCGCTCGATGGGCCGCCGCGCATCACGCACATCTGGGGATTCCCGAGTCTGGAAGCACGCATGGCGTTGCGAAAGCAACACTATGCAGCGGGCCTGTGGCCGCCGGCAGGGGGGCCGGAGCAGATCGAAAGGGCGACGTCGACGATCGGCCTGCCGGAGGTGTGGTCGCCGTTGCGTTGAAGGCGCCGTGGGTGCCAGATGCGGTAAGCAATGCCAAGCGATATCCACGGAGACGGCATCGAGAAGCCATGTTGCGACGCGCCGGACGAAACGCCGCAACGGTAACCGCTTCAACTCGTCCTTTCACATCTCTTCCTTGATCACGCCCGTCATCGCGATGACGTTCATGCGTTGCGCTCGCAAACATGCGTTGCACCGCCCGCGCTGGATGTCGCGTGTTTTCAGTGCGCCAAATCGGTCATCGGCCCGTTCAACATTTACGCATCGAGAAATCGCTCGACCATGACCACGACCATGCGTCCGGCGAATTGTCGGCGGGATGCCAGAATGTCGTCCTGGTCTATCATTCACGATTTGCCACGCGCGGTCGGTCACAGTGCGCGATCAGCGAGTACTTCGATATCAGGTCGCTGTTCAAGCCGTTGACCAGGAGTGGCGGCGACCCGCAACCGACAGTCGGCACACCATCACCGAAATGAGCGATTTGAAACACGCAGTCTCTCTCGAGACCCCGAATGGCCCCGATTCCTCCCGTCGCCGCTCGCTGATCGCCGCTTGCGGCGCACACGCCGTGCACGACGGGTTGACCGACGTCATTTACGTGCTGCTGCCGATCTGGCAGGCGCAGTTCGCGATCAATTACGCGCAGATCGGCTTGTTGCGCGGGCTCTATTCCGGCGTGATGGCGGGTTTTCAGTTGCTCGCCAGCCGGGCAGCGCGGCGCTGGGGCCGGGAGCGCTTGCTGGTGGCCGGGACGGCCCTCGCGGGCATGGCCTACCTGATCGCGGGGCAGGCCGGCGGGCTGACGGTACTGCTGATCGCGCTGGTACTGGGCGGACTGGGCGCCAGCACGCAGCATCCGCTCGCATCGTCGATGGTCACCGATTCCTACGAGGCGGGCGGAGGCGTGAAGGAGGCGCTGGCTCAATACAACTTCTCCGGCGACATCGGCAAGACGCTGATACCCGGCCTGATCGGCCTGCTCTTGACGGTCGTGACGTGGCGAACCGGCGCCACGCTGATCGGCGTGCTGGGCGTGGTTTCAGCGGGCCTGCTGTGGTGGCTGATTCCGTCGAGCGACTCGTCGCGGGCGGCGCGCGACAAGACGCCGAAAACGCCCGCGGGCAGCGGTTCGGCCGGCGGCTTGCACGCGCTGCTCGCGACCGGCACCCTCGACAGTGCCGTGCGGATGGGCTTTCTGACGTTCCTGCCGTTCCTCCTCAAAAGCAAAGGGGCCGGCACTGCCGGTATCGGTCTCGCGCTGACGTTGCTGTTCGTGGGCGGCGCGTTCGGCAAGCTGTTCTGCGGCTATCTGGGCGCGCGCATCGGGATGATGAAGACGGTGTGGCTCACGGAGTCCGCCACGTCGCTGTTGATCGTGCTCGCCGTGTTCTCGCCGCTCTTCGCGATGATGGCGATGCTCCCGCTGCTTGGATTGGCGCTGAACGGAACATCGTCCGTGCTCTACGGTGTCGTGCCGGAGCTGGCCGGCGTCGGCAAGCGCGAGCAGGCGTTCGCGTTGTTCTATACGGGCACGATCGGCGGCGGCGCGCTGTCGCCGGTTCTGTTCGGCCGTCTGGGCGACGTCGCGGGCGTCCCGACCGCGCTGCTGGCGCTGGCCTCGGTCCTGCTGCTGACACTGCCGTTATCGTGGTACGTGCAGAAGGGCCTGGAAGCATAGCGCCTGTCCTAGCCGGCTGCGACCGACCTCGCGAACTCGATGAACTGCTCGACGCAGGTTGACGAAAACGGTTCGGACCACGTGACGACCAATTCGAGAACATGCGGCGTCGCCAGCGGCACGTAAGCGACACCCGAGCGTTGCAACGTCGACGTGAAGCTGGGCACGATGGCGACGCCGCGTTCCGCTGCCACCAGCGACACCAGCGTCGTGATCTGCGACGCGGTAGGCCCGATCCGCGGCGCAACGCCCTCGCGGGCGCACAGATCGTCGAGCGCCGCGTTCAGCGCGGAACCGTAGCCCGCGGGGAACGTGACGAAGTTCTCGTTGACGAGTTCACGGAACTCGATCGTCGCCTTGCCCGCGTATCGACTCTGGGCCGGAACCGCGGCGACGAGCGGCTCGCTCGACACGACGAGGGACCCGATGCGCGCTTCCGACGTCTTTGCCGCGGCCCAACCGAATCCGACGTCCAGCGTGCCGGCGGCGATCTGCTGGCGTTGACTCGCGGTCGATACTTCCCGAAACGCCAACTCGACTTCCGGCATGCTGCGGCTCGCATGGCGGATGATGTCCGAAAACGCGTCGGACATCGGAATGGAGCTCGCATAGCCGATCACGACACGGCCGACCATGCCTTGCGCCATCTTGCGCGCCGTTGCCTCCGCCTCGTCGACGGCATGAATGACGCTCCTCGCGTGTTCGAGAAACAGCGCGCCTGCCGGCGTGAGCTGGACCGCGCGCGTCGATCGTTCGAACAGCCGGATACCGAGGTCGGTTTCCAGCGCGGCGATATGGCGCGTCAAAGGCGGCTGGGCAATACGCAAACGCAACGCCGCGCGTCCGAAGTGCAATTCGTCGGCGACGGTCACGAAATAGCGGAGGCGGCGTAGGTCGAGCATTTTTGTCGTTTCGGTATCAATGGCCACGAAAACAGTATTGGCGCGCGTGTCGCCCACTCGTCAGACTGTCACACAAACCAGACAGGGCGTCACCAGTGGGCAACAGAACCATTCGATCCGCATTTTTCCTGTGCGGGTTTGCGGCTTTTCTCAATCTTTATTCGACTCAGGGCATTCTGCACGAACTTGCCGCGGCATTTGACGTGAGCCCGGAACAAGCCGGCCAGGGCGTCAGCGCCACCACCTTGGCGGTCGCCATTATCGCTCCGTTCGTCGGCGCGCTGGCCGCCCGCTTCGATCGCCGAACGGTCATTTCGTGCGCCGCCGTCGCGTGTGCGCTTCCCGTTCTCTGGTCTGCGCACGCGGCGAGCTTTTCATCGTTCCTCGCCGCCCGCTTTGCCGCGGGCGTGCTGATGCCGTTCATCTTCGCGATCTCGATCGCGTGCATCGGCGAGGTCTTCAGCCACGACGCGGCGACGGAGGTCAGTGCGCTCTTCGTCGCCGGCACGACACTCGGCGGATTCGCCGGGCGTTTCGTGACGAATAGCCTGACGTCCGCGTTCGGCTGGCGCCACGCGCTCGACGTCATCGCGTTCCTGTGTCTGGCAACGGGCCTCGCGATCCATGCGTGCCTGCCGGCGGCCGGCGCCGCGCGTCCGGACGACGAAGGTGCGTCGGCATCTCGCTGGACGCTCTTGACGCGCGGCCCGCTGCTCGCGTCGTTCCTGGTCGGCGCATGCGTGCTTGCATCGCAGGTCGCGACGTTCACCTTCGTCGGACTGCGGCTGGCCCGTGCGCCATTTGGCTTCGATACGGTCGAGATCGGCGCGATCTATGCGGTATTTCTCGTCGCGGTCGTCGTCACGCCGCTCGCGGGCCGCGTCGCGGCGCAACGCGGCCCGCGCGATCTCGCCCTTGCGGCGACCGGGCTCGCGATCGTCGGTGCATTGCTGACGGTGTCGAGCAGCGTCATCGCGATCCTGATCGGGCTCGCGCTCAGTTCCACCGCGGTGTTCGTCGAGCAGGCGTCGGCCAACGCGTTCATCTCGCGGGTGGCGCGGGGTGCAAGATCGACGGCGATCGGCATTTACCTTTCCTTCTATTACTTCGGCGGGAGTCTCGGCTCGGTCCTGCCCGTTCCCGCGTGGAATCGCTGGGGCTGGGTGGGCTGCGTCGCATTCGTCGTCGGTGCACAGGCGCTCGCAGGCGCGCTCGTGTTTTTCTTCTGGCGCGGGATGCCTCCCGCCAGCGCAGGCAGACCGCGCTCACCCGAAGTGCGGCTGACCCGGTAGTTCGCTTCAAATCACATCTAGAACCGGAGAGAAAAGGATGGAAACGTTTCAATCGCAAGCGGGGTTGCTCGATATCGTCACGCCTGTGCTTAACGGGATGAAAGGCGGCGTCCTGAAGGAGGCGCTCGTTGCGGCCTTCTCGGCCGAGGAGGAGGCGCTTCGGGACATCGAAGGTGCATTCCGCCGGTTGACGGAGCGCGGCTATTCGGCGCCGGCTCTTCGCACCTTTTTCGCCAGCTGGTCGAAGACCAACAATTCCGCGGCGAGCGTCTCCGGCCTTGCAAACCGGATCACGCTGCTGGCGCGCTCCGACGCCGGTTCGGCGGCGTCGAACCAGCTTCATGACGTATGCGCGAGCCTGCAGCGCATCACCGACGAGGATCTCGGCGCGCTGGGCGGCGTGCTCCATGCCGATCTCTTCTATACGATGGCGACGGCTGCGTGCGGTGACGACACGTGGCTGCTGAAGTCCGCTTGCCTTCCGTCCGCGCAGGCATTCAAGGACTGGACGGATCGTCAGCGGCTGAAGGAACGGGATATCCTCCTCGGCCTGCTTACCACGCTGGTTCACGAGGTTTACACGCACGGTGAAGTCGAGTTCATCCACGATCTCTACAAATCCTGGTTCCACACGCACGTCGGCATTCCGGCCGATCGCGTGCGCCACATCGTCGCGTGGGTCACCGTGCATACCGGCGGGACCGAGAGCAATCACTTCGGGCACGCCGTACAGGCGGTCAACGCGTTCGCCGACGCAATGCAGGTAACGATCGACGCATCGGCCGCGACGACGCTGTTCCAGGACTACCTGCGTCGCAAGGCGACCGTCATGCGCGAGTGCGCGCAAGCGCTCGTCTGACGCAGTGCGGGGTCGGCCCAGGTGCCGACCTGCCGGATTCAGTTCGCACAACTGATTACCGAGGCGAAGCCCACGACCGGCTCGCCTTGCCGTGGCTCCATTTCATTGGTTTTCGCCTACGACGACATGAATACACGCGACATCCCGCAAATCGAGTTGCCGTTGTCGGACCGTGCGCGCAGCGTTACCGCACCGGGCACGTCGAGCATGCGCAGCAAAGCAAACGCATTGAAGGACCGTGGCGTCAAGGTCATCAATTTCGCTGCCGGAGAACTTTCTTTCGATGCATGCCCGCCCATGAAGGCGGGCGCGATCGATGCGGTGGAAAGCAGGCGCAATCGTTATACGCCGCCGATCGGATTGCCACAACTCCGAGAAAAGCTCGCGGAAAGCGTGAGCCGGCGATGCGGGGCGATGTTCACGGCAGACGAGATCGCCGTCACGGCGGGCGCGAAGCAGGCGCTCTTCAATGCGTCGATGGTCCTGCTGAACCCCGGTGACGAAGTGATCGTTCCGACTCCCTATTGGGAGACCTTTCCGACCCAGATCCGGCTCGCCGGTGCGACGGCCGTCTGCGTCGACACGCAGGCCGATCAGTACCGACTGACCTGGCGTTCGGTCGAGGGCGCGCTGACGGACAGAACCCGAATGATCGTGATCAACACGCCCAACAACCCGACGGGAACGGTCTATCAGCGCGAGCAGTTGCTTGGAATCGCAAAGCTCGCGTTCGACCGCCAAATCTGGGTGGTGTTCGACGAGTGCTATCGGCATCTCGTCAGGCATCCGCACGAGCATCACAACATCCTGTCGCTTTTCGAGCCGCTCAGGCGACAGACGGTCCTCGTCGACTCGTTTTCGAAAAGCCAGGCCGTGACTGGCTGGCGCGTCGGCTACGCGTGTGCGCCGGCGCACGTGATAGCCGCGATGCACAATCTGCAGGGGCATACGACGTCGAATCCCAGTAGCCTGTCGCAGTACGCGGCGCTGAGCACGATCACGTCCGGTTCCGACGCATTCATCGCGGAGATCAACCGGTTCCTCGAGCAGCAACTGACCACGGCACGCACGTTTCTGGACCGGATCGCGGGCGTCGCCTATGCCCCGCCGGAAGGCGCGTTCTACCTGTTCGTCGATGTCTCGGAAAAGTTGGGCCGCCATTACCGCGGGCAGCGGATCCGCGACGTCGACCATCTCGCCGAACTGCTATTGACGGAAGCGCACGTCGCTGTCGTTCCGGGCGCCGGCTGCGGCGATTCAAACTGCATCCGGATCTCCTATGCAATCGAACATGAAGAATTGATCGAGGGCCTGCTTCGCCTCGGCCGGTTCGTGGCGGAGATCGACGTCGATTGAACCCGACGGTTGGCGCCGCCACACGGCCCGATCGGCTTGTCGAGTAGCGCCGACATTGGGGGCGCCGATCGTGCAAGCCTCATCACGATCGACACATTCATCAATCGAGGAGGAAGACATGGAGCATTCGACGCACGCATTCATCGATTACGTCAACGACGCATTGATCGACGTGGAGGACAGGCGGCTCGTCGACGCGCTGCTGACCGGCTTCGAAAATAATCGCGACAGGTTGCGCGAATACCGGAAGACCTATGAAGGCATCACGTCGGGAAAATGGACCACCGACTCGCTTTGTACCTTTTTTTGCGGATGGCGCAGCCCGGATGGCGCCGCCCATGCCGTATCGAGCATCATCGTGCGTCTCCTGCAGGAATCAGAGTCGCTCGATGGCGAACGGAACAAGGTGAAGATGCTGACAGCCGCGCGACACTGCGGCGAGATCATCGTCGAGGATATCGGCCTCGGCGAGCTGCACGGACATCCACACCATTCGAAGCTGTATCACCGGATGGCAACCGCCATCTGCGGTTCGGACAACTGGCGCCTGCAGGACCGGTTTCTCGATCCCGTCACGAAGGAATTCTCTGCATGGGTCGGACAGAAGCGCCCGCTCGCACCGGACCTGATCGAGGCCATCGAGATGATGGCGATGACCGAGCTGTTCAATACGGGCGAATACAACCTGATGACGCCGATGTGGAAGAAATGGATACGCGAGTCCTTCTCGGTCACGGCGACCGAGGTCAACCGGATCGCATCGTTTCTGAGCGTGCATTGCGGAAGCGTCGAAGCGCGGCATTTCAGGCACGCGGCCGACGCGCTGACGCTTTATGCGGAAGCGTCGAACCAGGAGATCAACTATCGCCGTATCGGCATGCTGTCCGACGAGTACGTGATCCGGGCATGCGAGCACCTTGGAAAGATGGCATCGGTGCTCCGCGCGTAACGGGCCAGGGAAACGAGCCGGCGGGCCGCATCCCGGCGCGATAGGCGAGGCCGGAGCGGGAAGCCGCCAGTGCCTGCCGGCGAATGCATTCGAATCCTGCTTCGCCAGATGAATGAGTCCAACGCTCGCCGCGGCGAGCGACTGAATCGAGGTCAACAAACATGCGTATCGAATCGGATTCGATGGGTTCCATCCAGGTCCCGTCGGAAAAATACTGGGGTGCACAAACCGAGCGTTCCATCATGAATTTCCCGATCGGCCAATCCCGCTTCAAGTGGGGAAGATCGATCATCCATGCAATGGGCATCCTGAAGAAGGCCGCGGCGCTGGCGAATCTCAAGCTCGGCGAATTGCCGGAGGCGATCGCCATCCCGATCTCGGAGGCGGCGGACGAAGTGATCTCCGGGGCGCTCGACGATCATTTTCCGCTGGTGGTGTTTCAGACGGGCTCGGGCACGCAGTCGAACATGAATGTCAACGAGGTCATCTCCAATCGCGCAATCGAAATGAAGGGCGGGGTGCTCGGCAGCAAGACGCCGATTCATCCGAACGATCACGTCAATCGCGGCCAGTCGTCGAACGACACGTTTCCGACTGCGATGTATATCGCGGTCGTCACGGAACTGTTCGACACGTTGTTTCCGAGCGTGATGGCATTGCGCGATACGTTGCTGGAGAAATCCGAGCGGTATTTCGACGTCGTGAAGGTCGGGCGCACGCACTTGCAGGACGCGACGCCGATCACGTTCGGGCAGGAGATCGGCGGCTGGGTGAAGCAGATCGACTATTCGCTCGCGTCGATTCGGACCAACCTGACTGGGCTGTACGATCTCGCGATCGGCGGCACGGCCGTGGGCACGGGGCTGAACGCGCATCCGCTGTTTGGTGACACGTGCGCGGCCATCATCGGTGAACTCACGGGGCATCCGTTCCGGTCGTCGGCCAACAAGTTCTTTGCGTTGTCCGCGCACGACGCGCTCGTCAGCACGTCCGCGGCGATCCGAACGCTCGCGATGGCACTGCTGAAGATCGCCAACGATGTTCGCTGGCTGGCAAGCGGGCCGCGCTGCGGGATCGGCGAGATTCATATT
Organism: Burkholderia sp. AU18528; assembly: GCF_002223215.2. Lineage (NCBI taxonomy): Bacteria > Pseudomonadati > Pseudomonadota > Betaproteobacteria > Burkholderiales > Burkholderiaceae > Burkholderia > Burkholderia sp. AU18528. The sequence goes on along the minus strand of NZ_NKFC02000009.1, from coordinate 638,895 downwards.
CCCGAGAACGAGCCAGGCTCGTCGATCATGCCGGGGAAGGTCAATCCGACGCAATGCGAAGCGCTCACGATGGTTTGCACGCAGGTATTCGGCAACGATGCGACCGTCGCATTCGCCGGGAGCCAGGGAAATTTCCAGCTCAACGTGTACAAACCGGTGATGGTCCACAACGTGCTGGAGAGCATCACGCTGCTCGCCGACGCGTGTCGCGCGTTCAACGTGCATTGCGCGGTCGGCATCGAGCCCAATCTGCAGCAGATGGACGAGAACCTCGAAAAGAATCTGATGCTGGTCACCGCGCTCAATCGTCACATCGGCTACGACAACGCAGCGATCGTTGCGAAGACGGCTCACCGCGAAGGGAAATCGCTGAGGGAAGTCGCGAATGCGCTGGGATTCGTCGCACCGGAGGATTTCGACCGATACGTCGTGCCGCTCGACATGACGCGATCCTGAAAGGGTATCGACGAGGGGACCGATCGCTGTTTGCTCTATGTCGAGGCCGGTTCGGACGAGGGCATGATTCTCGGCCGCACGAGCCGCGATGCCTCGGCATCGATGGAATCGTCGATCTGGTGCCGGGCACGCGATGAACGGCCACAATCGTTCTGGAGAGGGCCTGGCGCATGCGTCAGGCCATTTCTCCAGTTGAAGGCTTCAAATCAGGAGAGGGAGCTGTCGCCAGCGTCGGCTCCACGACGGCGCCGTGCTCAGCCGTCGAGCCAGCGTCGTCCTCAGCACCGCGTACCGCCGGCAACGCAACCCGCACATAAATAAACGCGCGCCGTTCGCGATCGGGCAGCACTTGCGGCCCGTAGCTGATCCTTACCGCCCCGTCGTCGATCTCGCCGGCCTGCGCAAAGCGCCACGCACCGGGATCGCTGTCGAGCAGGAATTCGGCGCGCGCATACGCGTGCGGCTCGAACAACTCGGGAATCGTCACCGTTTTTCCGTCGAGCCTGTCGAGCAATGCTTCGACCACGTTGAAGCCGTAGCCGTCGCGCACGATGTCGCAGATGAAGCTGCCCGCGATGCGCGGATTCAGTTCGATCACGTGCGGCACGCCGTCGTGCACGATGCAGTCGAGGTGCACGGGCCCCCACGTGAGCCCGGCGGCGGCGGTCGCGCGCGTGCCGACGTCGATCAGCGCGCGCAGCGTGTTGGCGTCGAGATCGAGTTCGGACGTATACCCGCGTTCGAGAAAACCCGCGCCATGCCTCTTGAGCTTGCGCAGCGCGCCGACGTAGCGGCCGTCGAAATACTCGACGCAGTATTCGCTGCCCTCCAGGAATTCCTCGATGACGATGCGTTCGGTCGCGAGCGATCGTGCATCGGCCTGCACGGCGGCGAGCGCATCGAGCTGCGCGCGCACGGCGGCGATGTCCTCGCAGCGGCGCACGCCGTCGCTCGCGGAGCCTTCCGACGGTTTGACGACGACCGGAAAGCGCAACGGGGCGGTGGCCGCCGCGAGCGCCGCCGGCGCGGCCAGCGTACCCGACACGAACTGCGCGGCCGGGATGCCGTGCGCGGCGAGCAACGCCTTCTGGTTCGACTTCGACACCGCGTGCGCGACGTGCCGCGCATCGGGGCCGGGCAGCCCGAGCGCATCGGCAACCCATGCGGCGGTGCGCGCATAGGTGTCGTGCGCGGTCGTCACGCGCAGCGTGTCGAGTTCGTCCGGAAAGCGTGCGCGCAGCCAACCGGCGAGCTGGTCGGCGTCGGGCGCGAGGTTGACCGTCTCGACGCCCGCGGGAAACACGCCGTCGAGACGATGGCCGGGCGCGGTGACGACGGTCACGGCCACCTGACGCGCGAGGGCGGCGCGCACCAGCGCGACGCTGCTGCCGGTGGCGCGTGCGCCGATCACGATAAGTCGCTTCATGGTGAATCCTTGATCGAGGACGGGAGGGCTAGCGTGCGCGCCGGCGCAGGCGCTGCGCTTCGAGGCGCGGCAGCAGATGCTGAACGACGCGCGGCAGCGTATAGATCGGCAACTGCGCGCACGCGAACACGAGCGCCATGGTCGGCGTGGCGGCCAGTCCGAGCGCGGCCCACATCAGCCCGACGTTGCGATTGGCGACGATCAGTGCGACGTTCAGGCGCGTGCGGACATCGCCGGGCGTGAGCCCGTACGCGACGATCTGGAAACCGGCGTTGACGGCGAATGCGAGCGCGATCGCGGCCAGTGCGCGGTGCGGTGCGTCGATGATCGACTGCTGCATGCCGGCCATCGTGCCGAGCGCGAAGATCAGCAGCGCGACGACGACGGTCGCGTCGATCGGCGTTGCATGGCGCGCGAGCCGCGCGCCGGCAAGGCGCCGCACGAGCAGCGCGACGCCCTCGGCGCTGCCGATCAGCAGCGCGAGCCGCAGCGCGAGGGTCGACGGCGAGATCGACACCGCGGCGTCGTGGCTGAACCAGGCCGTCAGCAGCGGCGCGGTCAGCGGCACGAACACCATCGACGCGAGGGTCGCGACGAGCGCGACACTGGCGTCGAGCGACAGCATGCGCGCAATCGTCGACGTGCCGCTCGACGGCGGCGCGCAGTACGCGATCACCAGCGCGACGACCCAGTCGTACGGCAAACCCGCGATCTGCGCGGCAACGCCGACCGCGATCGGGCACGCGATCATCGTCAGCGCGGGCAGCAGCAGCGACACGGCGGGGCGCCGCGCGACCGCGCGCACGGCGCTCGGCTCGACGCGCAGCAGCGTGCCGAGCACGAACAGGAACACGGTAACGGGCATCAGCGGCCGCGCGAGCGCCGCGAGCGGCGGCACCAGCAGCCCGAGGCCGACACCGCACGCGAGCACGGTCGGGCCGCGCCGCACCAGCGCGGCGATCAGTGCGCGCATGGACGAACCTCGGGCCGGCGGCGAACGGGAGTGAAGCCGAAGCGGGCAGCGAATGGCATGCGGATTCCTCGGAAGGGGCCGGCACGGAATACGCGCTAGGCTAATCCGGATGGTGGGCGAAGTAAAATGATATAAACTGAATCGGTAACAAGAGAAACTGATATGAACATCCCGTTGCTCGAAACTTTCCGGGCCGTCGTGCAGGAAGGCAGCGCGTTGCGCGCGGCCGAACGGCTCGGCTGCACGCAGTCGAACGTCACGGCGCGGCTGCGTCAGCTCGAGGAATCGCTCGACGCACCGCTGTTCGACCGCCATGGCAAGCGGCTGGTGCTGAACGATGCCGGGCGCCGGCTGATGCCGTATTGCGACCGCATCCTGCGTCTCGTCGACGAAGCGACGCAGGTGGTGCGCGAAACGCCGGTTGCCCGTAGCTTCCGGCTCGGATCGATGGAAAGCACGGCCGCCACGCGGCTGCCTGCGCTGGCCGCCGCGCTGAAGGAGCGCGACCCGGCGCTCGGCCTCGCGGTGCAGATCGGCAGCGAGCCCGATCTGGCGGATGCGCTGCTGCGCGGCCGGATCGACGCGGCGCTCACCGCACGCGCGGTCGTGCGGCCCGGGCTGCGTTACGAGCCCGCGTTCGCGGAGGACATGGTGCTGGTGAGCGCCGCGACCGTCACGCGCCGGCAACTGCTGGCCGACAACGCGGTGCGCCTGCTCGCGTTTCACGACGGCTGCCCGTACCGCGCGGTCGCGGAGCACTGGCTGAAGGCGCGCGGCGTCGCGATCGAATCGGTGTCGTCGTTCGGCACGTTCGGCGCGATCCTCGGCTGCGTGGCGGCCGGGATGGGCGTCGCGATCCTGCCGAAGCGGATCACGACCGAGCACGTGGCGCGCAAGGAACTGCGCGCGCATGCATTCGACGATCTCGACAGCGTGACGACCTACCTCGTCACGCCCGACGAAACGCCCGCGCTGCCGGAACTCGACGCGTTGCGCGCGGTGCTCGGCCGGCAGGCCGGTGCGCTGCTCGCGCGCTGACACGGGCACGCCGCGACCCTAGACCGGCGCGACCGCGCCTTCGTCCGCGAAGAAATCGGCCTCGATTTCGCGAATCCGCCGGCAATCCTCGAGCAGCCGTTCGAAGGTCGGGCTGTACAGGCCGACCGTGCCGAGCGCCGTTTGCAGGTCGGTGGTCACGCGCAGCGTGTCGCCGACCTTGATCCACTGCTTGAGCCCGACAAACGACGGCAGCGCCTGGATCGCCTGCCACGTGAAATCCTGCCGCAGCACGCCGTTGCGCGACGACAGCAGCAGCACGTGACCGCAGTACCCGCGAAAATCCGTCGGCGCGGCGACGTCGCCGAACAGCCGCTCCGGATGCAGCACTGCTTCGACGGTGGCCGATACGTGATTCTCGCCGCTGACCGCGCTCGTCAGCCGCGGATCGAGACTGCCGTGCAGCCGCGCGTTCAGCTCGACGATGGTCGGGCCTTCGGCCGTATCGAACAGCTCGAGGTGGGTCGGCCCGAAGCGCACGTCCAGCGCATCGAGCACGTCGGCCGCGTAGTCGAGCAGCGGTGCGTAGCGCGGGTCGGCATGGTTCAGCACCAGCATCTTGTCGAGCCGCGGCGCGTGCGTGCGGTCGCGATGCACTTCCCACAGGCTGACCACGCGATGGCGGCCTTCGAACGACACCGAATCGACGATGTATTCCTGCCCCTCGGAATAGCTTTGGATCACGATGTCGTCGTTCGGCTGGTTGTACAGCGAACGGGTGTTCAGCACGTCGCGCGCGGCGGCCTCGACCTGCTCGAGCGTCCGGCAGATCTTCACGCCGGCCACGCCCGCGCTGCGCGCCGGCTTCACGACGAGCGGCAGCGTGCGCTGCGCGCGCGCCCAATCGAGCGCTTCATCGACCGACGTGCTGTGGAAGTGCGCCGGCGCGCGCAGCCCGGCCTGGCGAATGCGTTCGTTCATCGCGAACTTGTCGCGTCGCGCGGCGGAGGTGGCGAGCGGGTTGCGATACGGCACGTCGAGCCGCTCGGCCAGCGTGTCGGCGAGCTCGAGCGCCGCGTCGAGGCCATGCAGCACCGCGCCGATCCGCAGGTCGCCCAGTTGCGCGAGCGTCGCGTCGATGTCGCCGCGATGCTGGACCTGCCGGATGTAGTCGGACGGCACGAACTGGTCGCGGTAGATGGCCGGCAGATCGGGGTCGCTGATCACGTGCGCGCAACGGATGCCGTATGCGCGAAACGCAGGGGCCAGGTAGGCGGCGGTCGACGCGCCGTCGACGATCAGGACGGTATCGATGAAGCGATGCTGCATGGATTCCTCTCGCTCGGATGGAAAATCGGTTGAAGGAGTGCGTGCGGCAAGGTGCTCAGGCCCGCGTGCCGGTATCGCGGGCGTCGCGAGGCCAGCGCACGGCCAGGACGACGCAGAGTGCGACGAGCACGGCCGCGATGGCGAACGCGCGCGCCGCGCCGGCCACGATTGCCGCGCCCTGGCCGGCGACCAGCGCGCCGAGCGCCGCGACGCCGATCGCGGCGCCCACCTGACGCGCGGTATTGAGGATCGCGGACGCGGTGGCCGAGCGGCCGGCCTCGACGCTGCCGAGCATCGTCGACGTCAGCGCGGGAATCGCGATGCCGCCGCCGATCGCCATCGCCACGAGCCCCGGCGCCAGCAGCGCGTACGGCGTGTGCGCGGCGAGCGTCCGCCACAGCCACACGTAGCCGGCGAGCGACACGGCGAGGCCGACGATGACGGTGGCGCGGAATCCGTGGCGGACCGCGAGCCGCGCGCTCGCGACGTTGGCGAGCATGATGATCGTGAGCGGCGCGAGCGCGAGCCCCGATTCGGTTGCCGTGAAGCCGCGCGCGTTCTGGAAATAGAGGCTGAGCGAGAAGATCAGCCCGTAGAACGCCGCATTCGTGATCGCGCCGATCGCGAGCACGCCCGGCACGCGCGCGATCCGGAAGAACGCGAGTTGCAGCATCGGCGCGGCCACGCGCCGTTCGATCGCGATGAACGACGCGCCGAGCGCGACCGACGCGATCAACGCGCCGGCTGCGTAAGGGTCGCCGATCCCGTGCGCCCCGGCCCGGATGATGCCGCCCGTCAGCAGCCCGAGCAGGAGCACCGCGACGAGCTGGCCGACCGGATCGAACAGCCGCGTGCGCGCGGCGGCCGAATCCCGCACGTGGCGCAGCGTGAGCCACAGCCCGAACGCGCAGATCGGCAGGTTGATGAAGAAGATCGCGCGCCAGCCGAGCGAATCGATCAGCAGGCCGCCGAGAGTCGGCCCCGCCGCGCTGATCGCGCCGCCCGTCGCGCTCCACCACGCGACGGCCTTCACGCGTGCGGCGGCATCGTTGGCGCACGCATGCGTGATGAGCGCGAGCGACGTGGGCAGGATCATCGCGGCGCCGACGCCTTGCGCGACCCGCGCGGCAACCAGCGCCGCCAGCGACGGCGCGAGCGCGCAGCCGAGCGACGCGAACAGGAACAGCGCAAGGCCGTACGCGAACAGGCGGCGGCTGCCGAAGCGGTCGGCCAGCGTGCCCGACGTCAGCAGCAGCGCGGCGAACGACAGCGTGTAAGCATCGACGATCCACTGCAGCCCGTGGACGCTCGATCCGAACGCGTGGCCGAGGCTCGGAATCGCGACGTTGACGACGGTCACGTCGAGCTGGACGATCGCGAAGCCGAGGCTCGCGGCCGCGACGGTCGGGAAGATGGCGCGCAGCGGCGTGCGCGGCGAACCGGCGGCGGTGGTGGCGGTCAGCGCGCGGTCGACTCGGTCGACTCGGTTGACGCGGTCGAGCGCCGGGGCACGGTCGCTCATCGCGGCTCCCGGTGCATGCGGGACGTGTGGATGGTGCGGGACGGCAGGCGGTATCGATTCATCTGGCAGGTTTCCGTATGGCGCATCAAGGGAGCCGGCTGCCCGTCGGGCGCCAGCCGCGGCGTCGAATCCGACAGAAAACTAGCATCGACCCATTGGCGAATACAAATAATAAGCAACGATTTTTTAACAAGTATTCGTGTTAAGGGTCGGCGCAAAACGCGGTGAACCGGTTCCATCCGCATTGCTGAACTTATATCGATAATTTTTGTTTGCAATCGAATTAATATCATTTCGAAATGCAATGACGGTCTCCTAGTCTTGTCGAGCGCTTCGCCCCGAGGACGGCGGCGCGCGGCGGCGATGCCATGCCGCTCTTCGAACCAGATCTTTATACGAGAGACCTATGACCTATCTCGCAGATGCACGCATCGCTTTGACGGCAGCGGAATCCGCTCACATCCGCACGACGCTCGGCGCGCTGGATTACGACCCGGCCGGCGGCGCAGGCTATATCAGCGCAGTTCGCAAGCTGGCCTACAACGCGTTTCCCGACCGGATCGTCGACGCATTCGACCGGGCGAAGGCGCCGACGGCGGACGCGCACGGCTCGATCGAGATCGACAACCTGCCGATCGACGACGGCGTGACGGGCAGCCCGCGATTCGAGGAAACCGGCCGTTCGTTCAAGGCCGGCGTGCTGAGCGAGAACGTGCTGGTCGCGTTGAGCACGCTCGCCGGCGAGCCGTACTCGATCGCGCACGAAGGGCGCGAGCTGGTGAACAACCTGACGCCGCACAAGGCGACCGCGCGCGACTACACGGGCCTCGGCTCCGAGGTCGAGCTCGACTTCCATATCGAGAACGCCGCGCAGGCGCACATGCCGGAAGGCGACACGTCGCCGTTCGCGCTGCTGCTGCTGGGCGTGCGCAGCGAGGCCGGCGGCGGCCCGTACACGCGGCTCGCCGATGCGCGCCGCGCGCTGCAACTGCTGTCGCCGGACGATATCGCGCAACTCTACGACGAGCACTACATCATCCGCGTGCCGTACCGGTGGCGCGGCGCGACGCCCACGCCGCGCGACAACACCGACCTGAGCGCGGTGCTGTCGGGGCCGCTCGACGCGCCGCGCGTGACGGTCGCGTTCTATCCGGACATGGTGCTGGCCGTCAACCCGCGCGCGCAGGAAGCGCTGGCCAACCTGTATCGCGCGGTGCGCGAGGTGTCGTTCGGCGTGCAGGTGTCACCGGGCAAGCTGGTGCTGATCAACAACCATTTCACGCTGCATTCGCGCGACCGCTTCGATCCGCAGTACGACGAGAACGACCGCGCGTTCCGCTGGGTACAGCGCGTGTTCGTCGCGCGCAGCCTGTGGAATTTCCGTGCGTTCACGCCGCTGCAGGCACGCGTGTTCGACCCGAAGGCGGTGTATGCGGGCGAGTCGGCGCACGCGAGGCCTCCGTCGCCCGTCGTGCAACCGGTGCCGCGGCGTGCGGCCGCGGTCGAACTGGACGCAACGCCTGCGTGACCGAGCCGGCGGGGCAGCGACTGGCTTCGGACGTTGCCGGCCCGCTGCCCGCGCCCGCTTCGCGCATCCCCGAATAAAAACAGGATTCCACAAGACATGAGAAGAAACGCTTTTCCCGTCGCACGCATCGCACGCCTCGCCCGCGTGCTGGCCGCCGCGCTGATCGCCGCGAACGCCGTCGCGGTACACGCCGCGTCGTTCGACTTGAGTCCCGAGCAGCCGGCACGGCAGCGCGGCGCGGTGAATCCGGCGGTCGAGCAGGCGCTGCCGGCCGGCTTCCGGTTCGCCGAGGCGAACACGCTGACGATCGGCATCGCGCCGAACCTGCCGCCGCTCAGCACCTATGCGACCGACGCGCGCACGGTGGTCGGCTTCGATCCCGATCTCGCGCAACTGATCGCGGACAGCATCGGCCGCAAGCTGAAGATCGTGCCGCTCGCGTGGGCCGACTGGCCGCTCGCGCTGCAGTCCGGCAAGGTCGATGCGGTGATCTCGAACGTGACGGTGACCGAGCAGCGCAAGGAGAAGTTCGACTTCTCGACCTACCGGAAGGATCAGCTCGGCTTCTACGTGAAGACCGGCAGCAAGCTTGCCGCGATCCGCGAACCGAAGGATGTCGCGGGGCTGCGCGTCGTGACCGATTCGGGCACGAACCAGGAAAAGATCCTGCTCGAATGGAATCGGCAGAACGTCGCGCGCGGCCTCGCGCCGGTCGAGATCCAGTATTACGCGGATGCGGCCGAGCGCTGGGTCGCGCTGCAGTCGGGCCGGGTCGACACGATCTTCAGCGTGAACTCGATGCTCGCGTACCAGGCGTCGCTGCGCGGCGATGCAAAGCTGATCGGCACCGTGAGCGGCGGCTGGCCGCGCACCGCGGATATCGCGATCACGACCCGCAAGGGCAGCGGCCTCGCCGAGCCGCTGACGCTCGCGATCAATGCGCTGATCGCGAACGGCAGCTACCGGAAGGCGCTCGACCACTGGCGGCTGGATGCCGAGGCGATCGACCGGTCGCAGACCAATCCGCCGGGGCTGCCGCGCACCTGAGTACGGCACGCGGCGGGGCGCACGTGAGCGTCGTCGTAGCCGTCCTCCGCCCCGATTGCGTTGAAGTCGGTATTCACCGGCAACGTGAAACGGCCGTCGCGATCCGGCTACGGTGTGGCGCCGGGCTGTTTCGTGTCCGGCCCGCTGCCGGCGATCTCGATCGTCGTTTCCCAGCGGAAATAGCCCGATACGGCGCCGTCGCGATCGAGCACCGCGAAATCGGCCGTGCACGTGGTGGCGCCCGGGGCCAGCACCTCGCCGCGCCAGAAATGGTCCTTCATCGGCTGGCACGACGGATGCAGCAGGTCGTCGCCGTTCGGCACCGCCGTGGCGGCGTCGCGGATCTCCGCTTCGATCGGCGTGACGATGCCGGCGTCCTTCAGCGCGAACCGGACGAACAGCACGGTCACCTCCGCGCGCAGCGCCAGCGCGGTTTCGCGCAGATGAAGCCGGTCGCCCGGCGACAGGCCGGCAAAGAGCCGGTTGTCGTGGTGGCTGACCTGCCCGGCGTCGCCGGGGCTCAACACGTAGATGTGCCGGTCGTCGATCACGGTGGGCGCGTCGGCGTCCCGGCTCGCATCGGGATAGGCCGCCAGCAGCGTGACGGCGTCGACGATCGCGAGCGCATCGCAACGTACACCAGACATGAGCACGTCCTCCGCAACAAGGGGGCGGGACGGGCGGCCGTCGTGCGGTCGCCCGCGTGCCGCGATCAGTTATGGATCGAGATGAACGGATCCCACGAGAAGCAGCCCTGGCTCTGGCAATTGCGATCGATGATCTGGAACAGGAAATGGTAGGTCACGCGGCCGACCTTCAGGCATTCGGACGACCAGTAGTAGTTCGCGACCTTCTGGCACGTCGGCACTTCGGGCTTGCTGGTGTTCGGCACCGGAATCGACGCCTCCGCGACGCGCGGCGTCGGCGTCGAGATCAGGTCGTTGCCGACGTTGCCGATGAACTTGTAGAACACCACCTGGTTCTCGAAGCCCAGCGACAGGCTCGTTTCGCGCCAGCGGATCAGGTCGCCGACCTGCGCCTTCAGGTCGAGCTCGCCGCCCGCCTGGCCGGAGATGACGTTGTCCTGGTTGGTCACCATATAGACATAGTGCCAGTCGATCAGCGTTGGCGCCGCCGGATTCTTGCTGGGATTCGGATATTTTTTGAGAATGGTTTCGGTATCGAACGAAACGAGCACATCGGTAACGCGTGACATAGAAGCTCCCGTTTGAAGTAATGGGACTTATCGTTGCGCGAATTGCTTCGTGCGGCCACCATCGCCTTGTGCAGCAAGGCTTTTCACCGATATCGACACGTGCGGAAGCGACGGCGAATGCAGATTATCCCGTTTGATTGCTTGTGGAAGCTGTAAAAGTAAACAGGTCGATAAAATGATTTATCGGGTTAATTTTAAAATCGGAATCAATCGATTCGATGCGTGACACAAATATCGCGACATTGAATCTGTTAATTGATTGGCCGATGGTTGGCGGGGCCGGGAAGGGGGCTTACCGATACGTCCAGAGCCGGTGCAGCACGAACGTCGTCGGCGGGATCAGCAGCGCGATCGCGACGACGCTCGTCGCGCGCGACGCATCCAGCGCCTCGGCGGCGCGCGCGAGCAGCAGTGTTTCGACGAACCCGGCGAGCGTGACCGCGAGAAAGCGCGCGGCGTTGCGGGTGCGTACCGTCGACGAGAAGCTCCACAGCGTATTCGCCAGATACGAGAACACGGTGGCGCAGAGGAACGCGACCGCATTCGCGGTCACCGGCGTCGCATCGCGCAGCGCGAACAGCGCTGTCGCGACCAGCGTGTGAATCGCGGTCGAGCAGAGCCCGGACACGCCAAAGCGCACGAGCCGCGTGCGCTCGGCCTGGAGCAGGCCGATCATGGCGCCGGTGCGTTCAGCGCGCGCCGATGCGCGGCCGGGCCGGCTGCACGCGCCGGCGTGCGGGCTGACGGCGTGCATCGCGCGCGACCGGCAGTTCGATCACCTTGCCGTGCGCCTGGTAGCGGCGGCGGATCAGGTAGACGGGCCGTTGCTTCGATTCGTCGTAGATGCGCCCGACGTATTCGCCGACGACGCCGATCCCGATCAGCTCGATGCCGCCGATGAACAGCGTGACCGAGATCAGCGACGCGTAGCCGAGCACCGGATTGCCGAGCAGCAGCGTGCGCAGGATGATGAACGCGCCGTACACGAACGCGAGCGCCGCGATGCCGATGCCGATGTAGGTCCAGCTGCGCAGCGGCACGGTGCTGAAGCTGGTGATGCCTTCGAGCGCGAAATTCCACAGCTTCCAGCCGGAGAATTTCGAGTGCCCGGCGCTGCGCGGATCGCGCTGATATTCGACGATCACGGTCTTGTAGCCGACCCACGCGAACAGCCCTTTCATGAAGCGGTGCCGCTCGGGCAGGTTGCGCAGCGCGTTCACGACCTTGCGGTCCATCAGCCGGAAATCGCCGACGTTCTCGGGCAGCTTCACGTCCGACAGCAGGTTGTGCACGCGATAGTAGATCGCGGCGGCGGTGCGCTTCGCGAACGAATCGCACGCGCGGTTGCTGCGCTTGGCCGCGACGACCTCCGCGCCGTCGCGCCAGTGTTCGATCATCACCGGAATCAGGCTCGGCGGGTCCTGCAGGTCGGCGTCGAGCGGGATCACCGCATCGCCGGCCGCTTCGTCGAGGCCGGCCGTCAGCGCGGCCTCCTTGCCGAAGTTGCGGGTCAGGTCGATCACGCGCACGCGCCGCTCGGCGGCGCCGATCCGGACCAGGCGTTCCAGCGTGTCGTCGCGGCTGCCGTCGTTCACGCAGACGATCTCGAAGCGGATCGCGTCGATCGCGCTCAGCAACGGAATCACGACGTCGAAGAAGCGCTCGACGGCTTCGCCTTCGTTGTAGAACGGCACGACCAGCGAGACGAGCGGCGTGTAGATGGATTCCCGCATGATGATTCCCCTTGTGATGTCGCTTTACCTGCCGGCGCCGAGCGTCGGGCGGCCGGTGCGGCGCATGCCGTGCGCCGGGCGGTGGTGTGGCCGGAGCCGGTGGGTGAACCCGGTCTCGGTCGAGGTGTCGCGCGCGTCGGGCATCGACGGCACGTCGCGTCTTTCCCGGGCGATCCGGCTGACGAGCAGCGCGAGCGACGCGAGTGTCGCGAGCGGCATGAACTGGAACGACAGGTGCGGCACGATCGCGAGGCCCGCGAGCGGCATCGGCCACAGCAGCATCAGCCATTCGCGGTCGAAGCGCCGCCAGCCGCGCGTCGACGCATAGCGTGCGTACCACGCGATCACGATGCCGTACCACGTCAGGTCGTAGTCGTACAGATAGGGGCTGACGAGCAGGCATGCGCACGCGAGGGTCGCGGCGCGCAGGGCATACGAGCACGCGCCGCGCCACGCGTAGACGACGGCGACCGCGGCAACCGCCGCCGACAGCAGTTGAAGGCCGCGCGCGACGAGGGCGGGCCAGCCGGCCATTGTCGCGAGCGCGAACATGGTCGGCATGCGTGCGAGCTTCGCGTGACCGGTGCCCACGATCGTGTAGACGTGGGCGATCAGGTGCGCGAACGCGATCCACGGGGCGACGCCGAACGCGAGCGTCGCGAGCAGGGCGCTGACGGCGATCGTCGCGGCCCATGCGGCCAGCGCGCGCCATTGGCCCGCGCACAGCAGCGCGAGCGGGAACAGCACCGCGAGCTGCGGCTTCATCGTCAGCAGCCCGAAACAGATGCCGGCGCAGACGGGGCGGCGTTTCAGCGCGAGCAGGCCGACGGCGGCGAGCGTCGCGGTGAAAAGGCTCGTCTGCCCGACGATCACCGTGAGGAACACGCCGGGGAACGCGAGCGCGCACAGCCACGCGACATCGCGCTGCACGGTCGCGCGCATTGCTGCGGCGAACAGCGCGATGCCGATGCCGAGCCACAGCACGAGCGCCAGCGTGTACGGCAGCCAGCCCAGCGGCGCCACGAGCAGCAGCATCGTCGGCGGATAGAGCCACGGCAGCGTGCCGTCCGCGAGCGTCATCGTCGGGACCGCGAGCTTCTGGACCGCGAACAGCGCGGAGTAATGCCACGCGTCGGCGCCGTGCCCGTGCGCGGCGAGCCATGCGGCGCTCCAGACCGGCGAGAAATCCTGCGACAGCGGCTCCAGCGCGCCGCCGTGCGACAGGTGCACGCGGATCAGGTAAATGGCGATGAACAGCAGTTCCGTCAGCAGCACGGCGGCCGCATAGAGCCGCACGCGATCGCGATTGAGCCAGTGCGGATGGCGGCGCGGGCCGGCGATCGGGAGTTCCGGATGCAGATCGGCATTCGGGTGCGCGTGACGGGCGAACGACGGCGTCTTCATCGTGCGCTCCGCGACGCGAGCGCCGTACGGCGCACGACGACGAACAGCACCGCGAGCAGCACGACCGGCCCGATCTGCGGCAGCTTCATCAGCCGGTTCAGCATTTCGAAGATCGGCAGCAGCCACGCGAGCACGAGAATGCCCTGGTCGCCGGGCAGCCAGCCTTCGTCGAGGCCGTGCGCGATCAGGCAGAAGAGCGCGATGCCGAGCCACGTCAGCTCGTAGTTCCACAGGTACGGCGTCGTCAGCAGCGTGGCGACGGCCAGCACCGCGCCGCGCAACCGCATGTCGCGCGTGCGGCGCCATACGTTGACAGCCGCGGCGAGCGCGACGAGCGCGACCGCCGCCTGGGCGGCCAGCGCTGCCGCCACCGGCGCGCCCGCGAGCCGCAGCGCGGCGAACGGCGTCGGCGACGCGAGCCAGTACGACGCGAGCATGAAATGCTGCGCGCGTACCGTCGACATCGCATGACTCAGCCCGTGCAGCGCGGCGGGGCCGGCCAGCGCGACGCCGGCCGCCGCGAACAGCGTCGCGCTGAGCGCCGCCGCCGCGAAGGTGCGCCACGCACGCGTCGCGATCAGCACGAACGGGAACACGACGGCGAGTTGCGGCTTGATCGCGAGCAGCCCGATCAGCACGCCGGCCAGCACCGGCCGCCTGCCGAGCAGATGCAGCGCGAGCGCGGCGAGGCCGGCGGTCAGGATGCTGTTCTGGCCGAACAGCGCGGACATGCACACCGCCGAATACGCGACGACGACGAGCGCCGCGGCGCGCGGCACGGGAAGATGCGCGCGCAGCCCCGACAAGCGCGAGACGGCGAACGCGTAGCATAAAAGACTGCCCGCGAAAAAGAGGAAGTAAGCGGGCAGGAAAGGCACGAGGGCAACCGGCGCGATGAACAGCAGCATCGTCGGCGGATAGAGCCAGGGAAGCGGCCGGTTTTGCAGATACGCACCGAAGTGCGCGAACTCGGCCTGCAGGAATGACGACGTGTCGTAGGCCGCCGCGGCATGGCCTTGCAACACGAGATGCGATGCGGTCCAGAAGACCGAGAAGTCGGTGCCGGGTCGGGCGGTGGCGTTCGATGTGAAGCCGTCGGTCACGACACCCCAGACGATCAGGAGCGCGACGAAGAGCATCAGCATGATGCAGCTGTACGGAATGATCCGGTCGGCCGTCAGCCATTGAGCACAGCGTATTGCGCGATCGCGCGTTTCACGATTGGCTGTGTACATGATGCCCCGTCTGTGGTTTGGCCGCGTGGTTTGTCGCAGCCGTTCGATGTTGTCGTGCCTGCGGATCGAATCGCGCTGAATTGGCGTTGTCCGGTGAATTCATTGTTGAAGAAAAAATCGCGTGATGCAAACCGCGCACGGCCGGCCGACATTGAATGTGTTCAGCGATTCGGGTGAAAACCGCCGTTTCTGGTATGAGAAAACGCCGCCGCCGGCATTCGTGTTTCTGGCGTGAAACATTCCGCGATTTTTAGCGGCCGGGCATGCCGCGGAACCCGCGACGCCTGGGCGCGCCGCCGCGTCCGGGAAAATCCCGAGAAAATTTTTTTGGACCTTTGTGCAGCGCGATGACGGGGTTTCATGCCGGCTACATGCGCCGGCGCCGCATATATCAAAGTTGAAACATTTCGGCGGCCGGGCGGTTGGCGGGAGGCCGGGTCGATCGCCGAAACCCTTGGTGCGCCTCGATTTCGCCCGGGATGGTCCGCTCTTTGCGTAAGCGTTGGCACGGCAGTCGACGATGTGACGACCGGGCGGTTCGGGCAACAGGCAGCGGAACCGGCTCGCGAATCACCTGCGGAAAAAGTCGGGCCGGAGCGCGTCGGGGTACACGCAGCTCCCGTTCGATCCACCGCGGCAACCGTCGTCGAACGACCCGAGAGACCCGGTCGCTTCAGGGCAATAAGAAATCGGCATGGCAGTACATGGGGAATAAAAATGAAAGACCACAGCACATCGCGGATCGCAAGCCGCGTTAAAGACACATTGCGGCTTTGCCGGGAATTCATCTCCCGTTCAACCGGATTCCATGCGTCGGACGGCCGTCGTGCCGTTCAGTTCGATCGACCTGCCCGGTTCATCCGGCCGGTCGCACCGTACGCGCGTCTCTCATGCTCCGTCTCGCCGATACCCGTTCGCACGGACCGCGGTGGTCCGCCCCGTTTCCGCGACTGATCGTCGGCTTCCGATTTCCAGAGTAGTGCCGGTGGTGCCCACCCCCGACGTCATGACCGACGAAGGGTATTTCATAGCAGTCCGAAAGGAGAACGCTCATGTCAAGAATCATCGAAAAGATCGCGTGGTTCGTCCAGGATCAGGACGGTGTGACGGCCATTGAATACGGCCTGATCGCCGCGCTGATCGCGATCGGCATCGTCGCCGCGCTGGCGACGGTCGGTACGGATCTGAAGACCGTGTTCAGCACGATCGCCGCGGATCTGGACTCGGCGGTAGCAGGCATCTGATGGACGGTACGACGAACGGTTCGCCCGAATCGTCCGGATCGTTCGTCGGCGCCACACGGCATCAACGACATTCCTCGACGTATCGATGCACGGTCGTCCGACCAGCCGGTGCGCGAGGGTTTTGAAAGTCACCACGCAAGGAGAACATCATGTCCAAGTTCATTCAACAAGCCGGCCGTTTCATTCGCGACGAAGACGGCGTGACCGCCATCGAATACGGCCTGATCGCCGCACTGATCGCAGTCGGCATCATCCTCGCGCTGTCGACCATCGGGAAGGATCTGAAGACCGTGTTCAGCACGATCGCGGCCGACCTCGATTCGGCGGTTGCAGGCATCTGATGGAGCGTGCCGTGGACGGCTCGGCTGGTGCAGCGTTCGAGCCGTCCCCGGCGATTCCGTCAACCGGACACCGGAGACCATCATGAAAGCCATCATGCGTGTCGCCCGTCGCTGGATCGCCGACGAACGAGGTGTGACGTCGATCGAGTATGCGTTGCTCGCGTCGATGTTCGCCATCGCGGTACTGGGCAGCGTCGTCACGCTGAAGGGTTCGCTCGGCGATGCGTACGAGACCATCGCCGCGGCCGTGAGCACCGCCGTGACCACCGCGCTGGCGATGGCTTCCTGATCCACCGATTCGACCCGCGAGGTTCGCCATGTTTCCCGTTGCGCCGCCTTACCCGGTTCCGTTGTGCGTGACGCTGCTCGTGATCGCCGCGGCCAGCACCGACATCGCGACCCGTCGCATTCCGAACCGTCTCGTGCTGCTCGGCCTGGCCGGCGCGCTGGTTGCTCAGTGCCTGTTGCTCGGCGTGCCCGCGGGCGTGCTCGGCTGGCTCGCCGGCGCCGCGACCGGCTTCGGCCTGCTGCTGCCGTTCTACCTGCTGCGCGGCATGGCGGCGGGCGACGTGAAGCTGATGCTGGCGATCGGCGCATGGGTCGGCGCGGAAATGACGTTTTACATCGTGCTGGCCACGTTCCTGGCCGGCGGGATCGGCGCCGTCGCCTACGCGCTGCTGCGCGGGCGGATGCGCCGGATGTGGGCGAACGTGCGCACGCTGGTCGCGCGGCGCTCGCACGCGGCGCGCGCCGAGGCCGCCGACGGCCCGGTCGAGATCGCGTCGGTCGGCACGCTGCCGTACGGCGTCGCGATCGCGGCCGGCACGCTGGGCATGCTGTTCGCGTCGTGCGCATAGCGCGGCGGATCCGAAACGAGGACGCAACGATCATGAACACGAACCATACCGAACCGAGACGCGACGCGCAGGTGGCACGCCTGCCCGATCCGCTGCCGTCGCGGGAGGTCCACACGAAGCTGGGCGCGCAACTGCCGCCGGCGCCGCGCTCGCTAGCGGAAACCGGGTTGAGCATGGCGTTCGTCGCCGGCCTCGTGCTGAAGTCGACGCTGGTGCTCGGCCGCCCGTCGTACGGCGACCTGGTCGAGCGGCACTGCCTGCCGCTCGCGGTGCTCGACGACGTCTTTGCATTCCTGGTGCGCGAGCATCTCGTCGAGCTGACCCATCGCGGCGCGACCGATCTCGACGTGACGTTCCGCCTGACCGATGCGGGCCGCGTGCTCGCGCTCGAGGAGCGGGAACGCAGCGGCTACAGCGGTCCCGCGCCGGTGACGCTCGACGCGTATCTCGCGAGCGTGGCCGCGCATTCGGTGCGCAAGCTGCACATCGGCCAGAGCGACGTGTGGGCCGCGTTCGAGGGCGTCGTGATCGACACGGCGGTGCTCGATGCGGCGGCCGCCGCGCTGAATGCGGGCCGGCCGCTGCTGATCTACGGCCCGGCCGGCAGCGGCAAGACCTTTCTCGCCGAGCGGCTCGGCTCGCTGATGCACGGCCGCGTGCCGGTGCCGCACGCGATCTGCGCGGCGGGCGAAGTGATCCAGGTCTACGACCCGCTCGTGCACGTCGATGCGCAAGCCGCGTGCGGCGGCCAGTCGGTCGATCGGCGCTGGCGTCTGTGCCGGCGGCCGGTGGTGATGTCGGGCGGCGAGCTGACGCTCGACGAACTCGACCTGCGTCGCGACGAAGCGGCCGGCTTCTACCAGGCGCCGCCGCACATGAAGGCGAACATGGGCATGTACGTCGTCGACGATCTGGGCCGCCAGCGCGTCGAGCCGCGCGACCTGCTCAACCGCTGGCTGCGTCCGCTCGATCGCGGCGTCGATTTCATGACGCTCGAATCCGGCAACCGCTTCGTGCTGCCGTTCGACGTGTGGCCCGTGTTCTCGAGCAACCTCGCGCCGGAGCAGTTCTGCGACGACGCGTTCATGCGCCGCCTCGGCTCGAAGCTGCATGTCGGCGCGATGTCGATCGACGACTACCGCGCGGTATACGACGCGGCCTGCGCGACGCTCGGGCTCGTCTCGGCGAGCGATGCCTTCGATTTCCTGCTGCATCGGCTGCATCTGCCGACCGGCAAGGCGTTTCTTGCGTGCTTCCCGGCGGACCTGCTGCGCCTCGTGGCCGCCGGCGCGCGTTACCGCGGCGATCCGCCCGAGGTGACGCACGACGCGCTGTACGACGCGTGGGCGAGTTATTTCGGCGCGGCGCCCGAACGGGACGGCGGCCATCCGCCGCCCATCGAGCGCGGAGGCCGTACGTTCGTCACCGGTTGAGCGGTTTCTTTCACGATTCGTCGAGGAGCATTGCCATGAAAAACAGTCGAGCGGTCATGATGCTGGTCGTCGCGATGATCGCGGGTCTTGCCGCGGTCGTATTCGCCTCCCACTGGCTGATGCAGACATCCACGAGCTCGGTCACGTCCGTCGCGGTGGCCACCACCGACCTGAACCTGGGCGAGCCGCTCGGGCCGAACCAGATCCACATGGTGAGCTGGCCGTCGGGCAGCGTGCCCACCGGCGCGTTCACCGATACGAAGGCGCTCGAAGGGCGCGTCGTACGCACCAGCCTCGCGCGCGGCGAGCCGGTGATCGAGTCGAAGCTCGCGCCGGTCGGCACGAAGGGCGGGCTGTCCGCAGTGATCGCCGACGGCAGCCGCGCGATCACGGTGCGCGTGAACGACGTGGTCGGCGTCGCGGGCTTCGCGCTGCCCGGCAACTACGTCGACGTGATCGTCAACACGCAGGAACAGCAAGGCAAGACCGACGGGCAGAGCATCTCGAAGATCGTGCTCGAGCACATCCTCGTGCTCGCCGTCGCGCAGCAGGTCAGCCGCGACGACACGGCGCCGAAGGTGGTCAACGCGGTGACGCTGGAAGTCACGCCCGACCAGGCCGAACGGCTCGACCTCGCACGCAGCGTCGGCACGCTGTCGCTGGTGCTGCGCAACCAGGTCGACCAGAAGACGCTGGCCACCGGCGGCGCGACGAAGATGACGCTGCTCGGCAAGGCGCCCGCACCGGAAGCGCCGCCGGCGCCCGTCCATGCGCGGCCGGTGCGCGTGCACGTCGCGTCGCATGCGGCACCGGAAGTCCGGCGCGACTGCGTCGGTGTGCTGTCGGGCGTGAAGGGTAGCGTCGAATGTTTCTGAAGCAGATCGAACCAGCCAGATAAACAAACCGGCCGCCGGCAACGCGCGACGGCCTTGGAAGTCGATAACCGGCACGGCGCCGGTCTCTCGGGGGATCAGACGAAATGAAGATCAAACCGCAACGCACAGGTACCGGCCCACTGCGCACACGCGTCGCACGGGGCACGATGATGGCCGCGATCCTCTGTTCGGGATGGCTGACC
The DNA here is from genome assembly GCF_002223215.2 of Burkholderia sp. AU18528. Taxonomy (NCBI): domain Bacteria; kingdom Pseudomonadati; phylum Pseudomonadota; class Betaproteobacteria; order Burkholderiales; family Burkholderiaceae; genus Burkholderia; species Burkholderia sp. AU18528. The sequence continues at coordinate 619,077 of NZ_NKFC02000009.1, read as the reverse complement.
GTATATGGCGCACTCGCCCAGGAAGGCATCGAATCGGCGGTGCTGACCAAGGGCGGCGCCAGCGCGCCGGCCGCGGTCGGCAAGGGGCCGATGCAGATGACGATCAGCATGTCGCCGGCGCCGGCCGCCGCGCCCGCCGCATCGGCGGGGCCGCTGCGCGGGCCGAACTGCGTCGGCGCCGTGCGCGAATCGACCAGCGTCGCGGTGCCGCTCGGCAAGTCGCTGCTGGTGCCGATGCCGGAGCCGGTCCGCAACCGGACGATCGGCAATCCGGCCGTCGCGCAGGCGACGATGGTGTCGCCGCAGACGCTGTACATCCTCGGGCTCGCGGTCGGCACGACCAACATGATCGTGCAGGGCAGGAGCGGTGCGTGCCGCGTGATCGACGTCGCGGTCGGCGCGGACGCAGGCGGCCTGCAGGCGTCGCTGCTGCAACTGATGCCGAACGAGCGCGACATTCACGTGTCGACGGCGGCCGGCACGATCGTGCTCGCCGGCACCGTGTCGAGCTCGCAGGCCGCGCAGCAGGCGGTGCAGATCGCCCACGCATACGGCGACAGCGCGGGCGATGCAGCGGGCGGCGGCAAGCAGGGCGGCGGCGTGCTCAACATGCTGAACGTCACGTCGCCGCAGCAGGTGATGCTCGAGGTGAAGGTGGCCGAGGTGTCGAAGACGCTGATCAACCAGATGGGCAGCGCGTTCAACATCCAGGGCGGGTTCGGTTCGTGGAGCGGCGCGCTGGTCAGCAACCTGCTCGCCGGTGTCGCGAGCGGCGCCATCTTCAACAAGGCGAACAACAAGCCGTTCAGCATCGCGGCCGACGCGCAGAACACCGACAACCTCGTCAAGATCCTCGCGGAGCCGAACCTCGTGACGATCAGCGGCCAGGAAGCGACGTTCCTCGCGGGCGGCAAGATCTTCATCCCGATCCCGCAGAGCAGCGGCAACGGCACGTCGTCGATCACGCTGCAGGAAGAGGAATTCGGCGTCGCGCTGAAGTTCACGCCGACGGTGCTGGCCAACGGCCGGATCAGCCTGAAGGTCGCGCCGGAAGTGTCGGAGCTGTCGCAGACGGGCGTCACGCTGAGCGCGACCAACATCGGCGGCACGTCGATCCTGCCGCTGATCACGACGCGGCGCGCATCGACGACGGTGCAGATGAGCGACGGCGAATCGTTCGCGATCGGCGGGCTGATCAAGGACAACGCGACCGGCGCGCTGAAGGCGATCCCCGGCGTCGGCGAAGTGCCGGTGCTCGGCGCGCTGTTTCGCAGCACGTCGTTCCAGCAGGACCGCACCGAGCTGATCTTCCTGATCACGCCGCACCTGGTGAAGCCGCTGCAGACCGCCGACGTCGCGCTGCCGACCGACAGCTTCTCGAAGCCGAACGAAATCGACGTGTATGCGACCGGCAACATGGAAGGCCGCCGCGGCGTGCGCAAGGCAGGCGCCCAGCCGATGCAGCCCGCGAACGATGCCGCCGCCGCGCCGCAGACACCGGCCCAGGGGCCCGCACCCGCTCCGGCGCCGAAATCGGAAGCCCCGGTCGCGCCGGCCGCGCTGCCCGCGCCGCGCGCGCCGCAAGCCGCCGTGCAGCCGCCGGCGCCGGCCGAGCCGCCGAAAGCGGCGCCGGTCGCGGCCGCCGCGCCGCAGCCCGATGCGGCCACCGCGGCGCGTGTCGCGCGCATCGAAGCCGCCGCCGCGCGCCTCGCGGCAGCCGGCCCCGATACGCCAGCCCAGCCGGCGGGGCGCGCGAAGCACCGGATCGCCGCGGCGCCCAACGCGCAGATTGCGCGCGCCGGCGCGGAACCGCAGTCCACCGATCGTTGAAGCCATCCAAGGGGAAGCTCATGAAATCCGCCTACCTCGTATTCGTGCGCCGCGCGGCGCTCGCCGTCCCGCTCGCGTTCGCGCTTGCCGGCTGCATGTCGTCGACGCCGGTGTGGGACAGCCGCTTCGGCGACTCCGTCCGCACCGTGATGCACGCCCAGATCATCGATCCGCATGCCGGCGAACATCCTTCGTCGGCATCGGGAGTCGACGGCAACGCCGCCGCGGCCGCGCTCGACAACTACGACAAGTCGTTCAAGCAGGCCGTGCCGCCCGCCAACGCATTCGTGATCGGCATCGGCAAGGCCACGCAGTAACGACACCACGCTCAGGGAGAACGCCATGAACCGCGCAGCCCGCTATCCGAAACTCACGCGTCGCAGCCCGCATCGCCAGCGCGGTGCCGTCGCGATCATCGTCGGCCTTTCGCTGGCGGTGATGATCGGGTTCGTCGGGCTCGCGCTGGATCTCGGCAAGCTGTACGTCACGCGCAGCGAACTGCAGAACAGCGCCGATGCCTGCGCGCTGTCGGCTGCGCGCGACCTGACCTCGGCGATCAGCCTGTCGGTGGCCGAAGCCGACGGCATCGCCGCCGGCCATCTGAATTTCGTGTTTTTCCAGAAGAAGTCGGTGCAGATGTCGACGAACGCGAACGTCACGTTCAGCGATTCGCTGACCAACCCGTTCCTGACCAAGAACGCGGTCACGAACCCGGCGAGCATCAAGTACGTGCAGTGCACCGCGACGCTGAGCAACATCGCGCACTGGTTCATCGAGGTGCTGAACGTGCTGCCGGGCACGAAGCTCGCGAATGCGGCGGAAGTGTCGGCGAGCGCGATCGCGACCGTCGGCGGCGGGCAGACGACCTGCGCGATTCCGGTGTTCGTGTGCCGCGGCCCGTCCGACCCGGCCTACAAGGTCGGCGACTGGATTTCGTCGCCGTCGGGGTCGTCGTCGACGTACGGGCCCGGCAACTTCGGCTGGGCGGCGCTCGACGGCTCGGCGAACGAGACGACGCTCGCGAGCGAACTGTCGGGCAATACCTGCAACATCACAAGCCCGCCCGATCTGGCCACCACGGGCATGAAGGCGGCGTCGCAGCGTGCATGGAATACGCGCTTCGGCATCTACACGAACGGCGCGAACGGCTCGAGCGGCCAGCCCGACTTCACCGGCTACGCGTATGTCGGCCCGAACTACGGGCCGCCGGGAACGCCGGGCATCAAGGGTGATGCATACACGCAGTTCGTGGCCGACCGCGCGAGCTTCAAGCCGTACCAGGGCGACGGCGCGCCACCGTCGGGCAGCGGCATCGCCACCAACGGCACGGCGACGGCGAGCAACTACGCGACCTACGGCAGCGACCGCCGCCTCGCGCTCGCGCCGGAAGGCGACTGTTCGGCGCTGAAGGGCACCAGCGGCAAGGTGCACGTCACGCAATGGGATTGCGTGTTGATGCTCGATCCGCTCCCGTTCAGCGCCGGCAGCGGCGCCGTCGTCGCGCACCTCGAATACCTCGGCTCGTCGGTGTCGGGCAACAACCCGTGCGCGACGCACGGCTTGCCCGGTAGCGGCAGTGCATCGGGCACGCAGGTGCCGATGCTCGTTCAATAGCGGAGAGACGATCATGAAGAAGCCGCCGATTCGTCGTTCGCGCACCCGCGGCGTCGTCGCCGTCGAGTTCGCGCTCGTGCTGATGCCGATGATCATGCTCGCGACGGGCGTGGCCGAATTCGGCCGCGCGATCTACCAGTACGAGACGCTGACCAAGGCCACGCGCGATGCGGCACGCTACCTGTCGGTCTGGCTGCCGACCGACAGCGCGTATCCGGTGTCGCAGGCGCAGTGCCTCGTCGTCTACGGCAGCACGACGTGCGGCACGTCGGGCACCGAGCTCGTGCCCGGGCTCACGACGTCGATGGTCACGATCTGCGACGCACAGCGCACGACCGGCTGCAGCGATGCGTCGGACCCGTCGCAGTTCGCGAACCTGCCCACCTACGATTCGAACAACAACGCGCCAAGCGGCACGGCCACGGGCGCGATCAACGTCGTCGAAGTGAAGATCTCGGGCTACCAGTACCAGCCGATCCCCGCGTTCCCGGGGCTGCCGTCGATCACCTTCGGCAACATCGTCACCGTGATGAGGCAGGTGTCATGAATGCGCGCCATTTCCCGCTGTCACGCCGGCGCGCGCAGCGCGGCGTCGCGATCGTCGAATTCGCGCTGATCGCGTCGGTGCTGATCATGCTGCTGATCGGCATCTTCGAGTTCGGCCGCGTGCTGTTCTACTGGAATACCGCGAGCGAGGCCGTGCGCCTCGGCGCGCGCACCGCGGTGGTGTGCGACGTGAACGCCGCGGGCGTCGTGAAGCGCGTGCGGTCGCTGCTGCCGCTGCTGTCGAACGCGAACGTGTCGGTGAACTACACGCCGGCGAGCTGCGACATCAACACGTGCTCGTTCGTGACGGTGAGCGTCACGAACGTCACCGTCAAGACCATGATCCCGTTCATGAACGTCACGGTGAAAATGCCGCCGTTCACGACGACGCTGCCGCGCGAAAGCCTGAATTCCGCGACGGGCGGCTCCGCCTGCAACTAATCGAAAAGACGAGGCACACGACATGATCAACATCCTCGTAGCTTCCGACGATACCGCGCGGCTTTCGCAGATCGCGCGTCTCGTGGCCGACTGCGGACGCTATCGCACGACGCGCGCCACCGGCCGTCCGTCGCAGATCGAACATCGCACCGACGGGCTCGACGCGTTCGACATCCTGCTGATCGACGGCACGTCGCTCGAGCCGTCCGAGCTGTCGGCGATCGAGCGCATCTGCCGCGCGCATGCGGGCCTGACCTGCATCCTCGTGACGGCCGACGCTTCGCCGCACGTGCTGCTCGATGCGATGCGGGCGGGCGCGCGCGACGTGCTGCAGTGGCCGCTCGATCCGCAGGCGCTCGGCAACGCACTCGGCCGGGCGGCCGCGCAAAGCACGCCGCGCGATACCGACGACACGCGCATCGTGTCGTTCCTGTCGTGCAAGGGCGGGGCCGGCACGAGCTTCGCGGCCGGCAACGTCGCGTTCGAGATCGCCGAGGGCTTCAAGCGCCGCGTGCTGCTGATCGACCTGAACCAGCAGTTCGCCGACGCGGCGTTCCTCGTCAGCGACGAAGCCCCGCCGTCGACGCTGCCGCAGCTGTGCGCGCAGATCGAGCGGCTCGACAGCGCGTTTCTCGACGCGAGCGTCGCGCACGTGACGGACAACTTCCACGTGCTCGCGGGCGCGGGCGACCCGGTCAAGGCCGCCGAGATGCGCGAGGACGCGCTCGAATGGATACTCGGCGTCGCCGCGCCGCGCTACGACTTCGTGATCTTCGACGTCGGCGTCGCCATCAACCCGCTGTCGATGGTCGCGCTCGATCGCAGCGACCAGATCCAGATCGTGCTGCAGCCCGCGATGCCGCACGTGCGCGCCGGCCGCCGGCTGCTGGAGATTCTCGTGTCGCTCGGCTACTCGACCGACCAGATGCGGCTGATCGTGAACCGCACGACGCGAGCGAGCGAGCGCACCCGCACCGCGCTCGAGGAAGTGCTCGGCCTGCACGCGGCCTGCACGATTCCCGACGACGCCGACACCGTGCTCGAAGCGATCAACCAGGGCCATCCGGTGTCGCGGCTCGCGCGCGGCTCGGCGGTCGCGCGTGCGTTGCAGGGCTGCGCGAAGCAACTCGTCGACGGCGGAGTGCGCGCGGGACGCGGCGCGACGCACAGCGAACCGTTGATGTCCCGGCTGTTCGGTCGCAAGGCCACGCCGAAGCTCAAGTCGATGTAATTCTTTCGGGGAACCATCATGTCATTGCGCGAACAGATGTCGTTGCACCGGGCCCAGCCGCTGGCGGCGGGCAGCGAGCCGGCCGGCCCGGCGCATTCGTCGGTGCGCGACGCATACCAGAAGCTGCGCCGCGAAATTCACCTGGCCGTGCTCGAGCGCGTGGAGCTCGAGCGCCTGTCGCGGCTGCATCAGGATCAGGTCCGCATGGAGATCGGCTCGCTGATCGCGCGCATCCTCGACGAGGAGCGGATGCCGGCGAACGACATCGAGCGGCGCCAGCTCGCGATCGACGTGTACGACGAGATGTTCGGCTTCGGCCCGCTCGAGGCGCTGCTGCGCGACCCCGGCATCTCCGACATCCTCGTGAACACCTATCGGCAGGTCTACGTCGAGCGGTGCGGGCAGCTCGAACTGACCGACGTGACGTTCTACGACGACGCGCACCTGATGAAGGTGATCGAGAAGATCGTGTCGCGCGTGGGGCGCCGCATCGACGAATCGAGCCCGATGGTCGATGCGCGGCTGCCGGACGGCTCGCGCGTGAACGCGATCATCCCGCCGTCCGCGATCGACGGGCCGCTGATGTCGATCCGGCGTTTCGCGGTCAACCCGTTGAAGATGGACGACCTGGTGCGCTTCCACAGCCTGACGCCGCCGATGGCCGAGCTGCTCGACGCGCTGTCGCGCGCGAAGGTGAACGTGCTGGTGTCGGGCGGCACGGGCAGCGGCAAGACGACGCTGCTCAACATCCTGTCCGGCTTCATTCCGCGCAACGAGCGGATCGTGACGATCGAGGACGCGGCTGAGCTGCAACTGCAGCAGCCGCACGTGCTGCGGCTCGAAACGCGTCCGCCGAACATCGAGGGCAAGGGCGAGATCACGCAGCGCACGCTGGTGCGCAACGCGCTGCGGATGCGCCCGGACCGGATCATCCTCGGCGAAGTGCGCGGCGCCGAAGCGCTCGACATGCTCAACGCGATGAACACGGGCCACGAAGGCTCGCTCGCGACGATCCACGCGAACACGCCGCGCGACGCGCTGACGCGGCTCGAGAACATGGTCAGCGTGTCGGGCCTGACGCTGCCGCCGAAGACGATGCGTCAGCAGATCGCGTCGGCGATCTCGGTGGTCGTGCAGGCGGCGCGGCTGACCGACGGCAAGCGCAAGATCGTCAGCATCCAGGAGCTGACCGGGATGGAAGGCGACATCATCAACATGCAGGAGATCTTCACGTTCAAGCGCACGGGCGTGGACCGCGACGGCTCGGTGCGCGGCCACTTCTGCGCGACCGGCGTGCGGCCGAAGTTCGTCGAGCGACTGCAGGCGTTCGGCATCAACCTGCCGGATTCGCTGTACGACCCGTCCGTGCGTTACGAAACGGACTGACGACAGGCGCCGTGTGCTGCCGGGGAGGCCTCATGAATGCGATCTTTTACGGTTTTGTGATTCTTACCTTCGTCGCGGTCGTGCTGTCGATCGAAGGCATCTATCAATGGTGGAACGCGCGGCACGGCACCGCCGCGCGCCGGATCGAATCGCGCATTCGCGCGATGTCGGCCGGCGGCAACGTCCAGCAGGAGCGGCTGTCGATCCTGAAGAAGCGGATGCTCGACGAGTCGAAATCGTTCGACCGGCTGCTGCTGCGCATGCCGCGCGTGCACGCGCTCGATCTCGTGATCCAGCAGTCGGGCCTCGACTGGACGCTGCCGAAGCTGATCGCGCTCAGCGCGACGTTCGCGGCGTTCGCGTGGTTCGCGGCGAGTTTCGCGCGCTTGCCGCAACTGGCCGCGGTGCCGATCGCGCTCGTCGCCGGCTGGATGCCGATGGCGTACGTGCTGCGCTGCCGCGCGCGACGGATGCGCAAGCTCGAGCGGCAGTTGCCGGACATCTGCGACATGATCGCGCGCGCGCTGCGCTCCGGTCATTCGTTCACGAGCACGCTCGGGATGGTCGGCGACGAGTTTTCCGAGCCGATGGGCGGCGAGTTCCGCGTCACGTTCGACGAGGTCAACTACGGCGTGTCGCTGCACGACGCGCTGATGAACCTCGCGACGCGCGTGCCGGTGCAGGACCTGCGCTACTTCGTGATCGCGGTGCTGATCCAGCGCGAGACGGGCGGCAACCTGGCCGAGCTGCTCGACAGCATCGCCGGGCTGATCCGCGAGCGCTTCAAGCTGTTCGACAAGGTGCGCGTGCTGTCGGCGGAAGGGCGGCTGTCGGCGTGGATTCTCGGGCTCTTGCCGTTCGGCACCGCGGCGGTGATGGCGCTGCTGAACCGCGAATTCCTGTCCGTGCTCTGGGAGGATCCCGCGGGCATCCGGATGGTCGGCACGATGCTGGTGTCGATGCTGTTCGGCCTGTTCTGGATCCGCCGAATCGTGCGCATTCGCGTCTGACGCGCGCGCCGAATAACGAACCGTTGCGAGGTTGTCATGCAAAACCTGAGCGTGGTCCAGGCCGTGATGCTGGGCGGCTTGTTCATCTTCGTGGCCGGCGGCGTGCTCGTCGCGATGCTGCTGTTCGCGCCGCGCAGCATCCAGCGCCGGATCGAGCAGGCCGGCGGAGCCGGGGCGGGCGCCGTCGCCGGCCCGGGCGACGGCGACGACATGGCGTCGCGCTGGGTCGCGAAGCTGGTCGAGCTGTCCACACCGATCTCGAAGCTGTCGGTGCCGAAGGAAGGCTGGGAGAGTTCGCCGCTGCGCATCCGGCTGATGAATGCCGGCTGGCGCAACCAGAGCGCGGCCGCATTGTATTTCACCGCGAAGACGGTGCTCGCGCTCGGCCTGCCGTGCGCGGCGCTGCTGGTGCTGATCACGACGTCGCTCGGCGACGAGCGCGCGCTGCTGTCGCTGATCCTCGTCGCGCTCGCCGGCATCGGCTACTACATCCCGAACGTCGTGCTGTCGCAGCGGGTCAAGGTGCGCCAGCAGAAGATCTTCGAGGATTTCCCGGACGCGCTCGACCTGCTGACGGTGTGCGTCGAAGCGGGGCTCGGGCTCGACGCGGCGCTGATGAAGGTGAGCGAGGAACTGCGGTTTCGCAGCGAGGTGGTCGCGAGCGAACTCGATCTGCTGCTGCTCGAGATGCGCTCCGGCTTCACGAAGGAAACGGCGCTGCGCAATCTCGCGCTGCGCACCGGCGTGGAGGACATCGAATCGTTCTGCGCGATGCTGATCCAGGCCGACCGGTTCGGCACGAGCATCAGCGAATCGCTGCGCGTGCTGTCGGACATGCTCCGCACGCGGCGCCGGATGCGCGCGGAGGAACGCGCGGCGAAGATCGCGCTGAAGCTGCTGTTCCCGCTGATCTTCTGCATTTTCCCCGCGCTGATGGTGGTGCTGCTCGGCCCGGCGATGATTCACGTGTATCGCGTGCTGCTGCCCACGTTCGTCGGCATCGCGCAATGAGCGATGCACGGATGCGGCTGCGTTCGCATCGATACAGGCTACGTGTGCCGGCCTCCGGTCCAATCGGCGGCCGGCACCGCGACAGGCTTCATGGAGGCTCCCTCCCCAGGCGGCGCCGCGAGACAGATCGACCATAGCGGCGACAATGCATCCTGGACCCATGGTCGATCATGGAACAAGCCGTAGTCCACCGCCTTCACGGCTGCCCCCTACTGCTAACCGTTTGACACGGCGTGCGCCGGATCGGGGCGGCCGGCGCGCGGTGCGTCACTGAAAATGATGCACGTAGCGCAGTACCATCCGCGTCCCCTGGGGCCGGTTGCGCGCATACGTCTCGAAGTACGCGTTGAACAGCAGGTGATCGTGCGGCGAGAAGCTGACCATCGCCCCCGGCCCGATCGCGAATACCGCTTCCCGCGTGCCCGGCACCTCGTGCCCGTTGGCCTTCATGTCGGTGGTCTGGCGCAACCAGTAGCCGTTGAGGCCCAGCCGCAGGCCGGGCCGCACTTCGTACTCGGTCGCGAAGTTCACGTGGATCGCCTGGCCGGCCTGCGTCGACGTCACGTCGGGCCCGAGTGCCGTGGCCGGCCGATGGTTGGTCGCGTTCCACAGATAGTGCAGCCGCCACGATACGGTCCATTTCGGCGTGAGCCACAGCGTCGCCGCCCAGTACGGATCGAACGACCAGAAATGGCTGCCCGGATTGATCGCGCGCGACGGATCGTACGCGCCGGTCGGCACGATGAACTGGAATTCGACGCGCTGCGCGAAGCGCGGGCCCTGCGCGCCCATCACCGGGTCGAACTGGACGAACGGGCCGATCAGCAGATCGCCGAAGCCGGCGCGCGCATTCAGCGCGACGTTGCCGATGCCGTCGTCGGTCCGCGCGGACGCGATCCACGGCAGGATCACGTCGAGGCCCGGATGCATGCCGGCGAACGTCAGCGGCGACTGATAGACGAGCTGGCTCAAGCCCGCGAACAGGTCGATGTCCTGCTTCGGCAACCCGACCTTGTTGCCCGCATTGTCGTTGACGCGGCCGGCCGTGTAGTACTGCAGGTATTGCGTGCCGTACCAGCCGGCGCCGGCCGGCGGCATGCCGTCGAGGAAACTCGTCATGCCGAGGTTGACGGCCGGCAGGTCGGCCGCAAGGGCCGGCGCGTGGCCGGCGAGACCGACGAGCGCGAAGCCCGCGGCGACGAGCAGGCGAGAGCCGAATTTCATGTTCACCACCTCCTGGATATTATTTGTATGTACTAATCAAAACGCGCGCGAAAGATCGGGGTGATCGGCGATCGCGCGATACTGGCCGGCATGGAACACGAGCGGCGCCTTGCCGAACGCGTCGAATTGCTCGATCTCGCCGATGAAGAGCAAATGATCGCCGCCTTCGTAGTGGCCGACGTTGCGGCACACGAAGCGCGCGCTCGCGCCGTCGAGGCAGGGCACGCCGCCGCTTTCCGACTCCGCGTGCGGCACGCCGTCGAACTTGTCGGCGCTGGGCGTCGCGAAGCGGCGCGACAGGTCGATCTGGTCGTGCGCGAGGATGTTGATCGCGAAATGGGTCGCCGCGACGAAATCCGGGCGGCTCGGCGCGACCTTGCGCAGGCTCCACAGCACGAGCGGCGGATCGAGCGACAGCGACGAGAACGAATTCGCGGTGAGCCCCACCTTGCGCCCGTCGGCCGCGCACGTGGTGATCACGGTGACGCCGGTCGGGAACTGTCCGAACGCGGCGCGCAACTGCATCGGGTCGAGGGCCGGACGGTCGGTAACGGTCGTTTCCATGACGGTTACTCCGCTCGCACGCTGTGTTGCCGGATCAGCGCCGCGCATGCCGACGGCTCGAACCACCACGGCGAGAACCGGCGCGGATCGTCGAAGCCGTCGACGATCACCTTGGCAAGCGACGGCGACTGGCCGGCCGCGCCGAGCAGTTCGAGGATGTGCGGCGGCGGCGGGGTGAGCAGCGAGTTGGTCCAGCGCACGACATGCTGCGCATAGGCCCAGTAGCTTTCGAACGTCTGCTGCATCCAGTCTTCGCCGAACGGCGCGGCATCGCGCGCGACGATCGCCGCGAAATACGCGTTCGCGCATTTCGCGGCGTTGTTCGAGCCCTGGCCGGTGATCGGATCGTTGACCACCACCGCGTCGGCCATCCCGAACACGGTGCGGCCCGACGGCAGCCGGAAGAACGGCATGCGTACCGTCGGCGCGAAGCGCCCGGCCAGCGTGCCGTTCGGATCGGTAAGCTCGACGTCGCGGCAGCGCTCGAATTCCCACGGTACGTACTGCTGCAGGAACGACAGGCTCCGGTCCAGATGCTGCTCGGGCGTCTTCACGTCGGCCCAGCAGTCGAGCGGGCCGCCCGGGATGCCTTCGAACACCATGATTTCGCACGGGCCGGTGGTGGTCAGCGCGGGAAACACGAAGTACTCGCCGATGCCCGGCAGCAGGTTGAAGCGCACGCGCGAATACGGCTCGCTCGGCGTCATCCCTTTCACGTAGGTGAGCGCCAGCGCGCGCTGGGGGCGGTCGAACGGGCTGCGCGCATCGTCGCGGCCGAGCAGGTTGACGATGTCGCCCTTGCCCGCCGCGAGCAGCACGAGGTCGTGGCTGCGCGCGAGTTCCTCGAGTTCGGGCACGCCGATGTCGCCGATCCGCACGTCCGCGCCGCGGCGGCGGACGCCGTCGAGCCAGTCGGCCATCTTCACGCGCTGGTCGACCGACTGCGCGTAGCGGGTCAGCCGCGACGACCAGTCGATCACCTTGCGGCCGTTGCCGTCCGGGTGCGGCACCGCGATGCCGATGCCTTCGACGGACGGGCACGCTTCCTCCCACGTATTCAGGCCGAGATCGCGCTCGATCTGCAGCGACGTGTGGAACATGCACTGGCTCGACATGACCTTGCCCGAGCGGATCTGCTCCGCGTCGCGGTTGGTCGCGAGCGTGACGTGGTAACCCTGGTCGAGCAGGGCGAAGGCAAGTTGCAGGCCGGACTGGCCGGCGCCGACGATAGCGATGCGTCTCATGGGAGTGTCCTTGGTTGGCCGTGTGGCGGCCGGAATGATTGCGTGAAGGGGCGGCGCGAAGCGGTCATTCCGCGAGCCGCGGAATCGCCGGTACCGCCTGTTCGGGGCCCATCGCGGCATAGCCGCCGTCCACCGCGTAGTCGGCGCCCGTCACGAAGCTCGCGGCGTCGCTGCACAGGAACGTGACGACCTGCGCGACTTCCGACGGATCGCCGACGCGGCCGAGCAGGTGGAACGGCGCGGCGACGCGATCGGTCTTCGCGCGGTCGCCGTGCGTCAGCTCGTCCATCACGCGCGACCAGGTCCAGCCCGGCGACACCGAGTTGACGCGAATGCGATCGGGCGCGAGATCCATCGCCATGCTGCGCGTGAGCTGTCGGATCGCGGCCTTGGAGGTCGGATACAGCCAGCGGCCGGTCTGCGCGCACTGCGCGGAGATCGAGCTGAAGTTGACGATCGCGCCGCCGCCGCGCCGGGCCATGTGCGGATGCACGGCCTTCGCGAGCATCGCCGCCGACACGACGTTGACGTCCATCGCCGCGAGCCAGTCGTTGCGGGTCGCGTGGATGCCGTTGTCGACGTAGCTGCACGCGAGGTTGACGAGCACGTCGATCGCGCCGAACCGTTCGACGATCGTCGCGATCGCACGCTCGATCGCGCGGTCGTCGGTGATGTCGAGCGCGAGGAACAGCGCCCGTTCGCCGAGCGATGCGGCAACGCGTGCGCCGTTGTCCGCATCGAGATCGAGGATCGCGACGCTCGCACCGGCGCGGCTCAGGTCCTGCGCGACCGCGGCGCCGATCAGCGTGGCGCCGCCGGTGACGAGCGCGACTTTGCCAGCAAGGGCATTCATGGGGTGTCTCCGGGAATCGTGGGGTGAGGGTGGGGCTGCGTCAGCGCGCCTCCGTCGACGGCGCGCTGTCGTGCCAGCGGCGCATCAGGCCGTTCGACGGCACGGTTTCGTCGAGCAGCTTGCGGGCCGTGTCGACGCCCGCGACCGGCAGGCCGGACGGGTCGAGCAGGCCGATCTGCACGAGCACGCTCGCCTGATCCCAGTAGATGTGCTCGTGATAGAGCTTGTCGCCGCGAAACTTGACGATCGCGACGAGCGGAATCTCGACGCGCTTGCCGGTCGGCGCGACGCCCGGCAGCATCCAGTCGATCTCGGTGGTGTGCGTGAAGCGGAACAGCAGCTCGTCGACGATCTGGCTCGCGCCGATCGTGCGCGAGATCGGCGTGATCGTCGTGTCGGGCGGGTTCGCATGCACGAAGTGATGCGTGTAGAAGCGCTTGAGCTCGTCGTGGCCGACGCCGCCCGTCAGCGTCGGAATATGGTTGACGTACGGCTGGGCGACCATCGTGGCCATCGTCGCGTCGACGTTGCGCGTGTCGAACTCGTGCTTCAGGTGCGTTTCCCACAGCGCGGACAGGTCGTAGTGCGGGCCGAGCGCGGCGCGGAACGCGGCGATCGCGCGCTGGTGAGCCATGACCGCGGCGGCCTTGTCGAAATGATCGCCGCCGGCGCGGGCGAACGCGTGATCGACGCCGGGGTAGACGTACACTTCGACGCCGTCGCGGTCCGACAGCGCATCCGCGATGCGCTGCTGCGCGTCGGGCGGGCAGAAGCGGTCCTGCGCGGCGATCTGCAGCACGAGCCGCCCGCGCAGGTGCGCCGCTTCGTCCAGCGCATGCTCGATGCCCACGCCGTAGTAACTGACCGCCGCGGCCACGCCCGGCAGCCGGCACGCGGCGAGATAGGCGAGCTTGCCGCCGAGGCAGTAGCCGAGCACGCCGGCCTCGCCCGTGCATTCCGGCCGCTGGCGGAGCATGTCCAGCGCGGCGCCGATGTCCTCCACGCCCTTGTTTTCGTCGAATTCGCGATAAAGGGCCATCGCGCGCTCGAAATCGGCCGCCGCGTAACCGAGCTCGATCCCCGGCGACTGGCGCCAGAACAGGTCCGGCACGAGCACGGTATAGCCTTCCTCGGCGTAGTAGTCGGCCACGTCGCGCATCGTCGCGTTCGCGCCGAAAATTTCGTGACAGAGCACGATGCCCGGCCCGGTTCCGCCGGCCGGCGTGCTCAGGTACGCGCGGAACGCGCCGCCGCCCGGCGATGGAACCTCGATGTGACGTCCGTTCATGTGTCCCTCCATGCTGTGGGTTTCGGTGATGGGCCCAGTATTGGCGGACGAAATGCGCGCTTCTATCCGCTTTCTTCGGCCGTTATCCGCGAATTCCGGAAACCTGCGACAGCGGCCGCGGCGGGCCGGCGGGCCTCGGCGGACCGCGGGTATGTGCGGATGCGGACAGCCCGCACAGTTTTCTACGATGCGCGAACGGTCCGCTTCTTGCGTGGCTTGGGCTGAACTTGCGTGTTTCGCGGGACGGACTGTCCGGATACTGCGAGCGCTGTCCGGATCGTGCGACGGATTCCCCGAGATCGGGAATGCGTGCACGGCGCGAGTGCGATCGAGCACGACGGGAGAACTTCGATGGCGCAATTTTCCGAAACCGGCTGGCTGGCCGACGCCGCCTGTTTCAATCACGACACGCTGCTGCTGGAGTCGAACGACGTCGACGAGGTGCGCGCGCGCGTCGCCGACGTGTTCAAGCCGCACCGGCTCACGCCGACCGGCGAATCGCGCGCGCTGCACAGCTGCATGCATCATGCGCGCTGGGGCAACCTGTCGTTGAACCTGCTCGATTACGGCGGCGGCGTCAGCATCGAGCCGGGGCCGCTCGAACATTTCTTCCTGCTGCAGATTCCGCTGCGCGGCCACGCCGAGATCGAATGCGGCGCGACGCGCTTCGTGTCGTCGCCGGGCACCGCGTCGCTGCTTTCTCCGACGCTGCCGCTGAAGATGCGCTGGGGCGATGCGTGCCCGCAGGTCATCCTGCGCATCGAGCGCGAAGTGATGGAGCGCCACGCGCAGCGGCATTTCGGCGACGACCGGCGCGCGAGCGTCGAATTCGAACCGGAATTCGACCTGTCGTCGCCGCAGGGTACCTGTCTCGCGCAATTGCTGCCGGTGCTCGCCGGCGCGATCGCGACGGACGCGCATCCGCTGCGTCATCCGCTCGCGTTCGAGCAGCTCGAATCGACGCTGCTCAACCTGCTGCTGCATGGCCACCCGAACAGCGCGCGCAACGGCACGCGACACGTGCCGACGGCGCTTGCGCCGTTCTACGTGCGGCGCGTGGAAGAATACATTCGCGCGCATCTCGACGAGCCGCTGACGATCGAACGGCTCGCCGAACTCGCGGGCGTCAGCCCGAGCACGCTGTTCGCCGGCTTTCGCCATCGCCACGGGATCACGCCGATGGGCTTCGTGCGACAGTTGCGGCTGCAACATGTGCGCGAGGAACTGCTGGCCGGCGACACGTCGGGGCTCGCGTCGGTCACCGACGTCGCGCTGAAATGGGGCTTCGCGCACCTCGGGCGGTTCGCGATCGAGTACAAGCGGGCGTTCGGCGAATCGCCGTCGGCGACGCTCAGGATGCGGCGCGGGCGGAGTTGAACGCAACGGCGGGAACGATGCCCCGCCGCCGCGCGGGTCGGTGCGGCCGATGGTCCGGAGGCGCGTGCCGTGCCGCCTAGGGCGTGTTCACGCTAATAACGGGCTTGCGAACGTGCCTTTCCGCCCGCAGTGCAAGGAGTAAGGAGCGCCGTTTGGCCGTGCCAAACAAGCGACGCACGACGCCGCAATGTGGGCGGAAAGGCACGTTCCCCTGTCTGAAAAATGCATTCGTGGGGCTGGCCCCCAGAAGGGCCGATCGCTGCGTCATGCTCCTCGCGAATACGTCGAGTATTCGCTTCGTCGCAATCCTCGCGCTCGGCCCTTCTGGGGGCCAGCGCAAGCCCGTTATTAGCGTGAACACGCCCTAGGTCACCGTTCCTTTCTTCAGTTCGTCGATGCACGGGATGCCCGCGCGCCGTTTCGGCCGCAGGAATTTCGGCACCGTGCTCGCCTGGCCGACGCCTGCGTGGCTTTGATCGATCCTCGGCTTCGACGCGACCGGCTTGGCCTTGCGCGGCATCCGGCAGCCGCCGGCCGGCAGGTCGCCGTATGGGTCCTCGTCGACGGCGGCCGCAGGGGCCGCCGGCATCGCGGGGGTGGCCGATGCGACCCGCATCGGCGCGAACGGTAACGCATGCAGCCGCTCGCCCGTCAGCACGAACGCACCGTTGGCCACCGCCGGCGCGATCGGCGGCACGCCGGCGTCGCTCAACCCGGTCGGCCGAGCGTCAGACGGCACGAAGAAGACATCGACCGGCGGCGCTTCCTGCATGCGCACGGGCGGATAGTCGGCGAAACCGGCGTTGCGGACGGCGCCATGGTCGACGTCGATCGCAAAGCCCGGCTTCGTCGTGGAGAGGCCGAACAGCGCGCCGCCCTGAATCTGCGCTTGCGCGCCGGTCGGGTTGACGATGCGGCCCGCATACACGCCGGCCGTCACGCGATGCACGCGCGGCTGCTGCGCTTCGATCGACACGTCCGTGACGTATGCGACGACCGAACCGGCCGTTTCGTGCATCGCGACGCCCCACGCGTGCCCTGCCGGCAGCGTGCGCGTGCCGTAGCCGGACTTGTCGACGGCCAGCGCGAGCGCCTGGCGATGGGGCGCGTGCTCGGGGCCGGCCAGCCGCGCCATCCGGTAGGCGACCGGGTCCTGCCGCGCCGCGTGCGCGAGTTCGTCGACCAGCGTTTCCATCACGAACGCCGTATGCGTATGGCCGCCCGAACGCCATGATTGGACCGGCACGTCGGCGTCGGTCTGATGGACCGATACCTGCATCGGGAAGCCGTACGGGTTGTTCGCGACGCCTTCGGTCAGGCCGGGATCGGTGCCATGCTCGAGCATCGTCGTGCGCTCGAGCGGCGAGCCCTTCAGCACCGACTGGCCGACGACGACGTGCTGCCAGTCGCGCACGGCGCCGCTGCCGTCCACGCCGATGTCGACGCGATGCAGCACCATCGGGCGGTAGTAGCCGCCGCGCAAATCGTCCTCGCGCGTCCAGATCGTCTTGACCGGGCCGAGATGGCCGGCCGCGAGATACGCGGCGGACACGCGGGCGGCTTCGACCACGTAGTCCGACGTGGGGGTCGAGCGCCGGCCGTAGTCGCCGCCCGACGTCATCGTGAAGATCTGGACTTTCTCCGGCGCGACGCCGAGCGCTTTCGCGACCGCGGCGCGATCGGCCGTTTGCAGCGACGAGCCGCCCCAGATCTTGATCCCGCACGCGCAGTTCGCCGGCCCGACGTCGACCGTGCAGCTGAGCGGCTCCATCGCCGCGTGGGCGAGATACGGAAATTCGTAATCCTTCACGATTCGCGTGGCCGCCGGCGGCGCGCCGCCGGCGTCGGCCGTGCGCACCAGGGTTC
Organism: Burkholderia sp. AU18528; assembly: GCF_002223215.2. Taxonomy (NCBI): domain Bacteria; kingdom Pseudomonadati; phylum Pseudomonadota; class Betaproteobacteria; order Burkholderiales; family Burkholderiaceae; genus Burkholderia; species Burkholderia sp. AU18528. The sequence goes on along the minus strand of NZ_NKFC02000009.1, from coordinate 601,592 downwards.
CCGGCGTGCCGGCGAGCTGTTTGTACGCCTGCATCTGTTCGGCGGACGTGACGGTCGAGCCGGCGTCCTTCCACGTGATCTTCAGCGCATCGCGGCCGAGCTTGGCCGGCCAGTAGCCGTTCGCGATGACGGCCACGCCGGTGCCGCCGCGATCGGTCGGGATCTCGACGACCTCGACCACGCCCTTGACGGCCCGGGCCGCCGCCGCGTCGTAGCTCGCGACCTGCCCGCCGAAGCGAGGCGGGCGCGCGACCAGGGCCACCTTCATGTCCGGCAGGCGCCAGTCCATCCCGTACTTGAGCGTGCCGTCGAGCATCGGGCGTGCGTCGATGCGCGGTGTCGGCTTGCCGATGAGGCGGAACTGGTCCGGCGACTTCAACGGCACCCGCCGCGGTACCGGCATCGCCATCGCGGCGGGCGCGAGCTCGCCATAGGTCGCGCGGTAGCTGCCGGACGTGACGACGCCATTCGCGGTCCGGCACGTGGCCGGATCGACGTTCCAGCGTTGCGCGGCCGCGGCGACGAGCATCGCGCGGGCGGATGCGCCGAGTTCGCGATATTGCGTGAACGAGTGATTGACCGACGTCGAGCCGGCCGTCATCTGGATGCCCGTTACAGGGTCCTTGTACGGCTCGCCAGCGGGCGCGAGCACGGTGCGCACGTTGCGCCAGTCGACATCGAGTTCGTCGGCCAGCGCCATCGGCAGCGCGGTGCTGACGCCCTGGCCGGACTCGGTGCGGTTGACGGCAACGGTCACGGTGTTGTCCGGCGCGATGATCAGGAATGCTTGAGGTGGTGAAAACTGCGGGGCTTTGCCCGCTTCGGCCGTGGCCCGGGTCGGCGCGATGCCCAGCGCCAGGCAGCCGCTTGCCGCCATCGTGAGCTTCAGGAAGCCGCGCCGGCCGAGTTTCGGAGAACCTGTTCCGGCGGCCGGCGAAGCGTCGGAGTGGGGGGTGTCGGTGCTCGCCGGGCGCCCGGCAGTGCGAGTACGCATGGTCAATGTCTCCCGGCAGGCTCAGGCAAGCGCGCCGGCCGCATCGTGAATCGCGGCGCGGATGCGCTGGTAGGTCGCGCAACGGCACAGGTTGCCGGCCATCGCGCGGTCGATGTCGGCATCGGTCGGCGCCTTGTTGCTCCGCAGCAGGCCGGCCGCACTCATCATCTGGCCGCTCTGGCAGTAGCCGCATTGCGCGACGTCGTGCCGGATCCACGCGTCGAGGACCGCCTTGCCGACCGCATCGTCGGCGAGATGTTCGGATGTCGTGATGCGCGCGCTGCCCACCGCCGACAGCGCCAGCGTGCAGCTTCGAGCGGGGCGGCCGTCGACGTGAACGGTGCAGGCGCCGCAGTCGCCGGTGCCGCATCCGAACTTGGTGCCGGTCAGCCCGAGATTGTCGCGCAGCACCCAGAGCACCGGTGTCGACGGATCGGCATCGATCTCGGCCGGCCGGTCGTTGATGTTCAACGTCACCATCGTGAAGTTCTCCCTTGGACACCTCGTTATCGTTCGAGAAACCAAACCGCTGCGCGGCGGATGTGAATTCATTAAAGCAGATTGGCGAATAAATCAGCGTCCCTGAAACTGGTTTTTTCCTTTCTTAATAATTTCCCTGCTTCGGTTAAAGCATGAAATTAACATCCATCATACGAATCGATGAATATTCGAGAAAGATTGTTGAGTTTTGACAAAAATATGTTTACCGCGTGGAAAACGTTTGCGGGTCGTGTCTATATTTGTCTCGCGATCACACCGGGAGGCTTATGGACCGAATATTGGGCGCCAGAAAACCTGTACGCGAATCATTCGCAATAGGGTTGATTCGGCGTCCGGTTATTCAGTGTTCGTTTACGACGGCAGAAGGGGTTGATGGAAATGGAGCACAGCGCGTTCGTCGTTTGATCTGTACAGGTACAGATGCCATGCGTGTGGATTGACGAGTCAGCGTGTGCTTTACCTCCGTGAAGCAGGAGTCTCCAATAACTGAAAAAATTACCGAGCAGGGGTCAAAAGTAAAAGATGCCGATTAAATAATACTGGTTGATTAATTCCTGACTGTTTTTAATTCGGCCATCCGCATCGGACTGATGGCGGGGCGGCGTTTTTCCAAAAAACATCGAATGGCGTATTCCGGTATTTGCCTCCGGCATTTCGAATGCGTGGACGGAATACCCGCAGTCGTCGATTCTCTTATGGGAAGGTGTGATTATGCGTATGCGCATGGGATCGAACAAAAAACGCGCGGAAGCACGTCCGAAACTCCTCGTTCCGACCGGCGTGCTGGTCGCGCTGGTCGGCGCCGGGATCGTCCCCGTCGACGCGCTGGCGGCCTGCACCGGAACCACGACCGTCAGTTGCAGCGGAGCCAGCACGTCCTATTCGAACGGCGCGAACAATCTCAACCTGACCGTCGAGCCCGGCGCGACCGTCTCCGTGGTGCCGTTGATCGGCGGCACCGCGCTGTCGCTGACGGGCAGCGGCGTCACGCTGACCAACAACGGCAGAATCGACCCCGCATTGTCCGGCTTGAGCCTCGTGTCGAACGGCACGGTGGTCGGCAATATCGCGTCGGCGAGCACGGTCAACGTCACGAACGCCAGCTCGGGCGTGATGATGGGCTCGACGAGCTCGCTGCTCAACGGCCCGGCGTTGACGGTGTACAACGGCATCGGCGGTACGACGAACATCACGAATGCCGGCACGATCGGCACGACCGGCCTGCTGGGCTTCAGCGCGGGGCCCACCGCGCAGGTCGTCACCACGTCGGGCGGAGCGCAGGCCAACTTCACCAACGCGAGCGGCGGCACGATCAACGGTTCGGTGGTGCTCGCGCCCAGCGGGACGGCGGGCGCCGGCAACACGTTCACCAACGCCGGCACCGTGACGGGCAACGTGTCGCTCGGCGCGTCCGCCGGCACGTCGAACACGTTCAATGCGCTGACCGGATCGTCGGTCGGGCTGGGCGTCGATGCCGGGCTGGGCGGCAACAATACGCTGAACCTGCAACTGAACACCGCGACCGGGAGCCCCGCGAGCGGCGCCATCGCGGTCGATACGTACGGCAATTTCACGCATCTCGCGGTTCAGGGCGGCACGTGGAACATCACCGGCGCGTCGAGTGCGGCCGACGCGTCGCTGGCCGGCGGCACCGCGATCATCAACAACAGCGCGGGGCTGGGCGTGGGGACGATCGTCGCCGGCGGCGGCACGTTGGAGGCCGGCGCGGCCGGCCTCAACCTCCTCAACGACGTGACGCTCGGCGCGGGCTTGACGGTGGACGGCGCGACCGGGCTCGCGCTGTCGGGTACGATCGCCGGCGGCGGCGCGCTGAACGCGAGCGGCACCGGCACGCTCGCGCTGAACGGCGCCAATTCGTTCACGGGAGGAACGAATCTGACGGGCGGCGGCGGGCTCGTCGTCGGCACCGGCACGGCGCTCGGCACGGGCGCGCTGAACGTGAGCGGCGCGGGCGGCACGCTCGGCACCACCGTCGGCGGCACGTTGATCGGCAATGCGGTGAATATCGATACCGGCGTGACGCTGGGCCTGACCGGTTCGGCCAACCTCGGCCTCGGCGGCACGATCGCCGGCAACGGCAGTCTCGCGCAAAGCGGCACGGGGACGACGACGCTGCTCGGCGTGAACACGTTTTCGGGCGGCACGGCGCTGAGCGGTGGCGGACTGATCGCCGGCAATGGCGCGGCGCTCGGCAGCGGCGCGCTGCATGTGACGGGGGCGGGCGGCGCGCTGGCGACGAATGTCGGCGGCACGCTGCTCGGCAATGCAGTCAATCTCGATGCAGGCGCCACGCTTGGCCTGAACGGCGCGGCCGATCTGAGCCTCGGCGGTGCGATCGGCGGGAACGGCGGCCTCGCGCAAAGCGGCACGGGCGTGACGACGCTGCTCGGCGTGAACACGTTTACGGGCGGCACGGCGCTGAGCGGCGGCGGGTTGATCGCCGGCAATGGCGCGGCGCTCGGCACGGGGGCATTGAACGTGTCCGGCGCGGGCGGCACGCTCGCGACGAGCGTCGGCGGCACGCTGCTCGGCAATGCAGTCAACCTCGGCGCGGGCGCGACGCTCGGGCTGAACGGCGCAGCCGATCTGAGCCTGGGCGGCGCGATCGGCGGGAACGGCAGCCTGGCGCAAACCGGCGCCGGTACCACGACGCTGCTCGGCGCGAACACGTTTTCCGGCGGCACGGCGCTGAGCGGCGGCGGATTGATCGCCGGCAACGGCGCGGCATTGGGCACGGGCGCACTGAACGTGGTCGGCACGGGCGGCACGCTCGCGACGAACGTCGGCGGCACCGTGCTCGGCAATGCAGTCAACCTCGGCGCGGGCGCGACGCTCGGCCTGAACGGCGCAGCCGATCTCGGCCTGAGCGGCGCGATCTCGGGCGCGGGCGGCCTGGCGCTCGGCGGTACCGGCGCGACGACGCTGTCCGGCGCGAACACGTTCACGGGCGGCGCGAGCCTGACGGGCGGCGGCAGCCTGATCGTCGGCGGCGGCACGGCGCTCGGCGTAGGCGGCGCGTTGAACGTGAGCGGCCTCGGCGGTTCGCTGAGCGCGGATCTGGCCGCCGGCGCGGCGCTTGCGAACGGCATCAACCTGAACGGCGCATCGTTGACGCTGAACGGTGCGAACGACCTCGGCCTGAGCGGCGCGATCGGCGGCACCGGCGGCCTCGTGCTGAGCGGCACGGGCACGACGACGCTGTCGGGCGCGAACACCTTCGGCGGTGGCACGACCCTGAGCGCCGGCACGCTGCTCGCCGGCAGCAATACGGCGCTGGGCGCCGGCGCGCTGAACGTCACGGGCACGGGCGGCGCGTTGGGCGCGAGCGTGAGCGGCACCACATTGGGCAACGCGGTCAACCTCGGCACGGGCGCGACGCTCGCGTTGACCGGCGCGAACGATCTCGGCCTGAGCGGCACGATCGCCGGTAACGGCGGTCTCGCACACATCGGCTCGGGCATCACGACGCTGCTCGGCGCGAACACGTTCACGGGCGGCACGACGCTGAGCGGCGGCGGCATCCTTGCCGGCAACGGCAGCGCACTCGGCACGGGCGCGCTGAACGTGACGGGCGCGGGCGGCTCGCTCGGTACGACCGTCGGCGGCACGGTGCTCGGCAACGCGATCCAGCTCGGCGCGGGTGCGGCGCTGACGGTTGGCGGTGCGAACGATCTCGGGCTGAGCGGGATCATTTCCGGTACCGGCGGCCTGTCCGTGAACGGCCCGGGCACGACGACGCTCACCGCGGCCGAGACGTTCACTGGCGGCACCACGATCGGCGGCGGCACGCTGGCGATCGGCGCGGGCGGCAGTCTCGCCGCGTCGAGCCCCGTGAACCTGACGGGCGCGAGCGCGCAGTTCAGCATCGCCGGCGCGACCACGCCGCAGTCGATCGGCACGCTGTCGGGCGTCGCGGGTTCGGCGATCGATCTCGGCGCGAACAACCTGACGCTGGCCGGCAGCGGCAGCGGCGTCTTCGCCGGCAACATCGGCGGGGCGGGCGGGCTGACGCTTTCCGGCACCGGCTCGCAGGCGCTCACCGGCAACAACACGTATGCGGGCGGCACGGCGCTGACGGGCGGCAGCCTGCTCGTCGGCAGCGGCGCGGCGCTCGGCCTCGGCGCACTCGACGTCGACGGTTCGGCTTCGCTCGGCGCGAGCGTGCCGGGCGTGACGATCGGCAACGCGATCAATCTCGGTACCGGCGTCACACTGGGGCTGAACGGTGCGAACGATCTCGGCCTGAGCGGCACGATCGCCGGCAACGGCAGCCTTGCGCAAACCGGCTCCGGCACGACGACGCTCGGCGGCACGAACACGTACACGGGCGGCACGACGTTGAGCGCCGGCGGGCTGATCGCCGGCAACGGCAGCGCGCTCGGCACCGGTGCGCTGAACGTGAGCGGCGCGGGCGGGACGCTCGCGACGAACGTCGCCGGCACCGTGCTGGGCAATGCGGTGAACCTCGGCGCTGGCGCGGCGCTGGGGCTGAACGGCGCGGCCGACCTGAGCCTCGGCGGCGTGCTGTCGGGCGCCGGCAGTCTTGCGCAAACCGGCACCGGCACGACGACGCTGCTTGGTGCGAACACCTTCACGGGCGGCACGACCCTGAGCGGCGGCGGGCTCATCGCGGGCAACGGCAGCGCACTCGGCACCGGCGCGCTGAACGTGACGGGCGCGGGCGGCACGCTCGGCACGAGCGCGGGCGGCACCGTGCTCGGCAATGCGGTGAATCTGGGCGCGGGCGCGACGCTGACGGTTGGCGGTGCGAACAATCTGGGCCTCGGCGGCGCGATCTCGGGCGGCGGCAATCTGTCGGTGAACGGCCCGTCGATCACGACGCTGACCGGCGCCGGCACGTACACCGGCAACACGACGATCGGCAACGGCAGCACGCTGGCGGTCGGTGCGGGCGGCAGCCTGTCGGGCGCCAGCCTGTTCGATCTGGCCGGCGCGGGGGCGACGCTCGACCTGAGCGCGGCCACGTCGCCGCAGACGACGGGCGGGCTGGTCGGCACGGCCGGCGCGGCGGTGAATCTCGGCGGCAATACGCTGACGCTCGGCGGCGCCGGTAACGGCACGTTCGGCGGCACGATCGGCGGTGCGGGCGGGCTGACGCTGTCCGGCACCGGCACGGAGACGCTGACCGGCGCGAACACTTACACGGGCGGCACGACGATCAACGGCGGCACGCTGGCGATCGGCGCGGGCGGCAGCCTCGCGGCGGGCGGCGCAGTGAATCTGGGCGGAGCCGGTGCAACGTTCGACCTGAGCGGTGCAGCGCTGCCGCAGACGATCGGCGCGCTGTCGGGCGTGGCCGGTTCGACGGTGAATCTCGGCGGCAACGGCCTGACGCTCGGCGGCGCCGGCAGCGGCACGTTCGGCGGCACGCTCGCGGGCGCGGGCGGCAGCCTGACGCTGGCGGGCACGGGCACCGAAACGCTGACCGGGGCCAACACGTATACGGGCGGCACGAACCTGACCGGCGGCGGCACGCTGGTCGCCGGCAGCGGAGCGGCGCTCGGTACCGGCGCGTTGAACGTCGCCGGCGCGGGCGGCACGCTGGCCGCGAGCGTTGCCGGCATGACGCTGAACAACGCAGTGACTCTCGGCACGGGCTCGGCGCTGACGCTCGGCGGCACGAACGATCTGGGCCTCGGCGGCATCATCGCAGGCGGCGGCAGCCTCGCGCAAACCGGCAGCGGAACGACCGCGCTCACCGGCGCGAACACCTACACGGGCGGCACGACGCTGAGCGCCGGCGGCCTGTCGGTCGGCGACAACCTGGCGCTCGGCACGGGCGCACTCAGCGTCACCGGCAGCGGCGGCACACTCAACGCGAGCACGGCGAACCTGCTGCTGGCGAACGCCGTCGATCTGGGCGCCGGCTCTGCGCTGAATCTCGGCGGCGCGTTCGACTTCGGCTTGAGCGGCATGATTTCCGGCGCCGGCGGCGTGGTGCAGTCCGGCTCGGGCACGACCACGCTCGGCGGCGCGAACACCTATGGCGGCGGGACGACGTTGAGCAGCGGCGGGCTGAGCGTCGGCAGCAATACGGCGCTCGGTTCCGGCGCATTGAACGTGACCGGCAACGGCACGCTGAACGCGAGCGTGAGCGGCACGACGCTCGGCAACGCGGTCACGCTCGGCGCGGGCGCGACGCTCGGGCTGAACGGCGCGAACGATCTCGGGCTGAGCGGCGCGATTTCCGGCAGCGGCGGCCTCGCGCAGACCGGCGCGGGCACCACGACGCTCACCGGCACGAACACCTATGACGGCGGCACCACGTTGAGCGGCGGCGGGCTCATCGCCGGCAACGGCAACGCGCTCGGCACGGGCGCGCTGAACGTCACCGGCGCGGGCGGCTCGCTCGGCACGAACACGGCAGGCACGACGCTCGGCAATGCTGTGAATCTCGGCGCGGGATCGACGCTGACCGTTGGCGGTGCGAACGATCTCGGGCTGGGCGGCGGGATCTCGGGCAGCGGCGGCCTGTCGGTCAGCGGCCCGTCGACGACCACGCTCACGGGCGTGAACACCTATACCGGCAACACGACGATCGGCGGCGGCAGCACGCTGGCGGTCGGTGCGGGCGGCAGCCTGTCGTCGGGCAGCGCGCTCGATCTCGCCGGCACGGGCGCGACGCTCGACATCAGCGCGGCGACCACGCCGCAAACGAGCGGCATGCTGTCCGGCGTAACGGGCACGAACGTGAACCTCGGCGGCAACACGCTGACGCTGGCCGGCACCGGCAACGGCACCTATGCGGGCACGATCGGCGGCACCGGCGGGCTGACGATGTCGGGCGCCGGCACCGAAACGCTGACCGGCACCAACACGTACACCGGCGCGACGACGATCAACAGCGGCACGCTGGCGATCGGCGCGGGCGGCAGCCTGTCGGCGAGCAGCCCGGTGAACCTGGCCGGTGCGGGTGCGACCTTCGACGTCAGCGGTGCGACCACGCCGCAGACGACGGGCACGCTGTCGGGCGTGGCGGGTTCGACCGTGAACCTCGGCGGCAACAACCTGACGCTCGGCGGCACGGGCAACGGCACGTACGGCGGCACGATCGCCGGCGCGGGCGGCAGCCTCACGCTGTCGGGCAGCGGCACCGAAACGCTGACCGGCAACAACACGTACACGGGCGGCACGAACCTGACCGGCGGCGGCACGCTGATCGCGGGCGGCGGTTCGGCGCTCGGAACGGGCGCGCTGAACACGAGCGGCGCGGGCGGCACGCTCGGCACGAGCGTCGCAGGCACGACGCTGACCAATGCGATCAATCTCGGTTCGGGCTCGACGCTGACGGTCGGCGGGGCGAACGACCTCGGGCTCGGCGGTGCGATCGGCGGCAGCGGCAATCTCGCCGTGACTGGTCCGTCGACGACGACGCTCACCGGCGCCGGCACGTACACCGGCAACACGACGATCGGCGGCGGCAGCACGCTCGCGGTCGGCGCGGGCGGCAATCTGTCGTCGGGCAGCGCGATCGATCTCGCCGGCGCGGGCTCGACGCTGGACGTGAGCGCGGCCACGTCGCCGCAGACGACCGGTACGCTGTCCGGCGCAGCGGGTTCGGCGGTGAATCTCGGCGGCAATACGCTGACGCTCGGCGGTTCGGGCAACGGTACGTTCGGCGGAACGGTCGGCGGCACGGGCGGGTTGACGCTGTCGGGCACGGGCACCGAAACGCTGACCGGCAACAACACGTACACGGGCGCGACGACGATCAACAGCGGCACGCTCGCGATCGGCGCGGGCGGCAGCCTGTCGGGCAGCAGCCCGGTGAACCTGGCCGGTGCGGGCGCGACGTTCGACGTGAGCGGCGCGACCATGCCGCAGACGACGGGCTCGCTGTCGGGCGTGGCCGGCTCGACGGTGAACCTTGGCGGCAACAACCTGACGCTCGGCGGCACGGGCAACGGCACGTACGGCGGCACGATCGCCGGCGCGGGCGGCAGCCTCACGCTGTCGGGCAGCGGCACCGAAACGCTGACCGGCAACAACACGTACACGGGCGGCACGACTCTCGCCGGCGGCGGCACGCTGATCGCGGGCAGCGGTTCCGCGCTCGGCACGGGGGCGCTCAACACGAGCGGCGCAGGCGGTACGCTGGCCGCGAGCACGCCCGGGACGACGCTTGCCAACGCGGTGAATCTCGGCAGCGGCTCGACGCTGACGGTCGGCGGCGCGAACGATCTCGGCCTCGGCGGCGCGATCGGCGGCAGCGGCAACCTCGCGGTGAATGGTCCGTCGACGACGACGCTGTCGGGCGCGAACACCTACACCGGCAGCACGACGATCGGCGGCGGCAGCACACTCGCGGTCGGCGCGGGCGGCAGCCTGTCGGCTGGCAGTGCGATCGACCTCGCCGGCACCGGCGCCACGCTCGACCTGAGCGCCGCCACTTCGGCGCAGACGACCGGCGCGTTGTCGGGCGGCACGGGCACGAACGTCAACCTGGGCGGTAACACGCTGACGCTCGGCGGCGCAGGCAGCGGCACCTATGCGGGCGTGATCGGCGGCACGGGCGGGCTGACGTTGTCGGGCACCGGCACCGAAACGCTGACCGGCACCAACACGTACACCGGCGCGACGACGATCAACAGCGGCACGCTCGCGATCGGCGGCAACGGCAGCCTGTCGTCGAGCAGCCCGGTCAGCCTGACGACGGCCGGCGCGACGCTCGACCTGAGCGGCGCCGCGTCGCCGCAATCGACGGGCGCGATCTCGGGCGTGGCGGGTTCGACCGTGAACCTGGGCAACAACAACCTGACGCTCGGCGGGTCGGCCAGCGGCACGTACGCGGGCAACATCGCCGGCACGGGCGGCGTGACGATGTCGGGCACCGGCACGGAGACGTTGACGGGCAGCAATACGTACACGGGCGCCACCACGATCAACAGCGGCACGCTGGCGATCGGCGCGGGCGGCAGCCTGTCGGGAACGACACCCGTGAGCCTGACGGGTGCGGGCGCAACCTTCGACCTGAGCGGCGCGACGACGCCGCAGACGACGGGCACGCTGTCGGGCGTGGCCGGCTCGACGGTGAATCTCGGCGGCAACAGCCTGACGCTCGGCGGCACGGGCAGCGGCACGTATGACGGCACGATCGCCGGTGCAGGCGGCAGCCTGACGCTGGCTGGCACGGGCACCGAAACGTTGAATGGCGCCAACACGTACACGGGTGGCACGAGCCTGACCGGTGGCGGCACGTTGATCGCGGGCAACGGCTCGGCGCTCGGCACGGGTACGCTGAACACGAGCGGCGCGGGCGGCACGCTCGGCACCAGCGTGGCCGGCACGACGCTGACCAACGCGGTGAACCTTGGCGCGGGGTCGACGCTGACTATTGGCGGTGCGAACGACCTGGGCCTGGGCGGCGCGATTTCCGGCAGCGGCAACCTCGCGGTGAATGGTCCGTCGACGACGACGCTTACTGGCGCCAACGCGTACACCGGCAACACGACGATCGGCAACGGCAGCACGCTGGCGGTCGGCGCGGGCGGCAGCCTGTCGGGCGGCAGCGCGGTCGATCTGGCCGGTGCGGGCGCGACGCTCGATCTGAGCGCGGCCACGACGCCGCAGGCGACGGGTGCGTTGTCGGGCGTGTCGGGTTCGACCGTGAACCTCGGCGGCAATGCGCTGACGCTCGGCGGTTCCGGCAGCGGCACGTACGGCGGCACGATCGCGGGCGCGGGCAGCCTCACGCTGGCGGGCACGGGCACCGAAACGCTGACCGGCACGAACACGTACACGGGCGGCACGAGTCTGACCGGCGGCGGCACGCTGCTGGCCGGCAACGGCTCGGCGCTCGGCACCGGTGCGGTGACGACGAGTGGCGCGGGCGGCTCGCTGGGCACGAGCGTGGCCGGCACGACGCTGACCAACGCGATCGATCTCGGCGCGGGTTCGACGCTGACGGTCGGCGGCGCGAACAACCTCGGCCTTGGCGGCGCGATCTCGGGCAGCGGCAATCTCGCGGTGAACGGCCCGTCGACGACGACGCTCACCGGCGCCGGCACGTACACCGGCAACACGACGATCGGCAACGGCAGCACGCTGGCCGTCGGCGCGGGCGGCAGCCTGTCGGCGGGCAGCGCGCTCGATCTCGCGGGCACGGGGGCCACGCTGGACCTGAGTGCCGCGACGACGCCGCAGACGACGGGTGCGCTGTCGGGTGTGTCGGGTTCGACCGTGAATCTGGGCAGCAACACGCTGACGCTGGCCGGTTCCGGTAACGGCACGTATGGCGGCACCGTGGCCGGCACGGGCGGTTTGACGCTGTCGGGCAGCGGCACGCAAACGCTGACGGGCACCAACACGTACACCGGGGCGACGACAATCAACAGCGGCACGCTCGCGATCGGCGCGGGCGGCAGTCTGTCCGGCAGCAGCCCGCTGACGCTGACCGGTGCGGGCGCAACGTTCGACGTCAGCGGTGCGACCACGCCGCAAACGACGACCGCGCTGTCGGGCGTCGCGGGTTCGACGGTGAACCTCGGCGGCAACAACCTGACGCTCGGCGGGGCGGGCAGCGGCACGTTCGGCGGCACGATCGCCGGCGCGGGCGGCAGCCTCACGTTGTCGGGTACGGGCAGCGAAACGCTCACGGGCGCCAACACCTACACGGGCGGCACGAACCTGACGGGTGGCGGCACGCTGATCGCGGGCAGCAACACGGCGCTCGGCACGGGCGCGCTGAACACCGGCGGCGCGGGCGGCACGCTGGCCGCCGGCACGCCGGGCACGACGCTGACCAATGCGGTGAACCTCGGGACGGGGTCGACGCTGACGGTGGGCGGCACCCATAGCCTCGGCCTGAGCGGCCCGATCTCCGGCAGCGGCACGCTCGCGCTCGGCGGCCCCGCGACGACGACGCTTTCCGGCGCCAACACCTACACCGGCGGCACCAGCGTCACGGGCGGCGGCACGCTGGTGGCCGGAACGTCGACCGCACTCGGCAGCGGCACGCTGACTGTGGGCGGCAACGGCGGCACGCTCGGGACCAGCGTGCCCGGCACGACGCTCGCCAATGCCGTGAATCTCGGCACGGGTTCGACGCTGACGGTGGGCGGCGCGAACAACCTCGGCCTGAGCGGGCCGATTTCGGGCGGCGGCAACCTGGCGGTGAGCGGCCCGTCGACGACGACCCTCAGCGGCGCGAACGCGTACACGGGCGGCACGACGATCGGCAACGGCAGCACGCTCGCGGTCGGCGGCAGCGGCAGCCTGTCGGCCGGCAGCGCGCTGACGCTGGCCGGCAACGGCGCGACGCTCGACGTCGGCGCGGCCACGACGCCGCAGACGACGAGCGCGCTGTCGGGCGCGGCAGGTTCGACCGTGAATCTCGGTGGCAATACGCTGACCGTGGCGGGTCCGACGGGTGGCACCTTCGGCGGCACGATCGCGGGCACCGGCGGCTTCGCGGTGCAGGGCGGCGGCACGCAGACGCTGACCGGCGCGAACACGTACACCGGCGGCACGACGATCGGCAGCGGCAGCGCGCTCGCGCTCGCCGGCGCAGGCAGTCTCGCGCCGACGAGCCCGGTGATTCTCGCGGGCAGCGGTGCGACGCTGAACCTGGCGGCTGCGGCGGCGCCGCAGGCGATCGGCACGTTGTCGGGTACGACCGGCTCGAACGTGAATCTCGGCAGCACACCGCTGACGGTCAACACCGCCGGCACCAGCACGTTCGCCGGCACGCTGTCGGGTACCGGCCCGCTGACGCTGGCCGGCACGGGCGCGCAGGTGCTGAGCGGCACGAACACGCTGTCGGGGCCGACCGCCGTGACGGGCGGCACGCTCGCCGTCACCGGTTCGCTGGCCAACTCGCCGGTGACGGTCGGCAACGGCGCGACCGTCACCGGGACGGGCACGATCGGCGGCCTGGTCGTATCGGGCGGCGGCACCGCATCGGTCCTCCAGCTCGGGCAGCCGCTGAAGGTCGCGGGCAACGCGACCTTCCAGCCCGGCTCGACGCTGCAGGTCGGCGCCACGCCGCAACAGAGCGGCGGCCTCGACGTGACCGGCTCCGCCGCGCTCAACGGTGGGTCGGTACAGGTCGTCGCGGCGACCGGGCAATACCAGCCGGGCAAGCTCTACACCATCGTGAATGCCGGCGCGGGCGTGCAAGGGCAGTTCAGCGCGGTGAACTCGACGTATGCGTTCCTCACGCCGACGCTCACGTACAACCCGGCGCAGGTGCTGATGTCGCTGGCGCCGAACGGCACGCCGTTCTCGTCGGTCGCGACGACGCCCGACGGGCAAGCGGTGGCGGGCGCGGTCGGCACGCTCGGCGCCGGCAACCCGCTGTTCGATACGGTGCTGACGTCGGATGCGCCGACCGCGAACCGCGCGTTCACGCAACTGGCCGGCGATCTGTATCCGAGTACGCGAAGCGTGCTGCTGTCGGATAGCCGCTACGTGCGCGACGCGGTGCTCGATCGTGCACGGCTCGGTTCGCAGCCGGGCGGGGCGCTCTGCGGATGCGAGGCGCCGGTGTCGGCGGACGATCACGCGGCGGCGCTCGACCGGCGCATGGCCGCGGAGAACGGCTGCACGCCGGCCAAGTCGTACAAGCCCGCGGTGTGGGGCCGACTGTACGGCTCGCATAGCCGGTTCGACGGCGACGGCGTCGCTTCGATCGATCGCAACCTGTACGGCTTCATCGTCGGTACGGATGCGGAAGTCAGCAGCCACTGGCGCGTCGGTATCGCGGGCGGCGCGTCGCGCAGCCAGCTCAATACCGACCAGAACGAGTCGGCGAAGGTCAACGGCGGGACGATCGCGCTGTACGCCAGCGGCCGATACGACGCGTGGAACGTGCGCGGCGGCGTGTCGCAGTCGTGGTACCGCGTGCATAGCGCGCGCAATCCGTCGTTCGGCAGCTTCGCCGATCACGATACCGCGAGCTACGACGCGAGCGCGACGCAGGTGTTCACCGAGATCGGCTACTCGACGGCGATTCGCAACGTCGCGCTCGAACCGTTCGTCGGGCTCGCGTATGCGAGCCTGCACACCGGCGGCTTCAAGGAGAACGGCGGCGCGGCGGCGCTGCAGGGCGATTCCGACACGACGGGCCTCGGCTTCTCGACGCTCGGCGTGCGGGCGTCGACGGACGTCGCGGTCACGACGAAGGGCAAGATCACGACCTTCGGCACGATTGGCTGGCGGCATGCGTTCGGCAACACGCAGCCGGGTTCGACGCTGTCGTTCGCGAGCGGCGGCGCACCGTTCAGCGTGGTCGGCGTGCCGATCGCGCGCGATGCGGCCGTGCTCGAGGTCGGTGTCGATGCGGCCGTGACGAAGAACCTGTCGATCGGCCTGTCGTATAGCGGCCAGCTCGGCGGCAACATCAGCGATCACGCGCTGTACGGCAATCTGCTGTGGAAGTTCTAAAGGGAGGGCGGCGGCCGCTTGCGATGAAGTTGTCGTGAGCGGCCGATCGTTTGTCGATGGTTCGATGATGGTGGGTTTTCAGATTCGCATTACAGAAGTTTCGTGATGCGAATCACTTTTCAAGAAGTACGTCACGTGGTGTCTGGTATCCCGTTGTATCAGCCTGTTTTAACTTGTTTCAACGCCTTGCCGTATCGGGCAATCCGCGAACGATTCGCGCCGCCTTCGGGCGACGGGGTCCATGCGTCATCGCTCGAGCTGTTCCGCGGTTTTCCAACCGAAATGAGGTTATTCATGAAAACGAAAACGAATGTGAAACTGACAGGCATCGCCTTGTCGGTCGCGGCTTTGTTCAGCCTGGCCGCCACGGCGTCTCAGGCGGGGGTGCTGGCTTCTCCGCTGGGAAGTGTCAGCAAATCCGACGGCCTCATCGTCGGAGGCGGATTGCCCGCGCCCGGGGAACTCGTCGGTACCGTGACGGGATGGGGGAACGGAGTGGTGACGGTCGGCAACCCGAATGCAGGCGGTATCTCGATCGGGCTGGCGGGGACCGGGACGGGAAGCGCGACCATCGATATCGGTAGCGGATTGCTCGAGCCGGTCGCCGGGGTGGCCGGTACGGTGACGGGGGCGTTGGGCGGTGTCGACGGTGGCGGGACCGGCGGTCTCGGCGGCATTGTCGGGACGGTGGGCAACGCGGCAAGCGGCGCAGTGGGTGCGGTGACGGGCGCCTTGGGTGGTGTTGGTAATCCGACCACTGGGCTTGGTGGCGTCGTTGGTACGGTAACCGGCGCACTGGGTGGTGTCGACGGTGGCGGGACCGGCGGTCTCGGCGGCATTGTCGGGACGGTGGGCAATGCGGCAAGCGGCGCAGTGGGTACGGTGACGGGCGCCTTGGGTGGTGTCGGTAATCCGACCGGTGGGCTTGGTGGCGTCGTTGGTACGGTAACCGGCGCACTGGGTGGCATCGGTGGTGGCAACCCGACGGGCGGGCTTGGCGGCGTCATCGGAACGGTAGCGAGCACGGCAACAGGCGCAGTCGGAACGCTGACTGGCGCACTGGGTGGTGTCGGCGGCGGCGCGACCGGTGGCCTCGGCGGCGTTGTCGGGACGGTGGGCAATGCGGCAAGCGGCGCAGTGGGTACGGTGACGGGCGCCTTGGGTGGTGTCGGTAATCCGACCGGTGGGCTTGGTGGCGTCCTTGGTACGGTAACCGGTGCGCTCGGTGGTATCGGTGGCGGCGGGACCGGCGGTCTCGGCGGCATTGTCGGCACGGTGGGCAACGCGGCAAGCGGCGCAATCGGTACGGTGACGGGCGCCTTGGGTGGTGTCGGTAATCCGACCGGTGGGCTTGGTGGCGTCGTTGGTACGGTAACCGGCGCACTGGGTGGCATCGGTGGTGGCAACCCGACGGGTGGTCTTGGCGGCGTCGTCGGAACGGTAGCGAACACGGCAACAGGCGCAGTCGGAACGCTGACTGGCGCACTGGGTGGTGTCGGTGGCGGCGGGACCGGCGGTTTCGGCGGCATTGTCGGCACGGTGGGCAACGCGGCAAGCGGCGCAATCGGTACGGTGACAGGCGCCTTGGGCGGCGTTGGCAATCCGACGGACGGGCTTGGCGGCGTCATCGGAACGGTAGCGAACACGGCAACAGGTGCAGTCGGAACGCTGACTGGCGCACTGGGTGGTGTCGGCGGTGGCGGGGCCAGCGGTCTCGGCGGCGTTGTCGGAACGGTGGGCAATGCGGCAAGCGGCGCAGTCGGTACGGTGACGGGCGCCTTGGGTGGTGTTGGCAATCCGACCGGTGGTCTCGGTGGCGTTGTTGGCACGGTAGCGAACACGGCAACGGGTGCAGTCGGAACGCTGACTGGTGCCCTGGGCGGTGCCGGCGGCGCGACCGGTGGCCTCGGTGGTCTCGGCGGCGTCGTTGGCACGGTCGGCAACACGGCAACCGGTGCAGTCGGAACGTTGGCCGGCGCAGTGGGCGGTGTCGGCGGCGGCGCGACCGGTGGCCTCGGTGGTCTCGGCGGCGTCGTTGGCACGGTCGGCAACACGGCAACCGGTGCAGTCGGAACGTTGGCCGGCGCAGTGGGCGGTGCCGGCGGCGCGACCAGCGGTCTCGGCAGCATCGTGGGCACGGTCGCCAATGCCGGCACTGGCGTCGTCAACGCCGTCACCGGTGTCGCAGGCAACGGCGGCGCGCTGATCACGCCGATCACGAGCATTGTCGGCAATCTCGGCGGCTCGCTGCCGATCGGCGCAGCCACCGGTGCAATCGGCGCAACGTCCGGCGCGATAACCGGCATCGCCGGCAGCGGCACGGCGGCCATCACACCGATCGCCTCGACCGTCACGTCGCTGATCGGATCCGCCACCGGCGGCGCCGGCAACGTCGTCGGCTCGGGAACCGGCGTCCTCTCCGGCGCAACCGGTGCGACGGGATCGCTCGCGACGGTCACCACCGGCCTGGCAGGCTCGCTCGCGCACACCGTGACCGGCACCGCCGGCGCGGTCGCCGGAACGCTTCCGGCACTCAGTGTCGCGCTCAACGGCGGCACGGCAGCCGGTGCGGTCGGCGGGGTGACGAACGCCGCCGGGGCGCTCATCTCCGGCGGTGCGACGATCGCCAACGCGGCGGTGCAATCGGTCGGTTCGGCCGTCGGTTCGGTGGCCGGCATCGTTCCCGCGCTGGCGGTTTCGCTGAACGGCAATTCCGCGCAAGGGGGGGGTAGCGCGTCGGGCGGTCTGCTGGCGCCCGTGACGTCGCTCGTCAGTTCGCTCACCGTCCCGGTGATCAAGAAGTAGTCGACGTCGATACCGCGGCCGCCGCATGCTCGGGCGGCCGCGAATCTTCACGCGTCACGCGCGTCGCCCACGACCCCGGCGGAACGACGAATCGTCTCGAATCGCGCGGCGCCGTCTCGGTGACGCGTCCTTTTGTGTTTCGGGGAACTGCGGCATCGGATGCGGCCATCCCGCACTTCCCGATCTCTTCCCGTCCGCATCGGTTTGCCGCGCATCGAAGGTCGCGATGTGCCGCTTTCCGCCGTCGTCGTCGAATGAGAGAACGGAACCCGCGCGACCGACGCCACGTCGTTCATTCCCGACGCATACGCCGCACGCCGCATGCACAAGCGCGTGCGTATCGAACCGTCAGTCCGGCGCCGTCCCGGTCGATTCGCGCACGACGAGCTCGGGCGCGCCGATCGTATGCACGGCCACGGCCGGCTCGATCCCGTCGATCATGTCGAGCGTCAGCGCGATCGCCCGCGCGGCGATCTGCGCGGTCGGGAACCGCACCGTGGTCAGCGCGGGACGGAACTGGTGGGCGAGCTGGATATCGGTCATGCCGACGACCGACAGATCGGCCGGCACGCGCAGGCCGAGATCGGCGGCGGCCTGCATCGCGCCGATCGCCATCAGGTCGTTGGTCGCGAACAGCGCGGTGAGGCCAGGCTGCTCCCGCAGCAACGCGGCGGCCGCTTCGTAGCCGCCTTCGATCGAGTCGTGCGCCGATACGGTCGTCAGCGCATTCGCGGGGTGGCCGCGTGCCGCGAGTTCGTCGGCGAAACCGCGCAGCCGCACCGACTGCGGACCGCCCGACCCCTTGCCGACGAGCGCGCCGAACGCCCGATGTCGCAGCCCGGACAGATGCGCGGCCGCCAGCGCGCCCGCCGCCGCGAAATCGACGGTCACGCACGGCAGCGTACGCGACGCATGCACGTGTTCCCACATGCACAGCACGATCGATGCGCCGTGACGCGCGATGTCGGCGAGTTCGGCTTCGGCAAGATCGGTGTTCATCACGATCGCACCGGCCGCGAGCGTCCCCGCGATCCGCTCGAGGTAGTTGCGGGTGATCGCCGGATCGTCGTCGGTATTGGACACGAGCAGGTAATGGCCGCGCTTGCGCGCCTCGCGCTCGGCTGCCAGCACGAATTCCGGATAGAACGGGTTCGTGATGTTCGACAGCATCAGCGCGAGCGTCGACGTGCGGCCCTCGGCGAGCGCGCGCGCGGTCAGGTTCGGCCGGTAGCCGAGTTCGCGGATCGCCGCCATCACGCGTTCGACGGTCGCCGGCTTCACCTTCTGCGGATTGCGCAGCACGTTCGAGACGGTCGCCGCCGTGACGTTCGCGCGCTGCGCGACTTGCGCGAGCGTCACCATACGCGGCCTCCGATCGGCCGGCTGGCGTGATGCAGCGGAAGTGAAGCGGGAGAGTGTCTGCTCATATTCTGGGAGTGCATCCCACAAGTTGCACGGCGGTAGCCGATACGCTAATTTCTCGATACATCAGAGGAAGGAGACGACATGGTACGGCGAAGCGGGCGAATCGCGCCATCAAAATTTAAGCGTTTAAATTTTCCGATCCGATGCGTGTGACGGACGACAGGAGAGCGCGATGACCGCCATTTCAATGAAGGACGTCTCGAAGCGCTACGGCGACCATGCGCCGGTGCTGCGCGACGTGAACCTCGAGATCGCGTCGCACGAATTCTGCGTGTTTCTCGGTCCGTCGGGCTGCGGAAAATCCACGCTGTTGCGGATGATCGCCGGGCTCGAGGACGTGACCGAGGGCGAGCTGCGGATCGGCGGCGCACGGATGAACGACACGCCGCCCGCGGCGCGCGGCGTCGCGATGGTGTTCCAGAGCTATGCGCTGTTTCCGCACATGACCGTGTTCGACAACATCGGTTTCGGGTTGCGGATCGCCGGCACGCCGAAGGACGAGATCCGCCGCCGCGTGACCGAGGCCGCGCGTGTGCTGCAGCTCGAAGCGCTGCTCGATCGCAAGCCGAAGGCATTGTCCGGCGGGCAGCGCCAGCGCGTCGCGATCGGCCGTGCGATCGTGCGCGAACCGCGCGTGTTTCTGTTCGACGAGCCGCTGTCGAATCTCGACGCGACGCTGCGCGGCCAGACGCGGGTCGAAATCGCGCGGCTGCACGCGCGCTTCACGCAATCGAGTTCGGTCTACGTCACGCACGACCAGATCGAGGCGATGACGCTGGCCGACCGGATCGTGCTGCTGCATGCGGGCGACGACGTCGCGCGCTTCGGCAGCATCGCGCAGGCCGGTGCGCCGCTCGAGCTGTATCACCGGCCGGCCAACCGCTTCGTCGCGGGCTTCATCGGCTCGCCGCGGATGAACTTCCTGCCGGCCGTCGTCGAGGCGGGCGAGGTGCACGGCTGCCGGCTGACGCTGGAAGGCACCGGCGAAACCCTGACGCTGCGCGATCGCGCGTTGCCGCGCCACGTCGGCCGCGGTGCGCGCGTGACGCTCGGGATTCGTCCCGAGCACCTGATGCTCGCCGCGTCCGGCGATGCCGGCTTGCCGTCGATCGTGCGCGACATCGCGCTCGTCGAGCAGCTCGGCGAAGCCGCATACGTGCATCTCGACCAGCCCGACGGTGTGCCGCTACTCGCTAAATTGCCGGGGCAGGCCGCGTTGCGGCGCGGCGAACGGCATGCGTTTCTCGTGCCGCCGTCGAGTTGCCATCTGTTCGACGAAGCCGGCATCGCGTTGCCGGCCCTTCACGCCGAAGCGGCGTTCGCGTAGCGGCGCCATGCCGACCGGCCGCGTGCGACGCGGCATTCAACACACCAATATCAGGAGACAACGATGAGACTTCGTGCGAGCCGACTGCTGCTTGCCCTGACGACTGCCGCGGCGTGCGCCGCGGGCGCGGCCGACGCGGGCACGCTGAAAGTGAACGTTGCCGCGCGCGGCAACCAGCGCGCGACGTGGCAGGCCGCGTTCGACCAGTTCCACAAGGCGAATCCGGATATCGACCTGAAGGTCAGCTACGTCGGCGAGGAGGCGTACAAGGTGCAGATGTCCGGCTGGCTCGCGACCGATCCGCCGGACGTGCTGAGCTGGAACAACGGCGAGCGGCTCGCGTATTTCGCGAAGCGTGGGCTGATCGAGGATTTGAGCGCGGACTGGCGGAAGAACGGCTGGAACGACACGTATGCGTCCGTCAAGCAGTCGTCGACCTACGGCGGCAAGCTCTACAGTTTGCCGCTCGGCTATGACGCGTACGGGCTGTTCTATCGCAAGGACCTGTTTGAGAAGGCCGGCATTCACGGCGAGCCGGCCGACTGGCCGCAGTTTCTCGACGCGTGCCGCAAGCTGAAGTCGGCCGGCATCGCGCCGATCGCGGTGGCCGCGCGCGATGCATGGACGCTCGCCGCGTGGTTCGACTACCTCGACCTGCGGATCAACGGCTATGCGTTCCACCAGAAGCTGATGGCCGGCGACGTCGCCTATACCGATCCGCGCGTGCGGGCCGTGTACGCAGCATGGAAGAAGCTGATCGACGACAAGTATTTCATCGACAACGCATTGTCCTACGACGTCGATTCGCTGAGCCCGTTGATCGTCAACGGTCAGGCCGCGATGACGCTGATGGGCACCTGGTATTCGGCAGGACTGCTGAGCGCGACGCGCAACCCGATCAGCTTCTTCCGCTTTCCGGTGATCGACGCGTCGGTGCCGCTTGCCGAGGACGGCCCGGTCAACGTGCTGATCGTGCCGGCGAAAGCGCACAACAAGGCCGATGCGCGACGCTTCCTCGCGTTCATGGGGCAGCCGGCGGTCAGCGGCGAGTTCGCGAAAGGGATGGGGCAACTGCCGTCGAACAACAAGGCGCCGGAGCCGCAGGACCCGATCTCGAAGATCGGATTCCATACGCTCGCGACGACGCCGGGCGGCATCGCGCAGTTCTACGATCGCGACATGACGAAGGAAATGGCGGACGAGGGGATGAAGGCGATGCAGCAGTTCCTGTCCGATCCGACGCAGCTCGATGCGATCCTGCAGCGCCTCGAGCAGACCCGCAAGCGCATCTACCGGAAGTAATGCGCCGCGCGGCCGGGCCGGCGGGAATGTCGGCCCGGTGCTGCGTCGTCACCGTCACGTTCGTTTCATCGAAGGTCATCTCATGTCAACCAGCCTGTCCGAAAGCGCCGCGCGCCGCGATGCCGGCCCACGGCGGCCTGCGCGCGCGTCGCTCGCGCGGCGGCGCAATCGCGCGGCCCTGTGGTTCGTGCTGCCGGGTTTTGCGCTCTTCACCGTGTTCGTGCTGTACCCGATCGTCAGCAGCATCTGGCTGAGCTTCCATCAGTGGGACGGGATGACGCCGATGACGTTCGCCGGGCTCGACAACTATCGCGAGCTGCTGCAGTCCGATACGTTCACCGTCGCGCTGAAGAACAACGTGTTGTGGCTCGCGCTGTTCCTCGCCGCGCCGCCGCTGGGCCTCGCGCTCGCGCTGTACCTGAACCAGAACGTGTTCGGCATCCGGCTCGTGAAGTCGCTGTTCTTCGCGCCGTTCGTGCTGCCGGGCGTCGTCGTCGGCCTCGTGTTCTCGTGGTTCTACGACCCGACGTTCGGGCTGCTGAAGCTGATCGTCGGGCACGGGATTCCGGTGCTCGGCGATCCGCGCTATGCGACCTACGGTGTGATCGTCGCCGCGCTGTGGCCGCAGATCCCGTTCTGCATGATCCTGTACCTGACCGGGCTCACCGGCATCAACGGCGAGATCGTCGAAGCGGCGCGGATGGAAGGCGCGCGCGGCTTCACGCTGCTGTGGCACGTGATCCTGCCGCAACTGCGGCCCGCGACGTTCATGGCGGTCGTGCTGACCGTGATCGGCGCGCTGCGCAGCTTCGACCTGATCTCGGTGATGACGGGCGGCGGCCCGTTCGACAGCTCGACCGTGCTCGCGTACTTCATGGTCGACCAGGCGATCAAGTACTACCGCGAAGGCTATTCGGCCGCGATCGCCGTCGTGCTGTTCGCGATCATGCTCGTCTATATCGTGTGGCAGCTGCGCAAGCTGGTGCGCGTCGAATCGTAAGGATCGCAAATGTATCCGATGCCCGTGTCCCGCTGGGGACGTCCCGCCCGCCTGCTGTACCGGCTGTCGCTGCCGTGTGCGCTCGCGCTGTGGCTCGTGCCGCTGCTCGCGGTGCTCGTCACGTCGATCCGCTCGACCGACGAGATCATGGCAGGTCATTACTGGAGCTGGCCGAAGCAGTTCGCGCTCGTCGACAACTACGGCGCCGCGCTCACGCAGACGCCGATGCTCCACTACTTCGCGAACAGCCTCCTGATCACGGTGCCGTCGGTCGCCGCGTCGATCCTGCTCGCGTCGCTCGCCGGGCACGCGCTCGCGAACTACCGGTTCCGCGGCAATCTCGTGCTGCTTGGGCTGTTCGTCGCCGGCAACTTCGTGCCGATCCAGATCCTGATGATCCCGGTGCGGCAGATCATGCTCGCCGTCGGCCTGTACAACACCGTATGGGCGCTCGTGCTGTTCCACACCGCGTTCCAGACCGGCTTCTGCACGCTGTTCCTGCGCAACTTCATCCGCGAGCTGCCGTTCGAGCTGATCGAGGCCGCGCGCGTCGAGGGCGCGTCCGAGTGGGCGATCTACTGGCGCGTCGTGCTGCCGCTCGTGCGGCCCGCGCTCGCGGCGCTCGCGATCCTCGTGTTCACGTTCGTGTGGAACGACTACTTCTGGGCACTGTGCCTCACGCAAGGCGACGACGCGGCGCCGATCACCGTCGGCGTCGCCGCGCTCAAAGGGCAGTGGACGACCGCCTGGAACATCGTGTCGGCAGGCTCCGTGCTCGCCGCGCTACCGTCGGTGCTGATGTTCTTCGCGATGCAGAAGCACTTCGTCGCAGGGCTCACGTTCGGCGCGACCAAGGGCTGACCCGTCCATCCTCTTTCTCCAAGGAATCCACGATGCACCTCGGCGTTTGCTACTACCCCGAACACTGGCCGCGCGAACAATGGGATCGCGATGCGCGGCGCATGGCCGAACTGGGCCTGACGCGCGTGCGGATCGCCGAATTCGCGTGGAGCCGGATGGAGCCGGAGCCCGGCCGCTACGACTGGGCATGGCTCGACGACGCGATCGACACGCTCGCACGCCAGCAGTTGAAGATCGTACTCGGCACGCCGACCGCCGCGCCGCCGAAGTGGCTCGTCGATCGTCATCCGGAGATTCTGCCGGTGGGTGTCGATGGCGCGGTGTGGCAGTTCGGCTCGCGTCGCCATTACGACATCGCGAGCCCCGTGTATCGCGAGCACTGCGTGCGCATTGCCGACGCGATGGCGCGGCGCTACGGCGCGCATCCGGCGGTGATCGCGTGGCAGACCGACAACGAACTCGGCTGTCACAACACGTTGCCGAGCTATACACAGGCGGCACTCCAGGGTTTCCGCACGTGGCTCGCCATGCGTTATGGCGATATCGACGCGCTGAACCGCGCGTGGGGCAACGTGTTCTGGAGCATGGAATATCGCGGCTTCGACGAGATCGAACTGCCGCGTCATACGCCGACCGACGCGAATCCCGCCCACCTGCTCGACTTCCGGCGCTATCAGTCCGACGAGGTCGCGCGGTTTCATGCCGCGCAGGTCGACGCGATCCGTCCGCACGCGCCGGGTCGCGACGTGCTGCATAACTTCATGGGTTTTTTCGCCGAGTTCGATCATTACGCGTTCGCGCGCGGTGGCCTCGACGTCGCCGCGTGGGACAGCTATCCGGTGCCGCGCACCGAAGTGCTGCCGCTCGATGAAGCGGACAAGCAACGCTGGGCCCGCACCGGGCATCCGGACGTGTCGGCGTTCTCGCACGACCTGTATCGCGGGGTCGGCAACGGCCGGATGTGGGTGATGGAGCAGCAGGCGGGGCCCGTCAACTGGGCGCCTTACAACCCGGTGCCGCACGCGGGCGCGGTGCGGCTGTGGACGTGGGAAGCCTTTGCGCACGGCGCGGAGCTCGTGTCGTATTTCCGGTGGCGGCAGTATCCGCATGCGCAGGAGCAACTGCATTCGGGACTCAACGCGCCGGACGACCGGCTGGCGCCGGGCGGTCACGAAGTGGCGCGCGTCGCACGCGAGATCGCCGAGCTGGATCCCGCGCTCGTCGCCGGCGAGCGTGACACGGCCCGCGTCGCGTTGCTGTTCGACTACGAGGCCGACTGGATGATCCGGATCCAGCCGCACGGCGCCGATTTCGACTATCAACAGCACGTGTTCGACTGGTATCGCGCGCTGCGCGAGCTGGGCCTCGACGTCGATATCGTCGCGGCTGGCGCCGACGTGTCGCGTTATGCGCTCGTCGTCGCGCCGACGCTGCCGGTCGTCACGGATCGCATCGTCGAGCAGGCCGCGAGCGGACACGCCCACTGGCTGTTCGGGCCGCGCACGGGTTCGCGCACCGCGGAATTCGCGATCGCGCCGGGTCTCGCACCCGGCAAGCTGCGCAACGTGCTACCGGTGCGGATTGGCCAGGTCGAGTCGCTGCGGCCGTCGCTCGCGCCGCGTGTGTCGTTCGACGGCGTCGATGGTCATGCGCTGAAATGGCGCGATCACGTCGATATGGACGCGGCGCCGGGCGTCGACGTACTGGCCGCATGCGACGACGGTGTGCCGGCGCTCGTGCGGCGCGCTCACGTGACGATGGCGACTGCCTGTTTCGATCGGACGCTGTTGCGCGCGATTGTTGCCCGCTGCGCACGCGATGCGGGGTTGCAAGCGTACGCGCTGCCGGACGGTGTGCGGTTGCGTCGACGCGGGCGCGTCACGTTCGCGTTCAACTACGGTGACACACCATGCATGCTGCCCGCGCCGGGCGGTGCGCGCTTCGTGCTCGGTAGCCGCGACCTCGGCGCGGTCGACGTGGCCGCCTGGGTCGAGCCGGACTGACGCGATGCAGTCGTTGCGGTCGCCGCGGTTGCATTTCGCGCGCCTTGCGGGAATCGCGTACTTCGTGCCGCTTTCCGCGGCGGCGCTGATGCTCGGCGTCGCGATGTCGTTCACCGCGCCGTACCTGTCGCTGTTCGGCGTCGAGGCGGCGGGGATGTCGCCGTTTCTGGCCGGCGTCTTCCTGACGATGATCGCGGCGAGCGGCGTCGTCGCGAGCACGTGGGCCGGACGCTGGTCCGACCGTCGCGACCGGCACCGGCCGCTGCTCGTGGTGTCGCTCGCGGCTGCCGCGCTCGGCTTTGCGCTGCTGTGCGTGCTGCGCGCGCATGGGCCGGTGATCGCCGCCGGCACGATCCTGCTCGGCGCGGGCGCCGTGTCGCTGTCGCAGATCTTCTCGTTCGCACGCGCGGTGCTGCCCGTCGCCGACGATGCACAGCGCGAGCTTGCATCGGCCGCGCTGCGCACGATGCTGTCGATCGCGTGGGTGTTCGGTCCCGCGCTCGGTGCGCTGATGCTCGCGCAGACGGGTTTTACCGGACTCTTTCTTGCGGCTTCCGCGGGCTTCGTCGCATGCGCGGCGATCGTCGTGCGGATTCCGGAGCCGGCGCGGCGGCCCGCGGCCGAGCACGTGCGGGCAATGGATCGCGCCGGGCCACCGCCTGACGATGCGCGTGCGGCGATGGCCGTCGCGCCGCGCGCCAGTGTGCTGCGCACCCTCGTCGCGCTCACGCTGATCGGGCTCGCGGCGAACGCGACGATGATCGTGCTGCCGCTCTATATCGTGCGCGCGCTCGGCGGCGCGCCGGCGAACGTGTCGGCCGCGCTCGGGCTGGCCGCGCTGCTCGAGATTCCGATGATGCTGTGGCTCGGCATGCGCTCGACGCGCCTCGACAAGGCGCGCTGGCTGACCGCGTGCGCGCTCGTGCATGCCGCATATTTCATCGGGCTCGCGGCGGTGACGCGCGCGAACCTGATCCTGCCGCTGCAACTGCTGAGCGCATGCGTGGTCGCGATCACGTCGTGTCTCGGGATGACGCGCGTGTGCGACCTGATGCCCACGCGCCCCGGCACCGCGACCGCGATGTTCTTCAGCACGGCGCGGGTCGGCTCGATCGCATCGGGGGTGCTGTCGGGCGCGTGCGTCGATCTGTTCGGCTATCGCGCGACGTTTGCCGGATGCTGCGGGCTCGCGCTCGTGGCGTGCGCGCTGCTCGCCGTGGATGCGTACGGCGAGCGGGGCGGCGCCGACGGTGAGAGCGGTACGGGCAGTGCGCGCCGCGGCTTCGATTCACCGCACTGACGCGGCATGCGCCGGTGCGGTGAAGCAGCGATGCCGTGACGCGTCAGCGCTGCCGGAACGCGTCGAGCGACGGCAGTGCGTGACCGTGGAAATCGAACAGCGTGTTGTTGTCCCACTGGTCGCCCGCACCGAGCTTCCAGCCGACTCCCGGCGTCGGAATCCATTCCGGCTCCCACCAGAATACGCCCTTGCCGCGATTGCCCGGCACCCCCTTCACGATATCGACGACCGCCGCGAGGAATTGCGCCTGGCCGGCCGGCGACGGCGGGAAGGTCGTCGATCCGGTGTTCGTCATCGCGTTCGGCTCCGAATCGCCGTCGCTCGTGGTCCACGGATAGGCGGTCTCCACGACGATCAGTTCCTTGTCGTAACGCACCGCGAGATCGTTCGCGTTGTCGCGCAGATCGTCGAGCGCGCCTTGCCATTGCGGGTAGTACGACAGGCCGATCACGTCGAACGCGACGCCGCGCTGCGTCGCGCTGTCGAACCACCAGCGGCTCTTGCCGTTGTCGCCGCCGCTGTCGATGTGCAGCATCACCTTGATGCGGGGATCGACGGCCTTCACCGCGTCGTGGCCGGTTTTCAGCAACTGCGCGAGGTTGTCCCACTGGTCGTAGCGGCCGAGCGGCCACAGCATGCCGCCCGTGATCTCGTTGCCGATCTGCACCCACTCCGGGCGCACGCCGGCGCGTTGCAGCCGGCGCAGCACGTCGGTCGTGTACGCCGACAGCAGCGCGCAGGTTTCGGTCAGGTTCTTGCCGGCCCATGCATGCGGCGGATACTGCTTGCCGGGGTCGGCCCACCAGTCGCTGTAGTGGAAGTCGATCAGGATGCGCATGCCGAGCGCGGCTGCGCGCTGCGCGAGCGCAACGGCGTGCGCGGCATTGTTGTAGCCCGCTGCAGCGCTCTGGTTCGCGGGGAAGAAATCCGGATTGCCGGGATCGTTCCAGACCTTGATCCGGATCGAGTCGACGCCGTGCGCGCGGAGAATCTTCAGGCAGTCGCGCGGCGCGCCGCCGCGGTCGAAGAAGGCCGCGCCATGCGCTTCGAGTTCCGGCAACGTCGAGATGTCGGCCCCCATCGCGAATGGGCTCGCCGCCGCACGGCGCGGGGCGGGTTGTGCGAAGGCGGGCAGCGGGCCAGCCAGGTCGAGGCACGCAAGCGCCGCGCTCGACATGCTCCAGCGCAGCATCGATCGTCTGTTCATCGTCATCCTCCGTGTGATGGACCCCGCCGGACGCGGGGTCGGCTTCTGGGTGTTTAAGCGCTTAAATTTTGACCCGCGATACGAGGTCGAATGGAGCGTAGCGCACCTGTCGCCGCCGATGCAAAGAACGCACGCGTTGCCTACTATCTGGCGCGCGCCGTCGCGCACCGCGCCTCGTCGCACCGCAGCCCGACGCATGGAACGCTTGGCGCGGACGCGGCCGTCGGCGTGCATCCGGCACCGCACCGCGGTCAGCGTGGTTACCGCGATCAGCGAGCGCGTGGCATGCGCGCCGCGCTACGACCGGTCGCGATTCCGGGCGCGCGTCGCGCCCGTGATGACCGCGATGCCGAACAGGATGACGGCCACGATCTCGATGACGTACTGCGCGACATGCAGCGTCATCAAACCCCAGGCGACGCCGCCGATGAAAATGATCCATCCCACCAGATAGATAAGCAGGGTCATCGCTTTTCTCCTTGCAGTGTTGGCCCATGGCGCCGGTTACCGGTCATGCAAGATTTACCGGGCGCACACGGCGGGCGCGATGAAGGGCGCGAGCCGGGAGAACCGGAGCATATTGCGCGCCTGCCCGCGCGGTGCCCGGACGGCATGCCCGATGCCCGCGGCGCGCCGAGCATTTCATTCGGTTACCGCATCATGCGCATGCAGCCCGAGCCGCGCCATCAGCCGCCCGGCATCGAACGGCGCCTGCGTTTTCGTGTCGTTGTCGAAGTAACAGTACACGTCGCGCGTCTGCGCACGCGGCGGTTGCAGCGCCGGTGCGGCGAGGCGCGCATCGTCGGGCTGCGTGCCCCGGCTCCACGCTTCGATTCTGCGCGCCCATCGTTCGAGCGCCGCATCGGCGTATTCGCCCGAATACTTCGTTTCGGTGCCGTGCAGCCGGATGTAGACGAACCGCGCGCTCAGATCCTCGAACTGCGGCCACGCCTCGGTCGAATCCGACACGACGAGCGCGACCTTGTGGCGGCGCAGCAGCTTCACGAATGCCGGGTCCACGAAGCTGTCGTGGCGGACTTCCACCGCATGACGCAACGGCCGCTTGCGGTCGATCCGCAAATACGGCTCGCGCACCCGCCCGTCGTGCCGGCGGGCGAGTGCGAGCGCGGCCTCCGTGTCGCGCGGCAGCAGGCTCAGGAAGCGCTCCATGTGCGCCGGGTCGAACCGCAGCGACGGCGGGAACTGCCACAGCAGCGGCCCGAGTTTCTCCTTCAGCGCGAACAAGCCCTGAGCGAAAAAATTCGCGCACGCGATCGTGGCCGTTTCGTCGCGAAAGCGGAGCATGTGCGTCAGGTAGCGCGAGCCTTTCACGCTGAATACGAATCCGGGCGGCGTATCGGCGTACCAGCGCCGCCAACTGTCCGGCGCTTGGAGGCTGTAGTGCGTGCCGTTGATCTCGATCGTCTGCATCCGGCCCGACGCGTACCGCAGCTCGGCCGCCTGCTTCAGGTCGTCCGGATAGAACGTGCCCCGCCAGCCTGCGTAGCGCCAGCCCGAAATGCCGATGTGAATTTTGCCGGATGTGCGTGTCACGTCGATGCCCGGCTGCGCCGGGGTGCCTGATGCGATCGCGGCGAGGCGCAAGATGCGTGCCGCGGCGCGGGCCGCCTGCGCGCGACGGGGTATGGGTTGTGCCGGCGGCCGGTGCGGCGGGCCACCGGCGCGAACCGGCGACCGCGATGACGCCGCCGCCCGCGGGATCGACAATGCGCCACTTTGAACCTGCGGGCAGTGCCGACCGGATTATTTTTTAAAGACCGCGCCACGTTCGGCCGGTATGATCGCTGCGCTCGCGAACGACGCAATCGGCCCGTGCTTGCCGGGCCACGCGGCAGCGTCATCGCGAGCACGACAATCACGACATCATCGGGCGGCCCTCCGGCGACATACGGTCCGCCGATCCGGCAGAACGGGCCAACCCAGCACGACGGAGTATCGACACGATGTGGACGGAGACAGGAGCGCGGCGGCGCGCGCGGGCGATCGCGGCCGGCGGGGCATTGTGCGTGGCCGCCGCGGGCGGCGCGCACGCGCAGGCATCGGCGCCGGGCGCGACGGCGGCCGTGCTGCCGGCCATCGACGTGCGAGGGCCGACGGACGCTTCGTCCGTCGGGCTCGTCGGGCGGCGCACCGCCACCGGCACGAAGACCGACACGCCGATCGACGAGATTCCGCAAACGATCAACCTCGTGACCGCGCAACAGATCGACATGACCGGCGCGGCCGACCTGAACCAGGCGTTGCGCTACGTGCCGGGTTTCGCGACGTTCGGCGCCGACAGCCGCACCGACTGGTATGCGGCATTGCGCGGCTTCACGCCGACGCTGTACGTCGACGGGCTGCCGGCGCCGGACACGGCCGTGATCGCGAACTGGCGGGTCGATCCGTACACGATCGACTCGATCGCGGTGCTGCGCGGGCCGACGTCGGTGCTGTACGGCGCGGGCGAGCCGGGCGCGATCGTCGATGCGCACACGAAGCTGGCCAACGGCGAGCGCGTGCGCGAAACCGGCGTGCAGATCGGCAACGATGCGCGCAAGCAGGCCATGCTCGACGTCGGCGACAGGCTCGACCCGGACGGCAAGTATGCGTACCGGTTCGTCGGCGTCGCGCGCGACGGCAATGCGGTGACCGGCCCGAACGGCGACCGGCGCGTCGCGCTCGCGCCGTCGTTCCGGTGGCGGCCGAACACCGACACGTCGCTGACGTTCTCCGCGACGTTCCTGCAGGATAGCGGCGACATCTCGTCGAACTTCCTGCCCGCGTCGGGCACGGTGCTGCCGAACCCGAACGGCCGCCTGTCGCAGGACCTCTACATGGGCGACCCGTCGTTCAACGACTACCGCAAGAAGCAATGGTCGCTCGGCTACGCGCTGGAACACCGCGTGAACGCGATCTGGACGCTGCATCAGGATGTGCGGTGGTCGCATCTGTCGCTCGACGACGCGACGGTGTTCGGCAACGGCCTCGCGCCGCGCAGCACGACGAACATGATGCGTTTCGCGGGGCTGTTCCAGCTCAACTACAGCCGGCTCGACGTCGACAATCACGCGCAGGCGCGCTTCGGCACGGGGCCGCTCGAACACACGCTGCTGTTCGGCGTGCAATTCGACCGGCAGACGACGACCAACAGCGTATGGCTCGCGCTCGCCCCGTCGCTCGACCTGTATCACCCCGTCTATCGGCCCGTGACGGCCGCGATCTTCGCCGGGCCGACGTCGCTCGGCCACGTCGATCAGTACACGGCGATGAACTCGGTTGGCGTGTACGCGCAGGACCAGATCCGCTGGCGGCGCTGGACGCTGACGCTCGGCGGCCGCGAGGATTTCGTGAATGCGCGCTTCGACGACCGCACCGCCGGCACGCATGCCCAGCAGGACGTCAGCGCGTTTTCCGGGCGCGTCGGGCTCACCTATCGCGGCGACGCCGGGTTGTCGCCGTACGTCAGCTATTCGACGTCGTTCGATCCGGTCATCGGCGTGCGGATGTTCGGCGGCGGCCTGCCGAAGCCGACGCGCGGCGCGCAGACCGAGGCCGGGCTGCGCTGGGAGCCGCCCGGCCGGAACCTGATGCTGAATGCGGCCGTGTATCAGATCGACCAGACTAACGTCGTGACGCCGACGCCGGTGAATCTCGACCCGACCGCCACGACTTCGGTGCAGACCGGCAAGGTGCGCTCGCGCGGCATCGAGCTGAGCGCGGTCGGCAAGGTGACGCGCGAGCTGTCGATCGTCGCGTCGTATGCGTATCAGGACGTCAAGAACGTGCAGGCGAACGACGCGTCGCTGAACCACTGGCCGGTGTCCGTGCCGCTGCCGCGGCAGATGGCGTCGATGTGGGCCGACTGGACCTGGCGCACGGGCGCGCTGGCGGGCCTCGGCGTCGGCGGCGGCGTGCGCTACCAGAGCGCGTCGGCCGGCGCACCCGACAATTCGCTGACGGTGCCGAGCGCGACGCTTTACGACCTCGCGATCCATTACGACCTGCCGCGCTGGCGTTTCGCGGTGAACGTCGCGAACCTGTTCGACCGGCGCTACGTGAGCGGCTGTCAGTCGTATGCCGTATGCGTGTTCGGCAACGAGCGGACCGTGCTGGCCAGCGCGAAATACAACTGGTAGGCGTGAGCGTGCCGCATCGGGCCTACGCGCGGCGTTGCGGCTGCCGGGTAGCGGCGCGCGCGCCCGTATCGCGCTGGCGCCGCCATTCCGTTGGCGTGATGCCGAACCGTTCGCGGAACGCGGTCGCGAAATTGGCCGGCGTGGAAAAGCCGATTTCCTTCGCGATGCTGGCGATGCTGAGCGTGGTCGAATCCAGCAGATCCTGCGCGATGCGCAGCCGTTCGTAGCGCAGATATTCGAACACCGTCTGGCCGAGATTGTCGCGAAACGCGCGCGACAGGCGCTTCTCGTGCGTGCCGACCGCGCGCGCCAGTTCCTCCACCGTCGGCGGATCGTTCAGCCGGCGCGACAGGTGGCGAATGGCCGCGCGCACGATGATGTCGTCGTCCTTGCCGCCGGCGAACGGGTTTTCCGCCGGTTCCGGGTCGGCCGGCCGTTCGCGTCGCGTCCGCGAGAGCTGCACGCGAATCCGCGCGATCACCTCCGCTGGCTCGAACGGCTTCACCACGTAGTCGACGCCGCCGATCTCGAGCCCCTCGAGCCGCTCGTGCAATGCGCCGGCCACGGTCAGGAAGATGACGGGGATCGCGCACGTCAGCGGATCGGCGGCCAGCAGGCGGCACGCGGTGAAGCCGTCCATGCGCGGCATGCGCACGTCCATCAGGATCAGGTCGGGCATCAGCGCCTGCGCGCGCTGGCACGCCTGCGCGCCATCGAATGCGATGCTGATCCGGCATCCCGTGCTGCGCAGGATGTCGGTCAGCAACCGGAGCTGGTCGGGTTGATCGTCGACGATCAGGATATGCGCGTCGCTCAATGCGGAGATCGATGAAGGCATCGTGCACCTGTGGTGAAAAGGCGGTTGGCTGCGTTTCCGCGGGTGGCCTGCCCGGTGCGGAGGAAACGTCGGAGCCCGCTCTGTGGCGATGCATCCGTCGCATCGCACGCTCGCATCGATTCCGGCACGGGCGGACCCGCGCGGCACGAACCGCTCGACGTATCGCGCGGCGTTCGTTGTCTGGATCGCCGAGCCGGTCGGGACGCGAGGGATTGCCGTGCTCGCGTCGAGAATGGCCGCGGCTGCCGGAATCGGTGCGAGCGGAATTGTAGGAGCATATTTCGAATCCGGCCAGCCATGGCGGCGCCATTCTCGCAATTCCTCCTTTTCGATTATCGAAAATGGCGGTTTCCGACAGGAAACATGAAGCGTCGATGCGCGTCGCACCTTGTGGTTTACGCGTATTTTTCATCGTGAATGCACACCTGCGGCCGGCTTGCCGATTGTCGCTTTCAGAAAAAACATCATTTGAATCCGCTTGGGCAAAGTATTTATCCGCTCGATAAAAGATCTGGATTAATTGCATCGTCGCGAAATCGTTTGCGGAATGAGCGTATTTAGTCTAACTCATTGAATATTTTGAATTTTACAATCTATAAAGAATGCCGCCTTTAATAATTCAGGCACGTGTCTCATAACTCGTCCGAACTTTGAATGGCGCGTGGGGCAGGGCAGCGCAAGCGGTGACGGACGTTGCCCAACCCGGGGCCGGCGCATCCATTGATGCCGGACCAGGCAAGTGCTCGCCGCACGGCAATGAAACTCCGGTTTCCGGAGATGAAATAAAAGAAGCGGGGTAGGTCGCGGTCAGCGCGGCAAAAAAATCGGAGATGTCACGACGGCGGATTGAATCTCGGGATTCAGTCGGGGAAAAGCTCGTCCACAAGAATCAATATGTATTCCTGATGAAGTTGTCGAATTAACGGAACGGAACGTCGATCCGGCGTCATGCCCGGGTCCCTCGAACGCCCTGCCGAAACGGGTGCTCGATACGCATCGTGTCGACATGGCCGGCCCGGCGGCGGAATGCGTTTCAGAACTGAAGTCGCAATCGAAGTCGAAGCTGTCAATAAAAGTAAGTAGTCCGTATTCAAACCAGACGCTACACAACGGAGCAGAAGACCATGAAGAGGAAGCAGATTTCGGCGCTCGCCGCCGCGATGTTCACCGGCGCGGGTGTGCTGATCGCCGGCGCCGCCCACGCGGACAATTTCGTCGACCGCGGCAACCCGGACAACGCGCTGAACGGCCAGTGCATCGACGGCACCAACCCGCTGTGCGTGGCGACGAAGAACGGCAGCTACGTGGCCGTCAGCACCACCAACGTGACGCAAGGCACCAACGCGAAGGCCGGCGCCAGCGGCATCGCGATCGGCGACCAGTCGAACGCGGGCAGCAAGGGCAGCAGCGGCAGCGGCGGCGCGATCGCGATCGGGGTCGGCTCGCAGGCGCTGGCGAACTCGGCCACCGCGATCGGCACGGTGGCGGTGGCACAAGGCAATACGTCGCTGGCGGTCGGCCGCCAGTCGGCGGCGGTCGGCGATTTCTCGATGGCGCTCGGCAACGTCGCCGATGCGCACGGCACGAGCTCGATCGCGCTGGGCCACTCGGCGCTCGCGAGCGGCGACCGCTCGGTCGCGATCGGCGGTGCGAATCCGACGTCGAGCGACGGCGTATCGGCCGGCGCATCGTACGACGCGGCCACGCAGACGCGCGCCGGCGGCACGCAGTCGGTGGCGATCGGCGCCGGCGCGCAGACGAACGACAACAACCAGGTGGCGATCGGCTCGGGCAGCATCGGCGCGAACAACGGCGGCACGCCGGTGTTCGGCGGCACGGCCGCGCCGGTCGGCGGCGCGGTCTCGTTCGGCGCGCTCGGCAGCGAACGCCAGCTCAAGAACGTCGCGGCGGGCGCGGCCGATACCGACGCCGTCAACGTCCAGCAACTGAAGAACGTGAACAGTACGCTGAGCACGGGCATCGGCAACGTCGACGCACGCGTGACGTCGGTCGGCAATGCGTTGTCGACCACGATCTCCAACGTCGACCAGCGCGTGACCAGCGTCGGCAACAGCTTGAGCACGAGCATCGTCACGGCGACGCAGAACGTCGTCAAATACACCGACGACTCGCATGCGGCGATCGCGCTCGACGGCGCCACCGGCACGACGATCGGCGGCGTGGCTGCCGGTGTCGCCGATACCGATGCGGTCAACGTCGGGCAGTTGAAGGGCGGCATCGCGCCGCTGCAGACGTCCCTTTCGACCGCGGCGTCGAACATCACGAACCTGCAGAACAGCGTGACCGGCATCAACGGATCGCTGAGCACGGCGGCCTCGAACATCGCCGGCCTGCAGGCGGCCGATACGCGCAACGTGAAGTACGACGGCGCGAGCGGCTTCGACTCGGTGACGTTCGCCGGCCCCGACGGCACCACGCTGCGCAACGTCGCGGACGGCAAGGACGCGCATGATGCGGTGAACGTCGGCCAGTTGAACGGCGGCCTCGCGTCGCTGAGCACGAGCGTGACGAACAACCTGAGCACGACGCTCGGCAACCTGAGCACGTCGATCGCGAGCCAGATCGGCAACGCGACGAAGAACGCGGTGCAGTACGACGACGATGCGCACGGCGGTGTCACGCTCGGCGGCACGGGTGCAACGGCGCCGGTCGGCTTGCACAACGTCGCGGACGGCGTGGCCGCGAACGATGCGGTGAACGTGGGCCAGCTCGGCAAGGCGACCGACGCGCTGAACCAGTCGATCACGGCGGTCGGCAACCAGGTGACGACGAATACCGGCAACATCGCGGCGCTCCAGCAGGACGCGCTGCAGTGGAACCCGGCCCTCGGCGCGTACGATGCGAGCCACGGCGGCCACGGCCCGCAATTGATCAGCAACGTCGCGGCCGGCAAGAGCGGCACCGATGCCGTCAACGTCGATCAGCTGACCGCGGCGATTCACGACGGGACGAGCCAGCTCGACGCGCTCGCGGTGAAGTACGACGATGCGAGCAAGCAGCAGGTGTCGCTCGGCGCGGGCAACGGCGGCAGCCCGGTGCGCGTGACCAACGTCGCGCAAGGCAACGTGGCGGCCGGCAGCACCGATGCGGTGAACGGCGCGCAACTGCGTCGCACGACCGACGGCGTGGCGGCCGCGCTCGGCGGCGGCGCGACGGCGAACGCGGACGGTTCGATCGGCGCACCGGACTACAGGATCGGCGGCAACGCGTTCAACAACGTCGGCGACGCGCTGACGAACCTCGACGGCCGTGTCGGCAGCAACACGACGACGCTCGCGAATCACGAAACGCGCCTCGGCAATGCCGAAACGAACATCGCGGGCAACACGGCCGCGATCGCCGGGCTGCAACAGGATGCACTGCAATTCGACCCGACGCTCGGCGCGTTCAACGCCGCGCGCGGCGGTGCGCCGACGAAGCTGACGAACGTGGCCGACGGCAACCTCGCAGCAGGCAGCACGGACGCGGTCAACGGCGGCCAGTTGTCGGGCGTGAAGACCGCGCTCGAACAGCAGATCACGAACGTGTCGAACCAGGCCGGCGAAGCGGTGAAGAACGTCGTCAAGTACGACGTCGATCCGGGCGGCAACCGGCTGAATTCGGTGTCGCTCGTCGGCGGCGACACCACGTCGGCGGTCGTGCTGAAGAACGTCGCGGCGGGCACCAGCGATACCGACGCGGTGAACGTGAAGCAGTTGAAGGACGTGCAGTCGAACCTGAACCAGCTCGGCGCGCTCGCGGTGCAGTACGACGACAGCTCGAAGAGCACGATCACGCTCGGCGGCGCGGGCGGCACGCGCATCACGAACGTGCAGGCCGGCACGCTCGGCGCGACCAGCACCGACGCGGTGAACGGCTCGCAGCTCTACGCGACCAACCAGCAGGTGGCGAAGAACACCACCGACATCTCGAACCTGCAAGGAAGCGTGACCAACATCGCGAACGGCAAGGCCGGCCTCGTGCAGCAGCAGGATCCGAACGGCGCGATCACGGTCGGCAAGGACGCGGGCGGCACGAGCGTGAACTTCTCGGGCACGGCGGGCGACCGCGTGCTGACCGGTGTCGCGGCGGGCGTGAACGACAACGACGCGGTCAACGTAGGCCAGTTCAACAACGCGCTGAAGAACGTGGCGGCCAACGACCGAATCCGCGCGGTCGCGACCGATGCGAATACCACGTGGATCGCACGTGCCGACGCGGGCGCGATCGGCTCGACGGCGACGGCAACCGGCAAGAACGCGGTGGCGGTCGGCCAGGGTTCGGTCGCCGATCGCGACAACTCGTTCTCGGTCGGCGCGAAGGGCAGCGAGCGCCAGATCACGAACGTCGCGGCCGGCACGGCGCCGACCGATGCGGTGAACGTGCAGCAACTGAACGACAATCTCGCGACGGCGTCGACGCAGGCGAAGGGGTATACCGACCAGCGCATCGGGCAGGTGTACAACGCGTTCAACGACCTGAAGAAGGACATGTACGGCGGCGTCGCATCGGCGATGGCGGTGGCCGGCTTGCCGCAGCCGACCGGCGCGGGGCGCTCGATGGTGTCGGCGGCGACGTCGAACTATCACGGCCAGCAGGGCTTCGCGGCCGGCTACTCGTACGTGACGGAGAGCAACCGCTGGGTCGTCAAGGCATCGGTGACGGGCAACACGCGGTCGGACTTCGGCGCGGTGGTCGGCGCGGGTTATCAGTTCTGATGCAGCTTGCATCGCGTTGAGCGATGCGCGGTGCTGGGCAACGCATGCGACGCCCGGCATCCGCTGTCGATCCGCGGCCCGGGATTCGTTCGCGAATCCCGGGCCGTCGTCGTTCGTCGTCGCCGGCCGATCGCGCATTTCGCACCGACGATGCCGTCGCGAATGCGAGCAGCGCCTTCCGCCGTGCTCGTCGCCATCCCGTAACGCCCGGCCCCGCAAGGGTTTGCACGCGCCCGCGGCGGAACGTCCAATGCGAGTTGTGGAATGCGAGCTTGCGCTCGTATTCTGAAGTCCTCGGGCGGCACGGCATGGGGCCTGCGCCCATCACCGCATCGGAGCACGCGACAATGACCGACACCACACAGACGATGAAGCTCAACCACCTGAGCTTTCCCTCCGCCGACACGCTGGCGACGGCCCGATTCTTCGAGCGATACCTCGGCTTCACGATCGCGGGAAGCTGGGACAAATCCTGGATCCTCAAGCGCCCGGGCTTCGACGTCGTGATCGATCACGTCGGCGACGGCGTGCCCGCGTGGCCGACCAATTTCCACGTCGGCTTCGAGCTGCCGAGCCTCGATGCCGTGCAAGCGCTGTTCGCGCGCTTCAAGGAAGAGGGCGTCGCGATGGAGACCGACGTCTTCAACAACGGGCGCGGCTCGCGCTTTTTTTGCCGCGCGCCGGGCGGCGTGATGTTCGAACTGAACACGCGCGCGGATGCGGCGCCGGAATATCAGGGCACCTTCGACGACTGACGCGACGCGGTTGCGGCCGCGCATGGGCGTGACCACGGGCAGAAGGTGAAGCCGCGCGGTATGCCCGATGCGCGACGGCCGCCACGCGGCCGTCGTCGCTCGTCGCGACGTGTCGCGCCGTCAGCGCGGCTGAAAGCGGATCCATGGCGTCGAGTTGTTGGTCGGATAGACCACCCACCAGTGCGCGTACACGTCGACCCGCAGCTCGTTGGCCAGCGCCTGCGCGAAACCGAA
This sequence comes from Burkholderia sp. AU18528, assembly GCF_002223215.2. Taxonomy (NCBI): domain Bacteria; kingdom Pseudomonadati; phylum Pseudomonadota; class Betaproteobacteria; order Burkholderiales; family Burkholderiaceae; genus Burkholderia; species Burkholderia sp. AU18528. The sequence continues at coordinate 562,758 of NZ_NKFC02000009.1, read as the reverse complement.
GCGGCCTGCCATCCCCGCGAAGCAGGTGACGAGCTTGATCGGCCTGCCCGACGCCGCGGGAAAGTTCGTATCGGCCGCGCCGTAGCCCTGCGCGCGCAGGAACCGCGCCAGCGTGGACGCGGAGATCGGCCGGTTGATCTGCACGCCGTTGTTGCCCGTCCACTCGACCATCGCGCTGCGCGAGATGCCATGCGTCGCCACGACGTCGACGTCGAGGTTGCCGATCCGGGTGAGATTCTGCGCGAACTGCTGTCGCTGCAGATCGGTGGTGAACGCATCCCACCTGCGTTTCACGCTGGTCGTGACCGGATCGTTCGGCATCAGGATCCGCACCTTCCCCACCAGGCCGCTCTGGCCGGGCTCGCTCGGCAGGCCGGGCGTGTTCGGCGGCGGATAGTTCGGGATTTCGCCGGCGTTCTCCAGCGGCGTCGGGTTGACGCCGAGCGATTCCTTGCCGGTGAAGAACGTGAGGTGCGCGCCCGCCGCCATCAGCCCGGCGCCACCGCCCGCCACCGCGCCGATCGCGATGTTCAGCGCGGTCGCGCGGCTGAAGAACGGCTGCCCGGTCATGCCTGCCGTCACGCCGGCCCCGGCCGCCCCGCCGGCCACGCCGCCCGCGATGCCGGAGACGAGCGACACCGACAGCGTGGTGGCCACCTTGCCCGCGCTCAAGCCGAGCGCCGCGCGCGCGGTCAGGGCGCCGGCGCCGCCGCCGGCCAGCGCACCGGCCGCGCCCGCCGCCGCGCCGGCCAGCGCGTCGATGCCGAACTGCTTCCAGCTGATCTGGTCGCCGGTGGCCATGCTCATGAGGTCGCCGGCCATCGACCCGACCGCGCCGGCCACCACGCCCACCAGGATCGCCGCGCCGATGCCGGTGCCGAGCAGCACCACGCCGGCCACGCCCACCACCAGCGTGACCAGCGCGCCGACGATGATGCCCCACACGTTCATGCCGCTCGGATCGGTGAAGACGAGCGGGTTGTTGCCGACATAGACGTACGGCGACGGCGTTTCCAGCATCGGATCGACGCTGAGGTAACGGCCGTATCCGGGGTGGTAGAAGCGCGCGTTGCAGTCATAGAAACCGGAATCCGCGTCGTAGTTGTGGCCGGTAAACAGCCGCGGCCACGCAAGCGGCGCGGCCACGAGCACGGTGGGCTGGCCGTATACGTCGTACTGCCACGCGCCGACGGTCTCGCCGCTCGCGTCGAGCAGCACGCGCACGCTGCCGAGATGGTCGAGCAGCCCGAAGTAGAAGCGCCCGTCGTGCCATGCCACCTGGACGTCGAGCGCGGCGATGAAGCGGGTCGGCTCGCTCGCGCCGTTTGCCGTATCGATCACGACTTCGCCGTCGGGCATCGACATCTGGAAGCGCTGCGTGGTCGCGCCGCCGCTCGTGCGGGTCAGCGCCGCGCGATTGCCGTCCGCGTCGCGCAGGATCGACAGCGACACGCCCGGATTGGCGTAGCTGACGGGGCGCCCGGTGCCGGCGTCATAGCCGATCTGCCAGCGCGCCGCACCGGCGCCGTCGCTCGCGCCGATGATCCCGCCCGCATGGTCGTAAGCGAACGTGGTGGTGTCTTGCGCGGCCGTGTAGCCGGTCAGTCGGTTGGTGCCGGCCGCATACGTGTAACCGGCCGAATCGGCGCCGCGCGTGTGCCGCTCGAAGTTGCCGTTCAGGTCGATGTCCCAGCGTTGCGCGTCGGCGCCGGCGCCGAACGCGGTCAACTGGCCGAGCGAATCCATGGTGGTGCAGGCCGGCCCGAGCGACCCGCCGGGCACGTCCGCCGTGACGGTCTGACTCGCGACTTCGCCATTGTAGTAGCCGCCGCCCTGACAGGCGCCGGTGTCGTAGCCGAGCGTTTCCCTGAGCACCGCCCCCGCATCGCTGAGGGTGGGCCAGCCGGGCGGCGTGTACGCGAAGCGCCGGGACAACATCGCCGAACCGTTGCCGTCGGGCAGCAGCCGGGTGAGCGCCGGCTTGCCGTTCGGCTCGTACTCGTGCGCGATCAGCACGGTCGTCGTGCCGCCGGTGTCGGCCGCGACCTCGAGCACGCGGCCGAGCGCATCGTAACGGCGCAGGCTGACGAGCCCCGTGGCCGAATCCGTGCTCGACAGCAGGTTGCCGCCGGCCGACCACGTATTCGCGATGACGCAGTCGCCCGCGGGCATCCCGGCGAATTGCCGGCGCCGCGCGAGCACGCGCCCGGCCCGGTCGTACGCGACCGTCTCGGTCAAGGCGGCCAGCCCGGCGTTGCCCTGGTTGACTTCGACCTTCCAGAGCCGGCCGACGAGATGGTCGTCCTGCGTCGCATCCGAGCCGTCGCCGTCGTAGTGGCGGCGCACGCTCCAGGTGGGCGGCGACGGCGGCCAGTCGGGGTCGTCGGCATGCTGCTGAAGCTGCGTGCGATCCCACGCGACGGCGAAGGTGCCTTCCTCGATCACGCGGCTCAGCGTGTCGTATTTGCGATAGGCGACGTAGCCGCCGTTCAACGCATTGCCGTCGGCGAGGAAGCGCATCAGCCCGGCGCTGCTGTAGACGATCTGCGTGGTGCCGCTGTCGGGGTCGGTCGAGCTGAGCCGATGCCCGGCGAAATCGTATTCGGCGGTGCTGCTGCCGGCCGGCACGGTTTTCGTGCCGGCGCCACCCGCCGCGTACGACGCGGGCGGCACCGACGCGACGGTGCGGCCCTGCGCGTCGTGGATCTGGCTCATGCGCCAGTCGAGGCTGTCGTCGGTCGTCGAGTTCTGCACCACGCGGCCGATCAGGTGCTCGGCCGTGTCCGACCAGGTTTGCGTGAGCGCGCCGTTGGGATCGACGTCCACCGTCAGGTGATACTCGCCGAGCGGCAACGGGTACGCGAAGCGCCCCGCATCGGTATTGACGCCGTAGCCGCGCGTCGCGTAATGCGTGTTGCCGGGCCGAATCGCATAGTCGTAGCCGGGCTGGCCGAACGCCACCGGCCGGCCGAGCGGCGCGTTTTCGTACGCGGTGCGCGAGAACGGATAGCCGCCGGCATCGGGGTGCCAGGCGGCCAGCGCGCCCTCGAGCGGCGCGCCTTCCCAGAGGCTGCCGCCGGCGCCGCCGTTGGTCACCAGGCCGTCCTGGTAGACGAACAGCGCCTGGGCGCCGGACACCGTGACGCGGCTCGTGAGCGCCTGGATCGCGCTGTTGCCGCGCTCGTCGTACACGCCGGTGTCGAGCACGGCGCTATCGGCCGATTCGAGCTTGAGCGTCTGCAGGCTGCGCGCGAGGCCGTCCCGGTACTCGACGCTCAGGGCGACGTCCTCGGCCACGGCCAGCGCCGAGAAACTGCCGGGCGCCGTCATGCCGAGCTGCAGGCCGAACGGGGCGGCGACCGCGGCGTTCGCATATTCGAACACCTTGCGCCCGTCGGCGAAGAACAGCACGCGGCCCGTCACGGCCACCAGCAGCCATTCCCGTGCGGCCGGCGCGCCGCTGTCGGATTGCAGCAGCACCGCGTTCGCGCCGTCGAGCCGCCACAGACGCCAGCCCTGCGCCTGGCTGAAGCCGACGAACCACGTGCCGGTGCCGAGCACCGCGTCGCCGAGCGTGGCGCGATCGACCAGCACGCGCGCGGCGATGCTCGTCGCCGCGAAGCCGGTGCGTTCGAGCCGCGCGCCGAGCGGCCCGCCGGCCTCGCCGTGATAGCTGAGCAGGCCGCCGCCCGCGGTCCAGTCGGCCGCATTGCCCGACGCGGCCGTGTAGAACGCCAGCGCGCCGTTGCAGAAGCCGTCGTACACGCCGGTCCCCTGGCCGGTGACGTTGATCGCCGCGTTCGGCGTGGCGTGCGGAAACGGGGCGGCCGGGCCGATCGTCGTGTCCTGCGCGGCGAACCAGGTCATGCTGATCAGGCTCGGGTTGTCCCAGGGGCCGACCGTCACGGAAGGCTCGGCGAACGGGTTGTAAAGCGTGCGCGAGCGCACGCCGTTCGGCGCGGTGGTGCCGAGCGTGCGCAGCCGTGCGCCGTCGTAGGCGATCGACTGGAACTGGCAGTCGAGCGGCGTGAAGAACACGTCGTCGAGCCGCAGCCACGCCGCGCCGCCCGCCGGCAGTTCCGCCTGAATGCCGAGCGTGACGGCGGCGTTCGCGCCGAGGCCCAGCGACGACGGATCGACGGTCCATTGCTGCGGTTGCCACTGGCCGGCGGTGGGCGCGAGGCGCCGGCTCACCTGCGCGCCGCCCGGCGCGGTGAGCGTCAGCGTCACGGCGAAGTCGCGCGCGGTCGCGCCGGGCGGGCTCTTGAACCAGAGGCCGAACAACTGCCGCGCGCGGCCGTCGGTCAACGTCACGGCGCGGGTGAGCGTCGCCGACGCGGTGATCTGCAGGCACGCGGTGCCGCTGGCCGCGTCGTCGCGATAGACGGCCGCGCCGGCCGGCAGGCTCCAGGTCGGCCGCTGGTAGTCCTCGAAACTGTCGTACGCATTACCGCTGGCCGAATTGACGAAGCCCGCGATCCGAAAACGCCCCGCGTCGTCGAACAGCGAAGCCATCGGCCGGCCGGTGACGTCGTGCGACAGCAGCACGTTGCCTTCGCCGTCGCGGGTGTCGATACGCTCTTCCAGCAGCCAGCCCGCGCCGGGCTGACCGCCGTTCCACGCGGCGAACGGCGGCGCATCCGCGTCGACCGCGACCCAGCTGTCGGCTTCCGCCAGATAGGTGGTGCCGTCGTCGCGGGCCCAACTGCGGAAGGTCTGCGCCTTCGCGGCCTGCAACAGCCAGCCGCCGTCCGCCTGCACCCGCGTCGACGCACTGGCCACCGGCGCGAGAATGTGCGCGCTCCACATCGCCGGGTAGACCTCGAAACCGAACAGCGACGTGCGCTGCGTGACGTTGAGCTCGCCCCGGCTGTCGTAGTAGGCGGTCTGCACCGTGGCCGGATAGCCCGAGGCCGCGTTGTACGCATAGGTCATGGTGCGCTCGACGCCCTGCAGGCTCTCGATCGACGTCGCGATCTGCGGCACGGCGTCGTAGAGATTGCGCAGCGCGGTGCCGTTCGCGTCGCTCGCCACTTGGTCGGTGTAGGTCCAGTCGCTGGTGGTGGACGACAGCAGCGTGCCGTCGCGGTCGTACACCGAGGTCGACAACAGCAGGCCGGCGGCGAGCGAATACGCGTCGTCGACGGGCGCGGCCGTACCGCATGCGCCGGCGCGGACGCGGCAATCGTCCGGCAACTGCAGCGTGCGCGCGGGCAGGCCGTTGTAGAAATGGCTCGTGGTCCAGCCGTAGCGCTGCGCCTGCGGCGTCTCGCACGCCTGGTATTCGGACACCGTCGAGAATTGCACGATGCTGCCCGACGGATCGGTGTTGGCCGACACGTCCGCGTACGCATAGCAGCGCAGCATCGTGTCGTAGCCGCTGTCCATCGCCAGCGCGGTCACGACGAAGGCCGCGAGCGGCGCATGCAGCGAGTGATTCGCATAGCGGTGCAGCGTGACGTGGGTCGATGCGTCGATCTCGTTGCCCGACGGGAAGGTCACGAAGCCCGACGGAATCGCCGGCAGCTTGCCCGAGATGGCCGTCTCGTACTGCAGCGTGCTGTTGAGCAGGCGGAACATCTGCTGCCCGGGGAACCGCTCGACCACCGGCTCGCCCTGCGCGTCCCGCAGCAGCCCGCCGTTGCTGAAGAAGCGCACCTGCGTGTCGAGCGGCGCGCCGTCGGCGTCGAGCGTCATGAACGCGAGGAAATCCGGCGCCTGGTTGATGACGGTCGTGCTGTCGAAGCGATCGACGGTGATTTCGCCCAGCCGGAATCCCGCGATCGGGTTCCACGCGGGCCAGACCGAACGGCCGTAGAGGTCGCGATTCTGCGACAGGAATTCGCCGGCCAGCGTCGGGAAGCCCTGCGTCTCGCGATCCGCGGGCGCCGGATCCTCGTCCTGCAGCACCTGGGTGACCCAGGGCGTGTCGGCATCGGGATCGAAACTGTCGAGCGCGGAGTAGAGCGCCGACGTCGTGTTCTCCGTCTTCAGCACGCCGAGCGGGTCCCACGCGTACCAGTAGAACTGGCGGTTCGCGTCGCTGCCGGGCGGGTACTGGATGCCCGCGAAGTGGTAGGACCAGCTCACGCCGTCGAACACCAGCACGTTCGGGCCCGAGCCGACCAGGCTGTTGCCGGCGATCACGGGGCCGAGCGTCTGCATGAACGCGGGCGACAGGTTCGTGAAGCCCGGGCCGTCGAATACGTCGGGCAGCGGGCGCAATGCGAGGTTGCCGTAGTCGTCGTCCCACGCGGGCACCGCCAGGCGGTAGTCGAAGGCCTTCACCACGCCGCCCGACGACGCATAGCGGTCGATCCACGCGGCTGCCGCGAAGCCCTGGCCCATCGACAGCTGGAAATACGACGTGGCGCCGACGGCCGGAATCGTGATCGCGTCGGTGTCCAGCGTGCTGCCGAGCCGCCACGCGAGCGTCGCCGCATCGCGGACCATCAGGCTGAACCGGCCGTGCGCCGTGTCCTCGTCATAGCAGAACACCAGATAGTGATTCGTGGCCGCCGCCACGTACGATTGCGTATTGATGCTGCCGGACGGGCAGCACGTGCCGCTCGCGAGCGCGGGCGCGACGTCCCAGCCGCGCGTCTGCCAGTTCAGCGCGTAGCGGTCGACGCGGCGATCGTCGTTGTCGATCACGACGAAGAAGTCGGCGCCGTTGGCGATACGCAACTGGCTGCTGGCGTAGCGGTACGGCGTGGGCGCGCCGGGCTCGCCCGCGAAACGCCAGTCCGCGTTCGCGACCGGCCGGCGCGACGCGAGATAGAGCGTCGATTGCGTGTCGTCGAGGCTCGCCAGCACGAGCACGAAGCTGTCGGCGCTGGTCGTGGCCACCGTCCGGTCGAGATCGAGCGCGCCGTCGAAGCGCTGCCAGTCCGTCCAGGCCGGAATCCAGCGGCCCAGCCACGTGTAGACGTTCACCAGCAGCGCGTTCTCGCTGGCCTCGTACCACGCGACGACCACGTAGTCGGCGCCGTACCAGATGCGCGGCGCGCCCGGCCGGCTCGCGCCGAACGGATTGTCGATGGTGAGATTGCGCGAGCCCGGATCGACGTTCTCGTCCGCGCCCACGTCGATCTCGGCGTACGTGTAGCGCAGCACGCCGCCGGTGGGCAGCGTCATCGACGTCATCGCGCCCGGGTTCGGCGCGCCGCCGGCATCGAAGTTGTAGTCGAACGCGATGCCGGGGCGGGCCGCGCCGCCGCTGAAGGTGTCCGTCACGCTTTTCAGATAGCGTTTGTAGCAGGCGCCGGTGGCGAGCGGATTGGCGGCGTCGCGCGGCGCGAGAAGGGTCAGGTCGTACCAGTCGAAATCGAGGCGGGTCTGCTGCGCGCCCGAGCCGTCGATCACGTCGACGTGGTCGAGATAGCGCGTCTCGTAACGGTCCTGCCACGCGTTCGGCTGGCCGCCCGGCACCTGGGTCGGGTCGCCGTGCGCGGCCAGGTATTCCTTCGGCGCGTCGAGCGAGCGGGTGTCGTAGGTCATCGGCTGCCACGCGAACCGGCACGACCAGCCGAGATCGTTTTCCATGCTCGCGATCTGGCATTCGCGCGTGTAGGTCAACGTGCCGTCGCCGACCGCCTGCTCGATCGTGCTGTACGAAAATTCGATCCAGTGCCCGAGCGTGTTGCGCAACTGCGCGAGATTCCACGCCACCGCATAGCGCTGCTGGTTTTCCGCGCGGCGGCTCGGGCCGACCCAGTTGCCCCAGCGGATGCCCCACTGGATCAGGCTGCGCGCGGCGGCGGCCGCATCCGAGCCGCCGTAGGTGGCGACCGTGCCGTCCGGGCGGACGACTTCCCAACTGTCCCAGGCCGGGTAGTGCGTGATCTGCCAGAACTGGTAGGGCGCCGTTTCATAGGACTGGCCGTCGGTGGTCACGGCGATCGTGCCGTCCGCTTGCCGGCGCAGCAGATGCGAGCGGCGGAGCGGCGCATCGTCGAGGCGCCACTCGCCGGGGCGGCCGGTGGGCGACACACGCGCGTCTCCCGACGGGCGCCAGCCGTGTCGCTCCAGCGCGGACGCGAGTGCCGCCGGCACCCGGTCGCTCGCGAACGGCGCCGCGCTCGCGGCGTCGTCGAACGCGTCGGCGGCCAGCGTGCCGCGGCCCCACGCCGTGGGGATCGGCACGAGCTGCATCGCCTGGCCCTGGCTCATCAGGTAGTACTGCACGTCGAGCGGGCTGCCCGTGCCCTGCGTTTCCGCGACGATGCGCTCGAGCGGCATGCTCCAGCCCACGCCGAGCGCGCCGCTCGGGTTCGTGAGGTTCCATTGCGAGACCTGGTCGGCGACGTTGCTCTGGTACAGCAGGGTCAGGTCGAACGCCAGCCCGCCACGCGCCGGCAGCGTCAGCAGCTTGAGCGGGAAGGCGAGATTGCCGCGGAACAGGTTCACGGCGGAACCGAAGCTGCCGGCGTCGAACTGGAGCACGCCCAGGGCGGGAATGTCGGCCTGCTGGCTGGCGCTGGTGGACATGGCGACTCCTCGAGAAAATGGTCCCCGGCCCGAACGCCGGGCGGAGGACCACGAAAGGCCCGACCGCAAACCGGGCAATGGAAACGACGCCGCCGCTCACCGCGGCGGCGCGGCGGCGAACGCCGCTTATTGCGCCCAGGCAATCACCGACGCGATCAGCGAGCAACTGCTCGGATTGAGCTCGTTGCTGCTGTTGTCGATCAACTGGAGCGAGCCCGTGATGGTCACCGTCGGCGAATTGTTCTGCGTCTGCACCTGCACGCTCGCGCCTACCGTGCGCAGGTGGTGGTCGGTGTTGCCGAACGAGACCGAGTAGCTGGCCACCGACGCGCCGGCCGCAATCACGTTGGTCGGGAAACTGTAGGTGGCCTGGGCCGTGATGACGCCCGAATCGGACGGCTTGGCGTCGCTCAGGGGAATCGAGATGTTCTGCACGTAGACGGACGGCATGAAAGACTCCTGTCGATCGGTAAGGTGGGGAAGACACGCTGCGCGCCGGATGACGCGCACGGGCCGTGCGACTGCCGATTGCCAACTGCCGCGGCGCGGCGGCCCGTCCCGCGCGCGGAACGCGGTTCAGGGCAGGGTGACGCCGTGAGAATCGTTCTCGCCGGTCACGCCCGACTGCGATTCGCTGTTGCGGGTCCAGAAGATGTACAGGTACTTGCGCTCGCCCGGGGCCGGATCGCCCCATTGGTTGCTGGCCGTGAATACGCGCTGGCCGTTCTTGTAGGCCGCCGCTACCTGGCTCGTGACATCGATGGTCGCGTTGTACACCCCGTAACCGGCACTTTCGATCGTCGTGGTACTCATTTTTATTCCTTCATCAATATATGAAATATCGAAGCGACAGATTTAAGAAAATCCCGAATTGATAATGCATCGCCGGTGAAATTCGGGATCCACCGGATTTTTAAAATGGATATTCCGCGAACATGCCGTCTCGCATTGAAACCCGACGCATGCGCGATGCGATTCGGGTGGACGACGCGCGTCGCGGCACCGCCCCGGTTCTATCGGAAAACCGGCGGCAGGCCTGCGGGGTCGGATGGCTGAATGGCGGGAATCAACCGCCAGGCGGCGGTTTGGTGGTAGCGGACATGGATGTGGCCCCCGGTCGGATCAAGCCTGTTTTACTTCTCGGTCTTGCATTTCGCCGACGCGTATTGCTGCGCGCCGCTGCAAATGCAGCTCTCAGTCCTGTTTTTCGTCGTGCGGTTTTTCGTATTGCATCGATTGCAATGGCAGTAAATACCACGCGATTCGGCATGTCAAGGATGCGTTTATGAAAAGCGTTTGTAATCTGCGGTAATTGAATATGCCCGTTTTTTCGGTGGCTCGGCGGGCGTGGTGTGCGCGCCGTCGCCGGTCGCGCATTCTCGAACGATGCCGATGTGAAGCGGGTGCCCCGAAGGGCGACGCGGGGGCTGATTCGTGCCGGTGAACGCTGGCGCCTCAATCGAGCGGCGGCACCGCGCCATCCTGCAAGGTCTTGATGAGCCGCGCACGCCGCTTTTCCAGATCGGCGATCTGACGGTCGATCGCTTCGAGGCGTTCGCGCTGAACCTCGGAGATCTGATCGCACGAACGCGCGCCCTCGATCAGCAGCATGCAGTCCGGAAAGCCGCGAATGTCGTCGAGGGTGAAACCGGTCGCGATCATGCGCTGGATCTGTCTGACCTGCGTCACCGCGTTGTCGGGGAACATGCGGTAGCCGTTGGCCGCGCGCACCGACGCGAGCAGGCCGTGCTCGTCGTAGTGCCGGATCGAGCGCACGCTCGCGCCGGTGAGCTGCGCGAGTTTGCCGATGGTCAGCAGGGGCTGCGGAGGCGGGTTTTTCATGCACGGCAGGTTAGCACGATTCGCTTGACTCTCACATCAGTGTGAGGGTTGAGACTGTGCGTCCGTTCATGCCTGGAGGAAAAATCGTGACTACCCGAGTGCTGATCCGCTGGCTGCTGGCCGTGGTCTGGTGGGCGACGCCGTTCGCGTTGGCGTACGACGCGGCGGCCGCGCCGCTCAGCTATACCGTGACGTCGACGGACGGCGTGAAGCTGGCCGTTCAGGAAAGCGGCGACCCCGACGGCGTGCCGGTCATCCTGATTCACGGCCTGCTCGGCAGCCGCCTGAACTGGGACGCGCAGGTCGCGAGCCCCGAGCTGCGCGGATTCCGGATCATCACGTACGATCTGCGCGGCCACGGGCTGTCGGACAAGCCGTCCGGCGCGCGGCCGTATCGCGACGGAACCCGCTGGGGCGACGATCTCGCCGCGGTGATCGACGGCGCGCATGCGCGCAAGCCCGTCGTGGTCGGCTGGTCGCTCGGCGGCGTGGTGATCTCGAACTACCTCGCCAGATACGGCGACGGCGCGATCGCGGGGGCCGTGTACGTCGACGGCGTGGTCGAGCTCGCGCCGGGCCAGATCGTCGATCACCCGGACGTGTACCGCGACATGAATGCGCCGGACCTGAAAACGCATCTCGACGGCGAGCGCACGTTCGTCGGTCTGTGCTTCAACCGCCGGCCGGATGCCGCCACGTTCGAGCGGTTGCTCGCCAATGCCGCGATGGCGTCGTGGGACATGCAAAAGGCCATCCCGACGATGTCGGTATTCGCCGCGGCGGGGCTCGGCCACGCGCGCGTGCCGCTGCTCTTCATCTACGGCGGCCGCGATGCACTGGTCGATACGCCCACGACGCTGGCTCGCGCGGCCGAGCTGAATCCGCGCATCGCCAGCAAGGTGTATGCGGAGTCGGGGCACGCACCGTTCATCGAGGAAGCCGAGCGGTTCAATCGCGATCTGGCCGCGTTCGTGCGGTCGGTGTCCACGCGATGACGTCGTGTGCGGTGCGGGCCGGCGATGTCAGTCCGGCGTGGCCGGGATCCCCGCCGTGTCGCCGGCCGCGCGATCGTGAAAGCGCTGGAACGCATCGAGCAGCCGCGCGCGCAGCGCGGCCAGCGACGGATCGCGCCGATCGCGCGGCCGCGCGACGTCGACGTGGAGTTCGTCGTCGACGCGGCCCGGGTTCGGCGCGAGCATCAGCACGCGATCGCCGAGATACAGCGCCTCGTCGAGATCGTGCGTGACGACGATCGCGGCCATCCGGTGCCGCTGGACGACATCGAGCAGCAGCGTCTGCAGACGCATCCGCGTGATCGCGTCGACCGCGCTGAACGGCTCGGCGAGCAGCAGCAGATCCGGCTCGCCGAACAGCCCGCGCGATAGCGGCGCGCTGCGCCATTCCGCCCGACAACGTGGCCGGCAGTTGCCGTGCGACGCCGGCCAGACCGACTTCGTCGAGCAAGCGCGCGACGCTCGGGTCGCATCCGCCCCGCGCGCCGGCCGCGAAGCCGACGTTGTCGGCGATCGACAGCCACGGCAGCCGCCGCGGCTCCTGGAAGATCACGCCGACGCGCGCGGACGGCCCGGCGAGCGCGCTGCCGTCGAGCGTCACGCTGCCGCGGAAGTTCGCGTCGAGGCCGGCGACGATCCGCAGCAGCGTGCTCTTGCCGCAGCCGCTCGGGCCGACCACGCAGACGATCTCGCGTGGCGCGACCTGCAACGCGATGTCGGCGAGGACCGTGCGATCGCCATACAGCTTGCGGGCGATCCGCAGGTCGAGCAGCGGCGCGGCGAGGCCGGCCGCCGGGCGGCCGGAAGGAGATAGCACGGCCCGCGCAACTTTATGACGCACGCCGATTAATTTATCGGTTTATATCGCTTGGGATTGCCGGGCCTGGAGAACAGAATTTCCGGTGCCGGCAAGCGACGCATGCGACGACGGCCGGAACGCATTCGTTCGACGGCCCGGGCCGCGATGCCCCTGTCGCGGCGGCCGGCATCCTGCAAACTTCGCCGCTCATTCGCCGGCCATCCGGCGACACACTAAGGAATCCGATGAGTTCGATCGACCTGAGCCCCGTTACGCCGGTTTCTTCCCCCATCCGCTCGGCCAGCGACGTCGCGCGCCTGATCAACACGGTCGACAGTTCGGTCAGCCATGCACGGATGATCGTGCTGCTGGCGCTCGGCGGCGTGTTTCTCGACGCGTACGACCTGACGACGCTGTCCTACGGCATCGACGACGTGACGCGCGAATTCGGGCTGACGCCCGCGCTGACCGGGCTCGTCGGGTCGGCGATCATGATCGGCACGATCTTCGGCAGCCTGATCGGCGGCTGGCTGACCGACCGGATCGGCCGCTACCAGGTGTTCATGGCCGACATGCTGTTCTTCGTGGTCGCGGCGATCGCGGCCGGGCTCGCGCCGAACGTCTGGGTGCTGATCGCCGCCCGCTTCGTGATGGGGCTCGGCGTCGGCATCGACCTGCCGGTCGCGATGGCGTTTCTCGCGGAATTCTCGAAGTTCAACGGCCGCGGCAACAAGGCGTCGCGGCTCGCCGCGTGGTGCCCGATGTGGTACGTCGCGTCGTCGGTGTGCTTCCTGCTGATCTTCGGCCTGTACTTCCTGCTGCCGGCCGAGCATGCGGGATGGCTGTGGCGTGCGTCGCTGATCTTCGGCGCGGTGCCGGCGCTCGTCATCATCCTGTTCCGCAACCGCTTCATGAACGAATCCCCGCTGTGGGCCGCGAATCAGGGCGATCTGGCCAACGCCGCGCGCATCCTGCGCCAGTCGTACGGCATTCACGCGCACGAAGCGCAGGACGTGCGACGCGAGCCGGGCCCGCAGCCGGTGCGGATTCGCGTGCTGTTCCAGCGCCCGTATCTCGGGCGCACGATCGTCGCCAGCGTGATGAACCTGTGCATCCCGTTCGAATACACGGCGATCGCGTTCTTCCTGCCGTCGATCCTGTCGCAATTTCTCGGCGCGGGCGTGTTCGAGACGATCGCGGCATCGCTCGCATTGAACGTGCTGTTCGCGTTCACCGGCGGCTTGCTGGGCATGCGTCTCGCATATCGGTATGCGTCGCGTCATGTCGCGATCGCGGGGTTCGCGCTGCAAACGGTCGCGCTCGTCGCCCTTGCGCTCGCAGGCCATCCGCACGGGGCGATCGCGGTCGGTGTCGTGTTGCTGATGCTCGGTACGTGGTTGTTCGCCGAAGGCTTCGGGCCCGGCGCGCAGATGATGATCTATCCGACGCTGTCGTATCCGGCCGCGATCCGCGGCACCGGTGTCGGCTTCGGGCGGTCGCTGTGCGGCATCGGCCAGGCGCTCGCGCTGTTCGTGCTGCCGATCCTGCAAGCCCGCCTCGGCACCGACATGTTCTGGGTCGTCGCGATCAGCGCGGTCACGCCGATCGTGTTCCTGCTGATCGTGAGGTATGAACCGACGGCGCACGACGTCGACGACGAAAGCGCGGCGTAAGCGCTGAGGGGGCGCTCGCCGTTGCCCCGGAAAATACGCACGGCTTCGTCGGACTGCACGAAGCCGTTTGTGCTGAAGCTGAAGCCGGTCGCCGCGCGAATGCGGACAGCCCGGCTTCGACGTTGTTGGACGTGCAGTTAAGCGCTGACCGCTTCGCGCTCGGCCGCGCGCTTGACCTGTTCGATATCGCGAAACTGGGCGGCCGGATGCTCGTCAGGCAACCGCGCCGAACCGCCGAACAATTTTTCGCGCAGCGTGCCCGGCGCATACGCGCTCGGATACACGCCGCGGCGCTGCAACTCCGGCACGAGATAGCGCACGACGTCCTCGAAGGTTTCATGCGCGACCGCATACGCGAGATTGAAGCCGTCCACGTCGGTCGCGGCCACCCATTCCTGCAGGATGTCCGCGACGGTCGCCGCCGACCCGACGAACACCGGGCCCATCCCGCCGATGCCGCCCCAGGCCGCCAGCGCCTCGATCGTCCACGCGGTGTCGCCGCCCGACAGGTGCTCGACCGCCGACACGATCGCGTTCGTGTCGACGCGCCGGACGGGATCGGTCGGCGCGTACTGGCCGAAGTCGATGCCGGTCCAGCCCGACATGAACACCAGCGAGCCGTCGTACGACACGTAGCGGCGATATTCGTCGAACTTGGCTTGCGCCTTCTCGTCGGTCTCGTCGACGATCACCGTGACGAGGTTGTAGATCAGCACCTTCGCCGGGTCGCGCCCGGCGGCCGCGGCCTGCGCGCGCACGTCGGCCACGTAGCGCGCGAGCTGGTCGCGGGTCGGCGCGGCGACGAACACGCATTCGGCGTGCCGCGCGGCGAACGCCTTGCCGGGGCCCGACGCGCCGGCCTGGAACAGCACCGGCGTGCGTTGCGGCGACGGCTCGCACAGGTGATAGCCGGGCACGTCGAAGAAGCGGCCCTTGTGGCCGATCTCGTGCACCTTCTCCGGATGCGTGAACACGCGGCCGTCGCGGTCGCGCACCACCGCGCCGTCTTCCCAACTGCCTTCGAACAGCTTGTACAGCACCTCGACGTATTCGGCCGCGACCGCATAGCGGTCGTCGTGCGTGCGCAGCCCGTGATCGCCGACGTTCTTCGCGCCGCTCTCCAGATACGACGTGACGATGTTCCACGCGAGCCGGCCCTTCGTGTGATGGTCCGCGGTCGACAGCCGGCGCGCGAACGTGTACGGGTGCTCGAACGTCGTCGACGCGGTGATGCCGATGCCGAGATGCTCGGTCGCCATCGCGATCGGCGCGGCCAGTTGCAGCGGATCGTTGACCGGGATCTGCGCGGCCTGGTGCAGCGCGTGATAGTTGCTGCCCTTGTACACGTCGTAGTAGCCGATCACGTCCGCGATGAAGATCGCATCGAAGATCCCGCGTTCGAGCACGCGCGCGAGGTCGGTCCAGTAGTCGAGATCCTTGTACTGCCACGAGCGGTCGCGCGGATGCGCCCACAGGCCGGGCGACTGGTGACCGACGCAGTTCATCTCGAACGCGTTGAAGCGGATGGTCTTGCTCATCGCGCGGCTCCGGTTTCCGCACCGGCGCCCGCGCCGTTACCCACGCGCCACACGAACGGCGGCGTGCGGCCGTTGATGATCCAGTCGCCGACGATGCGCGCCTTGTACACGAGCGGATTGTGCGACGACACCGTGCGTGCGTTGCGCCAGTGGCGATCGAGCGCGGTCGTGCTGCGGGTCGCGGATGCGCCGAGCGCGTCGAACAGGCGCGTCGCCGCGCGCAGCACGAGTTCGGACACGACGAGCTGGCTCTGCGCGGATTCGATTTCGGCCGCGACGTTCGCGGCCTGCTCGGCCGCTTCATCGCCGCCGAAGCGCGCTTCATAGGCTTGCTGAAGCGGCTGCGCGGCGCGCAGCGCGAGCGCGTCGGCCGCGTACGCCCATGACGCGATCTCGCCGATCACCTGCTGCAGCTGTGCATCGTCGCCGGCCCGCTGCGCATTGCCGTGGCTGTACACGCGCGTGCGGTTGCGCACGAGTTCGCCCGCATCGCGCACGATCGCGTGGCCGATCCCGGCCAGCGTCGCGACGTGGAACAACTGATAGAACGCGGTCTGGTACTTGAAGCGGCGCGCGAAATCGATCACGTTGTCCGCATCGACCGCCGCATTCTCGAAACGCGTCGTGCCGCTGCCGGTGGTGGTCTGACCGAAGCCGTCCCAGTCGTCGTCGCAGATCACGCCGGGCTGCGCGGTCGCGACGGCGACGATCACGTCGCTGCCGTCGTGCGCGCGCTGCGCGAACACGTCGATCCAGTCGGCGAACAGGCTGCCGGTGCTGTAGAACTTCCGGCCGTTCAGCACGAGCCGGCCATTGTGCTCCGACACCTTCGTGACGGTCTGGCCGAGCGGCACGTCGCCGGCTTCCGACCACGCATTGCCGACGAGCGCGCCGCTCGCGAAGCGGTCGAACCAGGTCGTGCGCCGCGGCCCGGCCGGCGCATTGAGCCAGTCCTCGACGAACGCGAAGTGCCCGCGCAATGCCTGCGGCAAATTGGAATCGGCGGCGGCGAGCTCGGTCAGCAGCCGGAACAACTGCGGCAGCGATGCGCCGGCGCCGCCGGCGCTCACAGGCAAACGTATCGCGCCGAAGCCGGCCGATTTGAGCCAGCCGATCGCCTCGTGCGGCAATTCGCGGCGGCGATCGCGCTCGGCGGTGCCGGCGGCAATGCGCTCGAAGATCGGCCGGAACCGGCTCGCGAGTGCATCGTAATCGGTACCGGTGGAAAGGTCGGGAACTGCGTGCGATGAAGTCATGCGGATTTCCTCGAAGAGCGTGGCCGTTTGCGCCGGGAGCCCAGTATAGGAAGCGCGACGCGGGCGTTCCAATAACGGATTCTCGGATCGTTATCGTCGCTGCGTATTACCGTCGCCGCGCGGCGCGTATCGGCGTTCCTGCATCGATTGCGACGTCAGAACGCACAATCGCCTTCGCCATTCGCGCATCGTTTGTGATCCAAAGGAATATCGTTTCGAGAATCGCTCGGTTTTCCCGCCCGCGCGGCGCTGCTAGATTGACTGCTTTGACTATTCGACAGGAGAGCCCGATGTCAGACACGAGCGCGACGATTCAGGAACGGCCGGCCGATGCACGACCGCAGGCGACCCGCGTGATCGCCGACGATGCGGAGGCGATCGAGGTCGCGCAGGCGCTGGCGCAACGCCTGGCGCAAGGGGCCGCCGAACGCGACCGCGAACGCCGCCTGCCGCGCGAGGAAATCGAATGGTTCTCGCAGTCGGGGCTGTGGGCGATCACGGTGCCGAAGGCATACGGCGGCGCGGGCGTATCGCATGTGACGCTCACCGAGGTGATCAAGATCGTCGCCGCGGCCGACGCGTCGCTCGGACAGCTTCCGCAGAATCACTTCGGGCTCGTCGACGTGATCGCGCTCGTCGGCAGCGACGCGCAAAAGCGTCATTTCTTCGCCGAAGTGCTGAGCGGCAAGCGGTTCGGCAACGGCTTCTCGGAGAAGGGCACGAAGCACGTGCTCGACCTGAAGACGCGCGTGCGCCGCGACGGCGACGACTATGTCGTCGACGGCACCAAGTTCTACTCGACCGGGGCGCTGTTCGCGCACTACGTGCCGGTGCTCGGGCTCGACGACGCGCGGCAGGCATGGCTTGCGTACGTGCCGCAGCCGACGCCCGGGTTGACCGTGATCGACGACTGGTCGGGATTCGGGCAACGCACGACCGCGAGCGGCACGGTCGTGCTCGACGCGGTGCGCGTGCCGGCGTCGCACGTGCTGCCCGCGCAGCGCGTGTCGGACGTGCCGACGCTCAACGGCCCGCTGTCGCAGATCATCCAGGCGGCGATCGACGCGGGTATCGCGAAGGCGGCCATCGACGATACGCTCGCGTTCGTACGGACCCGCGCGCGGCCGTGGGTCGACAGCGGCGTCGAGCGGGCCGCGGACGACCCGCTGACGATTCGCGAAATCGGCCGGCTGCACATCCAGCTGCATGCGGCCGACGCGTTGCTCGAACGCGCGGCGCGCACGCTCGACGAGATCACGGCAAAGGGCGACGTGACCGAGGACGACGTCGCGCGGGCGTCGGTGGCGGTGGGCGAAGCGAAGGTGCTGACGACCGAGGTCGCGCTGCTCGCGGGCGAGAAGCTGTTCGAGCTGGCCGGCACGCAATCGACGCTCGCCGAGCACAACCTCGACCGCCATTGGCGCAACGCGCGCACGCACACGCTGCACGATCCGGTGCGCTGGAAATATCACCTCGTCGGCAACTACTATCTGAACGGCGCGCGCCCGGCGCGCCATGCGTGGAATTGACACGCGGGCGGCAAGCGGCTCGTCCGGCCGCCGCGCATCGCGCTAGCGGTCGGACGCCAGCAGCGCGCGGGTCAACCCCCGCGCGATGCCGTCGAGCGTGAAGCCCAGTGCGCCGATCACGACGATCACCGCGGTCAGTTCCGCATACGCGAGCCGGTCGCGCGTGTCGAGGATCAGGTAGCCGAGGCCCGCGTTGACGCCGAGCATCTCGGCCGGCACGAGCACGATCCACAGGATGCCGATCGCGAGCCGGATGCCGTTGAGCAGCGGCCCCGCGATGGCGGGCAGCACGATATGCACCAGCAGCTCGCGGCGGGTGGCCGCGAGGCTTGCGCCGAGCTGCAGCCAGCGCCGGTCGATCTGCGTAACGCCGGCCGCCGTGCTCATCAGCACCGGCCACAACGCAGCGAACCCGAGCAGGAAGTAGATCGCGCGATCGCCGATGCCGAGCGACATGACCGCGAGCGGCATCCACGACAGCGGCGACACCATGCGCAGAAACTGGAACGTCGGCGACAGCATCCGCTCGACCCATCGCACGCGGCCGAGCAACAGCCCGAGCGGGACGCCGGCCAGCAGCGCCGCGCCGAGCCCGACGCCGATGCGTCGGAGGCTGACGAGCGCGTGTTCGAGCAGATGATCGTCCGCGCACAGCGATCGCAGGCTGGCGAGCGCGCTGTCCGGCGCGAACTGCCGGCCGAGCGAGCCGGGCTCGGTCAACGCATGGATCGCGGCCCACCAGACGACGATCGTCGCGACGAGCCCGGCCACGCCGAGCCATCGCGCGGCCGCGCGTGCCGGGTAGCGGGAGCCGCCGGCCCGGCGCGTGTCGGGTGCGGACGAACGGCGGGAGGCGAGCGCATCAGACAACGATGGTCTCCTCGCGCTGGAACGCACCCGATTGACCGAACGCGCTCAGCCCGCCGACCGCGTCGATGCTCTTGCGCACGAACCGGTCGTCGACGAGATCGCGGGCCGCGAACGCCGGGTCCAGCGACGCGAGGAAGGCGCCGTCGCCGTCGACCACCGTGCGCTTCAGCCGTTGAACCAGCGCCTCGGTATAGCTCGGGAACGGATACGGCTGGAAGTCGATCCGCTTTGCGTGCCAGTCGGCATGGCGGATCGCGCCGCTCGCGCGATAGGTGTCGGCCAGCGACGACGACGGCACCAGCACGCGGTCGAGCGACGCGAGCGTATGCGGCGAATAGCGGTGCGTGCCGTCCTTCGACAGCAACTGCGCGGTTTCCTGCGGATGCGCGCGCGCCCACAGCTGCGCCTTCACGATCGCGTTGACGACCTTTTGCGACCACGCGGGGCGCTGCGTTAGATCGTGCTCATGCATGAACACGACGCAGCATGCATGGTTCTTCCAGACATCGCCGGTAAAGCGCAGGATCTTGCCGATCTTCATCAGTTCCGCGGTCGCGTTGAACGGCTCCGCGACGATATACCCGGCGATCTGGCGCGCGGCGAGCGCGGGCAGCATGTCCGACGGCGCCATCACGACGAGGTTGACCTCGTTCGCCGCGGGCGTCCCGCGCCGCTTGAGCACGGGCACGAGCCCTTGCTGACGCAGCAGGTCCTGCAGCACGACGTTGTGAATCGAGTACCAGAACGGAATCGCGACGGTCTTGCCGCCGAGATCGCGCAGCGAATCGATGTCGGGCGCGACCGTGAGCCCGGAGCCGTTCACGTGGTTCCAGGCGACCACCTTCGCCGGTGCGCGGCTGCCGTAGCGCGCCCAAAGCGTCATCGGCGACAGCAGGTGCACGACGTTGACCTGGCCCGACAGGAATGCCTCGACGAGCTGCGCCCAACTGCGCAGCAGCTTCGGTTGCTCGACGGTCAGTCCTTCGGACGCGAAATAGCCGTTGTTGTGGGCCACCAGCAACGGGGCCGCGTCGGTGATCGGCAGATAGCCGATCCGGACCGGCGCATCCGGTTCGGCCGCGGCGTGCGCGTTCGCCATCGAGAGCAACGGGGCGGCGCCCGTCGCGGTGAACAGGGCCGCGAGCTTCAGCCATTCGCGGCGCGACATCGGAATCTGGCACATGGATAGGCGGGTCAGGTCAGTTCAGGGAATGAAGTTCGGACGCGTGCGGGCGCTTCATGCCGGCCTGCAACGCCTTCAGGATGTCGATGCGCATCGTGCCGAGTTCGCTGACGAACGCGTCGCGCGGATGCGGGAAATCGACCCGCCACGCGTCGATGAAGCGCCCTTGCGTGCCGAGCAGCACGATGCGATCGGCCACGAGCAGCGCTTCGTCGATGTCGTGGGTCACGAGCACCGTCGCGCAGCGTGTCGTCGACACGATGTTCACCAGCAACTGCTGCATCGCGGCGCGCGTGACTTCGTCGAGCGCCGAGAACGGCTCGTCGAGCAGCAGTGCGTGCGGCTGACGCGCGAGTGCACGCGCCAGCGCCGCGCGCTGCGCCATCCCGCCGGAGAGCTGGGCCGGGCGCAGCGACGCGGCGGCTTCGAGCCCGACCGCGCGCAGCGCCGCGCGGACGCGCTCGCGTTGCTGATCGCGCGTGAGCCGAGCCTGATGCGCGAAGGCGAGGCCGAACGCGACGTTCTTTTCGGTCGACAGCCACGGCAGCAGGCACGGATCCTGAAACGCGATCGCGATCCGCGGGTGTGGGCCCCGCAGCGTCGTGCCGTCGAGCGACACGGTGCCGGATTGCGGTTGCTCCAGCCCGGCCAGTGCGCGTAGCAGGCTCGACTTGCCGGTCCCGCTCGGGCCGATCAGCGCGACGATTTCACCGCGATCGACCGACAGCGACACATCGGCAAGCACGGGAGTGCGCAGCTCGCCGCCGTAGCCGAGCGTCAGATGGCGCGCGTCCAGCAGCGGCGGCGTCATGCGGCGATGCTCCGCGTCTGCGCGGCGAGTTGCGCCTTCAGTTGCACGACGCTCGGCGTGACGATCGGAATGAACGCCGCTTCGCGCCAGCGTCGCTCGAAGCCGAGCCCCGCGTCGCGCAGGTAGCCGCGGCCGCCGCTCGCCTCGAGTTCGAGGTTCACGGCCGTGGCCACGTGTGTCGCGAGCGCGATGCGCAGCTCGAACAGGCGGTTCGGGTGCAGGCGCAGGCTGCCGTCGGCGATGCCGGACGACAGTTGCGCGCATGCGGCGGCCAGTCCGGCCGCGCAGGATTCGACTTCGGGGCCGAGAATGCCGCGCGTCGTCTCGGCCGCGCGTCGCGCTTGGGCCAGCGCGCGCCGCGCGAGTCCGATCGACAGCCCGCACTGCAAGCCGAGGAAGGCCGGTCGCACCGCGGGCAGGAACGTTTGCGCATCCGGATGGATCAGCCACGCGGTGTCGCTCGGCACGTCGTCGAGATGCAGCGCGGCGGTGTTGCTGCCGCGCAGCGCGATCAGGTCGAGATCCGTGCTGCGTGTCAGGCCGGGCGCGTCATCGGGAATCGCGACGATCGCGGACGGCCTGCCGTCGCCGAACGCAACCGCGGCCGCCACGACGAACCGTTCCGTGCGCAGGTTCGTCACCCACGCCATCCTGCCCGTCAGCCGCCAGTCGTCGGCGCTTTCCGCGTGCGGCGTCGCGTCGATCTGAAGCGACTCGATGCCGGACAGATACTTCATCGCGTTCGACAGGCCGCTCGCGCCCGCGCAACGGCCGTCGAGCAGCGCCGGCAGCCAGCGCTCGCGCAGCGCGGCGTTCGGGCTTTGCAGCAGGTATTCGATGAAGCTGCGCTGGCCCCACAGCACGAAGGCCGCGGTCAGCGAACGTTCGGCCACCGCCGCGATGCCCGCGATGGCGTCCGTGGTCGTCCCGCCCGCGCCGCCGAGGCTCGCCGGCACGCCGGTCCGGAACAGGCCGGCCGCCGCGAGACGCGGCACGACGTCCGCTTTCAGCGCGGCGCTCGTGTCGAGCTGCGTGGCGTTCGCGTCGAGCCAGTCGGCGAGCGACGCGTCGAGTGCGGGCGCCGTCAGGCGGCCTGTGTCCGGGGTTCCCATCGGTATGCGGCCAGTTCGGGGTTGAGTTCGTTGCGCGCCAGGTTGTTCGCGAAGTTGCACAGCGTCGCGAGGCTCACGCCCAGCACCACTTCGAGCGCGTTCGCTTCGGTGAAGCCGGCGGCCAGGAATGCGTCGAGCGCGTCGTCGGTCACGCCGCCGCGCGTCGCGATCACGGCGCGCGTGAAGGCCGCGACCGCGTCGAGCCGCGGATCGGCGACCGGCTCGCCGTCGCGCAGTGCGTCGACGTCGGCGCGATCGACATGGGCTTTCTTCAGCGCGGCGGCGGTGTGTCCGGCCACGCAGAACGCACAGCCGTGGACGGCGGCCGCGGTGATCTGCACGGCTTCGCGCTCGGCGAACGTGAGGCCCGCGCGGCTGTTGATCTCCGCGACGGTCAGATAGGTTTCGAGCGCGACCGGCGCATTCGCGAGCGAGCGCACGAGGTTCGGCAGGAAACCGTTCGCGCGCTGCGATTTTTCCAGGAAAGGCTGGCTGGGTGCGGGCGCGGTTTCGACGGTAGGCAAGGGCAGGCGGCTCACAGGATTCTCCGGAGGGGCAGTGAGAGCATTGTCGAGGCGGCGCCCCCGCCGGACAATGCGCGAACATCCGCGATTCCTGTGCGTTCGTCCCGCGTCGTGCGTTTCGACGGCGCGCCGGCCCGTCGGCTAGTGCAGGCGCGCCGCCGATTGCGACGCGTCGTCGCGCCCGCGCCGCCACGCGCCGGGCTGCATGCCCATCGTGCGCTTGAACGCATGCGCAAAGGCCGACTCCGACTGATAGCCGACGAGTTCGCCCGCACGCGAAATCGGCAGGCCCTGTTCCAGCAGGTCCGCCGCGAGCCGCATCCGCACCAGCGTGACGAACTGCATCGGCGGATGGCCGGACGCTTCGCTGAAGTGCTTGCAGAACGCGGTGCGGGACATGTTCGCGAACGCGGCCATCGAGTCGGTGGTCCACGCGTCGGCGGGCGCGTCGATGATCGCGGCGACGAGCGTGCCGAAGCCGGTCCGCTGCATCAGCGACGCGAGCCCGCTGGCGACGGTATCGTGCCCGGCGGCGTCCCGTACCGCATAGAACAGCAGCAGTTCGACCAGCTTGTCGATCAGCGGGGACGGCGCGTCGACGCCGTGACGGCCTTCGGCGCGAATCAGCTCGAACAGCCCGTGGATGCCGCGATAGGCGTCGTCGCCGCGCCGCACGATCAGGTACTCGGGGAAGAGCGACACGATCGCGCGCGACACGGTGGCGTGGAATTCGATGAAACCGCAGGCAAGGCCGACGCTGCCGTCGACCGACGCGTCGAGCGGCTGCATCGACCCGCGTCGCTCGAGCGGGTGGCTGCCCGCGACCGCGCAGGCCTGCGGGTTGACCGGGCTCGGCGACAGCCCGTGCGGCACGTCGCGCAACAGAAAGACGGCTTCACCGGCGGCAACCGGAATGCTGTCCCGCCCGTCGGCGAAGTGAAGCCATGCCGATCCATGCAGGAGGATGTGGAAGCTCGCCTTCGCACGGCCGGCGGTGGACGCCTGCCAGTCGCCGCAATACTGGCCGACGTGGAAAAGCTGGCTTTTCGGCTCCAGGCTGGACAGCAGCCAATGGACGACCTTGTCTGTTTGCGCGGACATTCCGATGCTGGAGGATGGGTGACGCGCCCATGCTACGGGCTGCGCCGCGCCGCTCAAACCAACGAATCGTAGAAAGCATTTTCCTGCCGTCGCAATGTCACGCGAGGCGGCGCGGCATCGCGATCGGCCGGAATTCGCACGGCGCTACCCGGGCGCCGGCGATGCAGCCCGCCCGCTATGCATGCACCCCCACCCGATACCGCGTGGTCTGTCGATACACGTCGCCCGGATGAACGATCACGTCGTCGCGCAGGCCGTCCATGTTGACCTGATTCGGGAACCCGCCCGCCTCGACGCACAACGCCGCGTGCCGCACGCACGGCGTGCCGCCGCTCACGCGCAGGCCGTCGAGATAGTTGCCCGTATAGAGTTGCAGGCCGCGCTGATCGGTCGATACGGTCAGCTCGCGGCCGCTTTCCGGATCGTAGATTCGCGCGACGGGCCGGACTTCGCGCGCGCCGTTGCCGACGACGTAGCAGTGATCGAAGCCGCGCGCCCGCGCCAGTTGCGCATGCGGCCAGTCGAGGCGCGCGCCGAGCGGCGCGCTTTGCCGGAAATCGAACGCCGTTCCCGTCACGTCGGCCGTGCCGGTCGGGATCAGCGCGTCGTCCACTTCGAGGAATGCGTCGGCGTCGATGTGCAGCAGATGGCCGCGCACGTCGCTGCCCGCGCGCCCGTTCAGGTTGAAGTAGCTGTGATTCGTCAGGTTCAGCGGCGTCGGCGCGTCGGTCCACCCCGTGTAGTCGATCGTCAGCGTGCCGTCGTCGTCGAGCGTGTAGCGCACCTGCACGCTCACGTTGCCGGGGAAGCCCGCGTCGCCTTCCGGCGAATCGAGCCGCAGCGTGAGCCCGCCGCCATCGTCGAGCACGTCCCACCGCGCGCGATGAAAGCCGTTCGCGCCGCCGTGCAGCAGGTTGCCGTTCTCGTTGCGGTCGAGCAGGTAGTCGACGCCGTCGAGCGTGAAGCGCGCGCCGGCGATCCGGTTCGCCCAGCGGCCGACCGTCGCGCCGAGATAGGCGCCGGATGCGAGGTATTCGGCCGGCGTGTCGTGCGCGAGCACGATATCGGCCAAGCGCCCCGTGCGGTCGGGCGCGAGCCACGACACGACGGTCGCGCCGAGGTCGCTGACGACGACGCGCATTCCGTGCGCATTGCGCAGCGTATAGCGCCGCACGGGCTCGCCGTCGGGCAACGTGCCCCACGGCTCGGCGTGTACGCGTGCGACGCCGGGCGTCAGGTATGAGGAATCGGTATCGATATGCATGAGTGGAGGTCGGGTGGGCGGCGGCGTCAATTCGTGGCGGCCGCGCGTTCCTGATATTCGCGCGGCGTGCAGCCGAGTTCCCGCCGGAACACCGCGTACATGTATTGCAGCGACGTGAAACCGCAACGGATCGCGACTTCGGCGCTCGACGCCTGCCGGCCGGCAAGCAGCGCCTGCGCGGCTTCGAGCTTGTGGCGCAGGATCTCCTGGTGCACGGTGCGCTGCAGTTCGCGCCGGAAGTGCTCCTCGAGCAGCGAGCGCGACACGCCGACATAGTCGGCGACCTGTTCGGTCTTGATCCCCTGGCACGCGTACTGGCGGATGAAATGCCGCGCGCGCATCACGTGCGGACTCGCCAGCGGCTGGTGGCGCGTCGATTCGAGCACGTTGATGCCGACCGGCGGCACGAGAATGCGCTGCCCGGGAAAGCGCGCGCCGCGCAGCATCCGGTGCAGCAGATGCGCGGCGGTGCGGCCCATTTCCTCGGTGCCCTGGATCACCGACGACAGCGGAATGCGCGTCAGCGTGCGCGTGAGCGGATCGTTGTCGATGCCGATGATCGCGACCTGTTCCGGCACCGCGATGCCGGCGATCAGGCAGGCCTGCAACAGATGCCGCGCGCGTGCATCGGTCACCGCGATCACGCCGACGGGCTTCGGCAGCGCATGCAGCCAGCCGATCAGTTGCTCGATCGCGTGATTCCAGCCCGACGCGCTCGTCGACAGCCCGCGATAGATCGGCGCGTCGAGCCCGTCCGCGTGCGCGAGCCGGTCGAACGCGAGTTCGCGCTGCTGCGCCCAGCGGTTCTCCTGTGCGACCGGCAGGCTGTACATCGCGAAGTGCGCGAGCCCCGCGCCGATCAGGTGCGTATAGGCGAGCGACACGAGCTTCGCGTTGTCCGTCGCAATATATGGGACATCGTCCGGGTATTGCGCCGGGTCCTCGTACGACGAGCCGATCGCGACGATCGGCAGCGGCGAGCCGGCGAGCGCGTCGGCGACGGCCGGATCGTCGAAGTCGGCGATGATGCCGTCGCCGTCGAAACGCTCGATGCCGGTGAGCCGGCAGCGGAAATCGTCTTCGAGGAACAGGTCCCACACGACGCGCGTCGTGTGCAGGTACTGGCCGATGCCGCTGATGATCTCGCGGTCGTAGACCTTGTTCGCGTTGAACAGCAGCGCGATGCGGTGCGGTGTCTGGGCGGAAGGGGCGCGTGTCATCTCGGTGTCGGGGCGCGCGTCTTGCGGGCGCGGTGCCATTGTCTCCGGGGCGCGCCCGGGACGGCGGCGCGCGGGTTGGTGTACGGCGATTGTAGGACGGAACGCGCGCCGCACGCAGCGGCTGGCAAGAAACATCAAGCGTGCTGCGCAATTTCGCAATTGCCGGGCGGCAGGCGCGGGGGCACGATCCAGCCAACCGAATTCGGCCGCGTGCGTCGTCGCGATGCACGTTGCGCCGCAACAAGAACCTGCACGGAGACGCCATGTCGTATTTCGAACACATTCCCGCGATTCGCTACGAAGGCCCGCGGTCGGACAACCCGCTCGCCTATCACCATTACGACCCCGAGCGGCGCGTGCTGGGCAAGACGCTCGCCGAGCATCTGCGGATCGCGGTGTGCTACTGGCACACGTTCGTGTGGCCCGGCCACGACATCTTCGGGCAGGCCGCGTTCCGGCGGCCGTGGCAGCAGCCGGGCGACGCGCTCGAGCGCGCGCGGCAGAAGGCCGATGCGGCGTTCGAGTTCTTCACGAAGCTCGGCACGCCGTTCTATACGTTCCATGACACCGACGTCGCGCCGGAAGGCGACAGCCTGCGCGAATACGCGGCCAATTTCGCGCGCATGGTCGACTATCTCGGCGAGCGCCAGCAGGCGAGCGGCGTGCGGCTGCTGTGGGGCACCGCGAACCTGTTCTCGCACCCGCGCTTCGCGGCCGGCGCCGCGACGAACCCGAACCCCGACGTGTTCGCGTGGGCCGCGACCCAGGTGTGCCATGCGCTCGACGCGACCCACCGGCTCGGCGGCGAAAACTACGTGCTGTGGGGCGGCCGCGAAGGCTACGAGACGCTGCTCAATACCGACCTGAAGCGCGAACGCGAGCAGTTCGCGCGCTTTTTGTCGATGGTCGTCGAGCACAAGCACCGGATCGGCTTCAAGGGCGCGCTGCTGATCGAGCCGAAGCCGCAGGAGCCGACCAAGCACCAGTACGACTACGACGTCGCGACCGTGCACGGCTTCCTCGTGCAGTACGGATTGCAGAACGAGATCCGCGTGAACATCGAGGCGAATCACGCGACGCTCGCGGGCCATTCGTTCCATCACGAGATCGCGAACGCATTCGCGCTCGGCGTGTTCGGCAGCGTCGACGCGAACCGCGGCGATCCGCAGAACGGCTGGGACACCGACCAGTTCCCGAACAGCGTCGAGGAACTGACGCTCGCGTTCTACGAGATCCTGCGCCACGGCGGCTTCACGACCGGCGGGATGAACTTCGACTCGAAGGTGCGGCGCCAGAGCATCGACCCGGAAGACCTGTTCTACGGTCACGTCGGCGCGATCGACGTGCTCGCGCTCGCGCTCGAACGCGCGGCGGTGCTGGTCGAGAACGACCGGCTCGACGCGCTGCGCCGGCAGCGCTACGCGCAGTGGGACGACGCGTTCGGCCGCAAGATCCTGTCGGGCGGCTATACGCTGGAGTCGCTCGCGGCTGACGCGCTCGCGCGCGGCGTCGACCCGCGGCACGTGAGCGGCGCGCAGGAGCGGCTCGAGAACATCGTGAACCAGGCGATCTACGGGCTGCGCTGACGCCATGTACATCGGACTCGATCTCGGCACGTCCGGCGTGAAGGCGGTGCTGCTCGACCGCGACGGCGCGGTGCGCGCGAGCGCGAACCGCCCGCTGACGGTGAGCCGGCCGCAGCCGCGCTGGTCCGAACAGGCGCCGCGCGACTGGTGGGACGCCGCATGCGGCGCGCTCGCCGCGCTCGTGGCGGATGCACGCGCGGCCGGCATCGACCCGCGCGACATCCACGCACTCGGGTTGACCGGGCAGATGCACGGCGCGACGCTGCTGGATGCGCATGGCGACGTGCTGCGCCCCGCGATCTTGTGGAACGACGGCCGGGCGGACGCCGAGTGCGAGGAGCTCGAACGGCTCGCGCCCGCGCTGCGCACGGTGGCCGGCAACGTCGCGATGCCGGGCTTCACGGCGCCCAAGCTGCTGTGGGTGCGTCGGCACGAACCCGACGTGTTCGCGCGCATCGCGTACGTGCTGCTGCCGAAGGATTATCTGCGCTACCGGCTGACCGGCGCGTTCGCGACCGATCCGTCGGATGCCGCGGGCACGTTGTGGCTCGACGTCGCGAAGCGCGACTACGACGATACGCTGCTCGCCGCGTGCGGGCTGTCGCGCACGCAGATGCCGGCCGTGTTCGAGGGCAACGCGGTGACCGGCACGCTGCTGCCGGCCGTCGCGCGCGCGCTCGGATTGCGCGAGATTCCGGTGGTGGCCGGCGGCGGCGACAACGCGGCCGGCGCGGTGGGCGTCGGGATCGTGCGGCCCGGCGACGCGCTGCTGTCGCTCGGCACGTCGGGCGTGTATTTCGCGGTGTCGGACGGGTTTCGCGCGAATCCCGAATCGGCGGTGCACAGCTTCTGTCATGCGCTGCCCGATACGTGGCACCTGATGTCCGTGATGCTGAACGCGGCCGGCTGCATCGACTTCACCGCGCAACTGGCCGGTTACGACGGCGTCGCGGCGCTGCTCGACGATGCGCAGACCCACGCACGCGAGAGCCGGCCGTGGTTCCTGCCGTACCTGAGCGGCGAGCGCACGCCGCACAACGACGTGAACGCGAAGGGCGTGTTCTACGGGCTCACGCCCGACACGCGGCGCGCGGATCTCGCGAACGCGACGCTCGAAGGCGTCGGCTTCGCGCTGCTCGACGGCATCGACGCGCTGCATGCGGCCGGGCTCGCGCCCGACAGCATAACGGTGATCGGCGGCGGCTCGCGCAGCGCGTACTGGACGCAGATGCTTGCCGACCTGAGCGGCCGTGCGCTGACGCTGCGCGCGGGCGGCGAGATCGGGCCGGCGCTGGGCGCCGCGCGCCTCGCCCGTCTCGCGCTCGAACCGGATGCGGCGCTTGCCGACGTGTGCCCGCAGCCGAGCGTCGTCGCGGTGCGCGAGCCCGATGCCGGGCGGCACGCGTGGTATCGCGACGTGCGGCGGCCGACGTTTCGCGCGCTGTACCGTGCGCTCGAACCGGTATTCGCGACGGGCGCCTGACCGGCGGTGCGCCGGCGCGAACCCGCGCGCGGCAGTGACTCGATGCGGGCGGTGCAATCCGGCGGCCGCCCGCGGTTCGTGAGGTGGTTCCATAACAAGGAGTGGAGACATGAAATCCGTGACGCGTCGTACCGTACTGAATTCCCTTGCCGGCGCCGCCGCGCTGGCGATGTTCGCGCTGGGCACGCCGCTCGCGCACGCGAGCAAGGACAAGCCCGAGATCGGCTTCTGCATCGACGACTTGCGCGTCGAGCGCTGGTCGCGCGATCGCGACTATTTCGTTGCATCCGCAACCAAGCTCGGCGCGAAGGTGTCGGTGCAGTCGGCCGATGCGAGCGAGGCGCGGCAGATTTCCCAGATCGAGAACCTGATCTCGCGCGGCGTCGACGTGATCGTGATCGTGCCGTTCAACTCGAAGACGCTCGGCAACGTCGTCGCCGAAGCGCGCAAGGCCGGCATCAAGGTCGTGTCGTACGACCGCCTGATTCTCGACGCGGACGTCGACGCGTATATCTCGTTCGACAACGAGAAGGTCGGCGAGCTGCAGGCGCAGGGCGTGTTCGACGCGAAGCCGAAGGGCAACTACTTCCTGCTGGGCGGCGCGCCGACCGACAACAACGCGAAGATGCTGCGCGAAGGGCAACTGAAGGTGCTGAAGCCGGCGATCGACCGCGGCGACATCAAGGTCGTCGGTCAGCAGTGGGTGCCCGAGTGGAGCGCGTCGACCGCGCTGCGGATCGTCGAGGACGCGCTGACCGCGAACAACAACAAGATCGACGCGATCGTCGCGTCGAACGACGGCACGGCCGGCGGCGCGATTCAGGCGCTCGCCGCGCAGCATCTGGCCGGCAAGGTGCCGGTGTCCGGGCAGGATGCGGACCTGGCCGCGGTCAAGCGCGTGATCGCCGGCACGCAGACGATGACCGTCTACAAGCCGCTGAAGCTGATCGCGAGCGAAGCCGCGAAGCTTGCCGTCGATCTCGCGAAGGGGACGAAGCCCGCGTTCAATGCGCAATACGACAACGGGAAGAAGAAGGTCGATACGGTGCTGCTGCAGCCGACGCTGTTGACCAAGCGCAACGTCGACGTCGTCGTGAAGGACGGCTTCTATACCCAGGCCCAGCTGGCGAGCCAGTAAGCGGGCGTCGGACGCGACGCGCGGCCGCCGCGACGGCGGCCGCGTTTACTGCGAGGCAATGAACGAATGACGGAACCCTTGCTGACGATGCGCGGCATCGTCAAGGCCTTCGACGGCGTGAAGGCGCTCGACGGCATCGACCTGAGCGTGCGCCCCGGCGAATGCGTCGGGCTGTGCGGCGAGAACGGCGCCGGCAAGTCGACGCTGATGAAGGTGCTGTCGGGCGTGTACCCGCACGGCACGTGGGACGGCGAGATCCGCTGGGAAGGCGCGCCGCTCGTCGCGTCCGGCGTGCGCGATACCGAGCGCGCGGGCATCGTGATCATCCACCAGGAGCTGATGCTCGTGCCCGAGCTGTCGGTCGCCGAGAACATCTTCCTCGGCAACGAGATCACGCTGCCGGGCGGGCGCATGCATTACGCGGAAATGGTGCGACGCTCTGAAGCGCTGCTGCGCGAGCTGCGGATCGATGCGATCAACGTCGCGCAGCCGGTGATGAACTACGGCGGCGGCCACCAGCAACTGATCGAAATCGCGAAGGCGCTGAACAAGCGCGCGAAGCTGCTGATCCTCGACGAGCCGTCGTCGTCGCTGAGCGCGTCGGAAACGCGCATCCTGCTCGACATCGTGCGGGACCTGAAGCGGCGCGGCGTCGCGTGCGTCTACATCTCGCACAAGCTCGACGAGATCGACGCGGTGTGCGACACCGTGACCGTGATCCGCGACGGCCGCCACGTCGCGACCGAACCGATGGCCGCGCTGACCACCGACCGGATCATCGCGATGATGGTCGGCCGCGAGATCCGCGACCTGTATCCGCGCGAGCCGCACGAGATTGGCGACGTCGTGCTCGACGTGCATCACGTGACCTGCCACGACGTGACGAACCCGCGCCGCAAGCGCGTCGACGACGTGTCGTTCAGCGTGCGGCGCGGCGAGATTCTCGGCGTTGCCGGGCTGGTCGGCGCGGGCCGCACCGAGCTGATGCAGGCGATTTTCGGTGCGTATCCGGGCGACTGCACGGCGAGCGTGCGGATGAACGGCCGGCCGCTCGCGATCCGCTCGCCGGCCGATGCGATCCGCGCGGGTATCGCGATGGTGCCGGAGGACCGCAAGCGCCACGGGATCGTGCCGCAGCTCGGCGTCGGCCACAACATCACGCTGGCGGTGCTGCGCCGGTTCGCCGCGCGCGGCCGGATCGACGCGGCCGCCGAACTCGACGCGATCCGCACCGAGATGCAGCGGCTGTCGGTGCGTGCCGCGCATCCGTTCCTGCCGATCGCGAGCCTGTCCGGCGGCAACCAGCAGAAGGCGGTCCTGGCCAGGATGCTGCTGGCCGACCCGCAGGTATTGATTCTCGACGAGCCGACCCGCGGCGTCGACGTCGGCGCGAAGGCGGAGATCTACCGGCTGATCTTCGCGCTCGCGAAGCGCGGCGTCGCGCTGATCGTCGTGTCGTCGGAGCTGCCGGAAGTGCTCGGGCTCGCCGATCGCGTGCTCGTGATCGGCGAGGGCGAGCTGCGCGGCGATTTCGTCAACGACGGCCTCACGCAGGAACAGATTCTCGGCGCCGCGCTGACGCCCGCGCGGCGTCCGGCCGAACCCATTGCAGCGAGCACGACATGAACACCGAACTTTCGTCTTCCCGGCCCGTGTCGCCGGACACCGATACGCGCGTCGCGCGCGGCCATCCGCTGCGACGCATCTTCGTGCGCTACAAAATCCTCGCGCTGCTGTTCGCGGTGGCCGCGATCTGGGCGTTCTTCTCGGTGCTGACGGACGGCGCGTTCGTCACGCCGCGCAACCTGTCGAACCTGCTGCGGCAGATGTCGATCACCGGCATGCTCGCCTGCGGGATGGTGTTCGTCATCATCGCCGGCGAGATCGACCTGTCGGTCGGCTCGCTGCTCGGGCTGCTCGGCGGCGTCGCCGCGATCCTCGACGTCAACCGCCACTGGCCGGTGGCGGCGACGGTCCCGGCCGTGCTCGCGCTCGGCGTGCTGATCGGGCTCTTCAACGGCTGGTGGTCGACCTATCGGCGCGTGCCGTCGTTCATCGTCGGGCTCGGCGGGATGCTCGCGTTCCGCGGCATCCTGCTCGGCGTCACGGGCGGCTCGACGATCGCGCCGGTGTCGGACGGCTTCGTGTTCATCGGGCAGGGCTATCTGCCGCGCGTGGCGGGGGACGGCCTCGCGGTCGTGCTGTTCGCGCTCGCGGCGCTGCTGGTGGTGCGGCAGCGCGGCACGCGGCATCGCTACCGGCTCGCGGTCGCGCCGCTGTGGCAGGACGTCGCGAAGATCGTCGGCGCCGGCGCCGTGCTGTTCGCCTTCGTCGCGACGCTCGACCGCTACGGCGGCATTCCGGTGCCGGTGCTGCTGCTGCTCGCGCTGCTCGGCGTGTTCTCGTGGATCGCGACGCAGACGGTATTCGGCCGGCGCATCTATGCGGTGGGCTCGAACCTGGAGGCCACGCGGCTGTCGGGCGTGGACACCGATCGCGTGAAACTCGCGATCTTCGCGCTGATGGGGCTGATGTGCGCGTTTGCCGGCCTCGTGAACACGGCGCGGCTCGCGGCCGGGTCGCCGTCCGCCGGCACGATGGGCGAGCTCGACGCGATCGCCGCGTGCTTCATCGGCGGCACGTCGATGCGCGGCGGATCGGGCACGGTGTACGGCGCGCTGATCGGTGCACTCGTGATGGCGAGCCTCGACAACGGGATGTCGATGCTCGACGTCGACGCGTACTGGCAGATGATCGTCAAGGGCGCGGTGCTGGTGCTGGCGGTGTGGATCGACGTGGTATCGCGGTCGAACCGGCGGTGACGGGCCGGCCGGTCGCGTGCCGGAAAAGGGGAGGACCATGGAACGAAACACGATGCGCGTGCCGGGTGTTTCCGTGCGGGCGGCCGGGCCGTTCGCGATGCGCATCGCCGACCAGTGCGGCCGTTCCCCGCCCGACGCGGCCGACTTCGCGCCCACCGACATCATTCGGCTGGCGCGCATCGTCGAGCGGATCGAGCGGGACGGCGCGTAGAAGCGCGCTGCCGTATCCGCGGGTGCGCGCCGACGGCCGCGCGTGACGTCGACGGTGCGGCCGTTCGGCAGCACGATCGACGCGTTTTTCTCTCCCTGGCGGCTCGCCCCGTACGATACATGGCGGCCGTGGCGGCTTCACATCGCATGCAATACGCTATGCTGTCGTCCTCGACCGCCAGCCTGATCCGATGAAGCGTCCGTCGTTTTCCACCCAACTCGTCATGCTCTGGGCACTCGTCGCGGCGCTGTGCGCGACGCTGGTCGCGGTCGTCTGGGTCACGGCGAGCTCCGCCGAGAGTCAGCAGGTGGCCGGCGCGAAGGCCGCCGGCGCGTCGGCGTGCGAAGCGGTCGCGTCGCGTTACGGCGCTTCCGCGTCGGCGGGCGCCGAGCCCGCGCCCGAACTGATGCACGCGATCCTCGACATCGTGCTCTCGCGTGCCGCGGACATGGAGGGCGGGTTCTGGATGCCCGGTGCCGCGCCTGCCGCGAGCGGCTTTCTCGCGTATTCGTTTCCTACTTATCAGGGCAGCGGCGTCAAACGCGACGTTCCGGAAGCGGAAACGCCGCTGATCCTCCGCACGCTGCGAGCCGCGGCCGCGACGCATGCCGCGACGGCGAACGTCGTCGAAGGCGCGCAGGACGCCGTGATCGCGGCGGCGTGTCCGGTGCGCGGCGGATCGGGGCTGTACGTGTGGATGCTGACACGCGCGCGCCCGCCGCTGGGCCGGCACGGGGAATTGCTGGCAACGGGGCTCGCCGCCGTGCTCGCGGTGATTCTCGCGATCGCGGCGGCGCTGGCCGTGGCGCTGCGCCGATGGAAGCGCAATCTCGCACGGATCGAGAGCGGGCTGGGGCCCGACGGTCGCGAGCATCACCTGCCGTACGTCGGCGAACCCGATCTCGACCGCGTCATCGATGCGTTCAACGAGCGGGCGCGGCGCGCCGACCTGCTGCAACAGCAGGCCGCCGAGCTCCGCACGCGCCTCGCGCAGGCCGAACGCTTCGGGATGCTGGGCAAACTGGCCGCGCAGGTCGCGCACGAGATTCGCAATCCGATGGGCGCGATGCGGCTGAAGGCGGAAAACGCGCTGGCCGGCGACGGCCGGCGGCAGCAGGATGCGCTGCGCGTGATCCTCGCGCAGATCGAGCGCATCGATGCGCAGTTGTCGAGCCTGCTCGCGCTGACGCAGCCGGTGCGTCCGCATGCGACGCGTGTCGACGTCGACGCGTGGCTCGCGCAGGTCGTCGACGCGCACCGCGAGCTGGCGCAGCGGCAGGCGATCGACTTGACGCTGTCGCTCGCGGGGCAGGGCGAACGGCTCGCGTGGCCGTCGGATTTTCCCGCCTTCGATCCCGACCAGATGCGGCGCGCGCTCGACAATCTGCTGCTCAACGCGCTGCACCACGCGGGCGCGGGCGGCGCGGTCACGCTCGCGGCCGAACGATATCCGTTCGCCGGGCGCGACTGGCTGCGCATCACCGTGTCGGACAGCGGCCCCGGCGTGCCGGCCGCGCAGCGCGAGCGGATTTTCGAGCCGTTCGTGACCGGGCGCGCGGACGGAACGGGCCTCGGTCTCACCGTCGTCCGCGAAGTGGCGGCGGCGCACGGCGGGCACGCGCGCCTCGACGACGGCGCCGCATTCGTGATTGAAATTCCATGGCAAACATCCTCATAGTCGACGACGACGCGGCATTTCGCGACGGCCTCGCCGAAACGCTGGCCGATCTCGGCCATCGGGCCGTCGAGGCCGCATCCGGCCGGGCCGCGCTGAGCGCGCTGCGCGACGGCGGCAACATCGAATGCGTCTTTCTGGATTTCCGCCTGCCGGACCTGGACGGGCTGGCCGTGCTGGCGCAATTGCGCGACGATCCCGCCCTGGCCGCGATGCCGGTCGTCATGCTGACGGCCCACGCGACCAGCGACAACACGATCGAAGCGATGCGGCTCGGCGCATTCGATCATCTGACGAAGCCGATCGGGCGCCGGGACATCGCGCAACTGCTCGAACGCATCGTGTCGGCGAATCAGCCGCCCGCGCTCGCGCCGGTGGAAGGCGGTTTCGCGGGCGAGCCTTCGGCGGACCGGCCGCGACTGCTCGGCGTGAGCGCCGCGATGCGCGACGTGCAAAAGCAGGTCGGCCGGGCCGCGATGAGCGACGCGACCGTGCTCGTGACCGGCGAGACGGGTACGGGCAAGGAAGTGGCGGCCCGCGTACTGCATGCCGCATCGGCACGGCACGCGGGGCCGTTCGTCGCCGTCAACTGCGCGGCCATTCCGGCTGACCTGCTCGAAAGCGAGTTGTTCGGGCATCGTCGCGGCGCGTTCACGGGCGCGCATGCCGATCGCGCGGGGCGCCTCGTCGAGGCCGACGGCGGGACGCTCTTTCTCGACGAGATCGGCGACATGCCCGCCGCGATGCAGGCCAAGCTGCTGCGCGCGCTGCAGGAGCGCCAGGTGACGCCGCTCGGCGCGGATCGCGCGACGGCGATCGACATTCGCGTCGTGGCCGCGACGCACCGCGACCTCGCCGCGGCCGTCGCGAACGGTACGTTCCGCGAAGATCTCTTCTATCGGCTGAACGTCATTCCGCTGCACCTGCCGCCGCTCGCCGATCGCGTGGCCGACATTCTTCCGCTCGCCGCGCATTTCCTGGGTAGCGCGGCTGGCATGCGGCCGTTGCACCTGACGAACGACGCGCAACGGGCGTTGCTCGATCACCGCTGGCCGGGCAATGTCCGCGAACTGCGCAACGTGATGGAGCGCGCGGCCGCGCTCGCTCCCGGGCCGGCCGTCAGTGCGGCCGATCTCGGCCTGCCCGCCGTGCCCGCGCGCCAGCCGGGCGCCGATGCGGTGCCGGCGCACCTGCTCGACATGCCGCTGCCCGATGCGCTGGCGACGGTCGAGCGCGCGGCGATCCTGCGTGCGCTCGAGCGCGCGAACGGCAATCGCGCGGAAGCGGCGAGGCAGCTCGGGATCGGCCGCCAGTCGCTCTATGCGCGCATGGCGAATCTCGGGATCGAGCGCGACGACTAGGCGTCGAGTCGCGCGGTTTCGACTGTCGGAATGGCCGACAGCCGGTGAAGCCACGTGTCGGAAAACCCGACACGTTGGGCGTACATCGGCGCTCGGCGCACGGCCGCGCGGTGCGTCGCGGGTTGGCACGGGTATTGCGGATATCGATGCATCGCAACCCGTCGCCGGAACCCGTCATGAAGCCGTACCCGCCTGTCGTTCGATCGCGGCCGCGAGGCCGCGCCGCCGTTCGCCGTTCGTCTCGCATGCTCTGCGCCGCCGCGTTCGTTGCCGTCGCAACGGTCAGCGTGGCGCAGGTGCCGCCGGCACCGCGCGCGCAAGACCCGGCCGGCGCCATGCCGCCTCCGCCTCCGTCCGGGCCGCGTGCGCTTTTGCCCGTCGGGCCCGGCAACGACACC
Organism: Burkholderia sp. AU18528; assembly: GCF_002223215.2. NCBI lineage: Bacteria > Pseudomonadati > Pseudomonadota > Betaproteobacteria > Burkholderiales > Burkholderiaceae > Burkholderia > Burkholderia sp. AU18528. The sequence goes on along the minus strand of NZ_NKFC02000009.1, from coordinate 525,859 downwards.
GGATCGGATGCGCTGGTTTCCGGCACGCTGTCGCGCCTGACGATCAATCCGGAAGGGACGGTCGACGGCTTCGTGCTGACCGACGGCACGCTCGTCCGTCTGCCGCCGCATCTCGGTTCGCAACTGGCTGCGCTCGTGCGGTCGGGCGAGCGTGTCACGGTGGCCGGCGAACGGCGCTTCGACGATGAAATCCATGCACGCGTGGTCCGCAACGACGGCACCGGCGCGTCGCTGTCCGATCAGCCGCCCGCGCCCGTCGCGCCCGTGCCTGCCATGCTGCGCGGCGTCAACCTCGCGCGCCTGAGCGTGTCCGGCGTCGTGCGCCGCGTGACGCACGCGCCGCGCGGCGAGCCGGACGGCGTGATGCTCGACGGCGGCGCGATCGTCAAGCTGACCGTGCCGGCCGCCCGGCAATTCGGCGCGCTGCTTGCGCCCGGGGAGCGCGTGGCCGCGATCGGCTACGGCACGCGCAACGCATACGGCGAAGCGCTGCAGGCCACGGCGTTCGGCGCGCCGGGCCATGTCGTGAATCTCTATGACGATGTCGCGCGCTGAAACGCGCGGCGCCGTTCCGCAATCCATCGAAAGGAGTCCTGTCATGCACTGGATCGATCCCGCCTGCCTCCCCGAAACGCGCGGCCGCGTCACGCAGTTCCTGCTCGATCCGCACGGAGAAATCGACGGCCTGATCCTGAACGGCGACCTGCAGGTTCACGTGCCGCCGCATCTGGGCCGCGAACTGGTGCGCCATGTCGCGGTGGGCGACCGCATCCGCGTGCGGGGCATCAAGCCGCGTCGCGCGGCGATGATCGCGGCCGTGCAACTGACCGGGCGTGGCGGCGTCGACATCGTCGACGCCGGGCCCGAGCACGCTGTCCCGAAGCCGCCGCGACCGGCTCGACGGCCGATGGAATTCAGCGGAGAAGTCGCGTTCGGGCTGTACGGCCCGAAAGGCGAGTTGAACGGCGCGTTGCTGACGAGCGGCGTCGCGTTGCGTCTGCCGCCGCATGCGGCGCAAGCATTGCACGACTACCTGCAGGCCGGCATCCATGTGCAGGCGTGGGGGCACGGCGTCGTCACGCCGCACGGTGCGACGCTCGACGTGAGTGACATTGCCGAGCTCGTCGATGCGGATGTCGCATGACGGCGCGGCGACCGTGAGACCGGCACGCGCGCTCGAGGCGCTCAACTTCTTCGTGGCCGACGTGCAGGCCGGCATCGGCCCGTTCATCGGCGTCATCCTGCTGTCGCGCGGCTGGGGCGCCGATGCGATCGGCTCGGTCATGACGCTGGCGGGGCTCGCCGCGATGGCCGCGACGCCGCTGGCCGGCGCGCTCGTCGATGCGGTGCGTGCGAAGCGGGCGCTGATCGTCGCGGCGACCGCGGCGACGGCACTCGCGTCGCTGGCGCTGATGTTCGTGCGCGGCTATCCGGCGGTGGCGGCGTCGCAGATCCTGGCGGCGGTCGGCGGCGCGGTGCTCGCGCCCGCGGTCGCGGGCGTGACGCTCGGCATCGTGCGTCGCCAGGGTTTCGATCGGCAGTTCGGGCGCAACCAGATGGCGAACCATGCCGGCAACGTCGCCGGCGCGGCGCTCGCGGGGTGGCTCGGCTGGCATGTCGGATTCGACGCGGTGTTCGCGCTCGTCGGGGTGTTCACCGTCCTTGCGGTTGCGAGCACGTTGGCGATACCCGGGCACGCAATCGATCATGCTTGCGCACGTGGTCTCGAGCCTGATGGCCGCGCACCGGGAACGGATGCTGCGCATCCGCATGCGTTGGACGCGGCGTCGACGTCGCGCGTCGGCGGCCTGCGCACGCTCGCCGAGAACCGGCCGCTGGTACTGCTCGGCGCGTCGCTCGCGCTGTTTCATCTCGGCAATGCCGCGATGCTGCCGCTCTACGGGATGGGCGTCGTCGTCACGCATCGCAGCAACGCGAGCGCGTTCACCGCGCAGACCATCGTCATCGCGCAGTGCGTGATGATCGCGGCGGCGTGGCTCGCGCCCCGGCTGATTCGCGCGCACGGCTACTGGCGCGTGCTGCTGTTCTCGTACCTCGTGCTGCCGGTGCGCGGGGCGGTCGCCGCGGCGTGGATGAGCGAAGCGGGTGTATGGCCGGTGCAGATGCTCGACGGCATCGGCGCCGGCCTGCAAAGCGTGGTCGTGCCCGCGCTCGTCGTTCGCCTGCTGCATGGCTCCGGCCGCGTGAACGCCGGGCAGGGCGCCGTCGCGACCGCGCAGGGGATCGGCGCGGCGCTCAGCCCCGTGCTCGGCGGCGTGCTCGCGCAGCACTTCGGCTATCCGGCCGCGTTCGTCGTACTGGGCGCCGTGTCGACGGGCTCGCTCGCGCTGTGGCTCGGTCATGCGCGATCGCTGAGCGGCGCGTGCGGCAAGCCCGCCGATCTATCGGCGACATCATCGTGAAAGCGATTTCGATTTCCATGCCTGTGTCGACTTGCCCATGAATCCTGTTTCGCTTGCCTGGCTGATTTCCGCGCTCGCCACCGCGGGCGTCATCACGCGTCCGTTCGGTTGGCCCGAGGCCACGTGGGCCGTGAGCGGCGCGCTGCTGCTGGTCGCGTTGAACCTGTTGCCCGTCGCGCAGGCGCTGGACGCCGTCGCGAAAGGGGGCGACGTCTACCTGTTCCTGACGGGCATGATGCTGTTGTCCGAGGCGGCCCGTCGCGAAGGGCTGTTCGACTGGGTCGCGACGCACGTCGTCAATCTCGCGCAGGGCTCGCCGCGGCGATTGTTCGCGCTGATCTACGGGGTCGGTGTCGTCACCACCGTGTTTCTGTCGAACGATGCGACCGCCGTCGTGCTGACGCCCGCGGTCCTTGCCGCCGCCCGCCGCGCGAAGGCCGACCCGATGCCGCTGCTGTACAGCTGCGCGCTCGTCGCCAATGCCGCGAGTTTCGTTTTGCCGATTTCGAATCCGGCGAACCTGGTGCTGTACGGCGCGCACATGCCGGCGCTCGGCGTATGGCTCGCGCATTTCGCGGCGCCGTCCGTCGCGTCGATCGCCGGTACGTTCGTGATGCTGAGGATCGTGCAGCGACGGGCGCTTGCCGGCCGCTGCGAATCCGGGCTGCCGGTGCAGCCGCTGACGGGCGGCGGGCGCATCGCGCTCGCGGGCATCGCGGCAACGGCCGTCGCGCTGATGGCGGTGTCGGTCCTCGATCGCCCGCTCGGGTTGCCGACCGCGCTCGCGGGTGTCGTCACGGTCGCATGCGTGGTGATGCGGGATCGCGCGGCGTGCGTGCCGATCGTTCGCGCGATTTCATGGAGCGTGCTGCCGCTCGTCGCGGGGTTGTTCGTCGTCGTCGAGACGCTCGACCGGACCGGCGCGGTGCGCGTACTGGCGGGGCTGCTGCACGCGTTGATGCAAAGCGGAGAGCACATTGCCGCCGCCGCGGCCGGCGTCGCGGTCGCGCTCGTGTCGAACGGGGTCAACAACCTGCCTGCCGGGCTGATCGCGAGCTCGACGATCCAGGCTGCGCACAGCCCGCAAACGGTGATCGATGCGATTCTGATCGGCGTGGATCTCGGCCCGAACCTGTCGATCACCGGATCGCTCGCGACGATCCTGTGGCTGGCGGCGATCCGGCGCGAAGGGTTGCAGGTCGGTTTCCGCGCATTTCTCGCGATCGGCGCGTGCGTGATGCCGCCTGCGTTGCTGCTCGCGCTGGGCGCGCGATTCGTGGTCGGCGGCTGACGCGCGATGCGCGTCGCGTCAGCCGTCCTGGTCGTGCTAGAACGAGTAGGCGAGCGACGCGAACAGGCTGCGCGGCGCGCCCGGCGTGACCCACAGGCTGTTGTACGAGCTGACGTATGTGGTGCGATTGAACAGGTTGTTCAGCACGACCGACGCACGAAGGTGCTTGTTGACCTGAAGATAGCCGTTGAGCTGCACGGTCGCGTAGGCCGGCAGCTCGAAGCCGTCCTGCGTGTTGGCCGTGTTGCCGGCGCGGCGCCCGACGTAGATCACGCCGGCGCCGGCACCCGCCTTGTCCGCGAACGGCAGGGTCGTCTCGTACATCAGCAGTGCGCTGCCGCTCAGCCGCGGTACGTCGACGAGGCGCGAACCGGGCGCGAGCACGGTGTCGCGTGTGACCTCCGCGTCGACGTACGCGAGATTGGCGATGCCGCGCAAGCCGTGACCGAGGTCGCCGCTCCATTCGAATTCGATGCCGCGACTGCGTACTTCGCCGGCCGCGCGCGAGAAGCCGGCATTCGCCGGATCGGCGGTGAGCACGTTGCGCTTGGTGACGTAGAACGCCGCGACGGTCGTGAGCGAGCGCGCGCCCGCCCATTTCGCGCCGGCTTCGTAGCCGCGGCCCTTTTCGGGATCGAACGCGCGGCCGCCGACGTCGGCGCCGTTGTTCGGCCGGAACGAATACGCGGTGTTCGCATACAGCGACAACGCCGGGCTCATTTCATACACGACGCCGAGACGCGGGCTCAGCGCGGTCTGCAACTGGCTCGTCGTCACGCCCTTCAGGCGGTTGTCGATCGACTGGTGGAAGCGATCCCAGCGCAGGCCGGCGAGGATTTTCCAGTGCGGCCCGAACGCGAGCGTGTCCTGCGCGTAGACGCCTTGACCGTCGTCGCGCTCGAGCAGGTTGGTCGCGGTGCGCGGCGTGGGCGCGGGCTGGCCGTAGACCGGATCGAAGATGTCGATCGCATACGGTGCGGCGGCGCTCGGCGTGGAGCGCGTGACGAACTGGTCGTAGTTGAAGCGGTACGCGTCGACGCCCATCACGAGCGTATGGCCGATGCCGCCCGTGCGGAACGCGCCGGTCGTCTCGAGGCGGCCTTGCAGGTCGTTCGAATGAAACGCGACTTGCCGGTAGCGCCGCCACAGCGTGCGGCCGTCCGGCTGCAACGCGAACGCCTCGGACGAGCGCCCGGACAGGTCGGTGTTGCGTTGCGCGACGCCTGCGTTGATTGACCAGCTTGAATCGATGCGATGCTCGAGCGTGAACTGGTGGCCCGTGTTGCGCACGTCGTAGTCGCCGTCGCGCGGCTCGCCGAGAAAGCGCGACGCGGGGATCACGCCGAGCTGCCCGTTGACCGCCAGCACGCCGCGATCGAGCGGCGCGCGCTGACGCGCGCTCTCGAACTCGTAGTGCAGCGTCGTGTCCGCGCCGATGTCCCAGGTGAACGACGGCGAGAACAGGTAGCGTTTGCTTGACACCGTGTCGCGAAAGCTGCCGTTGTTCTCGTTCATCGCGACGAAGCGGTACGCCAGCGATTTCGTGACGGGGCCGGTCGAATCGAGCGTCTGGCGCAATGCGCCGTAGCTGCCGGCCGACACGCCGATGGTGTTCGCGCGGGTGAACTGCGGCTGCTTCGTCGTATAGCTGATGATCCCGCCCGGATCGCCGCGGCCATACAGTGCGGACGCCGGCCCCTTGAGCACTTCCATGCGCTCGAGGTTCACGGTGTCGCGCGGCACGCTCATGCCGCGATTCCACGAAAAGCCGTTGACCAGGTAGTCGGTGCCGGACGTGTTGCCGTCGCCGGCGAAGCCGCGCACCGCGTAGTTGTCCCACAGGCCGCCGAAGTTGTTCTGGCGCGAGACGCCCGCGACCCAGTCGTAAAGATCGTCGCCGCGCGTCGCGGCCACGGTCTGGATCAGCTTCGTATCGACGCTGCCGACCGCGAACGGAATCTCCATCACGTCCGCCTCGCTGCGCGTCGCGCTCGTCGATTCGCGCGTGCGGAACGGCGCCGTCGCGCGTTGCGCGGACACCTCGATGGTCGGCAGCGCCGTTTCCTGCGCGTCGGCGGCGCCCATGCCGGCCGTGCCGACGACGATGGCCATCGGTGCGGCCGCCCAGTTCCTCCTGCTCATACTCCTCCCTTTTGATGTGCTTCGCGTTCGGGCACGGCGGGCGGCCTTGCGCCGACATCTGTGTTCCAAACAGTACATTCGCGCGGCAATTTAATGCAAATGAGAGGCATTTGCAATCGTAATTTTGAGATTGAGTGCGGGAAGCAAAACGGCGCGCCCGACGGATGCGATCGATCTGATGTGTCGATTTCGTTAAATTCCGAATTGTGGGAAATAGGTCGTTGGTTGATGGAGGCTGAACAGTTCGCCTGTCTTGTTACTTGCAGAATTGAACGGTGAGATTACGGGTAAACGCGGGCCTCGATGGAGTGCGAAATTGAAACTGGATGGTTTGACAAATCCCGTAATTCGGGATTACAGTAAAAACACTTCAGCCAAACCCGTCGAGCGGCCGCATGAACATTCCAGCGTTGAACAGCGATATCGAAGCAACAAGCGGGGCGAGCGTCGTGCTCACCACGGCGCGTGATGCCGGCGTCGACGTCTGTTTCGCCAATCCCGGCACGACCGAGATGCCGTTCGTCGGTGCGCTCGACACCGTGGCGGGCATGCGCTCGATCCTCGGGCTGTTCGAGGGCGTGTGCACCGGCGCCGCGGACGGCTATGGCCGCATGGCCGGCAAGCCCGCGATGACGCTGCTGCACCTCGGGCCCGGCCACGCCAACGGCATTGCCAACCTGCACAATGCGCGCCGCGCCCGCACGCCGATCCTGAACATCGTCGGCGATCACACGCGCGAGCATCTGAAGTACGACGCGCCGCTGACGTCCGACATCGAATCGCTCGCCCGTCCGGTGTCCGTGTGGTATCGCAGCGTGGCGCGCGACGCGGACCTCGCGACGGATACGGCCGACGCGATTTCGGCCGCGATGGGCGCGCGGCGCGGCGTCGCGACGCTCGTGCTGCCCGTCGATCTCCAGTCGGCCAAGGTGCGCGGTGCTGCGTGGCCCGCCGTCGTGCGCCCGGCCGCGGTGTCGTTCGATGCCGCTCGCGTCGAACAGGTTGCCGATCTGCTGCTCGGCGGCCATCGCGCCGTCCTGCTGATGGGCGCCCGCGCGCTGTCGGCGCGCGGCCAGCGTGCGGCGGCGCGCATCGCGGCGGCAACCGGTGCGACCTGCTTCAGCGAGACGTTTCCCGCGCGGGCGGAGCGCGGCGGCGGCCTGCCGGACATCGACCGCCTGCCGTATTTCCCCGAGCCGGCGCTCGCGGCGCTGGCCGGCCGGCGCGTGGTGCTGGCCGGCGCGCTCGCGCCCGTCACTTACTTCGGCTACGAAGGCATTCCGGGCGAACTCGCGCGGCCGGAGGACATCGTGACGCTGGCGGCGCCGGGCGACGCGGCGGACGACGCGCTGGAGGCGCTGGCCGATCGCATCGGTGCGGCGGCAACGAATGACGATGGCGTGCGCGTCGAGCGCTGGCGCGTGGAGGACGGGCCGCTCACACCGCAGGCCGTCGGCCGCGTGCTCGCGAATGCACTGCCCGACGATGCGATCGTGTCGATCGAGGGCGGCACGTGCGGCTACCCGTTCGTGACCGCGTCGGCACGCGCGCGCCGCCACACCATTCTCACGAACACGGGCGGCGCGATCGGCCAGGGGCTGCCGGTGGCGCTCGGCGCCGCCGTCGCGTGCCCGGCGCGCCGCGTGTTCGCGCTGCAGTCCGACGGCAGTGCGCAGTACACGATCCAGTCGCTGTGGACGATGGCGCGCGAGCGTTTGCCGATCGTGATGCTGATCGCATCGAACCGGCGCTACGGCATCCTGCAGACCGAGCTCGCGCGCAGCGGCCTGCCGGCCGACACGCCGCACGCCAGCCGCCTGACGCTGCTGGACGATCCGCCGATCGACTGGCTCGCGCTGTCGCGCGGCTATGGCGTGCCGGCCCAACGCGTGAGCGACACGCATGCGCTGGTGCAGGCGCTCGACGGCGCGCTCGCGCGCACCGACGGGCCGACGCTCGTCGAAATGCGGTTGTCCTGATCGCGTCACGCGCTCGTTTCCTCAATCCCGACTCTCACCTTTCATCGACATGGATCTGCAACTGCACGGAAAAGCCGCGTTCATCACCGGCGGCAGCATGGGCATCGGCAAGGCCGTCGCGCTCGAACTGGCGCGCGAAGGCGTCAACGTCGCGATCGCCGCGCGACGCATCGAACACCTCGAAGTCGCGGCCGCCGAGATTCGCGCGGCGCTCGCGCCGCTGGGCAGCGCGGCCGGCGCCATCGTGCCCGTCACGGTGGACACGACCGACATGGCGTCGGTCGAAGCGGCGATGGCAGCGAGCGTCGAGCGCTTCGGCCGGCTCGACATCCTGCTGAACGGCGCGGCGCACCCGGGCGGGCTCGTGCGGGCGGAGCTGGAGCATGCCGATCCGCAAGGGTTGCTGCAGGACATCGATATCAAGGTGGTCGGCTACCTGCGTTGCGCGAAGGCGGCCGCGCCGTACATGCGGCGCAACGGCTTCGGCCGGATCGTCAATATCGGCGGCCTGACCGGCCGCGGCAGCAAGCAACTGTCGGGCATGCGCAACGTGGCGATCGTCCACCTGACCAAGACGCTGTCCGACCAGCTCGGCCCGTTCGGCATCACGGTCAACACGATTCACCCGGGCGTCGTCGAAACGCCGCACATCCACGAGCTCTACGAGACGGAGGCGCGCAAGCAGGGGCTCACGGCCGCGGAGGTCGAGGCCAACTACGTGAAGGTCACGCCGATCCGCCGCGTGCTGCAGCCGGAAGAAATGGGGTGGATCGTCGCGTTTCTCGCGTCGCCGAAGTCCGGCTCGATCACCGGCGAATCGATCGGCTGCGACGGCGGGCTCACGCGCGGCATTTTTCTCTGACACGAGGAGCATTTCATGACCGCAACCGTACTGGTCGCCACCGCGGGGCAAGGCATCCTGCGCTCGAACGACGACGGCAAGACCTGGCATCGCCTCGGGCTCGCCGAACCGATCGAGTTCGACGGCATCGTGCGCGCGCTCGCGGTGGATCCCGCGACGCCGTCGCGCGTCTATGCCGGCGCCGATTCGGGGCTGTGCATCAGCGAGGATGGCGGCGCGCACTGGTTTCGGCCGGACAACCTGCTGAACGGGCAGACGGTCTGGTCCATCGCGATCGATCCGGCGAACCCGGCGGTGCTCTATGCCGGCACCGGCGCGCCGTCGCGTGCCGCGCTTTACAAGTCGAGCGACGCGGGCTTGACCTGGGCGAGAACGGCCCCCGAGCTGCCGGAGTTCTGCTCGGGCGTCAACCGTCCGCGGCTGCTGACGATCTGCGTGGATTCGGACGACAGCAGCAACGTCTGGTACGGCGTGGAGGAGGGCGGCGCGTGGCGCAGCCGGGATGCCGGTGCGAGCTGGGCGCGCGTGGACGGCCCCGGCAGCGCGATCCGCAACAGCGACATTCACGCGATCGCCGTGCTGCCCGCCGCGCAAGACCGGCCGAAGACCACGGTGCTGCTGACGGTCAACGCCGTGTACGTGAGCGAGGACGACGGCCGGACCTGGGACGGCAAGCTGTCGCGCGACCGCTTCGACGGGCTGTACTACACGCGCACCGTCGTACAACTGCCGGAGCCGGAAGGCGACCTGCTGATGGCGATCGGCGACGGCACGCCGGGCACCCGCAGCCGAATCTACCGCTCGGCCGATCGCGGCCACGCGTGGCGCGAGATGGACCTGCACACGCCGCCGAACTCCACGTTCTGGGCGTTCGGCGTGCATGCGGCCCGGCCGGCGCTCGTCTATGCGGGCACCAAGTATGGGCACCTGTTCCGTTCGAGCGACGGCGGCCGGAACTGGATCAAGGAATGGCGCGATTTCAGCGAGATCACGGCGGTGGCGTGGACGCCGTTCGAGGCGCCGCTGGCCGCCCACGCGCAGTCGACCCACTGAGCGGAGCGAACGATGACACCGTCCGATATCCGGCAACACGCCGAGCGCGCGAACGCGAGCGGCCTGCCGCTGCCGACGCCGCGCGTGCAGCGCACGCACCTGTCGCTGTTCGTGCGCGACCCCGTCCGTTCGAGCACGTGGTACGCCGAGGTGCTCGGCATGACGGAAACCGCGCGCGGCGAGCAGTGGGTGTTCATGTCGTTCGGCCAGAAGCACCACGACATCGCGCTGATTCGCGCGGCGTCCGATGCGGAGCTCGGCACGATCGGCCTGCAGCACTACGGCCTCGAGATCGCCGGCGGGCTGACCGAATTGCGTCGCCTGTACGGGATGCTGCTTCGCCGCGGCGTGCCGATCGTCAAGATCACCGATCACAAGGTCGGGATCGGCGTGTATTTCACGGACCCCGACGGCAACCGGCTCGAATTCTTCTGCGAGACCGTCACGGACGACGAAGAGGGCAAGCGCGTGCTGCATCGATACAACGCGCCGAGCGATCCGTTCCAGCTCGAACCGTTGTTCGACTGAAGCGCCGCGTCTCAATCCGCATCATCGACGTTTTATAAAGGAATACTGATGAGCAAGACCGCCAATTTCGAAGGCTTTCATATCCGCAAGTGGTACACGCAGATCGAGGATTCGCTCGCGAACGAAACCGGCCAGCTCGCGGATGGCGAGCCGCTGCGCAAGATCGTGATCGCCGCGGCCGTTCACAACCCGTACGCGGGACGATTCAGCGAAAACCTCGACGATCTCGTGCGCCCGTCGCCCGCGCTCGGCAAGGAATTCGCGCGACGCATCGAATCGCTCGCCGCCGGCCGCGCGATCGAGAGCTACGGCAAGGCCTGCCTGGTCGGCTCGGCCGGCGAATACGAACACGGCAACGCGTTCCTCACGTCGATCTTCGCCGAGCCGATCCGGGCGGCGCTGGGCGGCGGGAAAGCGTGGGTGCCGTCGAGCGGCAAGCGCGGCCCGATCAATACGGTGATCGACGTGCCGCTCGCGCACAAGGATGCGCTCTACGTGCGCTCGCACTACGACACGGTGACGTGCCTGTTTCCCGATGCGCCCAACGACGACGAAGTGCTGGTGATCTTCGCGTTCGCGACGCGCGGCCGGCTGCATGCGCGGCTCGGCGGCCTGAAGGCGAGCGAGATCGTCGGTCGCGACGGTCTGGTCTGATCGCGCATGCCGGCCGGGGAGCACATGATGAACGCGGCATCCGCCAGGGATGGATGGATCGACAACGATGGATTGCGGCTGCACTACGTGAGCTGGGGGCGTGACGATGCGCCGGCCGTGGTGATGCTGCACGGCTTGCGCAGTTACGCGCATACCTGGGCGAGCGTCGCCGATGCGCTGGTCGACCGCTACCGGGTCGTCGCGCTCGATCAGCGCGGGCGCGGGCTGAGCGACTGGGATCCTCGGCGGGACTACTACGCGGCGGCCTACGTGCGCGATCTCGACGCGCTGGTGCGGGCGCTCGACCTGCGACGGTTCGTGTTGGCCGGGCACTCGATGGGCGGGGCCAACGCGTTCGTCTACGCGGCGGCACGACCGGAGCGGCTCGCCGGTCTCGTGATCGAGGACATGGGCCCCGGTGCGTCGGCCGGATCGCCGGGTTCCGAGCGCATCAAGCGCGAGCTGCGGGACACGCCGGACGCGTTCGCGTCGTGGGACGACGCGCGCGCGTTCTGGCGACGCCAGCGGCCGAACGTCGCGGAATCCGCGCTCGACTCGCGCCTCGCACACTCGCTGAAGGCGGACGCGCGCGGCCGGATCGTATGGCGGCACGACGCGCAAGGGATCGCGGCGGCCCGGCTGGCCGCGACACCGGCGCAACTCGTCCATCTTTGGCCGCTGATCCTCAATCTGCACGTGCCCACGTTGTTGTTGCGCGGCGGAGACTCGGATTTCCTGTCCGCGGACGTGGCGGCCGAAATGGCGGCCGCCAATGCGGAGATCGAACGGATCGACATACCCGGCGCGACGCATTACGTGCACGACGATCGGCCCGATGCATTCAATCACGCGCTGCGCACCTGGCTCGATCGTCTCGACGACGCCGCATGGCGCGCGGGAGGCGCCGGCGAATGAAAGCGAACAACCGGAACCGGACCAAGGTCGCCATCGTCGGCGCGGGGCCGAATGGTGCGGCCATGGCCAACCTGCTCGGCCTGTATGGCGTCGATACGATCGTCGTCGAACGCGAGGCGCGGATCGTCGAGTTCCCGCGTGCGGTCGGCATCGACGACGAGGCGCTGCGGCTGTTTCAGACGGCCGGTCTGGCCGACGAGCTGAGCCGCGACATCATCCAGAACGTGCCGCTGCGCATGTTCAAGGCGAACGGCGAATGTTTCGCCGACATCCGTCCGTCGATACGCGAGTTCGGCTGGTGGCGACGCAACATCTTCATGCAGCACCTGGCCGAGCGTACGCTGCGCGACGCGCTGGCGCGCTATCCGCACGTGTCCCTGCGCACGGGCGAAGAGGTGGTCGGCCTGGAGCAGGACGACGAAGGCGTGACGCTTCAGGTGCGTGCCGCCGACGGGCGGCAATACGAACTCGATGCCGACTACGTGGTGGCGGCCGACGGCGGACGCAGCCCCGTGCGCGAGATGCTCGGCATCAGGCTGGCCGGTACGACGCATCCGATCAAATGGGTCGTGGTCGACGTGAAGAACGCGCAGCTCGACCAGCCGTGTACCGCGCTGAACTGCGACCCGCGACGCCCGAACGTCTGCATCTATCTGCCGTTCAACTACCGACGCTGGGAATTTCTCGTGTTTCCGCACGAGGACGAAGCGGCGATCGCGCAACCGGAGTCGATCCGCGCGCTGATCGAACCGTACGTCGACGACGTCGATCGCATCGAGATCGTGCGTGCGCGCACCTACACGCATCACTCTCGCGTGGCCGAACGTTTCGTCGCCGGACGCGTGGCGCTCATCGGCGACGCCGCCCACCTGAGCCCGCCGTGGATCGGCCAGGGGCTGAACGCGGGGCTGCGCGACGTGGGCAATCTCGCATGGAAGCTCGCGGGGGTCGTGAACGGCACGTTGCACCGGAGCGTGATCTCGACGTACGAATCGGAGCGCCGCGATCACGCGAAGGCGATGATCGATCTCGCGGACACCTTCGGCGCGATGCTGATGCCGACCAGCCGTCTGGTCGCGTTCCTGCGCGACCGGTTCCTCGGGCTCGCGCGCCATGCGCCCGGCCTGAAGGATTACGTGCTGCAGATGCGCTTCAAGCCGATGCCGAGCTATACGCACGGGATCGTGGTCACCGGCGCGTCGGGCGCCGTCGGGCGCATGATCGTCCAGCCCGACGTCGAAACGGCCGACGGCGCCCGTCGCAAGCTCGACGACGTGCTCGGCCCGTGGTTTTCGGTCATCGGCTGGCGATGCGACCCACAGGCGTGCCTGAGCGACGACGATCGCGCGTTCTGGGCCGCGCTGGGCGCGAAATTCGTGCAGATCGTCCGTTCGCGCAGCGGAACGTGCCGCGAGCAGCGCATCGCGAGCGCGCACGGCAGCGAGTGCGTCGAGGACGTCGACAACGCGATGGCCGAATGGTTCGACAGGCACGCGGGGCCGCTCGTCGTCGTCCGTCCGGACCGCTATGTGGCGGCGCAGACGGACGCGGCCGGCATGGCGGGCGTGACCGCGGCATTCCACGCGTTTGCGGCGCGACAACGGGAGAGCGCGCATGTTTGTTGAGCAACGCACGTACACGCTGGTGCCGGGCGGCGTCGCCGAGTATCTGCGGCTGTACGCGGAATGCGGTCGCGCACCGCAGGAGCACGCGCTCGGCACGATGGTCGGGTGTTTCGCGACGGAGATCGGACCGCTGAACCAGCTCGTCTATCTGTGGGCGTTCGATTCGCTGGACGATCGTGCCCGGCGTCGTGCGGTGCTGATGGCCGATCCCGAATTCAGGACGTTTCGCGGCAAGGTCCGGCATCTGCTCGTCCGGCAGGAAAACCAGATCCTCCGACAGGAAATCGGCGGCCTGCTGCGCGCACCGCCATCGGCCGCGTGATGCGATCGTCGCGTTGCCCGGCCCATCGTGCAGTTTCTACCGAGGTATCCGTCTTGATTCCGTTTACGCCCTTGACCTCCCACATAGCACCCGATGTGCGGCGCGATTACGCGTCGCTCCATCTGTATATCGACGGCCGGTTCTTTCAGGCCGACGGCCGGCGCACGCAGCCCGTTCTCGATCCGGGCACCGGCGACGTGCTCGGCGACCTGCCGCATGCGACGCCGGCCGATATCGACGCCGCGGTGCGCGCCGCGCATCGCGCGTTCGCGACGTGGCGCCGCGAGTCGCCGCTCGCGCGCTCGGACATCCTGCGCCGCGCGGCTGCGCTGGTGCGCGAGCGCGCCGACGCGATCGGACGTCACATCACGATGGACCAGGGCAAGCCGCTTCGCGAGGCGATCGCCGAGGTCGTGTCGTCCGCCGAGCAGCTCGAATGGCACGCGGAGGAAGGACGTCGCACGTACGGCCGCGTCGTGCCGTCGCGCTCCCCGGACGTCGCCCAGACGGTGCTGCGCGAACCGATCGGCGTGTGCGCGGCGTTCTCGCCGTGGAATTTCCCGTTCAGCCAGGCGATGCGCAAGATCGCGGCGGCGCTTGCGTCCGGGTGCACGCTGGTGCTGAAAGGGCCGGAGGAATCGCCGAGCGCGATCGTCGCGCTCGCGCGCATCTTCCACGACGCCGGATTACCCGCGGGCTGCCTGAACATCGTCTGGGGCGTGCCGGCCGACGTGTCCAGGCAACTGATCGAGTCGCCGCTCGTGCGCAAGATCTCGTTCACGGGTTCGGTGCCGGTCGGCAAGCAACTGGCGGCGCTTGCCGCGTCGCACATGAAACGCATGACCATGGAACTAGGCGGCCATGCGCCGGTGCTGGTCTGTGCGGACGCCGACGTCGAACGCGCGGCGACGATGCTGGCCGCATACAAGTTTCGCAACGCCGGGCAGGTCTGCGTATCGCCGACGCGTTTTTTCGTGCAGCGCCCGGTGTTCGACCGGTTCGTCGCCGCATATCTCGAGGCGGTCGGCAAGATCCGCGTCGGCTACGGGCTGGAAGAGGCGACCACGATGGGGCCGCTTGCGCATGCGCGACGCGTAGCCGAGATCGACGCGTTCGTCGCCGACGCGAAGGCAAAAGGGGCGGAGATTGCCGCAGGCCGGGCGCGCCTGCCGACGGCGGGGCCGGGGCACTATTTCGCACCGACGGTCGTGCTGGGGCCGGCGCGTGATACGCGGCTGATGAACGAAGAGCCGTTCGGGCCGATCGTCGGGATCGTGCCGTTCGACGCGCTCGACGATGCGCTCGACGAAGCCAACCGCTTGCCGTTCGGCCTCGCGTCGTACGCGTTCACGACGTCGGCGCGCCATGCGCACCGGATCGGCCGTGCGCTCGAAGCCGGCATGGTCAACATCAATCACTTCGGCATGGGGCCGGCGGAGATCCCGTTCGGCGGCGTGAAGGACAGCGGCTTCGGCAGCGAGGGCGGAACGGAGACGTTCGACGGCTACCTGGTCACCAAGTTCATCACGCAGATGAACTGACCGCGCACGTGGGCGTTTCGGATGCGGCATCGTTCGCGATGCGATGCCGCGCGAATGCTCAGGTGGCGTCGCCGATCCGTGCGGTGGCGTCGATCAGGAGCTTGCCGAGTACGTGTTCGTCGAACAGCGCGAAGTGTTCGGCGCGAAAGATCAGCGACAGGCTGCTGTTGACGTCGCCGCTGCTGGCCGTGCGAATCGGTGCGGCGATGCCGACGAACCCGGCGTCGAGCTCGCCGCGCGAGATCCAGTATCCGGCCTCGACGATCTGCTGGCAGGCGCGCCAGAACTGCGTCCAGTCGGCGGCGAACTCGCCCAGCTCGGCGTTGTGCCGTTCGTGCAGGCGCTTCAGCCGCGCGCGCGACATCGCGGCGACGATCACCTTCGACGACGCGCCCTGGAACAACGGCATGATGCGGCCGCGGCCGAAGCCCAACTGCAGATTCTCGGCGCCGGTCTCGTGCATCACGTTGATGATCTGCTCGTCGAACAGCGTCGAGACGAGCGCATCGCCGCCGGTGACCTGAACCAGTTTCTGGATGACGGGTTTCGCGGCGGTGAGCGTCGGGTCCGACTGCCGCATGTTGTAGTCGAGATGGATGATGCGCGGGCCCAGCGTATAGCGGCCGTTGGTGCCGACGAGCAGGCCGACGGACGCCAGTTCCTTCACGTAGCGATAGCACGTGGTGCGCGAAAAGCCCATGTGTTCGGCGATTTCCTCGGCGGTCATCGACGTCGCGGACGAAGAGAAGACGTCGAGGATGGACAGCATTTTGGTGAGGCTCGACATGACGTGATCCGGGATTCAGACGGCTTGCGGCAATGGAACGGGAAGGACGCACGCGCTGCGGGCTGCCGGGGTGCGGCACGGCATGCGCCGCCGCGGGCGACAGGCCGTAGTCTAACTTATGTCGTGCGGGCGGCGACCGGGACCACGGCGGCGAATGGGCGCGGTGCGGGCCGGCCGCGTCGGGGAGGATCGTTTCACCTTGAATGATATGGATTCCTATTTTAATGGAAGAAATCGCACCCGGTCGAGGTTGCCGCCGAGCCGGTCGGATCGCGCGCGCATCGGCCGGGAAGTTTCGATGAGGAGAAGACGATGAAAGGGTGGTTTCGGATGATGGCTTTATGCGGCTGCGGAACCGTCGCACCGACGTTCGCGCAATCGAGCGTGACGCTCTACGGTTCGCTGGACACGGGCGTGACCTATACGAGCGACGTGGCGTCCGCCCCGCATGGCGGGCGTCAGGTCGCGTTGCAGGCCGGCGTGTCGCGCAACGACGTGTGGGGCCTGACGGGCAGGGAGGATCTCGGCGGTGCCGGCTACGCGGTGTTTCGGCTCGAAAGCCAGTTCCAGACGTCAGACGGCGCGCTGACCGTGCCGGGCTCCGCGTTCAGTTCGCAAGCGTACGTCGGGCTCGGTGGCGACTGGGGGACCGTGACGCTCGGGCGGCAGTTCGATTTCGTCGGCGATCTCCTGCCGGCGTTCGCGATCGGTGCGAACACGCCGGCCGGCCTGCTCGCGTGGGGCTTGCCGGCGAACGCATCGGCGGGCGGCGCGCTCGACAACCGTGTATGGGGCGTCCAGGTGAACAACGCGGTGAAGTACGTGAGCCCGTCATTCGGCGGATTGTCGTTCGGCGGCATGTGGGGGTTCGGCAACGTGCCCGGGACGGTCGCGCGCGGCAGCGTGCAAAGCGCGATGCTGTCCTACGCACAGGGCGCGTTCAGTGCCGCCCTCGCTTATTTCGGCCAGCACGACGTGACCGCCGGCGGCAATCTGCGCAATTTCTCGGTCGGGGCCGGCTACAACGTCGGTCCGCTCCGCGTCTTCGGCATGGTGTCGGACGTGCGGATCAGTGCCGCCGCGCCGCTGCGGGCCACCACTTGCGACGCCGGGCTGACCTATGCCGTCACGCCGTCGTTGCAACTGGGCGGCGGGTTCCAGTACCAGCAGCGCGGCGGCGACGTCGGCTCGGCCAATCAGGTCACGTTGAGCGCCGACTATTCGCTGTCGAAACGTACGGGCCTGTACGCGGTATTCGCACGCGGGCACGACGGTGCTTACGGCGCCCAGGTCGAAGCGGCGCTTGGCGGGCCGGCGTCCGGTGCGGCGCAGACGGCGGTTCGGCTCGGCGTGCGGCATCAGTTCTGACGGTTCGGGAAAGCACGGGCTGCCGCGCACGCTGCGAGCCCGTGTGGTCCGCCGGGTTCAGAAGCGATGCATCATCCCGACGCGCAACGCCAGCTGATTGCGGCCCGACGACTGCCCGGCCGTGCCGAGCACGTGTGCGTAGTCGAAGTCGGTGCCGGTATTGCCGGTTGCATGCTGATACGCGCCCTGAATGTACGTCGAGGTCCGCTTGCTGAGATCGTAGTCGAGCATCATCGATAGCTGGTGCCAGCTCGGCGACGCATCGCCCGCCGCCGTCGCGACATGTGCATGCGTGTAGGTATAGGCCGCGCCGAGCCAGACGTCCGGCCGGAAGAAATACTGGCCGTTGACCTCGAAGTTGTCGAATTTCCACGCGTGCTGCGAGCCTGCCGCCGGCTGGTTCGCGAAGTAGAGATTCAATTCCGGGTTGGTCACGTCGACATGCGAATACGCGGCGGACAGCGTCAGCTTGTCGCTGAACTTGTACGATGCGCCGGCATCGATGTTCTGCTGCGAGCGGCCGCTGAAAACCGTATCGTCGCTCGACAACGCGCCGCCCGCGGTTGCGCCGCCATTGTCGGCCTTCAGGTACGCGACGGCAGCGGAAAATGCGCCCGCCTGGTACTGCACGGCGGCGCTGTACACGCGGTTCCGCGCGAAGCCGCCCGCCTGATTCGCGAGCCCGTACAGCACTTCGCCCTTGAAGCCGCCGTACATCGGCGACACGTACTTGATGCTGTTCTGGATGCGGTAGTCCCAGTCGGCGTTGTCGTTGTCGTACGGATGCGCGCCGAAGTCGCCGAGCCAGTTTCCGGTGGCCGTGAAAGGGCTCCATATGTCGAGCGTGGGATCGTACTGGCGGCCGAACGTCAGCGTGCCGAACCGATCGGAATCGAGCCCGACGTAGGCCTGCCTGCCGAACATCCGCGACGTGACCCCGAGCGCACCGGTGCTCGCGTTGAAACCGTTCTCGAGCTGGAACAGCGCTCTCAGCCCGCCGCCGAGGTTCTCGGTCCCTTTCAGGCCCCAGTTGCTGCCGACGGTATCGCCGCTGACCATCTGGTAAGCGTGGCTGCCGCCCGCGTTGCTCGTGAAATTGACGCCCTCGTCGATCAGGCCGTACAGCGTCACCGTGCCTTGCGCATGGGCCGTCAGGCCGAAACCCATGGCGCTCGCGGCCGATACGGCCGCCATTATCTTTTTCATCGTCGATCTCCAGGTGTGGGCGGCCCACGCGGCGCGGTTTCCGACGGCGTGCGACGGCGCCGGACGCGTGCGGCGGGTCCGCTTGTCGTTAGTAAAACGAAATATTTATGGTGAAGAAGATCGGCCCGCCGCGATCGGGCGGACCGGATGCGGAAGCTCACCGGGCGCGAGGTTTCCGCGTGGCGGCGTTACAGCATTCGCCGCAGCACGTCGTTTTCCGGGTTGCGGTCGAAGAATCGGTGCTTCAGCGCGCCGAGCACATGCAGCACGACGAGCGCGAGCAGCGTGTAGGCGAGCGTCCTGTGCAACCACTGAAACGCCTCGAACCAGTGGTCGTTCTTCGGCAGCAGCTCGGGTACGCGGAAAAAGAAGAACGGCACGCCGTCGCTCTGCGTAAACGTGCTCGACATCGAATAACCCATCAGCGGCACGACGATCGCCAGCGCATACAGCAGGTAGTGGCCGATCTTCGCGAGCTTGCGGTCGAGCGTCGGCAGGGTCGAAGGCAGCGGCGGCAACGGCTTCATCGAACGGATTGCCAGTTGCGTGACGACCACCAGCAGCGTGAGCACGCCGAATTCCTTGTGCGTCGGGTAGTACCAGTCGAACTTGGCCGGCAGGTTGTCGTCGAGCCGGACCATCGTCCAGCCGGTCCAGAGCTGCGCGCCGATCAGGATCGCCCTGACCCAGTGCAGCAGTCGAAGCGCGAGCGGGTATTTCTCCACCGTGAATGCAACGGCCCGGTTTTCCATTTGACTTGTCTTCCTTTAAAACGAAACGGGAACAGGCGGGATGCCGATCGTCGACTTCGGCGCCCCGCGGCGATCGTCGTCGAACCGAAGCCGGACGGCGACGCGCACGAACCTTCGACGAAAAGCCCGTGCGCCGGGCCGGTTCGCGCTCAGGCGATCGCCAGCGAATCCGCGCAGCATTCCTGCAGCGCTTCGCGCAGCGTCACCGCGATGAAGTCGGCTTCGTCCTGCCGCAGCGTCAGCGGCGGCGACATCACGACCTTGTTCGCGATCGCGCGGACCAGGACGCCGCGCCGGCGCGCGGCATCTGCCACGCGGGCGGCGAACCCCTTGCCCGGATCGAGCGGCGTGCGGCTGGCCTTGTCGGTCACCAGGTCGAGCGCCAGCATCAGCCCCTTGCCGCGGACGTCGCCGACGGTCTCGAAGTCTGCCTTCAGCGGCAGCAATTGCTCGAGCAGGCGCTGGCCGACCCGCGCCGCATTGCCCGGCAGATCCTCGGCCTCGACGATGTCGAGCACCGCGAGCGACGCGGCGCAGGCGAGCGGATGGCCGCTGTACGTATAGCCGTGCATGACCACGTGCGAGAAGCCCGCCCCATGTTCGATCGCGTCGGCGATCCGCCCGTTGTACAGCGTCGCGCCGAGCGGCACGTAGCCGGCGGAAATGCCCTTGGCGACGCACAGGATGTCGGCGGCGACGCCCCAGCCGCGGCTGCCGAGCAGGCTGCCGGTGCGGCCGAAGCCGGTGACCACCTCGTCCGCGATCAGCAGGATGCCGTTGCGGTCGCATACGGCGCGCACGCGAGCCCAGTAATCGGCCGGCGGGACGATCAGGCCGCCGGCGCCCTGCACGGGTTCGGCGACGAACGCGGCAATGGTCTGCGGGCCGTGGAACGCGATCGTTTCCTCGATCTGCCGGATGCAGTGCTCGACGAGCTGTTGCGGATCGTCGCAATTCCACGGATTGCGATAGAGCCACGGCGTGTCGAGCAGCACGCAGCCGGGCAGCAGCGGGCCGTGATTGTAATGGTAGACGCCGTTGCCGCCAATCGACGTGCCGCCCATGTGCACGCCGTGATAGCCGTTGCGCAGCGACAGGAATTTCGTGCGCGACGGCTCGCCCGCGGCGACCCAGTACTGGCGCGCCATCTTGAGCGCGGTCTCGATCGCGTCGGACCCGCCGCTGCCGAACATGACCCGCTGCATGTCCTCCTGCGCGAACATCGCGCACAGGCGGTCGGCCAGATCGTAGACGCGCGGATGGGCGACGCCGTCGAAGGTCTGGTAGTACGACAGTTCGTCCATCTGCCGGGCGATCGCGCTTTTCACTTCCGGCCGGTTATGCCCGACGTTGACGTTCCACAGGCCGCCCACGCCGTCGAGCATGCGGTGGCCCTCGACGTCGTACACGTAGTTGCCGTCGCCGCGCGCGATGATCACGGTGGGAGTCGTATGCCCGGCGGCCGCCGAGCTCATCGGGTGCCAGAATCGTTTTTGACGCTTTTGATAGTCCATGGTGTCTCTCGTCTCTCTTGCGAAGTGCTTGAACAGGGTTGTGGCGCGGTGCGCGCCGTCGGGTCACAGGGCTGCGGTGACGATCTTTTCCTCGAGGTACGCATCGAGCGCGGCCTTCGACAGGTCGCGCCCGATCCCGCTTTGCTTGGTGCCGCCCCACGGCAGGCGTGCGTCGATCGGGCTCCACGCGTTGATCGCGACCGCGCCGACGTCGAGCCGTTCGGCGACGCGGTGCGCGGTGCCGACGTCCTGCGTCCACACCGAGGCGGACAGACCGAACGGCGTGTCGTTGGCGATGCGAACGGCGTCGTCCTCGGTGTCGAACGGCATGACCATGCCGACCGGGCCGAATACCTCGTCGCGGGCGATCCGCATGCCCGGATGGACGCCGCCCAGAATCGTCGGGCGCATGAAGCACCCGCGCGGCGGCACCTGTTCGTCGCCGGCGAGCATCACCGCCCCTTCGGCGAGCGCGCCGTCGACGAGCGCTCGCACGCGTGCGAGGTGCCGCGGGTTGATGAGCGCGCCCATCTGCACGCCGGGCTCCGATGGCGGACCGACGCGCATCGCCCGGGCCGCGTCGGCAAGCCGTTCTTCGAGCGCCTGGGCGATCGAGCGGTGCGCGAGCACGCGCGAGCCGGCCGCGCACGTCTGCCCCTGGTTCGCGAACATGCCGGCCATCAGCGACGGAATCGCACGGTCGAGATCGGCGTCCGCGAAGACGATCTGCGCGGCCTTGCCGCCGAGTTCCAGCGTGACGCGCTTGAAGGTCCTTGCTGCCACGCCCGCGATCGCGCGGCCGACTTCGGTGCTGCCGGTGAAACTGATCTTGCTCACGAGCGGGTGCGCGACCAGCGCGGCGCCGACTTCCGCGCCCACGCCGTGGACGATGTTGACGACCCCGGCGGGAAGGCCGGCTTCGCAGACGAGTTCGCCGAGCCGGGCGACGGCCAGCGGCGTGTCCTCCGACGGCTTGACGACCACCGGGCAGCCGGCCGCCAGCGCCGGCGCGAGCTTCCACACGGCGATCATCAACGGCGCGTTCCACGGGATGATCAGACCGGCGACGCCCACCGGCGCACGCCGCGTGTAGCTGAGCGTCGGGCGGCCCATGAAGCCGTCGGTCGGAATCGTGCGGCCCTCGAGCTTGTCGGCCCAGCCGACGAAGTAGCGCAGCGTGTCGATGCACATCGGGAGGTCCATCATGCGCATCTCGGCAAGCGGACGTCCCTGTTCGACGGCCAGCAATTCCGTCAGCGCATCGGCGTCGCGCTCGACCAGGTCCGCCAGCCGAAGCAGCCAGCGGGCGCGGGCCGCGCCGCCCGCGCGCGCCCAGGCGTCGTCTTGCAGCGCCGCGTGCGCGGCGCGCACCGCGCGATCGACGTCCTCGGCGGTCGATGCGGGCACGGCGGCCACGTAGTCGCCGGTCGCCGGCGCCAGTTTGTCGAAGGTGCGGCCGGCCGCTGCGTCGCAATGCCTGCCGTCGATCAGATTCTGAATTTTCATCATGGTGTCCGTGTTTCCAGGGGCGAATCGTCGGGCGGAACGGGGCGGCGGCGGGGGCGGCCGCCGCCGTGCTGCTTCGACGTCGCCTTTACTGTATGTCGATGGAATCGCGCGCCTTGTCCGCTATCGGCAACCGTTGCGGCGCGATCGGGATAGGGAATACCCGTGCCGGCGCGACACGTCGCATGGCGCGTGGGCGGCGGGAAAGCGTCGGGGCGGCGACGGGACGGCGGTGCGGCACCGTCCGGGCGGCGGTTATTGGACGGCGCGTCCGAGTGCGCGGTACAGGTCGGGGTCGCTGCGTTTCAACCGCAGCGCGGCGCGGATGCCGAGCGCGCCGACGGCGGCGAGGAAATACGGAAACATCGCGACGAAGGTCGAATCCGATCCGCTCAGCACCGACAGGTTGCGCACGACCAGCACGAGGCAGGCGCCGAGCGCGATCACGCTGACGAGCGGCGCGATCAGGCGGTGCACGAGGCTGGCGTCCCGATGGTCGCGCGCGAAGAACGCGATCACCGAGGCCGCCACCAGGATCTGCACCGCGATGATGCCGATCGTGGCCAGCGCGCTCATCCACGAGAACACGACCGCGAACGGGTCGAGGCGAAAGGCCGCCGATCCGGCGATGGCCGCGAGCGCGATCAGCGTCTGCACCTTGCCGGCGACGTCCGGGCAACGATGCACGGGGCACGTATGGCCGAGCTTGCGCCACAGCACGCGTTCGCGGCCCATCGCGTAGAAATAGCGCGTGATCGTGTTGTGGAACGACAGGATGGCCGCGAACAGGCTCGTGACGAGCAGGACGTTCATCGCGTCCGTCGCGATGCCGCCGAGCAGTCGACCGCTGACGGCGAACCAGAGGTTGGCCGGATCGCGTGCGGCCTGCGCGGCGATCGCGCGCTCGCCCCAGGCCTCGACGATCGCCCACGACGACAGCGCGTAGAACGCCATGATGAGGATCACGGCCACGTACGTGGCGCGCGGAATCGTGCGCTTCGGGTCGCGCGCCTCCTCGGAGAAGATCGCCGTGGCCTCGAAGCCCATGTACGAGCCGAGCACGAACACGAGCGCGGTGCCGAGCCCGGGCGCGAACACCATTGCCGGGCTGAACGGTTTCGCGCTGAAGCCGCCGGCGCTCGCGCCGTGCGCGATGATCGCGAGATCGAGCAGCATCACGATCGCGATCTCGCCGATCATCAGCATGCCGAGCAGCCGGCCGCTGAACTCGATGCGTCGCGCACCGCAGAAGTGCACGGCGACGACGCATGCGAGCGCGAATGCCCACCACGGCACGTCGACGCCGTAGTGCCGCTGGATGCTGTCGTTCAGGAAGAAGCCGAACATGCAGTAGATCGCGATCTGCACGGCGTTGTACGCGACGATCGCGACGAACGCGCCGCCCACGCCGGCGGGGCGCCCGAGCCCGTTCGCGATGTAGGCATAGAATGCGCCCGCATTGGAGATGTGCCGGCTCATCGCCGCATAGCCGATGCTGAAGATCAGGTACATGACGCCCGCCAGCACGAAGACGCCGGGCACGCCGGGGCCGTTGCCGAGCGAGAACGCCGCGGGCGTCGCGCCGACCATCGCGGTGAGCGGCGCGGCCGCGGCGACGACGAAGAAAACGATGTGTGAAAGTCCGACGGCGTTCTTGCCGAGCCCCGCTTCGGACCGGGGTGACGATTCGTTCATGAGTAGTCCCGCTGGCCGGATCGTCCGTCAGGAATCGACACCGGCATGCCTGATCGATATCCCCGTGCCGCGCGCCGATGCTGACGAGCCGGCAATCGCTGCCGACGTTCATCGACGACACGGGTATGCGCTTGGACGGCCGCTCCATGCGGTGCAGCGGGCATGCGAGCGGAGCCGACGACAAAATTTACGGTGCCGAAAACACGGGCGTTGTCCGTTATCGGCAATCCGCATGCACCACGCGGCAGGGGATTACCCGGATGAGGCGGCGCGTGCGGTGCGCTCAGCTCAGCCGCGGCGTGTGCGACGGCAACTCGTGGAAATGCTGGTGGTAATACGCGGAGAAACGCCCGAAATGGCAAAAGCCGAATTGCGCTGCCGCGTCGCCGATCCGCATCGTCTCGGGCGTCGTCATCAGGAAGCGCCGCACCGCGTTCAGCCGGATCGAGCGGAGGTAGGCGGTCGGCGTGGTGCCGACCACGTTCTGGAAGCTGTATTGCAGCGTGCGGCGGCTGATTCGGAGGTGGTGACAGAGATCGATGACCGTCGGCACGTCGTCGCACTCCAGCGCGATTTCCTGGCTGCGGCGAACGATGTAGCTTTGCGTCGACGCCGACGGCAGCGCACCGGCATCCGGGTCGTCGGGCTGCACGAGGTCGAGCAGGATGCCGACCACACTGTGCGCGAGCACGCGTTCGTCGAACGCATCGCGCGCGGTGAGCGAGTCGCCGTCGAGCGCTTGGCGCAGCACGCGCTCGAGGCCGTCCAGCGCATTGCCGTAGCGTGCGGGCGAGATCGGCAGCACCGGCTGCTTCAGGATGCGGGCGGGCAGGTTCGCGAGTTCGTCCAGTTCGCGATCGGCGGTGAGCGTGCGGTCGATCGTGAAGGCGAGCACCTCGGTGTCGCACGGCAGGTGGGCGACGAATTCCTCGCCGCCGCGCAAGGTCAGCAGGCTCGGTCGCTCGACGGTGCGACCCTGGACCACGGGCGCGACCGCGCTGGCGATCGGCAGCGCGAAGCAGAGCCGGCCGCGCGGCGCGAGGCCGTGCTGCATCACGCGCTGGTTGATGCGTTCGCGAAAGACGTGGAAACGCTGGCCGGCGACCTGACGCAGCGTGGTCGTGGCGGTGCCCGGACTGATCTGGTCGTAGTGCTGCGACCAGTTCACGATCGCCTGGGAATGGAGGAACACATCGGAGAAGCACAGTGTTTCAGCGTGCAGGTTCATGGCGTGGCTAACGCATTCCGTCTGAAATTCGATGCCGGCCGAAGCCGGCCCATGTTGCCCGGGCGCGGGCAGCGCGCTCGCGCCATGCGCGCGGGTCGACTGGACTCGCCCGGATGGACGGCTTCCGAAGGCGCCGTGCCACGCGGCTAGTCCCGCCGACGATCATATCCAGAAAAAAACACCGGGTGACGCGATCGAAACCCGATCGGCGCTCGCTTGAAGGATGTTTTTGCAAATCTCATTATAGGGGATTGAATTTATCTTTATGGTGGGGTTTACATAGGGTGCGACGTGAGACCTTGCAGTAAGGGCAAAGCAGCGATTGGATGAGCATTGACCCGGTGCTTTCTTAAAAATCTGACGAATGTGGGTTGGAGGCATGACACGGTTAGCGTCCGAGGCGTTTTCTCGTGTTAACTACCAATGAATCCCGAATTGTGAGATTCGTATAATTCCCTCGCGACGCTTCGCGCAGCCTCTGTGCGCGCAACGCGTGGCGGCGCCACCGACGGCGGCCGTGAGCAACCCACGCGACGGCCGACGCATGTCCACATACCGGGAGCGGTCCATGTCCGAGTCACCCCCTGCCGTCTTGTATCGCCGGATCGCGCTGCGCGTGATTCCGTTTCTGTTCCTCTGCTACGTCGTCAACTTCGTCGATCGCGTCAACATCGGGTTCGCCAAGCTGCAGTTCCTGCAGGACCTCGGCTTGAGCGAAGCCGTATTCGGCTCCGCGACGGCGATCTTCTTCATCAGTTACGCCGCGTTCGAGGTGCCGAGCAATCTGGTGCTCGCGCGCATCGGCGCGAGCCGCACGCTCATGCGAATCATGGTGCTGTGGGGGCTTTGCACGGTGGCGCAGATGTTCGTGACCGGCAGCGTGTCGCTGTACGTGGTGCGCTTTCTGCTCGGCGCCGCCGAGGCCGGCTTCTTTCCGGGCCTGATCCTGTACCTGTCGTACTGGTTTCCGGATACGGTGCGCGCCCGTGTCAACAGCGTGCTGCTGCTCGCGGTGCCGGTCGCCGGCATGATCGGCGGGCCGCTGTCCGGCTGGATCATGGCGCACATGCAGGACGCGATGGGCATGCGCGGATGGCAGTGGCTGTTTCTGATCGAGGGATTGCCGGCCATCGCGCTCGGGCTGGTTGCGCTGCTGATGCTGAGCGACCGGCCGGAACAGGCGGCATGGCTGTCGCCTGCGGATCGGCGGGCGCTGTTGCGCGATCTCGACGCGGATCGGGCCGCGGCAGTGGTCGGCCATGATGGGGCCCGCGTGCTCGACATCGTTCGCAACGGTCGCGTGCTCGGGCTTGCCGCGATCTATTTCTGCGTCTACGTCGGGATGGGGACGGTGACGTTCTGGTCGCCCACGGTGCTGAAGGCGGCCGGGGTGTCGAGCGTCTCCGGAATCGGTTGGTTGTCCGGACTGATTTCCGTATTCACGATGATCGGCAACGTGGCGATCGCATGGAGTTCCGACCGATACGGCGAGCGCCGATGGCATACGGTGGCCTGCATGCTCGTCACCGCGTGCGGTTTGCTGCTTCTGCGCTTCTCGGTCGGCCACGTCTGGATCACCGTGACCTTGCTTGCGATCGCGCAGTTGTGCGCATTCACCGTGCCGATCGTTTTCTGGACGATTCCGGCGGCCCAACTGACCGGCCGCGCGGCGGCGGCGGGCATCGCGGTGATCAGCATGCTCGGTTCGCTCGGCGGCGCGTTCAGTTCGTGGCTGGTCGGTGCCCTGTTCGTGCGTACCGGCGCGCCGTATGCCGGGTTCGGCGTGGTCGCGGGGCTGCTGGTGGTCGGCTCGGTGCTGGTGACGAGCCTAGTGCCGCGCACGCTGCCGCCGCGCCGCACGGCGAGCGATCGGGCAGCGTTGCAGGGCGTTGAATAGCGCGTTGCCGGCGCCCGTGCGCCGGTCAATCCGGCTCCGAATCCGGCTCGGCTTTCAGCCCGCCCTCGATCCACCGCGCTTCGGACGCGCGAAGATGCGCGCGAATGGCCGTCTGGGCCGCGATCGGATCGCCGGCCTGCAGCGCGAGCAGCACGTCCTCGTGCTCACGCACGGCGGCGGTCCACGTCTGCGGATTTTCCGCGTGGCCGCGCATGGCGGCCGCGATCGGGTCGTGACGGCTGTCGAACAGCTCGCCGACGAAGCGGGTGAGCACCGAATTGCCGGCGGCTTCCGCGATCAGCATGTGGAATTGCCGGTCGGCCTCGACGGGCGATTTGCCGGCCTCCGCGAGCCGCTTCATGCGCTGAACCGTGCGGCGCAGGCGTTCGAGCATCGCGGCCGTCATCCGTGCGGCGGCCAGCGCGGCCACGCTGCCTTCGACGGCCGCGCGGGCCTGCATCAATTCCGACGGACTGTCGCCGAGCGTGGCCATCGGGCCGACGGCGTCGGCCGCCGTGTCGCGGACATAGACGCCGGAGCCCATCCGGATTTCGATCTGGCCGCCGATTTCCAGCGCGATCAGCGCCTCGCGAAGCGACGGACGCGATACGCCGAGCGTCAGTGCCAGCTCGCGCTCTGGCGGCAGCCGCTCGCCGATCGCGAATTCGCCCTGGCGAATCAACGCGACGATCTGGGCCGCGACCGATTGGTAAAGCCGCTTGGGTTCTGTCGATTTCATCCGATCGATTGAGGTCAATGCGCTCTCGGCACAAGCGCCTGTCGCGGAGTCTATCACGCCTGCTTCATCGCCCCATGCAGCGGCTCATTCAGCCGGGTGTCCGGGTTTTTACCATTGGTAAGATCAGATTGAAATAGATAAATTGGCTTGACCAAAACGGGTTTGATTGCTGTAATTCATCCAAATTGGACTGACCAGGCGAAGCCGAGGTCGATCCGCCTCAAGGAGACGCAATGGCAATGCCTCGCAATCTGCCCGGTCAGGCCGCACAGGACGAAGCGGACCGGGAGATCCTGCGCCTGGACGGGATTCGCAAGCGCTTCCCGGGCGTCGTCGCGCTCGACGGCATTCGCCTCGATCTGCGCCGCGGCGAGGTGCATGCGGTGTGCGGCGAAAACGGCGCGGGCAAATCCACGCTGATGAAGATCATCAGCGGCCAGTACCTGCCCGACGAGGGCGTCGTTCACTATCGCGGCGCGCCGGTGCGGTTTCGTTCGGCGTCCGAAGCGCAGGCGGCCGGCATCGCGATCATTCACCAGGAGCTCAATCTCGTCCCCCACCTGAGCGTGGCGGAGAACCTGTTCCTCGCACGCGAGCCGCGGCGCGGGCCATTCGTCGACGCGAAACGCATGAATGCGGATGCGGCGCGCTGCATCGCGCGAATCGGCCTGAACGTCGCGCCGACCACGAAGGTCGGCGTGCTGTCCATCGCGCAGCAGCAGATGGTCGAGATCGCGAAGGCGCTGTCGCTCGATGCGCGCGTGCTGATCATGGACGAACCCACGTCGTCGCTGACGGAAGCGGAAACGGTGCAGCTCTTTCGCATCATCGAGGAACTGCGCGCCGACGGCGTGGCGATTCTGTATATCTCGCACCGGCTCGACGAAATGGCGCAGATCGTCGATCGCGTGACCGTGCTGCGCGACGGGCGCCACATCTCGACGGACGATTTCGCCGACGTCAGCATCGACGACATCGTCGCGCGCATGGTCGGACGCACGCTCGACGATGCGTATCCGTCGCGGCAGTCGGTGCCGACGGACGACGTGCTGCTCGACGTGCGGGACCTGCGCCGCGACGGCGTGTTCGGGCCGGTCTCGTTCGCGCTGCGCCGCGGCGAGATCCTGGGTTTCGCGGGATTGATGGGGGCCGGACGCACCGAGATCGCCCGCGCGATCTTCGGCGCGGATCGCCCGGACGGCGGCACGATCGCGCTGCACGGCCGGCCCGTGACGATCCGCTCGCCGCGCGAGGCGATCCGGCACGGCATCGCGTATCTGTCGGAGGACCGCAAGAAGG
Source organism: Burkholderia sp. AU18528 (assembly GCF_002223215.2). Classification (NCBI taxonomy): domain Bacteria; kingdom Pseudomonadati; phylum Pseudomonadota; class Betaproteobacteria; order Burkholderiales; family Burkholderiaceae; genus Burkholderia; species Burkholderia sp. AU18528. The sequence continues at coordinate 496,533 of NZ_NKFC02000009.1, read as the reverse complement.
AGGGGCTCGCGCTGCCGATGCCCGTCGCGGCGAACCTCACGCTCGCGAACGTGCGCGGCATCGCGTCGCGCTTCGGATTCCTGCGCTTCGACGACGAGCTCGACGTCGCGCGTCGCTACGTGCAGGACCTCGCGATTCGCACGCCGTCCGTGCACCAGCGCGTGCGCAACCTGTCCGGCGGCAACCAACAGAAGGTCGTCATCGGCAAATGGCTGTACCGCGGCTCGAAGATCCTGTTCTTCGACGAGCCGACGCGCGGCATCGACGTCGGTGCGAAATTCGCGATCTACGGGCTGATGGACCGGCTCGCCGCCGACGGCGTCGGCGTCGTGCTGATCAGCTCGGAATTGCCCGAACTGCTCGGCATGACCGACCGGATCGCCGTCTTTCACGAAGGTCGAATGACCGCATTGCTCGACACGAAACACACCAGTCAGGAGGAGATCATGCACTACGCGTCGGGGCGTTCCCATGCTTGAAATGACATCCGATCGAAGCCAGGCCGACGAGCGGGCGGCGCGACAGCGGCGGCGCGACCTGATCCAGAAATTCGCGGCGCTCGGCAGCCTCGTCGTGCTCGTGTTCGCGTTCTCGATATCGAGCGCGGCGTTCTTCTCGGTCGACAACCTGATGACCGTCGGCCTGCAGGTCACGTCCATCGCCTATCTGGGCGTGGCCGCCACCTGCGTGATCATCACGGGCGGCATCGACCTGTCGGTCGGCTCGGTGCTCGCGCTGGCCGGCGTGTGCGCGGCGCTGCTCGTCAAGGCCGGCGCGCCGGTGCCTGCCGCGATGGCGGCCGGCATCCTGGTCGGTGCGCTATGCGGGCTCGTCAACGGCATCTGCGTGACGCGCATGGGCCTGCCGCCGTTCATCGCGACGCTCGGCATGATGCTCGTCGCGCGCGGCATCGCGCTCCAGATCACGGGCGCGCGGCCCGTCTCGGATCTCGGCGACGCGTTCGGCGCGCTCGGCAACGGCGCGCTGCTGCGGATCTCGCGCATCGGCGCGGACGGCTTCCCCGACACGACGTTTCCCGGCATCCCGTATCCGGTCGTGATCATGGTCGTGCTGTTCGTCGTGGTGTCCGTGCTGCTGTCGAGAACGTCGCTCGGCCGTCATATCTACGCGGTCGGATCGAACGCGGAAGCCGCGCGGCTGTCGGGCGTGAACGTGCAGGGCGTGAAGCTGTTCACCTACGTGCTGTCCGGCGCGCTCGCAGGCGTGACCGGCTGCGTGCTGATGTCGCGGCTCGTCACCGGGCAGCCGAACGAGGGCGTGATGTACGAACTCGACGCCATCGCCAGCTCGGTCATCGGCGGCACGTCGCTGATGGGCGGCGTCGGCACGATTTCGGGCACGGCGATCGGCGCGTTCGTGATCGGCGTGCTGCGCAACGGCCTGAACATGAACGGCGTGTCGAGCTTCATCCAGCAGATCATCATCGGCGTCGTGATCCTGGGCACGGTGTGGATCGACCAGTTGCGCAATCGCCGGCCCTGACCGGCGGCAAGCAGTCCCTACCAACGAGAAGCGGAGCGAGACATGAACAAATCCATCCTGCTGGCGGCATCGGCGTGCGTGTTCGCGGCGGCGTGCAACAGCGGCGCGTATGCGGCGGGCGGCGAGATCGCCGTGATCGTCAAGACGGTCAATTCGAACTACTGGCAGAACGTGCAGAAAGGCGCGAAGGCGGCGCTCGACGGCGCCAAGGGCTACACGATGACGTTCCAGGGGCCGGCGGCCGAGTCCGACATCAGCGGGCAGGTCAACATGGTCGACAACGCGGTCACGCGTCACGTGGCGGGCATCGTGCTCGCGCCGTCCGATCCCGATGCGCTCGTGCCCGCGATCAAGAAGGCCTGGGAAGCGCACATTCCCGTCGTGCTGATCGACTCGGCCATCTCGGATGCCGGCAAGCCGTACTACCAGGCGTTCCTGTCGACCGACAACGAGAAGGCCGGCGCGTTGTGCGCGAAGGCGCTGATCGATCGCGTCGGGCAGTCCGGCAAGATCGCGATCATGTCGTACGTGCCGGGCGCGGGGTCCGAGGTCAGCCGCGTCGGCGGGTTCCGCAAGTACATCGAGAGCCATTCGAAGCTGCAGATCGTCGGCCCGTACTACTCGCAATCGCAAATGGCGACCGCGCTGAACCAGACGACCGACGTGCTGTCGGCGAACCCCGACCTGAAGGGCATCTTCGGCGCGAACGAGCCGACCGCGGTCGGCATGGGCCGCGCGCTGAAGCAGTCGGGCAAGGCGGGCAAGGTCGTGGCGATCGGCTTCGACGGCAACGAGGACCTGCAGGGCTTCGTGCGCGACGGCACCGTGCAGGCGATCGCCGTGCAGGGTTCGTGGCAGATGGGGAACCAGGGCGTGCGCACGGCGCTCGACGTGATCGAGCGCAAGCCCGCGCCGAAGCTGATCGATACCGGCGTCGTGATGGTCGACAAGCAGAACCTCGATTCGCAGGCGGCGAAGAATGTCCTGTACTGATCGCCCGTGCCGCTTTCCCGCATCGAGTCGTCACGCATGAACGCGAACGATACGCGCACCTTGCCGCGCAGCGGGCTGACGGTGTCCGCGCTCGGTCTCGGCTGCTCGCAGCTCGGCGGCCTGTATCGGCCGATGTCGGCGGCCGACGCGGCCGCGCTCGTCGACGCCGCGTGGGCGGCCGGCCTGCGCTATTTCGACACCGCGCCGTATTACGGCTACACGCTGTCCGAGCGGCGCGTGGGCGCGGGGCTCGCCCCGCGCGCGCGCGGCGCCTTCACGCTCAGCACGAAGGTCGGGCGGCTGATGCGCGCCGACCCGAGCGTGCGGCCGGGCGACGACGGCTGGGCCGAGCCGCTGCCGTTCCGGCCCGTCTACGACTACAGCTACGACGGCATCCTGCGCTCGTACGAGGACAGCCGGCAACGGCTCGGGCTCGCGCGGATCGACATGCTGTACGTGCACGACATCGGTGCGATGACGCATGGCGATCGTCATGCGCACTACTGGGAACAGTTGACCCGCGGCGGCGGGTTTTGCGCGCTGGAGGCGCTGCGCTCGGGCGGCGAGATCGGCGCGTTCGGTCTTGGCGTGAACGAGTGGGAAGTCGCGGCCGACGCGCTGAACGAAGCGGCGCTCGACGCCGTGCTGCTGGCCGGCCGCTACACGCTGCTCGAACAGACGGCGCTCGAACCGCTGCTCGACGCGTGCGCCCGTGACGGGACGGCGATCGTGATCGGCGGCGTGTTCAATTCCGGCGTGCTCGTCGGCAACGGCAAGTTCAACTATGCGGACGCGAGCGCCGACGTGATCGACAAGGCGACGCGCCTGGGCGCGCTGTGCAGGCGCTTCGACGTGCCGCTTCCCGCCGCCGCCTTGCAGTTTCCGTTCGGCCATCCGGCCGTCGTGTCGTGCGTGATCGGCGCGCGCAGCGTGGCGCAGTTGAAGCAGAACATCGAATGGCTCGAGCGCCCCGCGCCGGCCGAACTGTGGGCTGCGTTGCGCGACGAAGGCTTGATCGACGCGCGCGCGCCGGTTCCGGGAGCACGTGCATGACCGTGCGCATCGATTCCCATCAGCACTACTGGCGAATCGGCGCGCGGGCCGGCTGCTGGCCGCCGGCCGAGCTCGACGCGATTCACCGGGATTTCGGCCCCGCCGATCTGGCGCCGCTGCTCGACGCCGCGCGTATCGACACCACCGTGCTCGTGCAATCGCTGCCGAGCGAAGCCGACACGCGCTTTCTGCTCGATCTCGCGGCCGACACCCCGACGGTCGGCGCCGTGGTCGGCTGGGTCGACCTGAAGGCCGACGACGCAGCGGCGCGGATCGCGGCATTTGCGGCCGCGCCGAAGGCGCGCGGCTTGCGCCCGATGCTGCAGGATCTGCCCGACGACGCATGGATCGACGATTCGCGGCTGGATTGCGCGGTCGCCGCGATGCTCGAGCACGCGCTGCGTTTCGATGCGCTGGTGATGCCGCGCCATCTCGATGCGCTGCACGCGTTCGCGCGACGCCATCGCGATCTGCCGATCGTGATCGATCACGGTGCGAAGCCGTTCATCGAGCGCGGCGAATTGCAGCCGTGGCTGTCGGCGATGCGCCGGCTCGCGAGCCTGCCGAATCTTCATTGCAAGCTGTCCGGCCTCTGGACGGAGGCCGGGCCGTCTGCCGGCCCGGACCTGGTGCGGGCGCGCACGCGGCCGTATGTCCACGCACTGGCCGACCTGTTCGGGCCGACGCGCCTGATGTGGGGCAGCGACTGGCCGGTGCTGCGGCTGGCGTCGGCGTGCGGCGGCTACGGCGACTGGCTGGCCGCGTGCGAGGACGATTGCGCGCGGTGGCTCGGCGCCGCGGCGCTGGACGGCCTCTTCGGCGGCAATGCATGCCGCTTCTACCGGATCGACACCGCACGCCACGACGAATGAACCCGAACGAAAGGAACCCGACATGCTCAGCGTGATTTGCGAATCCCCCGGCGTGCTGCGCGTGCAGCAGCGCGAACTGCCCGTGCGCGGCAGCGGCGAAGTGCTGTTGCGCGTGCAACGGGTCGGCATCTGCGGCACCGACCTGCACATCTTCACCGGCAACCAGCCTTACCTCGAATATCCGCGCGTGATGGGCCACGAGCTTTCCGCGGTCGTCGTCGAGGCGGAACCGGCGTCGGGGCTCGGCGCCGGCGACGCGGTGTACGTGATGCCGTATCTGTCGTGCGGACACTGCATCGCATGCCGTCACGGCAACACGAACTGCTGCGTGAACATCAAGGTGCTCGGCGTGCATCGCGACGGTGCGCTGGCCGAATACCTGAGCGTACCCGCGCAGTTCGTGCACAAGGCCGACGGCATTTCGCTCGATCAGGCGGCGATGCTGGAATTCCTCGCGATCGGCGCGCATGCGGTGCGCCGCGCGGACGTTCGCGCCGGGCAGCGGGCGCTGGTCGTCGGCGCCGGGCCGATCGGCATGGCCGCGATGATCTTCGCGAAACTGCGCGGCGCCGACGTCACGTGCCTCGACACGCGGGCGGATCGACTGGCGTTCTGCCGGCAGCATCTGGCCGTCGACGCGACGGTGGAGGTGGGCGCGGACGATACGGCGCGTCTCGCGGAATTGACGAACGGCGAGTATTTCGATGCGGTGTTCGACGCGACGGGCAACCTCGATGCGATGAATCGCGGCTTCGAGTTCGTCGCGCACGGCGGCAAATACACGTTGATCTCGATCGTGCGCGGGCACGTCGCGTTTTCGGATCCCGAATTCCACAAGCGGGAGACCACGCTGCTCGCGAGCCGCAATGCGACGGCCGAGGATTTCGCGACGGTGCTCGACGCGATGCGTGCCGGGCGCATTCCCGACCGCGCGCTGAACACGCACCGGATGCGGCTCGAGGACGTGCCGGACGCGCTTCCGCGGCTGCTGGAAGCGGGGCAGACCGTCGTGAAGGCGCTCGTCGAATGCTGAGCGATCGAATCCGGCACGCGGAGCGCACGCGATGACGCCGCCGATCCTGCAGTTCGGCACGAGCCGCTTCCTGCTGGCGCACGTCGACCTGTTCGTCTCCCAGGCGCTGGACGACGGCAACGCGACGGGCGGCATCGGCATCGTGCAGACGACCGGCAATCCGGCCAGCCGCGCGAGAATCGACGCGCTGCGCGCCACCGGTCGCTATCCGGTGCGGATTCGCGGGCGCGAGCACGGCGGTGTCGTCGACGAAATCGTCGAGTGCCACGCCGTGCATCGCGCGTGGGATGCCGAGCGCGACTGGGCGGAAATACGCGGCGCAGCGATCGAGACGGTGCGCGTGATCGTGTCGAATACCGGCGACGCAGGCTATCGCGCCGATCCGCGCGACGCCGCGGACCTGCTGGCCCGGCCGGAGCACGCGCCGCGCGGTTTTCCGGCGAAGCTGCTGGCGCTGCTGCATGCGCGCTGGCAGGCGCGGCCCGATGACGGTGTCACCATCCTGCCGTGCGAACTCGTGACGAACAACGGCGACACGCTGCGCGACATCGTAATGGGCCTCGCGCGCGCGTGGCGGCTGCCCGGCGCGTTCGCCGACTATCTGTGCAACCGCTGCGTGTGGGTCAACTCGCTCGTCGACCGCATCGTGTCTGAGCCGCTTCATCCGGTCGGCGCGGTCGCGGAGCCATACGCGCTGTGGGCGATCGAACGGCGTGCCGGCATGGCGCTGCCGTGCCGGCACGCGCAGATCGTCGTCACCGACGATTTGCGCAGCCACGAGCGCCTGAAGCTGTTCTTCCTCAATCTCGGGCACAGCTGGCTCGCGCAGCAGTGGCTCGAGGCGGGGCGCGACGCATCGGAGACGGTGCTGGACGCGATGAACGATGCGCGGCTACGCGACGGTCTCGAGGCCGTGTGGCGCGATGAAGTCGCGCCGGTATTCGTGGCGCTGGGCATGCGCGAAACGGCCGAACGCTACGTCGACAGCGTGCGCGAGCGTTTTCTCAATCCGTTTCTCGCGCATCGCATCGCCGATATCGCCGTCAATCATCGCGAGAAGGTGGCGCGGCGGATCGAGCCGTTGCTCGCGCTCGCGGATTCGCTGGCGCTGTCGGCCGGACAACCGCGCTTGCGGCAACTCGTCGCCCGCCATGAACCGGCGGCCGGCGCTCCGGCGGCCGGCATCGCAACGATAGGGAGAAATGCATCGTGAAGCAACCGGCAATCGTGATCCTTCACGGCGACGACAACGTCGCCGTCGCACTCGACGCGCTGGCGCCGGACGTGCCGATCGACGTGCGCGGCGCACCGCTGCGGCTGGCGGACGCGGTGCCGGCCGGCCACAAGGTCGCCACCGCGCCGATCGCGCGCGGCGACGCGATCGTCAAATGCGGCCAGCGGATCGGCATCGCGCTGCGCGACATCGCCGCCGGCGAGCACGTGCACGTGCACAACGTCGGGATGCCCGAGCGGCATGCGCACGATGACGGGCCCGCCGGCGACGCGCACGACGTTCCCGCGGATCGCCGCGACACCTTCGACGGATTCGTGCGGCCCGACGGCAGCGTGGGCACCCGCAACTACGTCGGCGTGATCGCGAGCGTCAACTGTTCGGCGAGCGTCTGTCATGCGATCGCCGATGCATACCGGCACGGCGCGCTCGATGCATTCGGCCATGTCGACGGCGTCGTCGCGATCACCCATCAGAGCGGCTGCGGCATGTCGGCGACCGGGGACGGCATCGAGCTGCTGAGGCGCACGCTCGTCGGCTATGCGCGCAACCCGAATTTCGCCGGCGTGCTGCTCGTGGGCCTCGGCTGCGAGGTCAACCAGGTCGGGGCGCTCGCGCAACGGCTCGACGCGGCGGCGCCCGGCACGGTGCGCACGCTGGTGATCCAGGACGAGGGCGGCGTGCGCGACACCGTCGCTCGCGGCGTGTCGATCGTGCGGGAGTTGGTGGAGGCGGCCGACGGCGCGCGGCGCAGCACCGTGCCGGCTTCGCGGCTGACGGTCGGCTTGCAATGCGGCGGCTCCGACGGCTACTCGGGCATCACCGCGAATCCGGCGCTCGGCGCGGCCGTCGACCTGCTGGTTCGCAACGGCGGCACCGCGATTCTGTCGGAGACGCCCGAGATCTACGGCGCCGAGCATCTGCTGATCGCGCGGGCGGCGTCGCGCGACGTGGCCGGGCGTCTGCTCGGCAGGTTGCAATGGTGGGAGCGCTACGTCGCCGACAACGGCGGAGAAATGAACAACAACCCGTCGCCCGGCAATCTCGCCGGCGGCATCACGACGATTCTCGAGAAGTCGCTCGGCGCGGTGTCGAAGGGCGGCCGCTCGCCGCTTCGCGCCGTCTACGATTATGCGGAGCCGGTGCGGCAAGCGGGGCTCGTGTTCATGGATACGCCCGGTTACGACCCGGTGTCGGCCACCGGGCAGATCGCCGGCGGCGCGAATCTCGTGTGCTTCACGACGGGCCGCGGTTCGGTGTTCGGCTCGAAGCCGGTGCCGACGATCAAGATCGCGACGACGAGCGGCCTGTTCGAGCGAATGCAATCGGACATGGATTTCGACAGCGGCGGGATCGTCGCCGGTTCGCTCACGGTCGACGAAGCGGGCGCGCGGCTGTTCCGGCTGATGCTCGACGTCGCGTCCGGACGACGATCGCGCAGCGAGGACAACGGCATCGGCGAACGCGAGTTCGTGCCGTGGCTGCGCGGCGCGGTCATGTGACGCTAGAGTCGGTGTGTGGCCTTGCGCGCAGTCGGACAGCGAAGGAGAAATCCGCGATGGAAACCAGCATGAGCGAGCCGGCGATCGGAGAAACCGGCCACGACGGCTCGCTGTCGGAACTGGAGAAGGGCTTGCTCGGCGAGGCGCTGCGCTTGCTCGCCGAGACCCGCGCGCGTGCGCTGGAACTCTGCGTCGAGGTGAGCCGGCGGCAGGGCGGCGCCGCGCCGGACGTCCACGATTTCAACCTGCCCACGATCATCGAACTGCAACGGCGCTTCGGTAGCCAGTCTCGCCCGTGGGCGGCGCCGTTGCAGGATCGATCTTCCGTGCCGGTCAGGCGGCCGACAGCGTGATCGACACGCCCGCCGCGGTGTAGACCGGCGTGGCCTTGAACCCGTCGACCGTCACCGTCGCGAACTTCGCGGCGGCCGCCGCGCCGTCGATCAGCGCGATGGTGTCGCCGGCCTTCGGCGCGTAGCCGTTCACGAATTTCACGTGCAGCGTGCCGCCCGCGATGGTGAGCGGCCCGCCCACGCGCAGACGTCCGCCGCCGTTGCCGTCGATGTCGAGTTCGAGCGTCGTGTTGTCGAGCTGCGTGTAGCGGGTGGCGACCGTCACCGGCGCGGCGGCCGCGATCCGCACGCTGCCGCCCGTGCCGACGTACACGTCGCCCTTGCCGAAAGCCGTCGCCGACGCGGCCGCCAGCGTGCCGCCGCTCACCTGCGTGCCGCCCGTGTAACCGTTGTTGCCCGCCAGCGTCAGCGTGCCGCTGCCCTGCAGCGTCAGCTTGCCGGCGCCTGAAACGTCGTTGCGCCATACGTCGGCGGCATTGAGCCCGCCCTGCGACGCATCCATCGATACGATCACGTTGCCGTTGAACGCACCGTAACCGTCGGCCGCCGCGAACAGGTTCAGGCGGCCCCAGCCTTCCGCGTCGTCCATCACCGGATAGCCGGACGGCAGCTCGGTCGTCTTCAGCACGACGCGCCGCTGGTCGGGGCTCAGGTACGGGAAGCGCGTCTGCAGCAGGATCTCCGCGCCCTTCGGCACGACCGGCGGCGCGTTCGTCGATTCGATCGCACCGAAGCCGAACGTCATGCGGCGCAGGAACGCGGCCTTGTTCGCCGCGTAGTCGGCGAAGCGGTCGGTGGCCGTCGTGCCCGAACGCGCGAATGCGGAGAACGTCGCGGCGCTCGTTCCCGTCAGTTGTTGCAGCGTCTGATGGGCTTGCGTGTAGGCAGCCTGCGCGTCGCCGGCGTACGCGGTCAGGTTCGCCGCGCTGACGGCCAGCGCGAGCATGCGCCCGCCGATCACGTCGAGCGGCGAATGCATGCCGGCGAGGATCCGGTTCTCGCCGAGCTCGAGGCCGCGGCTGATCATCTCCTGGAAGCGTTCCGGCACGAGCCACGCCATCGTCGTCGCATCGCGCATCGCTTCGGCCGTGTGGCCGCTGATGAAGCCGCCGTCGGTCGCGGGCGTCGCGCTTTCGGCCGGCACGAGCGTCGGCGCGACGACCACGCTCGTGCTCCAGCGGTACGGGCGCGCGTATTTGAAGAAGCGCTTCGACGGTTCGGTCGACGCGTTGTTGCCCATTTCGTTGAGCAGGTCGACGACCTTCCCGAAGCTGGCGTTGCCGCTACTGCTGCCGACGCCGACGTTGTTGCCGGCATCGTTGTACAGCACGGTCGTCGCATCGGTGGGCACGGTGGTGATGCTGGTCGTCTGCTGGGCGGCGGTTCGCCACGCGGCGGTGAGCGGGCCCATGCCGTCGGTCACGCTGTATCCCTTGCCGCGCCGGTCGTCGTAGTACGCGGCGTCGGCCTGTTGCGGCGTACGGGCGGTCGTCGCGTTGATCACGTACTGCACGTTGGCCGACAGCACCGCGTCGTTCAGGATCGTGCCGCACGGCACGCCGCTGTTCGGCAGCCCGGAGCAGGGCGATGGCGAGATGGCGGGGAACGCGCCGTTCGCCGGCGCGCTCACGCCCGCGTCGACCAGCATCGTCGCCGGTTGCCAGAGATCGAGGAAGCGGCTCAGCACGCGCACCGCGGCGTTGGTCGACAGCGTCGCATAGCGCGCGTCGCCGCGCTGGTTGGTCGCGACGTTGTCGACGAAAGCCGGCGCGCTCGGGATGGGCGCGCTGTCGACGAAGCCGGGGTCGGCGGGCGGCGCCGGAACGGCCGCGGCGATCGTGCCGGTCGACGCGACGTCGTCGCCGCCGCCGCAGGCAGCCAGTACGATCGCACTCGACAATGCCGCGACGTGCAGCGGGAAACGGCTTCGTGACGCAAACATGCAAGACTCCATCCTGATGGTAGAAGATGGAGGATTGTGGTGAGCGATCGTTACGCGGTCGTTACGGAATTGTTTCGTGTCGTACGCAGCGGGCGGAAATTCCCACTATTTGGTTAATTTCCGGTGCTGAACATGACGGACGCCGGAATCCACGCGTCGTCCGTCACCGATACGGGGCGGCGGGCGCCGGCCTACGCGCTCGCCGTGCGCGTCTCCAGCCGGAACAGCGAGACGGCCTCGGCAAGCCGCAGCCCCTGTTCCTCGAGCGACTTCGACGCGGCCGCCGCCTGCTCGACGAGCGCCGCATTCTGCTGCGTGACCTCGTCCATTTGCGTAATGGCCAGATTGACCTGCTCGATGCCGCGGCTCTGCTCGCTCGACGCCGCGGCGATCTCGCCCATGATGTCGGTCACGCGCGAGATCGCGTGCGTGACCTGGCTCATCGTCTCGCCCGCGTTGTTCGCGATCTGCGAGCCGTCCTGGATTTTCCGGACCGATTGCGAGATCAGTTCGCGAATTTCCTTCGCGGCGCTCGACGAACGCTGCGCAAGACTTCTGACTTCGCTGGCCACCACCGCGAAGCCGCGGCCCTGTTCGCCGGCGCGCGCGGCCTCCACGGCCGCGTTGAGCGCGAGAATGTTGGTCTGGAACGCGATCCCTTCGATGATCCCGGTGATCTCGGCGATCTTGGCGGAACTCGCGCTGATGTCCGTCATCGTGTCGACCATCAGGCCGACGGCCGAGCTGCCGCGCTGCGCGACCTCCGATGCGTTGTCGGCCAGGCCGCTCGCCTGCTGCGCGTTGTCGGCGTTCAGGCGCACGGTGGACGTCAGTTGCTCCATGCTCGACGCGGTTTCCTGCAGCGACGCGGCCTGCTGTTCCGTGCGGGACGAAAGGTCCTGGTTGCCGGACGCGATTTCGCCTGCCCCCGTCGCGACGTTGCCCGAGGCGGTACGGACTTCCGAGATCAGCCGGATCAGGTTCGCCTGCATGTCGCGCATGGAGGCCAGCACGCTGCCGGCCGGCGCGGCGCCGGTCGCGGATTCGGCGCCGAGATCGCCGGCGGCGATATGGCGGGCGATATCGCTGAGCGCGGCAGGCTCCGTGCCCAGCGCGCGCAGCAGGCCGCGGGTGATGAAGAGGCCCGAGATCGCGGCCGCGGCCGCGGCGGCGATGCAGATCGCGATCAGCATCAGTCGTCGCGACGTATAGCGGTCATCCGATTCCCTCACCCGTTGGGCGGCCATCGTGCGCGAGAACGTCGCATACGCGTCGGTGGCCGCGACGAGCCGGGCCAGCAGCGGTCGGCACTGTTCGTTGATCATCGTGATCGCCTGATCGCGCCGGTTGTTCGCCGCCGCTTCGACGATGGCGCGCGCGACGGGGCCGTACTGCGCCTCGACCGCCCCGATTTGCCGAACCAGTTCGCGGGCCTTGTCGGTCGCGCCGCTGCCGACGCGGACCGCATTCGTCAATTCACCCAGCAGCGCGCCGACTTCGCGGTCGGCCTGCAGTGCGGCTTCCTTCTCGATGTCCGCATCGCGTGGCCCGGACGCCAGGACCTGGTTGCGGGCGGCGATCGCGCGCCGGTCGACCGCGGCGAGAACCTTGTCCGCCAGGGTCGCGCGGGCGTTGATGCCGTTGACATAGTCGTCGAATGCCGCGTTCGCGTTGCCGAGCGACACGATGCCGACGAGCGAGACGAGCACGACCGTGCACGTAAGAAGTCCGAAAGCCATGATCAGCTTCATGCGAACCGTTAACCGTCGATCATTCATAGGAAGAATCCAGGGGTGTTATTAAATAGATTTCCTGATTATCGGAACCCTGGATGAACAGTTTAGGAACGCTGCGCGCGGCAATCGTTTGCGAGTGACCCGCCGTCAAAATAAATTTCAGACGACGCCCGGCGTGCGTCACGCCGAGCGGGTGAACGGCTCCGGTTCCGCACGACACACGCGGTTTCTGCCTTCGCGCTTCGCGCGATAGAGCGCCATGTCCGCCTGATGCGACAGCGCGTGCACGGTGGTGGGGCGTGCGCGATGGCCGGTCGCGCAGCCGACGCTGACGGTGAAGGGCGGCACGGTTTTGGTGAACCCGTCGAGCGCGTTGCCTTCGACTTCGCGGCGAATCGCCTCCGCGACCTGCGCGGCGCCGGTTTCGTCCGTATCGGGCAATACCGCGACGAACTCCTCGCCGCCGTAGCGCGCGGCGAGGTCGCCGCGCCGCCGCGTATGCGCGCGGATGCATTCGGCGAGAAAGCGCAGCGCGGTGTCGCCCACCGCGTGGCCATGCCGGTCGTTGTACTGCTTGAAGTGATCGGCATCGATGAACAGCAGCGAGAGGCTGCCGTCGCCGCCCCGTTGCAGCCGCTCCCATTCGTCGGCCAGCGCGGTATCGAGCGCGCGGCGATTGTGCAGGCCCGTGAGCGGATCGGTCCGCGTGAGCTCGGTCAGCAGCGTCTGCTTGCGCAGGTTGTCGCGCAGCGCGAACGCCAGTAGCCAGACCACCGCGCAGAACAGCGTGCTGATCGCGATGGCCGACACGCCGACCGTCCACGACAGGCGTGTAATGCCCGCCAGCACGTCGCGCTCCGCCGGCGCGACGACCGCGATCAGCGGCGTGCCCGGTATCCGCTGGTACGTATACAGGCGCACGATGCCGTCGATGCTCGAACGGGCGGGATAGAAGCCCGATTCGCTGTTCACCATCCGCTTGAACGATTTCGAGCGACGCAGGAGGTTCATCTGGCCGTCGTTCAACGACGGGTTTCTCGCGAGGATCGTGCCGTCCGCGCGCACGATCGCGCTGACCCCGTTCGGGCCGACGTCGAGGCGGGACAGGAGCTGCTCGAAGTAAGCGAGATCGATCGCGACGACCACGATCCCGTTGAACGCATGATCGGGCCGCTCGATGCGCCGCGACAGCGCGATCGACTCCTTGCCCCCGCGCGAGCGTGCCCGATAAGGCTGGGACACGTAGAGCCCGACGTTGTCCGCGTCGCGATGAACCTTGAAGTAGTCGCGATCGCTGAAGTCCCAGCGATGGGTCGTGCCGCAGCATCCGTCGATCAACTGGCCGCGCCGGTCGGTCACGCCCATGCCGGTGAGGTACTGGGCCGCGGTGCGCTCGAACAGCAGATCGTGCCGCAACCCGGTGTCCATGCGCTGTACGGCCTGCTTGCCCAGGTCGGCAGCCAGCGCGACCAGCGCGTTGTTCGACGTTTCGACCGTCCGCGCGATCTGGCTCGCGAGCACGGCCGCGACGTTGCGCGACGTCTCGTGCGCATGCTCGATGACTTCGATGCGCGCGGCCCACAGCGTCGCCGCGCTGATCCCGAGCGCCGCGAGCGACATCAGCGTGCCCAACGCGCCGACGACGAGCGGGTGGCGTCCGGCCCAGTCGGCGATTTTCTCGATCGAAGTGAAGGCGGGCATGCTCGCACTCATAGGGGAAGCCGGCTGCCGGGGCGTCGGCTCGGGTCAAATCCGGGTTAACGGCATGGTTAACCGAAAATCGAGGCCGGCGGGCGGGCCCGTCGGCGCACGCGATCCGCCCACTGCGACGCAAACGTGTGCGGCCGAAGCGGCTGGCGGCGTCGCGCGCATCGTATCGGCCGCCGGCCGCGAATTTGTCCTTATGGTCGGCCTCCGCGCCGGCCATTCGGCACGACTCAATTTCCTGCCGTCGGTGCCGTTAAATGAATAAGGGTCGGCTCGTTCATCGATCCAGTTCAATCACGCGGTAACGGAGACCGAAGTCATCATGCTGTCATCTATTCGCGCACGGATACTGGCGACGTGTGTCGCCATCGTCGTGACGGCGCTGGCCGTAACAGGAGGGCTCGTTTATTACGTCGTCAAGACCCACAACGACGAGGCCATCGACCAGAATCACAAGTCCATCCTGGCCGGCCACGCGCTGGCGATCGACGAGTGGGTGGCGAGCCGGTCGCGCGAAACCCAGGCGCTCGCGGATACGATCGCGATCGGCGAAGGCGACCCGGTGCCGGCGTTGAAGCTGCTCGGCAAGTCGGGCGGCTTCGAGGTGCTGACGCTCGGCCTGCCCGACAAGACGGCGTTCTCGAACGTGCCGCTCGCGCCCGGCTACGACCCGACCGCGCGGCCCTGGTACAAGCAGGCCGTCGGCGCGGGCCATCTGGTCGTGACGGCGCTCTACCGCGATGCGACGAGCGGCAAGCCGGCCGTCGCGTTCGCGGTGCCGGTGGTGCGCGACGGCGCGGTGAAGGGCGTGCTGGCAGCCAGCCTGTTCATGGAAAACGTGAGCTCGATCGTGACCTCCGTTCACCCGACGCCGGCGAGCTTCGCATTTCTGGTGGACAAGGGCGCTCGCGTGATCGCGTCGGCCAAGACCGACCTGATCATGAAGCCGGCCACCGGTCTGTCGCCGGAACTCGATGCCGATCGCCTCGGCGCGCTGCAGACGGCGTCCGCGCCCGTCGCGGTCGACATCGACGGCGCCGCCAAGCTGATGCGTGCCCGGCCGATCGCCGGCACCGACTGGTCGCTGGTGCTCGCGCTCGACAAGGGCGACGTGACGGCCGGCATGCGCGCGGTCGCGACGACCACGCTGCTGGCGATCGTGATCGTCGCCGTCATCGCGGCCGCGCTCGTCGGCGCGATGACGAACGCGGCCTTCAAGCGCATCCTGATGGTGCGCGACGCGCTCACGGACGTATCGAGCGGCAGCGGCGACCTGACGAAGCGGCTGCCGGCCGACGGCGCGGACGAAGCCGCGCAGATCGCGCACGCGTTCAACGCGTTCGCCGAAAAGATCAGTGCGATCCTGCTGCAGATCCGTGCGTTCAGCGCGTCAGTCAACCTCGCGAGCGCCGAGATCGCCCAGGGCAACCAGGATCTGTCGGCCCGCACCGAACACGCGGCGTCGAGCCTGCAGGAAACGGCCGCCGCGCTCGAGGAGATCGCCGGCACGGCCCGCAACTCGGCCGATGCGGCGAGCCAGGTGAACCGTCTGGCGGAATCGGCGTCGGATGTCGCGCTGCGGGGCGGCACGGTCGTGCGCGAAGTCGTCTCGACGATGAACGACATCACGCAGGCGTCGGCAGAGATCGCCAACATCGTCGGCGTGATCGACGGCATCGCGTTCCAGACCAACATCCTCGCGTTGAACGCCGCCGTCGAGGCGGCGCGCGCGAACGAGCACGGCCGCGGCTTCGCGGTCGTCGCCGGCGAAGTGCGTGCGCTCGCGCAGCGCAGCGCGCAGGCCGCACGGGAAATCAAGCAGCTGATCCACTCGTCGGTCGAGAAGATCGAGGGCGGCTCCGGGCTCGTCCAGACCGCCGGTGCGACGATGGACGAAATCGTCGACGGCGTGCGCAACATCACGAGCGTGATCGCCGAGATCAGCGTCGCCGCGAAGGAGCAGAGCACGGGGCTCGAGCAGGTGAATCAGGCGGTGTCGCAGCTCGACGACACGACGCAGCAGAACGCGGCGCTCGTCGAGCAATCGGCGGCCGCGGCGACGTCGCTGCGCGAGCAGGCGGCCCGGCTCGCGCAGACGGTCGGCGAGTTCAAGCTGGCGGAGCGCGCCGTGCCGGCGTGATGGTCCGGTTGACGGGGCCGGCTGGCGTCGGCTTCGTGCGACGCCCCGTCGGAATATCGCGGCGGCGCAAAACCGGTCCGTTCAGGCGAGCACCGCTTCTCACGCAGGTGAAGCCGAACGCCGCGCGGCCCCGCCTTTGCGATACAGCGACAGGGTCGCAAGCAGGCCGCAGCATGCGGCGAAGCTGAGCCAGTATCCGGGCGCGGCCTTGTCGCCCGTCACCTCGATCAGATAGGTCGACACCGCGGGCGTGAAGCCGCCAAAGACCGCGGTCGCGAGGCTGAATGCAAGTGAGAAACCGGCCACGCGGACGCTGGCGGGCATGATTTCGGTCAGCGCCGCGACCATGGCGCCGTTGTACATGCCGAAGAAGAAGGAGAGCCACAACAGTACGGCCAGCATGCGGCCGAAGCTGGGCGCGGATGACAGCCAGGCAAGCGCGGGATACGACGTCACGATGGCCGCGACGGCGATGGCCACGAGAATCGGCTTGCGGCCGATGCGGTCCGACAGCGCACCACCCACGGGCAGCCAGAAGAAATTCGACACGCCCACGCACAGCGTGACGATCAGGCTATCCGCCGTGGACAGTTTCAGGACGGCCCTGCCGAACGTCGGCGTGTAGACCGTGATGAGGTAGAACGTCGTCGTGGTCATCGCGACGAGCAGCATGCCGGCAAACACCGTGCGCCAATTCCGCAGCATCGTCGCGAACACCTCGCGTGCATGCGGATGATGGGTGCGCGCCTTGAATTCGTCCGTTTCCTGCAGCGTTCGGCGAAGCAGGAAAATGACCGGAACGATCGCGCAGCCGATGAAGAACGGGATGCGCCAGCCCCACGCACCGATTTCCTGGCTCGTCAGCAGATGATTCAGCAGATAACCCAGGGCCGCCGCGATGACGATCGCCACCTGCTGGCTTGCCGACTGCCAGCTCGTATAGAAGCCCCGGTGCCCCGGCGTGGCCATTTCCGCGAGATAGACCGACACGCCGCCCAGCTCGGCCCCGGCGGAGAAGCCCTGCAGCAGGCGTCCCAGCAACACCAGCGCCGGGGCGGCGAGCCCGATCGTCGCGTACCCCGGCACGCACGCGATCAGGATCGTGCCGCTCGCCATGATCGAGAGCGTCACGATCAGCCCTTTGCGTCTTCCCACTTCGTCGATGTAGGCGCCGAGCACGATCGCGCCGAGCGGGCGCATCAGGAAACCGGCGCCGAAGACGGCGAACGTCAGCAACAGCGACGCGAACTCGCTTGCCGCCGGAAAGAAGACTCGCGAGATGCTGGTCGCATAGAAGCCGAACAGGAAAAAATCGAACTGTTCGAGAAAATTGCCGCTGGTCACGCGCAGGACCGCGCCGAGCTTCGACGTGCCTGCGGCCGCGCCATCCGGCGCGATCGACGGTGAGGGATGCATGGGATGTCTCCGTTGGATGTATTGTGCGAAGCGGCCCGGAAGCCGGACCGCTTCGATTGGCCCGGTTCAGTCCGAGCCCAGTCGCAGGCGGTCGGCCTGGCGCTTTTCGATCGACGACTTGAGGAGCGCCGCGCAGCGAAAGATGCCGTGGGCGAATTTCCCGTACGGCAACGTTGCGAAGAGGGCCATCACGATGCCGAGATGAACGGCGAGCAGCGCCGCCATTGCGCTGCTGTCGCGCCACGCGAGCAGCGCCAGTCCCGACGCGCTCACGAGCATCAGCAGCGCAATGAAGCCGCGGTCCATCGGGCGTTGTGCCGGATCGGTCCGCGCGGGGTCGCGCCGCAGGTTGAGCCACCAGAGGCCGGCAGGCCCGATCAGCAGACCGATTCCGCCGGCGGTGCCGAGCAGCACGGGCAGGCTCAGGAACGCATACGGCGCGTGCAGGTCCAGCGCGTAGTGATAGAAGGTCGCGACGAGCGTGGCGGCAAAGCACAGCATGAAGCCGTAGAACGTGAAGTGGTGAAACCGGCGCCGCGCGAGCGTGAACGCATCGTCCGATTCGTTGCAGCCGTCACCGTGGCCGCCGTCGAGATAGGTGAGCGCGAGCGCGTGCTTCGCCGCCTCGGCAACCGCCGGCATGCTTGCCGTGCCCGACGACACGTCGCGCCAGAAGCGCGTCACGCCCACCCCGAGCGCCAGAATGGCGAGCCCGAACACCGCGCCGAACATCGCGGCGAGCAGATTGTGCGGAAAGACCGCATAGAAACGGCCGCCCGACGGGCCATTCAGCAGCGAGCCGTGCATCGCGACGCCGAGCATCAGGAACAGCACCAGCCCGATCGCGAGGGCGAGCGCGACGGTCAGGCCATTGCGCCTGTAGAGCTTGCCCATCGCGGCGGGCCACGCATACTCGACATACGTATCGACGCGAACCTGCGCCATCGCCTTCGGCACGTTCACCGCGAATTCGTGCGGCGGCGCATATTGGCATGCGTGATAGCACGCGCCGCAGTTGTGGCACAGGTTGGCCAGGTAGTTGACGTCCGCCTTCGCGAACTCGAGCCGGCGCGTCATCGCCGGAAAGACCGCGCAAAATCCTTCGCAGTAGCGGCACGCATTGCAGATCTGCATCTGGCGCGCGACTTCCGCTTCGTTGTCGGTGACGGGCGCGATGCGAATCACGGCGGCGCCGCTCGCGCGTGTCGACGGCCGGCCGGCGGGCGCGAGCGCCCGGGCGTCGCGAAGGTGTTCTTCAATATCGTTCACGTTGAACTCCGGTCGTTTGCGCGGCCTTCGCCGCCTCGGTGCCCGCG
Organism: Burkholderia sp. AU18528; assembly: GCF_002223215.2. Classification (NCBI taxonomy): domain Bacteria; kingdom Pseudomonadati; phylum Pseudomonadota; class Betaproteobacteria; order Burkholderiales; family Burkholderiaceae; genus Burkholderia; species Burkholderia sp. AU18528. The sequence continues at coordinate 477,736 of NZ_NKFC02000009.1, read as the reverse complement.
ATACGGCCGAACGCGGTGCCGATCGACATCCCGACGCCCGCCGTGTAACCCTTGCCCAGCACGTTGCCGGCCATCATTTCGCCGGCAACGAACAGGTTGCCGCTCGGCCGTCCGCCGAAGTGAACTTGCGCGCGCTCGTTGACCTTGAGCCCGAGATACGTGAACGTGATGCCGGGACGCAGCGCGTAGCCGAAGAAGGGCGGCGTATCGATCGGGCGTGCCCAGTGGGTTTTCGCGGGGCTGACGCCTTCGGTGCGACAGTCGTCGAGCACGGTGTGATCGAACGTGCCTGCCCGGCATGCGGTGTTGTACGCGCGCAGCGTTTCCACGAATGCACGTTCGGGCAGGTTCAGCTGGCGCGCGAGTTCCGGCAACGAATCGGCGCGGACACCCGGAAATACCGGCGGCATGAAGCGCCCGACGGCCTTGGCATCGATGATCGAATAGGCTGTCTGCCCCGGCTGCTGCGCGACGAGGCGGCCCCAGATCGCATAACGCTTCGGCCAGAAGTCTTCACCTTCGTCATAGAAACGCTGCGCATCGCGGTTGACGACGATACCGAGCGATACGCAATCGATCCGCGTGCAGATGCCGCCGTCGTAGAGCGGCGCGCGCGCGTCGATCGCGACGCAATGCGACTGCGACGGGTCGCCGATCGCATCCGCGCCGGCGTCGAGCATCGCCTTGAGCAGGACGCCCTGGTTGAACCGCGTGCCGCGGATGAGGAAATTGTCGGCGGGCCACTCGCCACGCTGGTTTTGTCCCCACGCCTCGCGCAGCCATTCGCGGTTGGATTCGAAGCCGCCCGCCGCGAGCACGCAACTGCGCGCCTCGAAGCGCCGGTTTCCGCTACGCGCGGCGACGAAGCGTTCGCCGTCGAGCTCGATTGCGTCGACGGGCGTGTCGTAGCGAATCTGTACGCCCAGCGCTTCGGCGCTGCGGTAATACGCGTTCACCAGCGCTTTGCCGCCGCCCATGAAGAATGCATTGGTCCGCGCCACGTGCAGTGCGCCGGACAGCGGCGGCTGAAACCGCACGCCATGTGCGCGCATCCACGGGCGACAGTTCGCCGACGCGCGGATCGCGAGCCGGGCCAACGCCTCGTTCGTGATGCCGCCCGTGACCTTCAGCAGGTCCTGCCAGTACTCTTCTTCCGGATAGGCGCCGACCAGCACGTCCTGCGGGCCGTCGTGCATGCAACGCAGGTTGCGGGTGTGCTGGGAATTTCCGCCGCGCCACTCCCGCGGCGCCGCTTCGAGCAGCAGCACTGACGCGCCGGCTTCACGCGCCATCAAGGCGGCGCACAGCGCCGCGTTGCCGCCGCCGATAACGAGAACATCGATCATCTGAGTTGTCTCCTTTGAGACGCACTCTACGGATCGGCCTCGTTAGCCGCCATCAGCGGCGCGGCAACACGTCTTCAGTTTTTGTGAAGAGGCGGCTCGCGCAGCGTGGCGCCAGGCCACCCGCCGGACGCGACGATCTCGCGCGCCACGTCGGCGAGGACGACTCGCGCGGCGAGCCCGGCGGGCGACAATTCATCGTCGGAGACGCTCGCGATCAGGTTCGGCCTCGTCGCGTGGTCGTCCGCGACCGGGACGCTCGCGAGCGCGGCATTCTCTAGCCGCGCGAGCGCCGCGCCCGGTTGAATGGTTGCACCGAGCCCGCCGCGCACCGCATCCATCAACATCGCGAGGCCGTCGACTTCGGCGGTGATGTGCGGGGTGAAGCCGGTGCGGGCGAATGCGACATCCAGCAATGCGCGCAGGCCATGCGGGCCGCTCGGCAGGATCAGCGGCACGGCGCCGAGGTTCGCCAGGTGCACGTGCGTCCCGTCGGGCATGCCGGGCAGGCCGGGCGCGCCGATCACGAACAGATGCTCGTCGAGCAACGGCATCACGCTCCAGCGCTGCGCGGGTTCTTCACGAAACAGGATCGCCAGGTCGATTTGCCGCGCACTCAGCATCGCGCCGAGATAGCCCGACAGGCTCTCGACCATGCGCAGCCGGACATCCGGATAGCGCTGTCGCATCGCCTGCATGAACGCGAGACCGAGTACGCCGGTCGTACTGGGCGCAAGCCCGACGCTGACGTGCCCCGACAGGCGCGCCTGACGCGCGGCCAGCGCCGCATCGTCGACGTGGCGCAACGCGAGCTGCGCCTGTCTCCAGAATGCAAGACCGGCGTCCGTCGGCACGACGCCCGTGGAGGTGCGTTGCAGCAGGCGCGTGGACAGCTCGCTCTCGAGCCGGCTGATCTGCTGGCTCAGTGCGGACGTCACCACGCCCAGTTCGAGCGCGGCCTTGCCCATGCTGCCGTGTTCCACGACGCAGACGAAATAGCGCAGTTGCCTCAGTTCCATCGACACCTCGAATTGACTCAGCCGCGGTATTGTCGCAGCCGACGAGGCGCCGGTGGGGCGAATCGCGCTGATCGAAGCCGTGGATCGCCGCCGGAAAGAATCTGGGGTTGCGGGATGAGCTGGCGGCGCCGCTCGCGGCGGCCGCTCCGGCTCGGCGAGTGTTCAGGTCGCGCAGTGAAGGCCGGCTACGTGTGTGCCGGCGCGAACGCCCTCGTGTCATACCGCCTCGCCTGCTGCCCGTCGATGTCGTTCGCGAAGGGCTTCATGTCGTCGCGTCTCCCGGTTTCATTCGGCAAGCAGCCCGCGCGCGGCCAGATTCGCATACAGCGCGCGCACGCCGAAGGTCCACGGCGCGATCTCCGTGCAAAGCCGCACGGTGTTGACGAGCGCGCCGAGCGCGGGCGTGGAGATCGTGACACGGTCGCCGAGGTGATGCGTGAATCCGCCGCCGGGCGCGTCGCGATCCTGGATCGGCGAGAACATCGTGCCGAGGAACAGCATGAAGCCGTCCGGATACTGGTGATGCGCGCCGCAGGTCTGCGCGACGAGGTCGGCCGGGTCGCGGCTGATCTCGCGCATGTGGCTGATGCCGTCGAGCACGAAGCCGTCGTCCGCGCCTTCGACGCGCAGCGACACGCTGCATTCCCGCACGCCATCGAGCGTGAAGCCATCGTCGAACAGCCGCACGAACGGGCCGATCGCGCACGAACCGTTGTTGTCCTTGCATTTGCCGAGCAGCAGCGCCGAGCGGCCTTCGATGTCGCGCAGGTTCACGTCGTTGCCGAGCGTCGCGCCCACCGGCCTGCCGTCGCTGGCCACGGCCAGCACGATCTCCGGTTCCGGGTTGTTCCACACCGACACGGGCAGCAGCCCGACGTCCGCGCCGAAGCCCACCGCGGACATCGGCTGCGCCTTGGAGAACACCTCGGCGTCCGGGCCGATACCGACTTCCATGTATTGCGACCACGCACCGCGGCGCTCGAGTTCCGCCTTCAGGCGCATCGCCGCTTCCGAGCCGGGTACGATCCTCGACAGATCGGTGCCGATGGTCGCCGCGATGGTGTCGCGTACCTCCCGCGCCTTGGCCGGATCGCCGCCGGCCTGTTCCTCGATCACGCGCTCGATCAGGCTCACGGCAAAGGTGACGCCGCACGCCTTGACGGCCTGCACGTCGCACGGCGCGAGCAGGTGCGTGGCGCCCGGCGTGCCGTCCAGCGCCGCCTGCAGCAGCGGCTCGACGCGGCCGAGCGATTCGCCGGGGGCGGTGCGCGCGACGGCGACGGCATCGGGGCGGTCGAACAGGTCGGCGGTGGTCGGCGCGGTGCGCGTGATGTCGAACACTTCGCCGCCGCGTACGGCGACGACGCTCGGGCCCGCGTGGGCGCCGTCATCCCGCCAGACGCGGCCGATCAGCAGCGCGTGGGCGAGGTCGTGCGGCAGGCAATCGGAAACGGAAGGAGTACGCATGATCAGCTCGGCAAGATTGGGGGGCGGTGGGGTCAGTGCGAATGGCGCGGGTTGCCGCGCTGCTCGATCACCTTCAGGTACAGCGTGGCCGGTTCGAGGCAGCCGCCGGTGGACAACTGGCCGACGAACCGGCGATAGAGTTCCTGCCACGGCGTTTGCGCCTGCGGCACGGTGAAGCTTGCAGTTTCGCGGCGGCGCGCGAGTTCGTCCTCGTCGACGAGCACGTCGACGCTGCGGCGATTCAGGTCCACGCGAATACGGTCGTTCGTGCGCAGCAGCGCGAGGCCGCCGCCCACCGCGGCTTCCGGCGACATGTTCAGGATCGACGGGCTGGCCGACGTGCCGCTCTGGCGCCCGTCGCCCATGCACGGCAGCGACGTCACGCCGCGCTTCACCAGCTCGGCAGGCGGCGCCATGTTCACGACTTCCGAGCTGCCCGGGTAGCCGACCGTGCCGCAGCCGCGGATCACCAGGATGCAGCGTTCGTCGATGTTCAGCGCGGGATCGTTGATGCGGGCGTGATAGTCCTCCGGGCCGTCGAACACGATCGCGCGCGCCTCGAACGTATTCTCCGCGCCCGGCTCGGCCAGGTATGTTCGGCGGAACGCGTCGCCCACCACCGACATCTTCATGATCGCGCTGTCGAAGAAGTTGCCCGACAGCACCATGAAGCCGGCGCCGTGCCTGAGCGGCGCGTCGGGCGTACGGATCACGTCGCGGTCGGCGTCCTGCGCAGTGTCGGCGATTTCTCCGACCGCGCGGCCCGACACGGTCAGGCAGTCGCGCCGCAGCAGGCCGGCCGCATCGAGCTGGCGCAGCACGGCAGGCACGCCGCCGGCGCGATGGAAGCTCTCGCCGAGGTATTCGCCGGCCGGCATGCAGTTGACGAGCAGCGGCACGGCTTCACCGAAGCGCTGCCAGTCGTCCAGGCTCAGTTCGACGCCCATGTGGCGCGCAATGGCGATCAGGTGCGGCGGGCAATTGGTCGAGGCGCCGAGCGCGGACGCGACGACGATCGCATTCTCGAACGCCGCGCGCGTCATGATCTTCGACGGGCGCAGGTCTTCGCGAACGAGCTCGACCGCGCGCTTGCCGGTTGCGTAAGCCATCTGGCCGCGCTCGCGATAGGCGGCGGGAATACTCGCGCACCCCGGCAGCGACATGCCCAGCGCCTCGGCGAGGCTGTTCATCGACAGCGCCGTGCCCATGGTGTTGCAATGGCCGATCGACGGCGACGATGCCGTGGTCAGCTGCATGAAGCCTTCGTAGTCGATCTCGCCGGCCGCGAGCAGGTTGCGCGCATGCCAGATCACCGTGCCGGAGCCGACGCGCTTGCCCTCGTGCCAGCCATCGAGCATCGGGCCGCCCGACAGCACGATGGCGGGCAGGTCGACGGTGGCGGCCGCCATCAGGCAGGCCGGCGTGGTCTTGTCGCAGCCGGTCGTCAGCACCACACCGTCCAGCGGAAAGCCGTGCAGGACTTCCACCAGCCCGAGGTAGGCGAGGTTGCGGTCGAGCGCGGCGGTGGGCCGGCGGCTTTGCTCGGCCAGCGGATGCACGGGGAACTCCATCGGAATGCCGCCCGCGTCGCGAATGCCGGCCTTGGTGCGCTCGGCGAGCTCGATGTGGTGACGATTGCATGGCGCCAGATCGCTGCCTGTTTGCGCGATACCGATGACAGGGCGGCCCGACTGCAGCTCCTCGCGCGTCAACCCGTAGTTCATGAAGCGCTCGACATAGAGCGCGGTCATGTCTGCATGCGCGGGGTCGTCGAACCATTCCTGGCTGCGCAGACGGCGGGGGGTGTGTGACATGGCAGGCTGTCTCCGAAGGGCCTTCTTGATTTTGCGTGCCGGATGGTACCGGTAACATCGCCTGGATGTTAGCACGGGTTTTTTGCGTCGCGGAAGGGATTTCGTGCGCGCGTCGCGAAGGTGTGGGGCAGGGGATCGGTGCGAAGCCGCGCATGCCGCGTGTCGGCACGCGCCCGGCGGTCGGCCGGTCAGGCGCTTTCCCGCGGGATGATCGTGTAGTCGATCCGGATGCTTTTCGACCCGGTCGGCCCGCCGCCGTCGCGCGCCTGCAATGCCGCCAGCAACGCTTCGCCCGTGCGTCGCCCGATGCCGTACGCGTCGACCGATACCGTTGTGATCGTCGGATGGCAGCATGTCGCCACTTCGAAATTCCCGAAGCCGGCCACCGCGATGTCGGCGGGCACTGAGAGCCCGCGCCGGTGACATTCCATGATCGCGCCGAACGCCGACATGTCGCTCACGCACATCACCGCGTCGGTATCCGGCCATCGCTCCAGCAGGGCCGCCATCGCGGGCCCGCCGTGGCTCATCGTGATCGGCGATTCGCCCAGCCGCACGACGCGCGGCTCGCCCAGCCCCAACGCCTTGATCTCCGCCTGGTATCCCTTGAGCCGGTCGAGGCCGCGGCGATCCAGTTCGCTGGCCCCGACCAGAAAGCCGATGCGCCGGTAACCGCGCTCGGCCAGGTGGCGCACCATCGCACGGGCGGCGCGCACGTTCGAGAAGCCCACGGCGGTGTCGATCGGGCGCGTGGGCAGGTCCCACATCTCGACCACGGGAATCGCCGAGCGCTCCAATACCTTGCGCGTCGCATCGGTGTGCTGCGACCCCGTCAGCGCGATGCAGCGCGGCTGGTGTCGCAGCATCGAGCGCACCAGCCGCTCTTCGCGTTCCAGATCGTAGTCGGTGTCGCCGAGCAGCAACTGGAGGCCATGCGGCTCGAGCGCATCGGTCAGGCCGCGCACGGTGTCGGAGAAGTTGGAGCTCGACAGCGACGGCACCAGCACCGCGACGAATTCCGAGCGTCCCGACGACAGCGCGCCGGCGGCCGCATCCGCCACGTAGCCGAGCTGCTCGATGGCCTCGCAGACCCGTGCGCGCGTCTCGGCGGCCACGCTGTGGCCGGCGAGCACGCGCGACACCGTCATCTTCGATACGCCGGCAAGGCGCGCTACGTCGGACATGCGGGGCGGCCCGGCGGGCCGGACGGCGGTGGGACTGGGCATCGGAATCGCGATCGGGAGAAGGCCGGAAAGGCTACATCATACCGGTGCGGCATACCGTGCAGGCCGGCCCACGCGTGCACGTCGCCGCCATGCCCGTACTAGGGAAACCACGCGTTCGGCGGCACTTGTACGTGCGTATCGCCGCGTGCTACCTTCGAATTTGTTACCGGTATCAGCTTGCCGATCGCTCCCGTCGCCTCGTCGGCTTTTTTTTGCCACGGAATGTTATCGGTAACATCAATGCGCCAAACGCACTCGCCGGTACGAAGAAGACCTACACAAACTGGAGACAGACCGATGCCATCCCTAACGCAGGCCGCTGCCGCAGCGGCCGCGGCCGATTCGTCCGAGGACGCGCTGTACCGCAAGGTCATGCGGCGCATCCTGCCGTTGCTGCTGCTCTGCTACGTCGTGGCCTACCTCGACCGCGTCAACGTGGGTTTCGCGAAGCTGCAGATGCTCGACGACCTGAGCCTGAGCGACGGCGTCTACGCGCTCGGCGCCAGTATCTTCTTCTGGGGCTATTTCCTATTCGAGATGCCGAGCAATCTGCTGCTGCACCGCTACGGCGCACGCTTCTGGATCGCGCGGATCATGATCACGTGGGGCATCGTGTCGTCGTCGATGGCCTTCATCGTGCCGCTCGCGCAGTTCTTCCACGTGCAGACGACCACGATGTTCTACACGCTGCGCTTCCTGCTGGGGCTGTGCGAAGCGGGATTTTTCCCCGGCGTCATCCTGTACATGAACTACTGGTTCCCGGCGCGGCGCCAGAGCGTGGCGATGTCGGGCTTCCTGGTCGCGATCCCGCTGAGCCTGACGCTGGGCAGCGTCGTGTCCGGCTGGCTGATGGAGCAGACGCACGGCCTGTCGGGCATGAGCGGCTGGCAATGGATGCTGCTGCTCGAAGGGTTGCCGTCGATCGTGGTGGCGTTCATCGTGCTGGCCTGCCTGGGCGACGGCCCGCAGTCGGCGAAGTGGCTGTCCGCTGACGAAAAGGCGGTGCTGTCGCGCAACCTGGAATCCGAGGCCGCGCACAAGTCGCACAGCATCGGCGCCGCGCTGCGTAGCCCGCGCGTCTGGCTGCTCACCTTCATCCTGCTGACGTTCAATACCGGCTTCTACGGGCTGGCTTTCTGGCTGCCGTCGATCATCCGCGCGTCGGGCGTGCACAGTCCACTGCATATCGGAGTGCTGACGGCCATTCCGTATCTGACGGCCATCTTCGCGATGGTGTGGAACGCATCGCACTCGCGCAAGACCGGCGAACGCCGCCTGCATGCGGCGATTCCCGCGCTGATCGGCGGCGTCTTCCTGATCCTGAGCGCGGCGTTCGCGCAGAACGTCGCGCTATCGATCGTATTCCTGACCATCGCCACCTGCGGCATTCTCGCGCTGATGCCGATCTACTGGACCTTTCCGGGGCAGATCCTGTCCGGCACGGCCGCGGCCGCCGGCATTGCGCTGATCAACTCGGTGGGCAACCTGTCCGGCTTCACCGGCTCGATGATCACCGGCGTCGCCAAGCAAATGACCGGCAACATCAACAACGGTACCTATGCGCTGGGCGCCTGCCTGCTGGTCAGTTGCGTACTGATCGCGGCGATTCCGCGCGACATCCTGCAGCCGCCGGCGGGGCGGTAGGGCGTTCGCTCGATGTGACGTCCGGCCAGGGGGGGGCATCGCGCCGCCCCGGCGCCGGATGCATCACGCCACGCGAATTGTCACGAGCGGTACTTTCGCAAAAGACGGTGTCTCGTGTGAGTCCGTGCGACCGTTACAAACGGAAACCGTGATACCTCCCGCAAGGGACGCTCGGCGCACTACGCAGCTTTCTCGTGGGCGCCGTCATGCGCCCTCCAGTGCGAAGCGCACCTTGTCGCCGAGCGTGCGCAACCGCTCGACCGGTTCGTTCGCGAACACGAAACGGATATACGCGTCGCCGTGCGCAATGCCCCATCCGGTCATGGCCGTTGCACAGACACCGTGGTTCAGCAACCGCTCCGACATCTGGGACCCGGTGAGGCCGAAGTCGGAGACGCGCAGCAGCATCGACCAGCCGCCCGCCGGCATGCCGAACGGGAGCCCCGACAGTTCGGCGGCGACCGTATCCCGCCGTCTCTCGAGTTCGCTCACGTAGCCAGGAAGATCGGCTGCGGAATGTTCGAGCGCAACCGCCGCAGCCTCCTGGGCAATGCCGACCGGTACCACGACATTGGCGAGCGACACGGCCAGGAGGTCGGGAATCAGCCATTCCGGCGCGACGATCCAGCCTACCCGCCAGCCAATCATGCGCAACTCTTTCGACGCCGCGCCGACCGTGACCGTACGCTCGGCCATGCCGGGCAGGCCCGCGGGATGGATGACCGTGCGGCCATCGAAGAGCAGCCGTTCCATCGCGCTGTCGAGGATCAGCAGCAGATCGTTCTGCACACACAGGCTCGCGATCAGTTGCCAGTCGGACGCATCGAAGAAACCGCCCGACGGCATCGACGGAGACATCAGCAGCATGGTTCTCGTTTTCGGACCGATCGCTGCGCGCAGCGCGGCCTGGTCCAGCTTCCATTCGCCGCCCGGCGTGAAGGCGAACGGGACTTGCCGGGGCACGCCGCCCGCGAGGCGGACGCGATTCAGCAGACCCGCGTACGTCGGATCGGTGACGATGACTTCGTCGCCTGTCTCGACGGTGGCGAGCAGCGTGTTCAGAATGCCGGAGAGTCCGCCCGCCGACACCACCACCTGGTCGGCCGTGAAGTGCCGCCCCGAAAGCGCCGACACGTGGGCGGCAGCGCTCGCGCGCAGCCGATCCTGACCGACGAATGGCAAATAGGAGTTGGCCGAGTCTCGCTGGATTGCCGCGTGGGTAAAAGCGAGTGCCTCCGCAGTAGGCGGAATGTCGGTATCGAGATTTTCGAGTCGCAGAAGGTCGACGTCGGCATGATCGGCGATCGAACCCATGCGATCGACGCCGATTCCGGCGATGTGCCGCAGACGGGCAGGGCGGTGGTGGCGCATCGGGCCTCCGATTTTGTTACAATTTAATAGATAATATATGCATGGTGGTCGGGATGAATTTCGAAGTCAAGGAGGATCGCTCGCTGGCCGACCGGATCGCTGCCGCATTGGCGGACCGCATCATTTCGGGTGCCATCGCGCCGGGGGAGTGGCTGCGTCAGGATCACATCGCCGCTGAATTCGGCGCGAGCCATGTGCCGGTACGCGAGGCGTTCAGACGGCTGGAAGCGCAGGGGTTGGCCGTGGTGGAACCGCGACGAGGCGTGCGGGCGGCGCCGCTCGAGCCGGCGGACGTACTTGAAATGGCCAAGATGCGCGCTGCCTTCGAGGCGCTGGCGCTGCGCGAGGCGATTCCCGCGCTGGACGCAGGTGCGCTGGCGGAACTCGATGCGATCCTCGATCAGGAGTCGGCGGCGCATGGCATAGCCGTGCTGGGGACGCTGAATCTGAGGTTTCATCGCGCATTGACCGCGCGATGCGGGATGCCACGGCTCATCGCCGCGATTGGCGACATGCATCGGGCAAGCTCCCGGCATCTGTATGCGACGTGGCAGCGACTTGAGTGGCAGGATCGCTCGAACGACGAGCATCGGGACATCGTTCGGGCGATACGCGAGGGGGATGTGGACGCAGCGTGTGCAGTTTTGTCCGCGCATATTCTGGCTGCGGGGGATGCGCTGGCTCAGGCGTTGCGGAGCCGGTAGGGATGTGGGAGGAGCCCGGGTGCATCGACCGGTCCCAAAGGCTGGTTTGGGGAATGGCTGGCGTCTCCTCGGGACGGCTATAGTCAAACGCGTCGGGCGGCATTCGGCCAGGAACGATCACTGGTTCTCGCTGCCAGAATCGTCGACAATCCGACGATGGAGTGACTATGGGAGCCGCTTAGAAACCCAATAGAATTCGGAAAAACGCGATGACGAAAGTATTCGTAGATACGACTGAAATTACAGACTGGCCCTCGTTCCATCGGGTCTTCTCGCAGATCTTTGGTTTTCCCGCGTTTTATGGCAACAACATGGACGCGTTGATTGATTGTTTGGGTTACCTCGATGAGCCCGAGGCTGCGATGACGAGCTTGCATGTCAGGCCGGGAGAGACTTTGGCCATACAGCTTGGCGCTGTCATCAGTTTCAGGAGGCGCTGTCCAGATCTATTCGAGGCTTTGCAAGACGCGTGCGCTTTCGTGAACTGGCGTCGTACGCGCGAGCATGAAGCCGCTTTGGTCGCACTGTCGTACTACGACTGAATCGAAGGACAGCGCCAAGCGCACTGCGGCCAGGAGCGGTCATTCGACGGAGATATTGATGACAATCGGCTCACCTGCACCCGACATCTCCCATCAAGCTGAACAGATGAAATCGCCCACGATAGTCAAGCCACTTGAACATCCTTGGCTACGTTCTCGTCGAACATCTATTCTGCTCGCGACGTCGCTGTGGCAGGACTACGCTGGCCAACCCCATATTGGTGTGACCTCGCGATCGGTTGGTTGGAACAAGGGTTGGCCGTTGACGACGAGATAGGCGACATACTGCAAGAAATTTCCCAGAACCGACGTTTTCCGCAGAGGCTGCGGCATCGCGCGTTCGCGCTACACCTACGATTCACGAGGAACCAGGAAGCTCGGTAGTCGATACATCTGCAGTGAACCGAATTTTTGGGACGGAGGCGACACTGCCAGTTCAGGTCGTTCGACCCGATTGCCTAGACCGTCGACGATCCCGGGAGGTAAGCGAACAGCCCGGATCGACGCACCAGAAAACACTACGTTCAACGAATACGAGCCGCTTATACTGATTTGGGCGCCGACACGGAAATCCCTTGATGGCCGAGGGGAAAGCCAGGGCACGACCGTGAAAGTCGCGATTGAAGAAATCGACGACGGAGTCTTTCTACTGATGCGGTACGAATCCCTGGACGCGCCATTTCCGACCTCTGATCATTTATATATATCAATCGACGAGGCATACGACGAATGTGATTGCGTCTATGGCATCGGTCGCGAGGATTGGCTTCAACAGTGATTGCATCCAGGCCGTCACGCATCGTCCTGGGATTCAGTACGGCCAGAAGCGGCCGTTCGGCATTGTGGGCTACGAAGGCGCAGGAAATTGGCTCAATCGTTCAAGCGACGTCGACCACTTTCGCATGCGCACAACTCGAAGATGCCACGTCTATAAGTGTTTCATTGAACAAAGGCGATGATTCGAAACTCCAGCAGCTGGTCGCGCGGCATCTCTGCGTGAACATTTTCCAAAACGTTCCATGGCAGGTTCAGCGCGTCAGCGCCCCTTGGATCTTGATTTCCATCCCCGGATTGCCCGGAGCTGCGGAATGGTCTCCATTGGACCAATACGCAGCCGTCAATCCGAAGTAGTCACTCGGCACGCCGTCCCCGGCAGAAAATCTGCCCCCGGTGTCTTATGACATTGGTGAATGGCGGTTGTGGGTCGACTACAGCCCACCGCGTCGGGTTGAATCCGCAGCCAATACCGGACATTGGATCGGCGAGACTGAATCGGCGACAATCTATTGAAACCAAGTGAAACATCGACACAGGGGGCGCTGGTGTCCGTCAATGGAAGCGAAACGAAAGGCACATTTCCAACGCTGACAACTTCCCGGCTGTCATTGCGGGAGCTTTTGCCGAGCGACGCGCCGTCGCTGTTCGCGGTACATGGCGACGCTGAGGGTATGCGCTGGTTCGGTACCGATCCGATGACCGAAATAGGAGAGGCCGACAAGTTGATTCAGGTATTTGCCGACTGGCGGCGCAGTGGCTCCGGCGTCCGTTGGGCCATCGAGAGACTTTCGGACGGCCTTTTACTTGGTACGTGTGGCCTCTTCCGATGGAATCGAAATTGGCGAAGCTGCGCCGTTGGCTATGAGCTAGCTACGTTTGCGCGTGGCAAGGGGTACATGAACGAAGCGCTTTCTGCCGCGATCGATTACGGTTTCGACATGATGCAGATAAACCGTATCGAAGCCCAGGTTCACCCTGAGAACGCACCCTCTATACAAGGGCTGGAGACGCTCGGCTTTGTCCGTGAAGGGTATCAGCGTCAAGCCGGGTATTGGCGTGGTGCCTATCACGATCTCCTGCAGTTTTCGTTGTTACGTTCCGATTGCCTACGTCGCGGCTAACGCGCGGGTCAAAGCCGTCGGCTTTGCCACATGAGCGACCGCTCCCCGAGCGAACCGGCTGACCGTTCCGGGGCGTTCAGACCCGTTCGCGTCGGCCACGACTGCCGTTCGCAGCTACGTGCAGGTCCTGCAGTGTCGGGGCCTGCACGCGGCTGCGAAATAAGCTCCGTTTTTCACCACTCCGATCATCCGCAGGAGCCCATGCTTTCCACAACGCGTGGCCTTGACCGCAGGCACAGCGATGCCGACCTGTGGAACGACATCTTCCTTCCGACCGCCGGCTCACGACACACTGCGCCGCATCCCCCGCACCTGCAACCAAATCGCGGATATCAGAAAATAAAGCGCACCGACTCCCGCGTATCCCGCGATCTTGACGATCGCGGGCGGCATCGGCGCGTGGCTTTGGATAATGAAGAACACCCCGGCCAGCGCCGATTGCGCACCGCTGAGGATCATCACCCACTGTGCGCCGGCATGCTTCCAGCGCCGCACGGCGGTGCCGAGTTGCAGCGCGCCGGAGAGAATTGCCCACAGGCCGAACACCGCGAGCACCGCGGGCAGGCCCGCATTCAACGCGGGAAATACCGCCAGTGTCGTGACGGCGCTGATCGCGACGTTCACCGTCTGCGTGCGGTTTGCCGCCATCCCGCCGCTGCGAGAAAGGTCGACGAAATTGGCGAGCGCATCCCAGGCCGGATAAACGATCAGCAGGACCGCCGCGCCGGCCGCGCTCTGCCGGCCGACGGAAAACGCCAGCGCGACCCAGATCAGCGAGAACACCGCCCGGGAAAAGTAGTACCGTTTCAGCCATTGTTCGTCGGCAGGGGGACGAAATTCGGGATAGCGGTCAGCCATTTGCACTCCTTCGTACATTGAATCGTCGTTCCGGCCGGCACGCAGGGTTTCCGCCACGCGGATTAGGATGCGGCGCCGACCGGATCTCCAGTGCGCCGAGTATCGCAATCGTCCGCGCCAGCCGCCATCGGTCAGATGTCCGATAGTGAAGTCCACTGCCGGTTGTTTGCACCGATACGGGCGAACCTCGCGCCGGGCTCGCCGCGGCGAGCCGCCGAGGCGTAAGCTCATGCACGCCGCGACGCCGTCGCGTATGATCGTTTTCCCGCCCTCGCGAATGTCTCCACCTGCCCAATGTCCGACGCCGAAGCCCATCACGCCCCGCTGCGCATAGTCGACGCCGTACGCGCGCTGGCCTTCATCGGCGATCTCAGCATGGGCCAACCGACCGACCATTCGCCGCGCACCAGTTGGCTGGCGGCACAGCTCGCGCACGCGGCGCGATTCGACGCATCGGTGTGCGACACGGCTCGCGAGGTGGCGCTGTTGCGCTGGTCGGGCTGCACGGCGAACGCGGCGGGCTTCGCGCAGGTATTCGGCGACGACGTCGCGATCCGCGCCGCGATGCTCGAAAGCCGGCCCGGCATGGCCGAAGCGATCGGCGGCGCGGGTGTCGCGCTGATCCCGCTCGCGCAGATTCATTGCGAAGTCTCGGGCGAGGTCGCGCGAATACTCGGTCTGTCCAGCGCGACGGAAACCGCGCTGCGCCACATTTTCGAAACCTGGGACGGCAACGGGCTACCCGCGCGGCTCGCGCGCGAACAGGTGCCGCCCGCCGTGTCGATCGTCGCGCTGGCGGGCGACCTCGACGTGTTCAGCCGCACGTACGGCATCGAACGGGCCCTCGAATTGATCGGCCAACGCGCGGGGTCACGCTATCCGGCCGTGCTCGTCGAGACGGCTGCGCGCGACGCATCGCGCTGGCTGGCGGCGCTCGAACACATGGCGCCCGCCGACCTCGAAGCGGCATTGGCCACGCCGGACATGCAGGGCGCGACGTCCGCCGAATTGATTGCTGACGTCATCGATCTGAAACTGCCGTGGATGACGGGTTTTTCGCGGTCGGTCGCCGCGACGGCGGCCGCGTGTTACGGCCGGCTTTCGCCGGACGAGACCGCGCGCGAACGCGTGTACCGCGCCGGGCTGATTCATGGCATCGGCAGGGCCGCGGTGCCGAACGACGTGTGGAATCTGCCGGCGCGGCTACCTGCGAGTGCCTGGGAAAAGGTGCGACTCGTGCCGTACTGGACCGAGCGCGCCGGCAGGCAGACCGGCGCGCTCGGCGAAGCCGCGGTGCTTGCGTCGTATGCCTACGAGCGGCAGGACGGTTCGGGCTATTTTCGCGGCGCGCGCGATGTGGCGCTGACGCTGGAAGCGCGCGTGCTGGCGGCGTCGCTCGTGTGGGTCGCGTTGCGCTCGGCGCGTCCGTGGCGCGCGGCGCTGAGCGATGCGGCCGCCGCCGGCCAGTTGCAGGAAGAAGCGGCGTGCGGCCGGCTATGCGGCGAAGTAGTGGCCGCGCTCGTGACGGGCGGCGCGCCCACGCTCCGGCGTACCGCCACGCGCCCGTCGTCCGCCGGCCCGCGCCTGTCCGCGCGGGAAATCGACGTCCTGCGGGCGATCTCCCGCGGCGCGAGCAACAAGCAGGTCGCGCAGGCGCTCGCGATGAGTCCGAGCACGGTGCGCACCCATGTCGAGAAGGCGTTTCGCAAGCTCGAATGTTCGACACGCGCCGCGGCGACCCTCAAGGCATCGACGCTGGGGCTGCTCTGACGCGATCCGCGTTGCGGACGCTTGCGTGTGTTGGGCGGACAGACGGCCCGGCCGGCGCGGCCTTTGAAGCCCCGTACGTCCGACGGTTTGTCTCGCGTGTCGAAAACGGCGGTTGCGCCGTTCAAGTCGGCCAGTCGTTCACCCGTTTCCGCCGAGTCGTGGCCGTTGCGTCGGTGTCGGTGTCGGTGTCGGCCCAACCGTACCCCAACGCCGCGATCGCGAAGTACACCGCACCGACGGCTCCGCACGAAAGCAGCGCGCCGGCCAGCGCCGTTCGCGCCCCGCATGAGATCGTTCGCGACGGCGCGCCCGCGTGCTTTCCGCGACGCACCGCGATGCCGATCCGAAACAGGCCCGACAGAACGGCGAGCACGCCGAACGCACGGGGCAGGCCGCTCGCCAATTCGACGATGAAGATCTGACGTACCGACATTGCAGTCATCCTCCCGGTCAGTGTATTCGCGTGACGGTGGCCTATCCTGCCACCCGGTCGTTCGCGGCGCTATCGGACAAGTGACCGATAGCGCCGACCGGAACCGATGCACGGAAGCGCGCGATCGCCGTTACGGCACCCGCGAGAACACGTCCGCGATATGCCGATCGGGCTCGATGTCGGTGAACGCATCGATGTCGGCCATGACGTCTGCCGTCCGCGCGGACGCGAACGCGGCGTCCAGCGCGGCTCGATCCGTGAAGCGGCACATCGCCACGACGATCAGTTCGCTATCCTCACGTGCCGGAAAGAAAGCGTCGACGTATTCGAGCCCGTATGGTTTCCAGGATTTTTCCACGAGCGGAATGTGTTGCTCGACGTAGTAACGGGCATCGAACCGCGTGCCCGCGGCTCGGCGATAGGACACGACGAAATACATGCGGAACCTCCAGGTCGGACTGCCACAGCGATGAGTGCCGATACGGGCGACGACGGGCGACTACGGCCGTTCGCGTTCGGCGCTGAATACCGGCCGGGCAGCAGCCCGCATCGACGTGTGCGCGGCGGGCGCGCGTGCGAGCGAGATGCCCAGCGCGGCGCCGACGGCAAGGAAAAACGAGATCGACAGGAGTGCGACGATGAACGCGTGCGCGATGGACGCCGGATCCTGGTGCGTGCCGAGCGTCGCATAAAAAATGCCGCCGATGATCGCCACGCTGAGCGACGTGCTGACCTGCAGCGTCGAACTGGCGATGCCGGCGATCATGCCGGACAGCGCCGGTGCAACGCGCCCGGTTACCATGCGCATCAGCGTCGGCAGCGCGAGGCCCTGTCCGAAACCGATGACGAAGAGAGCGGCGGCGAGCGGCGCGGCAGCGAGCGGCATCCCGACCGGCGTGGCATCGATCAACCCTGCGAGGCCGACGAGCCCGACGATCTCCAGGCTGATGCCGAACGGATTGACGTAAGCGCCGATGACACGTGCACAGAAAGGCGTCGACAACGGGCCGAGCAGGAACCCCACGCCGAACGGCAAGAACACGAGGCCCGCGCTCAGCGCGTCGACGTGCAACGCATTCTGCAGGTACACCGAGAACAGCAGGAAGAACGCGCCGATCGAATACAGCACCAGCGCGATCAGCAACGCGCGGCCCAACCCCGGTGCGCGCAGCGCGGCCGGGTCGAGCAGCGGTGCGCCGCCGCGGCTGCCCAGCCGGCGCTCGTAGCGCCAGAAGCACCACGCGAGGGCCGGCACCGCGAGCAGCGACGCCCATGCCCATACGGGCCAGCCTGCTTCGCGCCCCTCGATCAGCGGCACGATCAGCGCGCCCAGCGTCAGCATCGACAGCGCGGTGCCGCCGAGGTCGAGCTTGCGCGCATGCTGCGCACGCGTTTCCTTCAACAGCGGAATCCCGAACAGGACGACCAGAATCGCCAGCGGCAGGTTGACGAGGAAGATCGTGCGCCAGCCCAGATTCAACAGATTCAGCGAGATCAGAATCCCGCCGAGCGCCTGCCCGACCACGGCGGCGAGGCCGAATACCGCGCCGTACAAGCTGAGCGCGAGCGGCTTTTCCGTTTCGGGGAAGATCGCCTGGATCGAAGCGAGCGCCTGCGGCGCCATGATCGCGGCCGTCACGCCTTGCAACGCGCGACCGACGATGAGCGTCCACGGCGAATTCGCGAGACCGCACAGCGTCGAGGCGATCGCAAAGCCGATCAACCCGAGAAAAAACACGCGGCCGCGGCCGAACAGGTCGCCCAATCGCCCGCCGGTGATCAGCGTCACCGCGTACAGGCCCGCATACGATGAAATGACGAGTTGCTCGGCCGACGACGAGGCGCCCAGTTCCGCGCGGATCGACGGCAGCGCGACGTTGACGATGAAGAAATCCAGCGGCGGCAGGAACGCGCCGACGAGCAGAACCGAAAACATGGCCCAGCGACGCGGGTCGGGTGATACGGGGTCATTCCGTGACATGGGCGGCTCTCCATACGGAACCAATCGGTTCCAAATTGGGTAAAAAAATATCAATCGAGGATGCGCATCGTGCGGTCGACCAACGCGAGCATGTCTTGCTCGGACATACCGGTTTTCCCCAGCACGCGCATGCCCTCGATCTGGCAGACGAGCAAACGTGCCAGCACCTGTTCGTCCTGCTCGGGGATCTCGCCGCTCGCCTGGCCGCGGACGATCGCGCCCGCATAGAGTTGCTGCAGGCGCCGGAACAGGCGCCCCGTGCGTTCCGCGACATCGGCGTCGCGCGCGGCCAGTTCGGTGGTCATCGCGACGGCGAGACATCCCCGCCGGCCCGCGTCGCCGACGGAGAGCCGCGCATAGCGCAGCAGCGAGTCGCGAATCGCATTCTTCACGGGGCCTGGTTGCGACAGGATGTCCGCGGTCGCCTTGAGCCCGTCGGCCATATATAGATCGAGCGCCGCCAGCAGCAGCGCCTTCTTGTCGCCGAACGCCTTGTACAGGCTGCCGCGCGACAGGCCGGTGCCGGCGATCAGGTCGGGCAGGGACGCGCCTTCGTAGCCGCGATCCCAGAAGACGTCCATCGCGTCGCGTGCGGCATCGCCAAGTTCGAATTCGCGGGGACGGCCCACGCCAGCGGGATTTGCCATTGATCGGTTTCGCAAACGATGCGGTGCCTGAAGTTGGATTCATTATATGGACCGATCGGTTCCGATGTCAACGTGTGTATGTCGGCCGGGCGCTGCGATGGCCGTCCTCGCGGACGGCCCGGATTCATCCGATCATTCGAGCCCGCCCTGGCACAGATACTTGATCGACAGATAATCGTCGAGGCCATAGCGCGAGCCTTCGCGGCCATAGCCCGATTCCTTCACGCCGCCGAACGGCGCGGCCTCGCTCGCGAGCGCGCCTTCGTTGATGCCGACGATGCCCGTTTCGAGCCGTGCCGACACGCGCGCGATGCGCCGCACGTCCTGCGTGTAGAAATACGCGGCGAGCCCGAACGGCGTGTCGTTCGCGGCATCGACCGCTTCGTCCTCGGTATCGAAGCGGAACAGTGCCGCGATCGGGCCGAAGGTTTCCTCGCAGGTGAGCTGCATGTCGGCGGTGGCGTCGGCGAGCACCGTCGGCGCATAGAAGTTCGCACCGAGCTCGGTCAGGCGCTTGCCGCCCGTCAGCACGCGCGCGCCGCGTTCGACGGCATCGCCGACGTGGCGCGCGATCTTGTCGACCGCACGCGCGTTGATCATCGGGCCGATCTGCGCGGCCGGATCGGTCGCCGGCGCGACCTTCAGCGCGGCCACGCGCGCGGCGAGCTTCCGCGCGAACGCATCGTAGACGCCGGCCTGCACGTACACGCGGTTCGGCGACACGCAGGTCTGCCCGCCGTTGCGGAACTTGGCGGCCATCAGCCCGTCCGCCGCGGCATCGAGCTCGGCGTCGTCGAACACGATGAACGGCGCATTGCCGCCCAGCTCCAGCGACAGCTTCTTCAACGTCGCCGCCGATTCGCGCGCGAGCAGCTTGCCGACGGGCGTCGAGCCGGTGAACGTGATCTTGCGCACGCGGCCGTCGGCGAGCCAGTCGGCCGCCGCTTCGATGCCGCGTTCGCGCGACGCGGTGATCAGGTTCAGCACGCCGGCCGGCACGCCGGCTTCCTGCGCGAGAAACGCGAGCGCGAGCGCGGTCAGCGGCGTGTCCTCCGCCGGCTTCGCGACCACCGTGCAGCCGGCCGCGAGCGCGGGTGCGATCTTGCGCGCGATCATCGCGAGCGGGAAATTCCACGGCGTGATCGCGGCGACTACGCCGATCGGCTCCTTCACCGCGCTCAACCGCTTGCCGCGCTGCTGCTGCGGGATCAGGTCGCCATACGTGCGGGTCGCTTCCTCGGCGAACCACAGCACGTACGACGCGCCGTACGCGACTTCGCCGCGCGCTTCGGCAAGCGGCTTGCCTTGTTCGCGCGACATCAGCTTCGCGAGATCGTCGGTGTGCGCGACGATCGCCGCATGCCAGGCGCGCAGGATCGCGGCGCGTTCGCGCGCGGGCGTCGCGCGCCATGCGGGCAGCGCGCGTGCCGCTGCATCGGTCGCCGCGCGTGCGTCGGCGGCGCCGCTGTCGGGTGCGTGGGCAACGGTCTCGAGCGTCGCCGGATCGGTGACGTCGAAGCGGCGGCCGTCGTGCGCGTCGCGCCACGTGCCGTCGATCAGGTTGGCGGAGCGCAGGAGTTCGGTACGGGTCAGCGTAAGCGGCATGGCAGGTCCTTGGATGAGGCGGTTCGGTGACGAAGGCGGCACGGCGGGGCGCGACGGCCCCTGCGCGAACAGCGGGCTGTCGCGTGCCGGGGTGACGCGGCCGTGCGTCAGTGACGTTCGCCGAACAGCGATTCGAGCGGATAGTGCCGTTTGACGAACGGCGATTTGATGATCACGTAACTGAAATACTTCTCGATGCCGATGTTCTGCTCGAGCAGGCCTTCGACGATCGTCTGGTAATGGCTCACGCTGCGCGTGATGAACTTCAGCAGATAGTCGTAGCCGCCGCTCGCGAGGTGGCATTCGACGATCTCGTCGACGTTGCGGATCGCCGCGACGAACCGGTCGAAATCCTCGCGGCGGTGGTCGGCCAGCGTGACCTCGGTAAACACGACCTGCACGTCGCCGAGTTTCTCGAGCTGGATGTGCGCGCCGTAGCCGCCGATGTAGCCGGCCTTCTCGAGCCGCTTCACGCGGATCAGGCATGGACTGGGCGACAGCCCGACCGCATCGGCCAGTTCGACGTTGGTCATGCGGCCGCGCTTCTGCAACTGGGAGAGGATGCGCAGGTCGATGCGATCCAGCTTGCTGTCCGTCATGTTCACGTGAGTCGGAAAAATGGAATGTCCGGTTACTTTAGAGTCGAACGATGGCCACCACAAGCCCGGCTTTCCCTTGGCCCGTCAGGCCGGCTGCGCATGCGCGGCGTCGAGCGCGCGCTGCACGCCGGCGTCGGCCAGCACGTCGTCGAGCGTCTTGCGCACGCGTTCGAACAGCAGGTCGAATTCGCCCGCGGTGAAGCTCAGCGCCGGCGCGAAGCCGAGCACGCCGTCGCCGAACGCGCGGAACACCACGCCGTTCGCGTACGCGGCGGCCGCGATCTTGTCCGGCACGTTCAGCGCCGGGTCGAAGCGCGTCTTGCGCGCCTTGTCGGTCACCAGTTCGAGCGCGCCGAGCAGGCCGATCGAGCGTGCGTCGCCCACGAGCGGATGCGCGCGCAGCGCATCGAGCCCGGCCGAGAAGCGCGGTGCCATCGCCTGGCCGTTCGCGAGCAGCCCGCCTTCGTGATAGAGCTTCAGCACCTCGAGGCCGATCGCCGCGCTCACCGGATGCGCGGAATACGTGTGACCGTGCCCGACCACCGGCGAATCGGCGCGATTGCCCGCGATCCCTTCGTAGATTTCGTCGGACATCAGCACCGCGCCCATCGGCGCATAGCCGGCGGTCAGTCCCTTCGCGACGGTCATCAGGTCCGGATCGACCTGTTCGGCCTCGCATGCGAACAGCGGGCCCGTGCGGCCGAAGCCGGTGATCACCTCGTCGGCGACGAACAGGATGCCGAGGCGCCGGCACGCGTCGCGCATCGCCTTCAGCCAGCCGACTGGCGGCACGATCACGCCGCCCGAGCCTTGCACCGGCTCGCAGAAGAATGCGGCGACGTTGTCCGCGCCGAGTTCGGCGACCTTCGCCTCGAGCGCGGCGACCGACGCGGCGATCAGCGCCTGCGGATCGTCGCCGAGCGGATGGCGGTACGGGTAGGGCGACGGAATATGGTGCTGGTCCGCGCGCGGCAGGTCGAAATGACGGTGGAACGCGGGCAGCGCGGTGAGCCCGGCGCCGATCGACGACGAGCCGTGATAGCCGCGTTCCAGCGCGATCATCTGCTTCTTCGACGGGCGGCCGGTCGCGTTGAAATAGTGCGTGATGAAACGGATCGCGGAATCGACCGCGTCCGAGCCGCCGAGCGTGAAGTACACGCGGTTCAGCGACGGCGGCGCCAGCGCGGCGAGCCGCTCGGCGAGCTCGATCGCCGGCTGCGAGCCAAAATGGAAATAACCGGTCGCGTAGGGCAGCTTCGCCAACTGGTCGGCGGCGGCTTTCACGATGCTGTCGCGGCCGTAGCCGACGTTCACGCACCACAGGCCCGAGAACGCGTCGAGCAGCGTGTGGCCCGCGGCGTCGCGCAGGAACACGCCGTCCGCGGATTCCAGCACGGTGACGCCGCGCGCCTCGTGCGCACGGTAATTGACGACGGGGTGGATCAGGTGTTGACGATCGGCTTCGATCAGCGCGGCTTGGTTCATGGAGGGCAGGACTCTCGTCGGGTGTCAGCGGTGAGTTCATGCTAACGGGCGAGAAATCCGCATGCGTCTTCAATTTGCGGCCCGAAACGTACGCACGCGGCGTTTGCACGGGGCGCTTCGGCATTTTCTGCTGCGCGCCCGGCGGGCCGGGCGCGCGTCGGGTCAATAGCCGCGCGTGCGATCGACGACGCCGATCATCGGCTGGCCCGCGCGATGGCGGGCGAGGTTCGCGAGCACCGCGTCGACCGCGGTGTCGGGCCGCGTCGCGCTGGCGATGTGCGGCGTGATGCGAATGCGCGGGTGCGTCCAGAACGGATGGCCGGCCGGCAGCGGTTCGGGATCCGTCACGTCGAGGATCGCGCTGTCGAGGCGGCCGCTCGCGAGCGCCGCGAGCAGCGCCGCCGAATCCAGTTGCGGGCCGCGCCCGACCTGCACGAGCGACGCGCCGGCCGGCAGCGCATCGAACACGCGCGCGCCGAGCAGGCCGCGCGTGCTGTCGGTCAGCGGCAGCAGGCAGATCAGGATGTCGGTGCGGGCGAGGAACGCGTCGAGCGCCGCGTCGCCCGCGTAGCAGTCGACGCCGTCGAGCGTGCGCGGGGTGCGGCTCCAGCCGGCGCACGGGAAACCGAAGCGCCGCAGCGTGTCGAGCACGGCCTGGCCGAGCGTGCCGAGCCCGAGCACGCCGACGCGCCGCGACGCGGCCGCGCGCACGGGATGCTCGCGCCACACCTGGTCGCGCTGCTGGGCCGCATAGTCGAACAGGTCGCGATGGATCGTCAGCACGGCCTGCGTCACGTATTCGACCATCCCTTCGACGATGCCCGGCTCGATCATCCGCACGACGGGGATGTGCGAAGGCACGCGCGACAGGTCGAACTGGTCGATGCCGGCGCCGACCGAGAACACGACTTCGAGGTTCGGCAGCAACGCGACGGGATCGTCCGGCGGCTGCCATGCGGCGAGATAGCGGACGGCTTCGGCGTCGCCGAGGTCCGGCCAGATCCGGAACGGCAGATCGGGCGCCTGTTGCGCGAAGCGCGCCGCCCACTGCGCGCCGCGCACCGGGTCGGCCTTGTAGAGAAAGCTCATCGTGCGTCCTGTCAACCGAGCGCCTGGTTCACGATCGCGTACGTGCGCAGCGCCGGGTCACGCGCGGGCGTTGCGCCGCGCGCCATCGCGACGACGGTGTCGACGCGCGGCAGCCCGAGCCCCTGCAGCCAGTCGGACAGCCCGCTGTCGCCCGGCACGTCGAGCCGCACGAACATGCCCTCGTTCAGCGCGAGCCAGTGGCTGATCAGCGCTTGCGCGCGCAGTGCATCGGGTGCGACCACCGGGCCGATCACGTGGCCGCGGCCGAACCGGCGGAACAGCGCGAAGCCGAGCAACTCGCCGTCGCGGTCGAGCGCGATCCCGTTCGCGACGTCGAGCAGCGCATCGATCACCGCGCCGCGTTCGTAGCCGGCGGCGCGCGACGCGAGCGCGGCGAGGCGCGGCCCGTCGTTGGTGCCGAGCGGGCGCAGGCGCTCGCCGGGCGGCAGCGAGATCAGCGGAGGCTGGAACGCGGCGCCCTGGTGCTGATCGATCGTATCGATCACGTCGAATCCGAATTTCGCGTACAGCGGCTCGCCCGCCGGCGTCGCATGCAGAAAGATGGTTCGCGTGTCGAGGCTGTCGACCACGCGGGTCATCAACTCGCGCCCGATGCCGCGGCCCTGGCGCTCGGGGGACACGATGACCATGCCGAGCGACGCGTGCGATTCGCCGAAGCGCCAGCCGAGCGCGGTGCCGACGACGCCGGTTTCGTCTTCGGCGACGAAGCCGCCGCCGAGCTGGAACACGAAGCGCCAGTCGTCGAGCCGGTGCGGCCACTTGACGGCCTCCGACAGACGATGCGCGGCGGGCAGGTCCGTTTCGGCGAACGGGCGATAGGTAAGCGTGCGGGAAGGATTGAGGTCGGACACGCCGGACTCCGGATGGGTGGAAATGACTCGTTCACTCTGCCAGCGCGGTGGCGGCGCGGATAGGACGATTCGCCTGTTTTCCGGCGCCGGCGGGCGCTGGCGCACGATCGACGCAAATCCGCGCGATCGGCGCGCACGAACGCGCGGATCGTGCCGGCGCGGCCGGTCGATCCGACCATTCGTGCTGTGGGAATGCCGCTACGATGAATACACGGCGGCAGTGCCGCCTGCCGAAGGGTCTCACCGGCAGGCGAGCCGGCCGCGGTGGCGCGGCGCCCATCGACCGGCTCCGCGGCGCCCGCCGGATCGCACCGCAGATCGTGCTGCATGTGCCGCGCAACACGCGGCGATTCTGCGTTTTGAGCGGCGCCGAACGACGCGCGAACGACTTTTTGCCCTGATTCAATTTCGTACAACCCAGCCCGCCCCCGGCCCTGCCGGGGCTTCACACCGACAGGACGTCACCATGATCCAGTTTGAACCGAAGTACATCACCTTCGACTGCTACGGCACGCTGACCCATTTCCGGATGGCCGAGACGGCGCGCGAAATCTATGCGGACCGGCTGACGCCGGCCGCGATGGAGGCATTCGTGCGCGCGTTCGCCGCCTATCGGCTCGACGAGGTGCTCGGCGCGTGGAAGCCGTACCGCGACGTCGTCGTCAACGCGGTCCGCCGCACCTGCGCGCGGATCGGCGTGAAGTTCGACGAAGCCGAGGCCGAGCGCTTCTATCTGGCGGTGCCGACGTGGGGCCCGCACCCGGACGTGCCGGCCGGGCTGTCGCGGCTGGCGTCGAAGTACAAGCTCGTGATCCTGTCGAACGCGATGGACGAGCAGATCATGAGCAACGTCGACAAGCTCGGCGCACCGTTCCATGCCGTGTTCACCGCGCAGCAGGCGCAATCGTACAAGCCGCGGATGCAGGGCTTCGAATACATGTTCGACAAGCTCGGCTGCAAGCCGGAGGACGTGCTGCACGTGTCGTCGAGCCTGCGCTACGACCTGATGACGGCCGAGGATCTCGGGATCAAGCACAAGGCGTTCGTGAACCGCGGCCACGAGCCGGGCACGCCGTTCTACAACTATTACGAAGTGTCGGACATCGGCCATCTCGCGACGCAGCTCGGCCTGTAAGCCGCCGGCGCCGGCAGATCCATCGAACGCGCGACGGGACGCGGCCGCGATGCCGCCGAGGCCCGTCGCGTCTCGTCGCGCGTTCGTTCAGCGCACGAAGCGAGGGTAATTACCGATATTGAATCGTTCAAGGCCGGCCCGCCCGGGCCGATATATGTACCGAACGGTTAATATTGCGAGGCCCCCGCATGAAGTTGTCCACGAAACTGCTGATGCTCGTCGTCGCGGCGCTGCTCGGCGTCGTTCTGCTCGCCGCGTTGTCGCTGCATACGCTGCGCGACGCGCTGATCGACAGCCGCCGCGAAGAGGTCGTCATTCTGCTGACCAAGGCCGAGCATCTGGTCGATTCGTATCGCGCGATGCAGACCAACGGCACGCTCACGCAGGAGCAGGCGCAGCAGCAGGCCAAGGCCGCATTGTCGGCGCTCAACGCAAATTCGAAGAGCTACTTCTGGGTCACGACGTCCGACGGCGTCAATCTCGTGCACCCGAACGCGAAATTCATCGGCACGCGCGCGAAAGGCAACCGCACGACCAGCGGCCTGACCGACAGCGAGGCGTACCGCGCAGGGATGGCGCAGTCGCATTTCGCGCTCGTCGACGTGCTGGTCAAGCGCAGCCCCGATGCGGACCTGGAGCCGAAACTCCAGGGCGTGGTCGCGATTCCCGACTGGAACTGGTGGATCGGCACGGGATTTTTCTACGACGACATCAATGCGGCGTTTACCCGGCTCGCGACGGTGCTGGGCGCCGTCGCGCTCGTCATCGCCGCAGCGCTCGCGGCCATCGCATGGGGCGTGCTGCGCAGCGTCAGGCGGACGCTCGGCGGCGAGCCCGCGCATGCGACGCAGATCGCCGCCCGTATCGCCGCCGGCGAGCTGGACGTGCAGTTCGATACGGCGCACGCCGCGCCAGGCAGCCTGCTCGTCGCGCTGGGCGACATGAAGGCGCGGCTGACCGACACCATCGCCGAGATCCAGACCACGACCCACTCGATCGCCACCGGCACCGGCGAGATCGCGCAAGGCAACCTGGATCTGTCGCAGCGCACGGAGCAGCAGGCCGCGTCGCTGCAGGAAACGGCCGCGAGCATGGAGCAGATCACGTCCACGGTCAAACAGAATGCCGACAACGCACGCCAGGCGAATGCGCTCGTGGCCCAGGCGAAGGATGCGACCGAACTCGGCGGCGCCGCCGTGCAGGCGGTCGTCGAAACGATGCGGCAGATTTCGGACGGATCGGTGCGGATCGCCGACATTACCGTCGTCATCGAAAGCATCGCATTCCAGACCAACATTCTCGCGCTCAACGCCGCGGTGGAAGCCGCGCGGGCCGGCGAGGAGGGGCGCGGGTTCGCCGTCGTCGCATCGGAAGTCCGCTCGCTCGCGCAACGCAGCGCCGCGGCCGCGAAGGACATCAAGGGATTGATCGACGCGTCGGTCGAGCGGGCCGGCAGCGGCAGCCGGCTCGTCGAGACGGCCGGTGAGCGCATGACGGAGATCGTCCGGTCGATCGACCGGGTGGCCGACATCATGGGCGAGATTTCGGCGGCATCGGCCGAGCAAAGCACCGGCATCGAACAGATCGGGCTGGCCGTCGCGCAAATGGACGAAGTCACCCAGCAGAACGCCGCGCTCGTCGAGCAGGCGGCGGCCGCCGCCTCGTCGCTGGACGAGCAGGCCGCGCGCCTGCGGGCCGCCGTATCGGTATTCCGGCTGGCGGCCTGACGATCGTGTGCCGGCCGCCTGAGGACGGTACATTGTTCGCCACGTCGGCGTGAGCCCGCGCGGCGCGTTAGCGTGCCGGTGACGGCCGCGACGCCGCAAAATGCGATCACTTCGCTGCAGCAGCCTCGATCGCGTCCGTGTCCCACTTCCCGCGTCGCGTTGCCTCGACCAGCATGCCCAGGGTCAACGGGTGACGCTTCGGCGGCCGGAGCCGCTTTACGAACAGCCCGATGAGGGACGACAGCAGTTCCTGACCTTCGGGGCCGAAATAGCGCCGGTACGGGAATCCATCGGCGTCGACGTTGAATGTTTTGGCCCAGTTGTCGATAAACTCGACGCCGTCAAGGCCAGTCACGCCGAGATCCTCCTCGAGCCGCGTTTCCGGCTGGAGATTCAGCTTGCCGAACAGCGGCCGGCCAAGCTCCTTGCGAGCAAAGGCTTCAAAACGTTCCCAGGTATCGTCGTTCATGGCTCAGAGTACCCTGTCTTCGGGCTTCACAAGTCGGTTGTAGGTCGTCACGGTGTTGCGCATGATCAGGTAGGCATCGCGTGCCAGGAACACCTCGCCTACGATGGGAATCGTTCTGCCGACCCAAGCACCGAGGCGGTGGGTGAACGAGATCCGTATACCCGACAACCCGACACCCGTGATCATCGGCAAGCGAAACGGCAGCGTCTGGGGAAACAGCTTGCGGGCGGCAAGCGAGGTGACGGAAGTGCCCGGCGTAGCTCCGGCCACCTTGCCAGGGACAGGGACATCACCCTGACCGAGCAGCATTGCCGACGCGGCGGCCAGATCGTCGAGGCCGAGCTGCTTGCGCGTCTCGTCGAACGCTACCAGGGCGAAGACGTCGACAGGACGCAGATTGTGCTAAGTACCGTACGTGTATCGATTTTCGCTCATTCTTTTTTCTCCTGAACCAGCAAGGGCGCTGCTCTCTCAGCGCGTACTCCTAGGGAGGCGCTACTGTACCGCAATGCCTGGAACAGCCTGGCCGGCGCTACCTCTCGGCCCGGCTGTACACGATCAGTTTCAGTTCGCTCCGCACGGCCTCGCGACCATTCCGGCCGACCGTGTAGCTCAGAACCCAGCCAACGGCTCACGGAATCCCGTATTTCTTGCACCGATCCCCTTGGATTTATCTTGCGCTCCATCAGCCCGGTTTCCGGGCGCTCCGGCCGTCTCCCGGTCACTTTCCGGTCTTTATGCCGCGCCGTTCCGATCGCGCGGCATTCTTCTGAACTTTCCTGCGCGACGCACCGTCGCGACCGCCACCGCCGACGCCCGTGCATGCGGCGATCTGCCGCAACGTGCCGCGCATTTCGACCGCGCTCGGCACGCCCACGCCCATTCGATACAAACGTGCGGTTTGGGTGAGCCAAACGCGCGCCGGATGCCGAATGGGCAATTTTGTCGGCGCAATCTGCGGCGGCTGCGGCCTTACGATTTCCTGCATCGACACGGGTTCGGCAACCGCCGCGACACGCCGCCGGGCCAACGGCGACACGTGCGCGCACGCAGCAATTCATGCTGCGCGGGTGGCCCAAAACGGTCGATTCGTATCGTGCGGGCGGCCCGAATCGCGACAAACCGCATTTTGGCGATGCTTAAATGAATTGCATGTGTACGACGTCGCGCCCGCCACCAGCAAGCGGACGTAGCGGGATTGAACAACCACGCTGGACCCTTGGACCCACTTCCCACAGTCAGGAGCAGTTCGGATGAGCGACGATATCGACAATGACGGCAAGGGCGGCTTCACGCGCCGCGACATGATGAAGGTCATGGCGGCGAGCGGCATGATGGCCGTCGGCGGCGGGCTGCTGGTGGATGCGCAGCCGGCGTTCGCCGCGCCCGCGCCGAAGCGCGGCGGCAAGATCCGGGTCGCGAACGAATCCGGCTCGACGGCCGATACGCTCGACCCGGCCAAGGGCTCGACGGGCGCGGACTACACCCGCTTCTTCATGTTCTACAGCGGCCTCACGCAGCTCGACCAGAGCCTGACGCCGCAAATGAATCTCGCCGAATCGCTGCAGACGACCGACGCGAAGACCTGGATCATCAAGCTGCGCAAGGGCGTCACGTTCCACGACGGCAAGCCGGTCGGCCCGGCCGACGTGGTGTTTTCGCTGATGCGCCACAAGAATCCGGCCACCGCGTCGAAGGTCAAGACGCTTGCCGAACAGTTCGCGGATGCGAAGGCGACCGGCCCCGACGAAGTCACGTTGACGCTCGCGAGCGCGAACGCCGATCTGCCGGTGATCCTCGCGACGCCGCAGCTCGTGATCGTCAAGGACGGCACGACCGATTTCTCGACCGGTATCGGCTGCGGCCCGTACAAGCTGAAGTCGTTCAAGCCGGGCGTGTCGACCGTCGGCGTGCGCAACGACAGCTACTTCAAGCCGGGCAAGCCGTATCTCGACGAGATCGAGATGATCGGCATCAGCGACAGCGCCGCGCGCCTGAACGCGCTGCTGTCGGGCGACGTGCATCTGATCAACGCGATCGATCCGCGCTCGACGCAGCGGGTCGCGTCGACGCCGGGCTACGCGCTGAAGGAAACCAAGTCGGGCCTCTACACCGACCTGATCATGCGCAGCGACAACCCGATCGTCGCGAACCCCGATTTCGTCGAAGGGATGAAGTACCTGTTCGATCGCGAGCAGATCCGCTCGGCGGTGTTTCGCGGCTACTCGGTGATCGGCAACGATCAGCCGATTCCGCCGGGGCACCGCTACTTCAACGCGTCGCTGCCGCAGCGGCCGCACGATCCGGACAAGGCGAAATTCCTGCTCCGGAAGGCGGGCGCGCTCGGCGCGACGCTGCCGCCGATCTATGCGACGTCCGACGCGAACGGGTCGATCGAAATGGCCGTGCTGCTGCAGCAGGTCGGCCAGAAGATCGGGCTGAACCTGCAGGTCAACCGTGCGTCGCCCGACGGCTACTGGTCGAACCACTGGATGAAGCACCCGCTCACGTTCGGCAACATCAATCCGCGCTCGAGCGCCGACGTGCTGTTCACGCAATTCTTCAAGTCGGACGCACCGTGGAACGAGTCGGGCTGGAAGAACGCGAAGTTCGACCAGCTGCTGCTCGCCGCGCGTTCGGAAACCGACGACGCGAAGCGCAAGCAGATGTACGGCGACATGCAGGTGATCGTGTCGCAGCAGGGCCGGCTCGGCATCCCGGCGTTCATCAGCTTCCTCGACGGATACGACAAGCGGCTCGCGGGCCTCGGTTCGATCCCGACCGGCGGGATGATGGGCTTCATGTTCGCCGAGAACGTGTGGTGGAACGCATGACGTTGTGGCTGGCCGCCGTCGCGCGGCCGGGGCGGGCCACCGCGCCGGCCACGCGCGGTTTTTTCGGGAGTGCTGCACCATGAACCGAATCCTCATCGGGCTGATCGGCCGGCGCATCGCGGTCACCGCGCTGACGCTGCTGATCGTGTCCGCGATCATCTTCACGATCACGAACCTGCTGCCGGGCGACGCCGCGCAGGCCGCGCTCGGCCAGTCGGCGACGCCGGAGACGGTCGCCGCGCTGCGCCAGCAGTTCGGTCTCGACATGCCGGCGCACGTACGTTACGCGCACTGGCTCGCGGGGCTCGCGCACGGCGATTTCGGCCGGTCGCTGTCCGGCGACATGCCGGTGTCGGAGCTGATCGGCGGGCGCCTGCCGAAGTCGCTCACGCTTGCGGCGATCACGACCGCCGTGTCGGTGCCGATCGCTCTGCTGCTCGGCATCCTCGCGGCCGTCAAGCGCGAGTCGGTGGTCGACCGCGTGATCAGCCTCGGCACGCTGTCGCTCGTCGCGACGCCGGAATTCCTGATCGCGACGGTCGCCGTGCTCGTGTTCGCGGTCAAGCTGCACTGGCTGTCCGCGCTGTCGTACAGCGGCCCGATCGAAAGCCTGCACGATTTCCTGCGTGCGTATGCGATGCCGGTGCTCACGCTGTGCGCGGTCGTGATCGCGCAGATGGCCCGGATGACGCGCGCTGCGGTGATCGAGCAACTGAGCGCGTCGTATGTCGAGATGGCCGTGTTGAAAGGCGCGAGCCCCGCGCGCGTCGTGCTGCGCCATGCGCTGCCGAACGCGATCGGCCCGATCGCCAATGCGATCGCGCTGAGCCTGTCGTATCTGCTCGGCGGCGTGATCGTCGTCGAGACGATCTTCAACTATCCGGGCCTCGCGAGCCTGATGGTCGACGCCGTCAGCAACCGCGATTTCCCGTTGGTCCAGGCGTGCACGCTGATCTTCTGCGTCGCTTACCTGACGCTCGTGCTGTTCGCCGACCTGTGCTCGATCGTGTCGAACCCGCGACTGCGCACCTGAGTGTTTCGTCTTCCTTCCGAGATGCCGCCCATGCAACCGATCGAACCCGTTCAACGCAGCAGCGCGCTGCCGCCATCCGGCGATCCGCCCCTGGGGCGGGGCGGCCTGCCGCCTGCCGCGCCTGCCCCCGACCAGCCGCGCAAGCGCCGCGCCGCGCGCATCGCCCTGACGACCGGCGGCCGCGTCGGCCTGTCGATGGCCGGCCTGATGCTGTTCGTCGCGCTGTTCGCGCCGCTGATTGCGCCGCATGACGTCGGCGCGATCGTCACGCCCGACGTGTTCGCGCCGTTCAGCGCGAAGCTGCCGTTCGGCTCCGACTTCCTCGGCCGCGACATGCTGAGCCGGATCCTGTACGGCACGCGGCTGACCGTGCTGCTCGCGCTGGCCGCGGTGCTGCTCGCCGCGGTGACCGGCACGACGCTCGGGCTGCTCGCGACCGTGTCGGGCCGCGCGGTCGACGAGACGATGAGCCGGCTGCTCGACGCGCTCACGTCGATTCCGTCGAAGATGTTCGCGCTGATGTTCGTCGCCGCGTTCGGCTCGTCGCTGCCGCTGCTGATCCTTACCGCCGCGGTCAGCTACATGCCGGGCTCGTACCGGATCGCGCGCGCGCTGGCCGTCAACATCAGCACGCTCGAATTCGTGCAGGTGGCCAGGGCACGCGGCGAAAGCGCGCTGTACATCGCGTGCGTCGAGATGCTGCCGAACATGATCCACCCGATGCTCGCGGACACCGGCCTGCGCTTCACGTTCGTCGTGCTGCTGCTGAGCGGCCTGAGCTTTCTCGGGCTCGGCGTGCAGCCGCCGTATGCGGACCTGGGCTCGCTCGTGCGCGAGAACATCGCGAGCCTCGGCGACGGCTCGGCCGTCGCGATCATGCCCGCGGTCGCGATCGCGATCCTGACGGTGGGCGTCAACCTGATGATCGACGGCCTGCCGCATCGCGGCCGCCGCAAGGGCGCGGCCGGCGCCGCCGGAGGACACTGATGCGACACGAATCGAACCCGCTCGTCGAGGTGCGCGGGCTGCGCGTGGTCGGCGGCCGGCCGGGCGGCGAGGAAACGACGATCGTCCACGGCGTCGATTTCGACATCGGGCGCGGCGAGGTGCTCGCGCTGATCGGCGAATCGGGCTCCGGCAAGACGACGATCGCGCTGTCGCTGATGGGCCACGCGCGCGCCGGATGCCGGATCGCCGGCGGCTCGGTCAAGCTCGACGGCACCGACGTGTGCACGCTTTCCGGACCGGCGCTGACCGCGCTGCGCGGCCGCAAGGTCGCGTATATCGCGCAGAGCGCGGCCGCCGCGTTCAACCCGTCGCGCACGATTCTCGATCAGGTGATCGAGAGCGCGCTGATCCACGGGACGATGACGAAGCGCGATGCGCAGGCGAAGGCGATCGAGTTGTTTCGCGCGCTCGCGCTGCCGGAGCCGGAGACGATCGGCAAGCGCTATCCGCACCAGGTATCGGGCGGACAGTTGCAGCGGCTGATGGCCGCGATGGCGCTGATCACGGATCCGGAGCTGGTGATCCTCGACGAGCCGACCACCGCGCTCGACGTGACCACGCAGATCGACGTGCTGCAGGCGTTCAAGAACGTGATCCGGCGCTACGGGATGAGTGCGGTGTACGTGTCGCACGACCTGGCCGTGGTCGCGCAGATGGCCGACCGGATCGTCGTGCTGAGCGATGGCGTGATCCGCGAGGCGGGCGCGACCGAACAGATCCTGCATGCGCCGGCGCACCCGTACACGCAGAGCCTGATCGCGGCGGTCACGCCGAACGATGCCGGACGCGATGCGCAGGCGCAGGCGCAAGCGCCGGCCGAGCCGGCGCCGCTGCTCGACGTGCGCGGCGCGATCGCCGGCTACGGCGGCCGCGCCGCGAACGGCTGGCCCGCGAAGGTGATCCTGCATGAAGTCGACCTGCG
This sequence comes from Burkholderia sp. AU18528, assembly GCF_002223215.2. Lineage (NCBI taxonomy): Bacteria > Pseudomonadati > Pseudomonadota > Betaproteobacteria > Burkholderiales > Burkholderiaceae > Burkholderia > Burkholderia sp. AU18528. The sequence goes on along the minus strand of NZ_NKFC02000009.1, from coordinate 444,241 downwards.
CATCGGGCGCGGGCAGACGGTCGGCGTGATCGGCGAATCGGGCTCCGGCAAGACGACGCTCGCGAAGGTGATCGCGGGCCTCGTGCCGGCGACCGGCGGCGAGATCCTGCTCGACGGCGAGCCGCTCGCCCGCGATATCGTCAAACGGACGAAGGAGCAGCATCGCCGCGTGCAGATCGTGTTCCAGAACGCCGATACCGCGCTCAATCCGGTGCATACCGTCGAGCGCACGCTCGCGCGGCCGCTCGCGTTCTATCACGGGATCAAGGGCGCGCGTGCACGCCAGCGCGTCGCGGAGCTGCTCGAGCTCGTGCGGTTGCCGCCGGCGGTCGCGTCGCGGCGTACCGGCGAGCTGTCGGGCGGGCAGAAGCAGCGCGTGAACCTCGCGCGCGCGCTCGCGGCCGAGCCCGACCTGATCCTGTGCGACGAGGTCACGTCGGCGCTCGACACCGTCGTCGGCGCCGCGATCATCGATTTGTTGCGCGACCTGCAGGCGAAGCTCGGCGTGTCGTACGTGTTCATCACGCACGACATCGCGAAGGTGCGCGCGATCAGCGACGACATCGTCGTGCTGTATGCGGGCCACCGCGTGGAGACGGGCAGCCGCGACGCGCTGTGCGCGCCGCCTTATCACCCGTATTCGCACTTGCTGGTGTCGTCCGCGCCGGAGCTGCGCGCGGGCTGGCTAGACGATGCGGCCGAGCGTTGCCACCGGCCGCTGGTGTCGATCGGCGAGCGCGAGAACGAGGCCGAGCTGTGTCCGTTCCTGTCGCGCTGCGCGATGCGCGTGGACGGCGTGTGCAACCGGACGGCCCCGTCGCTGCGCACGCTCGGCAACGGCGCGCAGGTGCTGTGCCATCGCAGCGAGGAGGATCTCGCGCGCTTCCAGGCGGAGCCGATTCCCGCGGGTGTCACGCCGGTGCAGCTGTAGTGCGTGGCGCGCGAACCATTCATCGCGCGGTGCGGTGAACGGCCCGCCGCATAGTCTGCCGCGGCGGTCGTGCAAAACGGCAATTTATGCGCGTGCCGTGCGCGAATACGCGGCAACTGCGGTTTTTGACGGTGATTAAATGATTCTCATTGAACGGTCGCCGATCGTTGTTGCCGGAATGCTCGTGAAGGATCCGATGAAACTGGAATCGTACTGGCTGGATACCCGCCCCGCGTTTCGCGACGCAAGCGTTGGCCCTGTCGAGGGGCGGGCCGACGTCGTCGTGATCGGCGGCGGTTTCACCGGCTTGTCGGCAGCGCTCGCGCTCGCGCAGCGCGGCGTCTCGGTGGTCGTGCTCGAAGCCGCGCAGGTCGCCGGCGAAGCATCCGGCCGCAACGGCGGCCAGTGCAATACGGGCGTCGCGCAGGATTACGCGTCGCTGGCCGCGCGCATCGGCGCCGCGCAGGCGAAGCAGTTCTATCGAGCGTACGAAAGCGCGGTGAAGAGCGTCGAGACGATCGTGACCGACCATGCGATCGACTGCGATTTCCGGCGCGCCGGCAAGCTGAAGCTCGCCGCGAAACCGCAGCACTTTGCTGGGCTCGCGAAGACGTTCGATGCGTTGCGGCGCGATGTCGATCCGGACATCGAACTGATCGAGCCGTCGCGGATCCGCGATGAAATCGCGTCCGAAGGTTTCTACGGCGGGCTCCTGCAGCGCAACGGCGCGCAAATGCATATGGGCAAGTTCGGCGTCGGCCTCGCGCAGGCGGCCGTGCGGGCGGGCGCACGCGTGTACGAGCACGCGGCCGTCACGCAGATCGAGCGGCTCGACGGCGAGCGCCACACGATCACGTGCACGCGCGGCACGATCGTCGCCGACCGCGTGCTGGTCGCGACCGGCGCGTCGCAACATGGGCCGTTCGCGTGGTTCCGGCGGCGCATCGCGCCGGTCGGCAGCTTCATCGTCGTGACCGAGCCGCTACCCGACGCGCAGTTGAACCGGCTGTTTCCGCACCGCCGCGCGTACGTGACGTCGCGCCAGATCGGCAACTACTTCCGCGTGACGCCCGACAACCGGCTGCTGTTCGGCGGCCGCGCGCGTTTCGCGATGTCGAGCCCGCGCTCCGATGCGAAGAGCGGCGACGTCCTGCGCGCCGGCATGGCGGGCTATTTCCCCGAACTGGCCGGCGTGCGGCTCGACTACTGCTGGGGCGGCCTCGTCGACATCACCGCCGACCGGCTGCCGCGCGCGGGCCAGCACGACGGGCTCTATTACTCGATGGGCTACAGCGGCCACGGCGTGCAGATGTCGGTGCACATGGGCCGTGTGATGGCCGACGTGCTGTATGGCGCGGCCGCCTCGAACCCGTGGCGCGAGCTCGAATGGCCGGCGATACCCGGCCATTTCGGGCACGCGTGGTTTCTGCCGCTCGTCGGCGCGTATTACCGGATGCAGGATTTCCTGCATTGAAGCGAGCGCCCCGGAGAATCCGATATGACAGTGCAATTCATTGGCTCGCCTCGTGTCGCCCGGCCGGTCTCGCCGGCGATCGACGACGTGCTGCGCACGATCGACGCGTCGTTCGCGCAGCCGCTGAACCTGGACACGCTCGCGGCCGTGGCCGGGTTGAGCGTATCGCGTTTCACCGCGCGCTTTCGCAGCGAAACCGGGCTGTCGCCGCACCGGTATCTGTGTCTCGTGCGGGTACGCCGGGCGCAGGACCTGTTGCGCGCCGGTCTCGCGCCGTCGGTCGTCGCGACCGACGTCGGCTTCTTCGACCAGAGCCATCTGTGCCGGCATTTCCGGCGCGTGCTCGGGATCACGCCGCGCGATTACGTGGTCGCCCGAATGGGCGGCGCGCCGATGCGAACGCCATCGGCGCGCCTGCGCAGCGAACACCGCGATGCGTCGTGTCACGCGGCGTAAGCCCCAGGCATGGACGACATGCCTGGCTGAGGATTTTCCGGCAGAAGAGCCGGCGAACGACGATTTCCGATATCGCGTGACGGCGTTGAACCAGACCGCCACGCATTGCACAGGAGCAGAAATGACCGCAGCTTTCGTGTTGCACCGTGCCGACGGCGCACCTTCTTCCACCGCGTTTCGCCGGCAGGCGTTCGGCGCGAACGATCCGTTCGCGTCGCATCGCGAGATCGCGTGGGAAGGCCCCGACGCGATGGCCGCGGGACGCATCGGCTTCGTTGGCGAGCTGGACGTGTCGAGCTTTCCGCACATCGAAACCCTCGTCGTCGTCCAGGGCGAGCTGACGCTCGAAGCGGCCGGGGCGGCTCCGCTGGTGCTCGGCCCGGGGCAAGGCGCCGTCATCGGCGGCGGCACGGCGCTGCGCATCGCCGCGCAATCGCCGGTGCTGCTGACGTTCTGCGCGGCAGCGTGCGAGACACCGACGAAACGCGGCCTCTTCGAGTTGCGCGCCGACGCGGACTTCAAGCCGTCCGCCACGCTGCCGGCCGAGGTGCTGCTGAGCCCCGCGCCGCAATGCCGCAGCGACAACGTGTTCACCGACGACGGCGCCGAATACTGCGCGGGCACGTGGGATTCGACACCGTATCACCGGATCGTGCGGCCGCATCGCGCCAACGAGTTCATGTTCCTGCTGGACGGCGGCGTACGGTTCGCGGCGCCCGACGGCAGCGTGCTGTCGCTCGGCGCCGGCGATGCGCTGTTCGTGCCGCGCGGCGCGTCGATCGGGTGGGAAAGCAGCGAACGCGTGGCGAAGTTCTACGTGATGCAGAACGTCAAACCCTCCACCGAACGAGACTGAGCATGTCCCCTCCGCTGCGCCATATCGAAACCTTGTCCACGCCGCCGGCCGCGGCCGACGTCGTCGTGATCGGCGGCGGCATCATCGGCGTCTTCACCGCCTACTATCTGGCCCGCCGCGGGCTGTCGGTCGCGCTCGTCGAGAAAGGGCGCATCGGCGCCGAACAATCGAGCCGCAACTGGGGCTGGTGCCGGCAGCAGAACCGCGATGCGCGCGAGTTGCCGATGGCGAGCAAGAGCATCGATCTGTGGGAACGGTTCGCCGCCGAATCCGGAGAAGACACGGGCTTTCATCGCTGCGGGCTGCTGTATCTCAGCAACGACGAGGCCGAGCTGTCCCGCTGGGCCAGTTGGGGCGAATTCGCGAAGACCGCGGGTGTGACCACGTACATGCTCGACAGCAAGCAGGCCGCCGAGCGCGGACGGGCGACCGGGCGGCAGTGGAAGGGCGGCGTGTTCTCGCCGACCGACGGCACGGCCGACCCGGGCAAGGCCGCGCCGGCCGTAGCCGCCGCGCTGATGAAGCTGGGCGGCAGTGTCCATCAGTACTGCGCGGCGCGCGGCATCGAGCTCGAGGGCGGCCGCGTGGCCGGCGTCGTCACCGAGGCCGGCGTCATCAGGACGAGGACGGCCGTGATGGCCGGCGGCGCATGGGCGTCGTCGTTCTGCCGCCAGCTCGGCATCCGGTTTCCGCAGGCGTCGATCCGTCAGTCGATCCTGAGCGTGTCCCCCGTCGAAACGCCGCTGCCGGATGCGATGTACACGTCCGGCGTGTCGGTGACGCGCCGCAGCGACGGACGCTACGCGCTGGCGATCAGCGGCCGCGCGCGCGTGGACCCGACGCCGCAGTTCCTGCGTTTCGCGCCGCAATTCGTGCCGATGTTCGCGAAGCGCTGGCGCAACCTGCTGCCGGGCGGTCTCGAAGGCGTGCGCGGCGGCCATGAAACGTTGAAGCGCTGGCGCCTCGATGCGCCGACGCCGATGGAAGCGGTGCGCATTCTCGACCCGAAGCCCGACATGCCGACGGTCGCCGAAACCTACCGCCGCGCGGCCGAACTGCTGCCGGAACTGCGCGAAGCGACGATCACGCATGCGTGGGCGGGCTTCGTCGACAGCACGCCGGACGGCGTGCCGGGCATCGGCGAAGTGCCGGGCGTGCCGGGGCTGATCCTCGCGGCGGGCTTTTCGGGGCACGGCTTCGGGATCGGGCCGGGCGCCGGGCATCTGATCGCCGATCTCGCATCCGGCGCGCAGCCGTTCGTGGACCCGACGCCGTACCGGCCCGGCCGGTTCAGCGAGTCCGCGTGGGGCAAGGTCGCGGATTTCTAGTACAAGGCCGTCGCGCCGGTCCGGATCGCACGCGCGACCGGGTCGGGGCGGCGAACGTTCGCCGGCTCGTCAGCGCGCGTGTGATGCGATGCGACAGCTTGGGAGTTCCAGATGCGTTTCAGTTCCTACTGGCTCGATACGTCGGAGCCATTCGTGAGCCACACGCCGGCGTTGCCCGGCGGAAGTTGCGACGTGGTGGTGGTGGGCGGCGGCATCACCGGTTCGGCCGCCGCACTGGCGCTGGCCAAAAAAGGCGCGCGCGTGATCGTCTGCGAGGCGGGCACCGTCGGGCAGGCGGCATCGGGACGCAACGGCGGCATGTGCAACAACGGCTTCGCGCAGGATTACGCGTCGCTGTCGCAGCGCATCGGCACGGAGCTCGCCAACCGGCTCTATCTCGCGTTCGACGCGGGCGTCGACACGGTCGAGCGGCTGGTCAGGGAGGAGTCGATCGATTGCGATTTCGTGCGCCGCGGCAAGCTGAAGCTCGCGGCGAAACCCGAGCACTACGACAAGCTCGTGCGCAGCCAGGCGCTGCTCGCGGCGAGCGTGGACCCCGACACGCGCATGGTCACGAAGGCTGAACTCCGCGACGAGATCGGTTCGAACCGTTATCACGGCGGGCTGCTTTTCGGCAAGAGTGCCGGGATGCATGTCGGCCGTTACGTGCGCGGGCTGGCGAGCGCCGCGCAAACCCGCGGCGCGCATATTCTCGAGCACGCGCCGGTGCTCGGCCTGAAGCGGCAAGCAGGCGGCGCCTACGCGGTGCACACGCCGCTCGGCGAGATCCGCGCGCGCCAAGTGCTGCTCGCGAGCGGCATTTCGCAGGTCGGGCCGTTCGGGTGGATTCGCCGCAGGATCGTGCCGGTCGGTGCGTTCATCATCGTCACCGAGCCGTTGCCGAAGGATCTGCTCGACCGGTTGCTGCCGACGCGCCGGATGGTGACCGACACGAAGAACTTCGTCAATTTCTTTCGTGTCACGCCCGACAACCGGATCCTGTTCGGCGGGCGCGCGCGGTTTGCCGCGTCGAACCCGCATTCCGACGCAAAGAGCGGGGCGATCCTGCGGCAGCAGATGGCCGCCGTGTTTCCCGAATTGGCCGACGTGCGCATCGACTACTGCTGGGGCGGGATGGTCGACATGACGGCCAACCGGCTGCCGCGCGCGGGCGAGCGCGACGGCGTTTACTACTCGATGGGCTATAGCGGCCACGGCACGCACATGGCCACGCTGATGGGCACGCTGATGGCGGAGATCATGGACGGACGCGCGGAGCTGAACCCGTGGAAAGGTTTCGACTGGCCCGCGATTCCGGGCCACTTCGGCAAACCGTGGTTCTTGCCGTTCGTCGGCGCGTGGTATCGACTCAAGGACACTCTGCAATGAATTCCCCAGTTGTTCACCTGATGCAAGCCGGCAGGCTCGATCGCTTTTTCATCGACGGCGATTGGGTGCAGCCCGACGGCAGCGATCGGTTCGCGGTCGTCAGCCCGTCGACTGAAGACACGCTGTGCGAGATTCCGCTCGGCAGCGCGCGCGACGCCGACCGCGCGGTGCAGGCCGCGCGCCGCGCGTTCGAACGCTGGTCCGCGACGTCACCGCAGGAACGCGCGGCGCTGCTCGATCGTATCCATGCGTTGATGCTGGCGCGCGCCGAGCTGTTCGCCACGGCGCTCGCGCTGGAGATGGGCGCGCCGATCGGCTACGCACGCGGCGCGCATGTGCCGCTCGCGGCTGAACATATCCGCGTCGCACGCGACAACCTCGCGCGCTACCCGTTCGTCGAGCGGCGTGGGACGACCGCGGTCGCGCGCGAGCCGATCGGCGTGTGCGCGTTGATCACGCCGTGGAACTGGCCGATCTACCAGATCACCGCGAAGGTCGGGCCGGCGCTCGCCGCAGGCTGCACGGTGGTGCTGAAACCGAGCGAGCTGTCGCCGCTCAGCGCGCTGCTGTTCGCGGAAGTGATTGCCGACGCGGGCGTGCCCGCCGGCGTATTCAACCTCGTGAGCGGCAGCGGCGAAACGGTGGGCGCCGCGCTTTCGTCGCATCCGGAAGTCGACATGGTGTCGATCACCGGTTCGACGCGGGCCGGCGTGCTCGTCGCGCAGGCGGCCGCGCCGACCGTCAAGCGCGTCGCGCAGGAGCTGGGCGGCAAGTCGCCGAACCTCGTGTTGCCGGATGCCGATTTGCAGCGTGCGGTGCCGCCGGGCGTCGCCGCCGCGTTCCGGAACATGGGCCAGTCGTGCAGTGCGCCGACCCGCATGATCGTGCCGCGCGACGCGCTCGGCGAGGTCGAGGCGCTGGCCGTCGCGACCGCGCAAACGCTCGTCGTCGGCGATCCGTTCGACGAGGCGACGACGCACGGGCCGCTCGCCAATCGCGCGCAATTCCGACGGGTCGCGCAGATGATCGACGTGGGCATCGACGAACGCGCGAAGCTGATCGCCGGCGGCCCCGGCCGGCCCGCGGGTTTCGACAAGGGCTTCTATGCGCGGCCGACGATTTTCTCCGACGTGCGCACCGACATGGCGATCGCGCAGCAGGAGATCTTCGGCCCGGTCCTCGCGATCCTGCCTTACGACACCATCGACGAAGCGATCGCCATCGCGAACGACACGGTCTACGGGCTCGGCGCGCACGTGCAGGGCACCGACATGGAGCGGGTGCGCGCGGTGGCCGGACGCATCCGCGCGGGGCAGGTACATCTGAACTATCCCGCATGGGATCCTCAAGCACCGTTCGGCGGGTACAAGCAGTCGGGCAACGGCCGTGAGTACGGGATCGAAGGGATGGAGGAGTATATGGAAGTCAAGTCGATCGTCGGCTTTTACGATTGATGCAGCCGCTGCGCGCGATTCGCGCCGGCAGTACAGTGGGAAGCCCGCTACATTCCGAAGGTGCCGAAATTGGACAACCCCGTCATCGCCGACACATCGCTGCAAGCGCATCACGCGCACTGGGCGAAGCTGCGCCGCGACCTGCATGCGCATCCCGAGTTGCGATTCGAAGAACACCGGACGGCCGACGTCGTCGCTCGAGAACTCGAGGCGCTCGGCTATGCCGTATCGCGCGGGCTGGGCGGCACGGGCGTGGTCGCGAGCCTGCCCGGTGCGGACCCGCGCCGCGGCATCGTGCTGCGCGCCGATCTGGACGCATTGCCGATTCACGAAGCCAACGACTTCGCGCATGCGTCGTGCACGCACGGGATCATGCATGCGTGCGGCCATGACGGCCATACCGTGATGTTGCTCGGCGCCGCACGGGTGCTGAAGACGCTGCCGCAGTTGCCGGGCACCGTCCATTTCGTGTTTCAGCCGGGCGAAGAGGGCGGCGCGGGCGCGCGCAGGATGATCGACGACGGCCTGTTCGAGCAATACCCGACGGAAGCGGTATTCGGCATGCACAACTGGCCGGGGTTGCCGGCCGGGCATTTCGGGTTGCGCACGGGCCCGATCATGGCCGCGGGCTCGCGCTTCAGGATCACGGTGACGGGCAAGGGCGCGCACGCGGCGCAGCCGCATCTGGGCATCGATCCGGTGCCGCTCGCATGCTCGATGGTGCTGCAGTGTCAGACCATCGCCGCGCGGCACAAGGATCCCGTCGACCCGGCGGTCATTTCCGTCTGCATGTTCCATGCGGGCACGACGGACAACGTGATTCCCGACACCGCCGAGCTGCGCGGCACGATCCGCACGCTGTCATCGGCATTGCAGCAGAAGCTGCAGCACGACGTCCGGCTCGCGTGCGAGGGGCTCGCGGGCGCCTACGGCGCGCACGTCGACGTGGAGTTTTTTCAGTACTACCCGGCGACGGTCAACACGCCGGCCGAGACGGCGCTGTGCGAAGCGGTGATTCGCGACACGTTCGGCGACGAACGCCTGTCTGCCAACGTGCCGCCGAACATGACGTCCGAAGATTTCGGCTTCATGCTGGAGGAGCGGCCGGGCGCTTACGTGCTGATCGGCAATGCGCAGGACGGCACGAGCGCACCGGCGCTGCATCATCCGAAATACGACTTCAACGACGACATCATTCCGGCCGGCGTCCGGTACTGGGTCGCGTTGGCGCAGCATTACTTCACGCGATCGCCGTGATGCGTCGGCGTGGCGTTGACACCGGCTGAGTTTGGGTCGATCGGGCGTCAGGTCCGGGAACGGCGTGCTTCCTGATCGTCGTGCACTCATGCCAGCCGGGGAGCGCCGTGCAATTTTTAGCCGCTTCGATGTCATCGCCGTGCATTTATATGATGTGCCGTGTCGCACAACGACACTATTTGAAAGGATTGCTGAATGAACCACGAACATGAAGTGAAGGAGCACGGCGCGACGTCGGCGCTTCGCTACCGCAGATTCACAGCGGCGGACGTCCCCGCCGCCCATGCTCTTTCCATGGCGCTTCGCTGGCCGTTCCGGGCGGAAGACTGGCAGTTTTCCGCGGAAACGTCGGTCGCGTTCGCGGCCGAAGAAAACGGCGAGGTCATCGGCACGGCGATGTGCTGGAAGTACGGTGCGGATCGCGCGGCGATCGGGCATGTGATCGTCTCCGACGCGCATCAGGGCCGAGGCATCGGCCGCAAACTGATGGAAACGCTGCTCGACGAACTGGGGCCGCGCATCACGTTTCTGCACGCGACGCCGGCCGGTCGGCCGCTCTACGAGAAACTGGGGTTCACCGTGTGCGGGTCGCTGGGCCAATATCAAGGGAACGTCGATCGGCCTGCCGCCGTTGTCGTGCCCGACGGCGAGCGGCTGCGTGCCGGATCGCCGGCCGACTGGCCGCGCCTGGTCGAACTCGCCACGCGTGCGTCCGGCCTTGAGCGCGAGGCGCTGTTGTCCGCATTGCAGAAGCGGGGAGAAAGCGTCGTGCTCGAACGTGACGGCGAGGTCGTCGGGTTTTCGGTGCTGCGGCGCTTCGGTCGCGGTGACGTGATCGGTCCGGTGGTCGCGCCGCGTTCGAGCGACGATGCGCGTGCGAAGGCGCTGATCGGCTATTGGCTGACGAAACGAGACGGTGAATTCGTTCGTATCGATGTGCCTGACGGGAGCAGTTTGCCGGACTGGTTGAGCGAACAGGGACTGAAACAGGTGGATACCTGTTCGAAGATGGTTCGCAACGCGCCGGCCGCGGCGCACGAGGGCGCGGCCGACCCGATCTACGGACTGTACGGGCTCGTCAGTCAGGCGATGTTGTAGGCCATCGGCCGGATAGGCGATCATGGCGGCAGGCGGGAACAACCGATTGTATCGACGCCGCCGCTTCGCTGCCCGACATCCGAATGCCGGGCCATCCGGTACGTGTTCCGCGCCGCTGCGCGATCGCCGTCGCCGGCGGCGGCACGGCGATCGCGGCGAACCGGTCGCGCGCGATGCCGGTTCAACCGCCTGGCGACCGCCTGCACTCCCGCACGGAGCATGAAGGCGCGGCATCGCGTTCAACGCAGCAGCGCGGCCGCGAAGGCGCGATACGTCCGCAGCGGGCGGCCGAGGATCGCGGTCAGCCGCTCGACGTCGCCGGCCTCCGGCACCATCCCGTCGCTGACGTAGCGTTCGGCCATCAGCCGCATTTCGTACGCCATCCATTTCGGCATGAACTGCGCCAGATTGCGTTCGAACGGTGTCGGATCGTCGCCGCCATAGGCAACGGCGCGGCCCAGCGTGTCCGACCAGATCGATGCCAGTTGTTCGCCCGTCAGCGTGTCGGGCCCGACGAGGTTGATGGTCTCGAGCGGCAGCTTGCCCGGCGCATCGTTGCGGCGGATCAGCTCGATCGCCGCGACTTCCGCGATGTCGCGCACATCGACCATCGCGACGCCCTTGCCGCCGATCGGCATCGGGTAGACGCCGTGTCCGACGATCACGTCCTTGACCATCGATTCGTTGTCCATGAAATACGCAGGCCGCAGGATCGTCGCGCTGAAGCCCATTCGCTCGATCATCCGCTCCGCGCCGGTCTTCACCGCGAAGTGCGGCACGTTCACGAAGCGGTCGGCGTGGAGCACCGACAGATAGACGACGCGCTCGATACCCGCTTCGCGGGCGAGGTTCAGCGCGATCAGCGCCTGCGTGAATTCGTCGCCCGCCACGCCGTTGAGCAGGAACAGCGTGCGGACGCCGGAGAACGCCGTACGAAGCGCGTCGACGTCGAGCATGTCGCCCTGCGCGACGGTCACGGCCGCCGGAAAATCGGCCTTGGCCGGATCGCGCACCAGCACGCGCACGTCGGCGCCGCGATCGACGAGTTGATGGACGACCTGGCGGCCCACGCGGCCGGTGGCGCCGGTAACGAGAATGGTCATGATGTTCGCTCCTGAGATAACGATAGGGTTGACTGCCCACGTAAGTTAAGTGATCCACATGCGATCCGGAAGATGTGATAAATAGACGTATCGTCTCACTGGTGGAACACATGGACCTGCTCGCACTCGCCGATTTCAATCTCGTCGCCCGCCATGGCAGCTTCGGGGAGGCCGCGCGGGTGGCCGATCGCCCGAAAGCGACGCTGTCGCGCCGCGTCGCGGAACTGGAGAACAGTCTGTCGCTGCGTCTGTTCGAGCGCGGCTCGCGCGGCGTGAAACTCACGCAGGAAGGGCGCGCGCTCTACGAGCGGACAGGCGCGCTGCTCGCGGAACTCGCCGACAGCGCGTCGGCCATTGCAGCGGGAAGCGAACGGCCGCGTGGCCGGCTGCGCATCAGCGCGCCGATGGTCTTTTCCCAGTTCGCGATGGGGCGGCTCGTGGCGACGTTCGCGCTGAAATACCCTGACGTCCGGCTGGAGGTGACGACCGAAGACCGGCCCGTCGACATGATCGAGGAGGGCTACGACCTCGTGATCCGCGTGAACCCGGCCGCTGACGAAAGCCTGATCGGGCGCGTGTTCCTGCGCGACCGGCTGGTCGTCGTCGCGCGGCCCGAGCTGGCGCGGCCGAGCGGCGACGCGCCCGCACCGGCCGTGGTTCGCGGCACAAGCGACGGCCCTGCGGCATGGGAGGTCGCGGGCCCGGACGGTACGGCGCGCATACCGGTCGAGCCCGTGGCGCGGCTGTCGTCGCTGAGCATGGTGCGCGATACGGTCCGCCTCGGCCTGGGCGCCGCGTGCCTGCCGGTGTCGCTCGTGAGCCGCGACCTGGCGGCCGGCACACTCGTCAGTTGGGGCGACGTGCCGGGGCCCGATATCGCGCTGTGGGCGTTGTATCCGTCCAGGCGATTGTTGAGCGCGCGCGTTTCCGCGTTTCTCGATCACCTGAAGGAGGCGTTTCCTTCAGGCAAGCCGGAAGAACTGGCTGCGTATATCGAACCCGGGCAGTGAAACGGCCGCGGTCGCGGCAGCGCACGCGCGTCGCGATGTCGTGAGCCGGATGCCGTCGCCCCTTCCGATTCGAACCGGCGCTTTCACGCCGGTTGCGCGACCGGCTCCCCCTGCGCACGGCACACACGATTCCTGCCTTCGCGCTTCGCGCGATAGAGCGCCATGTCCGCTTGATGCGACAGCGCGTGCACGGAAGCGTGCCGCGTGCGCCGCCCGGTCGCACAGCCGATGCTGACGGTAAAGGGCGGCACCGCTTCCGCAAACCCGTCGAGCCGGTTGCGTTCCACCTCGCGGCGAATCGCCTCCGCGACCTGCGCCGCGCCGGTTTCGTCCGTATCGGGCAACACCGCGACGAATTCCTCGCCGCCGTAGCGCGCGGCGAGATCGCCGCGCCGCCGCGTATGCGCGCGGATGCATTTGGCGAGAAAGCGCAGCGCGGTGTCGCCCACTGCGTGGCCGTGCCTGTCGTTGTACTGCTTGAAGTGATCGGCGTCGATGAACAGAATCGACAGGCTGCCGTCGCTGCCCCGTTGCAGGCGTTCCCATTCGTCGGCCAGCGCGGTATCGAGCGCGCGGCGATTGTGCAGGCCCGTGAGCGGATCGGTCCGCGTGAGATCGGTCAGCAGCGTCTGCTTGCGCAGGTTGTCGCGCAGCGCGAACGCCAGCAGCCAGACCACCGCGCAGAACAGCGTGCTGATCACGATGGCCGACACACCGACCGTCCACGATAGACGACGGATGCCGGCCAGCACGTCGTGTTCGGCCGGCGCGACGACCGCGATCAGCGGCGTGCCCGGTATCCGCTGGTACGTATACAAGCGCACGACGCCGTCGATGCTCGAACGCGCGGGATAGAAGCCCGATTCGCTGTTCACCATCCGCTTGAACGATTTCGAGCGACGCAGGAGGTTCATCTGGCCGTCGTTCAACGACGGGTTTCTCGCGAGGATCGTGCCGTCCGCGCGCACGATCGCGCTGACCCCGTTCGGGCCGACGTCGAGCCGGGACAGGAGCTGCTCGAAGTAAGCGAGATCGATGGCGACGACCGCGATCCCGTCGAACGCATGATCCGGCCGCTCGATGCGCCGCGACAGCGCGATGGATTCCTTGCCGTCGCGCGAGCGTGCGCGATAGGGCTGGGACACGTAGAGGCCGACGTTGTCCGCATCGCGATGAACCTTGAAGTAGTCGCGATCGCCGAAGTCCCATTGCCGGGTCGCGCCGCAGCACCCGTCGATCAGCCGGCCGCGCCTGTCGGTCACGCCCATGCCGGTCACGTATTGCGCCGCGGTGCGCTCGAACAGCAGGTCGTGCCGCAACCCCGCGTCCATGCGCTGCACGGCCGGTTGGCCGAGATTGGCAGCCAGCGCGATCAGCGCGTTGTTCGACGTTTCGACCGTCCGCGCGATCTGGCTCGCGAGCACGGCCGCGACGTTGCGCGACGTCTCGTGCGCGTGCACGACGACTTCGCTGCGCGCGGCCCGCAGCGTCACCGCGCTGATCCCGAGCGCCGCGAGCGACATCAGCGTGCCCAGCGCGCCGACGACGAGCGGGTGGCGTCCGGCCCAGTCGGCGATTTTCTCGATCGAAGTGAAGGCGGGCATGCTCGCGTGCGGTTTCCGATGCCGGCTGCAATTGCGCCGGGCAAATCCGGGTTAACGGCACGGGTAACGGAAAATCGAGGCCGACATGGCCGCCGGCGGACGGCCGCGGCATCGCGAGACGCGGCGGCGCCTGCGGCCACTCCCGGAGCGGTGGAGATTCCGGTCGATTGATAACCATATCGCATCAATCATTCCGAAAATCGCACTTATCGTTTCATCAATACCGCGCCAACATGCCGGAAAACGACAATCGACCCGCCCCTCCCGCGTATTCCAGGATTTTCAGGAGACACCCCGATGCATCCCTCGTCCAGCCTTCCGGCCGAACGTTCGAAGGCCGCCGCGATCTTTCGCGTCACGGCCGGCAATTTTCTCGAGCAGTTCGACTTCTTCCTGTTCGGCTTCTACGCCACGCAGATCGCCAACGTCTTCTTTCCCGCGCAAAGCGAATTCGCGTCGTTGATGATGACCTTCGCCGTGTTCGGCGCCGGCTTCCTGATGCGGCCGCTGGGCGCCATCGTGCTGGGCGCGTACATCGACGAGGTCGGCCGCCGCAAGGGCCTGATCGTCACGCTGTCCATCATGGCGAGCGGCACCATCCTGATCGCGTTCGTGCCGGGCTACGCGACGATCGGGCTGCTCGCGCCCGTGCTCGTGCTGATCGGCCGGCTGCTGCAGGGCTTCTCCGCGGGCGCCGAACTCGGCGGCGTATCGGTCTATCTCGCCGAGCTGGCGACGCCGGGCCGCAAGGGCTTCTTCACGAGCTGGCAATCGGCGAGCCAACAGGTGGCGATCGTCGTTGCCGCGGGCCTCGGCTTCGCGCTCAATCAGTGGCTGAGCGTGGCGCAGATCGCCACCTGGGGATGGCGCGTGCCGTTCTTCGTCGGCTGCATGATCGTGCCGTTCATCTTCATGCTGCGCCGCAACCTGGAGGAAACCCGGGAATTCAAGGCGCGCAAGCATCGCCCGGGCATGAAGGAAGTGTTCGGCACGCTGGTCCAGAACTGGGGCGTCGTGATCGCCGGCATGATGCTGGTCGCGATGACCACCACGAGCTTCTACCTGATCACCGTCTATGCACCGACCTTCGGCAAGACGGTGCTGCATCTGAGCACCGCCGACAGCCTGCTCGTGACGCTCTGCGTCGGCGTGTCGAACTTCGTGTGGCTGCCGATCGGCGGGGCGCTGTCCGACCGGATCGGCCGCCGGCCGCTGCTGGTCGGCATGACGATGCTCGCCGTCGTGACCGCCTACCCGGCGCTGTCGTTCCTCGCTCACGCGCCGTCGTTCGCGAACATGCTGCTCGTCCTGCTCTGGCTGTCGTTCATGTACGGCATCTATAACGGTGCGATGGTCGTCGCGCTCACCGAAGTGATGCCGGTGCAGGTGCGCGTCGCGGGCTTCTCGCTCGCGTACAGCCTCGCGACGGCCGTGTTCGGCGGCTTCACGCCGGCCATTTCGACCGGGCTCATTCACATGACGGGCGACAAGGCCGCACCGGGCTACTGGATGAGCTTCGCCGCGGTGTGCGCGCTGCTCGCGACGTTCGCGCTCTATCGTCGCCGCGCGGCGACGTTGACGCCCGCGCATTGATGTCCCGCTCATCCGGAACGTTCACTCATACCCACGAATCCGCACGACCACGACCATGAGAAATCCGCTTCTGAAATTCTGCGCGACCGCGCTCGTCGCCACCGCGGCGGTGGCGGCCAACGTCCACAACGTACAGGCCGCCGAACTGCACGTGATGAGCTCGGGCGGCTTCACCGCCGCCTACAAGGTGCTCGGCCCCCGGTTCGCGTCCACGTCGGGCAACACGCTCGCGACCGCGCTCGGCCCGTCGATGGGCAAGTCGCCCGAAGCGATTCCGAACCGGCTCGCGCGCGGCGAGCCCGCCGACGCCGTGATCATGGTCGGCTACGCGCTGGACGACCTGATCAAGCAAGGCAAGGTCATCCCCGAATCCCGCGTCGAGCTGGCCGATTCGCGCATCGGCATGGTCGTGCGCGACGGCGCGGCGAAACCCGACATCAGCACCGCCGAAGGCCTCAAGCAGGTGCTGCTGCATGCGAAGTCGATCGCCTATTCGGACAGCGCGAGCGGCGTGTACGTCGAGCGCGAGCTGTTCAGGAAGCTCGGCATCGAGGAGCAGGTGAAGTCGAAGGCGAAGATGATTCCGCGGATTCCGGTGGCGTCGGTCGTCGCGAACGGCGACTACGAAATCGGCTTCCAGCAGGTCAGCGAGCTGCTGCCCATCAAGGGCGCGACCTTCGTCGGCAAGATTCCCGAATCGCTGCAGTCCGTCACGCGCTTCGCCGCAGGCATCCCGGTCGGCGCGCAGCACCCGCGGGAAGCGAAGGCGCTGCTCGACTATCTTGCGTCGCCCGACGTGCAGGCCGACGTGAAAGCGACCGGCCTGGATTCCGTTTCCGCACATTGAGCCCGATCGACGGAAGGCTTGGCGTCAGACCGCCTTCCCGTCACCGCCGCCGTTCGCGGCGGCAGCGTCTTCATCGGCCGCGTCCGCCGATGCCGGCGCGGCCACGGCGAGCCGCCGCACCAGCCGCGTACGATCGCACGCGCCTTCCCACGTCGACACGAAAATCACCGCGCACGCATTGCTGATCACGCTGGTCAGCGCGCGCGCCTCCGACATGAAGCGATCGATGCCGACCAGCAGCGCGACGCCGGCGACGGGCAGGTCGGGCATCACGGCAAGCGTCGCGACCAGCGCCACGAGCCCGCTGCCGGACACGCCGGCCGCTCCCTTGGACGTGAGCAGCATGATCGCGAGCATCGTCGCGATCTGCGGCGCGGAAAGCGGGATGTCGCACGCCTGCGCGATGAACAATGCCGCGAGCGTCAGATAGATCGCGGTACCGTCCAGATTGAACGAATAGCCGGCCGGCAGCACGAGCCCCACCACGCCCTTGTCGCAGCCGAGCGCTTCCAGCTTGACGATCAGGCGCGGCAGGACCGGCTCCGTGGACGAGGTCGCGAGGACGATCAGCAACTCCTCGCGCAGGTAGCGCAGGAGCCGCCACAGCGCGAAGCCGTGCAGCCGCGCGAGCGGCGCGAGCACCAGCGCGACGAACAGCACGCAAGCCACGTAGAAGCACACCATCAGCTTCGCGAGCGAGCCGACCGAGCCGATGCCGAAGCGGCCCACCGTGAACGCCATCGCGCCGAATGCGCCGAGCGGCGCGAGCCGCATGATCATCGCCAGCACGCGAAAGACGACCTGGGCGATGCCGTCGATCAGCGCAAGAACGGGCCGGCCGGCGCGCGGGTGCGCATTCAGCGAGAAACCGAACAACAGCGACAGCAGCAGCACCGGCAACACTTCGCCGGTCGCGAATGCGCCAAGCATCGTGTCCGGAATCACGCCGAGCGCGAACGCCACGAGGCTGCGTGGCTCCGCATGCCTCGCATACGGCGCCAGGATGCTCGCATCCAGATGATGAACGTCGATGTGCATGCCGGCGCCCGGTTGCAGCACGTACGCGGCGGCGAGCCCGAACGCGAGCGCGGCGGCCGTCAACAGATAGAAGAGGGCGAGCGCCCGCACGATCGTGCGGCCGATGGCCCGCCCGTCCGACAACGACGTGATGCCCGACACGATCGTGCAAAAGACGATCGGGGCGATGGTCATCTTCACGAGCGCGACGAACGCGTCGCTGAGCGGCTTGAACATCGCGCCTGCGGCCGGCCACGCGTGACCGATGCCGATGCCGAGCATCATCGCGAGCAGGACCTGCACGTAGAGCGATTTGAACAGCCGGGCCCACCTCACGATGCCGTCTTCCTTGCTTTGCGTGCTGTCGTCGTCATGCCGATGTGCCGTTGCCGGCGGCGGCGGCGCGCTTCGCGTCGACGATCATCCGGTGAAACGCCTCGGCGGCCGGCGTCAGCGAGCGCCCGCGCCGTTTGACGATGCCCACGCGCCGTTTCACGGCCGGCTCGACGAGCGGCACGCTCGTGAGGACAGGGTGGTCATGCCCCGGCATCGCCATCGACGGCACCGCGGCGACACCGAGCCCCGCCTCGATCAGGCCGAGCAGGGTCGTGACGTGGCGCGCCTCGCACACGCTCGGCTTCCGCGGCGCGACGGCCGCCAGCGCCTGGTCGAGCAGCAGGCGGTTACCGGAAGTCTTGTCCACCGACACGTAATCGTGCTCGTAGAGTTCGCTCCAGGTCACGCGCTTCCGGCGCGCGAGCGGGTGGTCGCGACGACAGGCGGCGACGAACCGTTCCTGGAGCAACACCTTGAACTCGATCTCGGCCTCCTGGCTGCCGAGGAAGCTCACGCCGAAATCCGCCTCGCCGCTGATGACGGCGCCGAGCACGTCGTTCGCGCCGGCGTCGAGCAGTTTCACCCGGATGCGCGGAAAGCGCTGATGATAGCGGGCGATGATGGGCGGCAGGAAGTAGTAGGCGACCGACGGCACGCAGGCGATCGTCACATGGCCCAGGCGGCTCGACGACACGTCGCGGATGCCGAGCAGCGCGGCGTCGAGATCGTCGAGCAGTTGTTCGGCGCTCTGCGCGAACACGCGGCCGACGGTGGTGAGCGCGACGCGGCGCGTGGTGCGCTCGAAGAGCCGCACGCCGAGCGCGTCTTCGAGCTTGTCGATCCGGCGGCTCAACGCAGGCTGGGAAAGGTTGACCGCATCGGCGGCCTTGCGGAAACTGCCCGTTTCCACCACCGCGCGAAACGCCTGCAAGTCCGTCAAATCGAAGTTGATGCTCACGGGTGAATCTCCGCCACTCAGGATGCGCAGCATTTTGCATGATTCCGCCGGCATCATGCGTGTGGCGTCGTCCGTGCGGCGGCGATCGCGCGGCGCGGTGCGCCGCCGGGCCGGTCACGATGCCGAGGGCCGCGCCGCGAATCGATCGTTCCGCGCCGCTTCCTGATGTACCGTATCGCTTTTGGCCGGGCAATGCTTCAGCGCGGCGCCGGCCACTCGGGCGAGCCGCTCTCTTCAACGGATTCCAGCATGCGCATTCCACCGCTCAAGGCCATCATCGCGTTCGAAAGCGTCGCCCGGACCAAAAGCGTCAACCGCGCGGCGGAAGAGCTCGGCCTGACCGCGTCCGCCGTGAGCCATCAGCTCAGCAACCTCGAATCGCGGATCGGTCAGCCGCTGTTTCAGCGCGCCGGGCGCGGCCTCGTCCTCACGCCGACCGGCGAGCGCTATCTGGCCGACGTCACCGGCTCGCTGGCCGACCTGAGCCGCGCGACCGAGCGCGCGTCGAGCCGCACGGAAGTCGATATCCTGCGCGTGCATTCGAGCCCGAGCTTCGGGCTGATGTGGCTGCTGCCGCGACTGTCGTCGTTCCAGGAGGCGAACGGCGATATCCAGCTGAACCTCGCGTGCTCATACGAAAACGTGTCGTTCTCGAATGGCTTCTACGACATCGACGTCCGGCACGGCTACGGCAACTGGGACAATCTCGAGGTCCGGACCGTGCGCGGCGAGTTCATCGCGCCGCTCGCGTCGCCGCGCTATCTCGAACGGCATCCGGTGAAGGCGCCGGAAGACCTGCTCGCGCATCGTCTGATCTATTCCGAAACGCCGCTGGTCCAGTGGAAACAGTGGTTCGGGCGGACCGGCGTCCCGCTTGCGGCCCAGAAGACCTTCGATTTTTCGTTCGACCGTTCATACATGTCGCTCGAAACCGCCGCGCTCGGCCTCGGCATCGCGCTCGAAAGCCTGATGCTCGCGTCGGTGAAGATCCGCGAAGGGCTGCTGGTGCCGGTCTTCGGCGCGGCCCACGCGGTCGAAGTCGGCGCGCATCATCTCGTGTACCCGCGGCAGAACGCGGAACTGCCGCGCGTGAAGCGCTTCCTCGCGTGGATCGAGCGGGAGGTCGCCGCTCACGAGCGGGCGGATTGAACGACACGTCCGGCGGCGCCCCCCCGATGTTGCGGTGCAGCACCGGCAGCCGGCCGATATCTGAAATTTTCTCAACTATGGCTGAACGTTTCCGCGTTGATGCGGGTGCCCGGTGAGCCGACACTCCGGACAACACATCAACACAGGAGACAAGCGATGTTGCTCGACAACCAGGCCATCATCGTGACCGGCGCCGCGTCGCCACGCGGTATCGGCAAGGCCACGGCCCGCGCGCTGGCCGCGCAGGGCGCACGCGTGGCGATCCTCGACCTTCGCCGCGAAGACGCGGAAGCGGCCGCCGCCGAACTCGGCCGCGACCATCTCGGCCTCGCATGCGACGTCACCGACCGCGACGCATGCGTGGCGGCCGCCCACGCGGCGCTGGAGCACTTCGGCCGCATCGACGGCCTCGTGAACAACGCCGGCATCACGCAGCCCGTGCGCACGCTGGATATCTCGGCGCGCGACTTCGATGCGATCGTCGACGTGAACCTGCGCGGCACGCTGTACATGTCGCAAGCGGTGCTGCCCGCGATGAAGGCGCAGCGCGGCGGCAGCATCGTCTGCATGTCGTCGGTCTCCGCGCAACGCGGCGGCGGCATTTTCGGCGGGCCGCACTACAGCGCCGCCAAGGCCGGCGTGCTCGGCCTCGCGAAGGCGATGGCGCGCGAATTCGGCGCCGACCGGATCCGCGTCAATTCGATCGCGCCCGGCCTGATCCAGACCGACATCACCGGCGACAAGCTGACGCCCGACATGCGCGAGGACATCATCAAGGGCATTCCGCTCGGCCGGCTCGGCGATGCCGCCGATGTCGCCAATGCGTGCCTGTTCCTGCTGAGCGACCTGTCGAGCTACCTGACGGGCGTCACGCTCGACGTCAATGGCGGGATGCTGATTCACTGAGAACGGCGTCGCCCGATAAGCGGCGCCAACCATCATGCACCCGGGACAACCCGGGGCCATGGCAGGAGACAGACATGAGAGCAAAGTACCCCGCATCGCCGGTTCAGGGCGAGACGCTGCAACGGGACGACGCGCAGACCTTCGAGACCGCCACATACGCGAAGGTGGCGCGCAGGCTGATCCCGTTCCTGATGTTGTGCTACCTCGGCGCGTATCTCGACCGCGTCAACGTCGGGTTCGCGAAACTGCAGATGCTCAACGACCTGCGTTTCAGCGAGGCCGTCTACGGCATGGGCGCGGGCATCTTCTTCCTCGGCTATTTCGTGTTCGAGGTGCCGAGCAACCTGATCCTGCATCGCGTCGGCGCGCGCCGCTGGCTCGCGCGCATCATGCTGACGTGGGCGGTGATCTCGGCGAGCTTCGTGTTCGTCAAGTCGCCCACCGCGTTCTACGCGCTGCGGTTTCTGCTCGGCGTCGCCGAAGCGGGCTTTGCGCCGGGCGTGATCCTGTACCTCACGTACTGGTTCCCGTCCGCGCGGCGCGCGAAGGCGCTGTCGCTGTTCTTCATGGCGATTCCGCTCGCCGGGATCGTCGGCGGGCCGCTGTCGGGCGCGATCATGCACGCGCTGCACGGCGCGATGTCGCTGGCCGGCTGGAAGTGGTTGTTCCTGCTCGAGGCGCTGCCGTCGTTCGTGCTGGGCTTCGCGATCCTGCTGTATCTCGACGACGGCATCGCCGGCGCGACATGGCTGACCGACGCCGAAAAGGCCTTGCTCGCACGCAACGTATCGGCCGACGCCGAGCACACCACTGCCCATGCATCGATCCGTACGTTCGTCGCGGACCGTCGCCTCTGGCTGATGGCGGCGATCTACTTCTGTGTCGTGCTCGGGCAATACGGCCTCACGTTCTGGCTGCCGACGATCATCCGCAAGGCGGGCGTGGCCGATCCGCTGTGGGTCGGCCTGTTGACCGCGATTCCGTATGCCTGCGCGATAGTCGCGCTGCCGCTGATCGGCATCAGCGCGGATCGCCGCCGCGAGCGCCGTTTCCATCTCGCGGTGCCGATGCTGGTCGCGGCGGCGGGGTTCGCGACGTTGCCGATGCTCGGTAGCGTCGGCGCGTCGATCGTATGCCTGAGTATCGCGTCCGCCGGCATCCTCGCGTCGTCGTCGCAGTTCTGGTCGCTGCCCACCGCATTGCTGGGCGGGATGTCGGCGGCAGCCGGCATCGCCGCGGTCAACTGCTTTGCCAACCTCGCGGGTTTCTTCTCGCCGGCGATCGTCGGCTGGCTGAACGACCTGACCGGCAAGTCGACCGCGGGACTCGTGTTCATCTCCATCGCGATCACGGCCGGCGCGCTGCTGGTGTTCCTCGTGCCCCGATCCGTCAACCGCTGATTCGATTCGTATTCCTTCCCACATGGAGCTATCGATGGATACCGAAACCACTCATGAACCGGTCACGCTCGCCGAGCGCGCGTACCGCATCCGAAGAAACGCCGTGCTGATGGGCGAAGTGCAGGGGCAGGGCTATGTCGGCCAGGCGCTCGACATCGCCGACGTGCTGGCCGTCGCGTATTTCGGCGCGATGCGCTATCGCGCCGACGATCCCGAATGGGAAGGGCGCGACCGCTTCCTGCTGTCGAACGGGCACTACGCGATCGCGCTGTACGCGGCGCTGTTCGAAGCCGGCATCCTGCCGGCCGCTGAACTCGAAACCTATGGCAGCGACGACAGTCGCCTACCGATGTCGGGCATGGCGAGCTACACGCCCGGCATGGAAATGTCCGGCGGCTCGCTCGGGCAGGGGCTGACGATCGCGGTCGGCCGTTGTCTCGGCCTGAAGCGTAAGGGCTCGGATGCGTTCGTCTATACGCTGTTCTCGGACGGCGAGCTCGACGAAGGCGCGATCTGGGAAGGGCTGATGTCGGCCGCGCACTGGAAGCTCGACAACCTGATCGCGATCGTCGACGTGAACAACCAGCAGGCCGACGGCCCGTCGACCCAGATCATGGCGTTCGAGCCGCTGGTCGACAAGCTCGAGGCGTTCGGCTGGTACGTGCAACGCGTGGACGGCAACGACATCGATGCGGTCAAGCGCGCGTTCGACCACGCGCGCCGGCATCACGCGCCGCAGCCGCGCATCATCGTCTGCGACACGAGGATGGGGTGCGGCGTGCCGTTCCTCGAAGCACGCGAGAAAAGCCATTTCATCCGGGTCGATGCGCACGAGTGGCAACTCGCGCTCGATGCACTCGAAGCAGGGAGACACGCATGAGCACCGTCGACAACAAACCGCGCCTGAAGACCTCGGCGATGATCGCCTCCATCGCGGCGGAAGGGCAGGCGACCCGCGCCGCGCCGTTCGGCCATGCGCTGACCGAACTCGCACGCACGAACGGCAACGTGATCGGCATGACGGCCGATCTCGGCAAGTACACCGACCTGCACGTCTTCGCGAAGGCATTTCCCGAGCGTTACTACCAGATGGGCATGGCGGAGCAATTGCTGATGGGCGCCGCGGCAGGATTTGCGCACGAAGGCGCGCAGCCGTTCGTCACGACCTATGCGGTTTTTGCAACGCGCCGCGCGTACGACTTCATTCATCAGGCGATTGCCGAGGACAATCTCGATGTGAAGCTCGTCTGCGCGCTGCCGGGGCTCACGACCGGCTACGGGCCGAGCCACCAGGCCGCCGAGGATCTCGCGCTGATGCGCGCGATGCCGAACATGACCGTGATCGATCCGTGCGACGCGCTGGACATCGAGCAGATGGTGCCGGCCATCGCCGCGCACAACGGGCCGGTGTATGCCCGTCTGCTGCGCGGCAACGTGCCGGCCGTGCTCGACGAATACGATTACCGTTTCGAACTCGGCAAGGCCAAGCTGCTGCGCGACGGCAACGACGTCCTGCTGATCTCGTCCGGCATCATGACGATGCGTGCGCTCGAGGTCGCGAAGGCGCTCGAAGCCGACCGCGTCGACGTCGCCGTGCTGCACGTACCGACGATCAAGCCGCTCGACACGGCGACCATCGTCCGCGAGGCCGCGCGCAAAGGGCGCATGGTCATCGTCGCGGAGAACCATACGGCGATCGGCGGGCTTGGCGAAGCGGTGGCGACCACGCTGCTCGGGGCCGGCGTTACAGTGCCGTTTCGGCAGATCGCTCTGCCGGATGCGTATCTCGCGGCGGGCGCGTTGCCGACGTTGCACGAGCGGTACGGGATCTCGGTCGGCGCGATGCGAGCGACTATCAGGTCGTGGCTCGGATGATCGGCCGACCGTCCTGGCGTCGCGTGCGCCGTTCGCGATCCGAATCGCTGCTTGACCCGGCTCGATTACGTCTGACATACCGGTCCGACACGACGGACCGTCGCTGGATCCACGCGACCGCGAGTTCGAGCGCCTGGTCGCATGCTTCGCGGGTATCGGCGAAGTCGCCGTCGACGCCGAGCGTCCGGGTTTCCCCGTCGCGATCCGTGAGGATCGCCGCCGCCGAGTAGCGGCCCGTCTCCGTGTCGGTCACCACGGCCCGGACCTCATATCCGCCATGTTCGAGCGTCCTGTTGGTATGCATCGGGTGCCTCCTGCAGGAAAATTCGACAGGTGTGACGACGCGCTGGCGCCGCCGCGAAAGCGGGGCGCCAGCACTTCATGCCGCAAGCGCAAGCGCGGGATGCCGGCAAGCGTCGCGGGTCGCGCCGGTCGATGAAACGCGGCCGGCGCGTCCGCTTATGCCGCCGTCACCTGGATGCGCCGCGGCTTCGCTTCTTCGCGCCGCGGGATGCTCAGTTTCAGCACGCCGTCGCGCAGTTGCGCGTCGATGCGCGACACGTCGAAGTCCGGGCTGAGCGTAAAGGCGCGCGAGAAGTGCGGATGCTGCACTTCGCCGTGCTGCAGGCGCAGCCCCGGTGGCGTCGGAATGACGGCCTCCGCTTCGATCGCAAGGCTGCCGTCATGCACGCGGACGTCGAGCTTTTCGCGCGGCACGCCCGGCAAGTCCGCGTACAACGTGATGCCGTGCGTATCCTCGACGATGTCGACGGCTGGCGCAATCCGCGTGCGCGGCGTGTCGCGCCGAGCCGGTTCGCGGCTCGTCATGGCCGTTCCGGTATCGGCCGAACGGGTCGTCAATTCAGTCGTGTTGGTGTCACTCATGATGTCCTCCGTCATGCGTTCGTGACGTTGCGCTGTGTTTTACTGGACCGTAATCGCCCGCGGCTTCGATGCTTCCGACTTGCCGACGGTGATCGTCAGGCAGCCGTTCGTATAGCGGGCCTCGATCTTGTCGGGGTCCGCATGCGGCGGCAGTTCGACCACGCGGCGGAACGCGCCCATGAACCGCTCGTTCGCGTAAACGCGCCGCTCGTCGTCGGTCGTGGCGCCGTCCGGGGGCGTGCGCTCGCCGCTGATCGTCAGCAGCCGGCGATCGACCGAGATGTCGATCTTCGCGGGGTCGAGACCCGGCGCGAACGCGACGATCTCGACCGTATCGTCGGTGCTGCCGATATTGACCGGTGGAAACGCACCGGGCCGCGGGGCGCGCAGGCTGGCCGGAAAACCCGTGAACATGCCGGCCATCTGCCGTTGCAGGCGGTCGAATTCCGCCAGCAGATCGGAGGGGAAGAAGATATCGCTCATGACTCGCTCCTGTTGTACCCCTGCGGGGGATGAACCGGACCACGCGCTCCAGTTCGTCCATCCGCGATGAGGGTCGCTGACTAACAAATCGAAACACGCAGCGCGTAAACCGCGACTGCCTTGAGCGATACCTAAAATAGGATGCGTCGAGCGAATTTCAAGAGGGGAGCGCACGCGATCCGCAGGTAGTCGGTCACGCGGCGCGTAGCCGGCTTGCTGCCGCGCATCGGCGGCTGGTGGAGAGAGCGGGCACGGAGAGGAAGAAGGCGGAATTTGCAACGCATGCGAATAGACGCGGCGGCGTGGCTACGCCGTCGCGCCGGTTTCGTGCGCTCAACGCGCCGGGCCCGACGGCGGCTTCACTTCGGAGAGATCGTCCTCGCGAACCTCGGCCTGACGCACCGTGGTACCGTCTTCGCCCGTTTCTGAAATATCGGTTTCGAAGGTCGACTGCCCGTCATCGGGTTTCTGGGCAGGTTTCGCGTCGCCGTCCTGTTTGTCCGGCTGTTGCTGTTGACGTGTCATTTTGCGCTCCTTGTCGCAACGGGGAATGTTGCGCACCTAGCAGTGAGCAAGGCGCGGGCCACGCGCATGCGGATCCCGACCCGAGCGGTACGGCCCCATTCGTTGTCGCCGAAAATTGACGCCGCTGGCCGGGAGCTGCTGCCGGCGATTACGTCCATCGTCGAGGTCGGGTCGCGCCTGCTCCTTTCCGGCCACGCGGCGCGAGCCGCACGGCGATCACCCTGGCACGCCGCCACCGCGCGGGCTATTGCGCCCCCGTCGTCCGCATCCGCTTCGTATTCGGCAACGGCGCGTGCTGCATCGGCCCCTTGACGAGTTCGCTCATCGCGTCGCGGATCCAGCGGTTGGCCGGCTCGTGATGAAAGCGCGGATGCCAGTGCAGATAAAGCTCGTACGTGGGCGCGGCGGTCATATCGCGGTGCTGGCAGGGCTGCGGCATCGCTTCTAGCGTACGAACGGCGCGCACCGGCCTGCGCGCGTGCCGATCCGGACAGTCTCGTCACGACGATCCGTGAACGAGGCGTCGTGTACGACGTCATGCCGGAGCCACGCTTTACGCGTCTTTCAGCCAGGGCATTTCCACGGGCGACACGACCAGTTGCCGGAATTCGCGTTTCAGATCGAAGATGAATCCGACCAGAATCATCGAGTCGGCGTAAGGAATCGGAAAGACTTGCGGATTTTCCGGCGTACGCAGCGGGCGCTCCGGCGTGTCCGCCGTCGCCGCGGCGTTTTCGCGAACGCTTTCCAGGTCGTCTGCCATGGCCGGGCCACCGGCTTTCAGCACGCGGCTACGCAGGTCGCTGAAGGGTTCGATGCGCGCGGCGTCTTCGTGGTATTCGGGCACTTCATAAACGAACCAGGACATTGTCGTCTCACATGAGAAGGGGCGCCATTCTAACGCTACGCGAGAATCCAACGAAAATCGAGGCCGCCCGCTTCTCGAGGCATGTCTACGCGCTCTGCGAAGTCGTCGGATCTCAGGCGGATCGCGGCAATGTCACGCGTCGGATAGCGCCTCATGCGCCGCGCGAACAACCGCGTCGACCGTAATGTCGAACTTGTCGTACACATCCTTGATTTTCCCGGACTCGCCAAAGCCGTGCATTCCGACGAACCGGCCTAGCGGACCGATGTACCGCTCCCATCCCAGTTCGACCGCCGCCTCGACCGCGACTCTCGCGGGAGAAGTGCCGAGCACGGCCCGTTGATAGTCGCGTGGCTGTTCCTCGAAGAGCAGGCGGCACGGCATCGATACAACGGCTGTCGGCACTCCTTCCTGTTGCAGGATGTCGCGCGCCTGGACGGCGAAGTCGACCTCCGAACCTGTCGCGAGCAGCGTGAGTTGGCGCGGCCCGCCATCGGCCTCCCGCAAGACATAGGCGCCCCGCGCCGACTTGTTTTCGTTTCCAGGCTCGTTGCGCAGAAGCGGCATCGGCTGGCGCGACAATGCGAGGAGTGCAGCCCGGCGGGGCTGTTCGAGAATCAGTTCCCAACACTCTGCCGTTTCGACCGGATCGGCCGGCCGGTAGACGGCGAGTTGGGGAATGGCCCGAAGGGCGGCAAGGTGTTCGACGGGTTGATGAGTGGGGCCATCTTCTCCGAGACCGATGGAATCGTGCGTCATCACGAAGATGGATCGCACCCGCATCATCGCGCTCAACCGGATCGCCGGACGGCAGTAGTCCGAAAAACACAGGAAGGTGCCACCGTACGGAATGAGGCCTCCATGAAGCGCGATGCCGTTCATGGCCGCGGCCATGCCGTGTTCGCGCACGCCATAGTGGAGGTATGAACCTTTGAACCGGCCGGGCTCGATCGCGATCTGGTTCTTCGTCCTCGTATTGTTGGACTGCGTCAGATCCGCGGAGCCGCCCAGCAATTCCGGAATCGCGTCGACGAGATGATCGAGCACCACACCGCTGGCCTTGCGGGTGGCCATTGCACTGCCACTGGCAATAAACGCCTGCCGTGCCGCCGCGATCGCCGCCTGCCAGTTATCCGGAAGCTTTCCGGCATTGCGCCGGTCGAATTCGGTGCGTAGCGCCTGCGGCGCCCGGCGGACACGCTCGTCCCACGCGAGTCTCGTCTTGCGGCCGCGCGCGCCGATCTCCCGCCATGCTTTCAGCAAGTCATCCGGGATTTCAAACGGCGGCGAATGCCAATCGAGGGCTTGGCGTGCGCCCGCGATTTCATCCTCGCCCGGCGCATCGCTATGGGCTTTCTCGGTTCCAGCCTTCGTCGGAAAGCCGAACCCGATGATCGTCCTGCATGCGATCAGGGTCGGTCGGTCAGGCGTTGCGCGGGCGGTAGCGATAGCGTTCCGGATCGCATCCGTGTCGTGACCGTCGATTTCCAGGACGTGCCATCCCGCCGAGTGGAAGCGCTCGATCTCGTTGTCCGAGACCGCGAGCCGGGTGGCGCCGTCGATGGAAATCGAATTGTTGTCCCAAAACGCGATCAGTCTGCCCAACCGGAGGTGGCCGGCCAACGAAATGGCCTCGTGGCTGATGCCTTCCATCAGGCAACCGTCACCGAGAAATACGTATGTGTAGTGATCGACGAGATCGTCGCCGAAGTGCGCATTCATCACGCGCTCGGCCAATGCCATGCCGACGGATTCCGCGATGCCTTGTCCGAGGGGACCGGTAGTCAGTTCGATTCCGTCGGCGTGCGAGTACTCCGGATGACCCGGCGTCTTGCTGCCGACTTGCCGGAACCGCTTCAGCTCGTCAATGGTCATGTCGGCATAGCCGGTGAGATAGAGAAGGCTGTAGAGCAGCATCGACGCGTGTCCGTTGGAAAGGATCAACCGGTCGCGATCGATCCAGTGGGGCGCCGATGCATCGAATTGCATGAACTCCTTGAACAGGACCGTCGCGACGTCAGCCAGCCCCATTGGCGCACCAGGATGGCCGCTGTTGGCTTTCTGTACTGCGTCCATGGTGAGGAAGCGGATACAGTTCGCCAGCGCGCGAAGATGGGGGTCTCGTGGGGACGGTATTGCTTTTGCAGCCGTCCCGGAGTTTGCGGTGGGATCGCTCATCGGTTCTCCTGTTTTGGTCGGGAAAGACGAGGCTGCGGTGCAATATGCATACCTTCTCGACGGTGATGGGGTCTCTGGCTGGTTTGGGATTCGACCCTTTTAAATTGATAAACAGCATTATGTAAAATTAAATAAAACCGACTGCACGACATGCTGCTGATCAAGCGTCCTCGCGTTCGAATCTTGCGACCGGACGCAAGTCCACTCAAAGAGAGCGAGTCCTGACAGAGCTTTCTGCAATGTTTTATCTAGGGGTAGCGTCGAGTTGGAACAACACGGGTTGTCAAGGATCGGCGTGCCGTCTGGGTCTCCAGCCTGTCATCGGCGGGGCCGTCACCAAGAAAACGTCATGGGGAGGACTCTCCGACCGAATGAACTCGGCTGCCCTTTTGTTATTTCGTTGGGCAGTGTCCAGGTCAATGGGAGGATCAGCGCCATCCCAAATACAATCGACTCTCGCTTCGAATCCGGGGTTACGCCAGATTCCACCTTCGATTCGAGCGACAACCACACCATGTTCGGCTGCTTGCTCGCAAACAGCGATTGCCGCTTCTGCCGTGAGTTTCATCACAATACTGCCAGCAAGGGAGAAAAAATCATTCGATGAATCGTATACGCGGTGATGATCGATATTCATTGTGTTCATTTCCATTTGATCCGACCATCGTGAATCCATGTTGGATCATTCTTCCCGCTCACCTGGACAACTTCTCCGGTTATGTCATTTACTATGACATAACCATCCGGTGACCCATACACAGTCGCCGGGTCATTTCTGGGAATACCATCCGGAGTCTTCGATGCCCCCCGATTGTCCATCGTCGTCCCTGCAGGGCCATCGTCAACGGTCGCCTGAACCTCTTTATCCGTCCACCCGCGCTCGTCGATCTGCCGCGCGATTTTGTCGTCGATAATGAGATTGCGTGACGCTGGTTTCGGCCATCAGATCGCGCGAGAGCCATCGACCCGATACGTCATATTTCCAACAACCTCTATCACGCGTGTGCAGCACGTTCGAGCACTTCGCGCGCGGCGCGCCCTAATACCTCTTCCGACCATTGATTCACGCTCTCGCCTGCAACGGCCGCCGCGACACCGACGGCCGCGTGTGTCTCAGGATTGAGTCGCAGCATCCGCTTTCCAGACGCAGGCTTTTGCGGTGATCGCCCCATGCGTGCGCATTCTTCGAGATAGTGGTCGACGGCCGCATGAAAATCCTGCGTCAGCTCGGCGACCGTCTCACCGTGAAAACTGATCTTGTCGTCGACGCCGAGCACGTGCCCGACAAAAATATTGTCGCGGCCGTCGAAATCGACGCGAGCGTAATAGCCCTTGTACGTCATTGCGTTTGTCATGGCTTTATCTGCTATTCGTTGAACCAGTCGCGCGCATCCTCCACCTGATAGCGCTTTGCCTCGTGGATGCGGGCGATGCAGGTATCGGCGCCCCCCGTTCAGCTTGAAGGCGATGCGCGACCCGGCGCTTGCGTGAATGCTGCCGCCCAGCGCGACAGCCAAAGCTTCGATATCCGCGCACACGATGCCGCCGAAGGTTGGCTTCGTATAGATCGCGGTCAGCGTGCGGGCGCGTTTCGTTTTCATGGGTGGGTGATATCAGAAATTGATATCACCAAACGGGCGAATGATAGCAAAATGTGCTATCTGCTTCCCCCCGACGCGATAGCAGGCCGCTGGCGCCGCCGGCCGTTGGGGCGGTCTCGGGCATTCCTGTGAGGCCGCAAGCCCGGCAGGGGGCGGACGTCGGCCGGCCGGGCCGGGTTAGGGGCCGGGGCAGGTGCACGAGCTCCGACCCCGCGCCCGGAAATCGCAGTCCCCTCCCCGCCGGCCTCTCTCTAAATAGGTCGTTTTTGATGCACCGACGGCCAACCGCGCAAACGCCACCAGCGCGGGGTTCCGGGTACTTCATCTGATCACACCTGCCTCGCCCGAATATCACAAAGTTTCGACGTTATCCACCGCAGTGGGCCGCCTCCGATATTCCCGCCGCACCCGACATAATCATTTAAAATTCCTCACCAAATACCGACTTGATTAACGGCAGCGAAATGAAAAATCAATAATAAAGAAAATATCTTGTAATTATAAAAACGACCTCCTAGCATCCCCCTGCTGTTCGCGACATGTCTTGTTTAAAAGTCATCACTTGATGCATTCCTCGAACAAACCCATTCATAACCTGGGGAATTACATGAAGAAATTGTCTCGACTGCTGCCCATCACCGCGATTACCATCGCGAGTCTCAGCGCTTTTGCCCAGGCCGGCGACCCGCCGGCCGCGGTCGACAAGGCGCTGCAACTGATCCAGCAGAACCCGGCCGCCTTCAGTGTGGCTACCGGCGGCACGGCACGCACGTTGAAGTTCGCGGGGCCGCAAGCAACCGCACCGACCGATGGCGATCAGTTCCAGGTACGTGACGTGATCGTCGATCCCGACGGCACCGAGCACGTGCGCTTCGATCGGTTCCATGCGGGCCTGCCCGTGATAGGCGGCGACGTGGTCGTCCACTCGAGCAACGGGCAGTTGAAGCAGGCGAGCGTGACCCAGCTCGCACCGATCAATCTCGCCGGCACGATCGGCAAGGTCGGGAACCGCGCCGTGGTGCGCAACGCACCCGACGTAGGCGCGACGCGGGCCAGGCACATCGCGGCCGCGCGCTTCAACTCGGACGTGCGCCGCGTCGACGACCCGGAACTCGTCGTGTTCGCACGCGACGTCACGCCGACGCTGGCCTATGCGGTACGCGTCTACGGCAAGGCGACCGACACGCACGGCGACGCCGTGCTGTACTACGTCGATGCACGCACCGGCACCGTGCTCGACGCACAGGACCTGATCAAGACCGCCGCCGCGACCGGCACCGGACGCTCGCTGTACTACGGCAACCTGACGCTCACGACGGACCAGACCGGCACGAACGCGTACCGGATGCTCGACCCGGGCCGCGGCGGCGGTTCCGTCTACGATGGCCGCGGGCTGAGCTCGGACGAAGTCGAACAGGCGACCGACCTGCCGATCTTCACGAGCAGCACGAACGTGTGGGGCAACAATACGACCACCGACCGGCAGACCGTCGCGGCAGACATCGACTACGGGCTCGCGTTGACTTGGGACTACTACAAGACCACGCACAACCGCAACGGCATCTTCAACGACGGCCGCGGCGTGAAAAGCTACGCCCACGTGGTGTTCAATACCGGCAGCGGCACGACCGGCGCGAACGCGGCATGGCTGTCGTCGCGCGTGATGGCATACGGCGACGGCGAGCCGGGCACGCGCCTGCCGAAACCCGTGGTGTCGGTCGACGTTGCCGGGCACGAAATGAGCCACGGCGTGACCGAGGCCACCGCCAACCTGAACTATTCGGGCGACGCGGGCGGCCTGAACGAGGCGACGTCCGACATCTTCGGCACGCTCGTGAAGTTCTACGCGAACAATCCGAACGATCCCGGCAACTACGTGATCGGGGCGCGCGTGGTGAGCGGCGGCCTGCGGAAAATGTACAAGCAGGATCTCGACGGCCGGTCGTACAGTTGCTATCCGTCCGGCGGCTTCTCGTGGTCGAATCCGCGCCACGATCCGCATTTCACGTCGGGTGTCGGCAACCGCTTCTTCTACCTGCTGTCGGAAGGGCCGACGGTGCCGTCCACCGACACGGGCCTGTCGAGGACACAACTGGTCTGCAACGGCGACACGACCTTCAGCGGGTTGGGCCGCGACAAGGCCGGCAAGATCTGGTACCGGACGCTGACCGTGTACCTGAACGCCAACTCGAGCTACCCGAACGCGCGGCGTGCGTCGATCCAGGCGGCGAATGACCTGTACGGCGTGAACTCGGCCGAAAGCGCGACGGTCGCGCGCGCATGGAGCGCGGTCGGGGTGAACTGACGGCGTGCGGGTGAACGCGTCGATCGCCGGACGGCGCGTGGCGGGCCTTGCTTCGGAGCAAAGCGATTCGGTCATCGTCAGGCGGCGCTCGAGTGAATGACGGGAACGTGCCAACCGGCCGCCTGTACGCACAGGCGGCCGGTGGTGCGGCGCGTTTCGCATCACCCCGCCGCGACCAGCGGATTGAACGACGTGTCCCACAACGGCGCGACATGGGCCGGCCCGTCCAGCACGCCGATGCGGGCAAACACGTCCGCGACCTGCTGGTGCTGGGCGACCACGTCGGGCGTCACCGGCAGCAGCGCGTAGTCCTCGCTGCGCTGGTCGAACATCGTGACGAGGTCGGCAACCGGCACGCGCGTCTCGCGATTCTGCGCGATGGCGTAGTCGCGGAAATGCCCGTTCGCCCACGCATACGCACGCCGGAACCGCAGCAGCAGATCGCCCGTTGCCGCGCGGCGGCGCGCGTCGTCGAGCGTGCGCGGATTCGCGTACACCGGAAAATTGCCCGACAGATAGCCCTTCCCCGTTTTCAGCACGCGGGCGCCGTAGCGATTGCGCGCGAGCTGGCCGTTGTAGCCATAGATCGCCCACGCGTCGATGTCGCCGCGATCGTACGCGGACAACCCGTCGGTCGGAGACAGGTTGATCGGCTGGATATCGTCGAAGGTCAGGCCGGCTTCGGCCAGTTGTCGATACAGGAAATAGTGCGAGGTCGTCGCGCGCACGTAGCCGACGCGCTTGCCCTTCAGATCGGCGATGCCACGAATCGGCGTGTCCTTGCGCGCGAGCGTGACCTGGTTGTTCAGGTCTTCGCGCACACGCGAGATGAATCTCACATTGGCTTTCTGGCGCGCGGCGAACACGGCGGGAATTTCGCTACCCGAACCGATATCGAGCGCGTCCGCGTTGAGCGCCTCGATATGCAGCACGCCGTTGTTCAGCTCGCGCCAGTCGATCCGGTACGGCGTGTCGCCGAGCCCGGCTGCCTGCAGCAGCGCGCGCCAGCCGCCCTTGTAGGTCGCGACGCGCAACGTCGTGCCGGCCAGATCGGCGTCGGCGGCCGGCGCGGCGAACGCAGCCAATGGATGCGCCGCCACTGCGGCGCCGGCAAGCAGCAGGCGGCGACGTACTGCCGACATTGACGACATCGGATGCTCCTGTCGATCGGATGGAATCGGATGGAAAGCGAAACCGCCGCGTCAATGCAGCGCCGGAAAGCCGTGGCGCTCGGCCAGCAGTTCGAGGATGCGGCGCGCGTCGGTGACGAAGCGCACGTCGCCGAGCGTATGCGCATCGTCCGGCGCGGGCCGGTCGCGGCCCAGCACGAGCACCGGCAGACCCTGGTGCGCGTCGTCGAGCGCGTCGATCACCGCAGGCCGCGGCCGCTCGAAGCCGACGCGCTTCACGTCGAGGCGCGCCGCGAGATCGGGCGCGCTCGCCAGCAGCCCCTCGATCGGCAGTCCATGCGGACAGACGAAGCGCTGGCCCGGATGCTTCGGATCGGCAAAGCCCGGTTCCAGCAGAAACAGTACATCGCGACTCATGTCAAACGGCTCCTTTGTCGTTGATCGGCCCAATCGGCAAGCGCGCATGCCGAGCGCCCTGCTGTTCATGAGGCACGCTGGCCCGCGGCCGGATGCCAGACTCTACCGTTGCGCCCCGCACGGCCCTACCAACGTTTTGCGAAATCGATATGCGAACGCGCATAGCGCATCGTCCGGTCGCCGCCTAGCGGTCGTTGCGTAAACGCATCGCCGTGCAAACGACGGGTATTGCGCATATCGAATGATTTCATCGATCGATATGACCGCATACGTGCATTTCCGGCGAGCGACGTTCGCGGTCGGCGCGATGCGTTCGCCGCAGCAGGCGCGCCGGACGCGATCGCGGCGCACCTGCCGGGCCGACGGCAGCGCACATTACAAATCGGCCGCGCAGCGAATTACAAACCACGGATCGGCCGTTCATCGGCGCGTCCATCGTCAATAGCATCGTGATCCTCACAAACGTACTGATAAAAACAGAGGATGGTCATGATCAAGAAAACGGTGGTACTGGGTTTGGTTTCGATCGGTTCGGTCGGCGCGCATGCGCAGAGTTCGGTGACGCTGTACGGCGTGGTCGACGCCGGCATCGCGTATACGAACAACCAGGGCGGCGCGAGCAACATCCAGCAGACGAGCGGCAAGCTGAGCGGCAGCCGCTGGGGCCTGAAAGGCGCGGAAGATCTCGGCGGCGGCGTGCAGGCGGTGTTCACGCTCGAAAGCGGGTTCCGCCCGAGCGACGGCGGACTCGGCCAGGGCGGCCGCCTGTTCGGCCGCTCAGCGTACGTGGGCCTCGGCAAGAAAGGCCTCGGCACGCTGACGTTCGGCCGTCAGTACGAGCCGATCACCGATCTCGTCGCGCCGTACTCGGGGCCGGGTTTCTGGTCGCCGGCCACGCACGTGGGCGACAACGACAACCTGAACCAGAGCTTCCGGCTGAACAACGCGGTGAAGTTCCGCAGCGACACGATCGCCGGCTTCACGGCCGACCTGCTTTATGCGTTCAGCAACCAGGCCAATGGCGGCGCGGGCACCGGATTCTCGAACAACAACGCGTGGGGTGCATCGGCGAACTACGTGAACGGGCCGCTGTCGATCGGCGGCGGCTATGTGCGGTTCAATCATCCGAATGCGGCGTCGAACACGAGCGGCGCGGTGGGCGGTGCGACCTCGACCACCGGCAACGACTACAGCGGCGCGTTTTTCTACGGGCTGAACGGCGGCGTACTGAAGCAGCAGATCGGCGCGGTGGGCGCGAATTACGCGCTTGGCCGCGCGACGCTCGGCTTCGCGTGGAGCCACACGCAGCTCGACTATCTGGACGGCTCGTCGCGCAAGTTCAACAACTACGACGTGAACGCGCGCTACCAGCTCACGCCGGCGGCCACGCTGATCGGTGTCTATACGTTTACCGACGGGCGCGCGAGCGGTCTGCCGGGCACGAGCGGCCAGACGCTGAAACCGCGCTGGCACCAGTTCACGCTCGGGTTCGACTATGCGCTGTCGAAGCGCACCGATATCTACGTGTCGGGCATTTACCAGCTCGCGGCCGGCGATGCGAGCACCTCGACCTCGGGCGGCTATCGCAAGATCGCGGCGATCTCGAACATCGGCAGCGCATCGTCGACGAATCGTCAGCTTGCATTCGTCAGCGGGCTGCGCGTGAAGTTCTGACGGCATGCGCATCGGGCGCGACGCAATCGTCACGATAAGCAAAGCGGGAATCGTTGTTTGCCGCGCCGCGCCCGGTTGCCGAAAATGATCGTTTCCCTGCGCGCGGCTCCCGCGTGCGACACGCGTTCGACCATGACCGATTCCCGTTTCCCTCCCCGTGCGCCGCGCGCCGGCCGACGCGCGGCGCTGCGTCAGCTCGCCGGCGGCTGGGCGGCCGCGATGCTGCCCGCCGGCGGCGCGCTCGCGAGCCCGCCGCTCGATGTGCCGCCGTGGACGCGCGCGCCCGGCGCGCCGCTGCTGTCGCCACCGTACGGCGTGCCGGGTCAGCACGAGCGCGACGTGATCCGTCGCAGCGCCCGCCCCCCTGCGCTACCCGGTTCCGGCTCGTCGATGACGCCGCTCGCCGACCTGTTCGGCGACATCACGCCGAACGGGCTCGTCTACGAGCGTCATCACGCGGGCGTGCCGGACATCGATGCGCAACGCCATCGCGTCGTCGTGCACGGCCTCGTGCGCGAGCCGCGCGTCTTCACGCTCGACGACCTGCTGCGCTTCCCGTCCGAATCGCGGATCCACTTCCTCGAATGCTCGGGCAACACCGGCAGCGAATGGAACGGCCCGAGCGGGTTGCCCGTTCAGTTCACGCACGGGTTGCTGTCGTGCTGCGAATGGACCGGCGTCCGGCTGTCGACGCTGCTCGACGAAACGGGCATCGATCCCGACGCACGCTGGCTGCTCGCCGAAGGCGCGGACGGCGCGGCGATGACGCGCAGCCTGCCGCTCGACCGGATCCTCGAGCGCGCGCTGGTCGTCTATGCGCAGAACGGCGAACGGCTGCGCCCGGAGAACGGCTACCCGGTGCGGCTGATCGTGCCGGGATTCGAAGGCAACACGAACATCAAGTGGCTGCGACGGCTCAAGCTGGTGCGTGCGCCGGAGATGACGCGCGAGGAAACGTCGAAATACACGAACCTGCTGCCCGACGGCTGCGCGCGGCAGTTCGTGTTCGAGATGGACGCGAAGTCGGTGATCACGCGGCCGTCGGCCGGCCATCGGCTCGCCGCGCACGGCTATTACACGATCGGCGGCTACGCGTGGTCGGGCCGCGGCCGGATTCGCGCCGTCGACGTGTCGACCGATGGCGGCCGCACGTGGCGCCCCGCGCGGCTCGCCGGCGACGTACGCGACCGTGCGCTGACGCGCTTCGAGGCCGACTGGGTGTGGCGCGGCGAGCCGGCCGACCTGCAAAGCCGCGCGACCGACGAGACCGGCTACGTACAGCCGACCCGCGACGCGCTCGTCGCCGCGCGCGGCCTGAACTCGCAGTACCACTACAACGGCATCCAGAACTGGCGTGTCGACACGGACGGCGAGGTGCGCAATGCGTAAGCCGCTCGCTTGCCTGCTGGCGGCCTGCACGATGACATCGGGCGCGTTCGGCGCCGGCTTCGGCCTCGGGCAGCCGGTCGATCGCGCGGCGTTCGCCGCGTGGGACATCGACGTCGCGCCGGACGGCAGCGGCCTGCCGCCCGGCGCGGGCACGGTCGTACGCGGCGGCCATGTGTTCGCCGACAAATGCGCGATGTGTCACGGCGCCGGCGGCGAAGGCAGCGTCGGCGATCCGCTCGTCGGCGGCATCGGCTCGCTCGCGAGCGCGAAGCCCAGAAAGACGGTCGGCAGCTACTGGCCCTACGCGACGACGCTGTTCGACTACATTCGCCGGGCGATGCCGTACAACGCGCCGCAATCGCTGAGCGCGGACGACGTCTATGCGGTCACCGCGTATGTTCTCCACCTGAACGGCATCGTGCCCGGCGACGCCCGGCTCGACGCGCGCACGCTGCCGCGCGTGCGGATGCCGAACCGCGACGGCTTCGTGCCCGATCCGAGGCCGGGCAAGCTATGACGCGTCCCGCACCGCTCGTCGCCGCATCGAGCCGCGCACCCGCGTGCGTCGCGCCGCACCTTTCAGCAAGGACCCTGTGATGAGCGACTCCTCCGTCACCGCCCCGCTCGCGCCGTCGCCGTTCGTCGACGTGCGTTCGCCGGCGGATTTCCCCGACAGCCCCGTGTCGCGCACGCTCGCGCAGCCGTTGATGCTCGGGCTGTTCCTGCCGATCCAGACCGGCGGATGGAGCGCATCGACGCTGCCGCGCTCGACCGACTGGACGTTCGACTACAACGCCGATCTCGTGGCGCGCGCCGAAGCGCTCGGCTTCGATCTCGTGTTCGCGCTGTCGCAGTGGCTGCCGAAAGGCGGCTACGGCGGCGTGTTCGACGGTCAGGCGCTCGACTCGTTCATGACGCTCGCCGCGCTGACCGCGCGCACCGAGCGGATCATCCTCGTCGCGACGAGCCACGTGCTGTACGGGCCGTGGCATCCGCTCCATTTCGCGAAGTTCACCGCGACGCTCGACCACATCTCGCGCGGACGCTGGGGCATCAACGTGGTGACCGGCCACCGCGCGATCGAGCACGAGATGTTCGGCTGGAACCGGATCGAACACGACCGGCGCTACGAGATGGCCGCGGAATTCCTCGACGCGGTCCAGCAGTTGTGGGCGCAACCGGACAATTTCAGCTACACGCCCGAACTGTCGAGCTGGCGGCTGGGCGGCGCATTCGTGACGCCGAAGCCGCGCTACGGCCGCCCGCTGCTGATCAACGCGACGGGCTCCGACGCGGGCATCGCGTTCGCCGCGCGCTATTCGGACATCGTGTTCGTCACGAGCCCGGCCGGCCCCGACGCCGAACGCGCGATCGACGCGCTGCCCGCGCACACCGCACGCGTGAAGGCCGCCGCCGCCGCGCGCGGCCGCACGATCCGCACGCTGCTCAATCCGCTCGTGATCTGCCGCGAGACGGCGGCCGAAGCGCGCGCGTACCGCGACGCGATCGTCGCGCATGCGGACGAAGGCAGCTTCCACCGCTTCGACAGCGACGCACACGCGTGGCGCGGCGGTTTCGAGCAGCGTGCGCAGGCCGCCGCACGCGCGATCGGCGGCAACATCTCGATCACCGGCGCGCCCGACGAAGTCGCCGATACCATCGTGCGGCTGCACCGCGCGGGCATCGACGGTATCCAGTTGAGTTTCTACGATTTCAAGCCCGATCTCGACTTCTTCGGCGAGCGTGTGCTGCCGCTGCTGCGCGAGGCCGGCTTGCGGCGTTGAAGCCGGATTTGGAACGCGGCGTGCCGGCACCGCCATAGCCGGCGGTGGCCATCGTCAGAACACGCGCCCTTCGGTCAGGTGCGTCGTCACGCCGTTCAATTCGTAATCGCCTACCACACGCGCCTTGTGTAGCAGCGGGTTGTGGCTGAAGATCGTGCGCAGGTTGCGCCAGTGGCGATCGAAGTTGTGCGTGCGCGCCGTCGCCGACGCGCCGCCCACTTCGAACAGCCGCTCGGCCGCATGCAGCGCGAGCTTGCTGACGATCAGTTGCGTGCGGGCAGTGGCGAGCGCGCTGTCGAGCACGAGCGCATCCGCATCGGCGGCGCCCGCTTCGATTGCGTCGGCGGAGCGGTCGAGCGCGCGCGCGTTTTCTCGCACGAGCGCATCGATCGCGTGGCTGTGCGCGGACAGCTCGCCGACGATCTGCTGGACGAAATGATCGTCGCGCGCGGTCGGCGCGGGGCTGTGCAGCGCGGGACGGCCGTGCGCGAGCACATAGCGGCGCGCGTCGGCCACCACGTTGCGCACGATGCCCGCGCCCGTCGCGACGAGATGAAGTTGCCGCAGCGCGCCGCAATGACGGCCGACGAGCGTCAATCCGTCGCGCGGAGCCACTTCGTCCGCGAACACCTGCACGTCGTTCAGCAGCAGGCTGCCGCTCGCGGTCATGCGCTGGCCCATGCCGTCCCAATCGTCGAGCACCTGCAGGCCGTCGCGCGCCACGGGAATGATCACCGCGAGCGCGTCGCCCTGCTCGTTCTCCACGTTGATGCGCGCGAAATCGGCGAACGCGGTGCCCGTCGAATAGTATTTGCGGCCCGTCACGCGATGGTGATCGCCGTCGCGGCGCAGCACGGTCGTGTTCTCGCCCGGGCGCGACGTGCCGCGCTCGGTCGACGCGCCGCCGAAGATCGCACCGGCCAGCACGCGCTCGAGCTGCACGTCGTTGAATGCGGTGCGAGGCGACATCCGCAGCGTCTCGGTCTGGTCGTAGTGGATGCGCAGCGCGTGCGCGAGATTCGAATCGGCGGCCGCCAGCGTCGCGATCGTATCGAACAGGTCGACCAGCGTGCCGCCCAGGCCGCCGCGCGCGACCGGAATCCGCAGCGCGCCCAGCGCCGAGCGCCGGAAGATCGCGAAGCCTTCGAACGGCAACTCGCGACGCGCCTCGCGCTGTGCGGCATCGTGCCCGATCGCGGTCGCGAGATCGGGCAGCGCGGCAAGCGCGTCGCGCAATGCTTCACGCGGATCGACGGCGTCACGGGCAGTCATTCGGCAGGTCCTTGTTTGGGAGATGGGGAGCGTCGCGGCAATGCGCGACACGGCGTCCGTTACACGCGTCCGTTACACGGCGTCTGTTACACGCGTCCGCAAAGTATAGAGACGCGCCCACTGCGCGTGAAAAACCGATTTCAGCTTACGTTATGCCCGCGCCGGGATTGATCGCGAACGGACGCGTCAGTGCTGAATGCCCCACCGCCGCACGGTCGCGCGTTCGAGCGTATCGAATACGAGGTTCTCGACCAGCAGCCCGATCACGATGACGGCCGCAAGCCCCGCGAACACGCGGTCCGTATACAGCTCGTTGCGGTTCTGGAAGATGTACCAGCCGAGCCCGCCCTGCCCCGCGCTCGCGCCGAACACGAGCTCGGCCGCGATCAGCGTGCGCCACGCGAATGCCCAGCCGACGCGCAGCCCCGACAGGATCGACGGCAGCGCGGCCGGCACGAGGATCAGCGCGATCTGGCGCAGGCCCGTGAGCCCGTAATTGCGCCCGGCCATTTTCAGCGTGGCGGGCACGCCGGCGAAGCCGGTATACATGCTGAGCGCGAGCGGCCACAGCACCGCGTGCACGAGCACGAACAGCAGGCTGCCGGTGCCGAGCCCGAACCACAGCAGCGCGATCGGCAGCAACGCGATGGACGGCAGCGGATTGAACATCGACGTGAGCATCGTCAGCAGATCGCGGCCGATGCGCGTGGATACCGCGAGCGACGTCAGCGCGAACGCGAGCAGGACGCCCAGCGCATAGCCGCGCAGCAGCACGGACATCGAGATGCCGGTCTTGACCAGCAGTTCGCCCGACTCGATGCCTTGCACGAACGCGGCCAGCGTCGCGCCGAAGGTGGGGACGAGCAGATCGTTCGCGACGATGCGCGCGACGATCTCCCATGCGGCGATCAACACGAGCGCGATGACGCCGCGGCGAAACCACGCGGCGCCGGCGACGCGGCGCAGCAACGGCGCCGGCGCCGCACGCTCGGCATCGGGCGGCGTGTCGAGCGTGCGCGTATATTCGGCGCGCACGGGCGGCAGCGGCGGCAGGACCGGATCGATCGTACTCATGATGCAGCGTCCTCCGTCGTGGGTGCCTGGGATGTGTCGGTGTCGAACAGCAGGCGGTGGATCCGCGCGACGTTGTCGCGGAAGTCGCCGGTGTCGACGTTCGCGAGCGAATGTTCGTGACTGTTGAGCTCCGCGCGCACGCGGCCCGGATGCGGCGACAGCAGCAGAATCCGGTTGCCCACCACGAGCGCCTCCTCGATCGAGTGCGTGACGAACAGCAGCGTGAAGCGGAATTCGTCCCACAGCCGCAGCAGTTCCTCCTGCATCTTGCGGCGCGTGAGCGCGTCGAGCGCGGCGAACGGTTCGTCCATCAGCAGCACGCGCGGCTGCATCGCCAGCGCCCGCGCAATCGCGACGCGCTGTTTCATGCCGCCCGACAGCGTATGCGGATACGCATCGGCAAACGTGCTCAGCCCGACCTTGTCGAGATAGTGCAGCGCGCGCTCGCGTGCCTCGGCGCGCGACAGCTTCGCGGCGGCGCGCAACGGAAACGCGACGTTCTCGACGACCGTCTTCCACGGCGGCAACTGGTCGAATTCCTGGAACACGACGATGCGGTCGGGGCCCGGCCCGCGCACGGGCCGGCCGTCGAGCGCGATCGAACCCGACACGGGCTCGATGAAACCGGCGATCGCCTTCAGCAGCGTCGACTTCCCGCATCCCGACGGGCCGAGCAGCACGAAGCGGTCGCTGCCGTATACGTCGAAACTCACCTGATGCGTCGCGCGAACGATCCGCGTGCCGCTGCGGTATTCGAGGCTGACCTGGTCGATCGCCAGCAGGCGTTCGCTGTGCGTGCCGGCCGGTGCGGCGTGCGCGGCCGGGCGATCGTCCGCACGTGTATCGGGCACGGCAGAGGCGGCCGGCGACACGCCGCCACGTGCCGCATACGGCGGCAACCAGGTTCGGGGAGAAGTGGCGTTCACGATCGAATCTCTTGCGGGAAAAGCATCAACATACGGCCGGGCACCGTGCGGACCAACCATCGATTGCGCATATCGAAACCGCGCCGACGCATAAGCGTCGATCGCGGCGCCGCGGCATCAGCTCCGCTCAACTGCCGCCTGCCGTCGCGGGATCGTCGAAGAAATAGTCGCGCCACGACTTCGGCTCGTTGCGGATCGCCCCGGTGCGATGCATGAACTGCGCGAGCGGCAGCGTGTTCTGCGGCGCGGTCTTGAACTGCACCTGCGGATTGCGCAGGATCTTCAACAGCAGCGCGCGGTCGATCTTCGACCCGTTCACGCGAATGTAGGTATCGGCCGCACGCTCGGGGTCGGCCGCGATCTGCCGTGCGGCATCGGCCAGCGCGGCGACGAACGCGCGATACGTCTTCGGGTTGTCGTCGCGGAATTTCTCGGTCGCGTACAGCACCGTCGCGGAGCTCGGGCCGCCGAGCACGTCATACGAATTCAGCACGATGTGCGCGTTCGGGTTGCCGGCGAGCTCCTGCTCCTGGAACGGCGGATTGCCGAAGTGGCCGGTGATCACGTTGCTGTTCGCGAGAATCGCGGCCGTCGCGTCGGGATGCGGAATCGCCTGCGTGAGCGCGTCGAGCTTGTCGAACTGCTTGTCGCCCCACTGCTTCGCCGCTGCGTACTGCAGCACGCGCGACTGCACCGACACGCCAACCGCCGGCACCGCGATGCGGTCCTTCGCGCTCAGATCGGCGATCGTCTTCACGTTCGGGTTGCTGCTCACGAGGTAGTACGGGAAATTGCCGAGCGACGCGACACCCTTCACGTTCTGCCGGCCGCGCGTGCGATCCCACACGGTCAGGAGCGGGCCGACGCCCGCGCCCGCGACATCCACCGCGCCGGACAGCAGCGCGTCGTTCACGGCCGCGCCGCCCGACAGCCGCACCCAGTCGACCTTGATGTCGAGGCCGGCCTTGCGCCCTTCCTTCTCGATCAGTTGCTGGT
Source organism: Burkholderia sp. AU18528 (assembly GCF_002223215.2). Lineage (NCBI taxonomy): Bacteria > Pseudomonadati > Pseudomonadota > Betaproteobacteria > Burkholderiales > Burkholderiaceae > Burkholderia > Burkholderia sp. AU18528. Next base: position 400,693 of record NZ_NKFC02000009.1, on the reverse strand, counting down.
CGCGCGCGACGTTGAGCATCAGGTAGACGACGCCGAACTGCTCGGCGATACGGATGCGGCCCTCCGCGTGCGCGGCTTGCGGGATCACCGCACCCGCGAAGGCGAGCGCGGCGGTGAGCGTGGCCGCCAGCGCGCGGCGCGCCGGCAAGAACGAAAACGACATCGGAACTCCGGTCAGAAAGGGACGGAAATGAAGGACGCGGCGCGCGGCTCAGAAAGGCGCGTCGCCTTCGATCGTCGTGCGGTACAGCTTGCGGCGCAGGTGGTCGGGCGTGCCGGCGGCCAGATGCATCAGCGAACGGTTGTCCCAGAACACCAGATCGTGGTCGCGCCACGCGTGCCGATACAGGTGCTCGGCGCGCACGCTGTGCGCGAACAATTCGTCGAGCAGCGCGCGGCTTTCGTCGTCGGGCAGCCCGACGATACGCGTCGTGAAATGCTCGCTGACGAACAGCGCCTTGCGGCCGGTTTCCGGGTGCGTGCGCACGACCGGATGAACGACTGCCGCGACCTGCGCGATCTGTTCGGGCGACAGGTTGGGACGCCACGGGCTGCGCGCCTGCAGCTCCGCATAGCGCGCGAGATACGTATGCTCGGCGCGCCGCCCTTCGACCGCGCGGCGCAAGTGGGCCGGCAGCGTGTCCCACGCGAGGTGCATGTTCGCGAACAGCGTGTCGCCGCCTTCCGCCGGCAATTCCTGCGCGTGCAGCAGCGAGCCGAGGCTCGGCTTTTCCTTGTACGACAGGTCGGAGTGCCAGAAATGACCGGCGTCGCCGAGCCCGACCGGTTTGCCGTTCTCGACGATGTTCGACACGATCAGCACTTCCGGGTGGCCGGCCAGCGCGAACTGGTGCAGTACGTGAATCTGCAGCGGCCCGAAGCGGCGGCTGAATGCGATGTGCTCGTCCGGCGTGATGCGCTGGTCGCGAAACACCAGCACGTGGTGATCGAGATGCGCGCGATGGATGCGCGCGAAATCGTCGTCGTGGAGCGGTTGCGACAGGTCGACGCCGATCACCTCGGCGCCGAGCGGCGCGTCGAACGGCACGATGTCGAAATGCTGCGCCGCGCCGTCCGGCCGCAAGGCGGGATGCCCGGCGGAAAGCGTTGCGGCGTCGCGGATGGCGGTAGTCGTCACGGCACGGCCCCTGATTCGGTCAAAACGCGAATCTACGAGGCCGCGCCAACGTGCGTCAACGAAGCGATTCGGATACGTTTATCTGCTGCGGTGATAAAGATCGCTGCTCGCGCATACGGCGCCGATCGGGGGGTCGCGCAACCGGTGCCGATGACCGGAGACTCCGCCCGGGTTCATCTCGGCGTCGGCCTGCACCGCGAGCCGACTAAGGCTGCCCCGCACCACCCGACGCGCCATAGATCTGCCCGGTCACGTAGCTCGAGCGCGACGACAGCAGCTCGACGTAGATCGACGCGATTTCCGCCGGTTGTCCCGGCCGCCCCATCGGCACCTGCTCGCCGAACGTCTCGACGTTGTGCGTCGTCTGTCCGCCGCTGACCTGCAATGGCGTCCAGAACGGCCCCGGCGCGACACCGTTGACGCGGATGCCGCGCTGGATCATCTGCTTCGCGAGCCCCTTCGTGAAATTCGCGATCGCCGCTTTCGTCATCGCATAGTCCAGCAGGTTCGCGGACGGGTCGTACGCATTGACCGACGTCGTGTTGACGATCGCCGAACCGGGCGGCATGTGCGCAATGGCGGCCCGCGTGATCCAGAACATCGCGTACAGGTTGGTGCGCAGCGTCCAGTCGAACTGTTCGGTGCTGATGTCGAGGATCGATTCGTGACTCTGCTGGCGGGCCGCGTTGTTCACGAGGATGTCGAGCCCGCCGAGCGCGGCGACCGCCCGCTCGACGAGGCCGTTGCACGCGCCTTCGCTGCGGATGTCGACCGCCAGTGGCACCGCCTTGCGCCCCGCGCTGCGGATCAGGTCCACGACTTCGCGCGCATCGGGCTCTTCGTCGGGCAGATAGACGATCGCGACGTCCGCGCCTTCTCTGGCACAGGCGATCGCCACCGCACGGCCGATGCCCGAGTCGCCGCCGGTGATCAGCGCCTTGCGGCCGTCGAGCCGGCCGCTGCCGCGATAGCTGCGCTCGCCATGATCCGGCCGAGGCGTCATGCGGCCCGCGAGGCCCGGCCACGGCTGGTGCTGCTGCGGAAACGGCGCATGGGGATAGAGGGTGCGCGGATCGCGCGGCGCCGTATCCCCGGCATCGGCCGGGCCGCCGCCCGTCTGCGCGATCGTCGGCAGGGCGACGCTGGCGACCAGTCCGGCCGTCGTGCCCTGCACCCATTTGCGACGGGATTCGGAAACTTCGTCTGATGACATGGTGGACTCCGGTGCGTGGATGGCGGAATGGAGCGGGACGCGACGATTCGGCCGGCGTCGCCGCTACAGCGCGCTACAGCGGCCGCGGCCGATTGCCCGAATCGTCCGGCGCGTCGTGCTCGTCGGCCCACGGCTTGCCGGCCGGATCGCGCACCTCGGTCTGGCGCGGATCGTCGGGAACGACTTTGCGCGCCTGGTCGTCCGGAATCGTGTCGAGTTCGCCGCCACCGGGCGCATGGCCGCGGCGCGCGGTCGATTCGCCATCGGGGGCCGGCTTGCGCCGGTCCGGCGCGTCGGTCGTCTCGCGTGCCGCATCGGGCGACGCGGTGTGCTGTCGTTGGGTGTCCTGCGTCATGACGTTCTCCCTGTCCGGATGCTGACTGCGCCGCACCACGCGACGGCGGGCGGTGCGGCAGCCTGCAACGCTTCCAGCAAGCGACATGCCGTTATCGGGCCGCCTCGCCGCACGGCCAGCGGGTGAATCCGCTGAAGAAATTACAAGCGACGCATCATCCGATGCAGGAGCGGCAATCCGCGTGGCACGCGCGATGCTCGATAGCGACATGCCGGCTGCGCGCCGGTGCCCTGTCGACACCGAGGAGGACGATCATGATCCCGACGCACGCGACAAACGCGACACCGAACGACGACGATATGACCGACACGCCGGACATTCCGCCACCGGAGCGCGACGACCGTCACGACGACCTGCCCGACTTGCCGGACCCGACCGAAGTGGGCGAGGACGGTTAGCACGCACGTCGCCGCGGCGCGCGTTGCCGGTCTGCGCGTCGCGCGAAGCGAAGTGCGCGGCCCGCATCACCTTACTGCTTGTTGCCCGGTTCGCGCGTTCGCTCGCCGTACGTGTCGTTGCCGCAATGCGGGCACTTCGGGATCGGGTGCCCCGCCTGCACGTGCGTCGACCGGTTGCATTTCTCGCATCGAAAGTCCCCGGTCTTTTCCGCCTTTTCGCCTGCATGCGCCGTCATCGTCGTCCTCCTTCCGGCTCTGCCTTACCCGCGCTTCACCGCGTACGCCGCCTTTCATGCGCGACCTCGCCGGTCGGCACCGCATCGACGTCCTGCAGCGGGTCGCCCGGAATGCGGCGCTTCGCGGACTGATCGACCGGCGAATCGGCCGTCTGCCCGACGCGCCCGTCCGCGCTGCCGCCCTCGGCATCGAGCTGCTGCTCGGCGCGCTGCCAGTATTCGTCGGCCCGGCCGTCCGGCGCGCCATCCGCCTGCCACAGCCGATACGCACGCTCGCGGACCTGCGTTTCCCTGTCTTCGTTCATGTCGTTCTCCGTGTCTGTCATGGCACTTCACCGATCCGGGCGCGCCGGCGCCGACACCGCGCCGAGCGTCGACGACATCGCGCCGTCCGCGGCCGTCGCCAGATCGCCCAGCGCGACGATGCCGACCAGCCGCTTCTGCCGGTCGACCACCGGCACGCGGCGAATCTGCGCATCTTCCATCTTCTTTTGCACCACTGAAATGTCGTCGTCCTCATAACACCAGTTCGCGGGTCCGCTGACGACGCCCTCGATCGACTCGTTCGGCGGCACGCCCATCGACACCGCGCGCACGACGATGTCGCGATCCGTCAGCATCCCGATCAGCCGCGTGCCATCGCAAACGGGCAGCGCGCCGACGTTCAACTCGCTCATCAGCCGGGCCGCCTCGCGCAGGCTCTGCGTTGGGCCGATGGTCGCGGCGTCGCGTGTCATCACCTCCGATACACATGTCATGTTTCGCTCCTGGGTAAGCCGCCCACGGCGGCCTGCTGCACGAGCATCGCGCGTTCCAGCGGCCGCGCGCGTCAGTTCTCCGTCGAGCAACGGACCGACGTCAGGCCCGCGGATTCGACGATCCGCATCAACTGCTTCAGCATCACGTCGGCGCTGGCCGCTTCGCGCCACTGCACGAACAGTTCTTCCTCGCGCACCGTGCGTGCAGCCGTTTCGCAAAAGCTTTTCGTCCGGCACGTGAATCCCGCCCCGCACAATTTCGCGATCAGTTGTTCGCGCGCAACCGAGCCCGGCGGATATTCGATCGTGACCAGCGCGGTCCGGACGCGCCGCAAACGCTGCTCGACCAGCCGCAGCGGCCAGACGACGAGCAAGGCGAGCACCAGCCCGAGCGCGCCGAGTGACAACTGGCCGCCGCCGACGCACAGCCCGATGATGGTGACGAACCACAGCGTCGCGGCCGTGGTGACGCCGGATACGAGGCCATCGCGATGAAGGATCGCGCCGCCGCCGATGAAGCCCATTCCGGTCAGGATGCCGAGCGGCAGCCGCATCAGATCGAGCACCGAAAACGCCCCCTCCGGCTTGCCCGCCTGCAGCAGCAGCGCATTGACCTGCAGCATCGACAGGCATGCGGCGAGACAGACGAGGATCGTCGTTCGCAGCCCGGCCGTCTTGCCGGATTCGCTGCGATCGAGGCCGATCAGCCCGCCCGCGACGAGCGCCAGCGCGATCCTGACGAGAACGTCGTGCCACTGCAGTACGACCGGCATCGGTTCCATGCGCGCCTCCCGTGCAAATCGTCATGTGGCGGGGCGCGAACGCCGCCGCCGACGCCTGCCCGGCGCAAGGACCGGGCCTGCTTTTCGGGTGCGGCGGCGCCTGTAGTACGTCGGACGGAATTGTAGAAAGGGCGTGCGGCGCGCACCGTGCCACGGTGGTGAAGGTGTTCGGCGCTCGTCCGCGGAATGATCGTGCGTCGCCACGCCGGGCGCAGACGGCGACGAACCGACTGCCGCCCACGAACACCGCCGGGCGCTCGCTCCGTATCCGATCAGATACGGGAACGGCTCTCAACGGCCGTTTCCAGACAATCTGTTCCCGATCGGGTACGAAATGCCGTCCCCCGGGCCTCGGAAGCATCTGTTCGTTCCCGTGCGAATACGAATCACCGCTCGACTTGGCGAGTTATGCGATACTGTTCCCGCTCAGATACGAAGCACGGAGAACGTCATGTCGGAGTCCCGGTCCGTCGACACGATCGGCGCGCTCGCCCACCTCATTCGCTCCGCGCGGATCCAGCAGGGGTTCACGCGGGACGAACTCGCCAACGCGACCGGCCTGTCGCCGAAATTCATCAGTCAGGTGGAAGCCGGCAAGCCGACCGCGCAAATCGGCAAGGTCATGCTGCTGCTGGCCGAGCTCGGCGTGCACCTGTACGCCGAGTCGTCGGTCGAGATATCCGAAGCCACCGCGCTGAAGGCCGCGCAACGCCGCAGGAGCAGCCATGGCGGCTAGAACGCTGATCGCATCCGCCAACGGCGTGCGCATGGGCACGCTGACCGACGATAAAGGCATCTGGTCGTTCGCGTACGACCTGCAATGGCTCGCGTCACCCGCCGCGTATCCGCTGTCGCCGGCGTTCCCGCTGCGCGCGGGCGTGTTCACCGACACGTCGACCGATCGTCCAGTGCAGTGGTTCTTCGACAACCTGCTGCCCGAGGAAGGCATGCGCACGTCGCTCGCGCGCGAGGCGAAGGTCGATGCGGCCGACGCGTGGGGCCTGCTCGCGTACTTCGGCCGCGAATCGGCCGGCGCGCTGACGCTGCTGGCCGATGGCGAACGCGAAGCGCCCGGCGGCCTGCAGCCGCTGCCGCTCGACGAGCTCGAACGGCGAATCCAGGCGATGCCCGAACGCGCGCTGACGGCTACCGCACCCAAGCGCATGTCGGCGGCCGGAGCGCAGCAGAAGCTGCTGCTGGTGCTGCGCGGCGACGCGCCCGACTACGCGCTGTTCGAGCCGGTCGGCAGCGAACCGTCGATGCACCTCCTCAAACCCGACATGCGTGCTGCCGGCTATCCGCATTCGGCGATCAACGAGTTCTTCTGCATGCGGCTCGCGAAGAAGATGGGGCTCGACGTACCGGACGTGCATTTCCTGCGCGCGCCGTCCGCGTGCTACGTGATCGACCGGTTCGACCGCGATGTCGCGTCCGAACCGGCCGCGCGCGTGCATACGATCGACGCGATGCAGTTGCTCAACTACGACCGCGGTTTCAAATATCAGCGGGCGAACGCACAGGAACTGGCCCGCGCGATCGAGCGCACCAGCACGAGAGCGCTCACGCGCCTGTCGGTGTTCCGCTGGACCGTGTTCAACGTGGTGGTCGGCAATGCCGACGCGCACCTGAAGAACCTGTCGTTCTTCGTCGACGCGCGCGGCTATCGGCTCGCGCCGTTCTACGACATCGTCAGCACGGTCGTGTATCACACGCCGACGCACCGGCCCGACCATCGCGGCGATCACTGGCCGCACTGCGAGCTGACGATGCCGCTCGGACATGCGACGCGGTTCGCCGATATCGACATGGACGCACTGGTCGTGTTCGGCCAGGCGCTCGGGCTCAGGGAGAAAGCGGCCGCCAGCGAACTGCGGCGCTTTCTCGAACCGCTCGATCGTCTCGTCGTGCAGGCGCTCGATGAAGTGCGGCACATCGCGCATCCGGACGCCGGGGAAATGCGATTGCTGAATTCGATCGTCGCGATGCCGATCGCGGAGATGGGGCGCGCGCTGCGGTAGACGTGCGGATAGGCTGCCGCGCGCGGATGTCGTGCCGCCGCCGGATACCCCCGCGGCGCCCGGCCCGGCGAATACCTAGGCGTCAGCGCCGCACGGCAAAGGCATCGACGCCCGTCGCGGCCGCGGACCACGCCCACAGCCGCGCCGCTTCCTCCGGATCGATCGCATGCGGCCGCACGCCTGATTCCTCGTTGCCGCGCGTCACTGTCGCGACGTCGCAATCCTCGCAATAAACACCGCCGAGATCGGCAACGCGCGGCGACGTCGCCGCCCATACCTGGGTTGCCGCACCCTGCTCAGGTGTCTTGAAAGTCGGATCGATCGGCACACCGTGCTCGTCCACCCAACCTTGCGCCATCATTTCCTCGCGCGTCAGATGGCGCTGCAGCGGCGTCGCGATCTTGCCGGGATGCAGCGAATATGCGCGAACGCCGAATGGCGCACCGAGCACGTCGAGCTGCACCGCGAACAAGGCGTTAGCGGTTTTCGACTGTCCGTACGCCAGCCATTTGTCGTAACCGCGCGTGAACGCGATATCGTCCCAACGGATCGGCGACAGCCGGTGCCCGAGCGACGACACCGCGACCACACGTGCGCCGTCGCCGTGCGCGAGCGCAGGCCATAGGCGGTTGACGAGCACGTAGTGACCGAGGTGATTGACGGCCATCTGCGCTTCCCGACCGTCGCCGACGCGGGTCTCGGGGCAGGCCATGATGCCCGCGCTGTTGATGACGATATGTACGTTGCGCCGCGCGTCGACAAACCGGGCCGCGAATGCATCCACGCTCGCGGGGTCCGCGAGATCGAGCGTCGCGATCTCCACGCCGGCGATGCCGCGCGTCGCCTCGCGCGCGGCCGCGACGCTCCGCGCGCCGACGACGACGCGCGCGCCGGCTTGCGCCAGTGCACGCGTGGTTGCGAGCCCGAGACCCGAATGGCCGCCCGTGACGATCGCGGTCTTGCCGCGCAGGTCGAGACCGGCCAGGACGTCGCTCGCCGTCGATGCAGCGTCGAATCCGGAATAAAGGGGGTGCTGCCTGCTCGTCATTGAAAGCTCCAGGAACGGCGTGCGAAGCACGCGGCCGCCCATCGGCCGCGTCACTGCATGAGCCCATTCTCCGGCCGCGCATCCGGACTGTGAATGCAATAGAATCCGGTTTTTCGTCGAGATCGTCCGGGATTGCGCGTGGACCCGCTATCGGAAGTGCTGTCGCTGCTGGAAACGCGCGACTCGTTTTTCACTGGCCTGCGGGCCGGTGGCCCATGGGCCGTCGACCTGCCCCCGCCCGACGGGATCAAGTTCAACGCGGTGGTCGAAGGCAGTTGCTGGCTGACCGTCGACGGTGCGGGGCCACCCGTCCGGCTGCGCACGGGCGACTGCTTCCTGCTCGCCGCGCCGCGGGCATTTTCGCTGGCGAGCGATCCGTCGGTCGCGCCGGTGCCCGCCGCCGACGTGTACCGACATGTCGACCGCGGTATCGCGCACTATGGCGAACCGGCCGATTGCTTTCTGATCGGCGGCCGCTTCGCCTACGAAGAACGGATGCCGCTGCTGCTCGGCAGCCTGCCGCCCGTGGTGATCGTGATCGGCGACTCCGAACCGGCGGCGGTACTGCGCTGGTCGCTGCAGCAACTCGCACGGGAGTTCGTCGCGGCGTCGCCGGGCGGCTCGCTGATGGTTCGGCATCTCGGACACATGATGCTCGTGCAGATCCTGCGGCGCTATGTGGACGCCGGCGCGAACGGCGACGTCGGGTGGCTGGCCGGATTCGCGGATCCGCGGGTGAGCGCGGCGCTGGCCGCGATTCACGCGGCGCCCGAGCGACGCTGGACCGTCGACGCGCTGGCGGCCTGCTGCCATGTGTCGCGTTCGACGTTCGCGCTGCATTTCAAGCGGCGGCTCGGGTTCGGCCCGCTCGAATACGTGCTGCGGTGGCGGATACAGCTGGCGATGCGCGAACTGCGCCACTCCACGGCGTCGATCTCGGCGATCGCGCAGCGGCTCGGCTACGACTCGGATAGCGCGTTCGGCCATGCGTTCAAACGCATCGTGGGCTGCTCGCCGCGTGCCTATCGTCATGACGTGACGAAGGGATCGGGCAACTAGCGTCGTTACGGCCCTCCTCGGGCACGCGGTGGTGCGAATACGTCAACGCCCGGCACTTGCATCGCGGCCATCGGGATAAGTATTCTTATCACAATACACCGATTCCATTTACAAACTCGGCCGAGCAGCAATGCGTCGGCGCATCACCCGCTCGTATGCCGCAATTCCCCTTCGATGTGCTGCGGCAGCCTCAGCAAATTGAAGATCGGGCACACCGCTTCGACCGCCTGATGCAACGCCCGAATGACCTCCGGCGGCTCCGGCGACACGATGTCCAGCGTATAGCGGATGTTGTGCGGGAATACCGGAACGTGCTCGAACCCCGGCTGCTGCGCGAGCGGATGCTGGTCGCCGGTGACTTCGACTTCGATCGCGTCGATCTTCAGGCCCCGCTCCGCGGCCTGGATCAACGTGATGTGCGTGAGGCAACTGCCGAGCACGCCCAGTTGCAGTTCCGGCGACGCAGGCCCGAGGTTGTAGCCCGCGAAATCGGGCGGGCTGTCGCTGATCACCTGGAAGTCGCGAATCCGGATCTCGCGCACGCCGCTGCGACCGAGCGCGCGCACGGTCGCCTTCAGCGGCGTCGCCTTGAGATCGGGATCGTTGCGGGCGGCCTGCTGCTTCGCTCGCCAGGCGTCGCGCTTTTGTACGAGATAGTCGTTCAGGGTCGTCATGGTCGAGTCATGGGTAGGCGGCACGCAGGCGACGGATCGGTTCGTTGCGCGCCAGGGCGATTACTCGGCCGCCGGAATCCACGCGGCCGTCGCCGCGTCGCTCGCGCGGAACGCCGGAAACCTCGCGCCGAGTTCGGCGACGGTATGAATGTCGTTCTTCACGAGATCGTCGCGCGTAATCAGCGTCGGCTTGACCGCGATGCGCGCGCCCGGGTTTTGCCCGGCCACCAGCAGCGCCGCGGCTCGGACCGACACCGCGCCGACGACCGCCGGATTGGTCGCGGCCGTCGCGACCCACGCGCTGTTCGGCGCGCGAATCGCCTCGATGTCGGCCGTCGATACGTCCGCGCTGTAGATGCGCAGCTTCGACGACAGCCTGGCCTCGTCCGCCGCGAGCTTTGCGCCGCGCGCGAACTCGTCGTACGGCGCGAACACCACACGAATGTCGGGATTGGCGCGATACGCCGCGGCCGCCTGGTTCGCGACCGATTGCGCGATCGGATTGTCGACGGTGCCCCAGCGCGCCTTTTCCTTCACCTTCGGGTGCGCACGCTTGAAGTCGCGCCACGCGGCATCGCGCCGGTCGAGCGGCGCGAATCCGGCCACGTACACGTACCCTGCCGCGAACGCGTCGCCGTTGTCCTTCACGGCCTGATCGAGCAGCAGGTTTGCGAGGTCGCGATCGTTCTGCTCGATCTGCGGCACCTTCGGATTGGCGAGATCGACGTCGAACGCAACGACCTTGATGCCTTTGTCCAGCGCACGCTGAACGACGTCCTTCAGCGATTCCGGCAAGCCGTGATTGACGATGATCGCGGACACGCCGATGCTGATCGCCTGCTGAATCTGCTCGCGCTGCTCGGCCGCGTCCTGCCGGCCTTCGTAGATGCGCAGATCGACGCCGAGCGCACGTGCCTGCTTCTGCGCGCCAGCTTCGTAGGCCTGGAAGAAATCGCCGGTCGACAGGTAGTTGACGAGCGCGATCTTCACGCCGCCCTTGTCGAACGGCGCCGGCGCGCCCTTGAGCGGGCCGGCGTACGCCGCGGGCACACCCAGCACGAGCGCGACGCCCAGCGCGAGCGCGCCGAGTTTCGGTTCGATGCGTGACTTTCGGCGAAGCAATGAGCGCATGGCGCGTCTGTCTCCATATAGAACGATATCGGTTCAATCTATCAGCGCGACACGCAAACTCAAACCGACCGATTCGGCAATCGATATTACTTTGGATAACAAACAGCCCAGCCTGAAGATTCTTCGAATCCGTCCATGCCTGATCCGAGTCTCGGCGACCTCACCCATCACGCCCGGGCATCCGCACGCCGCCCGATGCCGAACGTAAACGCCAAGGCCAGCACGAGCAGCACGCCCTTGATGAAATCCTGCATGTAGTACGGTGCGTTCAGCATCGTCAGCCCGTTGAGCAGCACGCCGACGAACACCGCGCCGACGACCGTGCCGAACACGTTGGGCCGCTTCGCGCCCCACACCGCGTAACCGATCAGCGCGGCGGCCACCGCGTCGAGCAGCAGCGAGTGCCCCGCGCTCACGTCGCCGCGGCCGACCCGCGCGGCGATCAGCACGCCGCCCAGCGATGCGATCGCGCCCGACACGACATATGCGGCGACGCGGTAGCGCGCGGCCGGTGCGCCGGCCAGCCGCGCGGCCGTTTCGTTGCCGCCGATCGCATAGATCACGCGCCCCCAGCGCGTCGCTTCCATCGTGATGCAGGCCAGCACCGTCACGGCCGCAAGCACCAGCACCGGCAACGGTACGACGTCGAACACGCGCAGCCGGCCGAGCGCGAGAAACGCGTCGGGGAACACGCCCGTCGCATCCGTGCCGTCGGGCAGCACGGAGCCGGTCGCCAGCGAACGGCCGCCGGTGGGGATCAACTGCAGGCCGGCCAGCAGGAACAGCGTGCCGAGCGTCGCGAGCTGGTCGGGCACGCGCAGCCGCGTAATCAGCAGGCCGTTGAACAATCCGGCGGCCACGCCGAGCGCGACGCAGGCGATCACGGCCGCCCACGCGCTGCCGTGCCAGACGACCAGCACGTAGCTCGCGACCATCTGCGCGGTCGCGGCCACGCTGCCGACCGACAGGTCGAAACCACCGGCCGCGAGCGTGACCGTCACGCCGACGCCGAGCAACGCGACGATCGACACCGCCTGCAGGATGCTGAACAGGTTGTCGAGGTTCAGGAACGCGGGCTCCCTGATCGCGAACACGACCACGAGAGCGGCGAGCACGAGCAGGATGCCGGTTCGTTCGAGCGCATCGCGGATGCGCGCCGGCCCGGCGCGCGACGATCGTTCGACGGATGCGGCATGACGTACATCGGAAGAAGTCACGGGTTTCATGAGCAAGCACCCACGATGGGAGCAGTCGGAGGCAGACCATCGAGCGTCGCACGATCGAACCGCACGATACGGTCGGCGATCTCGGCGGCTTCCTCGAGATCGCTGACGAACACGATCGTCGCGCGCTCATGCGCATGACGGCGCAGCGTATCGACGATATCGGCGCGCGCGCCCGCATCGATGCCCTGGAACGGTTCGTCGAGCAGCAGCAGCCGCGCCGGTTCGGCGTGCCAGCGCGCGAGCACGACCTTCTGCTGGTTGCCGCCGGACAGGTGCGCGACGCGATCGTCGGGCCCCTCGCAGCGAATGCCGAACCGCGCGATCGCTGCCGCGGCCGCCGTGCGTTCGCGGGCTCGGCGCACCGCGCCGCTCGCGAACCAGCGCGACAGGAACGGAAAGCCGATCGTGCCCGCGATCGACGCGAACGGCACGCTATCGGGAAACAACGACGTGCGCCAGCGATCCTCGCCGGCCAGGAATACGCCGGCGCGAATCGCGTCCGCCGGCGAACGCGGCCGCCACGGCCGGCCGTCGAGCGTCATCTCGCCGGCCGCCGCCCGCACCGCGCCGAAGATCGTCCGTGCGAAGCGCGACTTGCCCCCGCCGACCGGGCCCGCGATCGCGACGATCTCGCCGCGCCGGACGTCGAGATCGAACGGCGTACTGGTCGGCGTCAGCCGGATCTGCCGCACGCTGAAGCCTGAACCGACCTCGGCCCCAGATCCGGCCAGCCCGGCACGCTCCGGCGCCGCCGCACGCGTACGCGGCAGCGGCCGGCCGATCATCGTTTCCACCGCGGCGTCGAAATCGATCGGCGCGGCCAGATCGGCAACGATCCGGCCGTCGCGGACGATCGCCGCACGATCGGCGATGCGACGCAAATCGCCGAGCCGATGCGATACCAGCAGGATGGCGACGCCATCGCGGCGCAATGCGTCCATCAGGACGAACAGCCGTTCAGCCTCCGCGGCGGACAAGCTGGCGGTCGGCTCGTCGAGAATCAGCAACGACGGCTGCCCGGCCAGCGCGCGCGCCAAGGTCACGCGCTGCTGGTCGGCCAGCGACAGCAAGGCCAGCGGCGCCGCCAGATCGACGTCGAGCCCGACCCGTGCGGCGAGCGACCGCGCCGCGGCACGCCGCGCGGCCGGCGGCACGCGCCACGGCGAGGCCGGATCGCACAGCCGGTCCAGCAGCAGGTTGTCGGCGATCGACAGCGTTGGCACGACGGCATCGGCCACCGACTGGTGCACGGTCGCGACGCCGAGCCGCTTCGCCGCGTGCGGCGAACCCGGCCGATACGGTTCGCCGTGCAGCGTCAGCGTGCCGCTGTCCGCTTGCAGCGCGCCGCTCAGGATCTTGACAAAGGTCGACTTGCCCGCGCCGTTCGCGCCCATCAGCGCGACGACTTCTCCGGCGCCGATCGACAGATCGAGCGCCGCCAGCGCGACGGTCGCGTCGAAGCGTTTCGCGATGCCGGCGGCGCTCAGGACGGGCGGCGACGCCGATCGATGCGATCGATCTTCGCGCCGCGTCGTGTCCATGGTTTCGTTCATCGCGCCATTCATGCCCGAAGATTCCGGTCGGCACGATGCGGTTGCAGCAGGAACAGTACGTCGTCGGTCATGTCATGCAACTCCGCTGAGAGTCGTCCGGTATCGATCTGCCGGTCAGCCCGCTTCCGGCACGGGAAACCGGAACGAAGCGCCGTAGGCCGTATCCGGCAGGCGGTCGCGGCCGCCCAGCCGTGAACGGAAGGTGCCGCTCGCCGGCGTCGTGCGGTACAGGCCGCGCTTCTTCAGTTCCGGCACGATCAGTTCGGCAAAATCGTCGAGCGTGCCGGGGCTGATCAGCGGATTGAGCATGTAGCCGCTCGTCGTCGACTGCCGCGCATGCTCGGCGAGCTGGTCCGCGATTTCGTCGGGCGAGCCGACGAGGATCAGGTCGGTGCCGCGCGTGACGCTCGCGAACTTGCGCCGCACGTCGCCGGCGGTGAGCGGCTTGCCGCTGCCGTCCGGCCGCACCACGTAGGACGTCAGCCCTTCCGTGTGCGTCGTCAGCGGCTCGTCGTCCGCATAGCGGTCGATGTCGATGCCGGTGTCGCCCGCATAGCTGACGAGTTGCGCGTGCCGGTGATAGTGCTGCTGCAGCGTGTGATATTTCTCCTTCGCGTCGCTCGACGAGCGCGCCGTCACGATCCGCAGCACCGTCAGCGACTTCACGTCGTCCGCCGCCCGGCCGCGTTCGGCCGCGAGCCGCCGAATCTCGTCGAGGCCCGCGCGAATCTCGTGCGGATTCGACTTCGCGACGAACACCACCTCCGCGTGCTTCGCCGCGAACGCGCGCCCGCGCCCCGACCAGCCGGCCTGGATCAGCACGGGCGAGCGCTGCGGCGACGGCGCGCAGACGTGCGGCCCCTGCACGCGATAGTGCGTGCCTTCGTGCGCGATCGGCCGCACGCGGTCGCCACGCGCATAGCGCGGCGCGTGCTTGTCGGCGACGACCGCGTCGTCCGCCCAGCTCCCTTCCCACAGTTTGTACACGACGTCGAGAAATTCCTCCGCGCGCGCGTAGCGTTCGTCGTGGCCGATCATCCGGTCGAGCCCGAAGTTGCGCGCCGCGCTCGTCAGGTAGGACGTCACGATGTTCCAGCCGATCCGGCCGTTGCTTAGATGATCGAGCGTGCTGAAGCGGCGCGCGAGCGCGAACGGATGCTCGTAGGTCGTGCTCGCGGTCACCCCGAACGCGAGCCGCTCCGTCTGCGCGACCAGCGCCGGGATCAGCATCATCGGATCGTTCGCGGGCGCCTCGACCGCCCACTGCAGCGCCGCGTCGGCCGACCCGCCATAGACGTCGTACAGGCCGAGCACGTCCGCGAAGAACAGCATGTCGAGATCGGCCTGTTCGGCCGTGCGCGCGAGGTTCGACCAGAACCCGAGCGTATTCGCGCGGAGCCGTTCATCAGCCGGATGGGTCCACAGGCTCGGCGCGCCGCCGCAGCCGACGCTGGCTTGTTCATACAGGGAAAACAGCAAGGGGCGAGGATCGGACATCGTGGAATTCGTTACCAGGGCAGGAATCAGTTGGGCGCCGCCCACGCGCCCGACGACGCGCGGCGGCGCCGGGCGGGCATGCGTTCGTCGGGCGCGCGCGTCAGGTAGCGATTGACGCGCTGCTCGAGACGGGCGGCGGGAATGGTCAGCAGCGCGACCAGCACGACATAGACGATCGCCGCACCGGCCAGCGGTTCGTACACGCGCAACGTCTCGAAGCGCAGCGTATTGGCCGTGCCCATCACGTCGAACACGGTCACGGTGGACGCGAGGACGGTCGATTTCAGCAGCAGGATCGCCTCTCCGGTGAGCGCGGGCAGCGCAAGCCGCCACGCTCGCGGGCCGACGATGCGGCGCAGCACCTGCACGCGCGTCATCCCGTATGCGTGGCCGGCCTCGATCTCGCCGGCCGGCACGCCGGCGATCGCGCCACGCAGGATCGTCGCGACATACGCGCTCTCGTTCACGCTCAACGCGACGATCGCGTACCAGAACGCGTCACGCAGCAGCGGCGACGCCCAGCTGTCGCGCATCCACTCCCGCGGGACGATCTGCCCGAATCCGTAGTACAGCAGATAGAGCTGAACGAGGAGCGGCGTGCCGCGGATCAGCATGAGCCAGCCGCGCGCGGACCAGCGCACCGGCGTATGGCGTGCGCCGGCGGCGAGCGCGAGCGGCACGCCCAGCAATATGCTGGCCGCACCCGACAATAGCGTCAGCGCCAGCGTCGTCGGCACCGCGGCGAGCAGCTTCGGCATTACCGTGTCGAGCAGGAAAGGCAGCGAGAAGATCATGTCGTCGCACGCCTCGTGCCGCGATTCGCGTGCCGTTCGAGCGCCGCGAAGATGCCCGCCGACGTGACGCTCAGCAACAGGAACAGCGCGGCCGTGACCACATAGAAGAATACGTAGTGCCGCGTCGCGCCGGCCGCGAGCTGGCTCGCCTTCAGCAGATCCGTGAACGAACCGAGCACGCTGATGAACGACGCGTCCTTCGTCGCGTTCAGCCACACGTTGCCGACGCCCGGCAGCGCGAGCCGCGCGGCGGCCGGTAGCCGGATGCGCGCGAACGTCCGCCATGGCGTCATCCCGTACGCATGCGCGGCTTCGATCTGGCCGACCGGCACGTTGACGAGCGCCGCGCGGAAGATGTCGGTGAGATACGCGCCCTGGATGAAGCCGAGCGACAGTGCGGCGACGACGAACGGGTCGAACGCGAAGTCGGCGGGTACGATGCCGCTGCCGCGCAGCGCGTTCTCGATGGCCGGTGCGACCGCGTAGAACGCGAGCAGCAGGCACAGCAGCTCGGGCAGCGCGCGCACGAGCATCGTATAGAGCCGCGCCAGCCACACGAGCGCCGCGTAACGCGACAGCTTGCCGAGCGCGCCGGCGATGCCGAGCAGCACGCCGGTGCAGAACGACGCGGCCGCGACGCCGAACGTCAGTGCGAACGCGCTCGCGAACACGCGGCCATAACCGCCGTCGCCGAAGGCGAGCCAAGCGAGCAGCGAATCGTCCGCGGCCATCGGTTCAGCGGCCCTTCTCGATCGTGCCTTTCAGGTTCGGATAGCGGGCGGTGATCGCATCCCACGTGCCGTCCTGCTGCAGTTGCGTGATCGCGGTCGACAGCTTGCCGCGCAGCTCATCGCCGTGGCGCACGCCCGCGCCGATGCCGAGGCCCAGCACCGGATCGTCCGCGCACGTGGCCTTGACCTCGAAGTCCTTGCCGTCGCGCGACGCGAGGAACGCCGTGAACAGCCCCTTGCCTTCCTGCACGTAGTCGACGCGACCGGACACCAGATCGGCGAGCGCGTTGTCGAACTTGTCGAACGCCTTGATCTGCGCGTCCTGCTTGAAGCGGGCATCGAGGAATGCCGAGAAGTTGGTGCCGGCCTCGACGCCGATCACGCGGCCCTTGAAGGTCGCGGGGACCGCACAGTCGACGCGGCGCCGGTCGCTTTTCGCGCCGACGAACACCGTCGGCGATTCGTAATACGCGCGGCTGAAATCGATGGCTTTCTGCCGTTCGCCGGTGATCGTCATCGACGACCAGATCACGTCGATCTTGCGGTTCTGCAACGCCGGAATCAGGCCGTCCCACGCAATGTCGGTGAGCTCGCATCGCACGTTCAGCTTGCCGCACGCGGCATCGAGCACGTCGACTTCCCACCCCTTCCACTTGCCGGTCGCGTCCTTCGAAAAGAAAGGCGGATACGACTCGGCGTCGATGCCGACGCGCAACGTCGGCTGAGCCGCATGGGAAACCGGCACGAGGCCGAGCACGAACAGCGCGGCCGCTGCGGTGCGGGCCCGGGAGTAGAGCAGTCGATTCATCAGGCAGGCTTCTGAAATAGTCTCGAAATCGCCGGCATCGCAACCGGCAGCAGGATGCGAGACTGTAGAGCCTGCCGATGTGTGTACCAAATGGTTATTTTTTCGATGAATATCTGATCCGGCGATATACGACGAGTCAACCGATCCGCATACCACACGCGGAACGCAGCGCCGCTCGCCGAGTGCCCCGCCTGAAACGGTACGAGCCGCCGTTGAGGCGAAGGCGGCACGACGCGGCATCGCCGGCCCGAACCGCCCGCCCCCCGCCCGAAACCCGCGCGTCACCGCCCGATCGGCAACCCCGTCGGCTCGATCCAGCCGAGCTTGTACGCGATCAGCAGCGACAGAAACAGCGTGACCGACAATCCGACGCGCGCGGCGAGCGACCACGCCATCCGCTTGGACTTGCCGCGATCGTGATTCATGAAGTACAGCGCGAAGATCAGGCTCGCGATGATCATCGCGAATGCCACAGAAACCAGCAGGGTTTTCATTGCCGTTGCCTTTGAAGATCCGAATCGGCCTGAATCAGTTCGGCCAGTTTTTGCCGCTCGTCGGCGACGCCGCCGACGCCCGACGCCGGCCAGTCCAGCGCGACGCCGTTGCCCAGCGAATCGCGCACGAGCGCCTGGTAGCGCCGGTCGTTGATCGTGCCGTGCGCCATCGTGTCCGAGATCTCGCGCCGGAACTGCAGCGGGAAACTCGTGTACGCACGCGACAGCGCCGCATATTGTCTCGCATCGATCTCTTTCGATGATGGAATGACGGTCCAGACCACCACGGCGACGATGGCCGTGAACGGGATCGCCGTGTAGCGAAGGATGAACTTGATCGGGGTCATGAAGCGGTGGGCAGAAGTGATCAGCGCCGCGCGGCGGCGAAACAGCCGGCCGGCGGCGCCTTCCGTCATTGTACTGAATGCACCATCCGGCCAACAGAGTATGATAATGACATTATCATGTCCATCACATGATTCGACAGCCCCGGCATCCGGCGCAAGCGGCGGGCCCGCCACGCCCTCCGGCACCGGTTTTCCGCCTGTACCCGCGAATCCGCGACGATCGAGCGAAGCCCCTATGCCAGCGCAGTACTTTCGAAACCTGACCGGAAAACACCGCAGCGCGGACGCCAACCGCCAGCTCGGGTTTTCGCTCGCGTTCGTCGCCGGCGCGGCCAATGCCGGCGGCTTTCTCGCGGTCAAGCAATACACGTCGCACATGAGCGGCATCGTGTCGGCGATCGCCGACCAGACGGCGCTCGGCGACGTGCGGCTCGCGCTCGCCGGCATCAGCTCGCTGGGGTCGTTCCTGATCGGCGCCGCCTGTTCGGCGATCCTCGTCAACTGGGGCCGCCGCCGCGGGCTGCACAGCCAGTTCATGCTGCCGCTGCTGGTCGAAGCCGCGCTGCTGTTGCTGTTCGGGCTGCTCGGCAGCCATCTCGCGCTGTGGGAAACGTTCTTCGTGCCGGTGACCGTGACGCTGCTGTGCTTCATCATGGGGCTGCAGAACGCGACGATCACGAAGTTGTCCGGCGCGGAAATCCGCACGACGCACATCACCGGCATCGTGACCGACCTCGGCATCGAGCTCGGCAAGCTGTTCTACTGGAACCGCTCGGCCATCGACGTCGACGCCCACGCGGTAATCGCCAACCGGTCGAAACTGCGGATACACGCGACGATGCTCGCGTCGTTCTTCGTCGGCGGCCTGGCCGGCGCGATCGGCTTCAAGCACGTGGGTTACGTGTCGACCGTGCCGCTCGCCGCGGTGCTCGTCACGCTCGCCGTCGTGCCGGTGATCGACGATCTGCTCGCGCTGGTGCGCAGCAAACGCTGATCGTGCGGCGCTTGCCGCGGTAACGCCGAAAACGGATCGATTATAATTTGATTAACATATCGACCACCCTCGCCCCGTCATGGAAACGAAAACCGCCCGCCTGACCGTCCTGATCGATCCCGCGAAGAAGGAAGCCTTCGAGATGCTCTGCGCGGAGCAGGATCTTACGCCGTCGCAAGTCGTGCGGCAGTTGATCCGCGACTATCTCGACCGGCACGGCGTCACGTACAAGACCCGCAGCGCGATCGGCAAGCGCGTGAAGTAAGCACGGCCGCACAGGCCGAGCGCGGCCCGCCCCTCTCGGTACGGCTACGCGCCGATCTCCCAACGTTCGTGCGACTGCGCGCGCCAGACCAGCCGCCGCGAATCGATGCCCTCGCCGTGCTTCATGCGTCTCGCGGTGGCGGCCAGCTTCAGTTCACCGGCCTGCGGGCACGCGAGCGCCCGCTCCAGCAGGATACGCAACGACGGCAACCGGCTGCCGTCCTTCCATGCGAATGCAACGAAGTTGTTGTCGTCGCCGCACGGCACCAGCGCATACGACGAACCGAATACCGATCGCAACTGCTCGAGGTGCTGCGGCAACGCCGGATCGTCGTCCATGAAGTTGATCGCGAGCACGCCGGATTCGCTCAGGCGTGCGCGGCACGCATCGAGAAAAGTGGCACCCGTACAGCGGCCGCGCATGCCGTCGGCGACGAACGCATCGTGCAGGATCACGTCCGTGCGGACGTCCGCCCGCTCCAGATGATCCGCGCCGTCGGCGCACACCACGGTGAAGCGCGCATCGTCGGCAGGAATCCTGAACGTCTCGCGCAGCGC
This sequence comes from Burkholderia sp. AU18528, assembly GCF_002223215.2. Taxonomy (NCBI): domain Bacteria; kingdom Pseudomonadati; phylum Pseudomonadota; class Betaproteobacteria; order Burkholderiales; family Burkholderiaceae; genus Burkholderia; species Burkholderia sp. AU18528. Next base: position 380,617 of record NZ_NKFC02000009.1, on the reverse strand, counting down.
GATCACCGCCGGATTGATCTCGACCGCATCGATCGCCGTGCCGGGCAGGTGGCGGTAGCAGTACTTCGCGAGCGACCCGCCGCCGAGCCCGAGCATGCAGATGTGTGCGGGCTCGGCCTGCAGCAGCAGGAAGCCCATCATCACGCGCGTATAACCGAGTGCGAGCCGCACCGGATCATGCAGCGACATGAAGCTCTGGGTGCCGAAATGATCGAAGTGCAGCGAGACCGCGTGCTGCGTCTCCAGCACGAACGGTCGGCCGTCGTTCAGCGGCGTCGCCAGGAACCTGACGAACGCGTCGTAGGCAGTGCGATCCTCGGCCATGTGCGGGTACTCGAATGAAAAAAGCAGCGGCTGAAAACGCGGATGCAACGGTCGCCTGACCGTGCGCTCAGACCTTCTTCAAGTAGCACGCCTTCAGCATGAAGCCGCCCATGTCGGTCTTGCAGTCGACTTCGTGATCGCCGCCGACGAGCCGGATGCTCTTGACCTTGGTGCCCATCTTCAGCGTGATCGACGAACCCTTCACGCGCAGGTCCTTGATCAGCACGACCGAATCGCCGTCCGACAGCACGTTGCCGTTCGCGTCCTTGACGACGTCGCCCGCCGGTTCGTCACCGGCCTCGGCGCCGGCGTCGGCCGACCATTCGTGGCCGCAGTCCGCGCACACGGTCAGCGCGCCGTCGGGGTAAGTGTTTTCCATCGCGCATTGCGGGCAGGCAGGGGCATTCATTGCGGCTTCCATTCGGGAGGAGTTCGGGTCGGTCGACGATGCCGGGCGAGCAGGTTGCGCGCCCGGATACGCCGAGACTCGCCCGCCGGCAACGCCGCGGGCCGGCATCGGCGCACACGGCATTATAATGTAATTCACATGATCTGGCCGATGCATTATAATCACCCACTTTCCGACAATCCGCGAACTTGAATACGCCTTCGCAGCGGATGTCGGCATGTTCGCGCCGAATGGTGCGCACAATGCACCCGGCCGGCACCCGCGCCCCTGCGGAAATTCGTGACATGCCAGCCGCCCGATGTCCGCTACACGTGCGTAACCCTGCATGTCGCGCGCCGCCCCGCCCACTTGTCCGGAGGCTTTCCAGCATCGTGGCAACCGTTGTGTACGTTGAAATCGGCCCCGCATGGAACCGCAATCGCGGCCGCGCCGCGCGCGATGCGACCGTCGACGCGGCACGCCGCTTCGACAGCGACATCCTGCTGATCGCGAACGGGCACGGCAGCAACGCAAAAGACAGCGGCGCGATCGCGTCGCTGCAGGTCCACGGCGGCACGTCGGCCCAGGTGCTCGCCACCGGCCCCGACGAGGAAGCGGCGCTGCACGCGCTGCTGCCGTTGTTGCAGGCAAGCTGATGCTTGCGCCTCCCACCGTCCGGCCGTGTGCCGCCCATCCCGAAACGCCATTTCCCGAGGAAGCCATGAACGATACGCTCACGTCCAACACCCCCAACCTGTCGGCCTCCGCGATCTGGGCGCTCGAACGCCTCGCCGACGTTCGCTACGGCCGCGATGCGCCGGCGCTCGGCTGGTCGATCGCGCGGGAGCTCGTCAACGCCGGGTTCGTCAGCCATCCCGCGCACGGCCGCTCCGGCGCATCGATCACGGCCGAAGGGCGCTCGTTCCTGAAAAGCCGCAAGTAACGCCATCCGGCACGGGCGCGATCCCGCGTTGCGCGCAACACGCGGGCGCGGCGATGACCACCGTCAGGAAGCAGGCCGACCGCTCGCCGCGGCCGGGGGTTCGCTACAGGCATTCGCCACACGGCGACGAACGGCCGCATTCGTCGAACGCCCCGCGCGATGCACCCGACCGCGACGTCGTCACGCGAGCCGGTCCATGCGGGCACCGCCGGCCGTCCGCGCGATGCGGTCGCATGCCTCGATGCGGGTGGGGAATTGCGTCCACGTCGCCGTTTACGCGGTATCGTACGAGACCCGAGCGCGGCGCCCTGCGTCGCCGCCCCTTCCTCATGGAACGCCCGATGACATTCAGCGCCGTGCCCCCCGTCTCGTCTCCGCCCGTTCTCGACACGCCCCGTCTGATCCTTGAAGGCCACCCGCTCGGGGACTTCGACGCACTCGCCACGATGTGGGCGGAACCGGGCGTCGTCGCGCACATCTTCAACGGCACGCCTTCCACGCCGCGCGACTCGTGGATGCGCATGCTCGCGTATCGCGGGCTGTGGCCGCTGCTCGGCTATGGTTACTGGGCGATTCGCGAAAAGGCGTCGGGGCGTTACGTCGGCGATCTCGGCTTCGCGGATTTCCACCGCAACATCGACCCGCCGATCCGCGGCGTGCCGGAAGCCGGCTGGGCGCTGGCGACGTGGGCGCAAGGCAACGGCTATGCGACCGAGGCGCTCGCGGCCGCGCTCGCATGGCTCGATGCGCAACAGCGGTTCGAGCGCAGCGTGTGTCTGATCGCGCCGACGAATGTCGCGTCGATCCGGGTCGCGGAGAAAGCCGGGTACGGCGAGCCGCGGCGCATCCGCTTCAACGACGCCGATTCATTGATGTTTTCACGCAAGCGCCGGTAGGCGCGTCGAACCGGCGGCCGAGTCAGTCGGCGACCGGTTCGTAGCGATGCATGAAGAGGCCGTCGTCCATCGGCCAGCAGTTGCCGGATTCGTCGCGCACGATCCAGTCGCCCGGCTTCACGGATCGCCAGCCTTCCGGCGTCGCGATCGCCCACAGGCCGTGACGGCGCTCTACCCGTTCATGGTCGCCCTCGGCGAACCACCGTGTTGCATCGACCTGACTGGCGCGTTCTCTGAATTTCATGCCATCACCAAAGGAAACTGATTTCAGTGTCGCGTGGCCGCGGCGCCGGCATCGAGCGACCGCTGCCGCGCCCTCAGCGCGTTCGTCGTCGCGCGGGCCGCGTGCAACGCCATCCAGCCCTCCGCGATGAGCGCCTCGAGCGTGTCGCGCGCGACGGTGGAAATCCGGACGTCGATCTCCTGCACTTTCATCAGCGCCGACACGACCTCGTCCGGTTGATCGGGTGCAAGCGCAACGATGAACGCCGAACGCCTCTCGGCGGCCCGAACGGCCTCGCTCCAGTCGGCGCGCGCCACCGCCGCTTCGATCGCATGCGTGAGTGCGTCGAGACTCTGGACGACTTGCAACGGCGTCATTTCGCTTCCCCCGTCAGTAATCGATAGCATCCGCCCGACTGCCCATCGGAGCCGGCGCGGCGGCGACCCGACTCGCGCGCATCCGGTTCGTCACGTGAGCGACATGATTCGACGCTTCGCCGAGATCGGCAGCCGATACGATCGCGAAACACGCGCAATGCGCGACGCGCGGATCAGGTGTGTGGATTGTAGGGAGCGGAACGCGGCGACGTCGGTAATATTTTGTAATGATATGTCGACTAACCTTGCCCGGCCTGGTTTCGGGCGGTGCGGGAACGGTGCGCGGCGTCGAAGTGGCGCAAACGTTTTCGTCTGACGGATGCGCGGGCGCGCATCGTCCCGAGCGCCGCGCCGGCTCTCGCATCGAACCGTTTCAGCCTCACGCGCGGCGTCGCGCCGCTTGCCCCGCGCGTTTCCTCTGATGGCGGCGATTGGCGCGTAGATAAGCTCACCGAACGATTCAGATTTCCCCACATTCCATCAGAATGTTGCGCAGTATCATCCACGTCGCTTCGGCCACGACACGCTCGGACTGGGCCTGACCGCTCGCCACCTTCCCGTTTTGCCCCTTCGTTTAGCGATGCCCATCCGAATCCTGATCGTCGAAGACGACGTCCCGCTGTCCGCGCTGATCGCCGAGTACCTGCGCACGCATCATTATCAGGTGGACACGCTGTGCGACGGCGCCGGCGCGGCAGCGGCGATCGTCGCGAGCCGCCCCGACGTGGTGCTGCTCGACATCAACCTGCCGGGCAAGGACGGCTTCGATATCTGCCGCACGGCGCGCATGCAGTACGACGGCATCGTGATCATGGTGACGGGCCGCGACGAGCCGTTCGACGAATTGCTCGGCCTGGAACTCGGCGCGGACGATTTTCTCCGCAAGCCGCTCGAACCGCGTCTGCTGCTCGCGCGAATCAAGGCGCAGTTGCGGCGCACGCGCGTGCCGGCGGGCGACGCCGTGCCGGATTCGCCGCAGCGATACGTGTTCGGCAAGTTCTCGATCGACCGGGCCGATCGCCGCGTGCATCTGCCCGACGGCAGCATGCCGCGCCTGACGTCGACGGAATTCGATCTGCTGTGGGCCCTCGTGTGCCGCGCGGGCGAGGTAGTGAGCCGGGAAGACCTGACGCTGCTGCTGCGCGGCATCGCGTTCGACGGCCTCGATCGTTCGATCGACGGCCGCATCTCGAAGCTGCGCCGCAAGCTGCGCGACGACGCGAACGAACCGAAACGGATCAAGACCATCCGCTCCAGGGGCTATCAGTTCAGCAAGCACGCATGGGATTGAGGCCGCGCGGGCCGACGGACGGCGTTGCGCGAGCGCGGCAACCGATGCCCGCCGCGCGCGCGAGGCTACTGCGCGCGCGCCGTGCCGGTATCCTCATTCGCGGCCGGCCCCGCCTGCCAGCCGCCGCCGAGCGCCTTGTACAGCGCGACGAGATCGGTGGTCGTCTGCAACGCGCCCTGCTCGGCCTGCTGCCGGCCCTCCGACCATTGCCGCTCGGCATCCAGCACGTCGAGGAACGGCGACAGGCCCTTCCGGTAGCGATCGCGCGCGAGGTCCAGCGCGCCCTGTTCGGCCTTCACCGCGTCGTCGAGCGCGGCCGCGCGCGCCTGGTCGGTGCGGTACACGGCCAGCGCATTGTCGACGTCGCGCAGCGCGACGAGCACGGCTTGCCGGTAAGCGAGCGCCGCTTCGGCCTGGCGCGCCTGCGACAGCCGCAGGTTCGACACGAGCGCGCCGCCGGAAAAGATCGGCAGCGACACGGCCGGCCCGAACGCGTAGAACAGATGCGACCAGTGCGCGAGCTCGCGCACGTGCGACGCGCGCAGGCCGACCTGCCCCGTCAGCGAAATGTCCGGATAGAACTGCGCGACCGCGACGCCGACGTCGGCGGTGGCCGCATGCAGTTCGGCCTCCGCACGGCGGATGTCGGGGCGCCGGCGCGCGAGCGTCGACGGCAGGCCGACCGGCACGGTCGGCGGCACCGCGGGCAACGCGCGCGGGGCGGCCAGCCAGTCGTCGAGCACGCCCGGCGCGCCGCCGACCAGATAGGCGAGACCGTTGCGCAGCAGCACGATCTGCTGGTCGAACTGCGGCAGTTGCGCGCGGATCTGCGCGAGCCGCGCGTCGGCGCTGCGCACGTCGAGATCGCTCGCGAGACCGTGCGCGGCCTGCTCGCGCGTCAGGTCGAGCAATTCGCGCTGCGCGCGTTGCAGGTCGTCGGCCAGCGCGCGCTGCGCTTGCGCGCCGCGCAGTTGCAGATAGGTCTGCGCGACTTCGGCCTCGAGCGACAGCAACGCGTCGTCGCGGCTCGCGACTGCGGCGCTCGCCTGCGCGCCGGCCGCTTCGACCGAGCGGCGCACGCGGCCGAACAGGTCCAGTTCCCACGATGCGTCGAACCCGGCCTGCCACAGGTTGACCGGCGATTCGAGGGCATCGAGCGCGCCGCGCGCACCTTGCTGCACGCTTGCCCCGGTGCCTGCCCCGAACCGGTCGAGCGGCGAGCCCGGCGCGCCGAGACGATCGACGCGCTGGTCGATGCCCTGCTCCTCGACGATGCCCTTCAGGCCGAGCTGCTCGCGCTGGTAGCTCGCGTTCGCGCGCACGTTCGGCAAGCCCTGCGCGGCGGCCGCGCGCACCTGCGCGCGTGCCTGCGCGATGCGCAGCACGGCCGCCTGCACGTCGAGGTTGTCGTGCGCGGCGCGCTCGACGAGCCGGTCGAGCAGCGGATCGCCGAACGCGCGCCACCAGCGCGGATCAGGATCGGCGTCGATCGTGGGCGACGACCGCGCGGGCACGCCGGATGCGGGAGACGCCGCCGGCCCGTCCGCCTGCATCGCATGCCAGGTGGCCGGGACGTCCGCGTGCGGCGGCTGGTAATCGGGGCCGACGGTGCAGCCGGCGACGATCGTCGTCATCGCGCCGCACACGATGCGGCGAATCAGGCGGTGGCTGCGATTGTCGCGGCGCATGCGCATGTCAATGCCCTCCCGCGCCGCGCGCGGCCTTCGCCGGCGAGAACAGGAATGTCAGCGGAATGCTGAACGCGCAGAACACCGCGAGGATCGCGAACACGTCGATATACGCGAGGATCGTCGCCTGCGAGACGAACGTTTCGTAGAGCCGGCCGGTCGCGGTCTGCAACGCGGCCGGCGGCGGCGCGCCCGTCAGCGCGCCGATCGCGCGCGCATTCTCCCGCAGCGCATCCTGGAAGTTCTGCGACAGCGTCGACATGTGCGTGGACAGGTGCGCCATGCGCGCTTGCGTGCGCTCGCGGATCAGCGCGGTCGACACCGAGATGCCGATCGAGCCCGCGACGTTGCGGAACATCGTGAACAGCGCGGACGCGTCGTCGTTGAGCCGCCGCGGCACGGTCAGGTACGCGAGCGTCGTGATCGGCACGAACATGAAGCCGATCGCGAGCGACTGCGCGCACCGGATCATCACGAGGTGCTTGTAGTCGATGTCCGGCACCAGCATGCGCGAATAGATCAGCGCGCCGCACAGCAGCACGAAGCCGAACCCGACGAGATAGCGCGTCTGCACGTGCGGCATCAGCCGGCTCACGAGCGGAATCTCGAGCGTGATCAGCAGCGCGCCGGGCGACAGCACGAGCCCCGCGAGCGTCGCCGTGTAGCCGAGATGCTGCTGGGCGAGCTGCGGCACGATCACCGCGCTGCCGTACAGCACCGCCGCGAACGTCGCGATCGTCACGCAGCCGAGCGCGAAATTGCGGTCGCGCAGGCACGACAGGTCGACCACCGGTTTCTTCGTGCGCAGCAGCCACAGCGTCGCACCGATCAGCCCGAGCGCGGACAGCACCGCGAAGACGCGGATGAAGGTCGAGCCGAACCAGTCCTCGTCCTCGCCGCGATCGAGCATCACCTGCAGGCAACCGAGGCCGATCGCGATCAACCCGATGCCGATGTAGTCGATCGAGATCCCGCGTTCGGCGTCGCGCCGCCACGGCGGATCCTCGACGAGCTGCATCACCGCGAGCACGGTCAGCGCGCCGATCGGCACGTTGAGCAGGAACACCCAGCGCCACGAGAAATGGTCGGTGATCCAGCCGCCGAGCGTCGGCCCGAGCACCGGCGCGACGACGATCGCGATCGCCGAGATCGAGAACGCGCGGTTGCGCTGCTCGGGCGGGAACGTATCGAGGATGATCGACTGCTGGTTTGGCTGCAGCCCGCCGCCGAACAACCCCTGCAGCACGCGGAACACGATCAGTTCGCCGAGGTTGGTCGCGACGCCGCACAGGAACGAGCACACGGTAAATGCGGCGATGCACAGCAGGAAGTAGCGCTTGCGGCCGAGCAGGCGCCCGAGGAAGCCCGAGATCGGCAGCACGATGCCGTTCGCGACGAGGTACGACGTGAGCGTCCAGGTCGCCTCGTCGTAGCTCGCCGACATCGTGCCGGCGATGTGCGGCAGCGCGACGTTGACGATCGTCGTGTCGAGCACCTCCATGAACGCGGCGAGCGTGACGACGATCGCGATGAGCCACGGGTTCGCGGCGGGGCGCCATGCGCCGCCGGACGCGCCGCCGCGGTCGGGCGGCCGGTTCATCGGCGGGCCTCGCGAGGCGGGAACGGCATGTGGGTATCGAGCATCGGATCGCTCCGGTCGACGCCGGCCGCGGCACGGCGGCCGGTCATTTCAGATGGACGGTCGGCTCGACCGACAGGCCGAGACCGAGCGGCGGACGGGTCGGCAGCGGGCCGTCGAGCACGATCTTCACCGGCACGCGCTGCACGATCTTCACGAAGTTGCCGGTCGCGTTCTCGGCCGGGAACGCGGAGAAGCGCGAGCCGCTGCCGAGCTGGATGCTGTCGACGTGGCCGTGCAGGTCGAGATCGGGATACGCGTCGACCGACACGTCGACGCGATCGCCGACGCGCATCCGTTCGAGTTGCGACTCCTTGAAATTCGCGGTGATCCACACGCGCGGCGTGACGATCGAGAAGATCGACGTGCCGGCTTGCAGGAACGAGCCCAGTTGCACGTTGCGCCGCGTGACCCAGCCGTCGGAAGGCGCGCGCATCTCGCAGTACGACAGGTTGAGGTTGGCCGTCTCGAGCTGCGCGCGCGCCTGCAGCACCTGCTGTCGGCGTTCCTCGACGGCCGTCTCGGCCTGCCGGATCTGCTGCGGCACGAGGCTCGCGGTGCGCGCCTGCGCCTGGGCCATCGCGACGTTCGCGTCGGCGGTCGCGCGTTGCGCGTCGGCCGCATCGATCGCCTGCTGGGAAGTTGCGCGCGCATCGACCGCCCGCTGCCGCGCCTGCGCGGCGAGCGCCTGCCGGTACGCGGCTTCCGCCGACTCGATCTGCGCGCGCGCCTGCCGATACTGGGCCGGATACTGCACACGCGCGATATCGAGCTGCACGCGCGCCGCGTCGAGCTGCGCCTGTGCGAGACCGAGCTGCGCCTGCGCCGCGTCGACCTGCGCGCGGTAGTCGCGCGGATCGATCTCGACGAGGACGTCGCCGCGCCGCACGAAGCTGTTGTCGTCGACCGCGAGCCGCGTCACGTAGCCGGACACGTGCGGCGCGACCGCGATCGCGTTGCCGTCGGTGTACGCATCGTCGGTGCTTTCCTGGTTGCGCGTCGCGAGCCACCAGACTAGCCCGCCGACGAGCAGCACGACCAGCACCACGCCGAGAATGATCAGCGTTTTCTTACTGGGCCGCTTGCGTTCGCCTTCGCCGTTGTTGCCGTCCCCGTCTCCGTCGCCGCCGGTGCGGCCGCCACGATCGTCGTGCGGATGGCCGTCGCCGCCACCGCCGCCCGGCGCGTCGGTCGGGTGCTCGCCGTTGCGGCCCGGCGCGGCGCCCGAGCCGCTGCCGCCGCCCGACTGGTCGTCGCCCGCGCGGGCGACGACGGCCGGCCAGCGGGTAGGCAGCGGCGTCGACAGTACGACACCGGCCACCGCCGGCGCGAACGCATCCGGCGCGCCGGTGCCGCGCCGTCCGTGTGTCGACGCGCGCCGCAGTGCGACGCAAGATCGCTCACGAACGGACCACGGGCACAGGATCGCATCGGACATGAAACGGGGCTCCAGGCGGCGGCCGCGGGCGCCATTGCCCGCGCCGACCTCAAGCGCGCGATCGAGCAAACAGCGGGCCCGGCAACGCGCGTCGTCCACCGCGGCATGCGCGATGCGCGACGTGTACGCCTCGACCGCCCCGACAGGACTCGCGAACCATGACACGCTCGACCCCGCTCGACACCGACACACGCGACGAAGATCGCGGCGACAGCACGCCCGGCCCCGAAGGCAAGCGCCGCGGCACCGCCACACCACCGCCGCGCAGCGCGCACGACCCGGCCGAAGGCAAGCCGGCCGCACCGCCAAGCGGGGCGCCGCCGCGTCGCACGCCCTCTGCCGAACGCGGCGACGCGTGATCGACGCGCGTCGCGCCATACCGCCGTCCCGCTCGCGCGAAACGGCCGCAGCGGGCGGCGGCAGAAATGACAAGCCGTTGAAAAATCGCGGACGAAGGCCGGCCAGCGGGCCCGAAACACTCGCACGAGGGCACATGCGACAGCGAAGCGGGAACGCACGTTGCGGCAGGGGGCGCATGGATCTTTCGCCCATCTGCCGCGTGCCCTGCATGACGCTACCCGACCCGTCCGATTTCCCCGTTCGCGCGGTACCGCTCGCGCCGCTGGCGAAGGAACGCGCCACGATCGTCTGCCATCGCAACCGGCGCGTGCTGCTGGTCGCCCGCGGGCGATCGTCGCGCTGGACGCTGCCCGGCGGCGTGATCCGGCGCGGCGAATCGGCGCTCGACGCCGCGCATCGCGAACTTCGCGAGGAAACCGGGCTCACCGGTCTCGAACTCGCGTATTTCTTCTACGTGGACGGCAGCGTGAAGCGTCATCACGTGTTCGTCGCGAGCCTGCCGCGCGGCGCGCACGCTTGCCCGGGCCGGGAAATCGCGCTGTGCCGCTGGGTCGGCATCGACGCGGTGCCGCACTGGCCGGCGAGCGCGCCGACGCAGCGCATCATCCGTCAGTTCGCGGGCCTGTGCGTGGCGAGCGATCCGCGGCCGGGCGCGGTCACGCGTCTTTCGCCGTCTCGCTGAGCCCGGCGACGGGCGGCTGCGGATCGCGCGCAAGCCCTTGCGCGAAGACCTTCAGCCCTTCGAGCAGCGGCGTCAATGCATCCCACAGCGCCTCGTCGTGCAGCAAGCGGTAGACGCCGCGAACGCCGGGCGCGACGTGCGGGTGCTGCGCCGGTTGCCATGCGCCGACGTGATGCAGCGCGTCGGCCGCCGCGAACGCGGCGCGGCCGAACTGTTCCGGCGGAATGCGCGAGAGCGCCGTCACGAGCATCGCGAGATTCTGCATGCCGCTCTGCATGCCGGGCTTGTCGAGCGCGTCGACGAACGTGTCGGCCAGCCGCGCGTTCGCGCTGACGACCTCGTTCGCGAAGCGCAGGAAGCCATGCCGATGCAGGCTGCCGAGCAGATGTTCGAGCGCGTCGTGCGCGCCCGGCTCCTGATGCGCGGACGTCGTGTCGGGAGGCTGGCGTTCGGTCATGGGTGGCTCCGGTTGAGGCGCCAGGCTGCCGTCGTTCCGGCAGCCGTGCGTGCGCCGAATGCATGTCGTACTCGTTCACCGGCCCCCGCCGGGGCGGGCAGCCGCGGCCGCATCACTGCGAATGACCGTCGGTCGGCGCCTTGTATTCGCTGCGTGCGCCCATCGCGTCTTCGACGCGATGCACGCCATGCAGCGCGGCAACGCCGTCGATCAGCGCCTGCCGTTCGGCCTCGTCGACCTGTCCCGTCAGGCACACGTTGCCGCGCTCGACGCTCACGTCGATGTCGCGCGGGCGAGCGACGAGCCGGCCGAGCGCCGCACGCACGCGCTCGGTGACCTGCACGTCGTTCGCGTCGCCCGCGAGCCAGTCGGCCCGCAGCCCGGCGATCGCGCCGCGCGCATGGTCCGCCGCCCGCTTCACCTGCGTATTCGCATAATCGGCCACATCGTGCCGGCCCGCGGCCGCCTTGTCGCGCAGATACGCGCGGCGGCGCCGCCCGGACGCAGGATCGAGGAAGTACATCGCGGCCGCCCCGCAGGCGACGGCCACCGCAAGATTCAACAACGGATTCGACGGGACTCTGGAGTTCATGGCGGCACCTTAGGCTATACCCGGAACGACCGGGCTTCGTTTCGGCATGCAGCACGTGCCGTTCCCCGCTGCGAGCGGCGCGTACGAGCCGTCGCGCCGCGATGCGGCGCCCGAAACGACAAGCGTTTGAAAAATCATCGGGCCGCGCATCGCTCGATCGCGAAATCAGGATTCGGGCGGCGTGTCGGCCGTTTTCGTGTCGGCCGCTTCCGCCCGTTTTCCGCCCGGCTCGTCGTCGCCGCGCTCGGCCGCGCGCTGCGCCATTTCGACGTAGGTCTGCGCCAACGCGCGCAATTCCTCCTCGGATGCATCCTCGATCCCGATCAGCCGGTCGCTTGCGGCGCGCGTGACGGCGAGCAGTTCGTCGAGCTTCAGATGCAACGCCACGCTGTCGCGATTCTGGTTGCGCTGCAGCAGGAACACCATCAGGAACGTGATGATCGTGGTGCCGGTATTGATCACGAGCTGCCACGCGTCGGAGTAGTGAAACACCGGCCCGCTCACGAGCCATATCGCGGTAATCGCGACCGCGCTGCCGAATGCGACCGGCGACCCGGCCCAGGTGGTCACGCGCGACGCAAAACGTTCGAACGCACGGGTAACGGCGTGCCCGGCCGGCCCGGAACCGGCGCCGCGCTTGCACGCCGTGTCGCGACGGTCGCTCGGTGGTTCGTTGAGTTCGCGCATGAATGCCTCCCGGATCGATAGTCTGTTTGAATGCGCGCATGAACCGCGTCGCCGCCCGCCGCGAACCGCACGCCAGCGGCCGCTCGGGGGTTCGGTCCCGCGTGCGCGCCGTCGGGAGAAGCATCACGCGTGCCCGATCCGCACGCCCGTGCAACGCCGGCTTTAGCGCGGTGCGTGCGTGTCCTCGTCGTCCGGGAAATAGCGCGTGTCGGTCAGTTGGGCGATGCCGTCGAGATCCGGAAAGATCGTCGCGATGCTCACGCCGACGCCGGCAAGCTCCTGCCGGATCGACGCGAACCGGGCGCCCGGCACGGCGATGCGCACGAGGCGGCCGGCGAGATCCGCGTCCTCGTCGAGCGGCACGAAGCGCCCGCCGCGCGCGTCATAACGGTGAATCGTGAACCAGCCGTCCTGCGCGGTGATCCTCGGCATGACGTGACGCGGCCGGAACACCTTGGTGCGCGTGACCTCCAGCGGCGCGCGCCGGTCCGCGGCGGTCGCGATGTCGTCGGCGTCGTGCGACAGGCACCACACCACGCCGTCGCCGCCCGATTCGCCCGCGCGCCTGACCGCGAACCACAGCGCCGCCAGCGCGTTGCCGGACCAGTCGAGCAGGCGCGTGCGCATCCCGTGCTGCTGCGCGAGCGCGAGCCAGTCGCATGCCTCGAGGTTCTGCCCGGGTTCGAGATGCGGCAGCGCGCGCCGCGTGAATTCGTCGAGCATCCGCGCTTCGACGTCGGGCGACGCGTGCTGCCGCGCGATGCCCGGCGCGAGCGGCCAGCCGGCATTGCACTGGCCGCGAAAAAGCCGCAGCGCCATCGTCTGCCGCTGCGCGCCGATCATGGTCATGTAGTCGGCGACGCTATCGATCGAGCGGCCTGTGCTCTCGCGCTTACCGTCCATGCATCGCGCCTCCCGTCGTGCCTGCCCGTACACGCGGCCATCGGCTCGGCGCGCGTCCGACGTCGCCGCTTGCCGGATGCGGAACCACCGGTACGGTCGCCCGCGTATCGCCGTCTCGCATCGCGGTTCACGGCGTGCTGCCGTGCTCCTTCTGCCAGCGCTCCATCAACGCGATCTCGTCGCGCTGCGCGGCGACGATCCGGCTCGCGAGTTGCCGCAGCGTCGGATCCTTGCCGTATTTGAGTTCGACCTGCGCCATGTCGATCGCGCCCTGGTGATGCGGCGCCATGTGCGCGACGAAATCGCGGTCGGCGTCGCCCGTGTACGGCGCGCTTTCCATCGCTTCCATCATTTTTCGGTCGGCGCGCTTGAACGCCTGCGTGGACGTGTCGGGCACGCTGACCGGATTGGCCGGGCGCAACTGTGCGGCCGCGGGCAGCGCCGACGCGCACGCCGCGAGCAGCGCGCTGGCGGCACAACGGCGTATGGATGAACGGTTGAATGCACGCATGAGACGAATCCTCGACAAGAAAGTGAACGGTCCACGTGCGTCATCCCCCTTCCGTTCGCACGCATTGAAACGGCTGAGGCCGCGCGACCCGCGTTACCGCCACCACGCACGCGCGTCGCTGGGCGCGACCAGCGTGCGAATGCGACCATCGTTGCGCTCCGGTCAGCTTGCTCGTTGCTCGCGGATGCCGCGTGCAACCGCCGTGCCCGACGCACGCGGCGCGGCACGTGCCTTGCGCGGCAGCCCCGCATCGGCTCATCCCGAACCAAGGAGAAACGGCATGGCGACAGTGGCGGATTTCATCATCCAGCGGCTGTACGACTGGGGCGTGCGCCGCATCTACGGCTACCCGGGCGACGGCATCAACGGCTTTTTCGGCGCGCTGAACCGCGCGGACGGCAAGATCGAATTCATCCAGGCGCGCCACGAGGAGATGGCGGCCTTCATGGCGTCCGCGCATGCAAAATTTACAGGCGAGCTCGGCGTATGCGTCGCGACCTCGGGCCCCGGCGCCACGCACCTCGTGACGGGCCTGTACGACGCGCGGCTCGACCACATGCCCGTGCTCGCGATCGTCGGCCAGCAGGCGCGCGCGGCGCTCGGCGGCCACTATCAGCAGGAAGTGGATCTGCCGGCCCTTTACAAGGACGTTGCGGGCGCATTCGTTCAGCTTGCGACGGTACCGGGCCAGGTGCGGCACCTGGTCGACCGCGCGGTGCGCACCGCGCTCGGCGCGCGCACGGTCACCGCGCTCGTGCTGCCGAACGACCTGCAGGAGCTCGACTACGCGCCGCCGAAGCGCGCGCACGGCACCGTGCATTCAGGGGTCGGCTATACGGCGCCGAAAGTCGTCCCGTACGCGGACGACCTGCGGCGCGCGGCCGACGTGCTCAATGCGGGATCGAAAGTCGCGCTGCTGGTCGGCGCCGGCGCGCTGAAGGCGACCGACGAGGTGATCGCGGTGGCCGACCGGCTCGGCGCCGGCGCCGCGAAGGCGCTGCTGGGCAAGGCCGCGCTGCCGGACGACCTGCCGTGGGTCACCGGCTCGATCGGGCTGCTCGGCACGAAGCCCAGCTACGAGCTGATGACCGAATGCGACACGCTGCTGGTCGTCGGCTCCGGTTTTCCGTATTCGGAGTTCCTGCCGAAGGAAGGCCAGGCGCGCGGCGTGCAGATCGACCTGAAGGCCGACATGCTGAGCCTGCGCTATCCGATGGAAGTCAATCTGGTCGGCGACAGCGCCGAGACGCTGCGCGCGCTGCTGCCGCTCCTGAACGAGCGGCGCGACACCGCATGGCGCGACCGGATCGCGAAATGGAACCACGACTGGCGCGAGACGCTCGCCGCCCGCGCGGCCGCGAAGGCCAGCGCGGGCCGCGGTGTGAATCCGCAGCGGGCGTTCACCGAGCTGTCGCCGCGCCTGCCCGACGACGTGATCCTGACGAGCGATTCGGGATCCTGCGCGAACTGGTATGCGCGCGACCTGATGATGCGGCGCGGGATGATGGGATCGCTGTCCGGCGGCCTCGCGTCGATGGGCGCCGCGGTGCCTTACGCGATCGCCGCGAAGTTCGCGCACCCGGTGCGCCCGGTGATCGCGATGGTCGGCGACGGCGCAATGCAGATGAACAACATGGCCGAGCTGATCACGGTCGCGAAATACTGGCGCCAGTGGCCCGACCCGCGCTGGATCTGCATGGTGCTGAACAACGAGGACCTGAACCAGGTCACGTGGGAGCAGCGCGTGATGGAGGGCGACCCGAAGTTCGACGCGTCGCAGCAGATCCCGAACGTGCCGTACTACCGCTTCGCGACCCTCCTCGGCCTCAAGGGCATCTACGTCGACGATCCGGAACAGCTCGGCGCCGCGTGGGACGAAGCGCTCGCGTCCGACCGGCCGGTCGTGCTCGAAGTGAAGAGCGACCCCGAGGTGCCGCCGTTGCCGCCGCACGTGACGCTGCAGCAGGCAAAGCATTTTGCCGAAACGCTGGCGAAAGGCGACCCGCGTGAAGCGAACGTGATCGTCGAGACCGCGCGGCAGGTGCTGTCGGCCGTGCTGCCCGGCAACGGCGAACACGGCGACAAGCGCGGCAAGGAAGGGAAAGGCGAATCGTAAGGCAAGCGCGCGGGACGGTGCCGGCCGATGTCGGCGTCGTCTCGCCCGTCGCCCGGCCGTGCGAGCACCGCCGAGCACCGTGTTTACGACGCCTGACTTGCGCGAGTGTGAACGGGAAATCCCGCACATGCGCCGCGCCCTCACGTCGTATTCCTCGGATCGCAGCCCGACATCGTCACGCACGCCGAGTGGCCGTTCGAACAGCGCGTGCGCGTCGTCGTCGCGCCGCTGTATCCGGTACACCTGCACGAGCCGGAAGCCGGCCGCGGAAAAGCGCGTTCGGCGACGTGAATGGCCGCCCAATTTACAAGCCGGCTGTAACGCACCGGCCGTCGTGCACGTCATCCCGCCCTTCCACAGCCGCATGCGTGCGAGCCGCGTGCGCATGAAATTTGCTCGGCCGCGAACGGCCGTCGTCATGCCGCCCAACCCGGCAAGGAGTCGCGTTGCCCGTTCCGCCGTTCCTGAAAACCCGTCATGCCGCATGGATCGCACCGGTCGCATGGACGATCGTGCCGATCGTCGCGCGCGCGGCCGCCGCGCCTGCCGAGCCCGGCAATCCGTCCGCCCCATTGCCGCTCGCGTACGTCGTGCACGCGGCCGGCCCCGCGGCGCAGCCGGTCTTCGTGCTCGGCTGGGCGCTGCTCGCGCTATGCACGTTCGTCTGCGTCGCGATCGCGGTGCTGCTGCTGATCGCGCTGTTTCGCCGTCGCGCGCACGCGGGCGCCGGCCACGGCAGCGGGCTGACGATCGTGACCGTGGGCACCGCGATCTCGATCGTGCTGCTGTTCGGCGCGCTCGTCTACATGCTGCGCGTGCTGGGTGCCGTCGCGGCGCCGCCGCGTCCGCCCGCGCTGACGATCACCGTGACCGCGCAAGACTGGTGGTGGGCCGTGCGTTATCCGGACGATATTGACGGGGCCGGCTTCGTCACGGCGAACGAGATCCATATTCCGGTGGGCGAGCCCGTTGCAATCGAACTGAAGAGCGCCGACGTGATCCACGCGTTCTGGGTGCCGCAACTCGCCGGCAAGACGCAGACGATACCCGGCCAGACCAATCGCCAATGGCTGCAGGCCGACCGGCCGGGCGTCTATCGCGGGCAGTGCTCGCAATACTGCGGCGCGCAGCACGCGCACATGGCGTTCGAAGTCGTGGCCGAGCCGCCGGCCGCGTTCCGTGCGTGGCTCGCCGCGCAGCGCCAACCGGCTGCGGCCCCCGCAGCGAGCGCCGAACGCCGCGGCCAGCGCGTGCTCGCCGCGCGCTGCGCGGGCTGTCACGCGGTGCGCGGCACCGACGCGGCCGGCGACGCGGGCCCCGATCTCACGCACGTCGGCACGCGCCGGCTGCTCGCGGCCGGCACGCTCGACAACACGCCCGACAACCTGCACCGCTGGGTCGCGCATGCGCAGCAGATCAAGCCGCAGTCGCTGATGCCGTCGATCGCGCTCGCGCCGCGCGACGCCGACGATCTCGCCGCGTATCTGGCGACGCTGCACTGAATCGAGGATGCCGATGGCCATTGCCCGCGACACGCCGGCCCCGCTCAACCGCGTACCCGATCTCGGCGAAGCGCCGCCCGGTTCCGCGCACGAGCGCGCGCTGGCCGAGTTGTGGGAATCGGAACCCGGCTGGCGCGGCTGGCTCGGCACCGTCGATCACAAGCGCATCGGGCTGCGCTACATCGTCACCGCGTTCGCGTTCCTGCTGCTCGGCGGCGTGGAGGCGCTCGTGATGCGCATCCAGCTCGCACGACCGAACGCGACGCTGCTCACGCCCGCGCAATACGATTCGCTGTTCACGATGCACGGCGTCACGATGATCTTCCTGTACGCGCTGCCGGTGCTGTCGGGCTTCGCGAACTACCTGTGGCCGCTGATGCTCGGCTCGCGCGACATGGCGTTCCCGCGGCTGAACGCGTTCTCGTACTGGTCGTTCCTGTTCGCCGGGTTGTTCCTGTACGCGAGCTTTCCGCTCGGCGCGGTGCCGGACGGCGGCTGGTTCAACTACGTGCCGCTCACGTCGCTCGACTACAGCGCCGGCGCGAACATCGACATCTATGCGCTCGGGATGATCCTGCTCGGCATCTCGACGACCGGCGGCGCCGCGAACTTCGTCGTCACGCTGCTGCGGATGCGCGCGCACGGCATGTCGATCGACCGCGTACCGATCATCGTGTGGGGCACGCTGACCGCGTCGGTCGCGAACCTGGTGGCGGTGCCGTCGGTGAGCCTCGCGTTCCTGCTGCTGTGGCTCGACCGCAATGCGGGCACGCACTTCTTCGACGTCGCGCATGGCGGCCGGCCGCTGTTGTGGCAGCACCTGTTCTGGATGTTCGCGCATCCGTGGGTGTACGTGGTCGTGCTGCCGGCGATGGGGATCGTATCCGACGCGCTGCCGACCTTCTGCCGGCGACCGCTCGTCGCGTACGAGGCCGTCGCGGTATCGACGGTGGCGACGATGCTGATCGGCTTCGAGGTGTGGGTCCACCACATGTTCGCGACCGGCATCGCGCCGCTCGCGCTCGCGTTCTTCGGCGCCGCGAGCATGCTGATCTCGATCCCGAGCGCGGTCGCGGTGTTCGCGTGGATCGCGACGATCTGGACCGGACGCCCCGTGTTTCGCACGCCGTTCCTGTATTTCGCGGGCTTCGTGCTGATGTTCGTGATCGGCGGCGTGTCGGGCGTGATGACGGCGGCCGTGCCGCTCGACTGGCAGCTCACCGATACGTACTTCGTCGTCGCGCACCTGCATTACGTACTGCTCGGCATCAACGTGTTCCCGGTGCTCGGCGGCGTCGCGTACTGGTTCCCGAAGTTCACCGGGCGGATGATGAACGAGCGGTTCGGCCGCTGGACCTTCTGGGTCGTGCTGATCGGCTTCAACCTCGGCTTCTTCCCGATGCACGTTTCCGGGTTGCTCGGAATGCCGCGCCGCATCTATACGTATCCATCTGGAATGGGCTGGGACACGTCGAACCTGCTGACGACGATCGGCTCGTTCGTGTTCGGGATCGGCATCGTGATGTTCGTCGTCAACGCGCTCGCGAGCGCACGGCGCGGCGTGCGCGCCGGCGACAATCCGTGGGGCGCGGCGGGCCTCGAGTGGTCGGTCGCGTCGCCGACGCCCGTGTACAACTTCGCGGTGCTGCCGCTCGTCGCGTCGCGGCATCCGCTGTGGGAAACGCGCGACGATCCGACGCGCACCAGCCTGCGGATCGGCTACCGGCTCGCACACGGGCGCGAGGCGCTCGCGGTCACGCCGCTCGCCGCGGCACCGAGCGCGATCCTGAAGATGCCGGACGACAGTTGCGTGCCGTTCGTGCTCGCGCTGCTCGCGACCGCCGTGTTCGCGGCGATGCTCGCGCGCTCGCCAACGCTCGTGTGCGTGGCCGCGGCCGGTTGCGCGGTCGCCACCGCCGTGTGGCTGTGGCCGCGCCGCGCGCTCGGGCAACGTGCTCAACTGCCCGCTCGCGCGAACACGCAGGCACCTGCCGCGGCCGCCGGGGCGCGCCCGGCCGAACCGCCGTCGGCCACGGTGCCGGCCGGCGCGCCGGCCGCCTGCCTCGACCCGCTGCCGATCGGCAGTTGCGGCGAACGCGCGGGCGGCTGGTGGGGTGTGCTCACGCTGATCGTGACCGAGGCCGGGCTGTTCGGCTATCTGCTGTTCTGCTATTTCTACCTGCAGTCGCAATGGTCCGCGCCGTGGCCGCCCGAAGGGATGCCGAAGATGGGGCTCGCGGCCGTCAACACGGTCGTGCTGCTGTCGAGCAGCGTGTTCGTGTGGCTCGCCGAGCGCGCGGTGCGGGCCGAGCGGCAGGCCCGCGCGGTCGCGATGCTCGTCGTCGCGCTGGTGCTCGGCACCGCGTTCGCGCTGGTCCAGCTTCACGAATGGCGCGACCATCCGTATGGCCCGACCGCGCACCTGTACGGCAGCCTCTATTTCACGATCACCGGGTTCCATCTCGCGCATGTCGTGGCCGGCCTCGCGATCCTCGCGCTGCTCGCGGGGTGGACGGCCGCCGGTTTCTTCAGCCGCGAGCGACGCGTCGCGCTGACGGTCGGCGGGCTCTACTGGCACTTCGTCGACATCGTGTGGCTGTTCATCTTCACCGCGCTGTACGTATCGCCGTTCTGGCTGAGGAGCACGGGATGAGCGACGCCCGACGCGCGTGGACCCCGCTGCTCGCGATCGCGGCCGGCCTCGTCGGCGCGCCCGCGCTGTGGTTTGCGCAGATGCTCGTGTCCGAAACGCTCGCGTCCACCGCATGCTATCCGCTCGGCGTCGCGCAGGCCGCGCCGCGCTGGACGCATGTCGGCGTGTGGCTCGCACTGATCGCCGCGGGCGCGTTCGCACTGGCCGCGGCCTGCGCGACGTGGCTCGCGCGGGCGTGGCGGCACCGATATCGACGCGATGCCGATGCGCCCGCCGTGACGCGCGACGACAGTACGCGCTTTCTCGCGCGCTGCGGAATGCTCGCCGCGCTCGGCTTCGTGATCGGTCTCGTGTTCACGGGAATCGTCACGGCTTTCGTGGGGCCTTGCAGTCCATGGCGCTGATCTCGTTCGCTTCGCGCTGCGTGCCCGGCCGCCGTGCGGGTGTCGCGCTCGCGCTGTGTGTCATGCTCGGCGCGTGCGACATGCAGCCCGACGACAACGCAGCGGCAGCCGGCGATACGGGCGGCGCCGCGTCGGCGGCCGACGCGCCCGAGCCCGCGTCGGGCTGGCGGTTCGTGCGGATTCACGCGTCGGCGGCCGATGCCGGTGCGTCGATGTCCGCTCGTGCGAGAGAGGATCCGCGGCTTTCACGCCGGCGGGAGGCGAGTGTCGCCAATTCGGCAGCGTCCGGGGCTTCCGCTTCGACCGCCCGCCGCCCGGTCATTGCCGCGGCGGCGGCGAGCGCCGACGCCGCGACGATCGCGCGCGGCCGCTATCTCGCGCTGGCCGGCGATTGCGCCGCGTGCCACGACGCGGCCGACCATACGCCGTACGCGGGCGGCCAGCCGGTGAATTCGCCGTTCGGGCCGATCTATGCGCCGAACATCACGCCGGACCCGACGCACGGGATCGGCCACTACACGCTGCGCCAGTTCGACGACGCGTTGCGGCGCGGCGTGCGCGCGGACGGCAGCCGGCTGTATCCGGCGATGCCGTACCCGTCGCTCGCGCACCTGACCGACGACGACGTGCGCGCGCTGTACGCGTATTTCATGCGCGGCGTCGCGCCGTCCCCGAACGCGGCGAAGCTCACGCAACTGCCGTTTCCGTTCAACCAGCGCTGGGCCCTCGGGCTGTGGAGCCTCGCGTTCGCGAACCGCGACCGGTTCACGCCCCAGCCGTCGCAATCAGCGCAATGGAATCGCGGCGCGTATCTTGTGCAGGGGCTCGGCCATTGCGGCGCATGCCATACGCCGCGCGGGCCGGCCTACAACGAACGCGGCTACGACGAACGCAGCCCCGCGTTCCTGACTGGCGGTATCAACGATCACTGGTTCGCGCCGAACCTGACCGGCGCGGACCCGGACGGCCTCGGCCGCTGGTCGACCGACGACATCGCCGCGTTCCTGCGCAGCGGCCATGCGGCGCGCGGCTCGGTGTTCGGCGCGATGGCCCCGGTCGTCGGCGAAAGCACCGCGTTGCTGACGGAGGACGATCGTCGGGCGATCGCCGGGTACCTCAAATCGTTGCCCGCGCAACCGACCGCCGCGACGAATCCGCTGGGCGTCGGCGTGCCGCGGTTGACGCCCGCCGGCCCGCGCCCGGAAAGCGGCCAGCAAGCGCCCGGGGCCGGTGTGTATGCGGGGTTCTGTGCGCGTTGCCACGGCGCGGACGGCACGGGCGTGCGCGATCACGGGCCGGCGCTCGCGAGCAGTTCGGTCGTGCTGGCCGCCGATCCGACGAGCACGATCCGGATCGTCGTCGAAGGCGCTCGGCCGGCGCCGGGTGAAAACGGCCCCGTGCAGCGGATGCCGGCGATGCGCGGCACGTTGACGAGCGGAGAAATCGCGGCGGTGGTCAGTTACGTGCGCGGCGCGTGGGGGAATCGGGCGGCGCCGGTGTCGGAGCAGGATGTGAGGCGGTTGCGGCGAGCGATCCATCGGTAGCCGCGTGCCGCATGCAGGGCTTCCCGCACGATGCCGACCGGGCGACACGAATGGGCCGGCGCGACTTCCGGCCCGCCCCTGACGGTATCATCCGTGAGCCGCCGCGCGTGCGTGCGCGCGCTTGCGAAGAATCGGCTCAGCTCCGGATGCCGCTTCGGCGGTCTGCGTGATTGGCGCAACGGTCAGATGCAATCCCAACGCGGCGACAACCTTCATGATCGTCGCAAACTCCGCGTTTCCGCCTTCCGACAGCGCACGGTAGAGCGCTTCACGCTTCACGCCGGACTCGCGCGCCAACGCCGTCATCCCACGCGCTTTCGCGACGTTCCCGAGCGCGGCCTGGATCAGTCGAGGGTCCCGATCTTCGAATGCCTGCGCCAGGTAGTGACGAATCGCTTCCTCGTCCTTAAGGTACTTCGAGCCATCGAATTCAGCCAGTTCGCTGATTTTCATATTCGCGCGATCATCAGAGGCTCCGGCGCTACCGCTACCGGCTCGCAACGGCCTCGGCCTCCGGCGCCTGCCATCCTCCACCGAGCGCCTTGAACGCCGCGACCGCCGCACGCGCCGATTCGGTTCGCGCCTGCACGCGTTCGTCGGACGCGCGCAGCAAGCTTTCGTCGGCCTGCAACACTTCGATCAGGCTGACGACGCCTTTCTGGTACGCCGCGAACGACGCGGCCCGCGCGCGGCCGAGCGAATCCACGCCGCTGGCCAGCACGGCCGCCTGTTCGTCGCGCTTGACGAGCGCAGAGAACGCATTTTCGACATCCTCGGTGGCGTGCAGCGCCGCGAGCCGATACGCGGCCAGCATTTCGGCTTCCTTTCCTTTGGCGTCGGCGATCTGCGCATTGATCCGGCCGAAGTCGAACAAGCGCCAGCGCAGGCCGAGCACGCCGGCCGCCTGGTTCGCACCGCCGGCAAACAGGTTGCCCGCGCCCATCGTCGTCGCGCTGCCGAGCAATCCGCTCAGCGAGAACTTCGGGTAATACTCGGCAATCGCCACGCCGATGCGCGCGTTCGACGCCGCAAGCCGTCGCTCGGCGACCATCAGGTCGGGCCGCCGCCTGAGCAATTCGCCCGGCGTGCCCGTCGCCGCGATCCGCGGCGCCACCGGCACGTCGCCGCCGTCGAGCAGTTCCGCGCGATGCGTGCCGGGCTGCGCGCCGAGCATCACGTCGAGCGCATTCATCGCCGTGTCCAGCGCCGCTTCGAGCACCGGCACCGTCGCACGAACCTGCGCGAGCGCACCTTCGGCCTGCCTGACCTGAAGCTCCGCCGCGAGCCCCTTCCCGTACAGCAGATTGATCGTCGACAACAGATCCTGCTCGGTCCGCACCTGATGCCGCGCGACCTTCAACCGGCCCTGCAACCCGCGAATCGTGATGTAGATGTCGGCCGTCTGCGCGGCGACGGCCAGGCGCGTGGCGACCGCCGCCGCTTCGGACGCCTGATAGTCGGCAAGGGCGGCTTGCCGCCCGCGGCGCAGCCCGCCGAACACATCCAGTTCCCAGCTCGCGTTGAAATCGGCTTCGTAGGCGCTCCCGTGACGGTCGAAACCGGGCGTCGAATTCAGAACGCGCCCCAACGGCGTTTCGACCGACTGATAGACGCGCGCGGCCTGGCCGGTCACATTGCCAGACGGCAACAGCGCCGCATCGGCCGCCCCGAGCCCGGCACGCGCTTGCGTGACGCGGGCCGCGGCCTGCGCGAGATCGAGGTTCCGTGCAAGCGCGAGCGTGACGAACCGGGTCAACTGCGGATCGCCGAAGCCCGTCCACCACGTCGCGAGTTCGGCGTCGGCCGCCGCGCGCCGCTGCTCCACGGCGCTCTGGCCCTGGAAGCGCTGCGGCATGGCGACGTCCGGCCGCACGTAGTCGGGACCGACGGCGCATCCGGCAGACAGGAGCGCGGCGAGCAGCGCGGCAACGATGGGTTTCGGTAGCATGACGGTTTCAGTCAAGATCAGGTAGTGACTATAATACCAAATAGTCACTCGTTGTCCATCCCTGCCAGCCGCAACCCATGAAAGAAAACACCGCTTCCCCCGCGCCCGCACGCGGCCCGGCCGATCACGACGTGCGCGACCAGATCGTGGCCGCCGCCACCGAGCACTTCAGCCGGTACGGCTACGAGAAGACGACCGTGTCCGACCTCGCGAAGTCCATCGGCTTCTCGAAGGCCTATATCTACAAGTTCTTCGAGTCGAAACAGGCGATCGGCGAGATGATCTGCGCGAACTGCCTGCATGAAATCGAGACCGACGTGCGCGCCGCCGTCGCCGAAGCGGAACTGCCCACCGAAAAGCTGCGGCGCATGTTCAAGGTCTCTACCGAAGCGAGCCTGCGGCTGTTCTTCCGCGACCGCAAGCTGTACGACATCGCCGCGTCGGCCGCCACCGGCAACTGGCAGTCGGTGCAGGCCTATGAGGCCCGTGTGCAGAAGCTGCTGCAGGAGGTGCTGCAGGCAGGCAGGCAAAGCGGCGAGTTCGAGCGCAAGACGCCGCTGGACGAAACCGCGACGGCGATCTACCTCGTGATGCGGCCGTACCTGAATCCGCTGCTGCTGCAGTACAACCTCGACACGACCGACGCCGCGCCCGCGCAGTTGTCGAGCCTGGTGCTCCGCAGCCTCGCCCCATGAACCGACACCGTTTGTGACCGTTGACTATTTTGGTCACTAGATACACAATGAAGGCCCCGATCACCTCGTCAGTGGGTCTTTCATGGTCCGGCGTCGCCTCGCTCTCCTTGCAGTCGCTTCCGCGCTGCCCCTCGCGCTAGCCGCCTGCAGCGGAAAAACGCCTTCCGATCCGCGCACGGAAGCGCCGCTCGTGCGTACCGCCATCGTGCACGCAGCCGCGCCCGCGTCGCGGTCGTTTACCGGCACCGTCGCCGCCCGCGTGCAGAGCGACCTCGGGTTCCGGGTGTCCGGCAAGGTGCTGGAGCGGCTCGTCGATACCGGGCAAACCGTCCGCCGCGGCCAGCCGCTGATGCGCATCGACCCCGTCGACCTGAAGCTCGCGGCGCGCGCACGCGACGAAGCCGTGGCCGCGGCACGGGCACGCGCGCGGCAGACCGCCGAAGACGAAGCGCGCTACCGCGACCTGCGCGGCACCGGCGCGATATCGGCATCGGCCTATGACCAGGTCAAGGCCGCGGCCGACGCCGCGAAAGCCCAGTTGAGCGCCGCCGAGGCCGACGCCGACGTCGCGCGCAATGCGACCGGCTACGCGGAACTGGTCGCGGACGGCGACGGCGTCGTGATGGAAACGCTCGCGGAGCCCGGCCAGGTCGTCAGCGCCGGCCAGCCGGTCGTGCGGCTCGCGCACGCCGGCAGCCGGGAAGCGGTGATCCAGCTGCCGGAAACGCTGCGCCCCGCGGTCGGATCCATCGCGCAGGCAGAGCTGTTCGGCAAGCCGGGCGCGAGTGTCCCCGCGACGCTGCGCCAGTTGTCCGACACCGCGGATGCGCGAACGCGCACGTTCGAAGCGCGCTACGTGTTGCAGGGCGCGCTGGCCGCCGCACCGCTGGGCGCGACCGTCACGATCCGCATGCCGGACGACGCGCGCGCGGCGCCGCAAGCCGGCCTGCAGGTACCGATCGGCGCGCTGCTGGATGCAGGCAAAGGGCCCGGCGTGTGGGTCGTCGCGGGCGATCCGGCCAAGGTGGGATGGCGGCCCGTCACGGTCGAGCATCTGGACGACGACAGCGCACGCGTGTCCGGCGCACTGAAGCAAGGCGAGCGGGTCGTCGCGCTCGGCGCGCAGTTGCTGCGCGACGGCGAAGCGGTTCGCGTGGCCGCCACGACCGCACACGAAGGAGCACGGCCGTGAGCGAACGCCGCTTCAACCTGTCGGCGCTCGCGGTGCGCGAGCGCGCGATCACGCTGTTCCTGATCTGCCTGATTTCGCTCGCGGGGCTCGTATCGTTCTTCAAGCTGGGGCGCGCGGAAGACCCTGCCTTCACCGTCAAGGTGATGACCATCGTCACCGCATGGCCGGGCGCGACCGCGCAGGAAATGCACGACCAGGTGGCCGAAAAGATCGAAAAGCGATTGCAGGCGTTACGCTGGTACGACCGCACCGAAACCTACACGCGCCCCGGCCTCGCGTTCACGACGCTGACGTTGCTCGACAGCACGCCGCCGTCCGAGGTGCAGGAGCAGTTCTATCAGGCGCGCAAGAAAATCGGCGACGTCGCGAACGATCTGCCGGCCGGCGTGATCGGCCCGCTGGTCAACGACGAATACGCGGACGTCACGTTCGCGCTGTTCGCGCTGAAGGCCAAGGGCGAACCGCAGCGCCTGCTGGTTCGCGATGCGGAGACGCAGCGCCAGCGGCTGCTGCATGTGCCGGGCGTGAAGAAGGTCGACATCATCGGCGAACAGGCGGAGCGCATCTACGTGCAGCTGTCGCACGACCGGCTCGCGACGCTCGGCGTGAGCCCGCAGGACGTATTCGCCGCGCTCAATGGCCAGAACGCGCTGACGCCGGCCGGCTCCGTCGAGACGCGCGGGCCGGAGATCTTCATTCGCATGGATGGCGCGTTCGACAAGCTGCAGAAGATTCGCGACACGCCGATCGTCGCGCAGGGCCGCACGTTGAAACTGTCGGACATCGCCACCGTCGAGCGCGGCTACGAAGACCCGTCCACCTTCATGATCCGCAACAACGGCGAACCCGCGCTGCTGCTCGGCGTCGTGATGCGCGACGGCTGGAACGGGCTCGACCTCGGCCGCGCGCTGGACCGGGAAGTCGGCGCGATCAACGCGGAGTTGCCGCTCGGCATGAGCCTGACCAAGGTCACCGACCAGTCCGTGAACATCAGCTCGGCCGTCGACGAGTTCATGGTCAAGTTCTTCGCCGCGCTGCTCGTCGTGATGCTGGTGAGCTTCGTCAGCATGGGCTGGCGCGTCGGCCTCGTCGTCGCCGCGGCCGTGCCGCTGACGCTGGCCGTGGTGTTCGTCGTGATGGCCGCCACCGGCAAGAACTTCGATCGCATCACGCTCGGTTCGCTGATCCTCGCGCTCGGTCTGCTCGTCGACGACGCGATCATCGCGATCGAAATGATGGTCGTGAAGATGGAGGAAGGCTACGACCGTGTGGCCGCGTCGGCTTACGCGTGGAGCCATACGGCCGCGCCGATGCTGGCCGGCACGCTGGTCACCGCGGTCGGCTTCATGCCGAACGGCTTCGCGCGCTCGACCGCCGGCGAATACACGAGCAACATGTTCTGGATCGTCGGGATCGCGCTGATCGCATCGTGGGTCGTCGCCGTCGCGTTCACGCCGTATCTCGGCGTGAAGATGCTGCCGAACCTCAAGAAGTTCGAAGGCGGTCACGATGCGATCTACGACACGCCGCGCTACAACCGTTTCCGACAGGTGCTGACGCGCGTGATTGCGCGTAAATGGCTGGTTGCGGGGTCCGTCGTCGGCCTGTTCGTACTCGCCATTCTCGGCATGGCCGTCGTCAAGAAGCAGTTCTTCCCGATCTCCGATCGCCCCGAGGTCCTCGTCGAGGTGCAGATGCCGTACGGCACGTCGATTTCGCAAACGAGCGCGGCCACGTCGAAGGTCGAAGCGTGGCTCGCGAAGCAGAAGGAAGCGAGGATCGTCACCGCGTACGTCGGCCAGGGCGCGCCGCGCTTTTATCTGGCGATGGGGCCGGAGCTGCCCGATCCGTCGTTCGCGAAGATCGTCGTGCGCACCGACAGCCAGGACGAGCGCGACGCGTTGAAGGCACGCCTGCGGCGGGCGATCGCCGACGGCCTCGCGCCCGACGCGCGCGTGCGTGTGACGCAGCTCGTGTTCGGCCCGTATTCGCCGTTCCCGGTCGCGTATCGGGTCACGGGCCCCGATCCGGACACGCTGCGCGGCATCGCGGCCGACGTCGAGCGCGTGATGGCCGGCAGCCCGATGATGCGCACGGTCAATGCCGACTGGGGCACGCGCGCGCCGGCGCTGCATTTCACGTTGGAGCAGGACCGCCTGCAGGCCGTCGGGTTGACGTCCAGCGCGGTCGCGCAGCAGCTGCAGTTTCTGTTGACCGGGGTGCCCGTCACCGAAGTGCGCGAGGATATCCGGACCGTGCAGGTGGTCGCACGCTCGGGCGGCGATGCACGGCTCGACCCGGCGCGGCTCGACGACTTCACGCTCGCCGGCGCGAACGGGCAGCGCATTCCGCTGTCGCAGGTCGGCAAGGTCGACGTGCGCATGGAAGAGCCGATCATGCGCTGGCGCGATCGCGTGCCGACGCTCACGGTGCGCGGCGACATCGCCGACGGCCTGCAACCGCCGGACGTGTCGGCCGCGATCACGAAGCAGCTTCAGCCGATCATCGCCGCGCTGCCGAGCGGCTATCGAATCGAGGAAGCCGGCTCGATCGAGGAATCCGGCAAGGCCACGAAGGCGATGCTGCCGCTGTTCCCGATCATGCTGGCGGTGACGCTGATCATCATCATCTTCCAGGTGCGCTCGATCTCCGCGATGGTGATGGTGTTCCTGACGAGCCCGCTCGGCCTGATCGGCGTGGTGCCGACGCTGATCCTGTTCCGGCAGCCGTTCGGCATCAATGCGCTGGTGGGCCTCATCGCGCTGTCGGGGATCCTGATGCGCAACACGCTGATCCTGATCGGCCAGATTCACCAGAACGAACAGGCTGGGCTGGATCCGTTCCACGCGGTCGTCGAGGCGACCGTGCAGCGGGCGCGCCCGGTGATCCTCACCGCGATGGCGGCCGTGCTCGCGTTCATACCGCTCACGCATTCGGTGTTCTGGGGCACGCTCGCGTACACGCTGATCGGCGGCACGTTCGCCGGGACGATCCTCACGCTGATGTTCCTGCCGGCGATGTACGCGATCTGGTTCAGGATCCGACCCGGTCATTCCGCCACCGCCCGCCACGGCGGCCATGAACCGGCGGCGCCCGCCACGACCGCACTTCAGCCCGCGCTGGATGCGCGCGATTGATATTCCCCATTCCCCGTATCGAAGGAAACAGCCATGTCGAATTCCACCGTTGTCGTCGTGACCGGCGTGTCGTCGGGCATCGGGCGCGTCGCCGCAGAACGATTCGCCGGACGCGGCTGCCGCGTGTTCGGCACCGTGCGCAGCATCGCGCAAACGGCGCCCGTCGCCGGCGTCGAGCTGATCGAGATGGACGTGCGTGACGACGCGTCCGTTCGATCCGGCATCCGGACGATCATCGAGCGCGCCGCGCGTATCGACGTGCTCGTGAACAATGCGGGCATGAGCCTGATCGGCGCGGTCGAGGAGACGTCGGTGGACGAAGCCGAGGCGTTGTTCGACACCAATGTATTCGGCATCCTGCGTACGACCCGTGCGGTACTTCCGCACATGCGGGCGCAACGGCGCGGCCGGATCGTCAATGTCAGCTCGGTGCTCGGCTTTCTGCCGGCGCCGTACATGGGGCTTTATTCGGCGTCCAAACACGCGGTTGAAGGTTTGACCGAATCGCTCGATCACGAGCTGCGCCAGTTCGGCATTCGCGCGACGCTGGTCGAGCCGTCGTTTACGCGGACCAACCTGGACGTCAACGCGCCGCAGGCGAGCGCGCCGATCGCCGATTACGACCGCGAGCGCACGCTCGCGGCGCGCGCCGTCGGCGACAGCGTGAAAGCCGCGCCGCACCCCGAGGGCGTGGCCGCCACCGTCGTCGACGCGGCGCTCGGCGCATGGCGGATGCGGCGTACGCCCAACGGCGAGGCGTCGCTGCTGCGCAGGTTGCGGCGCTTCATGCCGGCCGGCCCGGTCGATGCGAGCCTGCGGAAAAAATTCCGGCTCGCGTGACGCGGCCGGCCGACGAAACGTCCGTGGACGAGGCACCCGCCAGGGAAATCGGCATCATCGGAACCGACAATATCGGCCGCACGCTTGCGCGCCGGCTGTAGGCGGCAGCCGGAACGGCCGGGGCGCCTCGCGGTGACGGTCGCCGGGATCGAAGGCGATGCGAAGCAAGCCGCGACGCCGATACTCACCGCTGCAACACCGCCACCGCCTTGATCTCGACGAGATAGCCGGGTGCGCCGCCCAGCATGTGCGCGCCGACCGCCGTCCACGCCGGCTTCGGATGCGCGCGGAGGTAGCGGTCGCGCACCTGCATGAACAGCGGCAGGTCGCGCATGTCGGTGTGGAAGGTCGTGAGATCCACGACGTCGTCGAGCGACGCACCGCCCGCTTCGAGCACGCACTTCAGGTTCTCGAACGCCTGCACGATCTGTGCTTCACGGCCTTCGACCAGTTGCATCGCCGCGTCGCGGCCGATCTGGCCGGACACGTACAACGTATCGCCCACCTTGACCGCCGGCGCATAGCCGATTTTTTCGTACACGGCTTCCATGCCGGCCGGGACGATCGCTTCGCGTTGTTGCATGAGTGTCTCCGTGGCCGGACTCGCAGCGCCGGCCGATTGTTCGTGTGAGGATCGGTGCGCGCGCCGCTCAACCCGTATCGCCGCCCGCCACCGGCAGCACCGTCCCGGTGATATAGCTCGCTTCATCGGACGCGAGAAACAGAATCGGCGCGATCTGTTCGTCGAGCGTGCCGTAGCGCTTGAAGTACGTCGAGTCGGTCACCTGCCGCACCGCTTCCCTCATCCACGCCTGTTCCTGCTCGGTGTCGCCGGCCGCATTGCGCGGCACGCGGCGCGGCGGTGCGCTGGTGCCGCCCGGCGCGGTGGCGACGACGCGGATGTTGTGTTCCGCGTACTCCATCGCGAGCGCCGACGTCAGCGCGTTCACACCGCCCTTCGCGGCCGAATACGGCACGCGGCGAATCCCGCGCGTCGCGTTCGACGAGATGTTGACGATCGTGCCGCCGCCACGCGCGATCAGGTGCGGCAGCACGGCATGGCAGGTATAGAGCGTCGGCATCAGCGAACGGCGGATTTCCGCGTCGATCTGCGCGGGCTCGAACTCGGCGAACGGCCGCATGCGAATCGCGCCGCCGACGCCGTTGATCAGGATGTCGACGCCGCCGAACGTCCGCACCGCGTGCGCAATCGCCGCATGCGCGCCTTCGTACGTTTCGAGATCGGCGACGAAGCCTGCCGTGTCGCCACCCCTCGCTTCGGCCGCCACCTCGGCGACGAAATCCGCGCGATCGACGAACAGCACCCTGCCGCCCTCGGCCGCCGCCCGCAGCGCGACGCCGCGGCCGATGCCCTGCGCCGCGCCCGTGACGACGACGACCTTGCCGGAGAATCGTTGCATGATCATGCCGCCTTTGCCGTGACGTTGGGGGTGAACTTCTCGTAGTGGAAGCTGGCCGGCTTCACGCCCGCTTCGTCGAAATACTGGCGCACCGCATCGACCATCGGCGGCGGGCCGCACAGATACACGTCGACGTCGCCGTCGTTCAGCGCGTCGGCCGGGATGTGCTGCGTGACCCAACCCTTGCGCGGATGGCTCGACGCGGCGTCCGCAACGACGGTGGCAAAGCTGAAGTTCGGCAGCTTCGCCGCAACCGCCTCGATCGCGTCGACCAGCACGAGATCCAGATCGCGCGTCACGCCGTAGACGAGGTGCACCTGCTGCCGCGACCCGCTGCGCGCGAGCACGTCGAGCATCGACAGGAACGGCGCGAGGCCCGTGCCGCCGGCGAGGAACAGCAGCGGCCGCTGCACGTCGCGCAGGTAGAAGCTGCCGAGCGGCCCGTTCAGTTCGAGCGTGTCGCCGGGTTTCGCCGATTCGAGCCACGTGCTCATCACGCCGCCCGGAATCTTCTTGATCAGGAATCCGACCTTCGTATCGCCCGGCGCGGACGAGAACGAATACGAGCGATGCTGGCCGCTGCCCGGCACGCCGATGTTCACGTACTGGCCCGGCAGGAACGCCGGTGCGCTCGCGCCGACATCGAGCTCGAGCACGACGGCCGCATCGTTGTGCTGCTCGACCTTCGTGACCGTCGCGGCGAAGCTGCTCTGCCCGGTCTTGCACGCGACCGACGACGTCGGCACCGCGATCACGCAGTCGCTTTGCGGCACCATCTGGCACGTCAGCACGAGGCCACCGTCCTTTTCGTCATCGGTGAGCGCATCGTCGATGTAGTCGTCGCCGAGGTCGTAGCGGCCGCTTTCGGCGCGGCACTTGCAGGTGCCGCACACGCCGTCGGAACAATCCATCGGCAGGTTGATCTTCGCGCGGAAAGCCGCATCGAGCACCTTCTCGCCGGCCTTGCAG
This sequence comes from Burkholderia sp. AU18528, assembly GCF_002223215.2. Lineage (NCBI taxonomy): Bacteria > Pseudomonadati > Pseudomonadota > Betaproteobacteria > Burkholderiales > Burkholderiaceae > Burkholderia > Burkholderia sp. AU18528. Next base: position 348,797 of record NZ_NKFC02000009.1, on the reverse strand, counting down.
TCGATGAAGCGGGTTACCCCGTCCTCGAAATTCAATGCAATCTTGTAGCTGGACATCGCGTCACCTCCACTTCCTTTCATGGCAAACAACGGGCGTCAGACGTGATAGACGTCGAGCACCTGCCGGATGTAGTCGTTCTTCAGCACGATCTTCTTGTGCGAGATCAGCAGCGCGTCGCCCGCCTGCCGCAGCGTGACGAACACCGTGCCGAAGAAGTGGTCGGTCACGCGGTAGCGGTGATTCAGCGTGTGAAAGTTGTAGCGCACGTCGACCTCGCCGTCGCGTTCGGCCAGCACCTCGACGTTCGTCACGTTGTGGCTGGTGCGCGGTTCGGGCGTCGATGCACCGCTGCGCTCGGTCTTGATCCGGAACACGCGATCCTCGAGCCCGCCGCGATCCGGGTAGTACATCAGCGAAATCTGGCGCTGCGGATCGTCGGTCGGCCGATCGTCGTCGTCCCACGCGGGCATCCAGTACGTGACGTCCTCCGTGTAGCAGGTCAGCCATGCGTCCCACTCGCGATCGTCGAGCAGACGCGCCTCGCGATACAGCGTCGCGCAAATCGTCCGGTAATCGAAGCTCATGCCGCCACCTCCCCGCGTTCCTTCTTCAGCGCATCGCGCATCACGTGCACCCAGTGTTCGTGCTGGCACACGAACAGCCCTTCGTCCTCGCTGCGCTCGCCCGAAATGCGCGGGTTCAGCCCCATCTTCCTCGCGTTCTCGTCGGGCCCGTCGATCCACAGCGGCGCACCGCGCGACAGGTCGTTCCACATCGCCGTGATGCCCGCATAGCCGGCCTGGCACGCGCGGAACTCCTCGAGATCGTCGGCCGTGCCCATGCCGGTCACGTTGAAGAAATCCTCATACTGGCGGATGCGCGTCGTGCGGTCGGCTTCGCTCTCGCCCTTCGGCGCGAAGCAGAAGATGCTGACTTCGGTCTTGTCGACCGCGAGCGGACGCACCACGCGGATCTGCGTGCTGAACTGGTCCATCAGGAACACGTTCGGATACACGCACAGGTTGCGCGTCTGGTTCACGATGAAATCGGCCTGCACGTCGCCGACGCGCGCCCGGATCTCGTCGCGGTGCCGGTACACGGGCCGCACTTCCGGGTTCATCGTCTTGGTCCACAGCAGGATGTGGCCGTGGTCGAAGCCGTACACGCCCGCGACCGACTTGCTCCAGCTGTTCGCGTCGACCGCCTTGGTGCCCGCTTCCTTGCGGCGGCCCATCGTCGCCGCATAGTTCCAGTGCACGGTGCTGACGTGATAGCCGTCGCAGCCGTTCTCCATCTGCATCTTCCAGTTGCCTTCGTAGATGTAGGACGAGTTGCCGCGCAGGACTTCGAGCCCGTTCGGCGCCTGATCGACGATCTGGTCGATGATCACGCGCGCTTCGCCGAGGTAGTCCTCGAGCGGCAGCACGTCGGCGTTGAGGCTGCCGAACAGGAAGCCGCGATAGTTCGCGAAGCGCGCGACCTTCTTCAGGTCGTGCGAGCCGTGCGTGTTGAACTGCACCGGATACTCGGTCGTCTTCTCGTCCTTCACCTTCAGCAGCTTGCCGGTGTTCGAGAAGGTCCAGCCGTGGAACGGGCACGTGAAGCTGCCCTTGTTGCCGTGCTTGCGGCGGCACAGCATCGCGCCCTTGTGCGCACACGCATTGATCACCGCATGCAGCTCGCCGGTCTTGTCGCGCGTGATGACGATCGGCTGGCGGCCGATCCACGTCGTGTAGTAATCGTTGTTGTCGGGAATCTGGCTTTCGTGCGCCAGATACACCCAGTTGCCCTCGAAGATATGCTTCATCTCGAGCTCGTACAGCGCCGCGTTCGTGAAGATGTCGCGGCGGCAGCGGAAAATGCCGGCCTCCTTGTCATCCTGCACGGCGGTCTCCAGCAGGTGATCCAGTTCGTTCGTAGCGTCGATCGTGACGGACATGATGGCTCCTTCCATGCGCGTGCCGCGTCCTGCAAGCACGCTCGCATCGGTATCGGTTGAGTCTCGGGGGGACCGGCCGGCAGCGGCGACGCGTCTCGCGCCGCCGTGCCGCCGGCGGTCAGGCCGTGGCGGACGCGCGCAGGCGTTCGACGATCTGGTTGTCCTTGCCCTGTACGAGCGGGGTCAGCACGAAGTCGAATTCGATGTCCTGGTACGCGTCGGCCTTGAGCCCGAGCGCCGTGCCGCCGGTCTTCTGCGTGACGGGCGGAATCAATTCCTCGCGCGTCGCATACGCGAAGTCGTCCCAGATCAGCGGATCGCCGTCGATGTTGAACTGCGTCGTGAGCTTGCGGTGGTCGTCGCTCGTCACGAAGAAGTGCACGTGCGCGGGACGGTTGCCGTGACGGCCGAGACGGTTCAGCAGTTGCTGCGTCGCGCCCTGCGGCGGGCAGCCGTAGCCGACCGGCATCAGCGTGCGGAATTCGTATTTGCCGTCCGCGCCCGTCCTCACCGCGCCGCGCAGGTTGAAGTCGGTCTGCGCGCCGGTCGGATCGAAGTGCGAATAGAAGCCGTGCGAATTCGCATGCCAGCATTCGACCAGCGCGCCAGTCACCGGCTTGCCGTCGAGATCCTTCACCGTGCCGTGGATCACGAGCGGGCCCGCGCCTTCGTCCGCGTCGAGGTCGATCTTCGCGACGCCGTCGCGCACCGGAGCGCCCGCCACGTACAGCGGCCCCTCGATCGTGCGCGGCGTGCCGCCATCGAGGCCGATCGCCTCGTCCTCGGCATCCATCCGGATGTCGAGATACTTCTCGAGACCGAGGCCGGCCGCGAGCAGCGCCGCTTCGCCATCCTGACCAAGCTTGTTCAGGTAGTTCACGCCGGCCCACACTTCGTCCGGCGTGATGTCGAGATCGTCGATCGCCTTGAACAGGTCGCCGAGCAGGCGCAGCACGATCTGCTGCGTACGTGCGTCGCCCTTCGAGCCGTTTCCGCCGCTCCCGCTCGCGTTCGATGCGGCCTTCAGCAGATCCTGCACTTCGTTCGTGTCGAAAACCTTGACGCTCATGATGCTGTCTCCATGTGTATTGGGGGATGACGGTCTTTGCCTGACTCGATTACCGCACGACTTTCGTCAGCCCGTCGCGGGTGAAGCGCCTGACCTTGTCCTCGTCGAGCGCGATGCCGAGACCGGGGCCGTCCGGCACGGTCAGTTCGAAGTCGCTGTAGTCCAGCGGCTGCGTCAGGATTTCCTCGGTGATCAACAGCGGACCGAACAGTTCGGTGCCCCACTGCAGGTTCGCGACGCTCGCGAACAGGTGCGCGGACGCCACCGTGCCGAACGCGCCTTCGAGCATCGTGCCGCCGTACAGCTCGATGCCGGCCGCGTCCGCGATCGCCGCGACGCGTTGCGCGGCGAACAGGCCGCCACTCTGTTCGATCTTGATCGCGAACACGTCGGCGCCGTGATGCTTCGCGATCTCGAATGCGCTGTCCGGGCCTTGCAGGATTTCGTCGGCCATCAGCGCGACCGGGAAGCGGCGCATCAGGCGCGCGAGCGCCGCGGCCGACGCGACGGGCTGCTCGACCAGTTCGCAGCCCGCATCGGCGAGCGCCGGGATCGCGCGCGTGGCCTGCGTTTCGCTCCACGCCATGTTCACGTCGACGCGCACCGACGCGCGCTCGCCGAGCGCCTGCTTGATCTCGGCCACGTGGCGGATATCCGTTTCCGGCGCTCTCGCGCCGATCTTCAGCTTGAATACGTTGTGGCGGCGCAGGTCGAGCATCCGCTCGGCTTCGGCGATGTCAATGGCCGTATCGCCCGACGCGAGCGTCCATGCAACCGGCAGGCGGTCGCGACGGCGGCCGCCGAGCAGTTCGCTGACCGGCACGCCGAGACGCTTGCCGTGCGCGTCGAGCAGCGCGGTTTCGAGCGCGCTCTTCGCGAAGTGATTGACCTTCGCGAGCTTGCCGACATGCGCCATCAGCGCCTGGACGCGCGTCGCGTCACGGCCGACGATCGCCGGCGCGAGGTACGCGTCGATCGCGAGCTTCATCGCTTCCGGGCTTTCCGGGCCGTAGGCCATTCCGGCGATCGTCGTGCCTTCGCCGATACCGGTCACGCCGTCGCTGCAGAACACTTTCACGAGCATCAGCGTCTGGCCGTGCATCGTGGCCACCGACAGCTTGTGCGGGCGGATCGTCGGCAGATCGACGAGGCGGGTTTCGATGCGTTCGATGGTCGCGGAGGACATGGGGTGCGCTGCGTGGGGGTGGTTCATGGGACGGATTTATACGCGGCGGGGAAACGGGGCGTCCAATACTTTTAGGCGGGATTTTCGATACCTAGCAGGTATTGAAACCGCACTGGCGGCGCGAAATATGGCGGTGCGCCATACCTGTTTTGGATAGGTATGCTGGCTGGGAGGCTTGCTGGCGCGCGGTCGCGCGGGCTCGGGGTGGTGTTTGAGCGGAAGCTTATTGCTACTGCTTTTGGCAGCCGGAAAGCCCGCTGAAACCGGTGGCCTGTCGAGGCGATCAGGGTTTTCCTGATGGGAAAAAGGGTGGGGCTGGTCGCCCGGTCTTCAGCTTCGGTGTCGGTTGCTGCGAATGATCGGAAGGAAGTGGGTAGGCGGATATCGACGTTCTTGAACGCCCTCGTCGTCTGTCAGAAGCCGACGGGCGCTATCGCCCAGAAAGCGACCTTCGTTCGCGGCCTAGATGCCACCGTGCGCGGCAATGAACATGGCGACGGCCGACCGGCAATAGGACTCGATTTCGTCGTCGTCCTCTGCGCGCGCCTCATCGAAGCGCGCGACAAGCAGAAGATCGGATCCTTTGAAAAGCGCGGCAAACAAGCGGGCGGACCGGTGAGCATCGGGCACGTTCAGAATCGCTTTCGCGTGCAACTGACGCAACACCGCCTCGATTTGAGCGATGACACGGGCCGGCCCGGCTTCGTAATGAAGCTTGCTCAACGACCTTTGATTCGTCTTGTCGGCCAAAACCATGGCTTCGACACTGCGGACGTCCGGGCTCAACAGCGTGCGAAGCAGCGATGATCCCACCGCCATGAGCTGATCTTCGACCGAACCGTCGACGCCTTCGGAAAGGGTCTGCGGTGCGAATTGATCGCAACGAGCCACCATGGCCGCGCTGAACAGCGCCTCCTTGTTCTCGAAGTGCCGATAGATGCTGAGCTTGGATATCTTCGCCCGCTGGGCGACCTTGTCCATGGTCGTCGCTTGAAAACCCAATTCCACAAAGAGTTCGGACGCGGCGTCGACTATCGTTTGGCGAAGCGCTTCGTTCGCCGGCCGGCCGCGGCGGCCCGGGTTGTTTTCGGTCACGACAATTCCAGTACTTGACAGTATTCAAATTCCAGCATTACGATACCATGCAGTATCGCAAATGTGCAAGCCAATGGGGTCGGCTTCGCGTATCGCTGGACGATATTGCGCATCAGCCCGCCCCCTCCATCCACGACACGGAGCCCATCACCATGAACGACGTCATCATCATCGGCGGCAGCTTTGCCGGCCTCGCCGCCGCCCTGCAGCTCGGTCGGGCCCGCCGCGCGGTCACCGTGCTCGATACCGGCCGGCCGCGCAACCGCTTTGCCGGCCATTCGCATGGCCTGCTCGGCCACGATCACAAGCCGCCGCTGGACATCCTGGTCGAGGCGCGGCGGCAACTGGCGCGCTATCCGACGATCACGCTGGTCAATGCCCGGGCGGAGAGCGTGGCCGGCGCGATCGACGATTTCCGTGTCGTCACGGACGATAACGAAATCCTGACGGCGCGCCGCCTGATCCTGAGCTATGGCGTCGCCGATCAGATGCCCGATGTTCCGGGCTTCGCGGAAAGCTGGGGCACGTCCATCGTACCCTGCCCCTATTGCGACGGCTTTGAAGCCGCCGGCCAGCATTGGGGGCTCGTTTGGTCCGGCCCGCAGTCGCACCAGTCTGTCAGGCTGTTCCGCGACTGGACCGACAAATTGACCGTCTTCGCCGATGGTCACGACATCGCGCCGGATATCCAGGCCGATCTGGCCCGCCGCAACATCCCTGTCGTCGATGGCCGGATCGTGGAGATCGCCCATCGCAATGGCCATATCACCACCGTCAATCTCGATACCCGCCGCCATGTCGCGGTCGACATCCTGTTCGCCCAGCCGCGCAACAAGCCGTCCGCAAGCCTGCATGAATCGCTGGGCCTCGCCACGGTCGATACGCCCACCGGCATCGTCCTCGAGGTCGACGCGCGCCGCCAAACCAGCATGCCCGGTATCTACGCCGCCGGCGACCTCGCCACGCCATTCTTGCCCTCGGCCACCCAGGCATCGTCGCAGGGCGCGATGGCGGGTATCTTCGCCCAACAATCGATGCTGGTTTGAGCACGCGGATTCCGTTCTCCGGTTGCATCGACACCTTCGAAGCGGCTGGCGTGGATCGGCGAGGTGAAGGACGGATTCGTCCAGTTTGACGGAATGGCAGGAGCGGTTGGTGTGCGTCGCGTTCCGGCGGCAGGCGGCGCGGGTCTCGACGCCTGAGACGATCACGCGCAGGTCTGGCGCCTTGTTGCTGGTGGAGGTGGCCTGGCTCGAGAAAAGCCGAGCATGGGCCTTGGCGCCGCTTTGCGCGCCGAGCCTTCGGATACGGCGCACGTCGCGCCGCACCCGCTCTACCTGCCGCGTCATCGGCCGGCACGCCGCAACAATCCACCCACCGACTGTCCAGTTTCCGTACACCGAATCGCGAACGCTCTCCAAACCATGCGCGCGCCGCGCGTGGGAAGAAACCCGGATAGCCCCGCTTCCCCACACCGGCCTACCCTCGCGCGCACGCCGGTCGACGCCAGGCAACACCCGATCCGGCGATCCGAATTTCCCCAGGAGCGCACATGGATAGCAGCAGGAACCCCGCCCTCTTCGACGCCGACATCTGGCGCGGCAGGATCTTCACCGGACGCTGGCACGCGAGCCCGCACGCGGCCGACGTGATCGAACCGGCGACCGGCAACACGCTCGGCCGCATCGGTCTCGCGGACAGCGCGGCCATCGCCGACGCATCGGCCGCCGCACATCGCGCACAGCCCGCGTGGTTCGCCCTACCCTACGACGACCGCGCGGCGGTCCTGCGCCGCGCGGCGGCCGTCGCCGAAACGCACTTCGACGCGATCGTCGACTGGCTCGTGCGCGAAAGCGGCTCGACCCGCGCGAAGGCGTCGTTCGAAACGTCGGTCACGATCAAGGCGCTGCACGAAGCGGCCGGACTGCCGTCGCGCGCGGCCGGCGAAGTGCTGCCGTCGACGGCCGGCCGGCTGTCGCTCGCGCGCCGCCGCCCGCGCGGCGTGGTCGGCGTGATCTCGCCGTTCAATTTCCCACTGTACCTCGCGATACGCGCGGTCGCGCCGGCGCTCGCGCTCGGCAACGCGGTCGTGCTGAAGCCCGATCCGCGCACCGCCGTGTGCGGCGGCATCGCGATCGCCCGCGTGTTCGAGCTCGCCGGCTTGCCCGAAGGCGTGCTGCACGTGCTGCCCGGCGACGGCGCGGCCGGCGCGGCGCTGGTCGCCGATCCGCACGTCGCGATGATCCAGTTCACGGGTTCCACCGCGGCCGGGCGCAAGGTCGGCGAAGCGGCGGGCCGCCATCTGAAGAAGGTATCGCTCGAACTCGGCGGCAAGAACTCGCTGATCGTGCTCGACGATGCCGACCTCGATCGCGCGGTCGCGAACACCGCGTGGGGCGCGTATCTGCATCAAGGCCAGATCTGCATGGCGACCGGCCGCGTGCTCGTGCAGCGCGCGATTCATGACCGCTTCGTCGCGAAGCTCGTCGAAAAGGCGCAAAGCCTGCGCGTGGGCGACCCGGCCGCCGGCGACGTCGGCCTGGGCCCGCTGATCAACGCCGCGCAGCGCGACCATGCGGCGAGCGTGGTCGACGCGGCCCACCGCGCGGGCGCGCGTGTCGAGACGGGCGGCGGCCATCGCGGCCTGTTCTTCGAGCCGACCGTGCTGAGCGGCGTCGCGCCGGGCAATCCGGCATTCGACGAGGAAATCTTCGGGCCGGTCGCGATCGTCGTGCCGTTCGATACCGACGAGGACGCGATCGCACTCGCCAATCAAACCGAATACGGGCTGTCGATGGCGATCCTGTCGGCCGACGTCGGCCGCGCGCTGCGAATCGGCGAGCGCTTGAACACCGGGCTGCTGCACATCAACGACCAGACGGTCAACGACGAAGCGATCAACCCGTTCGGCGGCGTCGGCGCATCGGGCAATGGCTCGAGCATCGGCGGTGCGGCAAACTGGGAGGAATTCACGCAGTGGCAGTGGCTGACGATCAAGGGTGAAGCGCCGCTGTATCCGATTTGACGAGGAGACCGATCATGTACACCGAACACGATACACGCGCCGTCACCGCGGCCGTCGCGCGCGCGGCCGGCGCACCCTTCTCCATTGAATCCGCCCGCATTCGCGCGCCGCGCGGCGACGAGGTGCTCGTGCGCGTCGTCGCGACCGGCCTGTGCCATACCGACCTGATCGTGCGCGACCAGTACTATCCGGTGCCGCTGCCGGCCGTGCTCGGCCACGAAGGCGCCGGCGTGGTCGAGGCGGTCGGCCCGAACGTGAAGACGCTCGCGGCCGGCGATCACGTCGTGCTGACCTACGGCGCGTGCGGCCACTGCGCGTCGTGCGTCGGCGGTCAAGGCGCGTATTGCCGGCAGTTCTTCGCGCTGAATTTCGGCGGCGCCGATTCGGACGGCCAGACGGCGATGCGGGACGAGGCCGGGCAACCGCTGCACGATCACTTCTTCGCGCAGTCGTCGTTCGCGAGCTACGCGCTCGCACGCGAGAACAACGCGATCAAGGTGCCGAAGGAAGCGCCGCTCGAACTGCTCGGCCCGCTCGGCTGCGGAATCCAGACCGGCGCGGGCGCGGTAATCAATTCGCTCGCGGTGCGCCCGGGCAGCAGCTTCGCGAGCTTCGGCGCGGGCGCGGTCGGCATGAGCGCCGTGATGGCCGCGCGCATCGCCGGCGCGACGACGATCATCGCCGTCGACATCGTGCCGTCACGGCTCGCGCTGGCGCTGGAGCTCGGCGCGACGCATGCGATCAACAGCCGGGAAGTGGACGTCGTCGACGCGATCCGCGAGATCACCGACGGCGGCGTCGACTACGCGCTCGAATCGACCGGGCTGCCGGCCGTGCTGTCGCAAGGGATCGACGCACTCGGCTCGCGCGGCACGATGGGCGTGGTCGGCGCGCCGAAGCTGGGCACGAAGGCGGAATTCGACGTGAACAGCCTGCTGCTCGGCGGCCACACGATCCGCGGCATCGTCGAAGGCGACAGCGTGCCGCAGACGTTCATTCCGCAGCTCGTGCAGCTGTATCTGCAAGGTCGGTTTCCGTTCGACCGGCTGGTGAAGTTCTATCCGCTCGACCAGATCAACCAGGCGGCGGAAGACAGCAGCAACGGAAGCACGCTCAAGCCGATCCTGCGGTTGCCGCATTGAGCGGCGATGCGCCGCCGTCCGCGCGGTACATGGCGACCGCCGGGGACCTCGCACGGCAGCGTAGCCGCCGCGAAAATACCGCGCCGGGGGCGCCGGGCTATATTACGCATTCGCGCGACACGGGGCCTGCACGTCCAGCCCCGACCTTCGACCCCAACTGGAGCGCAGCGTGAATACAGCCCCCGAATCCCCTGCACGGCCGGTCGACCTCGACCGGCTTCGCGCCCGCTTCGCCGCGGGCGAGCCGCTGCCGGAAACGGCGTTGCCGGCCAGCGTCGCGCGCTCGTGGCTGCGTTCGCGCGCGGCCGGGCTGCGGCCGTGGGAAGCCGCCCGCTATGAAATGCAGCGCGAGCGCGACGAATCCCGCGACGACCGGCGGCTCTATCGCTGCGTCGCGCAGGAGATCGAGCCGCTGTGGGCCGCGTTCGGCGGCCGCGAATGGGCGATCATGTGCGTCAACCCACGCGGCACGATCGTGCATGCGCGGCGCAGCCCGCAATGCGACGACGCGCTGCTGACGCCGATCGTCGCCGGCCGCCGGATCGTCGAGCCGAACATCGGCACGACCGCGCCGAGCTGCGTGATTCACGACGGCGCCGAAGCCGTCGTCGCGGGCGCGCAGCACTATCTCGACGAGTTCGCGCGGGTGTTCTGTCTCGCGGTGCCGCTCGTCGGTTTCGACGGCGAAGTGATCGGCGCGCTCGATATCACCGGGATCGGCCGGCGCAACGTCGCGCAATTGCACGAGCCGTTCCGGCATGCATCGCTGTCGGCCGAGCAGCGGCTCTATGCGATGCTGCGCGACTGCCATCTGCTGCAGGTGCAATTCGATCCGCGCTGGCTCGGCACGCCGCTCGCCGGCGTCATCGCGCTCGACGACGCGGGCCGCGTGCGTGCGGTGAGCCGCCTGGCGCGCCGGATGCTCGATCTCGCGCCCGAAGGGCCGGTCGCCCCGGTCGGTCACCGCCAACTGTTTCCCGGCGCGACACCCGCGCAGCAGCGTCGCTTGCTGACACCGTCGCGCACGCCGCAGCGGATCGCGCGCGACGATGGCAGCCACGTATGGGTGCGCACCGTGCGCGCCCCGCTCGATCGCACGACCGCGGCGCGGCACGCCGACGTACTCGCCGACGCGGATGACGTGTGCCACGCGGCGCCGGCCGGCCACCCTCACGCCAACGCCAGCCTGCGCGAACAGTCGCTCGATGCGATCCGGCGCGCGCTCGACGAGCATGACGGCAACGTGTCGGCGGCCGCGCGGCAACTCGGCATTTCACGCACGACGCTGTATGCGAAGCTGCGACAGCGCGATGCGGCGGGGATCAGGCACGGCGGGGCGCATTGACCATGCGGGATGAAGTGCGGTGTGGCGATGGCGCTAAGCCACTGCCCGCCGCTCATGCAGCCGCAACGCGGCCCACGCGACACCGGCCGCGAAGATCGCGACCACGCCGCCGAAGGTACCGATCCACGGCAGCCCGAAGTCGCCCGCGATATGGTTGCCGAGCAGCGCGCCGGCGCCGATCCCGACGTTGTATAGCCCGGAGTAGATCGACACGGCCAGGTCGGTCGCCTCCGGCGCCAGCTTCAGCACCCATGCCTGCATCGCCAGCCCGAAACAGACGATCGCGCCGCCCCACACCAGCGTGTGCACGGACAGCGTGACGATGTTCAGCGCGCACGGGAACAGGATCAGCAGGCAGCCCGACAGCGCGACGATCGACGCCAGCAGGAAATCGTCGGGCCGGTGCGGATAGACGCGATTGAAGCAGACCGCGGCCGGCAGGCCGGCGACGCCGAACAGGATCAGCACGTACGTGATCCGGCTGTTGCTCGCATGGTTGATGCTCTGCACGAACGGTTCGATGTACGTGTACGACGTGAAGTGCGCGGACACGACCAGCACCGTGATCGCGTACAGCGCGACCAGCGCCGGCTTGCGCAGGAACACGCCGATGCTGCTCAGCGACCCGGCGCCCTGGCTCGGCAGCAACGGCAACGTGGCGCGCAGCAACAGCAGCGTGACGCCCGCCGCGCCCGCGATGATCAGGAACGTGATGCGCCAGCCGAACGCCTCGCCGATCACGCGTCCGAGCGGAATGCCGGCCACCATCGCGATCGCCGAGCCCATCGCGATCAGGCTGAGCGCGCGGCTCTTGCGGTCGCTCGGCGCGAGCCGCACCGCGAGCGGGATCGAAATCGACCAGAACACCGCATGCGCGCACGCGATGCCGAGCCGGCCGATCATCAGCACCGTGAAATTCCACGCGAAGCCGGTCACGACGTGGCTGCCGACGAACACCAGCAGCGCGACGCTCAACAGCTTGCGGCGCTCGACGTGCCGCGTGACGAAGGTCAGCGGCAGCGACACGACCGCGACGGCCCACGCGTAGATCGTCAGCATCAGGCCGACGGCGGTCGGCTGCATCTGCAGGCTGTCGCCGATCGCGCTCAACAGCGCGACGGGCACGAATTCGGTGGTATTGAAGATGAAGGCGGAGAGTGCCAGGGCCAGAACGCCCCACCACGATTGTTCGGAACTGACGGCGTCGGGGGTTGCCATACGGGGATTCGACGAAGGTTGGGCGCGCGCGGGCGGCCCGCCCGGCGCATCGGCGCGATTGTACCAGCGCTGTTCGACACGCCGCCGCCGGGCGCGGCGCGTGCGGCGCGGGACATGGCGGTGACACGGCCGCGCGCCGATAATGTGACGAACCGGGTTTTACCGACGATTTGCCCGACAACCATCAGGCCAGGAGAGTTACATGCGCATTGAAACGTCATTTCTGTTCGATCTCGACGGCACGCTCGTCGACAGCGTCTATCAGCACGTGCTCGCGTGGAAGGAAGCACTCGATGCCGAAGGCATCGAACTGTCGGTGTGGCGCATCCATCGCAAGATCGGGATGAGCGGCGGCCTGTTCCTGAATCAGCTGCTGCGCGAGACGGCCGGCGACATCGACGCCGAGCGGGTCGAGCGGCTCGCGCGGCTGCATGCGGCCGCCTACCAGCGGCTGCGCGCGCAGGTCCGGCCGCTGCCGGGCGCGCGCGAGTTGCTCGCCGCGCTGTCGAATGCCGGCATTCGCTGGGCGATCGCGACCAGCGGGCGGATGGAAACCGCGGCGATCAATCTCGAGGCGCTCGGCGTCGATCCGGCGAAGAACGTCGTCGTCACGCGCGATCAGGTGAAGTATGCGAAGCCGGACCCCGACCTGTTCCTGACCGCCGCCGCGAAACTGAACGTGCCGATCGAGCATACGGTGGTGGTCGGCGACAGCATCTGGGACATGCTCGCCGCCGCCCGCTGCCGCGCGCTGGGCGTCGGGCTGCTCTCGGGCGGCTACGGCAGCGACGAACTGGAGCGGGCGGGCGCGCTGCGCGTGTACGACGATCCTGCGGATCTGCTCTGGCATCTGGACGAGGTCGCCGCGCGGCCGTAGGCGCAGTTGGGTCGCGCCCGGTCCGTCCGTGCGTGAGCGGCGTTTCAGTCGGGCCGGACGCCGTGTGTCCGCACGGCCTCGTCCGGCCGAGGCAGCCGCGTGCGCGATTCGTTCGCGGCGCGGCTGCTTTTTCGATTCATCGAATCGAAACAATCCCCACCGTCATTGACGATTGAGATTTCAATATCTTTGTCGGCGCCTGTTTTCCCGTGTTTTTAAAACAGACGGGAAGATTCTTGAAAAATCGAATCGCCTCTCATATAACAAATACACTTCGTTTCCGGATCACGATCGCAGTATCCGAATCGTGAAAATGCGAGTTACATACGGAGCCGAACCGGCCAGCCGGTGCAACCCGCGTCGCCAGGCGTCCCGCACATGATCGGGCCTGCCTCGCGATGCCGCGTCACGGCGCCCTTTCCGCCATTTATCCGGGGATTCTATAAATGCGCACGGATCTTTCACCTTCATAACGTTTCAACGAAAGCATTACATCGTTTTATTCAATCGCACGATCGTACGTATCGGCACGCGCTTTTTTTCGTTCCGGCGTTTCGTGAAGACGTGTGCTGCCGCTCGATCGGCGGGTGTTGTTTTTGTCCAGTTTGACGAAAATAAACGACGCGAGGATTCCGATGAATCAGGTCAGCGAACAGGCGATCGTCGACATGCGGGCAGCGCATCCGGCGCCCGCCCTGCCGATCCGGGTGCTGCACGGCGACACAGTGAGCGATTACGAGCGGAAAGTGCAGACGACCTACGCCGGCAGCCCGGACGACTGGCGCAAGGCGATCGGCGAATATCTGTTGTTCCAGTTCGGCGTCTACGACGATCCGCGCTCCACGCCGCCGATCTCGCTCGACGAGTCGGGCATTCGCTACTTCGAACGCCAGCTTGGCCTCGCCGGCTTCGACGATCCCGTTCCCGCGCGCGTCGAGCGCATTCTCGACATCGGCTGCGGCTGGGGCTACATCCTCAAGTATCTCGCCGACCGTTTCCCGGGCTGCATGCGCCTCGACGGCGTCAACGTCAGTCGCGAACAGCTCGAGTACTGCGCACGTTTTCATGCGCAGCACGGGCTCGCCGGGCGCATCAACCTGTATCAGTGCAACGCACAGGACGTCGATCGGCTGCCCGATCCCGCGACGCCGTACGATCTCGTGATCATCCGCGGCGTGATCTCGCATTTCCCGAACGCGCTGTACGAAAAGACGATGCGCGCGCTGCATGCGCGTGTGCGCGGCGGCGGCTCGGTGGTCATCTCGGACAATCTGTACAACGTCGATCTGAACGAATACCAGTCCGACACGCCGGACGAGGTCGACCGGATCGCGTGCAAGCATCGCAAGACGCCCGACTATTTCAGGCAGGTGCTGATCGACGCCGGGTTCGCGATCCGCGACATGCGCGTGCTGCCGTCGAACATCGACGTCGCGCGCTGGCTGATGGATGCCAAGGCCAACATCGATCGCCATTTTCCGCACCGCGCGCCGGACACGCTGGAAGAATTGCGCGTGCTCGCCGAAAACTGGTCCGTCGCGCTGATCAAGAACAAGGTGTCGACCTACAGCATCGTCGCGGTCAAACCGGACGCGTAACCGGGAGATCCGCATGCAAGCATCCGGAACGCCACGCGCCGCGGCCGCCCCGTCGGGCGCGACGGACACGCTGGTGCTGCCGCTGCCGCGTCTGTCGCTGCCGCTCGCCCGGCACCCTCAGCATCAAGCGATCGAGCAGCAGCTTGCGATCGACGACTACCCGTACATCCTGCGGCACTATCGCAGCGACGCGGCGGCTCGCCGTTTTCTCGCGCAGCGGATTCCCGCATACGGCAGCCTGTGCTACCCGAACGCGCGGCCCGATCGCGTGTACGCGATCCATCGCATGATGAACGTCACGACGCTGATGGACGATGCCTTCACGCATCTCGCGCGCACCGGCGATCAGGCGGGGCTCGACGCGTTGCACGCTCATTTCCTCGCCGCGGTCGACGGCACGCCGCCGCCGGCCGATGCGCCTGCCGCGCAACTGCTGTACGACACGCTGCGCGCGATGCGCACCGTACTCGACGCGCGTCCGGCGTTCCGGCAGCGGCTCGTCGAATGCATCCGCGAACAGATCCGCACGCAGGCCGACCCGACGGCGACCGACGCGGCGCGCCTGTCGCTCACCGATTATCTGGCGTTTCGCCGGGTCGAGGGCTTCGGACACTGGATCACGCTGCTCACCGAATATGCGCTCGACGTCGACATGGGGCAGCGCCTCGCGCAATACGCGGCACTGGCCGACGCGCGTAACGCCGCGATCGATTCGGTGATCCTCGTCAACGACCTGTTTTCGTTTCGCAAGGAACGGTCCGCGCGCGAGCGCTTCAACGCCGTGTGGATCCTGATGCGCGTGGAGGAATTGGGCGTTCAGGCGGCGCTCGACCGGTTGGCCGCGCTCTGCACGGCGAACGAACGCCGCCTGATCGACGCGCAGCAGGCGGTAGCGACAGGCGTGCTGGCAGGCGACGCCGACGCGCACGCGTACGTGACGGAGCTCGGCTACATGAGTGCGGGCAATGCGGAGTTTCACGCGTTCAGCACCCGCTACCACGGCGACGATTTCGGTGGCGGGCGCTTCACAGGGGGCGAAATCGCGATGACGGCGCTCCCGACACTCGACGAAATCGCTGTGCGCGACCGTCGCGATTCGCGCTGGTGAACGGAGACATGCGCATGCATTCATCGATTCATTTCCCGCCCGACCCCGCCGCGGCGGCGCGACCTCGCTACCCGGACGGCTGGTTCGCGCTGGCATACAGCCGCGACGTCAGACCCGGCGCGCTCGTCGTCACGCGCTTCATGGGCGAGGACGTCGTGCTCTATCGAACGGCATCCGGCCTGATTCGTGCGGTCGCGCCGCATTGCCCGCACCTCGGCGCCCATCTCGGGCATGGCGGCGTCGTGCGCGGCGAGGAGATCGTGTGCCCGTTCCATCATCTCGCGTTCGCGCCGGACGGCACTTGCGTGCGGGCCGGGCGCGACGGCAAGCCGCCCGCCGTCGTGCTGCGGCAGCGCCACGTGTGCGAATGGAACGGCGTCGTGCTCGCGTGGCAGGACCGTGCGGGCGCCGCGCCGCGGTGGTCGCTGCCCGAGCTGGACCTCACGGGCTATTCGCGACCGCGCGGCCAGTGCCACACGCTGAACGGCAGCCTGCAGAATCCGGCCGAGAACGGCGTCGACGTCAATCATTTCAGCCCGGTGCACGGGTGGTCGAATCCCGTGCTGGAGCCACCGGAAGCCGACGGCCACCGAATGACGATGCGCTCGACGCTCGTGCTGCTCGGGCAACGGTTGCTGCTGGACATCACGATGCACGGCCTCGGCTGCATGGCCGCGCGCATGGAACTGCCGGACCTCGGGCTGCACGCGCGGGTCGTGCTGTTCCCGACGCAGATCGAACCTGATCGCTGGACGTGCCGTGAATTCGTTGCGCTGCGCGTCGAACGCGCGTCGGCGTGGCCGTCGCCGCTGCGCCGGGTCGTGCACGAGATGCTCGTGAGCGCCGCGTACCGGTTGTGGTTCGTGCCGCAATTCAAGCGCGACCTGCGCATCTGGGACCACCGCGACTACGACGCGCGCCCGACGCTGATGGCCGGCGAGATGCCGATCATGACGTTCCGGCGCTGGGCCGCGCAGTTCTATCCGGAAGCCCGCGGCGACGCGCCCGACGGGCAACATGGGCAACACGGCGCCGTGCCGGCGGCCGTCGCCCACGCCGACCGGGCATTCGCGCGATGAACGCCATGCCGACGCAGGAGCGCGCGATGCATGCAGCCAGCCCCGTCGACGAAGCCGCCCCGCTGCCCTATCCGGACGGATGGTTCGCGCTGTGTTTCAGCCGCGAGCTGAAGCGCGGGGCCGTGCTCACGACGCCTTTCATGGGGCGCGATGTCGTGCTGTACCGGACGGCCTCGGGCGTCGCGTGTGCGGTCGACGCATATTGCCCGCATCAGGGCGCGCATCTCGGCCACGGGGGCACCGTCGACGGCGAGCAGATCGTCTGTCCGTTCCATCACTACGCGTACGGCCCCGACGGCCGGCGCACCACGGCCCGCTGCATGAAGGGTAGCCAGGAACTGGTGCTTCGCACATGGCACGTGCGCGAATGGAACGGTTTCGTGTTCGTATGGCAGAACGCCGACGGGCTGGCGCCGACGTGGGAGCTGCCCGAAGTGGACATGACCGGCTTCTCGGCGCCGGTCGGCCGGGCATTCACGCTGCGCGGCGTGATGCAGAACCTGCCGGAAAACGGCTACGACCTCGAACATTTCGGCGCGCTGCATCGCTGGAAGGACATGAAACCGCATGCGCCCGTGATCGACGGGCCGCGCATTTCGATGCAGGTGGACATGGCGTGGAAGAACATCAGATGGA
Organism: Burkholderia sp. AU18528; assembly: GCF_002223215.2. Lineage (NCBI taxonomy): Bacteria > Pseudomonadati > Pseudomonadota > Betaproteobacteria > Burkholderiales > Burkholderiaceae > Burkholderia > Burkholderia sp. AU18528. The sequence continues at coordinate 331,480 of NZ_NKFC02000009.1, read as the reverse complement.
GCACGCTGATTGGCGTTCATGGCCTGGGCTGCGTGTCGTCCGACCATGAAATGAAGGCGATCGGCCTCGAAGCGAAGATCTTCGCGTGCGGCGTGCAGATCGCGCCGCTGCGCTGGACCTTCCGGGACGGCATCGCATTCCGCTTCTCGTGGCTGGCGAGATGGCCGGCGCCGTTGCAGCGGCTCGTCTACGCCGCGCTCGGCCGCGTGCTGCACCGGCTGTGGCTGGTGCCCGTGTTCAAGGAAGACATCATGGTGTGGAACAATCGCGACTACACGGGCTACGGTACGCCGGGTGCCGGTGACGGACCGTACCCGGTGTTTCAGCGCTGGGCGCGGCAGTTCTATCCGGGCGTCGAGCGGCCCGCGGCGCGGCGCCCGGCCGCGCATGCGGACACGGTCGCCGAAAAATAGCCAAGGGAGGAATGTACGCGGCGCGCCCGCCGAACGCACGACCCTACACCGTCCGTCTGACCAGCATCGTCCGGCAGCGAAACAGCCTGATATATTCCCGTTGCCATAATTAAGTCTGGGCGAAATATGCAGGTCACCAGAAAAAATCTAATCGCGATCTCGGCCGTTTTGGTCTTGGCGATTCCGTCTCTTATGTTGCGCGAATCATATGGGGGTTGCGAAAACTATACTCAAGCTTTTAACGGGGGAACGAAAGAGTTCGGTGGCGAGCAATACAAAATCGAGCTGTGTGGGGCACCTCGCTCTCTTGGCGACGGCGACGAAATTCGTCTCCGGGTGATAGGGTCGGCAGGAAATGTGCTGGCGGAGAGGTATTTCGCGGTGCGCACGATCAACGATGCAGTTCCTCGGGAACTGGAGTACGGCGACGACACGATTTTCTACTACGACCAATCGAAGTCGTCGCCCTTGCGCTTCATCGCCATGCCGCCTTCCCGGATGGACCGGTGGACGGCCCAAATGCCTTTGCTCCAACGACTGATCTCGGTATTTTCATAAGTCCGGGAGCAAGCATTCAGACGTGGCATATCACACCGTCCGCCTGACCAACATCGTCCGGATCTCCGAAATCGCCTTGGTCGGATTCAGCCCCTTCGGGCACACGTCCGTGCAATTCATGATCGTCCGGCAGCGGAACAACCGGTACGGATCCTCCAGATCGTCGAGCCGCTCGGCCGTCGCGAGATCGCGCGAATCGGCGATGAACCGGTACGCCTGCAGCAGCCCGGCCGGGCCGACGAACTTGTCCGGGTTCCACCAGTAGCTCGGGCACGACGTCGAACAGCACGCGCACAGGATGCATTCATACAGCCCGTCGAGCTGGTCGCGCTCTTCCGGCGACTGCAGCCGCTCGCGCGCGGGCGGCGTCGTGTCGTTGATCAGGTAGGGGCGAATCGAGTGGTACTGATTGAAGAAATCCGTCATGTCGACGATCAGGTCGCGCACCACCGGCAGCCCCGGCAACGGCCGCAGCACGATCTCGCGCGGCAGCGTCTGCATGTTGGTCAGGCACGCGAGACCGTTCTTGCCGTTGATGTTCATCGCGTCCGAGCCGCAGATGCCTTCCCGGCAAGAGCGGCGATACGCGAGCGTCTCGTCGTCGCGCTTCACGCGGCCGAGCACATCGAGCAGCATGCGGTCGGCCGGGTCCACGTCGATCTCGTAGCGCTGCAGGTACGGCTGCGCGTCCCGATCGGGGTCGTAACGATAGATATGCAGGGTGCGCGGATCGCTCATCGTTTCCTCCCGGCGCCAGCCGGCATGAGTCCTCGGAGTGCTGCGGGATACTGTCGCGGCGCGCGGCGCCGCAAGCGCCATGCCGATCAGTCGTCGTCGACGCGCTTATCGATCAAATAGCGGCCGCGTTCGACGCCTGCCCGCAGCGCCTCGACCTCGGTCAACCATTCCGGGCCGGCTGCCTCCGGCACCACCAGCTCGATGCGCGCGCCGTTGACGTATACCTGTACCTCGTCGCGCCATGCGCCGCGCTCGTTGGGTCGCGCCCACACGAGAATCTCGTGGCCGCGATACGGGTCCCGAACCTGTGCGTCCTGTTGATGTGCCAAGGTGGCCTCCTGTCTTATCTGCGATGGCGATGCAAAAAATGCGCGCCGCATGCACGCGGCGCACACCCCGGGCCTTGCGCGCACGGACCGTGCCCGGCCGGCACGCTGCTTGCGTCCCTTTTCCGCATCGAAGCGCTACCGGGCCCGCCTCGCGCAGGGCCCGAACGGATGCACATCATGATCGGTCACCTCGAATTGCTTGGACGCCTGCTGCTGGCCGCGCTGCTCGGCAGCGTGATCGGGCTCGAACGCGAGCGTCTGAACTGGGCCGCCGGGCTGCGCACGCACATGCTCGTGTGCGTGGGCTCCGCGCTCGTGATGCTGGTATCGACGTTCGGCTTCGAGGACGTGCGCGGGCAGAACGGCGTCGTGGTCGATCCGTCGCGGGTCGCCGCGCAGGTCGTGTCGGGCATCGGCTTCCTCGGCGCGGGCTCGATCCTGCTGCGCGGCGAAGTGGTGCGCGGGTTGACGACGGCCGCGAGCCTGTGGGCCGTGGCCGGCGTCGGGCTTGCCGCGGGCGGCGGCATGGTCGTTGCGTCGGTCGGCGCGACGGCGATCGTGCTCGTTATCCTCGCAGGCGTGAAGCCGCTCGAGCGCCGTTTCATTGCGCAGCGCCAGCAACGCACGCTGCTGCTGGTGGCCGAGCGCGGCGGCCTGACGCTCAACACGCTGCACGAAGCGCTCGGCCCCGGCCGCGTGCGCGTGAAACGGTTCATCGTCCAGCAGTCGGACGACGATCCGGACACCGACGACATCTCCGTCTCGTTCTCGCGCACGAGCGGGCCGGAATTCGCGGCGATCTGCGAGACGCTGCAAAACATCGCGTGCGTGCGGACCTGTCAACCCGACACCTCGTCAAGGAGTTTCGTGTGACCCAGACCGACCTGCTCTCCTATCTCGTGACGAGCCAGCTCGCCGCGCGCATGCGCACCGGCGCCTGGCTCACGACCAGCCAGCTGGTCGGCGCGTTGCGCGCGTGGCTCGCGTGCCGGCGCGCCGAATGCGACTGGCTCGACCGGATCAGGATCGCATACGCGTCGGCGACGATCGCGCAGGAGATCTACGACATCGCGGTCGTGCACGGCGAACGCGTGCGGCTCGACGCGCATTCGCCGGAACTGCAGGCGCTGCGTGCGCGCTGCGACGCACTGTTGCAGCGGATCGACGGCGACCGGGACGTCGGCGCTCGATGATCGTGCCGGACCGCGTGACCCGCGCCGAGGATCGGCGCATCGACGCCGCGCCGGCGGACGGCCCGCTGCGGCACGGCCTGCTCGAGCGCGGGCGCAACTGCGACGCGATCCGCGGCGCGGACCGCTTCGCGATGCTCGTCGACGGCGACGCGTACTTCTCGACGCTGCGCGCGGCGCTGCTGCGCGCGCGCCATACCGTGTTCATCGTCGGCTGGGACGTGGACAGCCGGATGCGGCTCGCGCCCGCGGGCGCCGGCGACACGCTGCCCGACACGCTCGCCGCCTTCCTGCACGCGCTCGCGTCCGCCCGCCACAACCTGCGCATCTACGTGCTCGCGTGGGACTTCGCGATGATCTACGCGCTGGAGCGCGACTGGCCGCCCGTGTATCGGGCCGGCTGGCGCGCGCATCGCGGCATCCGGTTCCGGCTCGACGACGCACATCCGCGCGGTGCGTCGCATCACCAGAAGCTCGTCGTGATCGACGACCGGCTCGCGTTCGTCGGCGGCCTCGACCTGACGCGCGCCCGCTGGGACACGCCGGCCCATGCGGCCGACGACCCGCGCCGCCGCGACGAGCACGGCATGCCGTACGCGCCGTTCCACGACGTGCACGCGATGTTCGACGGCGACGCGGCCGCCGCGATCGGCGAACAGGCGCGCTCGCGCTGGCTGCAGGCGTGCGGGCGCCCGATCGCGATCCGCGCGCAGCGGCATCTCGAGCGGGCGGCCGACGACGATCCGTGGCCGCCCGATGCGCGCGTCGACGTGCGCGACGTGCGGCTCGGCATCGCGTATACGGCGCCGCGCCACGGCGGCCGCGAGCCGGTGCTGCAGGTGCGCGCGCTCGTCGAGGACACGATCCGCGCCGCGCACCGGCACCTGTATATCGAAAACCAGTACTTCACCGCGGCGGTGGTGCGCGAAGCGTTGTCCGCTCGCCTTGCCGATGCGCACGGGCCGGACGTGACGGTCGTCGCGCCGCGGGTGCAGAGCGGCTGGCTGCAGGAAGCGACGATGGGCGTGCTGCGCGCGCGGCTGCACGCGACGCTCGCGTCGGCCGACCGCTTCGACCGCTACCGGCTGCTGTATCCGCACGTCGACGGGCTCGGCGACGCGTGCGTGAACGTGCACAGCAAGGTCGCGATCGTCGACGACGAATGCATCGTGATCGGCAGCGCGAACCTGAACAACCGCTCGATGCTGCTCGACACCGAATGCTGCATCGCGCTCGTCGCGGCAGGCGATCCACGCATTCGCGCGGCAATCGCCGGCATGCGCGAGCGGCTGCTGGCCGAACATCTCGGCACGACGCCCGCCGCGGTGGCCGACGCGTTCGCGGGCGGGGAGCGGCCGAACGTCGTGCTCGACCGGCTGCGCGCGAAGCCCGGCCGCACGCTGCGCACGCTCGATCCGGCCGTGTCGCCGCAATTCGAGGCGCTCGTGCCGGTCAGCGCGCGGCTCGATCCCGAGCAGCCGATCGAGCCGGACCGGTTCGTGCGCGAATTCGTGCCGCACGAGCAGCACCGCTCGCTCACCGCGCGCTTTTTCGTGCTCGGAGCGATCGTGCTCGCGATCGCCGCGCTCGCGCTCGCGTGGCGCTTCACGCCGCTGGGCGCGCACCTGAACGTCGCGTCGCTGTCGCATGCGGTGGCCGCCATCGCCCGGCTGCCGGCCGCGCCGGCGCTGCTGCTCGCGGCCTACGTGGTCGCGGCGACCTTCGCGGTGCCGATCACGCTGCTGATCGCCGCGACGGGGCTCGTGTTCGGCGCATGGCCAGGCTTCGCGTATGCGGGCGTCGGCTCGATGGCGGCGGCCGCCGCGACCTACGCGCTCGGCCGCTGGCTCGGGCGCGACGCGGTGCGCCGGCTCGCCGGCCCCCGCGCGAACCGGCTGAGCGAGCACATCGGCCGGCGCGGCGTGGTCGCGATGGCCGTGCTGCGGCTGCTGCCGATCGCGCCGTTTACCGTCGTCAACCTCGTCGCCGGCGCGTCGCACATCGGGCTGCGCGACTTCCTGATCGGCACCGCGCTCGGGATGCTGCCCGGCATCGTGCTGACCGTCACGTTCGCGCATCAGTTGACCGCGGCGCTCAGCCATCCCGGCCCTGGCGCGTTCGCGTGGCTCGCGGCGATCGGCCTCGCGCTGGTCGGCGTGTCGATCCTGCTCGTGAGGATATTGCGACGATGGCGCTGAGCAAACACGCGGCCCCGCCGCCGCACGTCGTCACCGCCGACGCGGCGCCTGCCGCCGCGCCGGGCGGGCGCGACCTGCGGATCGCGACCTACAACATCCGCGGCGGCTACGGCGCGTGGCCGGCGCGCTCGGCCGATCGGATCGCGGCGGTGATCGACGAACTCGACGCGGACGTGATCGCGCTGCAGGAGGTGCCGCTCGGCGGCACGCGCGCGCCGGACGTGCTCGCGCATCTGCGCGACGCGACCGGCATGCACGCGGTGGCCGGCCCGACGATCGATACGCCGGAGCGCCGCTACGGCAACGCGGTGTTGTCGCGCTACCCGATCCGCGCGGCGCGCACGCTCGACCTGTCGTTCCACCCGCGCGAGCCGCGCGGCGCGCTCGACGCCGACATCGATTGCAGCGCCGGCCCGATCCGCGTCGTCGCGACCCATCTCGGGCTGTCGGCCAGCGAACGCAGCGCGCAGGTGCAGCGGCTGCTCGCGGCGTTCGACACGGGCGCGATGCCGGTGATCCTGCTCGGCGACATCAACGAATGGTTCGTGCGCGGCCGTGCGCTGCAGGCGCTCGTCACGCGGTTCCGGCGCGCGCCGGCGCCGCGCACGTTCCCGACCGTGTGGCCGGTGTTCTCGCTGGACCGGATCTGGATCCATCCGGGCGAGCTGCTGGTCGACGTGGTCGTGCACCGCAGCGCGCGGGCGCGGCACGCGTCCGACCACTATCCGCTGGTGGCCCGGATGCGCGCGACGCCCGCGACGGGCACGGCGCTTGCGCGGTGAGCCTTTTTCGATCCGACGGAGGCAGCCCATGCGAACCGATGCACTCGACGGAAAGGATCTCGACTACTGGTGCGCACGCGCGTTGTGCGCCGATGACGAAGACACGCTGCGCTTCACGGCCGTCGCGCCGACCGTCGTCGTGACGGCCGCGTGCGACGCGTTCCGGCACCTCGATGCGCCGTTCGCGCCGTCGGCATCGTGGGCCGATGTGGGTGCGGTGCTCGATCGCGTGACCGATGCGCGGATCGCCCGCCACGGCGACGACGTCGAATGCGATGCGACCTTCGTCGACGGCCCGTCGACCTGCGGCGCGCACGGCCACGATGCGCGTGAGGCGCTGCTGCGCGCGTTCGTGCGTGCGCGCTTCGGCGACGAGGTGGACGAGCCGCCGTCGTTCCCGCACCGGATCGAACACGGCAAGGTGGTGCGGTATGACCCCGGCGTGCCGATTCCGGACACGGATGACGATCCGGCGGCGGGCGACAGCTCGGATATCCGTTCGATACCGCGGATGTAGTACATCCGCGGGTCTTGCGCTCATGTAAAAACGACAGGCCCCTTCAAACCGCCTTTCCGTGCACGTCCCCCCCACTGGTCATCGTGGAGCAGGCACGGACGTTGCGCCGCACCGGCGGTTACCGATCGCCGCCACCCGCGCCACGCCATGAATTCCACACCCCCGTTCGCTCCACACCTCTACTTCTGCGACGCCCGCCTCGTCGGGCCGCTCGACGCATGGCCGCCGACCTTCGCGCATATCGCCGGAATGGGCTTCGATCACGTGCTGATCGGTGCGTTCTGGGCCGCTAGCGTCGCCGGCTTTCCGCGTCACGTGGCCGATTTCCGGCGGCAGGCCCAGTCGTTCGAGACGCGCGCGAGCGCGCTCGAAACCTTCTCGCGGCTCGCGCAACTGGCGAAGGGCCACGGGCTGCGCCTGCTGCTCGAAGTCGTGCCCGATCGCATCGCGCGCGAGAACCCGCTGCGCGCCGAGCATCCGGACTGGTACGTCGAGCGGGCGCACGACGACGCGCTGATCGACCCGCGCGGCACCGCACATGCGCTGGATATCGCGCATGCGAACGCCAGCGACGAAGCGGTACGCGACGCGCTGTCGGCATGGTGGTGCGCGCATCTCGCGACGTTCGCCGACGCGGGCGCGGCCGGTTTCCTGATCGACGCGCCGCATCATCTGCCGGCCGACTGGTGGCCCGGCTGGCGCGCGGCGCTGCGCCGGGCGCGCCCGGACGTCGCGGTGCTCGCCGGCGTGCCCGGCCATGCGCGCGACGCGCTCGCGCAGCTCGAAGACGCCGGCTTCGACGCGGTGTTTTCATCGGTGCGCTGGTGGGACCTGCGCGCGCCGTGGTTCGCGGACGAACACCGGCTGCTGCGACGCATCGGCGCGCCGATCGCGTTTCCCGATGCGCCGGACGGCCCGCGTCTCGCCGACGACTGGCCCGACGCGCCGGACGACACCGTCGCCCGCGCGTATCGCCGCGCGCTGTGGACGGCCGCGGCCGTCGGCACTGGCTGGCTCGTGCCGATGGGTTTCGAGCGCGGCGTGACGGTGCCGCTGATGGCGCGCGACGCGGATGCCGTGCGCTACCGCGCCGCGTTCGAGCACGCGCGTTTCGACCTGTCGGGCGCGCTCGCCGATGCGAACGCGTGGCGCCGCGCCGCGCCCGTCGCGGCGGCCCGCGGCGAGATCGTGCAACTGAGCGCGCCGGGCGCGAGCGCGACCGCGCTGCTGCGCGGCAGCGGGCCGTCGCTCGAACACGACGACGCGGCGTTGCTGATCGCGTTGAATCCCGATCTCGACGCGCCCGCCACGCTCGACCCCGCGGCGATCCTGCCCGGCGTGCCGGGCGGCTTCACGCGCGTCGCCACGCAGGACGGCGCCCAAACGCATCCGCCGGCCGCGCTGGAGCCGTTCACGCTCGCACCGGGCGCGTATGCACTGCTGCACGCATGGCGGGCACCGCCCGTCACGGCGCGCGCCGACGCCGCGCGTGAGCGCACCGCGCTATCGGCGGCGCTCGCGGCCGACCGGATCGCGATCGAGCGCGTCGAGCCGTCGGTCGACGGCGGCCGCTTCGCGATCAAGCGCGTGATCGGCGAGCCGCTCGTCGTGAGCGCGTCGATCTTCACGGACGGGCACGCGCATCTGGCGGCGGTGCTGCAGTGGCGCGCCGCCGATAGCGACGAATGGCGCGAAGTGCCGTTCGAAGCCGAGCCGAACGACCGCTGGCACGCATGCGTCACGCTCGACCGGCTCGGCCGCCATGAATTCCGCGTGATCGCATGGCGCGACGACTGGGCGTCGCTCGTCACCGACATCGCGAAGAAACGCGCCGCCGGCCAGGACGTGACGCTGGAGGTACACGAAGCGCAACTGCTGCTCGCGACCGCGCTGAAGCTCGCCGATCCCGCCGATCCGCGCGCGGTCACGCTAATGAAACAGCGCATCGCCGAGCTCAAGGACGCGTCGCCCGACGACCGCCTCGCACTGATCGGCGCGCCCGAACTCGCCGATGCGTACGCGGCGCTGCGCTACCGCCCGTTCGTCACGCACGACGCGACGACCTACCCCGTCGACGTCGAACGCCGCAAGGCGCGCTTCTCGAGCTGGTACGAGATGTTTCCGCGCTCGGCGAGCGACAATCCGCACCGGCACGGCACGTTCGACGACGTGATCGCGCATTTGCCGCGCATCCGCGACATGGGCTTCGACGTGCTGTATTTCCCGCCGATCCACCCGATCGGCACGTCGGCCCGCAAGGGCCGCAACAACAGCCTGACCGCGGGCCCCGACGACGTCGGCAGCCCGTATGCGATCGGCTCGCCCGACGGCGGGCACACGGCCGTGCATCCGCAGCTCGGCACGCTCGATTCGTTCCGCGCGCTGGTCGATGCCGCACGCGGGCACGGGCTCGAGATCGCGCTCGATTTCGCGATCCAGTGCTCGCCCGACCATCCGTGGCTCGCCGCGCATCCGGGCTGGTTCGCGTGGCGGCCCGACGGCTCGCTGCGCTTCGCCGAAAACCCGCCGAAGCGCTACCAGGACATCGTGAACCCCGATTTCTACGCGCCGGACGCGCTGCCCGACCTGTGGCTCGCGCTGCGCGACGCGGTGCTGTTCTGGGTCGACGCGGGCGTGCGGATCTTCCGCGTCGACAACCCGCACACGAAGCCGCTGCCGTTCTGGGCGTGGATGATCGACGACGTGCGCGGCCGGCATCCGGACGTCGTGTTCCTGTCCGAGGCGTTCACGCGCCCGGGGATGATGTATCGCCTCGCGAAAGTCGGTTTCTCGCAGTCCTACACGTATTTCACGTGGCGCGAATCGAAGCGCGACTTCGTCGATTACCTGACCGAACTGACGGCCGGCCCCGCGCGCGAATTCTTCCGGCCGAACTTCTTCGTCAACACGCCCGACATCAACCCGCGCCACCTGCAGAACGCGCCGCGCTCGCAGTTCGTGATCCGCGCGGCGCTCGCAGCGACGCTGGCCGGCTCGTGGGGCCTGTACTCGGGCTTCGAGCTCGGCGAATCGGCGCCGCTGCCGGACAGCGAGGAATACGCGGATGCGGAGAAATACGAGCTGCGCGCGCGCGACTGGAGCAAGGCCGCGCACATCGGCGCGGAAATCGCGCGGCTGAACCGCGCGCGGCGCGATCACCCGGCGCTGCAGACGCATCTCGGGCTCACGTTCGTCGACGCGGACAACGATTCGGTGCTCGTGTTCATGAAGGCGACGCCCGCGTTCGACAGCGTGGTGGTCGTCGCGATCAGCCTCGACCCGTGGCATCCGCAGGCCGCCAACTTCACGCTCGATGCGGCGCTGTGGCGCGGCCTCGGGCTGGCCGACGGCGAGCCGCTCGATGCGCTCGAACAGGACGCCGCGCACGCGCAAACCTGGCGCGGCCAGCGCCAGTACGTGTCGCTCGATCCGCACGTGCGGCCGTACGCCATCTGGCGGCTCGCGCCGCCTCCGGGCGCCGCGCGGGCGGCGACGCCCGCGCCGGACGACGCCCGACCTTCCTCGGGAGCCCACGGATGATGAAACGCGAAGATTCCCTCGACGACGTGCGCCGCGCGCAATTCCCGTCGCTCGCGCCGGCCGGCACGCCGCGCCGGCGCCGCGCGCGCCGCCGCGAACCCGCGCTCTGCGCGGACGATCCGCTGTGGTACAAGGACGCGATCATCTACCAGGTGCACGTGAAGTCGTTCTACGATTCGAACAACGACGGCATCGGCGATTTCCCCGGCCTGATCGCGAAGCTCGACTACATCGCCGAGCTCGGTGTCGACACGATCTGGCTGCTGCCGTTCTATCCGTCGCCGCGACGCGACGACGGCTACGACATCGCCGACTACCGCGACGTGCATCCCGACTACGGCACGCTGGCCGACGTGCGGCGCTTCATCCGCGAAGCGCATGCGCGCGGCATCCGCGTGATCGCCGAGCTGGTGATCAACCACACGTCGGACCAGCATCCGTGGTTCCAGCGCGCACGCCGCGCGAAGCCGGGCTCCACGTATCGCGATTACTACGTGTGGTCCGACACCGATACGAAGTACGCGGGCACGCGGATCATCTTTCTGGATACCGAAACGTCGAACTGGACGCACGACCCGGTGGCCGGCCAGTATTACTGGCACCGCTTCTACTCGCACCAGCCCGACCTGAACTTCGACAACCCGGCCGTCGTGCGCGAAGTGATCCAGGTGATGCGCTTCTGGCTCGACCTCGGCATCGACGGGCTGCGGCTCGACGCGGTGCCGTACCTCGTCGAGCGCGAAGGCACCAACAACGAGAACCTGCCGGAGACGCATGCGATCCTGAAGCGGATCCGCGCGACGATCGACGCCGAATACCCGAACCGGATGCTGCTCGCGGAAGCGAACCAGTGGCCGGAAGACGTGCAGGAATATTTCGGCAACGAGGACGAATGCCACATGGCGTTCCACTTCCCGCTGATGCCGCGCATCTACATGTCGATCGCGAGCGAGGACCGCTTCCCGATCCTCGACATCATGCGCCAGACGCCGGCGCTCGCGCCGAGCAACCAGTGGGCCGTGTTCCTGCGCAACCACGACGAGCTGACGCTCGAGATGGTCACCGATTCGGAGCGCGACCTGCTATGGCAGACCTATGCGAGCGACCGGCGCGCGCGGCTGAACCTCGGGATCCGGCGCCGGCTCGCGCCGCTGATGGAGCGCGACCGGCGCCGCATCGAGCTGATCAATTCGCTGCTGCTGTCGATGCCCGGCACGCCGGTGATCTACTACGGCGACGAGCTCGGGATGGGCGACAACATCCACCTCGGCGACCGCGACGGCGTACGCACGCCGATGCAGTGGTCGTCGGACCGCAACGGCGGCTTCTCGCGCGCCGACCCCGAACTGCTGGTGCTGCCGCCGGTGATGGGCTCGCTGTACGGCTATGACGCGATCAACGTCGAGGCGCAGACGCGCGACCCGCATTCGCTGCTGAACTGGACGCGGCGCATCCTCGCGACGCGCCGGGCGTCGCAGGCGTTCGGGCGCGGCACGATCCGCTTCCTGCGCCCGGACAACCGCAAGGTGCTCGCGTATCTGCGCGAGCTGGACGGCCACGAGCCGCTGCTGTGCGTCGCGAACCTGTCGCGCGCGTCGCAGGCGGTCGAGCTCGATCTGTCCGAATTCGCGGGCCGCGTGCCGATCGAGATGACGTCCGATTCGCCGTTTCCGCCGATCGGCCAGCTCCCGTATCTCCTCACCTTTCCGCCGTACGGATTCCTCTGGTTCGTGCTCGCGGAGCACGGCCGCGAGCCGTCGTGGCGGCAGCCGCACGCGGAACCGTTGCCCGAATACGTGACGCTCGTGATGCGGCGCGGCGACACGCGGCCGGACGTCTCGCAGCTGCACACGCTCGCGCACGACGCGCTTGCGTCATGGCTCGCGCGGCGGCGCTGGTTCGCGTCGAAGGACCGCAAGATCGGCGACGCGTGGCTGAACGTCGTCACGCCGATTCCGGACGAGCCGTTCCAGTATGCGGAGACATGGGTGTCGGCGAGCGACGGCGGCGTCGAACGCTACGTGGTGCCGCTCGCAGCCGCGTGGGGCGGCGAGACGTCCCATCCGCTGTTCGCGCAACTCGCGCTGGCGCGCGTGCGGCGCGGCCATACGGTCGGCTACTTGACCGACGCGTTCGCGCTGCCGGCGTTCGCGCGCGGGATGCTGCGCAAGCTGCGCGACGGCGCGACGGTGCCCACGTCCGACGGCGGCCGGCTCACCTTTCTGCCGGAAGACGCGCTCGCCGGGCTCGATCCGGGCGACGACGCGGAAGTGCGCTGGCTCGCGGCCGAGCAGAGCAACAGCTCGCTCGTGATCGGCGACGCGATCGTGCTGAAGCTGGTGCGCAAGGTCGCGCACGGCGTTCATCCGGAAGCGGAAATGAGCCGGCACCTGACGCGCATCGGCTATGCGAACACCGCGACGCTGGCCGGCGAAGTCGTGCACGTCGATCCGGACGGCACGCCCCATACGGTCGCGATCCTGCAGCGCTACGTCGACAACCAGGGCGATGCGTGGACGCGCTCGTTCGACTTCCTGCGGCGCGCGATCGACGAACTCGCGCTGCCGGCCGCGGACGAAGGCGAGGCGGCCGAAACGGACGAGGAACCCGACGCGCTGCTCGGCTACGCGGCGTTCGCGGGCATCATCGGCACGCGGCTCGGCCAGTTGCACGTCGCGCTCGCGCAGCCGTCCGACGATCCCGCGTTCGCGCCGGAGCGCGCGACGCCCGATCACATCGACGGCTGGTGCATGGACGCGATCGCATCGTTCGAGCGGGCGCTCGACGTGCTGCGCACGCGGCTCGATGCGCTCGATGCGCCCACCCGCGCGTCGGCCGATGCGCTGCTCGCGTCGCGCGACGCGGCCGTGCTGGCGCTCGGCGAGCTCGTGCCGCGCACGCTCGACGCGCAATGCACGCGGATTCACGGCGATTTCCATCTGGGCCAGGTGCTCGACGTGCAGGGCGACGCGCTGCTGATCGACTTCGAAGGCGAACCGGCGCGCCCGCTCGAGCGGCGTCGCGCGAAATCGCATCCGCTGCGCGACGTGGCCGGCCTGCTGCGCTCGCTGTCGTACGTCAGCGCGACCGCGCAGTTCGCGATCGAAAAAGCGCCGCCCCAGGCCGCCGGCCGCAAGCGCGCGCTGTTCGACCGCTTCGGGCAGGCCGCCGCCGACCGCTTCGTCGAATGCTATCGCGCGGCCGCGGACCACGCGCCCGCGCGCTTCGTCGATCCGCACTACGCGGACCGCCTGCTCGCGCTGTTTCTGATCGACAAGGCGTCGTACGAGCTGTGCTACGAAGCCGCGAACCGGCCCGACTGGCTGAGCGTGCCGGTCGGCGGGCTCGCGGCGCTGGTCGACCGGCTGCTCGGCGACGGCGTGCTGCCCGACGACGGAGGACACCCATGACCGACACGCTGTTCGAACGCGCCGATATCGACGCGCTGCTCGCCGGCCGCCATCCCGACCCATTTGCATGCCTCGGCCCGCACGAACAGGCCGACCGGATCGTCGTGCGGGCGCTGCTGCCCGGTGCGGAGCGCGTGCGCGCGCTGTCGCCGGACGGCGCCGAGCTCGGCGCGCTCGCCTGCATCGATCGCGCCGGCTGCTTCGCGGGGACGATCGCGCACGACGGCGGCTGGCCGCATTACCTGCTCGCGATCGACTGGCCGAACGCGCACCAGGTCACCGACGACGCGTATGCATTCGGCACGCTGCTCGACGAAGCGGCGCTCGCGCGCTTCTCGGCCGGCGATTCCGATGCCGTGCTCGACTGCCTCGGCGCGACACCGGTGCGCATCGACGATACCGACGGCGTGCGCTTCGCGGTCTGGGCGCCGAACGCGCAGCGCGTATCGGTGGTCGGCGATTTCAATGCATGGGACGGGCGCCGCCATCCGATGCGGCTGCGGCGGCCGTCGGGCGTATGGGAGCTGTTCGTGCCGGGCATCGGCGCGGGCGAGCGCTACAAGTACGAGCTGCGCGCGGCCGACGGGCGCGTGCTGCCGCACAAGGCCGACCCGTGCGCGCGTGCGACCGAGGCGCCGCCGAGCACGGCATCGGTGGTCGCCGACGTCGCGGCGCTCCACGCGTTCGCATGGCACGACGACGGCTGGATGCACGCGCGGCCGCGCAACGACGACCGCTATCGCGTGCCGTGGTCGATCTACGAGGTCCATCCGGAATCGTGGCAGCGCATCCCCGAACAGATGGACCGCAGCGCGACGTGGGACGAACTCGCCGAGCGGCTGATTCCATACGTGAAGGGGATGGGCTTCACGCACGTCGAGTTCATGCCGATCGCCGAATACCCGTTCGGCGGCTCGTGGGGCTACCAGCCGCTCGCGCAGTTCGCGCCGTCCGCGCGCTTCGGGCCGGTCGAGGGTTTCGCGCGGTTCGTCGATCGCGCGCATGCGGCCGGCATCGGCGTGATCGTCGACTGGGTGCCCGCGCATTTTCCGAACGACGCGCACGGGCTCGCGCAATTCGACGGCAGCGCGCTGTACGAGCATGCCGATCCGCGCGAAGGCATGCATCCCGACTGGAACACGTGCGTGTTCAACGTCGGGCGCACCGAAGTCAGTGCATTCCTCGTCGCGTCGGCGCTCGCATGGGCGCGCCGCTATCACGTGGACGGCATCCGCGTCGACGCGGTCGCGTCGATGCTGTACCGCGATTATTCGCGCAAGGAAGGCGAGTGGGTGCCGAACGTGCACGGCGGCCGCGAGAACCTCGAATCGGTCGCGTTCCTGCGCCGGCTGAACGACACGCTGCACGGTGCGTCCGCGCCGGCCGGCGTCGTCACCGTCGCGGAAGAATCCACCGCGTGGCCGGGCGTCACCGCGTCGACCGCCGACGGCGGGCTCGGCTTCGACTTCAAATGGAACATGGGCTGGATGCACGACACGCTCGCGTATCTGCACGAAGACCCGATCCACCGCCGCTATCACCACGACCGGATGACGTTCGGGCTCGTGTATGCATTCTCCGAGCGCTTCGTGCTGCCGCTGTCGCACGACGAGGTCGTGCACGGCAAGGGCTCGCTCGTCGCGAAGATGCCCGGCGACGCGTGGCAGCGGCTCGCGACGCTGCGCGCGTATTTCGGCTTCATGTGGGCGCATCCCGGCAAGAAGCTGCTGTTCATGGGCAGCGAATTCGCGCAATGGTCGGAGTTCGCGCACGATGCGACACCGCACTGGGACTTGCTCGACGCGCCCGCGCATCGCGGCGTGCAGCGGCTGGTGCGGGATCTGAACCGCACGTATGCGGCCGAACCGGCGCTGCATGCGCTCGACTGCCACGCGGCCGGGTTCTCCTGGCTGATCGGCGACGACCGCGACAACAGCGTGTTCGCGTTCGCCCGCCGCGACGATGCCGGGCACCTCGTCGTCGCCGTGTGCAACTTCACGCCCGTGCCGCGCAGCGGCTACCGCCTCGGGCTGCCCGCGCCCGGGCACTGGCGCGAACTGATGAACACCGATGCCGCGACGTACGGCGGCACCAACGCCGGCAACGACGGCGCCGTGTGGGCCGAAGCCGTGCCGGCCCACGGCGAGGCGTGGTCGGCGACCTTGCGCCTGCCGCCGCTCGCGACGCTGTGGCTTACCCCTGCCTGATCACTCGCTCGCGCCCTCGACACGGAGAACCGCCCCATGCCGACCGCCCTCCCCACCCGTCTCGAATCCGGCCGCAGCTATCCGCTCGGCGCGACCTGGGACGGCCTCGGGACCAATTTCGCGGTGTTTTCCGCGCACGCGCATCGCATTCAGCTGTGCGTGTTCGATCCGACCGGCCGCAAGGAACTCGCGCGCCTCGACCTGCCCGAATGCACCGACGAGGTGTGGCACGGCTACCTGCCCAACGCGCATCCGGGCACCGTGTACGGGTTTCGCGCGGACGGCCCTTACCAGCCGCAGAACGGCCATCGCTTCAATCCGACCAAGCTGCTGCTCGATCCGTACGCGCGCAAGCTGGTCGGCCAGTTCCGCTGGTCGGACGCGCTGTTCGGCTATCGCGTGCATTCGAATCGGGCCGATCTGTCGATGGACCGCCGCGATTCGGCGCCCGCGATGCCGAAAGCCGTGGTCGTCGACGAAGCGTTCGACTGGAGCAACGACCGGCGCCCGAACGTGCCGTGGCGCAGTACCGTGATCTACGAGACGCACGTTCGCGGCGCGTCGATGCGCCGCGCCGGGCTGCGCCCGCCGGAGCGCGGCACGTTCGCGTCGCTCGCGCATCCGGCGTTCATCGATCATCTGCTGTCGATCGGCGTGACGACGGTCGAGCTGTTGCCGATTCACGCGTTCCTGCAGCAGCGCGAGCTCGTGAAACGCGGGCTGCGCAACTACTGGGGCTACGACACGGCGGCGTTCTTCGCGCCGGAGCCGTCGTATCTGACGACGCGGCGACTCGACGAAATGCGCATCGCGGTGCGCCAGTTGCACGCGGCCGGCATCGAGGTCGTGCTCGACGTCGTCTACAACCACACGTGCGAAGGCAACCAGCTCGGGCCCACGCTGTCGTGGCGCGGCCTCGACAACGCGAGCTATTACCGGCTGCGGCCCGACGATCCGCGCTACCACGTCGACGAAACCGGGTGCGGCAACACGCTGAACATGTCGCATCCGCGCGTCGTGCAGATGGTGATGGATTCGCTGCGCTACTGGGCCACCGCGTTCAACATCGACGGCTTCCGCTTCGATCTCGGCGTGACGCTCGGCCGCGAGGATCACGGCTTCGAACCCGGCGCGGGGTTCTTCGACGCGCTGCGGCAAGACCCCGTGCTCGCGCAGCGCAAGCTCATCACCGAGCCGTGGGATCTCGGCCCCGGCGGCTATCAGCTCGGCCGCCATCCGCCCGGCTTCGCCGAGTGGAACGACCGGTTTCGCGACACCGTGCGACGCTTCTGGCGCGGCGACGCTGGCCAGCGCCCGGAACTGGCGGCACGCTTGTCGGGCTCGGCCGACCTGTTCAATCACGGGCGGCGCCGCACCTGGGCATCGATCAATTTCATCACCGCGCACGACGGCTTCACGCTCGCCGATCTGGTGTCGTACGCGGGCAAGCACAACGACGCGAACGGCGAGGACAACCGCGACGGCCGCGACGACAACTGCAGCGCGAACTGGGGCGCCGAAGGGCCGACCGACGACGCGGCGATCCGCGACGTGCGCCGGCGCGTCGCGCGCTCGATGCTCGCGACGCTGTTTACTGCGCTCGGCACGCCGATGCTCGTGGCGGGCGACGAATTCGGCCGCACGCAGCAGGGCAACAACAACGCGTATTGCCAGGATAACGAACTGTCCTGGCTCGACTGGGACCTGGCGCACGGCGACGAAGGCGTGGAGATGACCCGCTTCGTGTCGCGGCTCGCCGCGCTGCGGCGCATGTACCCGGTGATGTCGGCGCCGCGCTACCCATCGGGCGACCGCGACGGCGCGCCGGGCATGCGCGAGATCGAATGGTTCGACGAACGCGGCGACGCGCTGACCGTCCCCGCGTGGGAAGACGGCGAACGCCGCGCGCTGACGATGCGGCGCGTCGGCACCGGCCGCACCGGACGCACCGAGGCGTTGCTCGTGATGCTGAACGCATCGGCCGACACCATCACGTTCATGCCGCCCGCGCCCGTACTCGATTACCGGATCCTGCTCGACACCGCGACGCCCGACTCGGGCCCGCGCTCGTGGCCGGAAGCGGGCCTCGACGTCGCCGCGCATGCGGCCGCGATCGCGGTCGCGGCCGTGCCGCCGCCCGATCAGTCTCCTTCCCGAGGATCGCCATGACATCCCGTTCCGCCCGCCCAACCGGCACGCATGCATTCGAATCGTCGTTCGGCGCGACCTGCGTCGATGCCGACCACACGCGTTTCCGGCTGTGGGCGCCCGCGAGCCGCACGGCCGCCGTCGAGCTGCAGGACGAAGGCGGCCGCGCGATTCCGATGACGCCGGCCGGCGACGGCTGGTTCGAGACGGTCGCGCCGTGCGGCCCCGGCACGCTGTACCGCTACCTGCTCGACGACGCGCTCGCGGTGCCCGATCCCGCGTCGCGCTTCCAGCCGTACGACGTGCACGGGCCGAGCCAGATCGTCGATCCAACCGCGTACCGCTGGCGTCACGACGCATGGCGCGGCCGCCCGTGGCACGAGACGGTGCTGTACGAGCTGCATGTCGGCGCGTGCGGCGGCTACGCGGCCGTCGAGCGGCGGCTGCCGACGATCGCCGAACTCGGCGTGACCGCCGTCGAGCTGATGCCCGTCAACGCGTTCCCGGGCGCGCGCAACTGGGGCTACGACGGCGTGCTGCCGTTCGCGCCCGACGCGTCGTACGGGCGGCCCGAGGAGCTGAAGTCGCTGGTCGACACCGCGCACGGGCTCGGGCTGCAGGTGTTCCTCGACGTCGTCTACAACCACTTCGGCCCCGACGGCAACCTGCTGCCGCGCTACGCACCCGAATTCTTCCGCGCGGACCGGCAGACCGCGTGGGGGCCGGCGATCGACTTCTCCCGCCCGCAGACGAGCGCGTTCTTCATCGACAACGCGCTGTACTGGCTCGACGAATACCGTTTCGACGGGCTGCGCATCGACGCCGCGCACGCGATCGGCGACGACGCATGGCTGCGCGAACTCGCGCGCCGCGTACGCGCGCACGCGGGCGACGCGCGCCACGTGCATCTCGTGCTGGAGAACGAGCGCAATACCGCGAGCCTGCTCGGCCCCGGCGGCTTCGACGCGCAATGGAACGACGACTTCCACAACAGCGCGCACGTGCTGCTGACCGGCGAGCGCGACGGCTACTATCGCGCGTACGCCGACGCGCCGCTGCGCCATTTCGCGCGCACGCTCGGCGAAGGCTTCGCGTATCAGGGCGAACCGTCGCCGCTGCACGACGGTGCCGCGCGCGGCGAGCCGAGCGCGCACCTGCCGCCGACGGCGTTCGTCGTGTTTCTGCAGAACCACGACCAGATCGGCAACCGCGCGTTCGGCGAACGGCTGCGCGCGCTCGCGAACGACGACGCGGTGCGCGCGGCCACCGCGCTGATGCTGCTCGCGCCGTCGATTCCGCTGCTGTTCATGGGCGAGGAAGACGGCAGCACGCAGCCGTTCCAGTTCTTCACCGACTATCGCGGCGCGCTCGCCGACGCGGTGCGCGAAGGCCGGCGCCGCGAATTCGCCGCGTTTCCCGCGTTCGCCGATGCCGCGCATCGCGACGCGATTCCCGATCCGAACGACATCGCGACGTTCGTGCGCTCGTCGTTGCACCATCCGCCCGACGAATCGTGGCCCGACGCGGCCGCGTGGCGGCGCTTCTACCGCAGCGCGCTGGCCGTGCGCGCGGCGCTCGTGACGCCGCACCTGGCCGGCGCGCGGTCGCTCGGCGTCGATCTGCTCGCGGGCGACGGCGACCCGCCCGCGCTCGCCGCGCGCTGGCGCCTCGGCGACGGCAGCACGCTGACGATCGCGCTGAATCTCGGCTCGCACGACGCGACGCTGCCCGCGCTGCCGGTCGGCAAGATTGTGTTCGAGACGCCGCCGCGCGCGCGCGACCGGCTGCCGGGCGGGCACGTGCCGCCCCGCGCGTGCATCGCGTGGCGCGACGGCGCGGTCAACCAGGATGCGCGGCATCACCGCGCGAACGGACGGAGTTCATCATGACGACCGACGTTCCGATCGCGGCGCTCGCCCGTGCGGCCGGGCTGGAGCCCGACTGGACCGACGCGGGCGGCGTCGCGCGGCGCGTGGACGACGACGCGCTCGTCGCGCTCGTCGATGCGCTCGGCTGGCCGTGTGGCACCGCGATCCAGCGGGTCGACAGCGCGGCGGCGCTCGCCGACGCGAACGCGGCGCCGCCGCGCACCGTGACCGGCGACGCCGGCCTGCCGCTGACGCTGCCCGCGACCGTCGCGGCGCCGGGCGCGCGCTTCAGGATCTCGCTCGAAAGCGGCGGGCACGTCGACGGGCGCGTGGGCGGCACGGGCGAACACGGCACGCTGCCGCCGCTCGCGATGGCCGGCTATCACGCGCTCGACGTCGGCGAGCAGCGTATCGGGCTCGCGATCGCACCGCCGCGCGCGCGGCCGTTCGACGCGTTCGCGCGCACACGCGACGCGAACAGCCGCTGGGGCATCGCCGCGCAGCTCTACGGCCTGCGCCGCACCGGCGACGACGGCGCGGGCGACTACACGACGCTCGCGCGGCTCGCCGCGCACGCGGCGCGACACGGCGCGCAGGCCGTGGCGATCAGCCCGACGCACGCCGGCTTTCCGGCCCTCCCCGCGCACGACAGCCCGTATTCGCCGTCGTCGAGGCGCTGGCACAACGTCGCGTATCTCGACTGCGACGCGGTGCCGGGCGCCGATGCCGCGCCGCGCGCATCGGCCGCCGTCGCCGACGCCGACGCCGCACTGATCGACTGGCCCCGCGTGCTGCCGGCGAAGCTGCGCCGTCTGCGTGCATGCTTCGACGCATGGCGAGCGAGCGACGACCCGTCGCGCGACACGTACCAGCGGTTTCGCGCGGCGGGCGGCGCGGCGCTCGACGCGCACGCGCGCTTCGATGCGCTGCAGGCGTTCTGCATCGAGCACGGGATCGGCGCGGATTGGCGGCAATGGCCGGCGCAATGGCACATGCCGGGATCGGCGGAAGTCGACGCGTTCGCGCACGCGCATGCCGACACGATCGCGTTCCACACCTTCCTGCAATGGTGCGCGTCGCGCGCGCTGGGCGACGCGCAGCACGCGGCGCGCGGCGCGGGCATGGCGACCGGGCTGATCGCCGATCTCGCGGTCGGTTCCGATCGCGCCGGCAGCGACGCTTGGGCGCACGGCACGACGCTGCTGCGCGGCGTGTCGCTCGGCGCGCCGCCCGACCTGTTCAATGCGGCCGGCCAGGCGTGGGGCGTGACGACGTGGACGCCCGCGGCGCTGCGCGCGGACGGCTTCGTGCCGTTCATCGAGCTGCTGCGCGCCGCGTTCGCGCACGCGGGCGGCATCCGCATCGATCACGTGCTCGGCTTCGCGCGGATGTGGATCGTGCCGGACGGCGGCTCGCCGCGCAGCGGCGCGTACCTGCGCTATCCGATCGACGATCTGGTGCGGCTCGTCGCGCTCGAGGCGGCCCGCCATCGCGCGATCGCGATCGGCGAGGATCTCGGCACCGTGCCGGCCGGATTGCGCGAACGGCTCGGCGCGCAGGGTGTCGCGGGCATGCGCGTGCTGTGGTTCGAGCGCGACGCGAACGGCGCGTTCCGGCCGCCGTCCGCATGGGATCGCGATGCGATCGCGACCACCTCGACGCACGACTTGCCGACCGTGGCCGGCTGGTGGCGCGGCGTCGATCTCGGGTGGCGACGCGTCGCCGCCGACGCCGAAGCCGGTAAACGGCGCGACGACACACCGCCGCGCGACGTGGCCACCCCGGCGCCGGACGATGCGAGCGCGCACGATTCCGACGAGATCGTGCAGCGCATGGCGTTCGGACACGATACCGTGCAGCGCCCCGAGCCGGGCAAGCCGATGCCGCCGCCGGCTTCGCCGCCCGAGCTGCTCGCCGCCCACGCGGAACGCGCCACCGAGCGCGCGGCGCTGTGGCGCGCGCTGCAACAGGCCGGGTGCGCGCCGGCCGGCGCCGCGGTGCCGCCGGCCGACATGCCGCCGGTGAACGCGATCCTCGGCTACGTCGCGAGCAGCCCGTCGCCGCTCGCGCTGCTGCCGCTCGAGGATCTGCTCGCGCTCGACGCGCAGCCGAACCTGCCGGGGCCGCCGTGCGGCCATCCGAACTGGCGGCAGCGTCTGCCGCGCACGGTCGACACGCTGTTCGACACCGACGTGCGCACGCGCATCGCCGCCGTCGTGCATGCGCGCCGTTCGCGGGGGCGCCGCTCATGACGCCGCGCGCGACGCTGCGCCTGCAGTTGCACGCGGGCTTCACGTTCGACGACGCGGCCGCGCACGCCGACTACTTCGCGCGGCTCGGCGTGAGCCACCTGTACCTGTCGCCGGTGTCGACGGCCGAGCGCGGCTCGCTGCACGGCTACGACACCGTCGACTACGGCGCGCTCAGCGCGGAACTCGGCGGCGAAGCCGGCTTCCTGCGGCTCGTCGATGCGCTGCGCGCGCGCGGCCTCGGCATCATCATCGACATCGTGCCGAACCACATGGGCGTCGGCGGGTCGTCGAACGGCTGGTGGAACGACGTGCTCGAATGGGGGCCGGCGAGCCCGTATGCACGCACCTTCGACATCGACTGGCATCCGCCCGACCCGGCGCTCGACGGCAAGGTGCTGCTGCCGTGCCTCGGCGTGCCGTACGGCGATGCGCTCGCGGCCGGCGACATCACGCTGCGCGCCGATCCGGCCGCGGGCCGCTTCTATATCGCGTGCCCCGGGCGGCGGCTGCCCGTAGCCGCCGCCACCTACGCGGAAATCCTGCGCATCGCGAACCGCGCGGACCTGAACGCGCTCGCCGAGCGCTTCGATGCCGCGCCGGCACGCGGCAGCGCGCGGCTGGCCGCCGCCCATGCGGCGCTGCGCGATCATGCGGCCGCGCACGGCCCGCATGCGCTCGACGCGGTATTGCGCGGCGCCGACCCGCGCCGCGCCCGCTCGCGCGCCTGCCTGCACCGATTGCTCGAACGCCAGCACTACCGGCTCGCGTGGTGGCGCACGGCCGCCGACGAGCTGAACTGGCGGCGCTTCTTCGACATCGCGACGCTCGCGGCCGTACGCGTCGAAGACGACGCGGTGTTCGACGCCGTTCATGCGCTGCCGCTGCGCCTCCACGCGGCCGGGCTGATCGACGGCGTGCGCGTCGATCACGTCGACGGCCTCGCCGATCCGCGCGCGTACTGCCGGCGGCTGCACGCGCGGCTCGCCGCGCAGCGCGACGCGCGGCCCTACATCGTGGTCGAGAAGATCCTCGCGCCCGGCGAGGCGCTGCGCAGCGACTGGGCCGTCGACGGCACGACCGGCTACGACTTCATGAACGACGTCGGCGCGCTGCTGCACGACCCGGCCGGCGCCGCGCCGCTCGCCGCGCACTGGGCGGCCGTGTCGGGTTCCGCGCGCACGTTCGCGCAGGAAGCGCTCGACGGCAAGCGGCGCGTGCTGATGCGCCAACTCGCCGTCGAGCATGCGCGCGTCGCGCGGTTGCTGCACGGGATCGCGCGGGCGTCGCCCGCGACGCGCGACGTGAGCCGGCTCGCGATCCAGCGCGTGCTCGGCGAACTCGCGGTGCGGCTGCCCGTGTACCGGATGTATCCGGCGCCGGGCGACGAACTCGCCGGCGCCGACCGGCGCGTGCTCGCCCACGCGTATGACGGTGCGTATGCGGCCGTCGATCCGACCGACCGCTTCGCGCTCGAGCGCGTCGCCGCGTGGCTCGGCTTGCCGGTCGTGCGCGTGCCGCGCGCGAACGCGGACGCGCTGGTCGCGGCGCGCGTCGCGTTCGCGCAGCTCACCGCGCCGCTGGCCGCGAAGGGTGTCGAGGATACGGCCAACTATCGCTATGGCCGGCTGCTGTCGCGCAACGAAGTCGGCGCCGACGCCGGCGACTTCAGCCTGTCGCGCGGCGCGTTCCATGCGCGCAACCGGCGTCGCGCGCGCACCGTGCCGCACGGGCTCGTCGCGACGGCCACGCACGACCACAAGCGCGGCGAGGACGCGCGTGCGCGGCTCGCGGTGCTCAGCGAGGCGCCCGATGCGTGGCGCGCGGCATCGCTCGACTGGTCGGCGCTGAACCTGCCGCATCGCGGCGGCGCGCACCGCGACCTCGCGTGGACGCCCGGGCCGGCCGCCGAGGCGATGCTGTACCAGACGCTCGTCGGCTGCTGGCCGCCCGCGCTCGCACCCGACGATGCGGCCGGCCTCGACGCGCTCGCGACGCGCGTCGTGCAATGGCAGACGAAGGCGCTGCGCGAAGCGAAGCAGCACACCGACTGGCTCGCGCCCGAGCCCGACTACGAGCGCGGCTGCGAGGCGTTCGTTCGCGCGATCCTGACGCCGCGCGGCGCCGGGGATTTTCCGCATCGGCTGCATGCGTTCGTCGCGCGGATCGCGCCGGCCGGCGTCGTCAACAGCCTCGCGCAGACGGCGCTGCGGATCGCGTCGCCCGGCGTGCCCGATCTGTATCAAGGTACCGAGTCATGGGATCACTCGCTCGTCGATCCGGACAACCGGCGCGACGTGCCGTTCGCGACGCTGGCGGCCGAAGCGGTCGACGCGCCCGTTGCGTCGTATCTGCCGACATGGCCCGACGCGCGCGTGAAGCGCGCGCTGATCGAGCGGATGCTGGCGCTGCGCGCGCGATGGCCGGCGACGTTCGCGGATGGCGCGTACGTTCCGCTGCGCGTGCGCGGCAAGTTGGCACGGCATGCGGTGGCGTTCGCGCGGTGCGACGATGCGGCGACCGTGGTGGTGGTCGCGACGCGGCTCGCGTGCCGGTTGCTGGGCGAAGCGCCCGGATTGCCGCGCGTGGAACCGGCGCGATGGGGCGACACGGCCGCCGTGCTGCCGCGCGGCGTTGAAGGGCCCTGGACAGACGCGTTGAATGCCGGGGACGCGATCGATGCGCCGGATGGTGTGCTGGCGCTCGATCGCTGTCTGGCCGAGTTGCCTGTGGCGGTGCTCGTCGCGGCGCGGAGTGAAAACTGAAGGCGATGTCCGATTGACGGTAGTCAGGGAGCGAGCCCGCGATCGATTTTGTGCAAAACGTGCCGCGAATAATCGATCTTTCAAACGCGTGATCGGCTTTCACCCGAAACGTCCGATCGCAAGCCGGTTTGTTCAGCCGACGATCTGCGTCGGCGACCTTACGACCACTCCTCCGGCGGCGTCTCGCCGCGGTCGTCTTCCCACAGCGGTTTCGCCGCCTCTTCTCCGCGGCTCGGCGTCACCGGCCCGTTTCCGCTTGTGCCGCGGTCACCGCGCTCGGCCCGCCGAGCGCCGTCGAGCGGCGCCGCCTGCGCTCGCACTCGAGCCCGCGTACGTGTCGGCGTCACGGTCCGCTGCCCGTCGCGGCGACGCTCGTCCGTCGAGCCTGCATCGTGGGTCTGTCGTGCATTCGAAGCTGTAGCCATTCCGTTCTCCTGAGTCATCGAAAGAAACCGGTCGCCCGAACGCAGCAATTTCGGTGCCGCCCGCCGGGCAAGCATCTTGCTCCGGTGATTCGACCGAAACCGTTCCGGAGGTGACGATGCCGACGAATCGCAACACGCCGCCCGCCACGCGCCGCCGCCTCGGCGGATGGATGGCCACCGAGGAATCCCGCATGGCCGCGTTCCGCGAAAAAATCGCGAACGAAGCCCGCGCGCATGCCGGCGAGCGGCTGCGGACGCCGGCCGTGCAGGACCTCGCGCGGCTGTTCGACGACAACGCGGTGCTGCGCATGAGCCTGACCCGCGCGATCGACGAAGCGTGCGAATCGGGATACCGGCTCGGCTACACGTCGATCGGCGAGCTGATGACCGTGCTCGACCATCTGATGACCTACACGCCGCCGTTCAGCGAGGAAAGCCTGATCGTGTGCCCGCTGAACGCGTTCTTCGACTGGCCGATGTGCATGCCGTCGGGCCACGCGGTGTTTCGCGACGCGGCCGTGAACGCGCAGTTGAAGCGCGTGCTGAACGTCTGGTGCGACTTCCTCGGCGGCCCGCACTCGCGCGTGCATCTCGACACGTCCGCGCCCGACGGATGGTTCTGCGACGGAGCACGCAAGCGTCTGGGGCTGTCGCAGTTCCAGTATCGTGAAGATCAGCCGCACTGGGGCTTCGATTCGTGGAACGACTTCTTCACGCGGCGCTTTCGCGATGGCGCGCGGCCCGTCGCGGCCCCGGACGATCCGCACGTGATCGTCAGCGCGTGCGAAGCCGCGCCCTATCACGCCGAAACCAACGTGAAGCTGCGCGACACGTTCTGGATCAAGTCGCAGCCGTATTCGCTGCGCGACCTCTTCACGCCCGCGTGGCTGCCGCTCGCCGAGCGCTTCGTCGGCGGCGACGTCTATCAGGCCTACCTCAGCGCGTACAACTATCACCGCTGGCATGCGCCGGTGCGCGGCGTCGTCACCCACGCGTATCGAGTCGACGGCACCTATTATTCGGTCGCCGAAGCGGAAGGCCCGGACCCGGCCGGGCTCAACGACTCGCAGGGCTACATGACGGCCGTGGCCGCACGCGCGGTCATTGCGATCGCGAGCGACGATCCGGGCATCGGCACCGTGGCGGCCGTGTTCGTCGGGATGGGCGACGTATCGTCGTGCGTGGTCGAGGTCGTGCCGGGGCAGCGCGTCGACAAGGGCGACGAGATCGGTTACTTCCAGTTCGGCGGCTCGACCTACTGCCTGCTGTTCGAGCCCGGCGTGATCGACCGCTTCCTGTACGCGCCGCCATTCGAAGGCAAGCCGCCCGTCGTGCAGGTCAATGCGCCGGTCGCGGTCGCGCGGTGAGCGCGGTGCGCGACCCTGCGCATCACCCGTCGGTCACATCGTGCAGGGCGATCGCGTGGGCATCCGCGGCGTCATGACGCTGCACGCCTCGCAGCACCGACAGGCCGTCGGCAGTCAGCGCGGGTCGGTGCGCGCCCGACGCGTCGTCGTGCTCCATCACGATCAGGCGTCGTTCGACGAGCGCGACGACGTCGTCGCGATCGATCTGGATCTGTTCGGGCGCGTGATGCGCGAGGAACAGTGCGGCGAATTCGTGGGCAGTCAGCATGCTCGTTTCCCCGGTTGACGGCTGCGCTCGATGCGACGACGGCGTCGCATCGGCATGCGACGCGTATCGTGCGCCGGCGACGTCAGGGGCATGCAGGGACCGTGCCAACCGCTCTCGTGCCGCCTGTATCCGCAGGGCGCGCGCACCGCGCGATGTGGCGCCGGACGACGTGTTCGAGCCGCTGCAAAGTTTTCAACGGCGTGTAATGGCAGGCCGCCGGATGCGACCGGCGTCGATCCGTCTGGACAACGTACCGAGCAGATGCTTCGGGAAACGCGCTCGCATCACGATCTCCGCGAGCGAAACAGCCCGGCCCTCGCTGCGCCTGCCGGCGCACGGAAATACCCGCTGTGCAGCACCACGTCGTGGTTGCCGCTCGCCAGCACGTCCGCGCATGCGGCTTCGATCCGCGCACGGCCGCGCTCGAACGCATCGCGCAAGTCGGCTTCCAGCGCGGAGCGCGCGCCGAAATGGTCTTCGAGCGCCTCGACGGTGATCGCGCAGTCATGCGGCACGCCACTGACCTCGACGACGAAGCGCATTTGCAGCGCCGCGCCGTCGAACGCGGGCGGTTCGTCGGTCAGCGTGACGGCGCGCGGGGAACCTGTCGGCATCGGCTCACGCCCCCCGCGCCGCGAGACGCTCGACCAGCGCGCCGTTGAACGCGGGCAGGTCGGCCGGCTTGCGGCTCGTGATCAGGTTGCCGTCGCGCACGACTTCCTCGTCCACCCACTTGCCGCCCGCATGACGGATGTCGTCCTGCAGGCTCGGCCAGCTCGTCATCGTCTTGCCGTCGACCAGCCCGGCCGATACCAGCAGCCAGCCGCCGTGACAGATCGCCGCGACCGGCTTGCCGGCGCCCACCGCCGCCGTCACGAATTCGCGCGCGGCGGGCACCATCCGGATCGCGTCGCCGTTGATGACGCCGCCCGGCAACACGACCGCGTCGTAGTCGCCTTCGCGCGCCTCGTCGAACGTGCGATCGACCTTCACGCGCTCGCCCTTGTCGACATGCCTGAAGCCCTGGATCTCGCCACCCTTCTGCGAAATCACGTCCACCTGCGCGCCTTCTGCCGCGAGCGCGCGCTGCGGTTCGACGAGCTCGGCTTCCTCGAAGCCGTCGACCGCGAGAATCGCTACCTTGCAATGATCCAGCCTGCCGCTCATGAATGCCTCCGTGGAAGGTGTGGCACACGTCGTGCCGTGTTCGTCGCGCAGCAATCGGCGTGCCGCGTGCTCGAGGCGCCGCAGGGTGCCGCACGCCGCGGCAACCATGCGCGCTTGTATTGCCCTGCAATCGGGGAACGACCCGCGCGCCGGGGGTGCGTATGCCTCTCGTCGTCTCGCCTGCCCCGTTCGTCACGGTCGGGGGTGCAAACTTTTCAACGGGATGTAACCCGACGCCGCGCGCCCGTTCGATGCGCCGCGATCACTGCAAATGACGCGCGGCGTCGAGCATCGCGTCGGTCAGCTCGACCGTCAGCGTCAGATTCTCGTCGGTATCGGGCAACTGTTCGAGCGTCTGCTGCACGGCGTCGTGCAACATCGCATGCACGCGCATCCGCGCGCCGTCGTCGAGGTCCGCATAGCGTTCCATCGTCGAGCATTCGAGCGCGAGCACGACCGAATGCCGCGCCGCCTCGGGTGGCGCCTCGACCGCGTTCGCCCACGCCGCATGAAACATGACCCTGCCCGTTTCGACGTCCACGTGCACCGTCGTGTCGAGATCGTCCATGTCGCCTGCATCGTCGTCGATCTCGTCGTGCTCCAGAAAATTCCGGGAATTCGATTGCATGATGTCCTCCTGCGTGGTGACGGCGCGCCCGTCCCGGGTAACCGCGCCGCCATCGCGCCGTGCCGGCCGCGCCGGCACGACACCGTCAATAACCGCTGGAACCGCCGCCCGTCCCGCCGGCCCCGCCGCCGCCCGTGCCCGTCGAGCCCGCCGACCCGCCGTTGCCGGCGCCCGTCCCGCTCGTGCCGCCCGAGCCGCCCGTGCCGCCGGCCCCACCGGACCCGCCGCCGACGCCGCCGCCGGGGGAGCCGCTGCCGCCCTGGCCGGCACCGTTCGGGCCGCCGCCCGGCTTCACATGCCCGGCCGCCCCGCTGTGCGACCGCATCCCGTGCTTCGCGCCATGCCGCTGGGTGCCCGCCGGTGGCGGCGGCGCGGCCGTATTGCCGTTGGTGCCCGGCGTCGACATGTCCATCGACGGGTTTGGCGCGCCGGTGCCCTCGTCGGAGCGCTGCGAGTTCTGCGCCCACGCGGCCGGCGCGGCGGCGGCGATCGCGACGGCCGCGCAGCCCAGCACGTGCCGCGCGACGAACTTCGATTCGAATACTGACTTCATGGCGTTTTCTCCCTATGGACGATCGCGTGATGGAAATTCCTGCTCCGGTCTTTCAGCAAGGCCCATGCCGCGCCGGCGACGTTCGCGATGCGGCACGCAGTTTGCTTCCCTGCTGCGCACGACTTGTCCGTGACCCATACGGAGCCTCTGCCTTATGCCTTCCGCTTCTGCTTCCGCTTCCCACGCGCACGGCAAGCGCCACACGCGCCGCCCCGGCCGCGCACCCGGCGCCGATCCGAACCACCGCCAGCGCTGGTCCGGCGAAGTCACGCAAAAAAGCGATGCGCTCGACATCGAGCCGGACATCTTCAAATCCGACGATCCGGCGGCGATCGCCGCGTCGCTGAAGCACTCGGCCGAACACAGCCGCCGCCGCAAGGCGTCGCCGTTCCAGTCGGCGATGTCGATGCTGAACTTCTACGTGAACCGCGCGGGCCGCAACCTGCCGAAAACGCGCCGTGCAACGCTCGAACGCGCGAAGCGCAAGCTGCGCGAAGCGTTCGGCCGCAAGCCCTGACGGCTGGCGCGTCGCCCGTCTCCCTCCGCTGCGATCACACATGCACGAAACCCTCTGGTACCTGATCATCGGCGCGGTGCTGCTGGGCATGGGCGTCGTGACGTCCGCGTTGCGCCACCTGCCCTGCAGCTCGGCCATGGTCTACCTGGTGCTCGGCGTCGCGCTCGGCCCGAGCGGCGCCGGCCTGCTGCATCTCGACCTGGAACGCGACGGCCCCCTGCTGCGCGCGATCGTCGAAGTCGCGCTGCTCGTATCGCTGTTCGCGATCGGGCTGCGGCTGCGCGTGCCGCTGTCCGACAAGCTGTGGCTCGTGCCGTGCCGCCTCGGGCTGCTCGCGATGGTCGTCACCGTGCCGCTGCTCGCCGCGTGCACGGTGCTCGCGCTTGGCGTCGGCTGGGGCCCCGCGCTGCTGCTCGCGGCGATCCTCGCACCGACCGATCCCGTGCTCGCGCACGACGTGCAGGTGCACGACCCGGGCGATCGCGACCTGGTGCGCTTCGCGTTGTCCGGCGAAGGCGGGATGAACGACGGCATCGCGCTGCCGTTCGCGCTCGCGGGGCTCGCGCTGTGCGGCGCACCGGGCGCGACGCACGGCATCCCGCCGCTGTCCGGCACGTTCGCGCTGGTCGCGCTGTGGGGCATCGCCGGTGCGACGGCGATCGGCGGCGGGCTCGGCTGGGCCATGACGAAGACGATCGGCTGGCTGCGCACGCGCCACGCGCAGGCGCTCGGCCTCGAAGGCTTCTTCGCGCTCGCGCTGATCGTGCTGTCGTTCGGCGCCGCACAGCTCGCGCACACGTTCGGCTTCATCGCGACGTTCGCGGCCGGCGTCGCGATGCGGCGCGTCGAGCATCGTGCGAGCGGCGACCGTCCGCCGCGCGAAGTGATCGGCCAGATCGATTCGGAAGACGTCGTCGCGACCGAAAAGCATCCGGACAAGGCGCATGCGTTCATGGCCGAATCGGTGCTCGGCTTCACGATCGAGCTCGAACGGATCGCGGAGGCGATCGTGATGACGATGATCGGCAGCGTGCTGTCGACGCTGCCCGGCCCGCTGTTCACGTGGGGCGCCGCCGCACTGGCCACCGTGCTGTTCGTCGCCGTGCGCCCGCTCGCGGTGCTGGTCACGCTCGTCGGGTCGCGGGCGACGCATGCGCAGCGGCGGCTGATGGCGTGGTTCGGCATCCGCGGGATCGGCTCGTTCTACTATCTGCTGTTCGCGCTCGAGCACGGGCCGTCCGAGGCCGTGCGCCCGCTGGCGGCGCCCGTGCTGGCCGTCGTGTCCGCGTCGGTGGTGGCGCACGGGGTCTCCGCGACGCCGCTGATGAACTGGTATTACCGGTTGCAGCAGCGCCGTCGCTGACGGTTCACGTGTCCGCGCCGAGCCGCGCCCGCATCGCCGCGGTGATGCGCTGGCGCGCCTTCGCATAGCCTTCCCACGGGTCACGCTTCAGCGCGTCCAGCCGCACGTGCAACGTGTCGATCGTCCATTGTGCGCCGCCCGTCGTCTGCGGCACCTCGTCCCACTCGAGCGGCACCGACACGCCCATGCCGGGCCGCGCGCGCACCGAATACGCGGCGATCGTGCTCGCGCCGCGCCCGTTGCGCAGGTAGTCGACGAAGATCTTGCCGCGCCGGTGGCGCGGCCCCATCGTCGCGGTGAAACGCTCGGGCAGCGTGCCGGCGACGTGCTGCGCGACCGCGCGCGAAAAATCCTTCACGTCGTCCCAGCCCGCGTGCCGCGTGAGCGGCACGACGACGTGCAGCCCCTTGCCGCCGCTCGTTTTGCAGAACGACACGAGCCCCAGCTCGTCGAGCAGGCCGCGCACCAGTTGCGCGGCGTCGATCATCGTGCGCCACGGCAGCGCCGGATCGGGATCGAGGTCGAACACGATGCGGTCGGGCCGCTCGATGTTCGACGCATGCGCGTTCCACGTGTGCAGTTCGACCGTGCCCATTTGCGCGGCGCCGAGCAGCGCGTCGACGCTGTCGATCGACAGTAACGGCCCGTGGCCGGGGTCGAGCCCTTCGTGCTGCGTGACGAACGGAATCTCGCGGCGCTCCGCGTGTTTCTGGAAAAACAGCTCGCCGGCGATGTCGCCCGGGGCGCGCACGAGCGAGACGGGCCGGCCTTTCAGGTCGCGCAGCAGCCACGGCGCGACCCATTGCCAATACTGCGCGAGATCGATCTTGCGCGTGCCGCTTTGCGGGTCGAGCACGCGCTCGGGATGCGTGATGCGCGCGCCGCCGAGCGAGTCTGGCGCAGCCGCGTCGCCTTCGGCGCGCGCGGCCGCGCCGGAACGTGCGGGGCGCTTGCGAGCGGCCGTTTCGTGAGCGGCAGGCGATGCGCGCTTGCGTTTGTCGTCGTGCGGGGTCTGGCGTTGATCCATCGTCACCTCCGTTTCCGTATGCCTGGGCATCTCGCGAACGATCTGCTGCGCCGGCTTGTCGTCGCGCAGCGCGATGAACGCGGCCTGCCGCACGATGCCGTCGCCGGTCCATTCCGCGAATTCGCATTCGGCGACGAGTGTCGGCTCGACCCAGTGCACGCGCGTGCGCGTGCGTTCGCGCGGCGGTGCGTCGAACGGCATCGTGTCGCGCTCGTGCTTGCGCAGGATCGCGGCGAGACGGTCGAGCATGCGCGCGTCGAATCCCGTGCCGACGCGGCCGACGTAGCGCAGCGGCCCCGGCCCGCGCCGCCGCTTGCCGGCCGGCGGCGGTTCGTGCACGCCGAGCAGCAGCGCGCCGAAGCCGTGCCGGCTGCCCGATGGCTCCGTAAAGCCGCCGATCACGAATTCCTGCCGGCGCCGGCATTTGAGCTTGATCCACGCCGGCGAACGGCCGGCGCGATAGCGCGACTCCGCGCGCTTGCCGATCAACCCTTCGAGACCCGTGTCGCAGGCGCTCGCGATCAGCGACGCGACGTCCTCGCCGAGATCGGGCGAGAAACGCACGCGCGTCGGGTCGCTGTTCGCGAGCAGCGGTTCGAGCAGCGCGCGACGGGCCGTGAGCGGCGCGTCGCGCAGGTCGTATCCGTCGAGATAGGGCAGATCGAACGCGAAGAACGTGATTGCATCCGAGCGGCCCGTGCCGAACGCGTTCTGCAACGCCTGGAAATCGGGCAGGCCGTTTTCGCCGAGCACGACGGCCTCGCCGTCCAGCCACGCGTCGTCGACGTCGAGCGCCGCGAGCGCGTCACGCTGCGCGCGCAGCTTCGCGGTCCAGTCGCGGCCTTCCCGCGTCATCAGCGTGACGCGCCGGCGCGCGCCCTGGCCTGCAATGCGCGCGAGGATCCGGTAACCGTCGAACTTCAGTTCGTAGCACCAGCCGCCGTGCGTCGGCGGTGCGTCGACCAGCGTCGCGAGTTGCGGCGCGACGCGCTCGGGCAGCGGCGCGCGCACCGCGCCCTCGACTTGCGACGGATCGGTGGGGCGCTGGCTTTCGTTGCCTTCGCGGCTTGCAGGTCGCGTTGCCCGTGAATCGCCGTTCGCGCCGGTCGAGCCGCCGCGTCGCGCCGCTCGCTTGCGCGCCGCGCCGTCGGACGCGCCGTCATGCACGCTGCCCGGCCGCTCGCCGACCACGTCGAATTCATCGGCGCTGCGCGCGTCGTCGTCGCGCTCCTTGATCAGCAGCCACTGCTCCTGGCGCCCTTCCTGGCGCCCGCTGCGTACGAGCGCCCAGCCGCCGTGCAGCTTCTCGCCGTCGAGCCGGAACGTCAGCTTGCCCGCCCGATAGCCTTCGCGTGCCTGCGCGACGCCGCCGTCGGGCGTCCACGTGCCCTCGTCCCAGACGACGACCGACCCCGCGCCGTAATGCCCGGCCGGAATCTCGCCTTCGAACGACGCGTATTCGAGCGGATGGTCCTCGACATGCACGGCGAGCCGCTTCACCTGCGGATCGAAGCTCGGCCCCTTCGGCACGGCCCACGATTTCAGCGTGCCGTCGAGCTCGAGCCGGAAATCGTAGTGCAGCCGGCGCGCGTGGTGCTCCTGGATCACGAAGCGCAGCGGGTGGCGGGCGCGCGCGGCGGGCTTCGCCTTCGTGCCCGCTTTCACCTCCGCCTTCGCGCGACGCTTCCCGTGCGCGCCTTCGGGCTCGGGCGTCGCGCCGAAATGGCGCTTGCGGCGATACGGATCGAGCTTGCCGGCCATCGCGTCACCTCGTCGAAATCGGAGTCGGCGTCATCGGCTTCACGCCGCGTGCTTGCGTCGCGCGGCGGTCTTCTTCGCCGCGGGCTCGCTCGCCGCGCGTTTCGCGGTGCCGCGCTTCGCCGCGGTTTTCGTCGTCGTGCCTTTCGACGCGGATTTCGAGGGTGGCTTGCGTCGCGCGCCGCCCCGCGACGATGACGCCTCCTCTTCCGCTTCGTCGCGCTCGTCACGCAGATCCGCCGCGCGCGCGCCGGCGCCGCCCTTGAGGCTGCGCTTCAGCAGCTCGGTGAGATCGACCACGTTGGTCGCCGCGCGGCCCGTCTGCGCGGGCCGGTCCTCGATCTCCTCGACCTTGCCCGCGCGCACCTTGCGCTCGACCAGTTCGAGGATGTCGTCGCGAAACGTGTCGTGATATTCATCGGGCGTCCATTTGCCGGACATGTCGTCGATCAGCTTCTTCGCCATCGCGAGTTCGCGCGCGGTGACGCCCGCGCCCTTCGCGTCGTCGGCCGGCACCGACAGCTCGTCGAGCGGCCGCAGTTCCTCCTGCCAGCGCAGCGTATCGAGCGCGAGTATCGGCCCGACCGGGATCAGCGCGCCCAGATGCTGGCGGTCGCGCATCACGACGAGCGCGATGCCGATCTTGCCGCTGTCCTTCAGCGCGTCGCGCAGCAGCGCATAGACCTTCTCGCCCTTGCGGTCCGGCACCAGGTAGTACGGCGTGTCGAGATAGAGGAACGACACGGCGTCCTCGTCGACGAAGGTCAGGATGTCGACGGTCTGCGTCGATTCCGGGTTCGCCGCGCGGATTTCGTCGTCGGTCAGCACGACGTAGCGCTCCTTCTCGTACTCGTAGCCGCGCACGATGTCCTCGCGCGTGACCTCCTTGCCGGTGCGCTTGTTGATCTGCCGATAGCCGATCGGGTCCATCGAGCGCTTGTCGAGCATCCGGAACGACGGCTTCACGGTGCGCGTCGCCGGAAACAATTGCACGGGCACGTGCACGAGCCCGAAGCTGATCGCGCCTTTCCATATCATCCGCGGTGCCATGCTGTTCCTCCTTGCCCGATGCGCGCCCGCCCGAGGGCAGGCGCGCCGTCCGGCACGAACCGCCGCCGGCCCTATGCCGGCAGTTCCGCCGCCTGCTGTTCGCGCGCCCACACGCGATGCTGGCCGAGGTGATCCGACAGCGTGTTCAGCACCTTGTCGAGATCGACGGCCTGCCCGACGCACACGCCTTCAGCCGGATCCGGCAAGTGCGCGGCGCTGAGCAATTGCCGCCCCGAGCCGACGGCCGCGATCGGCTTCAGGTGCTTGAACGCCTCGCGCACGAAATGGCGGGCGTCGGCGCTGTGCGCGAGATCGCGGCCATCGCCGTCGCCGCCGCACACGAACACCGCGTCGAACATCACCGACGGCATGCCGGCGAGCGTCGCCTCCGGCACGATGCCGCCGATCGGCGCGAGCGTCGGCGCGACGATCGTCGGCACCGCGTGCGCGGCCTGCAACGCGTCGCGCACCTGCTCGACGAGCACCGGGTTCACACCCGGCGTCGCGATCAGCGCGATCTTGCGCGAGCGGATGCCGGGCTTCGCGCGGCCGATCAGGCTCAGCGCCGGCGAGGGCCGCGGGACGGCCGGCGTCGCGGCCGCCTGCGGCGCGGGCAGCCCGAGCCGTTCGGCGACCTGCGCGGCGAGCCCCGCGTCGAAGCGCGCGATGATTTCGTTGACCACCCGCTCGCGAATGTGCGGCTGCGTCACCTTGCCGAGCTCGAAGCAGTACGCGTCGCGAATATGCCGCTGCTCGATCTCGGTCATGCTCTGGTAGAACAGCGCGGCTTGCGAGAAATGGTCGGCGAACGATTCGCTGCGCACGCGCACCTTGTGGCCTTCGAGCGGCTCGGGCACGGTTTCGAACCCGCCGCCGGACGGCGCGGGCGGCGTCTCGCGCGGCCAGCCGCCGCTCGTCGAGTTCGGCTCGTACGACGCCTGCCCGACGTTGATCGTCTGCCGGTGCATCGCGTCGCGCTGGTTGTTCGCGAACGGGCACACCGGCCGGTTGATCGGAATCTCGTGGAAATTCGGGCCGCCGAGCCGGCTCAGTTGCGTATCGGTGTACGAGAACAGCCGCCCCTGCAACAGCGGATCGTTCGTGAAATCGATGCCCGGCACCACGTGGCCCGGGTGAAACGCGACCTGCTCGGTCTCCGCGAAGAAGTTGTCGGGGTTGCGGTTCAGCGTCATCCGGCCGATTGGCCGCACGGGCACGCGTTCTTCCGGCACGAGCTTGGTCGGATCCAGCAGGTCGAAGTCGAATTTGTCGGCATCGGCCGGATCGATCATCTGCACGCCGAGCTCGAACTCCGGATAGTCGCCGCGCTCGATCGCCATCCACAGGTCGCGCCGGTTGAAATCCGGGTCGTGGCCGGCGATGCGCTGCGCCTCGTCCCACAGCAGCGAATACGCGCCGCTCACGGGCCGCCAGTGGAATTTCACGAAACGCTCGACGCCGGCCGCGTTCACGAAGCGGAACGTGTGCACGCCGAAGCCGTCCATCGCGCGATAGCTCGCCGGCAGCGCGCGATCCGACATCAGCCACAGCACCATGTGCGTGGTTTCCGGCACCAGCGACACGAAATCCCAGAACGTGTCGTGCGCGGACGCGCCGGTCGGCATCTCGTTCGGCGCCTCGGGCTTCACCGCATGCACGAAGTCGGGAAACTTGATCGCATCCTGGATGAAGAACACCGGCATGTTGTTGCCGACGAGGTCGTAGTTGCCTTCCTCGGTATAGAACTTCACCGCGAAGCCGCGCACGTCGCGCACGGTGTCGGCCGACCCGCGCGGCCCCTGCACGGTCGAGAAGCGCACGTACACCGGCGTTTCGACGGCCGGGTCCTGCAGGAACGCGGCCTTCGTGTAGTCGGCCATCGGCTCGTAGACGCGGAACACGCCGTGCGCGCCCGAGCCGCGCGCGTGCACCACGCGCTCCGGAATGCGCTCATGATCGAAATGCGTGATCTTCTCGCGCATGATGAAGTCTTCGAGCAGCGACGGGCCGCGCGCGCCGCCTCGCAGCGTATTCTGGTTGTCGGCGATCCGCACGCCCTGGTTGGTGCGCAACGCCTCGCCGTCGGGCCGCGCACGGTTCGCTTCGAGCTGGCGCGACTTCGCGCTGTCGTGCGGCTGCGTCGGGGGCGTCTTGCCGGCGGATGGGGGATTCGTCATCGTCAGGTGTCCTCTTGGTATTCGAATGGGGAGCCGCCATGCACGCCGGCGCGCCGCGGCGCGCGCGTGCGAACGGCGGGGAAAGCCGGCCCGGCGCCCGATGGGCGCCCGCGGGCCGGCGGCGTCAGGGCGCGCGCAGCGCCGCGTCGAATTCGACGGCCGTCACGTCGAGCGCCACGTTGCATTCGATCACGGCATCCTCGACGCGCGGCTTGTGCTCGTCCACCGCGCGCCGCGCGCGGTCGCACAGTTGCGTGCGCACGCGCAGCCGGTCGGCCGTGTCGAGCAGCGCGTATCGCTCGATCACGTCAGCATCGAACCGCATGTCGACCGTGCAGCGCCATTCGCGCGCATCCTCGTCGGAGGGCACGCGCACCCACGATACGTGGATCGTCAGCCGGCCCGACGCGTCGTCCTCGTGAACGACGACGGTCGACTGCGACGGAAAGCCGATCGCGAACGCGTGCTCGAGTTCCGCGACGCGCCGCGACCGGTCGGGCGCGACCGTCATCGGCGCACGACCCCCAGCAACAGCGTGACCAGGAAGATCACGACGAAGATGTAGAACAGGATCTTCGCGATCTCGGCCGCGCCGGCGGCAATGCCGCCGAACCCGAACACCGCCGCGATGATCGCGATGACGAAGAAGATGATGGCGTATCGAAGCATGGAACCCTCCTGGATGACAGCGGTCGTCACTAAACGTCGGCGGCGCTCACGCATCGTGCTTGTGTTTCGGTTTGCCGTGCGTGGGCGTGGAAGCCATTTTCTCGAGCTCTTTCTCGCTCATCGACTTGGCCATCGATTTCGACGGCGGCTTCAGATCCTTCATTTTCGTGTCACCGCGCTTGGCCGACAGCGCGGCCCCTGCGGCGCGCTGCTGCGCCTGGGATTTGGCTGGCATGATTGCGCTCCTCTCGTTGGCGCGAGCCGACGCGACGGACGGCGCGCGCGTGGTTGGAACAATGAGGCCGTCACGCGGCGTCGCGGCGCCGCAGGTCGGCCGGCGGAATCTTCATCGCCTGGCGATACTTGGTCACCGTCCGACGCGCAAGAAGAATGCCGCGGCCCGCGAGATTTTCGGCGAGCGCGACGTCGGACAGCGGATCGGTATGCCGCTCGGCCGCGATCATGTCGCGGATCAGCACCTTCGCGGCGGAGGCCGAGCACACGCCCTTGCCGGCCGCCTCGAGCTTGCGCGGGAAGAAATGCTTGAACTCGAACGTGCCGTGCGGCGTGGCCATGTACTTGTTGCCGGTCGCGCGCGACACGGTCGACTCGTGCAGGTCGAGTTCCTCCGCGATATCGCGCAGCACCAGCGGCTTCATCGCGATCTCGCCGTAGCGGAAGAAATCGCGCTGCCGCGCGACGATGCATTCGCCCACGCGCTGGATCGTGTCGAAGCGCTTCTGCACGTTGCGGATCAGCCAGCGCGCTTCCTGCAATTGCTGGCCGAGCGGCGAATCGCGCTCGCCGCTCGACTGCGCGAACAGCGTCGCATAGCGCTCGTGCAACCGCGCACGCGGCAGCACGGCCGGATTGATCGTGACGATCCACTCGTCGCGCACCTGACGCACGATCACGTCGGGCACCACGTAGTCGCCGCGCGTGCTGCCGTAGTGATTGCCGGGGCGCGGGTCGAGCCCGCGCACCAGCGCGCAGGCGGCCTGCAGCGTCTGCTGATTGCAGCCGAGGCGCCGCTGGATTTCGGCCGTCTCGCGGCGCGCGAGCCGCTCCAGATGCTCGCGCGCGATCGCTTTCGCTTCCGCGAGTGCCGGCGTGCCGGCCGGAATCGCGTCCAGTTGCAGCACCAGGCATTCGGATAACGAACGAGCGGCGATACCCGGCCGGTCGAGCATCTGCACGAGCCGCAGCGCGACCGCCAGATCCTGCTCCGACAGCAGCCACGCGGGATCGGCGGCGACCAGCAGTTCAGGGAGTTCCTGCCGCAGGTAGCCGTCGTCGTCGAGCGCATCGATCACGAGGCGCGCGGCCTCGCGATCGCGTTTGTTGAGCGGATAGAGCCGCAGCGCATCGTGCAGCTGCTGATGCAGCGACGGCTCGGCGGCCATCCATTCGCCGGGCGACAGCCCGTCGGTGTCGTCGCCCTGCCGGCTCGTGCCGCGCGGCGCGGGCGCGGCGGTAAACGGCACCTCGCCGTCCGGCGGGCGGATTTCGTCGCGCTCGGGCGCCGTTTCAGGCGCGGCCGCTTCGGTCGGTTGCTCAGGGGTGGCGGCAGCGGTTTCGTCGTCGCCCGGGCCGTCTTCGAGAAACGGGTTCATGTCGAGCGCCTGACGCAATTCCTGTTGAAATTCGAGCGAGGACAACTGCAGCAGCCGCAGCGACTGCTGAAGCCTCGGCGTGAGTGCGAGATGCTGTCGCATCTGCAGCGCAAGCGAGACGGGCATCAAAAGCCTCCTGACGGT
Source organism: Burkholderia sp. AU18528 (assembly GCF_002223215.2). Taxonomy (NCBI): domain Bacteria; kingdom Pseudomonadati; phylum Pseudomonadota; class Betaproteobacteria; order Burkholderiales; family Burkholderiaceae; genus Burkholderia; species Burkholderia sp. AU18528. Next base: position 291,842 of record NZ_NKFC02000009.1, on the reverse strand, counting down.
TCGGTTCGGGTGTGTCTTCTACCGAACGTCATGCAGCATCCGTGCCAGCCGCGCGAAGCGCGGCAGGGCGCGGCTCTCGGGGGTTCGCACCCCGTGTCGCCCCGCGCCGGAGCCTGCTTTTTTACAAGGCCGGGGCAAGTTTGGGGGCACGTATTTCGCTCGGGCAAACGCGGCCCCGCCCTGGGCCGACTGCCCGTCCTCATTCGCATCGATGCGGTCGCCCTCCGACCGGTCGAGTAAAGCGGTCGACGATTCGGGCAGATGGCGCCGGATGCGCGTGCGGATTCTCCATCGCGTTGCCCCGGCCGCATCGCGGTGCCGCATGCCGTGGCGCGGCGCCACAGCGCAACGTCCTGTCAGTACTGCATCGGCGGCGGCGTGCCCGGCAGCGGCCGATCGCCCTGCGTGCCGTTCGGGCCGGGCGGCGGTGCGTCGACCGGTTCGCCGACGGTTGCGCCCGGCGGCATCGTGTTGCCCGGCGACGGACGCGTGTCGTAGCGCGTGTTCGCGTCCGGCATCGTCGTGGTCGATTGCGCGCCGCGGCCGTCGGGCGGCGCGGGCGGCGCCGCGCGCGTGCCGTACGGGCCGCCAGCCGGTTGCGTGCATGCGCCCAGCGCGCACGCGGCGGCCAACGCACACGCGCCCACGCGGATCGTCTGGATCGTGTTCATCGAATGCTCCTCCCATGGCTGCGGGCCGCGCCGTGGCGGCGCGGCTCAGAGCCGGTTGAAATGGAAATCGCCCGCGTACGCGGTCGGTGCGCGGCGCGCCATCATCGTGTCGAATTCGGCCGCGACGCGCGTGAGCGAGCCGCGTTGCCGGCCGACGTCGGCCCGTTCGAGCGCGGCGAATGCGTCGCCGTCGAACGTCACGGTCAGCGACGCCGGATGGCCGTCGACGCGAAAGCCGATATGCAATGCGCCGGCCGGTTGCTCCTCGACATGGAACGGGATCGCGCGCGCCTCGAAATGGCGGCCCAGCGTTTCGGCGATGTCGCGCAGCAGGCCGGGTTTCACGCCGATGCTCATCGCAGGCCCTCCCTTTCCGGTCTCGTTCGCGGCGCCGCGCTCACCGGCGGCGCCCGCACCGGCGGCTCGCGCGACGGCGGATCGCGTTCCGGCGGCGCATGCCCGGGCGGATCGCCCTCCGGCTGCCGGTACGGCTCCGGCATGTCCGGCGGCACGTCGTCGGGGTCGGGCGGCTCCGGGTCCGGCTCGACGTCGGGAAGCGGCGGTTCGGGCCGTTGCAGCCACTGCGCGGGTTCGTGTTTCATCGGCAATTCCATCGTTGCGGGATTCGGTCGGGATCGGCGCGACAGCCTCATGGCGACGATTCGCAAGCCGCATGCCGTGCGGCGGGGCCGCCCGCACACGGAGATCGCACGGGGACCGCGCGGGAATCGATACGCGGGCGGATACACAGCCGCGCGGTGCCGCGCGAAGCGCCATGCCTTCGCTACACCGTTCGCTGAAAATCTTGCAAGCGCGCCGCTACGCGTCATAGGCGGCCATCACCAGCCACAGCTCGCGGCCGTCGTCGCGCACGCGCGCGGCGAGCGCGTACGGATCCGACGGCTCGCACGCCCGCTGCAGTGCGAAGCGCGCGGGCTCGGTCGCGCCGAACGTCTCGTCGCCGAGCGGCCGCACGTCGGCCTTGCCTTCGAACATCCGGCGCTCGGGGCGGTAGATCAGCGGCTCGCGCTTCCACGTATCGAAATGGCTTTTCACCGAATCGAATCCGCCCCCGCATACGTTGATCTCATAGCGCACGCCTGGTCGTCGTTTCGGAATCATCGTCGTGCCTCCGCTTGATGTGTGCGCAGCAGACACGCCGTCGCGCCTGCGTCGTCATCGTCGTCATGGTCGTCTGCGCCGCTGCGGCAAGTCGCGTGCCGGGGGGCGAACCGGGAACGCCGGTTGCGGCACAGGCGCATCATCGTCACCGATACGGAGCACCGCCATGAAGGATCCGACCCGGCCCGGCCAGAACGCACCGGCGCACGAGCGGCAACCCGATCCGCAACCGCCGCTGAAGGATCAGGACCGCACGCGTACGGGCCATTCCGAACGTCATATCGACAAGCAGCTCGAGGACACGTTTCCGGCGAGCGACGCGCCCGCGACGGGCGGCGTCACGCGCATCGAGCCCGACACGCCGCCCGGCACGCACGACGACGGGCCGTGGCAGGACAAACGCGACCGCGACGACGCGTGACGCGGCGGCGGCGCGCACGGCATGTGCTTTGCTGAACCGCGGCGGCCGCATCGGCCCATTGCTACACGTTGCTACACCCACCCGCAAGGAGAATTGCATGCATCGCGTCCACGAAATCATGTCGCAGGACGTCGTGCGGATCTCGCCGACCGACTCGATCCGTCACGCCGCCCAATTGATGGAGCGCTACGACATCGGCGCGCTGCCCGTGTGCGACAACAACCGGCTGGTCGGGATGGTGACGGACCGCGATCTCGCGGTGCGCGCGATCTCGGCTGGCAAGCCGCCGGAGACGCGAATCCACGAGGTGGCGTCCGGCCCGATCGAATGGTGCTTCGACGACGATTCGCTCGACGAGATCCAGCACTACATGGCCGACGCGCAACTGCGCCGGCTGCCCGTCGTCGATCACGACAAGCGACTGGTCGGCATGCTGTCGCTCGCCGACATCGCGACGCGCACGGCGAGCCCCGAGCGCGACGACGTGGCGAACACGCTCGAAGGCGTGTCGCAACCGAAGCAGACGTGACGAAGCGATTCCCGCTTCGCCCTGCCCACCCCGCGCGACCCGCAGGGCCCGCCCCGGGCACGGTCGCGCCCCACGCAGCCTGGAGGAAACCATGCAGACTTCCAATCAAGGTCAGACCCGCATCATCGGCAAGGGCGCCGCGACGGCGGCCGGCCCCGGCCCCGACGTGATGGCGGCCGATACGCTGGAAGGCGACAAGGTCTATACGACCGACGGCGACGACGTCGGCAAGATCAAGGACATCATGCTCGACGTGCGCTCCGGCCGCATCGCGTATGCGGTGCTGTCGAGCGGCGGCATCCTCGGCATCGGCGACAAGCTGCACGCCATTCCGTGGAGCGCGCTGACGCTCGACACCGAGCGCAAGTGCTTCCTGCTGTCGGTGTCGTCCGAGCGGATCCGCAACGCGCCGGGGTTCGACAAGGACCATTGGCCGGCGATGGCCGATCCGCAATGGGCCGAGCCGCTGCACGAGTTCTACGGCAGCACGCCGTACTGGAGTGCCGGCGACGAACTCGGGCTCACCGACCCGACCGAGGACCTGAACGATCCGCGCGGCCGCCACTGAGCGCGCCACGACGTGGCGCCGGAGCGCCGGCGCCTTTGATGCGACACGCCCCGCTCCGCGCGGGGCGTTTTTTGTCCGCCGCGCCGTGCCGGCAGATGCCGCACCCGCGCGCCGCCCGCCTTTTTACAAGGGGCGTGTAACGTCCCCGTCCGGCTTCGCGGCACCGCCGCTCGCCGATTCGAGGTAGCCCAGCAGCCGGTGCGGCGTCAGCGGCTTCGCGCAATGCGCGTCGAAGCCGGCTTCCTTCGCCTGTTCCTGATCCCGCCGCGACGCGAGCCCGCTGCACGCCACCAGCAGCATGTCGGCCGTTTGCGGATCGCCGCGCAGTCGCGCCGCGAGTTGCAGCCCGTCGAGGCCCGGCATCGCGATGTCGAGCACGACCGCGAACGGCTGCCAGTCGCGCGCGACGTCGCACACCGCGAACGGATCGTCGGCAACCCGGCACTCGAAGCCGCGCGCCTCCAGCAGCAGGCGCAGCGCATCGGCCGCTTCGCGATAGTCGTCGACGACCAGCACGCGGCGCGGGCGGCGTGGCACGCTGTCGGGCGCGCGCCACAGCAGCACGTCGTCGGCGGCCGGATCGTCGCCGGGGTCGGGTTGCATCGTGCTTCTCCTGTCGTTGGACCGGTTTGCCAAGCAAGGCGCGCGCCCATATCGATCGAGTGCGGCATGCCGGTTGCTGTCTCTTTCGCATCGCCGACACAGGAGTCTTTCATGCGCACGATGCGGCTTCCGGCGCCCGCTCTGCTTCCCTCCGCCCGTGCGACAGCACGAGCGCCGGCATGTTCCGCGCAACCGCGGCGCGCCGCTTGCCCGGCCCGGGCCGGGGGCGCCGCATGACGCGCAAACCGCCCGCGCGCCCGGCATCCACGCCGCCGCCGACCGACGACGATGCGCCGGCCACGCTCGACGCGTGCCGCCGCTGCACGCTGTGGGAGCACGCGACGCAGCCGGTGCCGGGCGCCGGGCCCGTCGACGCGCCGATCATGCTGGTCGGCGAGCAGCCGGGCGACCAGGAGGACCGCGCGGGCCTGCCGTTCGTCGGCGCGGCCGGCCGCATGCTCGATCGCGCACTCGACGAAGCCGGGATCGAACGCTCGCACGTCTACCTGACGAATGCGGTCAAGCACTTCAAATGGGAGCCGCGCGGCAAGCGGCGGCTGCACAAGACGCCCGCGCAGCGCGAAGTGGCCGCGTGCCACTACTGGCTCGAGCGCGAGCTCGAAGCCGTACAGCCGCGCGTGGTGGTCGCGCTCGGCGCGACGGCGCTACGCGCGGTGCTGCAGGACAACGACGCGACGCTCGAGCGCACGCGCGCGCCGGTGCGCACCGAGGACGGCCGGCTCGTCGTCGCCACCTATCATCCGTCGTACGTGCTGCGCACGCGCGGCGCCGATTCCCGCGAACACGCCTACCGCACGCTGGTGGACGCATTGCGCACGGCGTCGCGCCTCGCGCGCGAGCGGCGCCACGGCGGCGGGCGCCCGTCGCACGGGGACGCCGGATGAGCGGACTCGACGAAGACGCGCGGCCGGCGGCCGAAGCGCCGCCGCCCGCCGCGAAGCCGTGGTATAGGCGGCTCGGCCCCGGCCTGCTCGCGGGCGCATCGGACGCCGATCCGAGCAACGTCGCCGTCTACGCGCAGGCCGGCAGCCAGTTCGGTTTCAACATGCTGTGGATGATCGTTGTCACGCTGCCGATGATGGTCGCGGTGCAGCTCGCGTCGGCATTCATCGGCCGGCGCAATCGCGAAGGGCTCGTGGCCGGCATCCGCGAGCACTTTTCCGATCGCGTCGCGAAGACGCTGATCGTGATGGTCGTGATCGTCAACGTCGTGAACGTCGGCGCCGATCTCGCGGCGATGGGCGATGCGACGGCGCTCGTCGTCGGCGGCCGCAGCTATTGGTATGCGCCGCTCTACGGGATCGCGTCGCTCGCGTTGCAGGTGCTGCTGTCGTACGAACGCTACGCGCGCTGGCTGAAATGGATGACGCTCGGCCTGATCGCGTACGTACTCGAACTCGGCTTCGTGCACATCGACTGGGCCGGCCTGCTGCATGCGATCGTGCTGCCGCAGATCGCGTTCACGCATGCGTATGCGACCACCGCGGTCGCCGTGCTCGGCACGACGCTGAGCCCGTACCTGTTCGTGTGGCAAGCCGCGCTCGAAGTCGAGGAAACCACGGCCGAGCAACAGGACGGCGAGCGCAGCACGCGCCGCGAGACCGAGCGGCGCATTACGTTCGATACGTGGACCGGCATGATCGTCACCAACGCGGTGTCGTTCTGCATCATGGTGATCGGCTCGGCCGTCTTCTTCGCGCGCGGCCGGCACGACATCGGCAGCACCGCGCAGGCCGCGGAGGCATTGCGGCCGATCGCCGGCGAAGCCGCGTTTCTCGTATTCGCGTTCGGCATCGTCGGCTGCGGGCTGCTCGCGATTCCCGCGTTCGCGGGCAGCGCCGCCTACGGGTGCGCGGAAGCGTGGCGGTTCCGCGAAGGGCTGAACGAGCCCGTGAAGCGCGCGCCCGCGTTCTACACGGTGCTGGCGCTGTGCGTGATCGTCGGCATCGCGATCTGCTTCGGCCCGATCGACCCGATCCGCGCGTTGTACTGGAGCGCGGTGCTCAACGGCATCGCGGCGGTGCCGATGCTCGTGCTGGTGATGCTGCTGTCGCGCAAGCGCGATGCGGCTGGCCAGCCCGGCAGCGGGCCGGTGTCGAAACTGTTCGGCTGGCTGGCGGTCGTGCTGATGGCGGCGGCGGTGGCCACGATGATCGTCGATCTGCTGACGTGATCGACGGAACGGAGATGAACGAGGTTGCGTGCGCAACCTTCTCGACCAGCAAGCGGGCGGCCGCGCCGCCCGCTTGGCCCGCGATATTACATCATCTTGCCGCGCGAGCGCTCGGCACGCGCCGCATCGGCGGCGGACTCCACTTTCTTCACTTCCTCCGGCGGCGGGAGCACCGCCTTGAAGCCCATCGACTCGATCCACATCTCGCGCGCCCAGCCACGCGTGTGATACAGGTGATGATCCTCGTCGGCCTCGACTTCATCGTGCGCGGCCTTCAACACCTTCGCAGCGTTACTGTCGGGCAGTTGATCTGCCGCGTAGCCGATCAGCTCCCAGTTCAGGTGGTCCTTGGTTTCGGCCAGCACCACGCATTCGGCCGCGACGACCTGCGCGACCGCCGGGTCGGCCTGCTTCTTCGCCTGCTCGATCACCTGCACCAGCGACTTGCCGGTCGCCGCCACCGCGGCGCGCCCCGGCGACTGCGTATCCGGGTCGAGGCCGAGCGTTTCGAATACCTTGCGCAGCACCTCCTGGTGATGCAGCGTCTCCCGATGGTACTTCTCCCATTCCTTGTGCAGGTCCTCGTCGGTCGCGCACTGGAGCGCGGCCTCGTAGATCTGCGCGCCGCCAAGCTCGGTCTCGTATGCCTGGCAGAGCAGTTCGAGGATACCTTCGTGCTTCGATTGCCGTTGGGCCATGACTGCTTCTCCGAAAAAGCGGGCCGCACGTGCGGCCCAGGGGTGGAACCGGGCGCGCGTTATTGCGCGCCCACCTTGCGTGCGACCGTTTCCGCCATGCTCAGGTGATGCTTGAGCGTCGGCAGCGTGGATTTCGCGAACGCGCGCAGTTGCGCGTCCTTGCCGTCGCGCGCTTCGTCTTCGAACAACGCGACCGCCTTCTTGTGCGCATCGGGGCCGGCCGCCGCGAGATAGGCGGTGTCGAAGTCGTGCCCGCGCTTGCCGCGCAGCGCCTCCACGTCGGGGTCCGAGATCGTGTCGACCTGCGGCTTCATGCCCTTGCGCGCAGCGATCTCACTGAGCTTCGCGTTCGCCTTGCCGTGGTCCGCGACCATCCGTTTCGCGAATGCCCGCACGTCGGCCGACTGCGCCTGCTTCAGCGCGAGCTGGCTGGCCTGCACTTCCGCCTTGCCGGCCATCGCGGCCTTGTCGACGAATTCCGCGTCGGCGCCCTTCGGCGCTTTCGCGATGCCGGGGTCGCCCGCGGCGCCCGCGCCCGACGACGGATTGATCACGCCGCCCGGCACATGCGAATTCGACGCGGGCGGCTCGCTCGGCATCTGCGCGCGGGCGAGCGCCGACACCGCGAGCACGCCGGCGGCGAGCGCCGCGATCGTCCAGTTGGGTTGTCTCATCTGCTTTCTCCTGGTACTTGCGTGGAAACGGCCATCAGCCGCCGACGATCGAGCCGCCGTTCGGGTGCAGCGTCTGCCCGGTCATGTAGCTCGCGCCTTCCGACGCGAGCAGCACGTAGCAGCCGATCAGTTCGTCCGGCTGGCCCGGCCGCTTGAGCGGCACGTTCGAGCCGAATTTCTCGACCTGCTCGGGCGTGAACGTCGACGGAATCAGCGGCGTCCAGATCGGCCCCGGCGCGACCGCGTTCACGCGGATGTCGCGCTCGGCCAGCTCGATCGACAGCGAGCGCGTGAACGCGACGATCGCGCCCTTGGTCGCCGAGTAGTCGGGCAGCTTCGGACTGCCGTGATACGCGGTGACCGACGCCGTGTTGACGATGCGGCCGCCCTGCTTCATGTGCGGCAGCGCGGCCTGCGTGCAGAAGAACATGCCGTACACGTTCGTGCGGAACGTGCGTTCGAGCTGTTCCTCCGACACGTCCTCGATGCCGGGCTGCGGATGCTGCTCGCCTGCGTTGTTGACGAGCACGTCGAGCCGGCCGAGCCGCTCGACCGTGCGCGCCACCGCGTCGCGCGCCTGCCGGCGATCGCCGACGTCGCATGCGATCGCCTCGCAACGCCGTCCGGCCTGCTCGATCAGCGTCTTCGTGTGCGCGGCATCGTCGGATTCCTTCAGGTAGACGATCGCGACGTCCGCGCCCTCCTTCGCGAAACCGATCGCCACGGCGCGGCCGATCCCGCTGTCGCCGCCCGTCACCAGCGCGACCTTGCCCGCGAGCTTGCCGCTGCCGACGTAGTCGGCCGCCTCGTCGCGCGGCTTCGGGTGCATGTCGCGCTCGGTGCCCGGCTGATGCGACTGTTTCTGCGGCGGTGGAGTCTGTGCGGTGGTCATGTGTTCCTCCTTGAACGAATGCCGTCGATGCTGCGCAAGCGGCGTGCCACGCGCGGCGCACGCCGGCCCCCGCGCGCCGGCCGGGTTTCGACGGTGTGCTTTGCAAGCGCTTGGAAAAAAGGGCGTATTCAGCGCGGCACGTCGGATGGCGCTTCGTCGGGCCGGCGCACCGGATCGAAATCGCGCCATTCGCCGTTCTGCCAGTCGCCCTCGACGCGCTCGATCGACTTCGCGCCGGTCGCGCGCAGCACGTCTTCGGCGGCCGTCGCAGTGTCGGGCGTCACGCGCGCGGCGAGGATCACGCCGGTTTGGCTCTGCGCGAGCGTGCCTTTGCCTTCGGCCTGCTCGCCGCGCATCCGGCCGAGCGCGCCGCCGAACGCACCGAGATAGGCGCCGGCCAGCGCGCCGGCGGCCGGCACGAACCAGTAGCGCAGGCCGACCGCATACACGATCAATCCGGCGACGACGCCGATCAGCAGCCCGCGAATCGCGCCGATCATCGCGCCGCGCCCGCCCGGTTTTGCCGCCGTGTCGGCATACACGTCGCCGCCGATCGGGAAGCGCGCGTGCTGGCCGCCGGGGTTCAGGAAGAAGATCGACACGTCGTCGGGCCCGAACGCGCGCTCGTAGAGGTGACGCGCCCCACCTTCCGCTTCATCGAACGTCGTGAAACGGCCTGCGACGATCATCGCCATGGTCGTGCTCCTCGTGATGGGTGCGCCGCGCGCTCGCGCACGCGGCGCGACGGGGCGGCGCTTACATCAGCCGCCCGAGTTCCTTCGATACCGATGCGGGCGTGTCGTACTCGCGCTCCGGGATCTTGCGCAGCATGTCGAGCACCTCGCGGTCCGCATGCGCGCGTTCCGCGCACTGCACGACGTCCGACTTGCTCGCCGGGTAGTCCATGCCCTTGAGCGCCTTCTGCACGTCGACGGGGCTCGGCGGCTTGCCGTGGCCCGTCTGATGGCCGCCCTTGTCGTGGTCCTGCTGCGTGCGCTCGCCTTCGTGCGCACGCGAGTGGCTGTATTCGTGGCCCGTATGTTGTCGGGATGTCATGAAAGCCTCCTTGGAAAATGAACGAAAATCACGCGGACGGACGGCGTGTGCGCGCGAACGCGGCAAACATCAGCGCCGCCGCGCCGAGCGCGACCGCGCCGGCAACCTTCGGCCGCTGCACCACCGTGTTGTACGCACAGCTGCGCAGCACGGGGCCTTCCATGCCTTCGCGCTCGTGCAGCGCATGGCGCGAGTCGTACAGCGCGTTGTCGTCGCGCGGCCGCGCGGGCCGCACCGTGCGCTGGCCGCGCGAGAACAGCGTGGCCGCGACGCGATCGAACAGGCGCGGCGCGTGGTACGCGCTCGCCGACGTGAACTTCGCGGCGCCGCCGACGAACAGCGTGCGGCGCGGATGCGCGGCCGCGAACAGGATCGCGTCGGCCACCAGGTCGGGGTCGTAGATCGGCGGCGGCAGCTTCGCCTCGACGTTCATGTAGTTCTTCGCGTGCATCACGAACATCGTGTCGATCGCGGCCGGCTTGATCAGCGTGACGGAAACCGGCAGGTGGTCGGCCTCCATCTCGAGTCGCAGCGAATCGGTGAAGCCCTTCACCGCGTGCTTCGATGCGACGTACGCGCTTTGCAGCGGCACCGGCGCGTCGGATGCCTCGCTGCCCATGTTGATGATCGCGCCGCCGTGGAAATCGCTCTTGCGCCGGAAATGGTCAGCCGCGACGAGCGAGCCGTGCACGACGCCCCAGTAGTTGGTGTCGAACAGCCGGCGCTGATCCTCGAGCGGCACCTGGGCCGCCGTCCCGAAGATCGACACACCGGCATTGTTGACCCAGGTGTCGAAGCCGCCGTACGTATCGGCCGCCGTCGCGGCCGCGCGCTGCAGATCCTCGATGTTGCCGACGTCGCCGGCGACCGGCACCGCGAGGCCGCCGTGCTGGCGGATTTCCTCGCACAGCGTGTTCAGCGCGTCCTCGTTGCGTGCGAACAGCACGAGCTTCGCGCCCCGCCGCGCCGCCTTGCGCGCGGTGACGAGACCGATGCCGCTCGTCGCGCCGGTAATCACGATCGTCTGTTCGCCGACCGGTTTGAGCATGCAGTTCATCGCTGGACTCCTGTGACGGTCGACGCGCGGTTATTTGGGCCGGATGGTCAACTGGTCGCGCACGTCCTGCACGCCGTCGACCTGCTTCACGACGCCGACGGCCTGCGTGCGCTGCTGTTCGTCGGGCACGCTGCCGGTGAGCGTCACGGTGCCGTGCCGGGTCTTCACGTGGATGTCGCCGGCCGACAGGCCGCTCGTGCCGACGAGCTCGGCCTTCGCCTTGGTCGTGATCGTCGCGTCGCGGATTTTCGTGCCGGTGCTCGAACGCGACGACGACGTCGACGACGATGCGGCGCCGTCGTCGCCGGCGGCGACCGCGTTCGGCGCGACGACCATGCACGCGGTGGCCGCGGCGATCGCGACCGCCATGCCGGTGCGCAGCGCGCGTTGACGGCGGATTCGCGGAGAGCGGGCTGGTAGCGGGGATACCTTCATCGTGACCTCCTTTTCGTCAAGCCGGACGCGCCGGCAGGTGAACGGGAGCCGCGCAAGTCGCGTGCCGCGCCGCGTGCGCCGCATGCATGCACGCCAGCGCGATCAGACGCCCTTTCATCCAACGCGTTGTAATTTTTTCGGCACACGGGGAAGCGGTTTTCCCCGCAATGCAGCGGGCATGCCGATTGCCGAGGGACGGGTAACGGCGGCCCGTGTGCGCGGCCCCGATATCGGGAGCAAGACCATGCAAAGAATCGCGTTGATCAGTGAACATGCATCGCCGCTGGGGGTGATCGGCGGCGTCGATGCCGGCGGCCAGAACATCTATGTCGCGAACGTCGCGAAGCAGCTCGCGGAGCGCGGCCTCGACGTCGACGTCTACACGCGCTGCGACAATCCGCACTTGCCGGAAGTCGTGCCGATCGGCCCGCGCATGCGCGTGATCCACGTGCCGGCCGGGCCGCCGACCGACGTGCCCAAGGAGCGGCTGCTGCCGTACATGGGCGCGTTCGCGCAGTACATGATCGCGCGCATGCGGCGCGAGCCCGACCCCGTCGACGTGATGCACGCGAACTTCTTCATGTCCGGCGACGCCGCGCTGCGCGTGAAAAAGGCGCTCGGCATCCCGCTCGTCATGACGTTCCATGCGCTCGGCCGCGTGCGGCGGCTGCACCAGGGCACGGCCGACGGCTTCCCCGACGCGCGCTTCGCGATCGAGGACACGCTCGCGCGCCGCTCGGACCGCCTGATCGCCGAATGCCCGCAGGACGCGCTCGACCTGACGACGCACTATCGCGCCGACACCGCACGTATCGAGATCGTGCCGTGCGGCTTCGACGCGCGGGAATTCCGGCCGGTGCCGCGCGTCGATGCGCGCGCACGCCTCGGTTGGCCGCAGGACGCATTCGTCATACTGCAACTGGGCCGCCTCGTGCCGCGCAAGGGCATCGATACCGTGATCGACGCGCTCGCGCGCATGCCGCGCGATCCGCAACGGCCGACGCACCTGTACGTGGTCGGCGGCAGCCAGCCCACGCCCGACCTCGCGCGCGACCCGGAACTCGCGCGGCTCGCCGCGCTCGCGCACGCACTCGGCATCGCGAACCGCGTGACCTTCGTCGGCCGGCGCGATCGCGACGCGCTGCACCTGTACTACAGCGCGGCCGACGTGTTCGTGACGACGCCGTGGTACGAGCCGTTCGGCATCACGCCGGTCGAGGCGATGGCGTGCGCGACGCCGGTGATCGGCAGCGACGTCGGCGGCATCCGCACGACCGTCGACGACGGCGCCACCGGCTATCTCGTGCCGCCTCGCGACCCGGCCGCGCTCGCCGCGCGCCTCGTGCAACTGCGCGCGCAACCGGACCTGTGCGCGGCGCTCGGCCGCGCCGGCTACCTGCGCGCGCACCGCTTCTACACCTGGCAAGGCGTCGCCGACCGGCTCGTCGACATCTACCGCGACGTCGCCCGCGCGCAGCGCGCCGGCACGTCGGCGGTCACCGGCCGGCGCACGCCGGTCGGCACCACGCAAGGCGTGCTCGCACACCGCAAGGAGAATACGTAATGAAGGGCTACGATCGAAAACGCGTCCTCGTCACCGGCGGCGCCGGCTTTCTCGGTTCGCATCTGTGCGAGCGCCTCGTGACGGAGGGCCACGACGTGCTGTGCGTCGACAATTTCTACACGGGCACGAAGGACAACATCGCGCACCTGCTCGATGCGCCGAACTTCGAGCTGATGCGGCACGACGTGACGTTTCCGCTCTACGTCGAAGTGGACGAGATCTACAACCTCGCATGCCCGGCGTCGCCCGTTCACTACCAACGCGACCCCGTGCAGACGACGAAGACCAGCGTGCACGGCGCGATCAACCTGCTCGGCCTCGCCAAACGCGTGAAGGCGCGCATCCTGCAGGCATCGACGAGCGAAGTGTACGGCGACCCCGACGTGCATCCGCAGGACGAGCACTATTGCGGCCGCGTCAATCCGACCGGCATCCGCGCGTGCTACGACGAAGGCAAGCGCTGCGCGGAGACGCTGTTCGCGGACTATCACCGCCAGTACGGCGTCGACGTGCGGATCGCGCGGATCTTCAATACGTATGGCCCGCGCATGCATCCGGCCGACGGGCGCGTCGTGTCGAACTTCGTCACGCAGGCGCTCGCGGAACAGCCGTTGACCGTCTACGGCGACGGCAAGCAGACGCGCTCGTTCTGCTACGTGGACGACATGATCGACGCGTTGATCCGGCTGATGGACGAAGCGGGCGACGCGAGCGAGCCGGTCAACCTCGGCAGCGACGTCGAGATCGCGATGATCGACGTCGCGCGGGAAGTCGTGCGGATCGTCGGCGCGACCGTGCCGATCGAGTTCCGACCGCTGCCGGCCGACGATCCGCGCCAGCGGCGGCCGAATCTCGCCGCCGCGCAGAAGCGGCTTGGCTGGCGCGCGACGACGACGCTTGCGAACGGGCTCGCGCACACCGCGCGGTACTTCATTCAACGCCAGGTCACGCACCACACGCCCGGCGATCTCGTGCGCAGCACGCGGATCGCGTCGCATCTGCTCGCGCAGGTCCATACGCAGAACCGGCCGGCACCGACCACCTGACGGGCGGCCGGCCGCCGCTGGACGAAACGCGTCAGCCGTCGCGCTTCGTCACGTGCGCGATCTTGCGCGCCAGTTCGCGCACGTCGACCGGCTTGCACAGGTAGCCGTCGAAGCCGGCCTCCAGCGCGCGGCGCTCGTCGGCGAGGCCCGCGTGGGCGGTGACGGCCAGCACGCGCACGTCGGGCGGCCCGCCGTCGCCGTTCAGCGCGCCGCGCCGCAACGCTTCCAGCAGCCAGAAGCCGTCGCCGTCGGGCATCGCGAGATCGGACAGCACGACGGTCGGGCGCATGTCGGCCGCCATCGCGAGCGCCTCGCGTCCCGACGACGCGATCGCGACGGCCGCGCCGAGCGTGGTCAGCGCGGCCGTGAGGCTCGCGCGCGTGGTCGCGTCGTCGTCGACGATCAGGATGCGCTGCGTATCGAGCGTGAGCGCGTCGCGGCGGCCGCTCGCCTGCACGATGCCCCACGCCATCGCGCCGGCCGGCTGCCACCCGGCCGGCAGCGTCACCGTAAACGTCGTGCCGCGATCGCGGCCCGCGCTCGCGACGGTCACGCGGCCGCCGTGCAGCTCCGCGATGTGCCGCACGATCGACAGGCCGAGACCGAGCCCCCGCCGCGGCGACGCGGGCGAATCGTCCGCGCGGCGGAACATGTCGAACACGTATGGCACGAACTCCGTCGCGATGCCCTGCCCGGTATCGGTGACGGTCAGCACCGCATGCGCATCGTCGCGCGCGAGCCGGACCGTCACGCTGCCGCCGGCCGGCGTGAACTTCATCGCATTCGAGATGAGATTCGACAGCATCTGCCGCAACCGCTCGGCGTCGCCCGACACGATGCACGCGGAGGCGTCGCAGTCGAATTCGAGCATGATGCCGGCCGACGACGCCGCGGTCTGGAACGTGCCGACCTGATCGGAGAACAGCCGCACGACGTCGACCGGCGTCGCATCGAGCCGCAGTTTGCCGGTCGCGAGCGACGACGCGTCGAGGATGTCGCCGACCATCCGCGTGAGCGAACGCGCGCTGCGGTCGATCGCGTCGATCGCCTGATGCTGCAACGCGTGGTCGTCGGTGTTGCGCAGCACCTCGATCCACCCGTAGATCACGTTCAGCGGCGTACGCAATTCGTGCGACACCGTGGCCAGCAGTTCGTCCTTCAGACGATTCGACGTGTCGGCCTGGTCGAGCGCATCGCGGGCGCCTTGCAGCGAGCGCTGCGCCCGCAGGTCGCGGCGGCGCTGCGCACCGGTTTCGCGCAGTGTCAGCGACAGCGCGACGCAGGCCCGCGCGTCGCCCTGCACCGGGCACGCCGATACCGTCGCCCGAAACCGCCGCCCGTCGCGCCGCACGCACAGCAGTTCGACCGGCCCGACCGGCTCCCGCATCGCGTCGAACGTCTCGGCGAGCGGATTGAGCCGCAACCAGCGCCGTGCGATCAGCGTGTCGAGCCGGCGGCCGCGCGCGTCGGCCTCGTCGTAACCGAAGATCCGCTGCGCGGCCGGGTTCCAGCTCGCGATGCGGCCGTCGGCGTCGATCCCGACGATCGCATCCGGCGACGCCTCGACGACCGCCTGCTGGAGCCGCGATGCGTCCATGCGCGCGCGCTCCGCGCCGGCATCGCGCAGCAGCAGCACCGCGCCGTCGAGGTTGCCGTCCGCATCGCCGATCGGCGACGCGACCGCGACGATCGGCACCGGATCGTGGTCGCCGGCCCGCAGCCAGTGCCGGTCGGACGTCGCCTCGGCCCCGCCGAGCGCGCGATCGAGCGGCGTGGTCTGCACGCGGCGCCCTTCGTGATCGACGATCCGCAATACATCGCGCACCGGTCGCCCGATCGCCTCGTCCGGCTCGCAGCCGACGAGTTCGGCCGCGGCCGCGTTCAAATAGGTGAGCCGCCCCGTCGGATCGGTCGCGATCACGCCGTGCGGCACCGCGCGCAGCACGGCTTCGAGCCGCCGGCGCGCGGCGGCCTCGCGTCGGCGCGCGCGATCGCTCGTGACGCGCGTGCGATGCAGCATCGACGCGACCGCGCATACCAGCGCCCCGATCAGCATGAACGTGCCGAGCTGCACGAGCCGGTCGGGCAGCGGCGCCGTATAGGCAGCCGGATCGGACAGGAACAGCGTCCACACGAGCAGCCCGCTGACCACCGTCGACACGATGCCGAACAGGAACGACGTCACCCACGCGGCGCCGGCGAGCAGCGGGTAATACAACACGAACGGCAGATTCACGCCGCCGAAGCGGATCGCGAGCGTCTGCAGCACGGTCGCGATCGCGACCAGCATCACGGCGGTCGCGTAATTTCCGGCCTGCGGCCGTGCAATTTCGGTCATCGGACACGCTCCTGCGGGGACAGTCGGCGGCGGCCGGCGCGGATGCCGCCGGCAGGCACGGCGCATGCTGGCCCGCATGCTGGCCGATTCGCACCGGCGGCCCGGCCGCTCACGATGGAGATCTTCACGCCATGCCCGACCCGACACGCTGGCTCGTCGTCTCGCCGCATCTCGACGATGCCGTCTTCAGTTGCGGGCAACTGCTCGCGCACGCGCCCGGCTCGATCGTCGTGACCGTCTTCGCGGGGATGCCGCCACCCGGCACGCCCGCGCCGCCGTGGGACCGCCGCGCGGGGTTTCGCCACGCCGACGAAGCGATGCGCGCGCGCCGCGACGAAGACCGCCGCGCGCTCGCGCTGCTCGACGCCCGCCCCGTGTGGCTCGACTTCCTCGACGATCAGTACGGCATACCGACTACGTCGATCGCGATCGCGACACGCGTGGCCGCGACGATCGACGCCCACCCGGGCTTCGGCGTGCTCGCGCCGGCCGGCCTGTTCCACCGCGATCATCTGCAGGTGCACGAAGCCATGCTGCGCCTGCTGCGCGACGACGATGCGTCGCGCGTCTGGCGCTTCTACGAGGACGCGCCCTACCGCCGCATCGACGGGCTGATGGCCCACCGCGTGGCCGGCTGGCGCGAGCACGGCTGGCTCGCGCATCCGGTCGCCGCGCCGGCCGGCAGCGGGACGGACGGCGCCGCCGCGAAAGCCGCCGCCGCCGCCGTCGACGCCTATGCCAGCCAGGTCACGCTGCTCGAGCCTCATATGCGTGCCGCTCTCCGCGAACCCGAAACGATCTGGCGGCTCGAATGCGACGTCACGTCCGCGTAACGCCCGCGCGCGTCGCGCTGCCGCCGCGCGAGCCGCGCGTGACCGCGATCGTGCTGACCTGCCGGCGCGCGGCCGAACTCGCGCGCACGCTCGACCACCTTTCCGCGCTGCCCGACCGGCCGGCGATCGTGGTCGTCGACAACGCGGCGGACGCCGAGACGGCCACGCTGATCCGCGAGCGCTACCCGCATGTCGCGCTCGTGCACGCGCCCGGCAATCTCGGCGCCGCCGGCCGCAATCTCGGCGTCGCCGCGGCCCGCACGCGCCACGTCGCGTTCTGCGACGACGACACGTGGTGGGCGCCCGGCTCGATCGCCGAAGCCGCGAATCTGCTCGACGCGTATCCGCACGTCGCGGCCGTCACCGCACGCGTGCTGGTCGGCCCCGACGAGCGCGAGGACCCGACCTGCCGGCTGATGGCCGACAGCCCGCTCGACGCGCCGGTCGCGCTGCCCGGCCGCCCGATCCTCGGGCTGCTGGCCGGTGCGACCGCATTCCGGCGCGACGCGTTCGTGCGCGCCGGCGGCTACCATCCGCGCTACTTCCTCGGCGGCGAGGAAGCGCTGCTCGCGCTCGACCTGTATCGCGCCGGCCACTGGCTCGTGTATGCGCCGGGCCTGACCGTCCATCACCATCCGTCGACGCGGCGCGACCGGACGATGCGCGCGCACACCGCCGCCCGCAACGCGGTGTGGACCGCGTGGCTCAGATGGCCGGCCGCCGCCGCGTGGCTGCATACGGCGCGCATGCTGCCGCTGCTGCGCCGCGAACGTGCGGTCGTGCGCACGTTCGCCGGGCTGCCGTGGATCCTGCGCGAACGACGCACGATCCCGCCGCGGATCGAACACATGCGCCGTCTGCTCGAGCGCGATACGCGCCGCGAGACCGGAACGGGCACATGAGCGGGAACATGAACGCGATCGTAGCGGCATCAGGAATCGGGTTTTTCCGCTTCGTCTTCCAGTTGCGCGAGCCGGTTGTAGATCGTCTTCAGGCTGACGTCGAGCACTTCGGCCGCCTGCGCCTTCACGCCGCCGCATTGGGCGATCGTGCCGAGGATCAGCTTGCGGTCGACTTCCTCGAGCGGCGTGCCGAACGGCACCGTCACGCGATCCTCGTGCGAATCGACCATGCTCGACAGCTCGTCCATGATCGGCGGCGGCAGCGTGTCGATCACGTCGGCATCGGTGAAGATGCTCGCGCGCTGCACGAAGTTGCGCAGCTCGCGCACGTTGCCCGGCCATTCGTAGGTCTTCAGCGCTTCGCGCGCGGCCGGCGAGAAGCGCAGGTTGCGGCCGCTCTCCTCGTTGTAGCGCTGCAGGAACGCATCGGCGAGCATCGGGATGTCGTCGCCGCGTTCGCGCAGCGACGGCAGCGGGATCGGGAACACGTTGATCCGGTGAAACAGGTCGGGCCGCAGCTTGCCGTCCGCCATCGCGGCTTCCGGGTCGCGGTTCGTCGCGGCGACGATGCGCACGTCGACGTCGATCTCGCGCGTCGAGCCGAGCCGCGTGACGCGCCCGGTTTCCAGCACGCGCAGCAGCTTGACCTGCGATTCGAGCGGCATCTCGGTGATTTCGTCGAGAAACAGCGTGCCGCCGTCGGCGCGTTCGAAGAAGCCCTTGTGCTGGCGTTCGGCGCCGGTGAAGCTGCCGCGGTCGTGGCCGAACATCTCGCTCTCGACGAGGTTCGCGGCGATCGCGCCGCAATTCACCGCGAGGAACGGCCCGCGGCGGCGCAGGCTCAGGTCGTGCACCGTCTGCGCGGCGAGTTCCTTGCCGGTGCCCGATTCGCCGGTGAGCAGCACCGACGCTTCGGTGCGCGCGACGCGGCCGATCGCATCGTAGACGGCCTGCATCGCGGGCGAGCTACCGAGCATGCGGCCGAAGCGGCCGAGGCGCTGCAGTTCCGAGCGCAGCTCCGCGATTTCCTCGTGCAGCGCGGTCGTGCGCGGCACGCGCGCGAAGATGCTGTTCAGCCGCTGCATGTTGAGCGGCTTCACCAGATAGTCGCTCGCGCCGCGCCGCAATGCGTCGATCGCGGTTTCGAGGCTCGCGTGGCCGGTGGTCAGCACCATTTCGCAATGCCCGCGCTTGGGCAATGCGTCGAACAGATCCATCCCGTTGCCATCGGGCAGCACGAGGTCGCACAGCACGAGATCGGGGGTATGCGTCGAGACGAGCGTGCGCGCTTCTTCAAGCGTCGCGGCCGTATCGCACGAGAGCTGCTGCGTGCGTGCGAGCGTGGCGAGCATCGTTCGCGTATCGGCGTCGTCTTCGACGATCAGGACGTAAGGCATCGAGGCTCCTTGTAATGCGGGCCGGCGCGTACATCGGCCGGCGCCGCGACACGTGCAGCGCAATGCGCGTCACAGAGCCCACGACGGCATCCTCCACGCTGCACACGAATCGCAGACAAGCTGTCCTGCAATGAAAACGCGTGCTTAGCAGTATAGAAGAACGGTGTCTCGCATTCGTCGCCCATCGAATAAATCTATCCGCCGACGCAAGCCGCATTGCCAGATTCAATGTCGGCGAATCGGCATAAAAGGTATTCTGAGTACCTGAAAGACGACGTGTGCCACGTCGTTTCTACCTGGCCACGACACATTCGGTCAAAACTTCCCAATCCGGTTACTACTCCATGTCGAAATCCGACGATGACGGCACGCGACTGTTCGGTCGTTCGCGAACAATTCAGGATCTGCTGCTGAAAGTGTCGCGCGTCGCCGCCACCCGCGTGAGTGTGCTGGTGGTCGGCGAAAGCGGCGCGGGCAAGGATATCGTCGCCCGGCTCATTCACGACATGAGCCCGCGCCGTCGCGGCCCGTTCGTGCCCGTCAATTGCGGCGCGATTCCGAAGGACATCGCGGAGTCGCAGTTGTTCGGTCACGAGAAAGGCAGCTTCACGGGCGCCGTCGCGCAGCACGTGGGCATGTTCGAAGCCGCGCGCGGCGGCACGCTGTTTCTCGACGAGATCGCCGAGATGCCGCTCGAATTGCAGGTCAAGCTGCTGCGCACGCTCGAAACCAACACGATCGTGCGCGTGGGCGGTCACGAGCCGATTCCGCTCGACGTGCGGATCGTCGCGGCCACGCATCACGATCCGGTCGAAGCGATGCGCAGCGGCAGGCTGCGCGAGGACCTGTTCTACCGGATCGCGCCGATCGCGTTGCACGTGCCCGCGCTACGGCAGCGCGAGGACGACGTCGGCGACATCGCGGTGCAGATCGTCGAACGGCTGAACGCGCGGCACCGCACGCGAAAGCGGCTGTCCACCCAGGCGATGAAGGCGCTGCGCACCTACACGTGGCCCGGCAACGTGCGCGAACTGCGCAACGCACTCGAGCGCGCGTTCATCCTCGCCGACGAGCAGATCGAACTGCAGTTGCCGCGCCGTCCGCCGCCGCGCGAGGAAGTGCGCCACAACGCGATGACGCTGCATATCGGCACGACGCTCGCGCACACGCAGCAGCGCTTCATCGTCGCGTCGCTGCGGCATTTCAACGGCGACAAGCCGCGCACCGCGAAGGCGCTCGGCATCAGCCTGAAAACGCTGTACAACCGGCTCGCGCTGCTGTCCGAAAGCGAGCGCAACGCGGCAAGCGGCAACGCGCCGCCGGCCGGGAATGCATCGAACGGCGGCGGCGCCCCCGCTGGGCCGCCTGCGTCGCCGTCCGCGACGACGCCGTGAGCGCGGCGGGGCACGCCGCCGCCGTCGCGTCGGCGCGTCACGCCGTCATGTCGCGCAGCGCGGCGTCCCAGTCGCGTGCAAAGCGTTCGATGCCGAATCGCTCGCACGCGTCGCGCCTGGCCGCCGCGCCCCACTCGCGCGCCAGGTCCGGATCGCGGATCAGCATGCGCATCGCGTCGATCAGCACGCCCGGCCGCGTATCGGCCACGCCGTTGCTGCCGGTCCTCACGAGTTGTGCCATCTCCGTCGTCGCGAGTGCGACGATCGGCAGCCCGATCATCATCGCCTCGATCACCGCGAGCCCGAGGCTCGTGTAGCGGATCGGATTGAAGAAGAACCGGTAGTGCGACAGGAACTGCGGCAGCGCGGGGTTCGGCACCTCGCCGATCCCGCCGAGTTCGGCCGACCCCATCCCGACGAGGTCGATCGGCACACTGTGCCGCACGACCTCGAACAGATCCGCGCCGAGGCGCCGGCCGCGCCGCGCGAGATTGTTCACGACGGCCACGCCCTTCGGCAGCGTGCCGCGATACTCGATGCCTTCGGGCACCAGCACGCCATGCTCGATCACGCGCGTCGGCGTCACGCCGTTGTCCCACATCAGCGCGTTGAACGGCGTCACGTGCACCAGCAACACGTTCGGGTCCTGCACCGGATGCAGCGTGTCGGTCGGATGCTCGCGCGGCGGATCGTGCTCGACGAACAGCGTCGGCAGCGCACGTTGCGCTTCGCTCAGCAGCCGCAGGCGGTCGTGCTGGTAATGCTTCACGTGCTGGTACAGCACGCAGTCGAATTCGGTGTCGCGCACGCACTCGGCCGGCACCTCGTGCACGTTGTCGCCCCACGGCAGGTGCCCGACCCGGCCCGCATAGCCGGGCGGATGCTGCGGCTTCGTCACGATGTAGAAATCGTGCGGCGCCTGCGACAGGTAATACAGATAGTTGCCATGCACGTGCCAGGTCAGCACGCGCAACCGCTTAACAGACATGACGCTTCTCCTCCGCGAGCAGTTCGCCCGCCCGCTCGATCACGTCGCCGACGCCGATCGCCGTCGCGCACTCGTGCCCGTACGGACAGGTATCGAACATGCACGGCCGGCATGCCGGGTAGTTCGCGAGTACGCGATGGCGTTCGGCGTCGAGCGGCGCCCAGCGGGCCGTATCGCTGCCGCACGCGACGACGATGCTCGGCGTGCCGAGCGCCGCCGCCACGTGCGACACGCCCGTGTCGTTGCACAACAGCAGCCGCGCGCGGGCGATCAGCGCGGCGAGCGCGCCGAGCGGCGTGCGGCCGCACAGGTTCACGCACGGCCGCCCGAGATGCTCGGCGAATGCGGCGGCCAGCGCCAGTTCCGCGCGCGTGCCGGTCAGCACGATCTGCCAGCCGTCGTCGGCGAGCTGCCGCGCTGCCAGCGCGAAGCGCTCGACCGGCCAGCGGCGCGACGCCATCCGCGCGCCGGGATGGACGATCACGTAGCGGCCGGGATCCAGCCCATGTTCGTCGCAGAGCACGTGCCACAGCGCGTAGTCGAGCCCGCCGAGCGGGAATTCGAGGAAGTCGCCCCAGTCCGCGTAGCCGAGCTTGCGCGTGAGCGCCAGGTAGCGCGTCACTTCCGGCTCGTCGTCGCGCCACACGAGCGCGCAGTCGAGCGCGGCCGTGCCGCCGTCGGCCGGCACGAAGCCGGCCGTGCGCGCCGCGCCGAGCGACGCGACGATCGCGTTCGTGTGCGCGCCGCTGCCGTGCAACTGGATCGCGAGATCGAAGTCGCGCGCGCGGCATTCGGCGATGAATGCCTCGCGCGTGGCCGCGTCGGGTTCGGGCTGCTCGCCGAGCCCCGGTGCGCCGGGGAACGCGATGAAGCTGTCGATGTAGTCCGAAAAGCGCGACGCGAATTCACGCGCCCACGGCAGGCCGATCAGCGTGATGCGCGCATCGGGTTCGCCGCGCCGCAACGCCCGCAGCGCGGGCACCGCGCACAGCATGTCGCCGAGCTGCAGCGCGCGGAACACCGCGATCCGTTTCGGGCCGCGCGGGCCGTCGGAATCGAGGTCTGGATCGAGCTTCATCACGATCTGCTCCGGGAAACCCCGCCATGGATGGCGGGAAGGAAAGGTAGGAGGACGTCAAAGAAAAAGCACACGGAAGTGAAGCGCGCCGCGCATGCGCCAGTACAGCGACACGGGCGGAATCGCGATGGAGGTGACGATCATCTCGGCCACATGCGACGGCGTGAGCTGCGTGCCGCGCAATCGCTTCGCGCAGAACCCGGCGGTAATCGCAGCCCACACCGCCGCGCACACGATGGCCGGCGCCGGCCAGCCGGCCGCGAAACAGCCGAGCGCGCCGAGCGCGGCGAGCACGGCCGCGTAGTAATGCCACGGCGGCACGGGCCGGATATGGCGCCGGTAGGTCGCGCGATGCTTCTTGTACAGCAGCGCATCGAAGTACACCTTCGACTGCGCGCCGATGCTCGATCCCCAGCGCGCGGGACGCACCGGATGCACGATGCGCGCGGCATCGGCCTCGACGATCGGCCCCGCGTGCTCGCGCAGCGCGAACATCAGGTCGGCGTCCTCGCGCCACGCGCGCGTGAAGCGTTCGTCGAAGCCGCCGACGCGTTCGAGCGCCGCGCGCCGCACGAAGCAGTTCGCGGTCGCGAATTCCGCGTGGGCGAGCCCCGCTGCGTCGCGTTCGTAGTCGGTCGGGCACGGCCGCAACGGCACGTCGATCCGGCCGGCCGCGGCCGCTGCCGACGGCGCGGCCAGCAGCGCGGCCGCGCCGTTGCGCAGCCAGGCCGGATCGGGAATCGTGTCGTCGTCGGTGAACGCGATCAGCGCGCCGTCCGCGCTGCGCCACCCGACGTTGCGCGCGCCGGCCGGCCCCTGCGTGTCGGGCGCCGTCATGTAGCGGATGGCAGGCACGTCGGTCACGCGCGCGCGGCACGCATCGACCACGGCGCGCGCGCTGCCGGCCGGATCGTCGTCCACCACGACGATCTCGTAGGTGGCCGGATCGAACGCCTGCACGCACAGCGCATCGAGGCAGCGTTCGAGCAGATCGGGCCGCCGGTAGGTCGGCACGACGACCGACACGATCGGCGCCACGTGCGTGTCGCGCATGTTCATCTCGGCTTCTCCAGCAGGAACGGGCCGATCACGAGCGCGTCGAGCGGCGAGGTCCAGAAGCATTCGATCGCGTCGCGCGGCGAGCACACGATCGGTTCGCCGCGCGTGTTGAACGACGTGTTGACGAGCACCGGCACGCCGGTGAGCGCGTCGAACTCGGTCAGCAGTGCATGCAGCAGCGGATGCTGGGTTTCATCGACGGTCTGCACGCGCGCGGTGCCGTCGATGTGGCGCACCGCCGGAATCTTGTCGGCGCGCTCGGGCAGGACGTCGTACACGAACAGCATGAACGGCGCGCGCAGCGGCGTGCGCCGGCCGCCGCTGAACCAGTGATGCGCGCGATCCTCGAGCACGACCGGCGCGACCGGCCGGAAATCCTCGCGATCCTTGATCCGATTCAGCTTGCGCTGCATGTCCGGGTCGATCGGCGACGCGAGGATCGACCGTGCGCCGAGCGCGCGCGGGCCGAACTCCATGCGCCCCTGGAACCAGCCGATCACGCGGTTCGCCGCGAGCAGCGCGGCCGTCTGCGCGGCGACGTCGGCGAGCCGGCGGTACGGCAACTGTGCCTCCTTCAGGAACGCCTCGATCGCGTCGTCGTCGTAGGCCGGGCCGAGATACGCGTGATCCATGCGCCATTCGCCGCGCGCGCCGCGCATCCGGAAGTCGGTCCACAGCGCGGCGCCGAGCGCCGTGCCCGCGTCGCCGGCGGCCGGCTGCACCCACACGTCGTCGAACGGGCCGCGATCGCGGATCCGCGCGTTCATCACGCAGTTCAGCGCGACGCCGCCCGCCATCGCGAGCTGCCGCTCGCCGGTCTCGGCGGCCAGCCAGTCGACCGCCCGCAGCGTCGTCTCCTCGAGCACCAGTTGCAGCGCATGCGCGATGTCGCAGTGATGCGGCTCGATCGGGCCGCCGCGCTCGCGCGGCGCACCGAACAGCGCGGCCAGGTCCGCGTCGACCACTTCATAGCGCCCTTCGCCGCGATACTGCACGAGCTTGCGCATCTCGTCGGCGAACACCGGCTTGCCGTACGACGCGAGCGCCATCACCTTGTATTCGTCGGACGAGTGCAGGAAGCCGAGATAGCGCGTCACGCGCTCGTACAGCAGCCCGAGCGAATGCGGCAGGTTCACCTGCCCGAGCCGCCGGTACGAGCGGCCGTCGAACACGCCGTAGCTCGTCGTCGCGCGCTCGCCGCGCCCGTCCATCGTCATCACCGCGCAGCGCTCGAACGGCGCCGCGAGAAACGCGCTCGCCTCGTGCGCGAGATGGTGCTCGATGAAATGCCAGCGGAACGGCCCGTCGTGCGTGACGCCGCGAAAACGCCGCTGCAGATGATGCGGCGCGCCGCCCGCGAGCTGGCGCGGCGCGTTGACGATCGACGACAGGAACAGCGGATGCCACGGCGACGCGCCGTCCTCGCGCGGCGCATGCGCGGACGGCGACAGCGGCAGGGTCAGCGCCGGCGCGGTGCCTTCGCGATCGAGTTCGAACCACGGGTCGTACGAATACGCGACGTGGTCGACATCCGCGAGCGTGATGCCGGCTTCCGCGAGGCAATAGTCGATCGCGTGGAAAGGCAGCTCCCAGGTCGAGAACGGCACCGGGCGCTTCGCGTGCTTCACGTGCGTGAAGCGTTCGTCCTCGGCCGCCGCGATCACGACGCCGTCGCGCACGATGCACGCGGCGCTGTCGTGGAAGGCGGCGTTGATGCCGAGCGTATGGATCGGGTCTGGCATGCGTCAGTTCCTCGTGATGACGTGCGCGAACGGAATCACGTTCGATGCGTGCGCCGCGGCCGGCTCTTCGCCGTGCACGGCAGCCCGCGCGGCCGCGCGTTGCGCATGGCGCGCGCTGCCGCGCAGCAGCGCATGCACGGCCGCGACCACGTCGTCGACGCTCACGCCGCGCAGGCACGGATGGCCGGGCTGGTCGCACACGCTGCGGTAGCAGTTGCGGCACGGCACATCGACGTTCAGCACACGGTGCGGCACACGCCACGGCGTGTGCTGCGGGTTGGTCAGCGCGTACAGGTCGACCACCGGCGTGCCGAGCGCGGCCGCGAGATGCACGGGGCCGCTGTTGTTCGACAGCAGCAGGTCGGCCGTCTCGATCAGCGCGCCCAGTTCGCCGAGCGGCAACGCGCCGGCGAGCGGCACGGCGCGCGGCCCCGCCCGTTCGCACACCGTGTCGACCAGCGCACGTTCGTCCGCGCTGCCCGTCACCGCGATGCCGTCGAACAGCGGCGCGACGGCGGCCGCCGCTTCACCGAACCGCTCGGCCGGCCAGCGCCGCGACGCCGCGCTCGCGCCCGGATGGACGACCAGCCAGCGCGCGCGCCCGGCATCCGGCTCGCGCGCGCCGCCGACGCGCTGCAACGCGGCCTGCAAGCGCGCGTGCACCGCATGCCGCGCCGCGTCGCCGGGCGCGAACGCCATCCGCCAGTCCGACGTCTTCGCGCCGACGGCGCGCACCAGCGCGAGCTGGCGCGCGACCTCGTGGCGCACGTGCGATTCCGGCTCGGTTTCCGGCACGCGATCGGTCAGCAATTCGTAGGGGTTTTCGCGGCAATGCGCGAGCCGCAGCGGAATACCGGCGAGCCAGCACATCATCGCGGCGGGCAACGGGTTCTGGCTGTACACGGTGAAGATCACGGCGGCGTCGAAGCGGCCGGCCAGCAGCCGGTCGATCATGTCGAGATCGGCCACCGGATCGCCGCGCACGTCGGGATGCTTGACCCACGGTGCGTCGTAGCTCCACACGTCGTCGACCATCGGCAGATGCCTGGCGAGCGCGGCGCCCGTGCGCGACGTCAGCAGCGTCAGCCGGCGGTCGCTGCCGCTTTCCTTCAGCGCACGCAACGCGGGCGTGGTCATCAGTACGTCGCCGATGCTGTCGAGCCGCACGCACAGGATGCGGCGGGCGCGGCTCCAGGCCGTGTTCATTGCCGCACCCACGCGCCGTGCCGGCGCACGGCTTCGCGCACGACGATGTCGGCGGCCAGGTCGACGCGATCGACGACGTGGTGCGGTGTGCGCGCCGCGTCGACACGCCATTCCGTCTCGTGGCCGCGGTCGACGAGGATCGTACCGCAGCGCGCGGTGCGGCCGGCTTCGACATCGTCGAGAATGTCGCCGATCATCCAGCTCCATTCCGGCACGGCGTCGAGCGCGGCCAGCGCGCGGCGCAGCATGCCCGGGCGCGGCTTGCGGCAGATGCACTCGACGCTATAGCGCGGCACGCTGCCCTGCGGGTGATGCGGGCAGTAAAAAAAATCCGCCAGCGTCGCGCCGTTCGCTTCGAACAGTTCGGCGAGACGCTGGCGGACCGCGCCAAGCTCGTTTTCGGTAAAGCGGCCGAGCGCGACGCCCGACTGGTTCGACACGACCGCCAGCGGCATGCCGGTCGCGCCGAGCGTGCGCAGCGCGCGCGCCGCGCCCGGCGCGAGACGCATGCGCGCGGGATCGACGTTGTACGGCACGTCGTCGAGCAGCGTGCCGTCCTTGTCGAGCAGCACCGCGCCGGGCAGCCGCCGTTCGCGCTTCAGGGCCATGACGTCTCCTTCATCGGCAGCACCATCAGCTCCGGCACCACGGTGCCCGGCGGCTGCGTCAGCACGAAGCGCACGGCGGCCGCGACGTGCTCGGGCGGCTGCAGCGTGTCCTCGTCGATGTCCGGAAAGCGGTCGAGCAGGAACGGCGTGCGCATCCCGCCCGCGACGATCGCCGACACGCACACGCCGCTCGGCCGCAGTTCCGCATGCAGCGCGTGCGAGAGCCCGAGCAGCCCCCACTTCGTCGCGTGATACGCGGACGCGTTCGGCCACGCCCGCTTCGACGCGGTCGACGCGATGTTGACGATGTGCCCGTTGCCGCGCGCCTTCATCATCGGCACGGCCGCATGGCACATCAGGTACGGGCCGAACAGGTTCGTCATCAGCACCTGCTGCCATGCGTCGACGCTCACGTCGTCGATCGGCGCGGTCACGTCGATCGCCGCGTTGTTCACGATCACGTCGAGATCGCCGAGCGACTCGCGCGCATCGTGCATCACCTGCAGCACCGATGCCTCGTCGCGCACGTCGAGCGGCCGGCCTACCGCGTGCCCGCCGTGCCGTTCGAGCCGCTGCGCGACGGCCGCCGCGCGGTCGCCGTCGAGATCGGCGACGACCACATGCGCGCCGTGCCGCGCCAACTCCTCGCAAATGGCTTCGCCGAGGCCGCGGCCGCCCCCGGTCACGAGTGCGGTCCGGCCGGCGAGCGGCGGTCTGGCTGGATCGTGAGTCGCGTTCACCTGCACCTCCTGTCGATGTCGGAAAACAATCCGGCTGACGGCGACACTTGTCGCGACAACCGTCCGTGCATGAGGTACAGCGAAAACCGTGCCGGCCTGCGCACGCATGCGCCACATCGGGCTACTGCATGCGCGCGCTGGCTTTTTTATAACCGGCTGTAAAAACGGGTCCGGGCAGCCGCGCGTGGGCGGCCCGATCTGGGCGGCCCCACCTGGGCGGCCCCCTCAGATCGCGAGCGCGTCGGGCGTCGCCTGCGCGCGGTGCTTCGCGAGCGCGCGCAGGCAGTGCGCGATACAGCCCGCGAACGCCTCGTCGAACCACGGCTGCGCGCCCGACACGCCCACCACGATGCCGCCGAGCGCGACGCCGCCCCACAGGTTCGTGTCGCCCGCGCGCAGCCGGTACGGCTCCAGCGCCTGCACGACATGCCCGTCGCGGCCCGTTTCCCAGGACAGCCGCGCCTTGGCGCGCGCGTAGGCGCGGTAGTCGGCGTCCCAGTCCTTCGGGTCGGGCAGCGAAAACTCATACAGGATCGCGTCCTCGAACGCCGCGTCGCGCGGCCCGAGCGCCGGGTCCATGATCACGATGTGCAGGCAGCCGCTGTCGCCGACGAAATCGCTTTGCAGCGCGGCGGACAAGGTCGGCAACAGCAGCTCGACGGCCGCCACCGCGGCCTGGCGGTCGGCGAACGCACTACCGCCGCGACGCGCCGCGTTCGGGGCTTCGGGTGTCGTCGGATTCAGAAGGTTCGGCATGGATTTCTCCGGAGGAAAACGCGAGCGCACGCAACGCCGCGATCAGGTCGGCCGCTACCGCGGGCTTGGTCAGGTACGCGTGGAAACCGGCTTCGACCGCGCGCGCGCGGTCGTGATCGCGCGCATGGCCGGACAAGGCAAGCGCCTCGAGCGGCGCGCGGCCGTCGCGATCGCGTGCGGCGTCGAGCTGACGCACGCGCGCCATCACCGTGTAGCCGTCCTCCTCGTCGTCGCCGAGGTCGATGTCGCAGACGAGCAGCGCCGGCCAGTCGGCGCGGCGCGCGCGCCACAGGTCGTCCAGCAACGCCTGGCCCGACGCATACGCGCGCACGTCGGCGCCGGCCACCTTCAGCAGCGCGCCGAGCGCGTCGCGCGCCTCGTCGTGGTCGTCCACGCACGCGATGCGCAGGCCGTCGAGCGGCTTCGCCGCGCCCGGCGCACCGGCGCCCGCACGCGGCACGGCGTCGCCGGGTTGCATCGACGCCGGCGCCACCGCGCAGATCGGCAGCGACAGATGCAGCTTCACGCCGATGTCGTCGCGTTCGCGCACGACGTAGCCGCCGGCCTCCTCGATCGCATCCTGCAATCGTTCGAGATCGATCAGCGACAGCTCGGTTGCGTCGACGCCCGCGCATGCGATCGTGATCCGCGCTTCCGGATCGTGGCGCCCCGTGCGCACCTCGAGTTGCCCGCCGCGGCTCGCGTCGACCGCACCGCGGCACAGTTCCCACACGAAGCGCCGCAGCGCGGCCGGATCGGCCTCGACGACGAGATCCTCGTCCGACAGATGGCGGAACACCGGCACGCCGCGCTGCGCGGCCGCCTCCGCCAGCGAATCGAGCACCTGCGACACGAGCGGATTGATGCGCACCGGCTGCCGCGCGAACTTCGCCTCCGTGCGTTCGAGCTCACGCTGCTTCGCCTGCAGCGACCACATCTGCGCATACACGCCGCCGCTTTCGAGCAGTTCGTCGTGGGTGCCGTGCTCGACGAGCCGGCCGTGCTCCATCACGAGGATGCGATCGGCATCGACGATCGTCGACAGCCGGTGCGCGATGATGAGGCTCGTGCGATGCCGCGCGACGCGCATCAGCTCCTGCTGGATCGCGCGCTCCGAGCGCGTGTCGAGCGCCGACGTCGCCTCGTCGAACACGACGATCGGCGGCGCCTTCAGCAACGCGCGCGCGATCGCGACCCGCTGCCGCTCGCCGCCCGACAGCCGCACGCCGCGCTCGCCGACACGCGTGTCGTACGCATCGGGCAGCCGCTCGATGAACGCGTCGAGCTGCGCGCCGCGCGCGGCCGCGATCACTTCGCCACGGGTCGCGTCGCGCTTGCCGTACGCGATGTTGTACGCGAGCGTGTCGTTGAACAGGATGGTGTCCTGCGGGACGATGCCGAGCGCATCGCGCAGGCTGCGCTCGGTGACGAGCCGCAAGTCCTGGCCGTCGATGCGGATCGTGCCCGCATCGGGCTGATACAGCCGGAACAGCAGCCGCGCGAGCGTCGATTTGCCCGAGCCGCTGCCGCCGACCACGGCGACCGTCTGCCCGGGCTCGATGCGGAACGACACGTCGGACAGGATCTGCCGGCTCGGCTCATAGCCGAAATCGACGTGCTCGAACTCGATCGCGCCGCCGCGCACCACGAGCGGCTGCGCGCCGGGCGCATCGCCGTCCTCGCCCGGCTTGCCGCGCGCGTCGAGCAGCCCGAACAGCCGCTCGATGTTCGTCATCGCGTCGTTCGCCTCCCGGAACACGAAGCCGAGCGCATTCAGCGGCAGGCTGATCTGGATGATGTACGCGTTGATCAGCACGAGATCGCCGACCGTCAGCGCACCGCGCGCGACCTGCTGGCCCGCGAGCAGCATCACGGCCGCGATCCCCGCGCCGATGCACGCGCTCTGCCCGATATGCAGCGTCGACAGCGCGTACTGGTTGTCCACGCCGGCTTCGCGCCACGCGTCGAGCACGCGGTCGAGCCGGTCGCGCTCGACGTCCTCGCGCGCGAAGTACTTGACCGTGTCGACGTTCAGCAGGCTGTCGACCACGCGGGAATTCGACTCGGCTTCCAGCGCATTCACGCGCCGCTGGTAACGCATGCGGCGGCGCGTGAATACGACCGTATACGCGGCATAGACGGCGAACGTGACGAAAATGATCGCGGTAAAGCCGCCGCCGTACTTGCTGATCACGATCACGAGCACCGAGCCGATCTCGATGGCCGTCGGCACGACCGTAAACACCGCGACGCCGAGCAGATAACCGATGCCGGCCGTGCCTTTCTCGAGATCGCGCACGACGGCGCCCGTCTCGCGCCGCGCATGAAAGCGCGCGCCGAGCCGGTGCAGGTGGCCGAACGTGCGCACGGTAAACGACGCGACCGTATGCTGCGTGACCTGCACGAACGTCATGTCGCGCACTTCGTTCAGCGCGTTCGACGCGAAGCGCACCACCGCGTAGGCGAACAGCAGCAGCACCGGCCACGCGACGGGCTGGGCGGCCGCGCGGCCGAAACCGTCCACGATGTCCTTGAGCAGCAGCGGCACCGAGACGGCCGCCGCTTTCGCGAGCACCAGCAGGACGACCGCCGCCACCACGCGCGCACGGTACCGCCAGATCGCGCGCCAGAGTTCGACGGCGATCCTGAGCCTCAAGCCACGCTCGTCCCGGCGCTGCCGGCGCTCGCGGCCCGCGGCCGCATCACGGTCCTTGATTGGCGTCTCGTCGATTCCGGTCGTCATGCAGGCAGTGCTCGCGGTCGGGGGCGCGCCGTTTCACGCACGGGCAGTCAGTGGCGCGGTTCGCGCTCCCGGCCGCCGACGACGGTGCCGGGCTCGGGATCACGCGCGGCGGGCTGCGTGGGCGTGACGGTCCGCTGGTGCGGATGCAGCACCATGCCCGTATCGTGTTCGCCGTCGCGGCGCACGCGCACGCGATTCTCGACGTCGCGCACGCCGAGGCAGCCGTCGGCCAGATCCTCGATGCCGTGCTTCATCCAGCGTACCGGCACCGTGCCGTCCAGCTCGACGCGACCGTCGGTCACCTGCACGGTGACGTCGCTCACGTCGATCTCCAGCGCATGCGCGAGCCGCTCGCATACGTCCTCGCGAATCCGCTCGTCCGAGCGCGTGTAGCCTTTCGGCCCGCGGCGACGGCGCAGCGCATCGCGTTCGGCATCCCCGCCGAAACGCGACAGATCGGGGGCGCCGCCGTAGCTCGGGTCGCCGCCATCGCGCTCGCCGCCATAACGGCCTTCACGGCCCTCCACGCGGCGGCCCGGTTGGCCGTAGCCGCGCTCGGCGTCCCGCGCCGGCGGGCGCGCGCCGCCCTGCCGGTCCGCGTCGGCCGCGCCGCGCCGCTGCTCGGCCGGCCGCGCCGCGCGCTCGGTCCATTCGCTGCCCCAGTCTTCCGGGCCCACGTCCTCGCTCGCGAAGCGGCGGTAAGCCGATTCGTCGTCCTCTTCCGGCCATCGTGCCGGATCGTCCGGGATGCCGCGCTCGCCAGCGCCCCGGTACGCGCGCTCGTCGCGCGCGTGCCAGTCGGGCGGGCCGCCACGCTCGCCGTACCGTCCGGGATATCGTCGTTGCATCGTGTCTCTCCTTGATCGCCTGCGCCGCGCACGGCGCCAAGCCGCGTCGCCGCGCGCGTCGGTCGGGGCGACGCAAATCGCGTGCCGGCGTGGTTGCCGGACCGCGATGGTTGCGCGTCGCAGCGCGGGGACACCGTCATGCGCCCCAATCTGCAACGCGATTGCAGTTTTTGCGCGCCGGGCGTCACGGCACGTCGTCCGGGTCGTCCGATTCGTCGATGCGGCCGGGCTCGCCCAACCGCTCGGTGCGGTCCGGCTCGATGTCGGCGCCTTCCTCGAGCGTCGAGTCGCCGTCCGCCGACGCACGCTCGCCGGTGCCCGCGCGGTCCGTGTCGGTGTCGAGCGACGCGTCGCCGCGTTCGAGCGCGTGGTCGTCCAGCGGCGAATCGACGTCGAACGGATGGCGCCGCGCGCCCGCCGTGTCGCTGCCGCTGTCGGACGAGTCGCTCGGGCCGAGCGCGCGGCCGTCGCGGCCGCGGCTGGCGTTGTCGTCATCCGGGCCGGCCGGTTCGTTGTCGGGATTCAGCGTGCTGTTCATGTCGGCCTCCTTGCCTGGCTTGCCGCCGGGCGACCGGCCGGTTGGCCGCCGCCCGGCAGGCGTACTGCCCCGGTCGTGCAATCGGCATGCCGCGCCGGCCGCTGGCGCCCCGTCGTCGCCGGCACGCTGCACGGCACGGCCGATGCGCACCCATTGATCAGCTGAATCGAGTTCCTTTATTCTTTCGGACGTGCCAATCGATCCGTATGGCCGCCACGGGCTTGCCCGGCGGCGGTCGGGCGGCGTGCGGCCCACCGCGTTTCCGACCTGCTGCCCCGATGAAGAAAGACGACGCCGATCTTCACCCGCATCCACCGCCCGCCAGCTCGCCCGGCGCGCGGGACCTGCTGCATCGCTTCGCCGAATTCCGGTTCCAGACCGTGGTGGAGTCGATCACCGACTACGCGGTGTTCATGCTCGACCCGCACGGCAACGTCGCGACCTGGAACGCCGGTGCTGAGCGCATCAAGGGCTACCGTGCCGCCGAGATCGTCGGCCACCATTTCTCGCGTTTCTACCCGGCCGACGCGGTCGCGGCGGGCCGGCCGGCGCACGGGCTCGCGCGGGCCGCCGCGCAGGGCCACTTCGAGGACGAAGGCTGGCGCGTGCGCAAGGACGGCACGCAGTTCTGGGCGAGCGTGACGATCACGCCGGTGTACGACGCGACGCATGCGCTGTGCGGCTTCATCAAGATCACGCGCGACATGACCGAGCGCAAGCGGCTCGAGGAGCTCGAAGCGTCGACGCACCGGCTCAGCGTGTTCATCGCGATGCTCGCGCACGAGCTGCGCAATCATCTCGCGCCGCTGCGCAATTCGGTCGGCGTGCTGCAGAGCCTGCCCGATCCGCCGCCCATGCTCGCGCAGTGTCGCGATGCCGTACACCGCCAGGTCGGGCAACTGACGCGGCTCGTCGACGATCTGCTCGACGTCGGGCGCATCACGGCCGGCAAGGTCGAACTCGACGATCGCCCCACGACCGTGCGGGACATCGTGTGCCGCGGCGTCGAGAGCGTCCAGCCGAAACTGGCCGCGCGCGGACAGTGGATTCGCGTCGACCTGCCGGACGATTCCGTGGTGCTGCACGGCGACGACGCACGGCTCGTCCAGGTGTTGCACAACCTGCTCGACAACGCGTCGAAATTCTCGCCGCACGGCGGCCGCATCGACGTCGTCGCGCGTATCGAAGGGCCGTCGGTCGCGATCCGCGTCGTCGATCACGGCGTGGGCATCGCCCCCGGCGCGCTCGAAACGATTTTCGATCTATTCGAACAGGAAGGCGCGACGGGCCGCTCCCCGTCCGGCGGTTTCGGGCTCGGTCTCGCGATCTGCCGGTCGTTCGTCGAACTGCACGGCGGGCGGATCGTCGCGGAGAGCGACGGCCCCGGCCACGGCGCGACGTTCACGGTATGGCTGCCGATCGCGCAGGTGGCCCGCGGCGGGCACGCCGCCGCGCCCGGGCCTGCCGCGCCCGCGCAGCCGGCCGTCGAGCCGCTGCGCATCGTCGTCGTCGACGACAACCGCGACTCGGCCGACACGCTCGCGGTGCTGCTGCAACTGAAAGGGCACGCGCCGCGCGTCGCATACAACGGGAACGAAGCGCTCGCGCTCGCCCGCGACTATGCACCGCACCTGATGATTCTCGACCTGACGATGCCGGACGTCGACGGCTTCACGCTGCTGCGCGAACTGCGCGCGATCGACGCGCTGCGCGACACGACCTGCGTCGCGCTGTCCGGCCATGCGCGCGCATCCGATCTCGAGCGTACCGAAAGCGCGGGCTTCGACGACCATCTCGTGAAGCCCGTCGAGATGGCCGTCCTCGACGCGCTGCTGCAGCGCGTCGCGCGCGAGGTTCAGGGCACGCCGTAGCGCCTGTTCACGCTCAGGCCATCGCGCGGCACATCGCCGCGCACGCCTCGCATGCGAGCGCACAGCGGCGGCAATGCTCGTGCGCATGCCGCGAACACTCGGCCGCACACAGATCGCACGCGTGCGCGCACAGCGCGCAAATGCGCGGGGCGAGCCCGCTGCGGCGCGCCATCGCGCCCGACGCAAAGCGGCACAGCTGCGCGCATTCGATGTCGAGCGCGATGCACGTGGCCAACGCGTGCACGTCGCGCTCCGCGAGGCAGGCGGCGGAACAGGTGTCGCATGCGTGCGCGCAGGCGTCGCACGCGGCCATGCAGTTGTCGTACTGATCGTTCATAGCAGTGCTCCCGGTTTCGGTTTGCATCGTTTCGGTTCCTGTCGTCACGGCGTCAGCTTCACCTTCATCCAGCCCGGCTCGCGCACGTCGAACGCGCGATACGCATCGATCGCGTTCGTCAGCGGCTCGCTGCGCGTGAGCACCGACAGCGGGTCGAACGCACCGCTGCGCACGAGTTCGACGAGCGGCGGCGTGACCGTCCGGTGATTGCAGTTGCCCATCTTGATCGTGAGGTTGCGGTTCATCGCCTCGCCGATCGGAAACACGCGTGCGGCCGGCGGATACACGCCGATCACCGAGACCGTGCCGGCCTTCGCGACCGCGCGCACCGCCCATTGCAGCACCTGCGACGGCCCGTCGCCCGGCACCCAGTTGCGGCCGTCCGGCTTGCGGTGCGGCGCGACCGCGTCGACTTCCGCATCGAACGCGCGCGCGGCGTCGCGATCGGCCGCGGCCGGCCCGTGCGTCGCGCGCATCGCGTCGACGCCCACCGCGTCGATCACGCGATCGACGCCGATCCCGCCCGTCAGCCGCAATATCGTGTCCACCGGATCGTCCTCGGAAAAATCGACGATCTCGGCGCCCTGCGCGCATGCCATCTCGAGCCGCGACGCGATGCGGTCGACCGCGATCACGCGGCCCGCGCCCATCAGCTTCGCGCTCGCGATCGCGAACTGGCCGACCGGCCCCGCGCCGAACACGGCGACCGTATCGCCCGGCTTCACTTCCGCGAGCTGCGCGCCGAAATAGCCGGTCGGGAAAATGTCCGACATCAGGATCGCGCGATCGTCGTCGATCGCATCGGGCAGCCGGATCAGGCTCGCGTGCGCAAGCGGCGTGCGCGCATATTCGGCCTGCAGCCCGTCGAACGGGCCCGTATCGGCCGGCCCGCCGAAGAACGCGGTGCCCGCGCGCGGCCCGCCCGGGTTCGCGACGTCGCACTGCGCGGTGTAGCCCGCGCGGCAGTACGCGCAACTGCCGCACGCGATCGTCGACGGAATCAGCACGCGATCGCCGCGCCGCAGGTTGCGCACGTCGCGCCCGACCGCCTCGACGATGCCGACACCTTCATGGCCGAGAATCGTGCCCGGC
Organism: Burkholderia sp. AU18528; assembly: GCF_002223215.2. Classification (NCBI taxonomy): domain Bacteria; kingdom Pseudomonadati; phylum Pseudomonadota; class Betaproteobacteria; order Burkholderiales; family Burkholderiaceae; genus Burkholderia; species Burkholderia sp. AU18528. Next base: position 255,842 of record NZ_NKFC02000009.1, on the reverse strand, counting down.
TTCATTCCGCCGAGCGTGCCGCGCACCATGTGCAGATCGGTGCCGCAGATCGCGCTGGCCGTCAGGCGTACGACCGCGTCGGTCGCCTCGGAGACTTCCGGATCGGGCACCGTGTCGATGCGAATGTCGCCGATGCCGTGAAATACGACTGCTTTCATGTCAGGCCCTCCTTGTCGAAAGCGGTAACGGTGAATGTGACCGTCGAGCCGATCGAGCAAGGGGTGCGCCTGTGCAGCGCGTGCGGCGCCGTGATGCGCGGAGCGGAAGCGCTTCGGTTTCGGGGAGGGATCGCGCCTGCGCGTCAGTCCGTCGGTGGGCTGTTGCCGCTGTTGACGTCACGCGCGTTCGAGATCGCTTCGACGAGCTTCAGTTCGTCGTCGATCGACAGCGTCGTGTCGGTCACGTCGCCGCCCAGCGGCGCGAGCGCCGCGCTCAGCGCGTCGATGTCGAGCTGCGTCGCGGCCAGCCCGAGCAACACGGTGCCGGGGCGCGCCTTGCGCGCGACGCGGTCGGTCAGCGCATCGTCCACCGGCCGCTCGCGCCACGCGTCGAGCGACGATTCGATGTGCGCGACCACGCTGTCGAGCAGCGATCCGGACGACACGCGGCCCGCGTCGATTGCGTGCGTGCGCAACTGTCCGTCGGTCGAGCACTCGACGATCACGACACCCGACAGCGCGACGACGTGCCGGTCGCGCAACGTGCCGAGTTCGGCCAACGCGCGACGGGCCGCGTCGAGATCGGGATAGGACAACACGATCAGCGTGTTCATCGGCGACTCCATGCAATCGGATGGGCGTGCTCAGTGCGGCAGCCCGAACGCGGCCTTCAGGCTCGCGACGACCATCTGCATCGCGATGGCCGCGAGAATCATCCCCATCAGGCGCTGCGTGACGGCCGTCACGCGCGGCGACAGGTAATGGCCGATCACCGGCGCCGACAGCAGCGACGCGGCCAGCAGCACGAGAAACGCGCCGAGCCCGAGCGCGAACGCGAGTTCCTGCCCGGTCGCGACGGCACCGTGCCCGAGCACGATCATCGTCGCGATCGTGCCGGGGCCCACCAGCAACGGGATCGTCAACGGGTAGATCGCGACGCTTTCGGCGGCCGTCGGATCGGCGCCTTCGTCGCTGCCCGGCGCATGCTGGCGGCTCGGCGCACCATGCAGCATCGACAGCGCGATCAGCAGCACCAGCAGCCCGCCCGCGAGGCGGAAATCGTCGATCGTCAAACCGAACACGCGCAGGATCGCGCCGCCCGCGACGGCCGACACGATGCAGCCGACCGTCACGCCGATCGCGGCCGTGAGCGCGACCTTGCGGCGCACGCCGTCCGCCGCGCCTTCGGTCAGCGACAGGAACACCGGGATGTTCGCGATCGGGTTCATGATCGCGAACAGCGCCGCGAACACCTTGACGGAAAAGGTCAGGTCGAAGGCCACAGGGTCGCTCCCGTCTCGCGCGGCAAGTGAAACGCCCACGCCGGTTCGTTTTCGATGCGCGGCGCACGCCATGCTGATACGATCCACGCACGACGTTCAATCACGACGGAGGGCCCCGATCGATGCAAGCCACCGACACTTTCATGGGTCACGAGATTCGCGTCGACGCGACGCGCAACGCGAACGGCGCGTGGGTTGCGCAGGTGCGGATCTTCCGCGACGGCGCGCCCGTCGATCTGCCCGCGCCCGAACTCGTCACGCCCGAATGGCTGACATGCGACGAAGCGCTGCGCGGCGGTATCGACCAGGGGCGCGTGATAATCAGGACGCGCGACCGGTAACCGCACTCGGCTCATCCGCGCAGCGTCGGCCGGCATCGCACGATGCAGGTCACGCATCGAAATCGAGGTCGCCGATCAGGATCTCGCGATCGCGCTGCGTCCGGGTGCTGAAATCGACCGGCAACTCCATCTGCCAGCGCTCGATCGTGACCGGCAGCGCCGCGAGATAGCGATCGAAGTGGCTGTGGTCGGGCTCGGCCAGCAGACCGGCGATCGCGTCGTCGCGCCACGCGAGCCGCGCGTTCAGCCGGTTCGGCAGGCCGACCGTCGACGTGAGGCCGATCACGTCGACACAGGTCGGGCTGCCCTGCCCGTCGTGCGGCACGACGTCGACCTTCACTTCGCCGGGTTGATACAGGCCACGCAGGCGCGTCGCGATGCGCGGCGCAAACTCGGTTTCGAAACGGGCACGAACGTCGGGGTTCATTTCGCCTCCATTCAAGGTTCGGTGTGTATCGTCATGCTGCTTTCATGCGGAAGCCATCTGCCGCTCGAACGCTGCTTCGGCCTTCAGGTTGTCGAGATCGCGGGCGATCGTCGCGACCGCGAGCCGCGTGTTGCCGCGCCAGTACGCGATCGAGCAGTCGTGCGCGCCGAGGTCGCCGTCGATCTCGACGCGATCCCATTGCGCCGCATGCCCGACATAGCGGATCGTCACGTCGTAATGCTGGCTCCAGAAAAACGGCACCGCGTCGAACGGCCGCTGCTGGCCGAGCATGTTGCGCGCGGCGACGATGCCTTGCCGCTCGGCGACGACCCAGTGCTCGACGCGAATCCGCTCGCCCGTCAGCGGATCGGGCCAGCGCGCGATATCGCCGGCCGCGTAGATGCCAGGCGCGCTCGTCTGCAGGAAGCGGTCGACCGTGACGCCGCGTTCGACGGCGAGCCCGGCGTCCTGCGCGAGTTCGACGTTCGGATGCACGCCGATGCCGACCAGTACGACGTCGGCCGGCAGCACGTCGCCGCTCGACAGCGTCACGCTGTCCGGCCCGATCCGCGCGGGCGTCGCGCCGAGATGGAATACGACGCCGTGCGCTTCGTGCAGCGCCTTGATCGTGTCGCCGAGCGCATCGCCGAGCACGCGGCCCATCGGATGCGGATCGGGCGCGACCACATGCACGTCGAGCCCGCGCGTGCGAAACGCGGCGGCCGCTTCGAGCCCGATGAAGCTCGCGCCGACCACCACGCAGCGGCGCGCCGTTTTCAGCCTGGCGATCAGCGCGTCGCAATCGGCGCGCGAGCGCAACGTACACACGTGCGGCAGATGGGCGCCGGGCACGTTCAGCCGGTTCGGTTCGGCGCCCGTGGCAAGCAGCAGCGCGCCGTACTCGATACGGCTGCCGTCGGCGAGCTCGACCGCGCGTTGCGCCGGATCGATGCGCGCGACCCGCGTGTTGCAGCGCACGTCGATGCGCTGGTCGGTATAGAACGACGGCGCGCGCAACGGCAGCCAGTCGGCCTGCGCCGTGCCCGCGAGGTAATCCTTCGACAGATTCGGCCGGTCGTACGGCGGATCGGCATCGGCGCTCAGCAGCGTAATCGCATGCGGATAGCCTTCCTGCCGCAGCGTCACGGCCGCCGCGATCGCAGCGGCGCCGCTGCCGACGATCACGACCGACGCGGGCAGCCCGCTCGTCTTCAACGCAGGCGGCACGGCGGCCGGCCGCGCATCGAGTACGACCGCGCGGCCATCGCGCCGCTCGACGCGCCAGCACGGCAGCCCGTCGAGCGCCGGCGCGCGCTCCATCTCGCCGGTGCGCAGGCAGAACGCCGCGTGATGCCGCGGACAGCGAATCGTGTCGCCGACCAGCAGGCCCTTGGCCAGCGGGCCGCCATAGTGCGGGCATTGCGCGCCCACCGCGAACAGTTCGTCGCCGCGGCGCACGAGCAGCACCGCCGCGTCGCCGACATGGCCCTCGATCATCGCGCCGTCAGCGAGATCGTCGAGCGCGATCCCTTGGGTGAGATCCGGCGAGGACGCAGCATCGCTTCCAGTCATGACGTGGCTCCCGAAAAGTCAGGTGACGATCCCATTATCGGCATTCGTCCTGAAAAGAAACAGGTACAGACGCCCCGCAGCGCACGCAAACGCGGACTGTAGCTTGCACGCGCTCCATGACCGGCGTGGAACGTGGTCGACGTTGCGGCGCAACACGCCGGCCGCGCTGCCACGGGGCGCGCAAGCCGCGCCGCACGCCGCGGCGCGCTCAGTCGATGCACGATGCGACTAGCTTGCCGACGACGACAACCGCCTGCTCGATCTCCTGCGACCACGGGCTGCTGTAGTTCAACCGGATGAAGTTCCGGTAGTTGTCCGTGATCGAGAACATGTAGCCGGGCCCGATCGTGATCCCCTGCTCCAGCGCGAGCTGGTACAGCCGCATCGCATCGACCTGCGCGGGCAGCTCGACCCACAGCACGTACCCGCCCGCCGGGCTCGAAATGCGCGTGCCCTCCGGGAAGAATCGCGACACCATCGCGCGCATCAGGTTCGCCTGCTGCGCATACGCCTTGCGAATCCGCCGCAGGTGATGCTCGTAGCCGTCGCGTTCGAGAAACTCCGCGATCGCCAGTTGCGGCAACGACGGCGTCGCGAGCGTATTCAGGAACTTCAGCTTCTCGACCTGTTCGCGATAGCGACCCGGCAGTGCCCAGCCGATCCGGTACGCCGCTGTCAGGCTCTTCGAGAACGACGAACAGTGCAGCACGATGCCATGGCGGTCGAACGACTTCAGCATGCTCGGATGCGTGTTGCCGAAATACAGTTCGTTGTACACGCCGTTCTCGATGATCGGCAGGTCGGCCTTCGTTGCGAATTCGACCAGTTCGCGTTTTCGCTCGTCCGGCATCTGAAAGCCCAGCGGGTTCTGGAAATTCGGCATCACCATGCACGCGGCGATCGGCTGCGACTTCGCGATCGCGGCCAGCGCCGCGATGTCGATCCCGTATTCCGGATGCGTCGCCACCTCGATCGCCTTCATCCCCATCCGCTCGATCGCGTGCAGCATCGCGTAGAACGTCGGCGACTCCACCGCGATCGTGTCGCCCGGCTTCGCCACCGCCTGCAGGCACAGGTTGATTGCCTCCGTCGCGCCGACCGTCACGATGATCTCGTTCGGGTCCACCGACATCCCGTTTTCCAGGTAGCGGCGGGCGATCTGCCGGATCAGCCGCGGATGGCCGGGCGGCAACCCGTCGGTCACGCCCCACAGCGACTTGTCGCGACCGGCCGCGTACGCGTAGCGGTTCAGCTTCTCGAACGGAAACAGGCTCGGGTCCGGATACGGCGAGCCGAGCGGCACCGCGTCGTCCGTGCCGATCGAGCGCAGCGTCGACAGCACGAGCCGGCTCACGTCGACCGACGACGAGATCGCGATCGGCTTCGACGGCCGCAGCTCGCGCACCGGCGCATGGCCGTCGTCGCGGCGCAGGTTCACGAAATAGCCGGACTGCGGACGGCTTTCGAGCAGCCCGCGGCTTTCCAGCAGCAGATACGCGTGCAGCACGGTCGTGATGCTGATCCGGTGCTGCTGGCTCGCCTGCCGCACCGACGGCACGCGATCGCCGTGCCGATATACCCCTTGCCGAATGAGTCGCTCTACGTCGTTCGCAAATTTCTCGTAGAGCTTCATCCGCCTCGCCCCGCGAGCGATGAACCGGCTTGCGCGGCATGGACGGCACGGCCGCGCCGACGCACGAAGCCGGATAGCCGTCGCCGGGTGCGGGTGTCCCGGCTGGAACCTCGTCCGTTACCGAAGTTGAAGGCGAATAGCAATGCGAATCTCATGAAGACAAGGTTCGGCATCCTACTGCGTCATTTCGGCGAATGTAAGTGACAGTTTGGCGGGGAAACGGCAATTCCGGCCGGCGTGGTGAACAGATGCGAATGCGACGGCGCGGCCCGCCCATGAATGCGCGGGCCCGCTCGCCCTTACGCGTCGTCGACGTTGTCCGCGTAGTGGTCGATCGCGACCTTGCACTCGTCGAACACCACCGTCAGCAGCGCGACGTCGTTCGACTCGAGCCACTTGCGGATCTGCAGGAACTGGCCGGTGCCGAGATCGGCGAGGCGGCCCGGATCGTCGGTCGTCACGTCGACGCTCGCGATCGCGCGGTTGCCGGGCAGCGGCGACAGCGTCGCCGCGATGTCGAAGCGCCGGTACGATTGATCGATGCGCATGCGGTTCTCCCGAATCGGTTCGAAAGGTGCGCGCTCAGCCGAGCGCCTGGCGAAAGACCTTGCCGCCGAATCCTGTCACGACGTTGTCGACCGAGAACGGCGTGTCCTCCTTCGCTTCGAGAATGACCGCGACGCTGCCGGGCACGAGCCGCGCCGCGACCGTCTCGACGAACGTGCCGTCGAGCAGCGCGTTGCCGGCCGCCTGCGCGAGCACGCCGGCGCCCGCGCCGGCCGCCATGCCGGTCACCACGCCGAGCGGCCCGGCGAGCAGGCCGAGCAACCCACCCGCGAGCGCGCCGATTACGCCGCCCTTGAACGGCCGCGATTCGGCGTCGAGCACCGCGAGCTTGCCGTTCGCGTCCTTCTCGACGACGACGCCATTCTCGATGTGGAATCCTTCGTTCTTCTCCGACAGCGCGTCGAAATCGTGCGCGGCCTGGCGGGCCGTCTCGACGCTGCCGAACACGGCGACGATCAATTGTCTGGTCATGCAACACCTCGCTTGATTGAATGAGGGCCGAGCCGCCGCGCCGTGTACGGCGCGTCGGTCTTCGCGTCGGGCTTCGCTTCGAACGCCGCCCGCGCGTTACCGGCCGGCATGCACGTCGTCCTCGACATCGTCGACGTCCGCCGGAAAGCGATGCTGGCCGAAGCTCAGGATCAGCACGCCGACCGCGAGCAGCACGATCCCGAAGGTCGTCATCAGCATCCGCTCGGGGCTGTCGGTCGCGCCGCGCAGGATCAGGTCGCGCGCGAGCGACGTCATCGCGATGAACAGCGGGAACCGCACCGGCAACCGGCCGAGCCGCAGGTAGCGCAAGTCCATCGCGAGCACTTCCAGATACAGGAACATCAGCAGCAGGTCGGTCAGCGACACCTCGCCCGCGAGCACGACCTTCCACGCCTCCTGCGCCATCGCGAACGCGGTCGCGAGCCCGATCACGACCAGCCCGGCCAACTCGGCCGCATGAAGAAAATGGCCGAAGCGGCGGCGGATGCGTTCGGCGGCCGTATCGGCGGATGCAGTGGATGTATTCAACGCGCTCACAGTGTCGTAGGTGCCGCGATCGACGCGCCGTCGCCGTGGCAAGGGATCTCGGGGAACGGAAAGCCCGCGCCGGACGGCCCACCGTGCTCGACGATTGCACCGAAAATACGCATCGCTTCCAAAAGGTTCATCATGATGACCGTCGCCGGGCGGAGCGAACCGAATCTACTGCATGCGCCACGCCCGCTCAAGAGCACAGCGTCGCCGGCTTCAGGAGTACAGCTGCACGCGCGCCGCACCCAATCGGACCTCGATCAACCCATTCGAATGACAGATCGTCGATACGTGTTCCAAAGACCCGCCGAAGCTGCTAGATTGCAGGCTCGACGACGTTACGCGGTGCAGGCAGTCACGCGCCGGGCGAACGCGCGGCCCCCACGTCTGCCTCCCCTTCGCGCCGGGGGGCCGGCCGCCGCAGCGGCCCGTTGCGCGATGCCCGCGCAACGTCCTTCATCCGCACGTCACAAAGAGATCAGTCGCATGACACAGTCCAACCGTTCGCCTTCGCGCGCCGCGGCTGCCGCGGCCCGTCCGTCCCGACATGACTGACCGGCAGGCCGCGATGCAAACCAACCGCCCCCCGCTTTCCCAGGCCGTCCACAGCCCGATCACGCGCAGCGCGATCTTTCTCGTGGCGACGATCAATCCCGGCGCCGATCACGCCGACACGATCCGTTCATGGTGCGGCAACATCGCCGCGCTCGTGCGCTCGGTCGGCAAGCGCGTGCCGGGCGGCAACCTCACGTGCGTATGCGGCTTCGGCTCCGATGCATGGGATGCGCTGTTCGGCGAGCCGCGCCCCGCGTCGCTGCATCCGTTCCGCGAATTCGGCGCGGGCCAGCGCGTCGCCATCGCGACGCCCGGCGACATCCTGCTGCACATCCGCGCCGAAGCGATGGACCTGTGCTTCGAGCTCGCGACGCAACTGCTCGGCGCGCTCGGCAGCGCGGTCACGGTCGTCGACGAGGTGCACGGCTTCCGCAATTTCGACCAGCGCGCGATGATCGGCTTCGTCGACGGCACCGAGAACCCGGAAGGCCGCGAAGCGGTCGACTTCACGGTGATCGGTGACGAGGACGCCGAATTCGCGGGCGGCAGCTACGTGCTCGTGCAGAAGTACCTGCACGACATGGCCGGCTGGAACGCGCTCGCGGTCGAGACGCAGGAGCGCATCATCGGCCGCACCAAACTGTCCGACATCGAGCTCGCGCCGGACGTGAAGCCGTCGTGCTCGCACAGCTCGCTGACCACGCTCGACGAGGGCGGCCAGGAAGTGAAGATCCTGCGCGACAACATGCCGTTCGGGCGCCCGGGCGCCGGCGAATTCGGCACCTATTTCATCGGCTATGCGCGCTCGCCGGCGCCGATCGAGCAGATGCTCGAGAACATGTTCGTCGGCCGCCCGCCCGGCAACTACGACCGCCTGCTCGACTACAGCCGCGCGGTCACCGGCTCGCTGTTCTTCGTGCCGTCGGCCGACCTGCTCGAAGCGCTCGCCGACCGTCCGGCGCCGGCCGCCGACGCCGCCCAACCGGAATCCACGCCGCCCGCGCTTTCCGTACCGCAGCGCGACGGCTCGCTGAACATCGGCTCGCTGAAAGGAACCCCGACCTATGAATAACCTGCACCGCGAACTCGCCCCGATCTCGTCGTCCGCGTGGGAACAAATCGAGGAGGAAGTGGCGCGCACCTTCAAACGCTCGGTGGCCGGCCGCCGTGTCGTCGACGTCGACGGCCCCGCGGGCCCCGAGCTGTCGGCGGTCGGCACCGGGCACCTGCTCGACGTCGCCGCGCCGCGCGAGCTCGTGAACGCGCGGCTGCGCGAAGCGCGCACGATCGTCGAGCTGACGGTGCCGTTCGAGCTGAGCCGCGACGCGATCGACAGCGTCGAGCGCGGCGCGCGTGACGCCGACTGGCAGCCGGCGAAGGAAGCCGCGCAGCGGCTCGCATTCGCCGAGGACGGCGCAATCTTCGACGGCTACCGCGCGGCCGGCATCGTCGGCGTCCGCGAAGGCACGTCGAACCGCCGGCTCACGCTGCCGGCGGATGTCGCCGCGTACCCGGACGCGATCAGCGACGCGCTGGAAGCGCTGCGCCTCGCCGGGGTGGACGGCCCGTACTCGGTCGTGCTCGGGTCGGACGCGTACACCGCGCTCAGCGAAGCGCGCGACCAGGGCTATCCGGTCCTCGGCCATATCAAGCGCATCGTCAGCGGCGAGATCATCTGGGCGCCGGCGATCAGCGGCGGCTGCGTGCTGTCCACGCGCGGCGGCGATTACGAGCTGCATCTCGGCGAAGACGTGTCGATCGGCTACACAAGCCACACCGACAAGAGCGTCCGCCTGTACCTGCGCGAAACGTTCACGTTCCTGATGCTGACGAGCGAGGCATCGGTGGCCGTGGCGCCGCAGGGCAACGCGGCCGCCTGAGCGCGGTTGCCGGCGCGCGGTGCCCGCCCGGGCGCCGCACGCGACGGCCGCCCCGCCGGCCGCAGGTTCGTCGCCGATCCAGCCCATCTTGCATGGAGAATGTCGTGAGCGAATCAAATGACGCATTACAGACGCTGCAGGCGTCCGTCGCGACCCTGAAGCAGACGGTCGACGCCAACGCGAGCCGCCAGGCCGGCGACACCGCCGTGCTGTTTACCGTCGTGTCGCTGATGCTGGCCGAGCTGCCGCCCGACACACGCAACCTGATCGAGGATTCGTTCTCCGTCTGGGCCAATGGTCTGCCGAATGCGGCACTGTCCGCCGACGTGAAACAGATCGCACGGCAACGGCTCGCGATGAACCTGTCGGACTGATCGCGGCTCACCATGGTTGCGCGATGCCCGGCGTCTACCGTGCAACCCGCTCTCGCCTTCTCCGACCCCACGGCGCGCATCGGCTGCGGTGCGGGCGCGGTCGGACGTCACCGGTTCGCACCCGCGCCGCGTGTTGCATTGCGTGTTGCGCCCCGTTTCGCGCCCCGTTTGCCGGCGGCCGGCACCATGCGCGCCGATGTCGCACCGCGTGCCGTTCGCACGCCGTCGGTTCCCGCCCCCTTCCACCGCCAGCCGCACACGCCGCGCACGCCCGCGCCGCCGCGCGCTTGCCCGTCTGTACTCCTTGCCGCCGAATCGCGCGCCCATGTGAGGGTGCAATTCGCGGCCGGCCCGGCCAGGAACTGTGTCTTGGATGGCCCACGCCGATTCGTTATTTTGAACGCAGTCGAAGCGATGCCGCGGGCTCCTCGCGGCACTCGCGCTTCCCGCCCCGACCGCGACCGTGCGCCACGCCGGCGCGCGCCATGCGACCGCACGGGTGCGGCGCGCGCGCCGCCGCGGTGCGCGCCGTGCACGTGCGGTCGGGACGCGCGAGCGCCGCACCGCATCGGGCCGCACCTTCGACCCACCTTCACCGACAGGAGCCAGACCACCATGCCCGCACTTTGCGATATCTGCCACGCGCGGCCGGCCGTTGCGCGCGCAACCGTGATGCAGGACGGCGAGCGCAAGACGATCTCGATCTGCGATTACCATTTCCGTCAACTGATGCGGCATCAGAGCATGCTGAATCCGTTCGATTCGCTGCTGGGCGGAGGCGGACCGTCGTCGCTGTTCGGCGGGCTCGGCGACGAATCGCCGCTCGCCGCCGAGATTCCGCGCGAATCGGTCGACCCGACCGACGCGTTCAGCGAACAGACGCTCGAACTGCTGCAGCGCGCGGCCGAGAAGGCGCATGAATTGCGCCGCAGCGAACTCGATTCCGAGCATCTGCTGTACGCGCTCGCGGACACCGACGTCTGCGCCGCGCTGCTGAAGGAACTGAAGCTGTCGCCGGACGACATCAAGTCGTACATCGACGCGCATGCACACACCGGCACGGCCGCCCCCGATGCGCCGCTCGACAAGCTGTCGATCTCGCCGCGCGTGAAGAAGGCCGTGCAGTATGCGTTCCAGGCGTCGCGCGATCTCGGCCACTCGTATATCGGCCCCGAGCACCTGCTGATCGGGCTCGCGGCGGTGCCGGACAGTGTCGCCGGCACGTTGCTGAAGAAATACGGCGTGACGCCCGAGGCGCTGCGCCAGAAGGTCGTGAAGGTGGTCGGCAAGGGCGCCGAGGACGGCCGCGTCGATGCGCCGACCGGCACGCCGAACCTCGACAAGTTCGGCCGCGACCTCACCGCGATCGCGCGCCAGGGCAAGCTCGATCCGGTGCTCGGCCGCGCGCAGGAAATCGAGAGCACGATCGAGGTGCTCGCCCGCCGCAAGAAGAACAACCCGGTGCTGATCGGCGAGCCGGGCGTCGGCAAGACCGCGATCGTCGAAGGCCTCGCGCAGCGCATCGTCAACGGCGACGTACCCGAAGTGCTGCGCGACAAGCGGCTCGTCGAAGTCAACATCAACTCGATGGTGGCCGGCGCGAAGTATCGCGGCGAATTCGAGGAACGCGCGAAGCAGCTGATCGACGAGGTGACCGCGAAGCAGGACGAACTGATCCTGTTCATCGACGAGCTGCACACGATCGTCGGCGCGGGCCAGGGCGGCGGCGAAGGCGGCCTCGACATCGCGAACGTGCTGAAGCCCGCGCTCGCACGCGGCGAGCTGAGCCTGATCGGCGCGACGACGCTCAACGAATACCAGAAGTACATCGAGAAGGACGCCGCGCTCGAACGCCGTTTCCAGCCGGTGTTCGTGCCGGAGCCGAGCGTCGAGCAGACGATCGTGATCCTGCGCGGGCTGCGCGACAGCCTCGAGGCGCACCACCAGGTGACGTTCGCCGACGACGCGTTCGTCGCGGCCGCCGAGTTCGCCGACCGCTACATCACGTCGCGCTTCCTGCCCGACAAGGCGATCGACCTGATCGACCAGGCCGCCGCGCGCGTGCGGATCGGCGCGACGTCGCGCCCGGTCGACATTCAGGAAGGCGAAGCGCAGATCGCGCAACTGAAGCGCGAGCAGGATTATGCGACGTCGCGCAAGCGCTTCGACGAAGCGAAACAGTTCGAAGAGCAGATCAACGCGAAGCAGAAGGCCGTCGACGAGATGATGGAGGCGTGGCAGCGCAAGACCGGCTCGGAAACGCTCGAAGTGACCGTCGAATCGGTGGCCGAGGTCGTGTCGCGGCTGACCGGCATCCCCGTGTCCGAGCTCACGCAGGAAGAACGCCAGAAGCTGATGAAGATGGAAGAGCAGCTGCGCGAGCGCGTGGTCGGCCAGAGCGATGCGGTGGTCGCCGTCAGCGATGCCGTGCGGCTGTCGCGCGCGGGGCTCGGCCAGACGCACCGGCCGATCGCGACGTTCCTGTTCCTCGGGCCGACGGGCGTCGGCAAGACCGAACTCGCGAAGGCGCTGGCCGAGACCGTGTTCGGCGACGAGCAGGCGATCATCCGCATCGACATGTCCGAATACATGGAGCGGCATGCGGTCGCGCGGCTGATCGGCGCGCCGCCCGGCTACGTCGGCTACGACGAAGGCGGCCAGCTCACCGAGCGCGTGCGGCGCCGCCCGTACAGCGTGATCCTGCTCGACGAGATCGAGAAGGCGCATCCGGACGTCTACAACGTGCTGCTGCAGGTGTTCGACGACGGGCGTCTCACCGACGGCAAGGGCCGCGTGGTCGATTTCAGCAACACGATCATCATCGCGACCAGCAACCTCGGCGCGGCGATCATCATGGACAACCTCACGCAGCCGGAAGCCGCGCGCAAGACCGACAAGGCGATCCGCGACGAACTGATGCAGGTGCTCAAAGGGCATTTCCGCCCCGAGTTCCTGAACCGGATCGACGAGGTGATCGTGTTCCACGCGCTGTCGAAGGAGAACATCCGCGCGATCGTGCAGATCCAGCTCGACCGCGTGGTGCGCACGGCCGCCGCGCAGGACATCACGCTCGTGATGGGCGACTCGCTCGTCGCGCACCTGACCGAAGCCGGCTACCAGCCGGAGTTCGGCGCGCGCGAACTGAAGCGCCAGATCCGCCAGACGATCGAGACACGGCTCGCGAAGGAGATCCTCGCCGACCGGCTGAAGTCGGGCGACAAGTGCGAGGTCGACTACGACAAGGACAGCGACGAAGTGACGTTCAACAAGCTCGCCGCGCCTGAAGCGAAGGAGGCGAAAGACGCGAAGGACGCCGACGGCAAGGCCAAGCCGAACGGCAAGACCGCCAAGGCGGCAGCAGACGCGAAGCCGCAAGACACGCCCGCGGACGCCCCACCGCCTGCCGCGAAGCCGTCGGGCAAGAAGTCGTCCGGCGCGAAGAAGGACGCGCACTAAAAAACGCATGCCCCGCCACCCGGGGCACGCATGATCGGCTCCGTCCGCCGGACGGAGCCGCCCCACGCCGCGACACGGCGCAACCGAGCCACCCGCATCGGGCCCGGCTATTGGAGATTCACCATGACAAATCGACGCGAAGTGCCAGGCATCAGGAAATACGACGGGCCCGCCGGCGGTTGGGGCGCGCTTCGCGCGACAGCCGATGCGGTGCGCACGCAGATGGAAACCATCGAGGCGCCGATCGTGCTGATGCGGACCAACCAGCCCGACGGCTTCGACTGTCCCGGTTGTGCGTGGCCGGACAAGGAGCACAAGTCGACGTTCCAGTTCTGCGAGAACGGCGCGAAGGCCGTCACGTGGGAAGCGACGACCAAGCGCGTGACGCCCGAGTTCTTCGCGGCGAACACCGTGTCGTCGCTGCTGCGCATGTCGGACTACGAACTGGAGAACATGGGCCGGCTCACGCATCCGCTCGCCTACGACCGCGCGACCGACACGTTCCGCGCGATCGAATGGGACGATGCATTCGCGCGCATCGGCGAAGTGCTGCGCGCGCTGCCGCCCGAGCAGGTCGAGTTCTACACGTCCGGCCGCGCGTCGAACGAAGCCGCGTACCTGTACCAGCTGTTCGCGCGCGAGCTCGGCACCAACAACTTCCCCGATTGCTCGAACATGTGTCACGAGCCGACCAGCGTCGGCCTGCCGCAGTCGATCGGCATCGGCAAGGGCACCGTGTCGCTGGAGGATTTCGACCACTGCGAGCTGATCATCTCGATCGGTCACAATCCCGGCACGAACCATCCGCGAATGATGGGCACGCTGCACGAGTGCGCGCGCCGCAACGTACCGATCATCGTGTTCAACCCGCTGCGCGAGCGCGCGCTCGAGCGCTTCGCCGATCCGCAGGACATGATCGAGATGGCGTCGTTCGGCTCGACGCGGATCGCGTCGACGTACTACCAGGTCGATGCGGGCGGCGACGCGGCCGCGCTGAAGGGCATCATGAAGGCGCTGCTGAAGCTCGAAGCCGAGCAAGGCGGCGTGCTCGACCGCGACTTCATCGCGCAGCACACCAACGGCTTCGATGCATTCTCGGCCGACCTCGAAGCGACGTCGTGGGACGACATCGAGCGCGCGAGCGGCCTGAGCCAGGCGCAGCTCGAACAGGTCGCGCTCGCGTACGCGAAGTCGAACGCGACGATCATCACGTACGGGATGGGCGTCACGCAGCACAACAAGGGCACGGCCACCGTGCGCCTGATCGCCGACCTGCTGCTGATGCGCGGCAACATCGGCAAGCCGGGCGCCGGCGTGTGCCCGCTGCGCGGCCATTCGAACGTGCAGGGCAACCGCACCGTCGGCATCACCGAGAAGCCGTCGGCCGAATTCCTGAAGAAGATCGAGGACGTGTGCGGCTTCACGCCGCCCGCGCAGCACGGGCACGATGCCGTGCAGGCCATGCAGGCGATGATCGACGGCACCGCGAAGGCGCTGCTGTGCCTCGGCGGCAACTTCGCGGTCGCGCTGCCCGATCCCGAGCTGTCGTTCCCGGCGATGGCGAAGCTCGACCTGAGCGTGCATCTCGGCACGAAGCTGAACCGTTCGCATCTGCTGGTCGGCAAGGAAACCTTCATCCTGCCGGTGCTCGGCCGCACCGAGTTCGACATGCAGGCCACCGGCCCGCAGTCGATCACGGTCGAGGATTCGATGTCGATGGTCCACGCGTCGGCCGGCAAGCTCAAGCCCGCGTCGGACCAGTTGCGCTCGGAGCCTGCGATCGTCGCCGGCATCGCGCACGCGACGCTGCCGAACAGCAAGGTCGCGTGGCTCGACCTGATCGCCGACTACGACCGCATCCGCGACCTGATCGACAAGACGGTATCCGGCTTCGAGGCGTTCAACGAGCGGATCCGCACGCCGGGCGGCTTCCGCCTGCCGCTGCCGCCCACCGAGCGCGTATGGCCGACGCCGACCGGCAAGGCGATGTTCTCGGTCTACAAGGGCGTGAAGGAGGACGCGGACGTGCTCGGCGCCGAGCAGGTGCTGCGTCTCATCACGCTGCGCAGCCACGATCAGTACAACACGACGATCTACGGTCTCGACGATCGCTATCGCGGCGTGTTCGGCCGGCGTGACGTGCTGTTCATGAACGCGGCCGATCTCGACAAGTACGGGCTCGAGCACGGCGACCTCGTCGACATCGAGACGGTCACCGCGTCGGGCCGCACACTGCGCCTCGAGAAGATCACCGCGATCGAGTACGACATCGCGCCGGGCTCGGTCGGTGCGTACTATCCGGAAGCGAACGTGCTCGTGCCGCTCGACTACATCGACAAGGAAAGCGGCACGCCGTCGTACAAGTC
The DNA here is from genome assembly GCF_002223215.2 of Burkholderia sp. AU18528. Classification (NCBI taxonomy): domain Bacteria; kingdom Pseudomonadati; phylum Pseudomonadota; class Betaproteobacteria; order Burkholderiales; family Burkholderiaceae; genus Burkholderia; species Burkholderia sp. AU18528. The sequence continues at coordinate 240,207 of NZ_NKFC02000009.1, read as the reverse complement.
GGTGCCGGTGCGCGTCGCGCGCTCGGCGGTGGTCTGATCCGCGGGCGGGCGGGGTCGCGGCACACGCCGCGCCCTTCGGCCCGCCTGCCGCCCTGCTCCTCGGCCTCGCGGCCGCCGCATCGCTACCGATGCAGCGGCCGTTTCATTCGATCGCGTCGAACGACGCCGCGTTTACCGCGCCGCCGTCGGCGGCAGATGCGCCGCGCCCTGCCGGCGCCGGTACGCGCTGTCGCGCGTCGCGAGCCAGTAGTACAGCGGCGAGGTGAGCAGCAGGCCCACGAGCCACGACAGGTCCGCGCCGCCCAGATGCGCGGGAATCGGGCCCGCATACATCGGCGTGTTCATGAACGGAATCTGCACGACGATGCCGATCGCATACGCGAGCAGCGCCTGGGGGTTGAAGCGGCCGTACACGCCGCCGTCGGCCATGAAGATCGACTGAATATCGTACTTGCCCTTGTGGATCACGTAGAAGTCGATCAGGTTGATCGCCGTCCACGGCACCAGCACCACCAGCAGCGCAAGCACCAGATCGACGAGGTTGCCGACGAAGTTCGTCGACGCGCCGATCGCCGCATAGCAGCACGCGACGAAGATTACAACCGATACCACCGCGCGCGCCTTCGCGGTCGGAATCCACTTGTACGCGAACGTCTGCACCGACGTGATCACCGCGAGCACCGCGCCGTACAGGTTCAGCGCGTTGTGGCTGATCACGCTCAGCAGGAACAGCACGAGCATCAGCGGGCCGAGCGGGCCCGTCGCCTGCTTGACCGCATCCATCGTGTCCGCGCCGGCGGGCACCGCGAGCACCGCGACCGCGCCGAAGATGAACGCGAGCGTCGAGCCGATCGTGCAGCCGAGATAGGTCGCCCAGAACGTCGACGCGACGCCCACGTCCTCCGGCAGATAGCGCGAATAGTCCGACACGTACGGCGCGAACGCGATCTGCCACAGCGCCGACAGCGACACCGTCGCGAGCCAGCCCGCGAAGTCGAAACCGCCGCGCGTGAGGAAATCGGCCGTGCTCACGTGCGACAGGATCATCCAGAAGCCGACGGCGATGCCGATACCGAGCACCCACGTGCCGATGCGGTTCAGGATGTGGATGAACCGGTAACCGACGATCCCGATCAGCCCGGAGCCGACCGCACCGATCACGATGCCGACGGGCACCGGCACCGACGGTGCGATGCCGTGCACCGACTTGCCGGCGAGCACGATGTTCGACGCGAAGAAACCGACATACATCACCGCCGCGATCACCGTGACGAGCAGCGCGCCCCACGAGCCGAACTGTGCGCGGCTCTGGATCATCTGCGGGATGCCCATCTGCGGCCCCTGCGCCGAATGCAGCGCCATCAGCACGCCGCCGACCGCCTGGCCCACGACGATCGCGACGATGCCCCACATCAGGTTCAGGTGGAACAGCTGCACGCCGAGCGCGCCGGTCACGATCGGCAGCGGCGCGATGTTGCCGCCGAACCAGAGCGTGAACAGGTCGCGCACCTTGCCGTGGCGCTCCGTGGGCGGCACGTAGCCGATCGTGTGTTTCTCTATCATCGGGGACGCATTGCGTTCCGCGTTCGTCATGGTGATGCCTCCTGTCGTGCGCGGCGATGCGCGCGGGCCGTTTTCGCCGGTGCGCGCCGGGATGCGCGCCTGCAATCGGGTCCGGATGCGCGATGCGCGGCAGACGGGGGCGGATGACGCCCGCCGGCGTACGCGGCCTCGTCGCGATCCAGGTTGGAGACGATGGTGCGCCACGTGGGTGGGGACCGGAAAATACTAAAAATATTTTCGGGATATACGAAAAAGCTCTGCAGCGGAATGTTCGGCGCCGGACGACTTCGGGTAAGGTGCCAGGGTCTGTTTCCCTATGGAACGCACGTGCGCCCGCGGCGGCACGCCGGGGCCGGGCATCAGAGGTGCTTGTGGCTCACTACACTTTGCGGCAACTGAAATACTTCATCACGACGGTCGAATCCGGCAGCGTCGCCGAGGCGTCGCGCCAGCTCTTCATCGCGCAGCCGTCGATTTCCAGCGCGATCAAGGGGCTCGAGGAAAGCTTCGGCGTGAAGCTGTTCATTCGCCATCACGCGCAGGGCGTGTCGCTGACGCCGAGCGGCACGCGCTTCTACCGGAAAGCGCAGGAACTGCTGCGCATCGCGCACGAGTTCGAACAGAACGCGCTCGCCGACAACGACGTGGTCACCGGGCAGATCGACATCGGCTGCTTCGAGACCGTCGCGCCGCTCTATCTGCCGCAACTGATCGCCGGCTTTCGCGAGCGCTACCCGGGCGTGAACATCCGGCTGCGCGACGGCGACCAGCAGGAACTCGTGCAGGGACTGACGTCGGGCACGTTCGACCTCGCGCTGATGTACGACCACGATCTGGACGGCACGATCGAAACCGAGCCGCTGATGCCGCCACAGCAGCCGTACGTGCTGCTGCCGGAGCACCATCGGTTCGCGGGCCAGACGCACGTGTCGCTGCGCGACCTGTGCGTCGAGCCGATGATCCTGCTCGACGTGCAGCCGAGCCGCACGTACTTCGTCAGTCTGTTTCATGAACTCGGGCTCACGCCGAACATCGTGTTCGGCTCGCCGTCGATCGAGATGGTGCGCGGGATGGTCGGCCAGGGATTCGGCTTCTCGCTGCTCGTCACGCGTCCGCACTCCGAATACACGTACGACGGCCAGCGCGTCGTGACGATCGCGCTCAGCGAAACGGTGAGCCCGTCGGGGCTCGTGAGTGCGCGGCTGAAGCGCGGCCAGCTCACGAAGCAGGCGCAGTCATTCGTCGACTTCTGCCGCGAGCGGCTTGCGCAGATCGTCGCTCGAGCGGCGCGGTAAGCGCCGCGATCGCAAACAGGAACGGGAACAAGCACACGCACGCGCCGCACGATGCGATGCGTGCGTGTCGGCCGCCGGTTCAGCCGGCGCAAGCGAGATATGCGGCGAGGCGCGCCATCATCGCGTCGCATCCGTGCAGTTGTTCGAGCGTGACGAACTCGTCGGGCTTGTGCCCCTGATCCATGCTGCCGGGCCCGCACACGACGGTCGGGATGCCGGCCTGCCCGAACAGGCCGCCCTCGGTGCCGAACGCCACCGTGCCGAACGCGTCGGACCCGCTCAACGTCGCGAGCAGGCGCGCGGCATCGCTGTCCGGCGCGGTCGCCAGCCCCGGATACGCACCGAGCGGCTGCAGCCGGATGTCGGTATCGGGCTGCACCGCGCGCATCTTCGGCAACAGTTCGGATTCCGCATAGTCCTGCAGCGTTCTCGGCACGTCGTGCGCATCGAAATCGGGCAGCGCCCGCACCTCGAAATCGAATTCGCATTCGGCCGGCACGATGTTCAGCGCGCGGCCGCCCTTGATCAGCCCCGTCTGCACGGTCGAGAACGGCGGATCGAAACGGCTGTCGTGCCGGTCGGGCCGCGCGAGCGCCGCGCCGATCTCGCCGAGCCGGCCGATCAGCTTCGCCGCGTAGTCGATTGCGTTGACACCGAGCGGCGCATACGCCGAGTGGCACGCCGCGCCCTTCACGTGGCACCGCATCGCGAGCTTGCCTTTGTGGCCGAGCACCGGCTTGAGCTCGGTCGGCTCGCCGATCACGCATACGCGCGGGCGGTGCGCACGCTTGGCCAACTCGGCGAGCATCGGCCGCACGCCGACGCAACCGATTTCCTCGTCGTACGAGAACGCGAGATGCACCGGTTCACGCGACGGCCGCGCGACGAACGCCGGCACGGCCGCGAGCACCGACGCGATGAAACCCTTCATGTCGGCCGTGCCGCGGCCGTACAGGCGGCCGTCGCGCTCGGTCAGCCGGAACGGCTCGACCGTCCACGCCTGCCCGTCGACCGGCACGACGTCGGTATGGCCTGACAGCGCCACGCCGCCGCGCACGTACGGGCCGATCGTCGCGTACAGGCTCGCCTTTGTGCGGTCCGCGTTGTGGAACAGCTCGCTCGCCACGCCAAAGCCCGCGAGATAGTCGCGGATGAAGCCGATCATCTCGAGGTTCGAATCGCGGCTGACCGTCGCGAACGCGATCAGCCGTTCGAGCAACGCGCGGCTCGACGTGTCATTCATCGCCCGGCACTCCGTAGCTCGGCGCGGCGGTCGGGTCCAGCGCGCGCGTCTGGTAGTCCTGCATCTGCGGCCGATACGCACGCCACAGCGCATCGAGCTGCCCGATCGGGTCGGTATCGGCCCAGTCGACGCGCAGGTCGACGATCGGCCAGACCACGTCGCCGGCCACCTTCAACGCGGCCGAATGCACGGGCCCCGCCTCGCCGCCGGCTACCATCGCCGCGTGCATCGCGGCCAGCAGACGATCGGCGAGCAAGCCGGACGCCTGCTCGAACGCGCGCACCATCGCGCCGATCACGTCGGGCGAAGCCAGCAGGTTGCCGGCCGCCACGCATTGCTCGCCGCGCACCGCGTGGTGCGTGCCGAGCGCTTCCTTACCGGTGAAACACGCCGTTTGCCCCTGCCCGTCGATCACCGTGACCTGCCGGTACTGGCTCCAGCCGTTCGCGCTCAGCGCGCGGTCGAGCGCGGCGGCGGGCGCGAGCTGCTCGTGCTCGATCAGGTCCAGCGTCTGCGGCCCAAGGGCCGGCAGCGTGACGTTCTGCGTCGCGACCGCGCCGACGCCCGCGCGCACCCACGGGCAGCGTGCGCCCACCGCGATGCTCGACGAGCTGATCGCGATACCGAGCTGGCCCGTCTCCGGGCAACGCCCGACGATGGAGAAAGTCATGTCGCCTCCTGTGCGCGGTTCGGCTGCCCGTTGTCGGGAATCACCGCAATCACGTCGATCTCCATCAGCCATTGCGGCTGGCCGAGCGCCGAGACGACGAGCCCCGTCGAGATCGGATAGACGCCCTTCAGCCACTTACCGACTTCCTGGTACACGGGTTCGCGATAACGCGGGTCGATCAGGTAGGTCGTCGTCTTCACGATGTGCGTGAGGTCGCTGCCGGCTTCCTCGAGCAACTGCTTGACGTTCTTCATCGCCTGCTCCGCCTGCGCGCGTGCATCGCCGAGGCCGATCAGGTTGCCGCCGAAATCGGTGCCGACCTGGCCGCGCACGTAGACGGTGTTGCCGGCGCGCACCGCCTGGCACAGGTCGTTGTCGAGCGTCTGGTTCGGGTAGGTATCCTTCGTGTTGAACATGCGGATACGCGTATGGGTAGGCTGGCTCATCGAAGTCCTTCGAGTGTCGGTATGATCGCCCGCCGCGCCGGAAGCGGTCGCGGCGCGGCGGACTGGGTCGGGAGGTCAGTTCGCCGCTTCGGCGAGCGCGTGGGCTTCGGGCCGTGCCGCGTGCGCGGCCGCGCAGTGCTGCGCCGCGTCGTGGTACGCGAGGTACTTGCGCTGCGTGACGATGTGATCGGCGATGTGCTTCGCGTCGTGCCACACGCCCCAGATGAAGCTGGAGCCGCGCCGCGACAGCCACGGCAGGCCAAGGAAATAGATGCCCGGCTCCTTCGACACGCCGCGCTGGTGCTGCGGCTTGCCGTTCGGCGCGAATGCGTCGACGTTCAGCCAGCCGTAGTCGACCGCATAGCCGGTCGCCCACACGATCGACGTGACGCCGGCGGCGGCGAGATCGAGCGAGAGGAGCGGATGCGCGACGCATGCCGGGTCAGGCAGGATGCGGCGGGCTTCCGGTTCTTCCGGCAGGTCGAGGCCGTTGCGGGCCACGTAGGCGTCGGCCGCGTCGAGCAGTGACAGGTAGTTCTCGTCGCCACGCGCGAGATTGATCGCGAGATCGCGTTCGAAAGTGGCCACGCCACCGTCGAAGGCCTTGGTCAGCCCGACCAGCGTCACGCCCTGATTCGCGAGCGCGCGGAAATCGACCGTGTGGCCGCCGCGCGCGCCGCTCACCGCGATCGTCACGTGTTCGCGGCCCGGGGTCGCGACTTCCTTGTCCCATTCGCCGAGCACGCCGAGCCACCAGCAGAAGTCGCGGCCGCGATATGCGCGCGGCGGGCGATCGTGCGGCCCGACCGACAGATAGACCTGCCGGCCCGCGCGCTGTAGTTCGTCGGCGATCTGCACGCCCGACGAGCCGGCACCGACCACCAGCACCGCGCCTTCCGGAAGCTGGCCCGGGTTGCGATAGTCGGCGGAATGGATCTGCACGACGCGCGCGTCGTCCGGTGCGATCGGCGGAATCACCGGGCGCTGGAACGGGCCGGTGGCGACCACCACGCGATTCGCGTCGATCGTGCCGTCGGATGTCTCGACGACGAAGCCGGGCTTGCCGGTGTTGCGCACGACGCTCTTCACTTCGACGCCGGTCCGGATCGGCGCGTTGAATTTGCGCGCATACGCTTCGAAGTAGTCGGCGACCTGGTCTTTCGATGCGAACGCATCGGGCGCGAGGCCGTCGAATTCGAGCCCCGGGAAGCGGTCGTGCCACGCGGGGCCGTTCGCGACCAGCGAATCCCAGCGCCCCGTGCGCCAGCGCTCGGCGATTCGGCTGCGCTCCAGCACGAGATGGGGCACGCCCAGCTTGCCCAGATGCTCGCTCATCGCGATGCCGGCCTGCCCGGCGCCGACGACGAGCGTATCGATTGAAGTTGTTTCGACTGCCACGGCTGTCTCCTTCTGAAGTGCGGCTCGGTGCGACGCGCGTGCTGTCGCGTGAGCTGGAATGGAGACATTCTGCTGGCACGCCGCCGGGGGCGAAATGATGATTTTTGTTGGTGTTGACGAGAAAAAAGCTGGGGACGGCCTGGACGGCCGGCCGTACCGGCGCGCAGCGCCGATACCGTCGAACGACACTGCACCGGCGCCTACCTGCATGGCGGGCGCCGGCTTCAGCCGATCGTTTCGGCTACACGTTGGTCCATGCGCCAGTGCCGTGCTGATACTGCATCACGCCGCCGTGGAGCCGCACCCGCAGGTTGCCGTCCGGCACCTGCACCCATTCGGTCATGTCGAGACTCATCATCAACGCGACGAAGAAATCCTGCAGCTCTTGCGACGTGCTGGCCTGCCAGAGATCGATGCGCCCGAGGCACGCGCGCATGTTGCCCTGCTGCTGCATGATCGTCTCGACCTGTCCGGCAACGTCCGCCGCCGGATCGTAGACATTCGTGCCGTCGGGGCTCACGATCGACAGATGAATGCCGCGCACCAACGTCGGTTGACCCGGCGTTTGCTCGACGAGCGCGATGCAGCTCGTCATCGCGCCGAAATCGATTTCCGTCGCATCTCCCCATTTGCGCTCGCCAACCCCCAGCGGCGCGGGACCGTTTACGTTCTGAATGATGTAGGACATGGGTTTCCTCACATGACTGGACAACACTGCCGGTAGCAGGCCGCGACGTATTCGACGAAGAACGCGCGTCGCGCCTGCCGCTCACATCCCGTCCGGCCCGACGGCCCGGCGGGTCGTGTCGATCGATGCCGGTCGAGCACGCCGCACCGTCGTCGGCGTGCTGGGCGCGGCCTGCGATGGCATCGTCATGCGCCGCTGGCGCGCCCTACGTGCCCTTCTTGTCCAGCAGCGTCTGATACCTCTGCAGGCTCTCGTCGATCTTGTCGAGCGCGACGCTCGCGGCTTCTCCTTCGATCGCCTCCGCGGCGCCGGCGACGATCGCCGCGGTCGCGACGAACAAGTCCGTCAACAGCAGGCCCACCGCATCCATCGCCATGCCTTTCACGTCCTCGTCGATGGTCTTCTGCGCCAGGTCCTTCATCAACACGCTCTTGCCCGCGATCGCCAGCGACGTCGTCGCCTCGAAGTAGTTGGCCGCCGCCTGCGCGACCATGCCGCCCGCCTGCGTGATCATCATGTTCGGGCCGACGGCGATCTGCGTCGTCGCGTAGGACGCCGCCTCCGCGTTGATCGCCTGCACGGTCTGCAGCGCCGACGAGGCGGCCCCGGTGGCCCCCGCGATCTGGTCCGGCGCCTTCAGCGCGTCGGTGAACCTGCGCTGCCGGTTGACCGGCCACGTGCGCGTGCCGGCCGTCGAAGCAGCGGCGTGCGATGCGACATCGGCCGCCGTCGTTGCTTCGGCCGCGGCGGCCGCGCCATCGTCCGGCGCCGGCGTCGCGCCGTCGCCGCGTCCGCCCAAAAGACCTTTCATGTTCATGATTCAGGTATCCCGATAGTCATCGCGTACTAATGCGTGGAACCCGTCTTCGGCGCGCCCGCCTCCGGCTGCGACGCGCCGCCCGAGGCCGGCTTCGGCGACGCTTCGACGGACAGGATCATGGCCACGGCCTTCGACACCACGGCGTTCGAAATCTGGTTCAGCGCGGCCTGCTGCTGCGTCATGTTCTGCGCCGAGATGCCGACGGCCTGGCTGAACATCTGGTAAAGCATGCCCAGCGCCTGGGCCGGCGATCCCGCCACGACGTTGACGTTGGTCTGCGTCACCGCGTCGGTAATCTGCTCATTGACTGTGTCTGCCACGAGGCCTCCTCGGATCTCGGCTCCGGCATGCGGTTGAAGGAACGGGCGGGCCGGCAGGCCATCGACGCCGCGCATGCCGTTAGGAACGCTGCGTGCCGGCATTCGTGAACGCGCTCACGCGAGTTCCTCGCGCAACTTCTTGCGCAGCAGCTCGACGCGCTTTCTGGCGAGCGGCTCGTTGATCCCGAGCGTCGCGGCGATGTGCAGATAGGGCCGGTCCTCCTCGAACTTCAGCGTGAACAGCATCTGCTGCTGCGGGGAAAGCATCGACAGCGCCTGTTCGAGACGCAGCAGCTGTTGCCGCAGCAGCAGTTGCTGCTCCACCGACGGCGCGTGGCCGGCGAGCTCGACCGCGTGATCGTCGTCCCAGCCCGAGTCGAATTCGAGCATGCCGCTTTCGCGCACACGGCGGCGCGCGCCATCGAGGAACGCGTGATTCAGCGCCAGAAAGAGAAAGCCCGTCAGATTCCGCACGCGCTCGGGCGAGCGCTGCAGGTAAATGTGGACCTTGAGCGCGGTATCGGAAAGCAGTTCGTCGGCGCGGTGAATATCACCCTTGCACAACAGGCGCGCACGGCGCCGCAATTTCCCCTGCATTTCCCGCCATGCGCGGTCGAGCTGCTGCGCCGGAGACTCGGGCGCCGAGGCAGCGTGCTGGTTCGAGGTTGTCATCCCGTGTCTTCCTTTTTTTATGGAAAACACAGAATCGATTCGACGCCGGGAATGGCGCTGTTACCCGCGTAACACCGATATAACGATAATCGGGCGCAGTAAATTATCTTGATTATTATGAACGGAAATTTTAATTAGCCGGCATAGCCCGATCCGTCGTTTCAGGTGCGCCGCCGGACCTGACTGAATAACGGCATTGCGATGAACAAGAACGACTACCGCCGCGATGCGTCCGTGCGTCGGCATGCTGCTTCCCGTGTCGGTCGATCAAGCGCGCTTGCCGCCGGAGCGCCGCCCTGTCCGGACTGCTTGCCGATTATTTCAATACTTTCATTATTCATTTTTCACGCAATGCCGAAGGCAGCGTTTTTCGCTAGGTGGCCGCATCGTCAAACAACCTCGCGCGGAAACCATGCCTGCCCTTGCTAACGCTCAAACGCTGCGCAATATACCGATACTCGCCGGCCTCCCGGAAAGCCTGATCGCCCACATCGAGCGGCACGTGACGCCCTGGCCCGAACACGGCAATCGCCTGTTGTTCTTCAAGGGCGATCCGGGGGATTTCGTCGCGTTCGTGCACAGCGGCCGCGTCTACAAGACACTGCACGAACCCGGCGGGCGCGAGATCATTCTCGGCCACTCGATGCCCGGCGAACTCATCGGCGAAAACACGCTGATTCGCGCGCACCGGCGCAGTTTCACCGCCCAGTTGAGCGCCGACTGCCGCATTTCGCTGCTGTATCGCCAGTACTTCGCGCCGCTGCTGGCGAACGCGGAATTCATGGGGCGCATCCATGAGCAGCTGTGCCGGCACCTTCACCAGTTGAGCGACTTCGTCGAGTCGGCATGCCTGTACCGGGTCGAAGCACGGCTCGCGCGCCATCTGCTGAACCGCATGCAAGGGAACGATCTCGAGGTGCCGTTGCCGGAGAACCAGAGCATCCTCGCCGCGATGCTCAACGTCAGCCGGCCGCGACTGAACAGCAGCCTGCGGAAGATGCAGCGCGACGGCCTGATCCGGCTACACGAACACGGCGTGACGATTCAGAAACCGGAGCAGCTCCGGACCATCGTCGACGCCAATTGATGCCGCGGCAAGCGCGTGCGTCGGGCAGCGCCGCCGGGCGGGCGGATGCGCGCCGGGTCATGCGGCGCGCGGTGAAGGTCAGCCGCGCCCGTGACCGAGGGCGTTCATCAACTGCGCGACGGCGGCGAGTTGCGATACGAAGCTGTCGTTCGCCGAGCGCGCCGCGCCGGCCGCCGCCGCCGGCGACCCGGCATAGAGCTGCATGACGCCGACGGTCGTGGCGGCAAGGTTGGACATCGCCTGGTTCGCCTGCATCTGCACCGCGTTGTGAAGCAGGATCGCGGACGCATGGCTGTTCGACTGCATGAGCGTGCCCAACGCCACGGCGGGCGCTTCGCCCACCACCTTCACGTTGGCTTGCGTGACCGCATCGGTCATCGCGGGAGAAACCTGTTCCGGCATGTCGTTGCTCCTGGTTGGTTCGCCGCTGACGTGCTGTCACGGCGAAAGCATGAGTGGGTCGGTTGCTGCCGCGCGCGGCACGGCGCCGCCGATGCGCCCGCTGGGGCCCGCGTGCGCGGGCGTGTCGACACGGCGTCCGACGCCGGGCGGCAGCACCCGATGGGAGCCGCCGCCCGGCGTCCGCGCCAGCGATGCGTCAGGCAAGCGCCTTGCCGAGCGCGAGCACGTCGGCCAGCACGGAAAGCACGCCGTTCGAGCCGATTTCCGTCGCGGATGCGCCGGCGCTCGCCGGCCCGAGCGTGTACAGCTGCATCGTGCCCACGTTCGTCGAGGTCGGCAGTTGCACCGCGGACTGCGACTGCTGCTGCACCGCGTTCTCGAACAACACGCTCAGCGAGTGGCTCTGCGCCTGGTACAGCGAACCCGTTGCCATCGCGGGCGCTTCGCCGACCACCTTGACGTTGGTCTGCGTGACCGCGTCGGTGATCGCGGCGTTGACCGCGCACGTCGTGCAGTTGCAGGGGTCTTTCGGATCGTCTACGTCGTTTGCCATCGTATTTCTCCTGATTGGCGAACGGGCGCCGCATCGAATCGGTGCTGCCCGTTCTGTCGATTGCTCCGGAACATCGCGCGGCACCGCTGTTCAGGCGCCGGCGGCCATGCTGCCGACTCGCGGCACGGCGGTGGCATGGGCGGCTCACGCCGCTTGCGCCGCCGCTCGACCACGGCGTTGCGATGGCGCGTCAGCCCTTGACTGCCTTCCCGATCGCGATCACGTCGGCCAGAATCGAAATGATCCCGTTCGCGCCGATTTCGGTGGCGGCCGCGCCCGCGCTTTCCGGCCCGATCGTGTAGAGCTGCATCGTCCCCACGTTCGTCGACGTTTGCGACTGGATCGCGGCCTGCGACTGCTGCTGCACCGCGTTCTCGAACAGGATGCTGAGCGAATGGCTCTGGGCCTGGTACAGCGAGCCCATCGCCATTGCCGGCGCTTCCGCGACCACCTTGACGTTGACCTGTGTGACCGCATCGGTAATCGCGGGATTGACCTGGCACACTTGACACGTATCAGCCATTTGTTGCTCCTTGGTTCACGTAGTTGAGAGGTCGCACTTCGGGGCCGGCCGGTTTCGCGTTCGGCCGCATGACCCGCGTGCTACTCCATGGACGCTGCGCCGGGCGTATCGTGAACGGCAGCGGTGGGGTCGGCCGGGCCGGCCGGGCCGGCGCCGATGCTCCGCAACCGGTCCTCCATCGCGTCGAGCCTGACGGCGAGCCCTCCGGCGAGCCGTTCGGCGAGCCGTTCCGCGAGCGCATCGCCGTATTGCCGGAAGCATGCTTCGATTTCCTGCCGGATCAGCCCCGTCAGTTGTTCCCCGATCATCGTCAGCGCCTCGCGGGTGCTGTCCTGGATCTCGACCGCGCCGGACGCCTGCGCGTCGGCCGCCGGCTCGTGCGCGTCGAGTACGCCCGATACTTTCCGCTGCTCCGACGCGAGCATGCCGAGGGTCGTCTCGTTCTGCGTATCGATCGTCTGCAGGATCCCGCGCATCTTCTCGTACGCCTTTTGCTGGTTGAGCTGCAGGAAATGCTTGATCTGTTCGCGCGCCTCTTGCCGCGTTTTGAATTGCGGCAATGGAGGCTTCGCGGCGCCCGCCTGCGCGGCCGGGCCGCCGGCGGGCGGCGGCGGGTTCCCCTGCCGGCTCGGCAGCCGCTCGAGCAACGCCTGTTCTTCGGGCTCGAGCGGCCGTCCGAGTCGCTTCTCCGCAAGCTGCCGCAGCAGCGGGGTCAGTTCTTCAGTGCTCATGGCTCACCCCTCCTCGCCGGTCGCTCGCGGCGCGAGTACGTGCGGTTCGGGTTCGGATGGACGCCGCGTCACGGCGGCCTGGTCGGGGTGCTGCAATGGATATCGCATGGTGTTCTCCGGGAAAGGGACGTGCGACGGCCTTGCCGGAAATGTCGGCAGGACCGCTGCAAGGACGAACCGTGCGACGAGGATGTGAAGTCGGGAGGCAGTGCGGGTGGGCGGTGTGTGTCAGGTGAGCCGGTAACCACCGACAGGAGCGGCCGTCGTTTCCGCTTGGGGAGGCTCGGCGGCTTGCGGCTTCTCCGGCGGCATGTAGCCATCGGGCACATGCACGCGGCCCGTACGCGGCGACACGGGATGCGCCGCGGGCTTGACCGGCGACACCGGCGCGGACGTCTCCGTCTCCGCCTTCGCCGCGTCGATCAACGTCTCCTTCTTGCCGTCCCACCTGGGCAGCTTGGCGGGCGGCAGCGGCACGACCTTGTCCAGATTCGGCAGACGCAGGTCGGGGTCGCGCTCGAGGCGATCGGCAAGGACACTGTAGCGCTCGGCGCGGGCTTCATCCTTGACATGGCCGACCAGAGCGTCCCCCTTGCCAAACGACGCACTCAACCACCCCGCACTCTCGGCATTACCGAATTTCACACCCGTATGCAGCGTCTGGAGTGCGCGTTCGTTGTTCTCGCTCAACTCGGCTCGATCGCCGGCAATCGTCGTTCCCAATTCATATGCGGCAAGTCCGTTGCCCTGCGCAACCGCACATTCGAGCATCTGGAGTGCGATCTTGCGGTTCCCCCAGAAGCCCGCCTTCGGGTCGTCATAGAGCGCGTCCATCTTGCCGCCCAGATACGCCATCGCACTCGGGCTGCCCATATCGGCGGCCAGTTGCCAGAATGCATGGGCGCGGCTGGCATCCTGCCTAACGCCCATCCCGTTCATGTGGTACGTGCCCATCAGGTCGTAGGCTGCCGGAATGCCGAGTTTCATCGCCTGTTCGGTGATCTGAACGGCATGTTCCGCATCACGTTCCACGCCCTGGCCCTGAGCGTAGGCATTCGCCAGATTCAACATGGCTTTCCAGTGCTTGCGCTCGGCCGCCTTCGTCCACAAGTCGACAGCGCCCTTGTAATCGCGCTGGTTCGGCCACAACAGCGAACTGGTCAGCGCCATTGCTTGCTGATTCCAGCGATCGGCCTCTGGCTCGACAGGCGGCGCGACGGAAGATTCGTGCTTGCACGCAAATGCCCCGCGATGCGGATTGAAGGCAGCCAGCGACATATTCCGAGGGAGAACATCGTTCCTCGAACAGGCTGTACACGCGAAGCACAGGAAAACAGAAACCAATTGCATGAAGCCAATACGGTTGGCAGCAGTCGGACGTAATTGATTTCGCACGATTTCGAATACCCACGCAAGAAAAGCGAACCCATTATCGCCCGCTCATTATGGTGCCCACGCGCGAGACCAGCGGGTCCATCCGGTTTTTTCCGGGTGATATCATTGACCCCGGCAATCGCACCCGACCGAGAAATACCGCGGCCTCGGCTTGGCTCGCAGACCGAACGCGACGCGATCCATTCAGGCCATTGCCCTACAATTCCTGACTGTGCGCACCGCCCCGAACTGGTAGCATGCGCACCGCTTCGCACGAAACGATGCGTTCGCGGAACACATGATCGTTCCCCTTTAAATGCCCGCGCGTGCCCCGCCGCACGGGAAGCCAGATTGAGCCCCATTTCCCCGCAACACCCCGGCCTCGCCCCGCGCGACCCGTTGCAGTAACGTTGGAGTGGCGCACCTCGCGCCTGCAAGCATGAAGAAATCGAAGCAGCCCATCCATTCCCCACGCGACAAGGACCGCACGCCGCTCGTACGCGCCGGCGCGTGGCTGCTGATGGCCGGCCTGCTGTATCTGCTGTGGCCGTCCGCCGAAACCGCCTACCTCGCGATGGAGTCGGTGATCCGCTGACGCGCACGTCCCCGGACGCACTACGCTATACTGCCGCGATGGAAACCCGACCCGCCTCGCCGATCGTGCATTGCTGGTGGCGCGCCTGACCCAGGCGGCCCGTTTCCTTTTGCATGTCCCAAACGTGATGCCGCCAGCGATGGCGGCATTCGCGTTTCTGCGCCGACATCATGGCTGGCGGCCTCGACAACCCGGAGCCAACGACGACCATGACTCACCCCGCCCGCCCGACCATTCTCACCGGCGACCGCACGACCGGCCCGCTGCATCTCGGCCACTACATCGGCTCGCTGCGCGCACGCGTGCAGATGCAGCACGAAGCGCGGCAATTCCTGCTGCTCGCCGACACGCAGGCGCTGACCGACAACATGGGCCGCCGCCAGCGCGTCACCGAGAACGTGATCGAGGTCGCGCTCGACTACCTCGCCGTCGGCATCGATCCGGCGATCTCGACGATCGTCGTGCAATCGCAGGTGCCCGAACTCGCCGAGCTGTCGCAATACCTGCTCAATCTCGTCACGGTCGCGCGCCTCGAACGCAATCCGACCATCAAGGAAGAAATCCGCCTGCGCGGGTTCGAGCGCGACATCCCGGCCGGCTTCCTCACCTATCCGGTGAGCCAGGCGGCCGACATCACCGCGTTCAAGGCGACCCACGTGCCGGTCGGCGACGATCAACTGCCGATGATCGAGCAAACCAACGAACTCGTGCGCCGCTTCAACGCGACCGTCGAGCAGCCGGTGCTGGTCGAATGCGAGGCCGTGCTGTCGTCGGTCACGCGGCTGCCGGGCATCGACGGCAAGGCGAAGATGAGCAAGTCGCTCGGCAACGCGATCACGCTCGGCTCGACGCCGGACGAGATCGCGCAAGCCGTGAAGGACATGTACACGGACCCCAACCACCTGCGCGTGAGCGACCCGGGCCAGGTCGAGGGTAACGTCGTGTTCACGTTCCTCGATGCGTTCGAGCCCGACGTCGCGAAGGTCGACGAACTGAAGGCCCACTATCGCCGCGGCGGCCTCGGCGATAGCGTGGTCAAGCGCGTGCTCAACGAGCGGCTGCAGGCGCTGATCGAGCCGATCCGCGCGCGCCGCCGCGAATTCGAGGCCGACAAGGCCGAAGTGATGGCGATCCTGAAGCGCGGCACGCTGCATGCACGGGAAGTGGCAGGCGCGACGCTCGCGGAGGTGAAGGGTGCGATGGGGTTGACGTATTTCGACTGATACGTTCCGGCGGCATGCGTTGACCGTCGGCATGCCGAGTAAAGCGATATCGCTCGGGACGTGGGACTCCGACGCAGTCGAAAACTAGCGGCCGCGGGGCCTCACCACCGTCACGGCCGCTCGCGCCCCGCCCCCGCCGCATGACACACGGCCTCGATCCGGTTGCCGGCCGGATCGACCAGGAAAGCCGCGTAGTAGTCGCCGTGGTACTGCGGCCGCAAGCCCGGGGCGCCGTCGGACTGGCCGCCCGTCGCGAGCCCTGCGTCGAAGAACGCATGCACCTGCTCGCGGGAAGCAGCCTTGAAACACCAGTGCCGCTTGCTCGCCCCGATTTCGGCGGGGTCCAGATACACCGCCAGAAAAGTCGACTCCGGGTCATTCGCGCTGCAACGTTCACCATAGCCGAGCGCGTTGGGCCGGTCATAGACCTTGGTCGCGCCCAGCGCAGCCATGACGGCATCGTAGAAGGGGCGTGCCAGGTCGATGTCCGGAACACTGATCGACACGTGATCGAGAAGTTGCATGGTATGGGCTCCATTGAACGAGCCCGAGTCTACACAACCGTTCCCGGCCCGGCCGATCAACCTTACCGACGACTACACTACCGACCGCGCCGCCTACGTGATCTGATACGTCGACGCCGGCACGAACTCCTCCGGCATCGGCCGATCGCCGAGTTCGAGCACCGACCGCTCGATCGTGCGCGTGATCGCATCGAGCGCGAGCGCATTCGGCGCGAGCCCGAACGGTTCGGCCACTTCGTTCGCGATCGCTTCGAGCGCGATCAGCGTGTACGAGATGAACACGCAGATCAGCGGCGTGAAGAACTCCGTCGAATCGACGAGCCCGAACGGCAGCAGCACGCAATACGCATACACGGTGCGATGGAGCAGCACGCTGTACGAAAACGGGATCGGCGTCGACAGGATGCGCTCGCAACCACCGATCGACTTGCCGAGCTCGTCGAGTTGCGTCTCGAACATCCAGCAGGCCGTGTCGCTGCCGGGCGCGCGGCCTAGCGCACGGACGATGCCGCCGCGCAGTTCGTCGAGGATCGCGACCGGCTTGTAGCATTTGCCGCCAAGCGCCGCCGCGCGTTCCGCCCCGAGAATGCGCTGCAGATCCGCGGTCGGATCGGTATGACGCAACTGATGCTTCAACGCATACGCGAGCGCGATCAGCAGATCGGTGAGCCGGTTGCGCTCGGCGTCGCTCACGCTGTCGGGCAGGTAGCGATGCAGTTGCGACGTCACCGCGCGTGCGGCGATCAGCAGGTTGCCCCACAGATGCCGCGCTTCCTTGAAGCGCTCGAAGCTCGCGTTGTTGCGAAACCCGAGGAAGATCGCGAGCGCGAGCCCGAACAGCGTGAACGGCGCGGTGTTGAGCGGAATCTTCTCGCCGAAGATGCGCCCGTTCGTGAAGACCGCCAGCGTGCTGACGATCGCCATGAACACGAGCTGCGGAATGATCGATTGCAGCACGGAGCCGTTCCATACGAACAGCATCCTGAGCCAGTTCTGTCGTGGTCTGACGATCATGATGTTTTCTCGACTGCCAAAGGAATGCGCAACGCAACCCGTTGCGCCCGCACCCGATGCGCAACGGCCCGCGCGTGGCGGGCCGCTTTCTGTCGGGCACCGTGCCGGGCACCGCGCCGCGCGTGATGATACGCGAGCGCCGCGCCCCGTCACCTCGCGTGCCGCTCAGTGATAGCCGATGTCGCCCTCGCGCACCTTGCCGCGGAACACGCGATACTGCATCGCGTTGTACACGAGGATGATCGGCAGCACGATCACGGTGCCGACCAGCGCGAACAACTGGCTCGAATGGCTCGACGACGCGTCCCAGATGGTCAGCGACGGCGGCACGATGTTCGGCCAGATGCTGATCACGAGCCCCGTGTAGCCGAGGAACACGAGCGCGAGCGTCAGCAGGAACGGCGTGGCCTCGTGCACACGCTTCACCGCGTGGAAAATGCCCCACACGCATGCGACGACGAGGACCGGCACCGGCAGGAACCAGCCGAGGTTGCCGCTGCCGAACCAGCGGTGCGCGACGGCCGGCAGCCCGATCACGGTCCACAGGCTCACGACGCCCATCACCGCGAGCAGCACGCCCGTGAGCGGCTTCATCAGCAACCGCATCTTGCGCTGGAGTTCGCCGTCGACCTTCAGGATCAGCCAGCCGCAGCCGAGCGTCGCATAGGTGACGAGCACGCCGATCCCGCACAGCATGCTGAACGGCGACAGCCAGTCGAACGGCCCGCCCACGAAATGGTTGTTCTCGATCTTGATGCCCTGCAGCAGCGAACCGAGCACGATCCCCTGGCAGAACGCGGCGAGCGCCGAGCCGCCGATGAACGCGAGATCCCACATGTGCTGCGTGCGGGTGGCTTTCGCGCGCAGCTCGAACGCCGCGCCGCGGAAGATCAGCCCGACCAGCATCAGCACCAGCGGCAGGTAGTTGGCCGGCAGCAGCGTCGAATACACGACGGGAAACGCGCCATAGAGGCCCGCGCCGCCGAGCACGAGGAACGTCTCGTTGCCGTCCCATACCGGCGCGACGGTGTCGAGCATCACCTGGCGCTCGGCCTTCGCATCGAAGAACGGAAACAGCAGCCCGATGCCGAGGTCGAAACCGTCCAGCATCACGTAGATGAACACGCCGAGGCCGATGATCGCGGCCCAGACGACAGGAAGATCGATGTGCATGGTTACTCCGCCTCGGTGACGTTCAGCGGCGTGGACAGCGCGCTCTTGCGCAGCCCCGGATGCCGGTGCAGCTCGATGTACCCGGCCTGGGCGGCCGGCCCGCGCTTCATCAGTTTCATCATGTAGTAGATACCCGTTCCGAATACCAGGAAGTACACGACCACGAAAATCAGCAGCGATACGCCGACCTGCTGCGCGGTGAGCGGCGCGACCGAATCGATGGTGCGCAGCACGCCGTACACGGTCCACGGCTGGCGCCCGACCTCGGTCGTGATCCAGCCGGCCAGCAGCGCGACGATGCCCGACGGCCCCATGCACACGACGAGCCACTGGAACCAGCGCGTCTCGTACAGGCGCCCGCCCTTTCTCAGCAGCAGCCCGAGCAGCGCGGTCAGCAGCATCAGCATCCCCAGGCCGGCCATGATCCGGAACGTCCAGAAGATGATCGGAGAATACGGGCGATCCTGCGGCGCGAATTCCTTCAGCCCGCGGATCTCGCCGTCCCAGCTGTGCGTGAGGATCAGGCTGCCGAGGTGCGGCACCTGGATCGCATAGCGCGTGGTTTCGGCCTGCATGTCGGGCAGCCCGACGAGGTTCAGCGCGGTGCCGCCCTTCTCGGTTTCCCACAGCCCCTCGATCGCCGCGATCTTCGCCGGCTGGTATTCGCGCGTGTTCAGCCCGTGCGCGTCGCCGACGAAGATCTGGATCGGCGCGAGCACCAGCAGCATCCACAGCGCCATCGAGAAGCTGCGCTTCACCGGCTCGTCGCGGCGGCCCTTCAGCAGGTGCCACGCGCCGCACGCGGCGACGATGAAGCCCGCGACGATGAACGCCGCGATCGTCATGTGCGCGAGACGGTACGGAAACGACGGGTTGAAGATCACCTTGAACCAGTCGACCGGCACGACGAGGCCGTTTTCGATCTTGTAGCCTTGCGGCGTCTGCATGAAGCTGTTCGACGCGAGAATCCAGAACGTCGAGATCAGCGTGCCGACCGCGACCATCAGCGTCGCGAAGAAGTGCGCGCGCGGGCTGACGCGCTGCCAGCCGAACAGCATCACGCCGAGGAAGCCGGCTTCGAGGAAGAACGCCGTCAGCACTTCGTACGTGAGCAGCGGCCCCGTGATGTTGCCCGCGACGCGCGAGAACCCGGACCAGTTGGTGCCGAACTCGTACGCCATCACGACGCCGGAGACCACGCCCATCCCGAAGCCGATCGCGAAGATCTTCGACCAGAACTGAAACATGGATTTGTAGGCGGCGTCGCCGGTGACGAGATAGCGCCATTCCAGCACTGCCAGAAAGCTCGCCATGCCGATGCTGATCGCGGGGAACACGATGTGGAACGACACCGTGAATGCGAATTGCAATCGGGCGAGATGGAACGCATCGAAGATTTCCATGACCGTAATTTGCTCGTGGTTTGTGAGGACGTACGCTCGAAGCAGGAAATCGCGCGACGGCTTGGCGGCGACACATGCGAACGCAACCGGTCGCTCGCACGGCATCGAAGCGTGAATGACGATATCGCGTTTGCAACGATACTCGCAATCATTCGGACGTGCGCTGAAACTGTGATGCCCGCTCCGCCAAAGATGTGTGCACGGAAAACACTTTCCGTGCCGGCGGGACGCTCAGCTGTACTGCTTTCCCCGTTGCGGCGCTGTGCCTGCGGTGCGCTGTTCGCTCCACTTAACATGTGATGCAACGCCAGCCCGCGGCGGTCGCGCGCCCTTCGGCGCCCCGCCCGGCGGCATCGATTCCCGTCGTTCGGCGCATGCGCCGAGCCCGGCCGGCCCGCCGGCCGCCCCGCCTGGAGAAACCTGCATGGAGTCCTGCATCCGCCGCGACGATCCGACCGGCAGTACCGCGTGTCGGGTGACGCGCCATCGTGCCGGCGACGCGCGCGACACCGTCGATCGCGTCGTCGACGAGACGCCGGTTGCACTCGTGTTCAACGGCATCTCGCACACGGTCATGATGGCGACGCCGATCGACCTCGACGCGTTCGGCCTCGGCTTCGCACTGAGCGAAGGCATCGTCGAGCGCGCGTCGGACGTCTTCGATATCGAAAGCGAATGCCGGCCCGGCAGCGCCGAAGTGCGGCTGACCGTGTCGCAGCAGGCGTTCATGGCGCTGAAGGCGCACCGCCGCGCGCTGGCCGGCCGCACGGGCTGCGGCGTGTGCGGCATCGAAAGCATCGCGCAACTCGACCTGCAGCCGCCGCGCATCGCCGCCGCCGGCGCGGCCGCGGGCATCGGCGCCGACGCGATCGCACGCGCCGCTCGTGCATTGCCGGCCCGGCAGACGCTGATGCGCGAGACGGGCGGCATCCACGCGGCCGCGTGGTGCGACCGCGACGGCGCCGTGCTCGACGTGTTCGAGGACGTCGGTCGCCACAACGCGCTCGACAAGCTGATCGGGCAGCTCGCGCGCCGCCGCGCCGACTGGAGCGCGGGCTTCGTGTTCCTGTCAAGCCGCGCAAGCTACGAACTGGTGCGCAAGGCCGCGCGGGTCGGCATCCCGATGGTCGCGACGATC
Source organism: Burkholderia sp. AU18528 (assembly GCF_002223215.2). Lineage (NCBI taxonomy): Bacteria > Pseudomonadati > Pseudomonadota > Betaproteobacteria > Burkholderiales > Burkholderiaceae > Burkholderia > Burkholderia sp. AU18528. The sequence continues at coordinate 219,352 of NZ_NKFC02000009.1, read as the reverse complement.
TCGGCGCCGACGTCGCTCGCGATCGACGTCGCCCGCGAAGCCGGCGTGCGGCTGCTCGGCTTTTGCCGCAACGACGGCTTCGTCGAATACGTGTCGCCCGCTGTCGCGCCCTTCCACTCAACGGCGCCCGCACCGGCGCACCCGGCCCATTCGTCATGAAACACCTGCTCGATTTCGATACCGCGCAGCAGCAATTCGCCGGCGCGTTCGCGCCGCTCGACAGCACCCGGTCCGTGCCGATCGCGCAGGCAGCCGGCCACGTGCTGGCCGCGCCGCTGACCGCGGTGCTCGACCAGCCGCCGGCCGACCAGAGCGCGATGGACGGCTATGCCGTGCGGCACGTCGACCTCGCGCACGGCGAGCCGCTGCGCGTCGCACAGTGCTGCTATGCCGGCGACACGCCCGCGCCGCTCGCGCCGCGCACGGCCGCACGCCTCTTCACCGGCAGCCTGATTCCGCCCGGCGCCGACACCGTCGTGATGCAGGAGCATGCGCGCGAACAAGCGGGCGGCGTCACGTTCGACGCGCCCCAACGCAGCGGGTCGCACATCCGCCGCCGGGGCGAGGAAGTGCGCGCCGGCGATCGGCTCGTGCCGGCCGGCGTGCGGATGGGCGCGATGCACGTTGGCGTGGCCGCCGCGCAAGGGTTCGCGCGCATCGACGTGCGTGCGGCGCTGCGCGTCGGTATCCTGACGACCGGCGACGAGTTGATCGCGTGCGGCCAGCCGCGCGCGCCGCAGCAAATCTACAACAGCAACGCGCCGATGCTCGCCGCGCTGGTGGCGGGAACCGGCGCCGACGTCGCGATGAGCGTGCACGCGGCCGATACGGCGGCCGCCGTCGATCGGGCGTTGCGCGACCTGCACGCGCAGTGCGACCTCGTGATCTGCGTCGGCGGCGCGTCGGTCGGCGACAAGGACCTGCTGCGCCCCGCGCTGGCCGCGCTCGGCGCGTCGCTCCTCGTCGCCGGCGTCCGCATGAAACCCGGCAAGCCGGTCGCGCTCGCACGCCTCGATGCGCGGCCCGTGGTGCTGCTGCCCGGCAATCCGGGCGCCGCGATGACGGCGTTCGCGCTGTTCGTCGCGCCGCTGATCCGCCGCCTGCAAGGGCGCGACACGTGCCTGCCGGCCGTGCCGTCGCTGCCGATCGACACCGGCTTCGAGCCGGATGCGCAGCGCGATCGGTTCGTGCGCGTGTGCCGTGCCGTCGGCGCCGATGGCGCGCCCGTGCTCGATACGTTGCGCCAGCAAGGCGCCGGCACGCTGCAGTCGCTGGTGCTGGCGAGCGGGCTCGCGCGGCTGCCGGCCGGACGCACCATCGCGCGCGGCGAGGCGGTACCGTATTACGAATTCGCGCGCTGGCTCGCATGAGCGCGACGCCGAATACCCGCCCCATGCGGCGCCTTCGCCCGATTCGCCGTGCGTGCCGCACCTCCCGCGCGGCGAACTGTATTCCTGCCATTCAGGCGCGATTGTGTCTCTGCCGACGAAACCCGGCGGACTATGCTCACGATGAGGCTCGTCACGAGCTGTGCGCCGACACGTCGGCACCCGCACGGCCGGACGGCGACGCCCCTCCGCTTACTTCATGCAGGCCGACGACCCGATCGTGAATGCCATCGTTTCCGCCGCGCCGGCCGCCGCCGCTTTATCCGGCGGCGCGTCACCCGGCGCTTCTCCCCGCCCGTTCGACACGCTCGGCCGCCCGCTGCGCGACCTGCGCCTGTCCGTCATCGACCAGTGCAATTTCCGCTGCGGCTACTGCATGCCGCGCGAGAGCTTCGGCGCCGACTACGCGTTCATGCCGTCGTCCGAGCGATTGTCGTTCGCGCAACTGGAAAAGATCGCGCGCGCCTTCACGTCGCTCGGCGTCGAGAAGATCCGCATCACGGGCGGCGAGCCGCTGCTGCGCCGCCACCTCGAAGCGCTGATCGAACGGCTTGCCGCGCTGACGACCGTCGACGGCAAGCCCGTCGAAATCGCACTGACGACCAACGGCTCGCTGCTCGCCGCGAAGGCACGCACGTTGCGCGACGCGGGGCTGACGCGCGTGACCGTGAGCCTCGATGCGCTCGACGACACGGTGTTTCGCAGGATGAGCGACGCCGACGTGCCCGTCGCGCGCGTGCTGGCCGGCATCGAGGCCGCGCAGGCGGCCGGGCTCGCGCCGGTCAAGGTCAACGCGGTGATCGAGCGCGGCGTGAACGACGACCAGATCGTGCCGCTCGTGCGGCACTTCCGGCATACGGGCGTGGCCGTGCGTTTCATCGAATACATGGACGTCGGCGGCGCCAGCTTCTGGTCCGGCGACAAGGTGGTGCCGGCCGCGCGGATGCGCGAGCTGATCGACGAGCACTATCCACTCGTGCTCGTCGGCGAACCGGGGCACGACGCCACCGCGATCCGTTGCGCGCACATCGACGGCGCCGGCGAAGTCGGCTTCATCGCGAGCGTGTCGCATCCGTTTTGCGGCACCTGCTCGCGCGCCCGCGTGTCGGCTGACGGCCAGCTCTATACGTGCCTGTTCGCGACGCAGGGCACCGACTTGCGCCCGTGGCTCGACGGCGCGGCGTCGATCGACGCCCTCGCGGCCGCCGTGCGCGCACGCTGGACGCGGCGCGACGACCGCTATTCCGAGCGCCGGGCCGCACGGCCGGCCCGCGCGCCGGGCAAGACCTATCCGACCGTGCGCATGTCGCTCGTCGGCGGCTGACGGGCCGCCGCCCGATACAGGATGCGCCGCCCACTGGAGAACCTGTCATGACCACCTTCACCGAATCCCGCGCCGGGCTGCCGGACGATCCGCTGCGCGCCGGCAGCTCCGCGCCGCCCGTCGACGCGACCGAACCCTACCCCGAAGCGGCGCCCGCGATTGCCGCCGGCTTCGAGGTGCGCGTGCAGCATGCGCCGATCGACGCGGGCGCGGAACTCGCGCCGATCGTTCGTAATCCGAATGTCGGCGCGGTCGTGAATTTTCTCGGGGTCGTGCGCAAGGAAGGCGATGTGGACGACGTCGTCGCACTGGAAGTCGAGCACTATCCGACGATGACCGAACAGGCGCTGTGGAGCATCGTCGAGGAAGCGACCGCGCGCTGGCGGCTCGAAGCGGTCAGGATCGTGCACCGCGTCGGCCGCATTCCGCTCGGCCAGCCGGTCGTGCTGGTCGTGGTGGCCGCCGCGCATCGCGCGTCCGCGTTCGATGCGTGCGAATTCCTGATGGATTTCCTGAAGACCCATGCGCCGTTCTGGAAGAAGGAGATCCGGCACGACGGCGAATCCGGCTGGGTCGAGGCGAAGGCGCGTGACGACCAGGCGATGCGGCGCTGGGGCTGACTGCGTTCGCTTCGTGTTTTCCGATTCCGCCGCTCCTGCTCGAGACATCCCGATGAAACTGAAGATCAAATACTTCGCAAGCATTCGCGAACAACTGGCAATCGACGAGGAATCCGTCGAGATCGATGCCCGCGAACTCACCGTCGACGCGCTGCGCGGCACGCTGGCCGCGCGTGACGCGCGCAGCGCCGAAGCACTGCGGATGGACCGCCCCGTACGCGCGGCCGTGAACCTCGAAATGGTGACGGGGGAATTCGTCGTGCGGGAGGATAGCGAGGTTGCGTTCTTTCCGCCGGTGACGGGGGGATGACGGGACGCGCGGGGCTATGCGCTTCGATGCAGCCGCTTCGCCTCGATCGACGCCCCGACCACGACCGCGGTCGTCGGCGCCCGCCGGGAACAACAAAACCGGCACAAGGCCGGCTGTGTCATCGAAGCGCGGCGTACCACGCGCGTCCGTTCACCGCATGCATGCCGCGGCCAGCTTCCCGACCGTGATCACCGCCTGCTCGATCTCCGGCGACCACGGGCTGCTGTAGTTCAACCGGATGAAGTTCCGGTAGTTGTCCGTGATCGAGAACATGTAGCCGGGGCCGATCGTGATCCCCTGCTCCAGCGCGAGCTGGTACAGCCGCATCGCATCGACCTGCGCGGGCAGCTCGACCCACAGCACGTACCCGCCCGCCGGGCTCGAAATGCGCGTGCCCTCCGGAAAGAACCGTGACACCATCGCGCGCATCAGGTTCGCCTGCTGCGCATACGCCTTCCGGATCCGCCGCAGGTGATGCTCGTAGCCGTCACGTTCGAGAAACTCCGCGATCGCCAGTTGCGGCAACGACGGCGTCGCCAGCGTATTCAGGAACTTCAGCTTCTCGACCTGATCTCGGTAACGGCCCGGCAGCGCCCAGCCGATCCGGTACGCCGCTGTCAGGCTCTTCGAGAACGACGAGCAATGCAGCACAATCCCGGTCCGGTCGTAGGATTTCAACGAACTCGGATGCGTGTCGCCGAAATACAGTTCGTTGTACACGCCGTTCTCGATGATCGGCATGCCAGCCTTCGTTGCGAACTCAACCAGTTCGCGCTTGCGCTCGTCCGGCATCTGAAAGCCGAGCGGGTTCTGGAAATTCGGCATCACCATGCACGCGGCGATCGGCTGCGACTTCGCGATCGCGGCCAGCGCCGCGATGTCGATCCCGTATTCCGGATGCGTCGCCACCTCGATCGCCTTCATCCCCATCCGCTCGATCGCGTGCAGCATCGCGTAGAACGTCGGCGACTCCACCGCGATCGTGTCCCCCGGCTTCGCCACCGCCTGCAGGCACAGGTTGATCGCCTCCGTCGCGCCGACCGTCACGATGATCTCGTTCGGGTCCACCGACATCCCGTTTTCCAGGTAGCGGCGGGCGATCTGCCGGATCAGCCGCGGGTGGCCCGGCGGCAGCCCGTCGGTCACGCCCCACAGCGACTTGTCGCGGCCGGCCGCATACGCATAGCGGTTCAGCTTCTCGAACGGAAACAGGCTCGGGTCCGGATACGGCGAGCCGAGCGGCACCGCATCGTCCGTGCCGATCGAGCGCAGCGTCGACAGCACGAGCCGGCTCACGTCGACCGACGACGAGATCGCGATCGGCTTCGACGGCCGCAGCTCGCGCACCGGCGCATGGCCGTCGTCGCGCCGCAGGTTCACGAAATAGCCGGACTGCGGACGGCTTTCGAGCAGCCCGCGGCTTTCCAGCAGCAGATACGCATGCAGCACGGTCGTGATGCTGATCCGGTGTTGCTGGCTCGCCTGGCGCACCGACGGAATCCGGTCGCCGTGCCGGTACACGCCCTGGCGGATCAGGCGCTCGATATCGTCCGCGAGTTTTTCATAGAGTTTCATCGTGCCCCTCCTGCCGGCACGCGCCATCGCACCGCTTCGCCGTGTGCGTCCCATACGCACGTGTTGCAGATGTTTCGCCCGCCGACCGGGCCGCCGTGATTCCTGATCTTTCCCTCCGGTTTTGCCTTTTCCATCGCACTGGCTCTCTCTTGAAGATGCGCCGGCAGGGTTCCGATACGGCTGGATCTGCAGCACTGTGCACTTGATGATCGAATCTTAAGAGAAGAACAGTTGGCGGCGAGTACACACATCGAGCGCGCGAACAAGAGTACAGTTCGGCGCGAATCGCGCATTGCGGGGGAACTGTACGTCTTATGAAATGGCCGGACGGCCGGTTGGCCAGCACCGCGCGGCCGGATCGGCCCGGGATGCCCGCCCACGCTTCACCGGCACGGCGCGCGCCGGGGCGCCGTTGCCGATAGGCGGGCGCCATTCGGTGGTGTTTTCGGAAGTCGCGCGTGCGGTCGACCTGCTCGTCAGCGTGTCCGTGTCCGTGTCCACGTTCGCGCTCGACGACGATGCGCCCCGTACGGCGGCCGGTGCCCGCGCGACGAATCCGGTCCGCCAGCGCGATATCGGGACGCAACACTGGCGCTGCTGAACCGGTTGTCGGATTTACCGCTGGGTGTGATGGCGCGACAGCGCAGGCAGGTGCTGTCGCTCGTATTCGTCGAATCGGTTGCGCACGGCAAGATCTCGTTCGACGAGCGCGGCGACCTGGTCAAGCCGCCGTACACGCTGTTCCGTGTCGAACAGGGGCAGTGGCGCAGCATTCGCACGGTCGGCGGCGCGTCGAACTGATCGACGCCGAGCGGCAGCCGGCAGGCGGCGTCATCGCGCCGTCTGCTGCCGCTGCACCTCCTGCGCTTTCATCTGCAGATACGCGCCGCGCTCCACTTCATGCAGTTGCTGCGGATACTGCTCGGTCGCGTCGAACCAGCGCGCGAGGCGCTGGTCGAGCGGCTTGTCGAGCGTCGCGAGGTAGGTGTCGATCGCGAGGTAGTAGCGCATCGTGTTGCGCTCCAGCAGCCCGCGCACGCCGCCGATGTACTGCGGCTGCGCGACCGACGCGCCGCTGGCGGGCGTGAACCCGACCTTGTCGCTGCCGACCGTCGCGAGGTAGGTCTTCATCGCCATCCGGCCGACCGTGCCGAAACCATACGAATACGTGAGGTGCAGGAACGTGCGCGACGCGCCGACCGGCACGGCTTCGAGCGCAATCCGGTAATCCTTCGTGCCCATCGGGCCGCTGTCGGCGGTCAGGTCGACCTGGAAATAATCGGGCGTCGCGGCCGCCACACGATAGCGGAACTGCACGCGATAGGTATCCGACAGCTTTTGCTCGACCTTGCGCCCGAGGTTCACGTCGAGCACCGGGCCGTTGCCGCCGCTCGACGCACGGCAGTACTTCGTGTTCAGGTGCAGGATCAGCACCGCGCACCAGTTCGCGGGGCCTTGCGCGGGATCGTTGAGCTGGCCGTTCACCACCGCGAACGGATAATCGACGACCGCATAGATGTCGCCCTTCAGCGAAGACGACGCTTCCGACGATTCGAGCACCACCGGCCGGTGAAACGCGTTGTCCTTCAGTTGCGCGCCGAGGCTGCGATAGCGCTCGAGCAGCGCGGCCGCGCCGTTCGCGCCCTCCGCGCCGAACGACAGCGCGCTCCAGCCCACGCACACGGTCACGACGAGCGCGCGCCAGGCGCGGCGCGCCAGCCGCATACCGCGCGAAACTCCGGATGTCTCCATGTTGGTACTCCCTGGCGCACGACGGTCGCGCGCATGTGTCACAGAATACGCCTGCCCGCTATGCGGTGCGGCATGCGGCGCGTTCGTCATCGGCCGCGCTTCACCGGCAGCGGCAAGCGCGCGGCGGTGATCCGGATCGGCGTCGCCAGCCATGCGCGATCGTCCCGGCGATCGCCGAACATCTTGCGCGCCGACACCGTACCGGCCGCCGCGATCTGCTCGACGATGAAATCGACGTACCCTGGCTCGATGCCATCGCGATCTCCGGAATCGAAAATTCGTCTGACCTGCGTCGATGCCGTGCCGTTCCGCTCATTTGTCGATGCCGAATGCGCTCGACATCTGCCGTGCCCGCTTCACGTCGTCGCCATGCAGATAGATCGACGTCGTCGAGATCGACGCGTGCCGCAGGTTGTCGCGCACCGTCGTCAGCTCCGCGCCGCGCGCCAGCGCGTGCGTCGCATGCGTATGCCGCATCCAGTGCGGGCTCGCCTGGCGCAGCTTGTGCGCGAGCGCCGGGTTGTCGGCTTCGACGGCATCGGCCGTCTGCGCGAAGAAGCGCTGCATCACCTTCCACAGCCGCACGCTCGTGATCGCGGCCGCGTCGTCTTCGGCGAGGCTCGGAATCAGCGGCGTATCGGGCCGCCAGCGCGCCGGCGTGACCGGCAACCGGCGCGCGACCAGATAGCGATCGAGCGCCGTGCGCGCGAGCGGCGGCAGCGCGACGCGGGCGGCCTTGCTGCCCTTGCCGACGACCTTCAGCCATGCGTCGCCGTGCGCGTCCGTCTCGATGTCGCCGAGCGTCGCGCCGACCAGTTCGCTCGCGCGCAGCCCGGTCGCATAGCCGAAATCGAGAATGAAGCGCAGCCGTTGCGCGGCGGCCGGCGTCCAGCCCGACCGCGGCGCACCGTCGGCCGTGCGCTTGCCGAATTCGAGCCCGTCGGCGATCGTGCGGACCAGCAGCCACTCGCCTTCGGTGAATGCGTGCGACGTATCGAGTGCGGTCACGCCGCGCGTGTCGCGCACCTTCACGCCCGCGAACGGATTCGCGAGCAGGTAGCGCTGCTCGATCAGCCAGCGGAACAGCGCGCCGAGCACCGACAGCGTGTACGCCGCCGACCGCGCGGACAACGCACCCGAGAACGGCCGCCAGTCGGGCGCGCCGCGCGGCCGCACGGGCCCGACCCAGCGTTCGTGCGGCGTCGGGCGGCGGATGAACGCGCGATAGGCGAGCGCGTCCTCGGTCGTCAGCGACGACAGCGCCCGGCCGCGCTCGACGATCGCCCACAGGATCAGCCGCTCGGCCTCCTTGCGGTACGCGCGCCGCGTCGCGGCCGATTCGTGCAGCGACAGCCACGCGTGCACGGCCGCGTAATCGTTGTCCGCGTCGAGCGTGCAGGTCGCGCGCGGCGCGCGGAACGTGCCGGCCGAGCCGTCGACTTCGTGCGGCAGCTTCAGGTGTTCCCACGGCACGATGCTGCCGCGCGGCGTCGCGGCGATCAGCGCGCGCGCCCGTTCGGTCAGGTCCGGATGCGCGGCGAAGAACGCCTCGATGCGCCGCGCGCCGGCCATGCCGAGTCCCGCGATCGTGCGCCACCACTGGCGCCGGCGCGGAATCCGCACCGTCAGGTCGGCGAGCGTCGCGATGCCGTGCGCACGCAACGCAACGACCGCGCGTGCCGGCAGCCACAGGCCGACGTCGTCGCCCATCTGCGGCACCGGTGCGCGCGCATGACGCAACTGGCCGATCGCGTCGGTGGCCGCTTTCGCCTGCCGCAAACGCTCACCGTCCGGATGGCCGAGCCGTTCCGCGAGATCGGGGCGGCCGACCTGCCGCGCGACGCGCACGAGGCGGCGGCGAATCGCGCCGATCACGCCGCGCGCCGAGCGCCTGTCGCCGAGCCGGTCGGGCAGATAGCGCTCGACGGCCTGGCGCACGGCCATGCCCGCGTACCACGCGCGCAGTGCGGCCAGTTCGTCGGCATCGGGAAAGCCTGCGGGCGCAGGCGTGGAATCGGGGGAAAGCTGTGCAGTGAGGCGCGGTTTCATGGGCGCCAGTTTGACAGAAGCGCGGGCGGCCGGGTACGTCGCGCGCGAACCTCCAGAACGCAACGATGCGCGTGCGCGACCCCGAACCCTCCTCCGGGCATCACGCGAGCGCATCGGACCGTTCGAACCGACCTCAACCCGTGACGACAGGCGTGCGGCGCACTTCGGACAGGTAGATGAGAATCAGCGACACCCACACGATTCCGTACAAAAACATGAAGCAGGTCGTGCGCACGCGCAGCAGGTCGAGCAACATGCCGAACAGGATCGGCAGCAGGAAACCGCCGAGCCCGCCCGCGAGCCCGACGATGCCGGTGACGACGCCCATATTGTCCGCGAAATCGTCGGCGACGTACTTGAACGTCGAGGCCATCCCGAGCGCGAACACCGCACCGAGCACGAAGGTCAGCGCGACGAAGCCGGCCACCGGCATCGCGACGTTCAGCGTCGCGGTGCCGTCGATCGTGTGGATCACGAAATCGGTCGCCGGATACGACAGCAGGAACAGCGCGATCCACGCGACCCACAGCCCCCACCACGTGACCGCATGCGCGCCGAAGCGATCGGACAGCGCGCCGCCGAGCGCGCGCAGCACGGAGCCCGGCAGCGAAAAGCCGGCCGCAAACGCGGACGCCATCACCAGCGACATCCCGTATTCGCTCTTCAGGTACTGCGGGATCCACAGCGACAGCGCGGTGAAGCCGCCGAACGTGATCGAATAGTACTGGCAGAGCCGCCACACGCGCGGGTCGCGCAGCACCTTGAACGAATCGAGCATCGATCCGCCGCGCTTGCCCGCGCCCGGATCGGGCGCCGACGCGAACCAGAAGATCAGCGCCGTGACGAGCAGCGCGACCGCGTAGATGCGCGGCACGACGCGCCAGCCGTACGCGTCGAGCAGCACCGGCGTGACGAACAGGTTGACCGCCGCGCCGCACGTCCCCGCGCCGAACACGCCCATCGCAAGCCCGCGCCGCTGCGGCGGGAAAAAGCGCGCGACATACGGCGTGCCGACCGCGAACGACGCACCGACGCAGCCGAGGAACAGCCCGATCAGCAGGAACTGCCACAGCTGCGTCGCGTAGCTGACGACATAGACGGGCACCGCGCACACGACGAGCAGCACCGTCATCACGATGCGACCGCCGAAGCGGTCAGTCCAGGTGCCGAGCGGCAAACGCATCAGCGCGCCGGTCAGCACCGGCGTCGACGTGAGCATCCCGAACTCGGTGCTGTTCAGGCCGAGATCGGCGCGCAGTTGCACGCCGAGCACGCCGAACATCATCCACACGACGAAACACACCATGAATGCGAGCGTGCTCGCGGCCAGCACCGACCACGCGCGCAGCGGGACGGCCGGCGCGCTCACGACCGGCCCGGCGTTACCTTGTTGAGTTGCCATACGTCAACCTCGTTTTCATTGGACCAGCGGCCCGTTCGCACCGTCGAAGGTCACGCCTTCGACCCGTGCGCCGCCCGCGAGAATCGCCACGTACTGCCGCATCGCCTGCTGCCGTACGCGCGCGGCCAGGTGCGCGGCGATCTGATCGGCTGCTTCGTCGAACGGCACCGCATCGCCCGGCACGCGGCGCTCGATGCGCACGATGTGGAAGCCGAAGCGCGTGTTGACGAGCTTCGGCAGCACGCCGATGCTGTCGGTGTCGAACAGCGCGGCCTCGAATTCCGGCACCGTGTCGCCGCGCAGCAGTTGCCCGAGGCTACCGCCGACTTCGGCCGACGGACAGTTCGACGATGCGCGCGCGACCGTCTCGAACGTATCGGGCGCGGCCACGATGCCGGCGAGCGCCCGTTCCGCGCGCTGCCGCAGCGGCGCGAGCGGCACGCGGTCCGTCATCGCGAACAGCACGTGGCTCGCATAGACGATGTCGTTGCGGCGAAAGCGCGCCGGATGCCGCGCGTAATAGCGCTCGCACGCCTCGCGGTCGGGGTCGGGCACGTGTGTGAGTTCGCGTCCGAGCAATGCGTCGACCGCCGCGTCGTCGAGCGCCGCGCTTTCGTCGAGCAGCGCGAGCGACACCGCGCGCTGCCGCAGCAATTCGCGCACCGCGAGCGCGCGCCGCGCCGCATCGAGCGGATCGGGCGCATCGCCGTGATGCGCGGCTTCGGCCGCGATCGCGTCGTTGCCGATCGCTACGCCGTTGACCGTGAGCGGCGCCGTGACGACTTCGGAGAGAACGTCGTTCATGCAGCCTCCTCAGCGCTTGCGCACGAGCTGGTACGGGCGGATCAGGTACGCGACCGACGCGATCCCGCTCCAGACGTGCACCATCCGCGTGAACGGCGATACGAGGAAGATCGTGAAGCCGAGCAGGATGTGCAGCCGGTACGTGAGCGGCACGCCGACGAGCAGGCTCGCGATGTCCGGACGGAACGTGACGACGCCCTTCACGTAATCGGTGAGCTGTTCGAACATCACGCCGTCCATGTGGCGCGTCGACAGCACGACGGTGCCGAGCCCGAGCGCGAGCTGCACCCACAGCATCAACACGATCAGGATGTCCGACGTGCGGCTGTTCTTGCGGATGCGTGCGTCGCCCAGGCGGCGCCAGATCAGGATCGTCAATCCGATGATCGCCGCGACGCCGGCCGCGCCGCCCGCAACCATCGCGACTAGCTGGTGCCCGGACGCCGACAGGAACGGCGACACGAGCCAGTGCGGCGCCAGAAAACCGCCGAAGTGCCCGAGCACGACGACCAGCACGCCCCAGTGGAACAGGTTGCTGCCGAGTCGCAGCATGCCGTGGCGCAGCAGCTGTGATGAATCGCTTTTCCACGTGTATTGCTCGCGGTCGAAGCGGATCAGGCTGCCGACCAGCAATACGGCGAGACAGATGTACGGGTAGATCCCGAACAGGAACTGATGCAAGTAAGCGTTCATGTCATTCCCCAATTGGGCCCGCGCTCACGCGCCGCGGGCCGGCCGCTTGTCGTGGAACCGCACGGTCTGCTCGGTCGACGCCGGCGTTGCCGCGCCGACGAAGCGCACGGCCTCGTCCGCATACGACGCGTCGAGCGTGCGGTAGTCGTCGGCACTCGGCCGCTCGGCGGCAACGTCGTCGTCGGCAGCGTCGGGCGCGTCGGCCGGCGCGAGCCCGGCCATCGGCAGCAGCGCGCCGACGACGAAGCTGTAATGGCTGCCGCGCTGCGCGAGCTGGCCGGCCAGCGCGCTCAGGATCTCGCCGGTTTCGGCGAGCAGCTTGCGGGCATCGGGCGCCGGCAGCCGCGACAGGTATTCGAGAAACACGGGCAGGTAGTCGGGCAGCTCGCCCGGGTTCAGGAACAGCCCGTGCCGCTCGTACATCTGCAGCAGGTCGACCATCGCCTGCCCGCGGTCGCGCGATTCGCCGTGCACGTGCTCGAACAGGTACAGCGACGTCGCGCGGCCACGGTCGAACAGCCCGACGTAGTTCTCCTGCAGCGTCAGCAGATCGCGCTCGCGCACGTACGCAAAAAACCGGTAGAGGCCCGCGCGCACCGCTTTCGGCAAACGCGTGCGCTCGCGCAGGTGCGCGTCGATCGAATCGAGCGCGGCGACCAGCGATTCGTCGGGATAGTCGAGCAGCGCCGCGAGCGCCGCATAGGTCGGATCGGGTGCGGTGCTCGTCATCGGGCAGCCTCGTGAATCGGAATCGTCTTGTTGCCCTTCCTCGGGCTGAACAGGCTCGTCTCGGAACGGCCGTCCGAGCAGCCGTTGCCGAACGAAAAGCCGCACGACGCGCGCAGGTCGTACGCGTTCTCCGCGTATTCGCGGTGGGTGGTCGGGATCACGAAGCGATCCTCGTAGTTCGCGATCGCCAGATAGCGATACATCTCCTCGACCTGCGCGAGCGACAGCCCGACCTGATCGAGCACGCCGCGCGCATCGATGCCGTCCACGTGGCGCGCGCGCATGAACGCGCGCATCGCCAGCAGCCGTTCGAGCGCGCGCTTCACGGGCGCCTCGTCACCGGCCGTCAGCAGATTGGCCAGATAGCGCAGCGGAATGCGCAGCGATTCGACGTCCGGCAGGTAGCCGTTCATCCCCAGGTCGCCGCTATTGGCGGCCGCGTTGATCGGCGACAGCGGCGGCACGTACCACACCATCGGCAGCGTCCGGTATTCCGGATGCAGCGGGAACGCGATCTTCCAGTCGATCGCCATCTTGTAGGTCGGCGAACGCCGCGCGGCGTCGATCCACGCGGCCGGCACGCCGTCGCGCTCGGCCTGCGCGATCACGGCCGGATCGTCCGGATCGACGAACAGCGACAGTTGCGCTTCGTACAGATCCTTCTCGTTCGCGGCACTGGCCGCCTCGCCGATCCGGTCGGCGTCGTACAGCAGCACGCCGAGGTAGCGGATGCGGCCCACGCAGGTTTCCGAGCACACGGTCGGCTGGCCGGCCTCGATGCGCGGATAGCAGAAGATGCACTTCTCGGCCTTGCCGCTCTGCCAGTTGTAGTAGATCTTCTTGTACGGGCAGCCCGACACGCACATGCGCCAGCCGCGGCACTTGTCCTGGTCGATCAGCACGATGCCGTCTTCCTCGCGCTTGTAGATCGAGCCCGACGGGCACGACGCGACGCACGCCGGGTTCAGGCAGTGCTCGCACAGGCGCGGCAGGTACATCATGAAGGTGTTCTCGAACTGCCCGTAGATGTCCTTCTGCACGTTCTCGAAGTTGATGTCCTTCGCGCGCTTCTCGAACTCGCCGCCGAGGATTTCCTCCCAGTTCGGCCCCCACTCGATCTTCTCGAGCCGCTGGCCGCTGATCACCGAACGCGGCCGCGCGACCGGCATCGCGCGCGTGTTGCCGGCTTCCTGCAGGTGCGCGTAATCGAACGTGAACGGCTCGTAGTAATCGTCTATCTCGGGCAGGTGCGGGTTCGCGAAGATCTGCGCGAGCAGCCGCCACTTGCCGCCGAGGCGCGGCTCGATCCTGCCGTCCGCGCGCCGCTGCCAGCCGCCGCGCCAGCGATCCTGGTTCTCCCAGTCCTTCGGATAGCCGATGCCCGGCTTCGTCTCGACGTTGTTGAACCACGCGTATTCCATTCCTTCGCGGCTCGTCCACACGTTCTTGCAGGTCACCGAGCAGGTATGGCAGCCGATGCACTTGTCGAGGTTCAGCACCATCGCGATCTGTGCGCGGATTTTCATGACGTTTCTCCGATGCGAACGGCCTGCGTTGTCGGGTCGCTCGCGGCGTCTTCCCCGTCGAGCCAGTCGATCCTGTTCATCCTGCGCACGATCAGGAACTCGTCGCGATTCGAGCCGACCGTGCCGTAGTAGTTGAAGCCGTACGACAGTTGCGCATAGCCGCCGATCATGTGAGTCGGCTTCAGCGCGATGCGCGTGACCGAGTTGTGAATGCCGCCGCGCGTGCCGGTGATCTCGGATCCCGGCGTGTTCACGATCTTTTCCTGCGCGTGGTACATCATCACCATCCCGGACGGAATCCGCTGGCTCACGACGGCCCGCGCGCACAACGCGCCGTTCGAGTTGTAGCACTCGATCCAGTCGTTGTCGGCCGCGCCGATCGCCTTCGCGTCGTCCTCCGACATCCATACGATCGGGCCGCCGCGCGACAGCGTCAGCATCAGCAGGTTGTCGGTGTACGTGCTGTGGATCCCCCACTTCTGATGCGGCGTCAGGAAATTCAGCACGCGCTCCGGGTTGCCGTTCGAACGCTTGCCGACCATGTGCGCGTAGCTGCCGGTGTCGATCGGCGGCTTGTATGCGCACAGCGATTCGCCGAACGCGCGCATCCACGGGTGATCCTGGTACAACTGCTGACGGCCGGTCAGCGTGCGCCACGGCACCAGCTCGTGCACGTTCACGTAGCCCGCGTTGTACGACACGTGCTCCGATTCAATCCCGCTCCACGTCGGCGACGAGATGATCTTGCGCGGCTGCGCCTGGATGTCGCGAAAGCGGATCTTCTCGTCCGCGCGCGCGGCGGCCAGGTGCGTGTGGTCGATACCGGTGATGCCGGACAGCGCGCGCCATGCCTTCACCGCCACTTCCCCGTTGGTCTCCGGCGCGAGCGCGAGAATCACCTCGGCCGCGTCGAGCGCGGTGTCGATGCGCGGGCGGCCTTGTGCAGCGCCTTGAGCGACCGTGTAGTTGAGCTCGCCGAGCAGCTTCACTTCATCCCGCGTATCCCACCCGATGCCCTTGCCCGCGTTGCCGAGCTTGTCCATCAGGGGCCCGAGCGACGTGAAGCGCGCATACGTGTTCGGGTAGTCGCGCTCGACCGCGATCACGTTCGGCATCGTGCGACCCGGCACCGGTTCGCATTCGCCGCGCTTCCAGTCCTGCACGTCGAACGGCTGCGCGAGCTCGCCCGGCGTGTCGTGCGCGATCGGCGCGAGCACGACGTCGCGCTCGACGCCGAGATGCCCGTCGCACAGCTCGGAGAAGCGCTTCGCGATCCCCTTGAAGATCTCCCAGTCGCTCTTCGATTCCCATGCAGGATCGACCGCCGCCGACAGCGGATGAATGAACGGATGCATGTCGGACGTGTTCATGTCGTCCTTCTCGTACCACGTCGCGGTCGGCAGCACGATGTCCGAATACATGCAGGTCGTCGACATCCGGAAGTCGAGCGTGACGAGCAGGTCGAGCTTGCCGCGCGGCGCGTCGTCGCGCCAATTCACTTCCTCGGGGCGCGCGCCGCCCGTCGCGCCGAGGTCCTCCCCTTGCACACCGTTGGTGGTGCCGAGCAGATGCTTCAGGAAATACTCGTGGCCCTTGCCCGACGAGCCGAGCAGGTTCGAGCGCCACACGAACAGGTTGCGCGGGAAGTTGCCGGGTGCGTCCGGGTCCTCGCACGCCATCCGCAGCGTGCCGGCCTTCAACCGTTGCGCGATGTCCGCACCGGCCCGCGACGGGTCGTCCAGGCTCGCGCCGACCTTCAGCGGATTCGCCGCGAGCTGCGGCGCGGACGGCAGCCAGCCCATCCGTTCCGCACGCACGTTGTAGTCGATCGGCGAGCCGTGGAACTGCGCCCTGTCCGCGAGCGGCGACAGCAGCGCGCCCGGGTCCATCGTGTCGTAGCGCCACTGGTCGGTGTGCGCGTAGAAGAACGAGGTCGCATTCATGTGCCGCGGCGGCCGGCTCCAGTCGAGCGCGAACGCGAGCGCGGTCCAGCCGGTCTGCGGGCGCAGTTTCTCCTGGCCGACGTAATGCGACCAGCCGCCGCCCGGCTTGCCGATGCAGCCGCACATGATCAGCATGTTGATGATCGCGCGGTACGACATGTCCATGTGGAACCAGTGGTTGATCCCCGCGCCGATGATCACCATCGACTTGCCCTGCGTCTTGTGCGCGTTCTCCGCGAACTGCCGCGCGACCGAGATCACGTCCGCGCGCTTCACGCCGGTGATTGCCTCCTGCCATGCGGGCGTGTAGGGCAGGTCGTCGTCGTAGCTCGCGGCCACGTCGCGCCCGCCCAGCCCCTGGTCGAGCCCGTAGTTCGCGACGAACAGGTCGTAGACGGTCGCGACCAGCATGTCGCCGTCGCGGTTCGCCACGCGCCGCACGCCGATCCGGCGCGACAGCTCGGATGCGTGCTGCGTCGAATTGAAGTGCGCATGCGGCTGGTTGCCGAAGTACGGGAACAGCACGTCGACCACGTCGTCGTGCGCGGTCGTGCACGACAGCCGCGGCGACAGCGCCGCGCCCTTCGACGTCTCGCCGCGCAGGTTCCACTTGCCCTTGTCGCTCGATCCGTCCTTGCCCTGCTGGCCCCAGCGGAAGCCGATCGAGCCGACCGGCACGACGAATTCACCGGTCGCGTCGTCGATCATCACGGTCTTCCACTCCGGATGCGCGGCTTCGTCGAGCGCGTCGTCGAAGTCGGACGCGCGCACGAGGCGCTCGGGCACGTAGCCGTCGCCGTGCGGCACGAGGCGCACGAGCGCCGGCATGTCGGTGTAGCGCTTGCAGTAATCGATGAAGTAGTCGCTCTTGCGCGCTAAATGGAACTCCTTCAGGATCACGTGCCCCATCGCGAGCGCGAGCGCCGCGTCGGTGCCCTGCTTCGGATGCAGCCACAGGTCGCCGAATTTCGCGCCTTCCGAGTAGTCGGGGAACACCGACACGACCTTGGTGCCGCGATAGCGCGCCTCGACGAGGAAGTGCGCGTCGGGCGTGCGCGTCTGCGGGACATTGGAGCCCCACATCATGATGAACGTCGAGTTGTACCAGTCGGCCGATTCCGGCACGTCGGTCTGCTCGCCCCAGATCTGCGGCGACGCGGGCGGCAGGTCGCAATACCAGTCGTAGAAGCTCAGGCACACGCCGCCGATCAGCGACAGGTAGCGCGAGCCGGCGGCGTACGACACCATCGACATCGCCGGGATCGGCGAGAAGCCGACCACGCGATCGGGGCCATGACGCTCGACCGTGTAGACGTTTGCGGCCGCAACGAGCTCGTTGACCTCGTCCCAGCTCGCGCGCACGAACCCGCCGAGCCCGCGCCGGCTCTGGTACGACCGGCGTGCTTCGTCGTCCTCGACGATCGAGCGCCACGCGTCGACGGCGCCCAGCGTGCGGCGGCGTTCACGCCACAGCTTCACGAGCGCGCTGCGCACCATCGGGTGCTTGAGACGGTTCGCGCTGTACAGATACCACGAGTACGATGCGCCGCGCGAGCAGCCGCGCGGCTCGTGGTTCGGCATGTCCGGGCGCGTGCGCGGATAGTCGGTCTGCTGGGTTTCCCACGTGACGATCCCACCTTTCACGTAGACCTTCCACGAGCACGAACCCGTGCAGTTCACACCGTGGGTCGAACGGACGATCTTGTCGTGCTGCCAGCGCATCCGGTAACCGTCTTCCCACTTGCGGTCTTCGTCTGTGACGGCGCCGTGTCCATCGGAAAAGCGTGGCCTCGTGGTGGAGAAATAACGCAATCTATCCAGGAAATGGCTCATGGGGATCTCGTTTTTCCGGTCTTTTTGCAGACCCTGATTATTTAAGGAGGTGAAATGCCGGTTGTAAAGGACGATCGGATTTCGATCATTTCGCCCTGCTCACCGTGGTCGAACCCATTGTCAGACGGATCCAAATATCACAAGTTGATACAAATCACGGAATCGTTCATCTGCCCGCAACAATGAGGGCAAAGGGAGAGCGCTCGAATCGCGCCGCCTGCTATGCTGCGCGCAACAACCGCGGCCGAACGTGCGCGACCGGCTGTTTCTGCCCGGCCAGGTCATTGCGGGGGCGCCCGTCAAGCCGGACCAGCACGACAGCGTGATCTTCGGCACGACGGACGCGGCCGGCCGCACGGCGAGGATTCGCCTGCCGAAATGGCATCCGCAAAAGAAGTGGGTGTTCAACGCGGTCGTCGGCGACGGCGACCTCGGCGAGTCGTTCCATCTGATCGACCCGGGCGGCCAAAAGGTGCACGCCGGCGTCCCGTATCTGCTAGACGTGGAGAACGGATATCTGCCGTGCGGCCATTCGGATGCGAACGGCTACCCCGACTACGCGCAGTCGCGCACGCCGAGCAACGTCGATCTTTCGACAGGATTCCGGACGATCTGCTGAACGACGTCGGCTATCGGCTCGCCGATGCGGGCGTCGCGGTCGAGCGCGGGCTCGCGATGATCGACACGCATCTCGCGCAATCGCCGGACGTGGCGTATGCGCTCGACAGCAAGGGCTGGGCGCTGTATCGCCTCGGCCGCAACGACGACGCGCTCGCATGGTTCGACCGCGCGATCGCAATCCTCGCGAAGGACGACGACGCGCGCGAAGCCCTGGCGATCGGGCTCGAGCGCAAGGGCGAAGTGCTGTGGAAGCTGGGCCACCGGGATGAAGCGCGCAACGCGTTCGCGCAGGCGGAGAAAATTCAGCCGGCGAACGCCGCGCTGGCGGAAACGTTGAAGCGGTTGAACGTGCAGGCGCGCTCGGCCGGTGCGACGGCGCCCGGTACGAGCCGCACGTGACGACACGCGCGGCAAGCCGTGATCGTCGGGAAACCCCACATCACGGCTGGCGCGGATCGTCGCGGGACAGCATGTCGACGTGTGCGGATGCGTTCGCCATCGCGCGCGACGCGACGCATCACTCCTCGCCTTTCGGCCCCGGGTTCAACATCACGACGAAGCCGGCCACGCCGACGATCAACGCGAGGGCGCCGCCGCGCAGCACCGTCGCGGCATCGAGCAGCAGGCCCGTCACGACGGCCATCATTCCGGCGAGCGACATGAACACGGCGATCGCCGCGACGACGATGCGGGACTGGCGGCGTATCATCGCGCGCGCCGCGTCATGCCGCGGCCGAGGCGGCCTTCACGTCGGCGTCGTCGCCGCGAATCAGCAGCACCGGGCACTTCGAGCCGCGGACGAAGCGCTCGGCGACGCTGCCGAGCAGCACGCGCCGGATGCCGCGCCGCCCGTGCGTGCCGACCACCGCGAGATCGATCCCGTGCTCCTTCACGTAGCGCTGCAGGCGTTCCGCGATGTCCTCGCCGATGCTCTCGGTCTCGACCAGTTCCGCGTCGCCCTTCGCGCCGGCCAGCGCGATGACCTGTTCGGCTTCGCGCAGCACCTTGCGCCCGTCGTCGCGGATTTCCTCGACGAGCGCGTGCGGATCGATACGGCCCGCATACGTGAACAGCACCGACTTGTCGACCACATACACGACGCTGACGTGCGCGTCGCCCGCCAGCGCCACCTTCACGGCCTCGGCAAGCGCCTGTTTCGACGAAGCGCTGCCGTCGACGGCCACCATGATCTTCTCGTACATGCGAACCTCGCTGGGGTGAGTTGCCGCGCGCGCTGTCGCGTGCGGCCATGTCGTCATCATCGGCCGACAGCGGGTTCCGGTCTTGACGACGATCAAGCCGGCAAACGTCCGGCCTGCGACCGGACGACGCGGGCGCCCGGACAAGCGGCGAAGCGGAACCGGAAGTGCGAACCACGTCGTCGATCAGGCCGCCGATCCGCATGTCGGTCCGAGCGTCCGGGCGGATTCCGCCGGCTTCCGTGCTCGCGTTGCCGCTGTCGATCCCGACACGACCGAACAGCCATCGCGCCGAAGGCGCTATCATCAACCATGCGACTTTCGTCCGGCCCTTTTTTGCCGGCCCCACTTTCAACTCGCTCAACCGACATGACAACGACTATCGAACGCGTGGACGGCGCCGCCCAGCATCTGGTCGCCGCCCGCCATGCCGGCTCGCCCGGCCCGCTGTTGCCCGATGCACTGCGTCCCGACGACATCGAGACCGCGCTCGCGATCCAGCAGCGCGTGGCCGATTTGCTCGGCGAACCCGTCGGCGGATGGAAATGCGCGCTGCCGCCGCCCGATCGCGTGATCCTCGCGCCGATCTTCGCGTCGGCGATCCGCGAAGCCGATGCACCGTACCGCGTCGTCGGCGGACCGATCGTGCGGATCGAACCGGAAATCGCATTCGTGCTCGATCGCGACCTGCCCGCGCGCGAGCAGCCGTACGACGAAGGCGACGTGCGCGCGGCGATCCGCGAGGTGCGCATCGTGCTCGAGGTGCTCGGCTGCCGCTACGCGGAGCCCGCGCGCGCGTCGAAGTTCGAGCTGCTGGCCGACGGGCAATTCAACCAGGGGCTGTGCGTCGGCCCGGTCGTGCCCGATGGGTTGAACGTGCCGCTCGCGACGCTGGCGTTGTCGTTCGAAGGCGCGCTGAACCGCACGATCGACGGCAGCCATCCGGACGGCGATCCGCTCAAGCCGCTGGTGTGGCTCGTCAATTTCCTCGCGTCGCGCGGCGACGCGGTGCGCGCCGGCCAGATCGTGACGACCGGCTCGTACGCGGGCGCGATCGACGTGCCGCTCGGCGATGTGCTGACGGTCCGCTTCGGCGAGCTCGGCAGCCTGTCGGTGACGTTGACCGCGTGACGGTTCGGTCGCTTTCACGCTCCCGTCCGCCATGTCGCTGACACCGCTTCCCGCCCTGCTCGACGCGACGCTGCGCACCGTCGCGCGCCGTTACCGGCTGCCGCCGCTCGACCGCGCGTCGGCACTGACCGACGCGACGAATCCGGCCACCGCGCTGGCGATCGTGATCGAGGAAGCGCGCAGCATGCGGGCGGACGGCCACGCGCCCGGCGCGGACTTGCGGCAGCGCTTCATCGACGCGCTCGGGCGGATGATCCGCGATGCGATGGATCCGTCGTCCGGCGATCCGTCGTTTCAGGCATCGGTGCTGCGCCACGATGCGCCGAGCGTGCGCGAATACGCGTCGTTGTCCGCGCACGCGGAGCAGGACCGGCGCGCGCTGCACTCGGCCGTCAATGCGATCGCGCACCCGGCCAAGCTCGAGCGCAGCGCCCACGCATGGCAACGCGACGGCCTCGCGCGCCTGCACGCGGCCGCGGCCGCGGCGTCGTGGGCCGAACTGCACGCGGCGCTCGCGCACCTGCTCGCGCGGCCCGAGACGGCGACCGACGCGGCATTCGAGCAGGACATCGTCAGGCTCAAGGACAGCCCCGCGCTCGAACGCATGCTGCGGCTCGATGCGCTCGCCGCGGACGAGGACGTCCGTCGCTACCGCGCGTTGTGGGTGCGGCAGGGGCCGCTCGTCGGCAGCACGGTGGCCGTCGCGCAAGGCGCCGCGTCCCAGCGGCGCGGCGCGGCCGTCGAAGCGCTGGCGGCACAGGCGCTCGACGCATTGGCGCGCCGGCTCGACGCGGCGGACGAGCAGCGTACCTACCGCGTGGTCACGTCGATGCGCGTGCCGTCGTCGATCCCGGGCCGGCACGACCGCGCGAAAACCGAATGGGACGCGATCCTGCTCGAACGGGCGCGCGGCAGCGACCCGGCGCCTGCGTGGAACGTGCGCTTCCTCGTCGAGGCGAAGGCCTCCGCGGATGCCGCGACGACCGATCTGCCGCGGCTGCTGCGCGGCCTGAACCTGCTCGCGCAGGCGGATCCCGACACGGTCTATGCATTCGAGACGCACCAGGGCACGGTGCGCGTGCATGGCGCATCGCTGCACGCATTGACGACCGACGAAGCGGCGCTGCCGCGCGAAGTACTGTATTGCTGCGACGCGTCCGCGGACGCGACGCCGCGCCTGCTGGGCGCTGCGAGCCGGATGCAGTTGCTGTCCGCGCAGGCGAGCCTCGAATACGCGAGCGCGCTCGCGCGGCGGCCGGACGCCGATCCGGACGGCCTCGGCGTCATCTGGCATGCCCTGCTGACGCTGCCGCAATGGCAAGCCGTGCTGCATCAGTACCCGTCGTTGCGGCAAGTGCGCGAGCTGATGGTGGCCATCGACGATTTGCGCGCCACGCTCGACGAAATGAACGACGGAGGCATCGCCAGCAGCGTGTGCGCGTGAGGCGCGGGCACGGCCGCGACGCTCGCGCGCGCCCGGCTCGGTTGGCGCCCCGCCGGCCGTCACGCGCCGTGAGGTACGATACGCGCCGGGGCAGCGCGCCCCCTGAGAGACCCGGCCGTCGCGGCCCCTAACCAGCACAAGAAAAATGCGAAAAACACCGACGCTGCACCGCAACCTGTTCGCCGCGCTGGCGGCCAGCCTGCTCTGGATGCCGGCCGCCCATGCCAGCGGCGACGACGGCTGCTACGTGCCGACCACGCTCCGGCAGGCTTCATACTCGTGCGGCAACGTGCCGATGCTGACGCCCGCCAACGACACGCGCATCAACGCGATGCTGATGATGGCCGACAGCGCCAAGGTCGCGCAGGTGTTCCCGGACCCGAAGACCATCCCGGCGAAAGAGCGGATCAACCAGATCGTCGTGCCGTTCCCGATGGATTTCTCCGGATGGATCTACATCGGCCAGAAGGAGCCCGACAAGACCGGTAGCGCGGCGGACGCCGATGCGTCGTCGAACCGGTACGCGGACGGCGAAGGCAGCATCTGCCGCAGCATGAGCGCCGGCGTGGACGCGTTCAACGAAGCACTCGGCGGCGCCGGCGGCCTGCCCGCCGACGAAGCCGCCCGCCTGCGCGCGGCGCGCGCCGACATCGCGCAGAAAACCTGTGGCGCGGGCGCCGCGAGCGCCGCATGGGCGAAGCCGCCGGTCAAGTCGCCGCTCGGCCAGCAGTTCGCCGCGTACCTCGACGGCACGAACGCGTTCTATCGCGCCGACTTCCTCACCGCGACCCGCGCCTTCGCGAACGCATCGCACAGCGCGGACCCGTGGCTGAAGGAAACCGGCCTCTACATGGCCGGGCGCGCGCAGTTGAACGCCGCGCAAGCCAACGTATTCGACCACGACAGCCCGACGCCGACGCGCGCGCGCGTGACGAAGGTGTCGCTCGACGCGGCGAACACCGTGTTCCGAACCTACCTGAAGGTGTATCCGAAGGGACGCTATGCGGTGTCCGCGGCCGGGCTGTTGCGACGGGTCGCGTGGCTCGGCGGCAACGTCACGCAGCAGGCCGACCTGTACAGCCATGCACTCGCGCGCTGGTCGCCAGCGACGTCGAACGTGCCGCTGATGCAACTGGCGAACGAACTCGACAGCAAGCTGCTGTTCGGCCCGGAATTCGACGCCGGCCAGATCCAGTCGCCGACCGTGCTCGCCACCGTCGACCTGCTGCGCATGCGCGCGTCGGACAGCAGCGATGCGAGCCGCAAGCCGATGACCCTCGACGAACTGCAGGCGCAGAAGCCGCGCTTCGCGAACGCGCCCGCGCTGTACGACTACCTGCTCGCGACCTGGTACGTGCAGATCGGGCACAAGCCGGACGCCGCCCTCGATCTGCTGCCGCGGACGCCCGCCGCGCCGCTCGACTACTTCGGCCTCAGCCAGCAGGCGCTGCGCGGGTTCGCGCTGGAGGACAGCGGCCAGAACGACACGGCCCGCCAGCTATGGCGCGACCTGATCCCGCTCGCGAAATTCCGCTTCCAGCGCGAAATGCTGGAACTCGCGCTCGCGATCAACCTGGAACAGGCCGGGCTCGTCAACGACGCGTTCGCCGACGATTCGCTCGTGCAGAACGCCGCGATCCGTGCGGTGCTGCTGCAGCGCGCGGCCAATGCCGACCTGTTGCGCGCGCAGGCGCAGAATCAGGCGACGAGCGGCGCGCTGCGCGACACCGCGCTGTATACGCTGCTGTACAAGGAACTCACGCGTTCGCACTACGCGGACTTCCTCGCCGATACCGCGCTGGTGTCGGGCACGCCCGCCGATCCGTTGAAGCCGTTCATCGCCGCCGGCGCGAAAAACGACGACGGCTACACGTGCCCGTCGGCGCGCGACGTCGCCGCGACGCTGCAGCAGAATCCGGCCGATCCGAAAGGGCTGAACTGCCTCGCCGATTTCGTGCGCCTGCATCCGCCGGCGTCGGGCCTCGAAATCGATCCGGTGCCCGCGTGGGTCCGCAACGGATCGAGCGCGGCCGCCACGCGCGTGCCGCCGACACTCGGCGCGGCGCCGTCGCAGTTCGCCGGCAAGCCGTACGAGCGGATGTCGAGCTACGTGACGGTGATGGCCGATACGCAGGCGAACCCGAACGATCGCGCGTACGCGTTCTACCGTGCGATCAGGTGCTATGCACCGGCCGGCGCCAACGAATGCGGCGGCAAGGAGGTGTCGAAGAGCACGCGCAAGCGCTGGTTCGACACGCTGAAGACCGCCTATCCGGGCAGCCCGTGGGCGCAGAAGCTCCGCTACTACTGGTAGGCCGCATGAAGCGCATCGCGTGCGTCGCGCTGCTGCTGGCCGCGCGCGTCGCGCTGGCCGGCACCGTCGACGCCGCGCGGTACGACGCGTTCTGGCTGTGGGCCGGCGTGAAGCCGCAGGCGGTCGTGCGCGACGCGCGCATCGTCTACGTGCTGCAAGGACAGATCGAGGCGTCGCCGCGGGACGAGTCGCAGGTGCGCGTGATCGCACAGGGCGTTGCGCTGCCGCCCGCGCCCCACGCGCGCGTGTGGCTCGTCTATCGTGCGCATACGCTGCGCTGGACGCCGCGCGTCACGCGGATCATGCTCGCGCAGCTCGCGCGCTGGCGTGCATCGGGCCGCACGATCGCCGGCATCCAGATCGATTTCGATGCGGGCACGCGCCACCTGCAGGATTACCTCGCGTTCCTGCGCACGCTGCGCGAGACCTTGCCCGCCGATTGCCGGCTCAGCATCACGGGGCTGCTCGACTGGAGCAGCCGCATCGATACCGACCAGGTCAACGCGCTCAAGGGCATCGTCGACGAGGTGGTCGTGCAGACCTACCAGGGCCGCCGCACGATCCCCGACTATGCGGCGTACCTGCCGCGCGTCGCGCGGTTGCAACTGCCGTTTCGCATCGGCGTGATCCAGGGCGGCGACTGGGACGCGCCGCCGTATCTCGCGACGAACCCGTGGTTCCGCGGCTACGTCGTGTTCCTGCGCAACGGCTGAAACCCGTCCACGCTGATAACGGGCCGCACGCGGCGCCAACGAAGCGGTAACGCCGAACGCCGCGGCAGTACGCTGCACTAAGCGGCGCCCGCGATCGTGCTGCCGAGCCCGGCGAGCGCAATCGCGAGCAGCGCGAGCGCCGACGACGCCGAGATCCATCGCTGCTTCCGATGCATCGCCGGGTGGTTGATCGCCGCCATATAGCCGGTCAGGATCGTGAAATCGACCGCGATCCACAACGCGGCGAGGATCGCGAGGCTCACGCGCGAATCGGGCGTGATGGCGACGAACTGCGGAAAGAACGCGACGAAGAACAGCAGGTCCTTCGGGTTCGCGATGCCGACGAGGAAACCGCGCACGATGCCCGGCAAACCGCGCGGCCGCGCCACGGGTTCGCCCGCCGCGGGTTCGCCCGCCGCCGCTTCCGCTGCGGCCGCGCCGTCGCCGCCACGCTCGCGGGCGGCGCGCCATTCGCCGAGCAGCGTCCGGATGGCAAGCCCCGCGATGAACAGGCACCCCGCGACATGCAGCCCGGCAAGCAGGCGGGCGCTGACCATCACGACGCCGAACACCATCAGCATCGCACCCGCGATCATCACGAGGCTCGCGGCGTTCGCGCCCACCGCGGTCAGCACGCCCTGACGGAACCCGCGTCGCGCGACGGTGCCCGTCACGAGCATCACGACCGGGCCGGGCGTCGCGATGAGCAGCACGATCGCGGCGAGGTAGGCGAACAGCAGCGGGTAATGGAGCGTCATGACAAAAAGTTCTGTTTGATGAGTCGGGGGCGTGTACGTCACAGTGGCATCATGGAGGTCCGATATCGCGAAAGACGCGGCGATAAGCAGTATCACGCGCCCGCTCTGTCGAGCTAAAACGGAAAATCCTGTCTGATGACATAAGTTTTATTCATATTCGAAATCCATGAAAGCCAAACCGCTTCCGCCCGTCTACGCGTTGCGCGCATTCGAGAGTGCCGCGCGCACCGGCTCGTTCACGCTGGCCGCCGAGGAACTGAGCCTGACGCAAAGCGCGGTCAGCAAGCACGTGAAGACGCTCGAAGCCTACTTCGGCCGGAAGCTGTTCGTCCGACGCGGGCCCAGGATGACCGTGACGGCGGAAGCCCATATCTTCGCGGCCGGCCTCAGGCGCGGGTTCCGGCAGATCGAGGAAGCGTGCATGCTGTCCCGCACGCAACGCGACGTGCTGCGGCTCAAGGCGCCCTCCACGCTCACGATGCGCTGGCTGCTCGACGCGCTGGCCGCCTTTCGCGGCACGCGGCCGGCGTTCGAGGTGCAGATCGCGAGCGTGTGGATGGATGTCGATACCGTGGATTTTTTCAGCGAATCCTACGATTGCGCGATCCTGCTCGGCGCGGGCAAGTTCGGCGAAAGCACGCATTGCGTGAAGCTGTTCGACGAATGGCTGATTCCGGTGTGCTCGCGGGCCACCGCCACGCTCGCGCGTACGAATCCCGCCGCGTGCGAGCTGATCCATCCGTCGCCCGACCGGCGCGACTGGCGCCGCTGGCTCAACGGCAGCGGTCACGATCTCGATGTGGACATCACGCGCGGGCAGGTGTTCGACATGCTCGAACAGGGGATCGCGGCGGCCATCGCCGGCCACGGGATGTCGATCGGCGACCTCGCGCTGTGCGCGACGGCCCTCGACGAGAAGCAGCTCGTGCTGCCGTTCAAGACGGCCGTGAGCACCGGCGATGCGTACTACCTCGTGTGGCCGGAAGACTCAGCGAAGACCGCGCAGGTGCGCGAGTTGCATGCGTTCCTGGCCGGCCGGATGCCGCGCCTCGCGCATCCGGGCGTTCGCTTCGTCGATTTGGGGTGAAGCAGAGGGCGGGCGATCGGCCCTTTTGCTCGCGCGGCCGGATCGCCGGTTTTCAATCGCGGCGCCGCCCGCCGCGGCGGGCCGGCGCCGCCACCGTCATGCCCGCACGAACGCCAGCAGATCGGCGTTCAGCACGTCCGCATTGACCGTCAGCATGCCGTGCGAATAGCCCGGGTACGTCTTCAGCGTGCCGTTCTTCAGCAGCTTGATCGACTTCAGCGCGGCATCCGCGATCGGCACGATCTGATCGTCCTCGCCGTGCAGCACGAGCGTCGGGACGGAGATCGACTTCAGGTCGTCGGTCTGGTCCGTTTCCGAAAACGCCTTGATGCCGTCGTAATGCGCCTTCGCGCTGCCTTCCATCCCCTGCCGCCACCAGTTGCGGATCACGCCCTGGTGCACGGTCGCGCCTTCGCGATTGAACCCGTAGAACGGACCGCTCGCCACGTCGAGGAAGAACTGCGCGCGATTGTCGGCGAGCGCTTTCCGGAAGCCGTCGAACACCTCCAGCGGCAGGCCTTCGGGGTTCGATTCGGTTTTTAGCATCAGCGGCGGCACCGCGCTGACCAGCACGGCCTTCGCGACGCGGCCGGCCGGCTCGCCGTGCTTCGCGACGTAGCGCGCCACTTCGCCGCCGCCCGTCGAATGGCCGACATGCACCGCATTGCGCAGGTCGAGCGCCTCGACGACCGCGAACGCGTCCGCCGCGTAATGGTCCATGTCGTGGCCGTCCCAGACCTGCGCCGAGCGGCCGTGCCCGCGGCGGTCGTGCGCGATCACGCGATAGCCGTGCTGGACGAAGAACAGCAGTTGCGCATCCCAGTCGTCGCTGGACAGCGGCCAGCCGTGGTGGAACATGACGGGCTGCGCGTCTTTCGGACCCCAATCCTTGTAGAAAATCTCGACGTTGTCCTTCGTGGTGACGTATGGCATCGCGGTACTCCTGTGAGGTGGATGAAGGTGGCGAACGGGCCGCCGCCATTATCGGCTTTATTGTGAAACCACGACGCCATCGTGCAATGCGATGGCCGATCCTCCACCGGCAGGAAACGGACGAGGCGGCGCGCGTCAGCCGTCCGTCGACACCGTCAGCGCCTCCCACGCGCGGATTTCGTCGTCCAGCGCCGCCAGCTTGCTCCGCACGAGCCGCAGCGCGTCGCTGCCGAGCAGCAGATGCGCGGGCGGATGGTCCGCCGCGATGACGGCGAGCATCGCCCGCGCGGCCTTCGCGGGGTCGCCCGGCTGCTTGCCGCTTTTTTCCTCGCGTGCGCGGCGGATCGGGTCGAACAGCGCGTCGTAGTCGGCGATCGAGCGCGGCGTGCGCGCCATCGAGCGGCCGGCCCAGTCGGTGCGGAACGAACCCGGCGCGACGGCCGTCACCGCGATGCCGAACGGCTCGAGTTCCTTGCCGAGGGTCTCGGAAATGCCCTCCAGCGCGAACTTGCTGCCGCAGTAATACGCGATGCCCGGCATCGTGATGTGCCCGCCCATCGACGTGATGTTCAGGATGCGTCCGCGCCGGCGTTCGCGCATGAACGGCACGACGGCCTTCATCATCGCGACCGCGCCGAACACGTTCACGTCGAACTGGCGGCGCATCTCGTCGAGCGGCGACTCCTCCATGATCCCTTCGTGCCCGTAACCCGCGTTGTTCACCAGCACGTCGACGGGCCCGACGTTCGCCTCGATGTCCGCGACGACGCCGTCGATCCGCTCGAAATCGGTCACGTCGAGCACGCGTGCGACGGCCGCCTGCGCGGACAGCGCCTCGAAGTCGCGCGCCGCCTGCGCGCTGCGCACCGTGCCGACCACCGTGTGGCCGGCGGCCAGCGCTTCCTGGGCCAGCGCGCGGCCGAAACCGCTGCTGACGCCGGTAATGAGCATGATGTTGCCGGATGCCATGTGAGCTTCTCCCGAATGTCGATTCAAGCGTGCATACTAGTCTGACGAAGGACGCCGAATAAGCCCGATTCCGCTGATTTTCTTGCACAAAACTATGAGCACCGTGCCCGTCTCCGCCCAACCTCCAGCGCTGTCGCCGCGCGACCGGAAGCGCCTGGTGGCGCTGCTGCGCGCGCTGGCGCCGAACGAGGGCTACAACCTGACCGCGCTGCCGAGCGTGCGCATCCTGCGCTCGAACCGCGCGCTGTCGCGCACGCCGGTGCTGTACGACCCGGGCATCGTGATCGTGTGCCAGGGGTCGAAGCGCGGCTACTTCGGCGGCGAGTGCTATCTGTACGACGAACACCATTACCTGGCCGTCTCCGTGCCGGTCCCGTTCAGCATGGAAACCGACGCGACGCCGGAGCGCCCGCTGCTCGCGCTGTACCTGCACCTCGATTTCACGCTGGCCGCCGAACTCGCCGCGCAGATCGATCGCGCGGGCGTCGCGGAAACGGTGCAGGCGCCGAAGAGCATGATGTCGACGCCGATGGACGAAGCGATGCACGCGTCGGTGCTGCGTTTCGTCGACGCGATGCAGCGGCCGCTCGACGCCGCCGTGCTCGGCCCGGCGCTGCTGCGCGAGCTGTATTTCCGCGTGCTGACCGGCGCGCAGGGCCATGCGATGCGCAGCGCGCTGGCGATGCGCGGGCAATACGGCCGGATCGGGCGATCGCTGCGCATGATCCACGCCGATTACGCGCGGCCGCTCGACGTGTCGCAACTGGCCGACGAAGCCGGCATGAGCGTGCCGAGCTTTCACAGTCACTTCAAGGCGATCACGCAGGTGTCGCCGATGCAGTACCTGAAATCGACGCGGCTGCATCAGGCGCGGCTGTTGATGGTGCGCCAGGACCTGACGGCGGAGGCGGCCGGCTATGCGGTCGGCTATACGAGCCCGTCGCAGTTCAGCCGGGAATTCAAGCGCCTGTTCGGCTTGACGCCGGCGAAGGAAGCGCGGCGCATGCGCGCGAGCTTCGCGATTCCGGAGGCGTTCGACGATGCGGTGTTCGTGTCGTCGCATTGACGTCGTTGACGTGCGCCGCCCCCCCGCCGCGACGCGCGCGTTCATCGCGCCGCATCGAGCGCGCGGCCGGGCGGCGACTTCAGGATGAACGCGGTCACGCCCCGGATGCCCTGCGGCGCCAGCGCGAGACTTCGGCTCTCGGGCCGGCCGCTGGCCGTCGCGGTCGCGGACAATACCGAGGCAGTGATGGCGGAATTCGGCGACCCGTCGCCCGACCACGCGACGCTGACGACCCATCCGGTCATCGCGCTGCTCGCGGTCGAGTCCATCAAGGCCGACGTGAGCGGCCGCGTCTTGATCGACGCGATGAGTCCGGCAGAATACCGGAAAGTGCTGAAGCATCCCGACATGCAGGCGATGCTCGCACCGCTCGACAAACAGGGCTGACCCACACGAGATACCGATGACCCAGTACACCTTCCGCCTGCTGAACGTCTTCGCCGAATCGACGTTCGGCGGCAACCCGCTGTGCGTGTTCGACGATGCGCGCGGCATGGACGACGCGACCATGCAGGCGCTGGCCGTGCAGTTCAATCTGTCGGAGACGACCTTCGTGCTGCCGTCCGAGCGCGCGCATGCACGCGTGCGCATCTTCACGCCCGGCTACGAGATGGCTTTCGCGGGCCATCCGACGCTCGGCACCGCGCACGTCGTGCGGGACCTGCTCGAGGCAGGCGATGCGCTGTCGCTCGAATTCAAGGCCGGCGTCGTCGACGTCGCCGCGCGCGGCGACGTGTGGACCTTCATCGCGCCGCACGCCGGCATGCCGAACACGGCGCCGTGCGCGTTGCCGAATGCGCAGGTCGCGGCGCTGCTCGGAATCGCGGAAAGCGACCTGCTCGCGCCGCCGCTGTGGGTCGACACCGGTGCCGACCAGTTGCTGGTCGCGCTCAAGGACCCGGCCGCCGTGCGGCGCGCGCAGCCCGATAGCGCGCACCTCGACGTCTGGCCGCGAAGCAGCCTCGGCCGCAAGACCGCCTATGTGTTCGCGTTCGATGCCGCGCGCCCGGGGACGGTCGTGTCCCGCTACTTCTTCGTGAAGCAAGGCGGCGGCGTGTCGGAAGACCCCGGCACCGGATCGGCCTGCGCGAATCTGGGCGGCTGGCTGCTCGCCGCCGGACACGATCTGCCGGCCGCGTTTCGGGTCGAGCAAGGCGAAGCCGTCGGCCGGCCCTGCCTGCTGCGCTTGTCGGTCGATGCCGCGGGCGAAATCGGCGTCGGCGGGCGCGTGATCGAAATCGGGCGCGGCGTGATCAACGTGTGACCGACGCACGCCCGCCGATGCCGACGCCGACGCTCATCGCGCGCCTACCCGCCACACCGTCACTTCGTGCAGCGTCTCGCCCGGCCTGAGCGCCGTCGACGGGAAGGCCGGATGATTCGGCGAATCGGGAAAATGCTCGGCCTCCAGCGCGAACGCATCGGTTTGCCGGTAGGCCGTCCCGCCCTTGCCCGCGACACTGCCGTTCAACCCGTTGGCCGTATAGAACTGCAGCCCCGGCTGCGTCGTGTACAGCTCGAGGAACCGCCCGGACGCCGGGTCGTAAGCGCGCGCGGCAAACGCCGGCGCCGTCTGGCCGCCCTGATCGAGCACCCAGTTCTGATCGTAGCCATGCGCGATCGCGAGCTGCGGATACGCATCGCGCAAATGCGCGCCGATTGGCGTCAACTGGCGCAGATCCATCGGCGTGCCCGCGACGCTCGCCAGTTGCCCGGTCGGAATCGACGTGCCGTCGGTCGGCGTGAAATGCGATGCGGCGATCTCGATCAGTTGCCGCTCGACGCTGCCGGCTGCCTGCCCCGCCAGATTGAAGTAGCTGTGGTTGGTCAGGTTGACGACCGTGTCCCGGTCGGTCGTCGCGCGGTAGTCGATGCGGATCTCGTCGTCGCGGGTCAGCGTGTAGGTGACGTCCGTCGTCAGCGTGCCGGGGAAGCCGTTCTCGCCGTCGGGGCTCACGTAGCGCAGCGTGACGCTCGAACCGGCCGCGTCGCTGTGCGTGCCGGTGACCTTCCACACCTTCGCGTCGAAACTGTCCGGGCCGCCGTGCAGCGTGTTCGGCCCGTCGTTGACCGGCAGCGTCCACGTCTTGCCGCCGAGCGTGAAACGCCCGCCCGCGATGCGGTTCGCATACCGGCCGATCAGCGCGCCGAAATGGATGTTGCCGTTGTGCGCTTCGTAGTCGCGCAGCGAATCGAAGCCGAGCACGATGTCGGCAACGTGGCCGGTGCGGTCGGGCACGTCGAGCGCGGTCACGATGCCGCCGTACGTGATGACTTTCAGCGTCACGCCGTGCCGGTTCGCGAGCGTGTACTGGCTCACCGCCTGCCCGCTCGCGGTCGTCCCGTAATCGGCGCGGCTGATCGACACGTCGGGCGCCGCCGATGCGACGGCTGCGTGCAGCGCGAACGTTGCGAACACACCTATCGCGAGCATCGGTTGTCGCGGCCAGCGTCGTTTCATGAAAACCTCCAAAGTGGTGCGGCCCGTGCAGGCGCGCAAGTTGCATGCCCGCACGGCGCCACGTTTGCCATGCCGCGCGCATCGTCCGCCCGAGCGAGCGCCGCCATGAAGGCCGTCTCCCGCGATATCGCGCGCACGCTGCGCGCCGCCTGCGATGCCTGCTTCGGCACGGCGGCCGTGTGGCCGCTCGTCGAGCGCGAATACGGCGAGCTGCGGCGCTTCGATCACACGCTCGCGCATCTGGCGGAATTGTTCGCGCACCTCGCGCCGTATCGTACGGAACCGCCGTGGCCGGCCATCGAGCTCGCGGCTTGGGCCCATGATGTCGTCTACGCGACGACGCTGCAGGACGACGCGGACAACGAAGCGCGCAGCGCTCGTGCGGGTCGCGAACACGCACTGTACCGCGTCATGGTTGCACGCGCACGCATCGCATCCGTCCATGGGCCGCGATCTCGTGCTGGCCACGCAGTTGCACCGGCTGCCCGAAACATACGCCGCCGATCCGCCGTGGCAGCGCGCGGCGCGGACCGGCGCACCCCGCCTTCGCATCGCGACGATCGCGATCACGTATGGTCCGCGCGCCACCGGCGTGGCGTGACACCGGTCAACCGCGTGAAGGTTCGCGAGAAATGGCTTTGATCGGCGAAGCCGCACGCGGCGGCGATCAGGCTCAACGGCACGTCCGGGTTGCGCATCCACTCCTTCGCCCGTTCGACGCGCTGCACGATGAGCCAGCGATGTGGCGGCAGCCCGGTCGTCCGAT
This sequence comes from Burkholderia sp. AU18528, assembly GCF_002223215.2. Taxonomy (NCBI): domain Bacteria; kingdom Pseudomonadati; phylum Pseudomonadota; class Betaproteobacteria; order Burkholderiales; family Burkholderiaceae; genus Burkholderia; species Burkholderia sp. AU18528. The sequence continues at coordinate 185,942 of NZ_NKFC02000009.1, read as the reverse complement.
GAAACGCCTTGACGAAATGACTGCGAGACAGCCCGCACGCGCTCGCCACGTCGGCCAGCCCGATGTTGCCGTCGAGATGCGCGAGCAGCAGCTCTTTCGCGCGGCGCGCCTGCGACGGCGTGAGCTTGCCGTCCGACTTTTCCCGCCGTTCGCCGATGCCGCCGTATCGGCACGCGACGTGCGCCTGGAACGCCAGCCCCACGTGATCGATGAAGATCTGCGATGCCTCGCCAGGCCGGGCCAGCGCGGGCAGCAGCGCGCGTCCGAGCGCATGGATGACCGAATCGTGGGTGCTCAGATGCGGCGGCAGATAAAGCTGCGGCCGCCGCCGGCCGCCGAGGTCGTCGACCGTTTCCTCGAGCATGGGGCGCGGCAGGTGGAAATGCAGGCAATCGAACGCGCCCTTCAGGTCGGCCACCCAGCGACGGTCGAGATCGTAGATCGACACGGTTCCCGCGTCGTACGGAACGAACGGCGCGGGGCGGCCATCGAGCCACAGATCCTGTTCGCCGAACGCATGCAACTGCAAGACGATCAGATCCGTATTCTCCAGTTCATAGGGCGCGGTCAGCCCCATGTTCCGGCGCAAGGTCTTGAGTCGGACGATACCGATTTGCCCCTTCGGCAACGCCTGCGTGACGATGGTTTGCCTGACGTCGGCCGGGATGAAATCGGAGGATGCGGTGTCCGGCTGAGCGGTGGTCATGGGACGATGCGAAGAGACGAATGACAGGAGTGGCCACTCTAGCAAATCACGGTGACGCGCGCCGCTCGCGCCGCGGCGGCACTGGTATGATGCGCCAGCCACCCCCTACCGGAATTTGCGATGAAGCTGTCATTCGAAGCGCTCGAAGCCCTGGACGCGATCGACCGCACCGGAACCTTTGCCGAAGCGGCGGAACTGCTGCATCGCGTGCCGTCCGCGCTGACCTACCTCGTGCAGAAACTTGAAAGCGATCTCGGCGTGGCGCTGTTCGACCGCAGCGGCCGGCGCGCGAAGCTCACGCATGCGGGACGCATCGTCGTCGAGGAAGGCCGCCGCCTGCTGCGCGCGGCCGAGCAACTCGAGCTGAAGGCGCTGCGTGCGCAACAGGGCTGGGAAACGGAAGTGCGCGTCTGTATCGACGAAATTCTGCCGTTCGGCGCGCTGTGGCCGTACGTCCACCGCTTCTACGCGCTCGGAATGGACACGCGGCTGCGGCTGTCGACCGAAGTGCTCGGCGGCGCGTGGGATGCGCTGATTTCGCGGCGGGCCGATCTCGTCGTCGGCGCGGCGGGCGAACCGCCGGAATTGCCGGGCATCGTCGCGCGGCCGATCGGCTCGCTCAGGCACGTGTTCGCGGTCGCGCCGTCCCATCCGCTCGCGGCGTTGCCCGAACCGCTCGCGATGGCGTCGGTCGTCCAGTATCGCGGCGCGGTGATCAGCGATACGTCGCGCGAATTGCAGCCGCAGTCCGTCGCGATCGATGCGGGCCAGCCTTACCTCGCGGTACCGACGCTGGCCGCGAAACTGGAAGCGCAATGCGAAGGGCTCGCGGTCGGCACGCTGCCGGAATGCATCGCGGCGCGCGCGATCGCCGACGGCAAGCTCGTCGCGCGCCAGGTGACGGGCATGCGCGACACCACGCACTGCTATCTCGCGTGGCGCGGCGACGAGGCGGGCCGCGCGCTGCACTGGTGGGTCGAGCAACTCGACCAGCCGGATCTCGTCGAGCGTTTCACGACACCCGACTGACGCGCCCGTTCACCGCCCGCCGGCACGCCGGGGCCGCACGCGCTGCCGCCCGGCCGCCCGCCGATGACTGACGGCCCGGCATCGCACGCGTCACGCAGCGCCCCGGCACGGCGCCACGCGCCGCGACGGCAAGCGCACGTCCTCCCGTCCCGCCGGCAACCCTCGCGATCCGCGCCGCGCGTCAGCCGAGCGAATCGTGCAGCCGCTTCATTTCCTTCTCGAGCCATCCGATCAGGCTGAACCCCGCGTGCGCCTGCTCGACCGGCGGAATCATCATCCTTTCCTCGGTCGCGACATGTTCGGTGAGCGACTCGCACATCAGCCTGCCGAGCGCCGGCTTCCTGCCGATCAGCGCCGCCAGATCCTCGCTGCGAAGCTGATGCACGGTCATCGCGGTCACCGCGTGGACGGTCGCATGAAGCCGCGTGCCGGCGAGTACGACCGACTGCCCGATCGCATCGCCGGGCGCCATCCGACGGACTTCGACGTCGCCCGCCGCACCCGGCACGAACACCGCCGCGACGCCCGATTCGACGATCGTCAGCACGCGCGACTCGGCATTCGACGCATAGATCACGTCGCCCTTGCCGAACGAACGCGCCACCAGCGCATCGGCCAGCACGGCCAGATCGTCGTCGTCGACGCATGCGAACAATTCGACCGCCCGCAACAGCAGCAGCCGGCGCGATACCGGATGCGCTTGCGATGTCGATGGCGACGCACACGCCGGCGCGGCGCCCGCGAGCGGCCGCCACGCGACGCCCGCCGCGGCCAGGTGCCGATGCGCGAGATCGTAGAGCGCGTTGCGCACGGTGGTTTTCTTCTGCAGTGCGTCGACGTAACAGATGAGTTCGTACTGGATCGCGTTCGCGCGGAACGCCTTCACGACGGCGATCGGCGCGGGGCGCGCGAGCACGTCGAGCGAACTCGCCGCGGCCCGCTCCAGTGCGCCGACGGCGACGGCCGGCCGCACCGCGGGATCGAGGTCGAGCGCGAGCGTGACGCCGTGCAGGCCGGCCGGCTCGCTGAGGTTCACGATCGTGGCGCGCGCCGCCGCGCTGTTCGGCACGACGACCAGGTTGCCGAGGCTGTCGATCAGCTTCGTCGCGCGCCAGTTGCTCTCGACGATCCGCCCTTCGAGCTCGCCGATCGACACCGTATCGTCGAGCCGGAACGGTTGCGTGGTATTCAGCACGAGCCCGGAGAACACGTCGTTCAGCGTGTTCTGGAGCGCGAGACCGAGTATCACCGCGACGGCGCCGGAGGTCGCGACGAGGCCGCTCAACGGCAGGCCGAGCACGTAGCCCAGCGCGGCCACCGCGGCCGCGCCGAACACGATGCCCGCGGCGATGTCGTGAAAGAGCCGCTGGCTGTGCCATGCACGCGGCAGCAGCAGATGATTGAGCAGCAGGCTGAACACGATCGCGCACTGGAGCCACCATGCGATGCAGATCGCCTGGACCGCGATCCGGTCGAGCCCGCCGATCGATGCGGGCACCGCGAGCGGGCTCACGCCGGTCGCGAACAGCACGGCGCTCAGCGCGGCGAACGCCGCACAGCGCCGGATCGCGCGCGTCACGGGGCCCGCGCGCCCGAACAGCCGCCACGCGGCGAGATCGGCCAGCACGATCGGCGCGCCGTAGATCGCCGTATCGGAGAAATTCAACATGTCGGATCGCCAGCGCGGCGCGCGAAAGGGTCAAGGCGGCAAGACGAACGTCGCCGCGGGAACGGAATCATCGGACGCATCGCGTGCCGACCGCCGTCGCGCCGGTCGCGGCTAGTCCCGCCGGCGCGCGACGCCCGGCAACGGCAACACGTAGCGGCCGGCGCCGGCGATCGCGATCGTGCCGAACAGGATCAGCAGCATCCATGCGAACTGCGCATCGCGCAGCGGCCAGTCCGGGTGCACGAACACCAGCGCGACGAGCGTGACCATCATCACCGGCAGCGCCGCGAGCCTCGGGTACAGGCCGACGATCATGAAGATCGGGCACACGACCTCCGCGAAGATCGCGAACACGATCGACAGCGTGCGGCCGAGATGGAACGGATCCTCGATGGCGGCGGCTTCGGCCGTGTAATGCAGGATCTTCGGCAGGCCGTGAACCACGAGCAGCAGCACGCTGGCGGATACACGCAGGAACAGCAGGCCGAGATCGGTCGCGTGGCTGGAAAGGTCGGAGTGGGCAGGATTCATACGGCGTTTCGTCGATTGAGCGGGATGCACGGCGGCGTGCGCCGGGTGGCATGCCGGCGCCCGCCGTCCAGGCAATCTACGCGTGCCGCCTGCCGCTGTCCTGTATCCGGGCTGAATCGTTCTGAAACAGGCGAGCGGCGCGCGAACCCGGCGTCACGACTCGCGCGACGGCAACTCGGCCTCGGCCGCATCGAATCCGAGCGCGTGCACTTCCGACCACGCATCATGCGCCGCCTGCGTCGACTCCGCCGTATGCGCGAGCGCAGCCGCATACGCGGCCAGCAAGCGCACGCGCGCATCGTCGGACACCAGGGCGGCATCCGCGTCGCGCATCGCATCGAGCGCGACGCGCGCGCGCTCCCGACATTCGTCGACGAGCGACAGATCGAACAGGCAAGGCACCGCGACGGCCGCGAGCGCGATGCCGAGCGCCGCGTCGCCGCGCGCCGAAAATGCCCAGTCGAGCGCGGCACGCAGATTGCCGAGTTCGCACCGGACCGCGTCGAGCCGGGTCGTGCCGCCCGGCTCGACGCCAGGCTGCTCGCCGCCGTGGGTCGCGCTCCGGAACAGCGCGAGGAAGTAGGCCGCATGCGCGCGGGCGGCAGCCTCGCCCTCGCCGTGACTGTCGAGCTGCTGTTGCGCGTAGGCCCGCGTGGTCGTCAGCAGCCGGTAGCGCGGCGCGCCGTGCGCGGTCTCGAGGATCAGCAGCGACTTCGACACGAGGCCGGCGATCGTATCGAGCAGGTCGGCGCCGGCCAGCCCGTTGGCGCCGACGACCTCGCGCACGGCCTCGATCGCGAAGCTGTCGCGGAACACGCCGAGCCATCGCAGCAGCAGGCGCTCGGACTCCCCGAGCAACCGGTAGCTCCAGTCGTACATCGCCTGCAGCGTCTGATGGCGCGGCAACGCGGTGCGAAATCCGCCGGTCAGCAGCCGGAAGTGATCGTCGAGATGGGCGGCCAGCACGTCGATGCCGAGCACGGCGGCGCGTGCCGCGGCCAGCTCGATCGCGAGCGGCAGGCCGTCGAGGCGGCGGCAGACCGACGCCATCAACGACAGGCTGCGCGCATCGAGCGGAAAGCGCGGATCGGCCGCACGTGCGCGCGCCGCGAACAACTGCACCGCGCTCGCGCTCATCGCCTCGTGATCGCCGGCGTCTTCGCCCGGTATGTCGAGCGGCGGCACCGGGCACACGCGCTCGCCGTGGATGCGCAGCGATTCCCGGCTCGTCGCGAGGACGCACAGCCCGTCGTCCGCATCGGTGAGCGCGCTCGCGATCCGCGCGGCGGCGTCGAGCAGGTGCTCGCAGTTGTCGAGCACGAGCAGCATCCGGCGCCGCGCGACGCTGGCGAGCACCGCTTCGAGCGTCAGCGAGCCGGTCGGCTGCGTGATGCCGAACGCGCCGGCGAGCGCGTCCGGCACGAAGCGCGGACACGCGACGGTGGCGAGCGAAACGAATACGGTGCCTTCCGGAAAGCGCGCGTCGGCGCGCGCCGCCGCTTCGATCGCGACGCGCGTCTTGCCGATGCCGCCCGCGCCGACGAGCGTCACGATGCGCGCCGTGCGCAGTGCGTCCAGCACGTCGGCGACCGTCTGTTCGCGGCCGAACAACGCGCCCGGCGCGGCGGACGGCCGCCACGTCGCCGGGCGCACGGGCGCGGCGCCCGCGTCCTGCCCGGAAACCAGCCGATAGCCTCGACCGGGTACCGTCACGATCAGGTTCCGGTCGCCGGCCAGCGCCTTGCGCAGCGATGCGATGTGCACCTGCAGGTTGTTTTCTTCCACCACGGTGTGCGGCCACACGCGCTGCATGATTTCATCTTTCGATACCAGCGCACCGTTCGCCCGAATCAACAGTTCGAGAATTTCGAATGCGCGGCTGCCGATGCGCAGCAGCTTGCCGTTCGAACGAATTTCACGTCTGTCGAGAAAAACGTGAAGTGTTCCAATCCGGATCATGGGAATTTCTTGAGGGTGACATTCAACGGCGCCCGGCTGAAATCGGGTGCCGGTTCGCCATCAATGCTACGGTATTTGCATGATCGAATGATTCAAATTATCAGAATGGACGGCTCGAATTTTTTGAAATGACGAAAATGCCGCGGCGGGCGCGGCGCCCGACACGTCCGCATGCACCGGCATGCGGCACGACGATGCCCGTTTCATGTGCAAATCATGGATGCGCCCATGAACGCGATTTCGATATATCAGACGAAATTGCCGAGCGCGGAAATGCCGCGCATTTTCCTTTTCGATTCGCCCGGCCGATTCCCGATTCATTTCCGCTCGATCCGTTGCACCGGCCGAATATCCGCGGGATTATCGGCATCCGCCTTGAATCGATTCGCCGCGCGGCGCCGCGGCGCGCACTCAGGACCGCGCGAACGCCAGCAGTTCGTCGTTCAGCCGCGTCGCGTGCGTCAGGTAAAGCGCATGCGGACCGCCTTCATAGACGCTCAGCGTCGCATGCGGGACAAGCTTCGCCGTCGCGGCGCCGGTCAGCGCGAGCGGAACCGTCTGGTCGTCGTCGCCGTGAATCACGCGCGTCGGCACGTCGAATCGTTGCAGGTCGGCCCGAAAATCGGTCTCGGAAAACGCGCGAACGCAATCGAGCGTGCCCTTCAGCCCGGCCTGCCACGCCATGAACGACGTCCAGTCGAGCGCGGCGCGCGAAACCGTCGAACCGTCACGGTTCGACCCGGTAAAGAGGGGCCAGAAGCCGTCGAAAAAGGCGGCGCGATCGGCCGCGATGCCCGCGCGAATGCCGTCGAAGACCGCGACGTCCACGCCTTCCGGATGATCGTCGCGGCGCGCGATGAGCGGCGTCACCGAACCGATCAGCACCGCCTTCGACACGCGCTTCGTGCCATGCCGGCCGATGTAGCGGGCCACCTCGCCGCCGCCCATCGAAAAGCCGACGAGCGTCGCGTCATGCAGGTCGAGCGTGTCGAGCAGCGTCGCGAGATCGTCGGCCAGCGTGTCGTAGTCGTAACCGCCCCACGGCTGGCCGGAGCGGCCGAAGCCGCGCCGGTCGTATGCGACGCAGCGCAGGCCGTGCGACGCGAGATGGTGCATCTGCACGTCCCACATGTCGGCATTCAGCGGCCAGCCGTGAATGAACACGACCGGGCGGCCGCTGCCCCAGTCCTTGTAGTGAATCGACACGCCGTCGCGGGTGGTGAACGTGCTCATGAGGGTTCCTTTCGAATAGGGAAGCCGCGCCCGCGGATGTGGGCGCGGCCGAAGCGTGAGGCGCGGCGCGTCATGCCCGGGACTGCCGGGCGGCGAACTGCTCGAGCGCCGCCGCGAGAATCATCTCGCGGCAGTTCGCGGGGCGTCTCTCGCCGCGCCATTGGGGTTTGTAGATCACGTCGCCCACCCGGATCGGTTGCCCGGTGAGCGCGCAGCGCGCCAGCCTGCGCGCCTTCGCGCAGATCCAGCGTTGCTCGTCGTAGCGGCAGCGCGTCGGATCGCTCCACGACACCAGCATCGACGAATCGGTCTGCCGCTCGACGGCGACGATCGCGCTGCGGCGGCGTACGTCGCCGCTCGATGGCGTGGGCGCGTCGTCCCGATGCGGACGACAGGAGCCGTCCGCCGTCCGCTCGCGCGGCATCATCCGGAGGCTCGCGGCGGGCGACGGCCTGAGCGACGTGATCATGTGCTCCCAACGATTGAAGGCGTCCATGGCGGCTTATCCAGGCAAGTGACGGGCGGTGCGGGCGTGAGGCGCCCGCTCGCGTCGCGGCAAACGCACGGCGGGTGACCCGATGCTGACGATAGTCGCCGTGCGCTGAAGAGTCCCGGTCGCGCGCTTAATTTTTCTGCAGTGCGGCAATGCCGCTCGCGGCGCCGCGGCGTTCAAGAAAATTCAGCCGGATTTCAGTACGGCGCGCACCGCGCCGGGATACGCTCCTGACGGCATTCGTTCGTCCGCGCGCACCAGCCGACGCGACGGCGCACGCCGGACGGCCGCCAGGCGGGATGGCCGCGGCCGGCCGCCACCGATCCACCATCCCGCGCGGCCTCGCCGCCGCACACCTCAGGAGTCCAGATGCATCCCGAACAGACCGACGCCGTTTCGTCGGCTCGCCGCCGCGACATGCTGCTCGCCGGCGCGACCGCCGTCGCGGCCGCCGCGCTGCCCGCGATGGCGGCCGCGGCCGGCACGCCCTCCCGCCACCCCTCTTCCGCGCATTCAGGAGCGCACACGATGAACACGATCACCACGAAGGACGGCACGCAGATCTACTTCAAGGACTGGGGCAGCGGCCGCCCGGTCGTGTTCTCGCACGGCTGGCCGCTGTGCGCGGACGCGTGGGACGCGCAGATGCTGTTCCTCGTGCAGCACGGCTATCGCGTGATCGCGCACGACCGCCGCGGCCACGGCCGTTCGAGCCAGCCGTCGAACGGCAACGACATGAACACGTACGCGGACGATCTCGCCGCGCTGCTCGACGCGCTCGACGTGCGCGAAGCGACGCTCGTCGGCCACTCCACCGGCGGCGGCGAAGTCGCGCGCTACATCGGCCGCCATGGCACGAAACGCGTGTCGAAGGCGGTGCTGATCGGCGCGGTGCCGCCGCAGATGGTGAAATCGGCGACCAATCCGGGCGGCCTGCCGATGGAGGTATTCGACGGCATCCGCAAGAACGTCGCGGAAAACCGTTCGCAGTTCTACAAGGATCTGGCCGTGCCGTTCTTCGGTTTCAATCGCCCGAACGCGAAGGTGTCGCAGGGGACGATCGACGCATTCTGGTCGCAGGGGATGATGGGCGGCATCCATGGCCAGTACCTGTGCGTGAAGGAGTTTTCCGAAGTCGACTACACGGAGGACCTGAAGAAGATCGACGTGCCGACGCTCGTGCTGCACGGCGACGACGACCAGATCGTGCCGATCGACGATTCGGCCCGGCTGTCGTCGAAGATCGTGAAGCACGCGGTGCTGAAGGTGATCGAAGGCGGCTCGCACGGGATGTGCGTGGTGAGCGCCGACCGCATCAACGCCGAGTTGCTCGCGTTCCTGCAGGCGTAAGCCTGCCGTCCGTCGCGGCGGCGCGCATGCCGCCGCGACGGACGCCGCAGGTGCGCCGTTCAGGATTTTTCAGGACATTTCAGCCCATGCGGCGCCGCATTCACGGCGCCCGCACCGGGCGCAACAGTATGCCGAGCAGTGCGCCGGCGAGCGCGAACGCCATCGCCACGCGAAAGTTGTCGGCCAGCGCGAGCGTCGTGGCCTGCACGCGCACCGCACGATCGACGAGCGCATAGGCCGCCTGGTTGCCCGTCGCGAACGTGGCGCCGTGCGCCACCAGCGACGCCGCGCCGGCCCGCAGCCGTTCGAGCGTTTCCGGATCCGACAGCGACACATGCAGACCGACGAGATTCGAATGGGTAGCCTCCCTGATCCGCTGAATCACCGCGATCGACGTCGTGCCGAGCTGCCCGCTCAGCAGGCGCGTCGTCTGCACGACCGCGCCGAACGTCAGCGCATGCTCGGCCGTCACGTGCCTGCCGAAGAAGACGATGACCGACGTGAGCGCCATCGTCTGGCCGAGCGCCTGCAGCAATTGCGACGGAATGAAGTCGGGTTCGGCCCACACCGGCGTGAGCCGCGAGCCGAGCGCGAACGCGATCGCCACCACCGCGAAGCCGGCGACGATCAGCCGGCGCGGGTCGACACGCTGCAGCAACAGCGCGACGCACGGCGCGAACAGCAACTGCGGAATCGCGATCCAGCGCAGCGTATCGCCGATCTGCAGCGGGCGCAGCCCGTACGTACTCGCGAGGAACAGCGACGGGATGAAGCTCGTGTTGAGCACGGTGAAGCGCACGAGGCCGACGAGCACGATCAGCAGCGCGACGTTCGGCCGCGCGAGGTAGCCGAGATCGATGCCGGCGCGCGGCGACGCGAGCTCGTGGATCAGGAACGCGGCGACCATCAGGATGCCGACGGCCAGCAGCGCGACGATCAGCGGCGACTGCAGCCAGAACAGCCGCTCGCCCTGGTCGAGCGCGATGCACAGGCAGGCGAACCCGCCCGCGCCGAGCAGCATGCCGCGCGCGTCGATGCCGGACGCGAAGCGCTTGACCGGCTCGTCGGCGAGCGACAGCATCAGGCAGGCGATGAACGGCAGGGTCAGCACCGCGTTCTGCCAGAACAGCCAGCGCCAGCTCAAGTGCTCGCTGTACCAGCCTTCGAGCGTGGCCGACAGGTTCAGCGACATCTCGAGATTCATCGCATACGCGGCGATGCCGAACGGAATGAGCCGCGGCGGCAGCGTGCGCACGACGAAGCCGATCGTCAGCGGCACGAACACGCCCGATGCGCACCCGGCGAGCGCCTGAAACACGATGAACGCGCCGAATCGCGTGCAGAGCGGCAGCACGCTTTCGGCGCAGAGAAACACCACGGCGCCCGCGAGCAGCACGCGGCGTGTGCCGAACAGGTAGGCCGCGGCGATCGCCAGCGGCCCGACGAACATCTGCGACGCGGTAAACGCGGTGTTGATCCACGCGCCTTCGTCGACGCCGATGCCGAGCGCGCCGCGCACGTCGGCCAAGCCGAGCGACGTGATGCGCGACGTCAGCGTCGCGATGACCGCACCGAGCAGCACGGCCGCGATCGCGGCGATCGACCGGAACGTCGGAACGTCGGAGGCCGGGCTCGAGGCCGGCCCTGGCGCGGCATTGCCGGTGGCGAACGTCGTGTTCATCGTCGAGCGGCTCCCGTTTGTCAAGCTGGCGCAAGCATAACGCGATGCGCCGAATCCCGTCCGTACGATGGAGTGTGCCGATCATGACCCCGCCCTCGCCCGATACCCGATCTTCCGCGGCCTCCATGCCTTCCACGCCCGCGCCCGCGCGCTCGCGCCGGCCGGCCGTCGTCGCGATCGCCGTGCTCGCGCTGCTGCTCGTCGCGTTGCTCGTGTACGAGTTCGACGCACGCGATCGCGGCACCGACGACGCGTACGTGACCGGCCACCTGCACGTGATCTCGCCGCGCGTGGCCGGCACGGTCGAGCGCGTGCTCGTCGACGACAACCAGTTCGTGCATGCCGGCGACGCGCTCGTGCAGATCGACCGCCGCGATTTCGACGTGCGCGTCGCGGCGCAGCGCGCACGCGTCGCACAGGCACATGCCGATGCGAGCCGCGCACGCGCGCTGATCGAACAGGCGGACGCGGCGCTCGTGTCGGCGCACGCCGATGCCGAAAAAGCCGAACTCGATTACGCACGTGCCCGCGAGCTGACCCGCGAGACGCCGCGCGGCTTGTCGAAGCAGGAGTTCGATGCGGCCGATGCCGCACGCAAGTCGGCCCGCGCGCGCGTCGCGGCGGCCGACGCGCAACGGCGCAGCGCCGCCGCCGCCGCTCAGGCCGCCGATGCCGCGTCGAGCCAGAACGATGCCGAGCTGCGCGACGCGCAGTTGCAGCTCGGGTACACGACGGTCGTCGCGCCGTCGGACGGCTACGTCGGCAAGAAGACCGTCGAGACCGGCGAGCATGTCGCGCCCGGTCAGGCGCTGCTCACGCTGGTCGAGCCGCATCCGTGGATCGTCGCCAATTTCCGCGAGACGCAACTGCGGCACGTGCGCGCCGGCGACGCCGTGCAACTGCGCTTCGATGCGCTGCCGCAGCGCGTGTTCACCGGCCGCATCGACAGCCTGTCGCCCGCGACGGGCGCGCAGTTCGCGCTGCTGCCGCCCGACAACGCGACCGGCAATTTCACGAAGGTCACGCAACGGGTGCCCGTGAAGATCCTGCTCGACGGCCCGGCGGCGACGGAGCCGCGCATCCGGCCCGGGCTGTCGGTCGTCGTCACGCTGCAACCCGGCGGTGAATCGCGATGAGGCGCGCATGCATCCTCGTCGCCGCGAGCGTGCTGGCCGCGTGCTCGATCGCGCCGCAGCCGCTCGCGCCCGTCCCGGTCGGACACGACGGGTTCCGCCATGCCGATCCGTCGACCGATGCGGGTGCGCCGTCGCTCGCGGCATGGCCCGCGTGGTTCGGCGATCCGCAGCTCGGCCGCCTCGTCGACGCCGCGCTCGCGCACAACCTCGATATCCGCGCGGCGGCCGCGCGCGTCGACCAGGCGCGGGCGCTGCTCGGCATCCGCGATGCCGCGCTCGCGCCGACCGTGCGCGTCGATCCGTCGTTCAGCCGCACGCGCGTATCGGGCACGGTCGACAATGCGCTGCCGAAGCGGACGATGCACAACTGGTCGGTTCCCGTCGCCGCGAGCTACGAAGTCGATCTATGGGGGCGCTTGCGCGGCGACGCCGACGTCGGCGAACAGAACGTGCTGCAGGCCGCGGCCGATCGCGATGCGATCCGCTTGAGGATCGCGACCGAAGTCGCCGTCGACTACCTGACGCTACGCTACGTCGACGACGATCTCGCGACGCTCGACAGAGCGATCGGGCTGCGCCGCACCGCGCTGGACGTGATCGCCGCACGCGTGCGGGCCGGCGCGGCGAGCGACCTCGACGGGCTGCGCGCGTCGGCCGACCTCGATACCGCGCATGCCGATCTCGCGGAAAGCCGCCGGCTGCGCGACAACCTCGTCGACGCCATCGCGGTGCTGACCGGCGTGTCGCCGACTGCGTTCGACGTCGACACGCGCGCCGTGCCCGTGCGCGTGCCGGACGTGCCGGCCGGGCTGCCGTCCGCGCTGCTGGCGCGACGCCCCGACGTGTTCGCGGCCGCGCGGCGCGCCGATGCGGCGTCGCTCGAACTGGGCATCGCGCGCACCGCGTGGTTGCCCACGCTGACGCTGACCGCCGACGGCGGTTTCGCCACCCGCGACCTGCGCTCGTTTCTCGACCGCAACAGCTCGCTGTGGAGCCTCGGCGCGAACGTCGCACTGACGCTGTTCGACGGCGGCAAGCGCGACGCGGCGGTTGCCGCCGCGCGGGCCGGCACGGACATCGCCGACGCGAACTATCGCGCGACGGCGCTCGGCGCGCTGCGCGACGTGCAGGACGCGCTCAACGACATCGCCGCGCAAAAGGAACGGATCGCACGCTACGCCAGCGCCGCGCGCGCGACCGACGCGGCGGCGCGCCTGTCGCTGAGCCGTTACGCGCACGGTTACGTCAGCTACCTCGAAGTCATCGATGCCGATCGCGACGCACTGAACGCGCGGCGCCAGCTGATTCACAGCCGGCAGGCGCTCGCGATCGCGACGGTGAGCCTCGTGCGTGCGTTGGGCGGGGGGTGGACGCCGCCGGCGCGGACGGGCCGTGACGGGTCGCGCGATTCGACGCAGGCCGACGCCGGATGAAGCCGGATGAAGCCGCGATCCAGGGCGGTCGCGACGCCTTCGCACGCGCGTCAGGCCCTCGCGAGCCGATGCGCGTCCTCGCCGAGAAACCGGTGCACGAAGGTCACGGCCATCGCGCCTTCGCCGACCGCCGACGCGACGCGCTTGACCGACCCCGATCGCACGTCGCCGGCCGCGAACGATCCCGGCACGCTGGTTTCCAGATGGTACGGCCGGCGCTCGAGCGGCCACACGCGCTCGAACGCCGGACAGTCGTACAGGTCGCCGCCGGTCACGAGATAACCGTCCGGATTGCGGATGATGTCGGTATCCTTCGCCCAGTCGGTGTTCGGCGCGCCGCCGATGCACACGAACAGGCGCGTGGCCGGCAGCCGTTCGCGCGTGCCGTCCGCCGAGCGAAGCTCGATCGCGTCGAGCCAGCCGTCGCCGTGCAGGGCAACGACGCTCGACTGGTAGCGGACCTCGATGTTCGGCGTCCGCTCGATCCGGTCGATCAGGTAGCGCGACAGCGTGTCGGCGAGCGACGCGCCGCGCACGAGCATCGTCACCTGACGCGCATGCCGCGAGAAATTCATCGCGGCCTGGCCGGCCGAATTGCCGCCGCCGACGATGAACACCTGCTCGCCCGCGCACATCGGCGCTTCGCTCGAACCGGCGCCGTAGAACAGCCCCGCATTCAGGAACGCCGGCTCTTCCGGCAGGCCGAGGCTGCGATATTCGATGCCGGTCGCGCAGATGTTCGCGCGCGCGACCAGGGTCGACCCGTCGGCGAGCTCGACGCGGATCTTGCCGTCGACGAAGGTCGCATGCACGCCCTCGCGCATCGTCAGCAGCTCGACGCCGAACTTGACCGCCTGCTCGCGCGCGCGTTCCGCGAGTTCCGCGCCCGGAATGCCGTCGGGGAAGCCCATGTAGTTCTCGATCAGCGAACTCGTGCCGGCCTGCCCGCCCACCGCGCCGCGCTCGATCACGACCGCGCGCAGCCCTTCGGACGCCGCGTAGACCGCCGCCGACAACCCGGCCGGCCCGGCGCCGTAGATCGACACGTCGTATTCGACGAAGCGCGGCCGCGCGACCCAGCCGAGCCGCGCGGCGATGTCGGCCAGCGTCGGCTGGTACAGGCGCGAGCCGTCCGGAAAGATCACGACCGGCAGCCGGATGTCGCGCAGCGGCGCGATGCCGAGCTCGCGCGCGCAGTCCGCGTCGGACGTCAGCTCGCACCAGTCGTACGCGACCATGCGCCGCTGCAGGAAATCGCGGATCGCGTACGCGTCCTTGCTGTGCGGCAGGCCGACGATCCGGACCAGTTGCGACTGAATCATGCGCGGCTCCCGAAGAAATCGATGCTGGATACGGTCCGGCCGTCGCCAGGGTGAAAGGGTGAGCCGGACGCACCGCGACTGTACGCCGCGCCGACGCGCCGCATGCGCGATTTCATAACAATTAAGGCGCGGCCGCCGCGCGGCGCCGCACAATGCGGCATCCCCGTCCCCGCTTGCGGCATCGCGCCGGCCGCGTCGCAAGCGTCGTTCCCCGCGCCGGCACCGGAGCGCAAGATGGCCATCGCCTGTACGCATCTCGACGAAGCACGCGTGCTCGACACCGACAAGGACTACTGCGAGGAATGCATCAAATCGGGCAGCGGCTGGGTGCATTTGCGGATGTGCCTGATCTGCGGACACGTCGGCTGCTGCGACTCGTCGCCGAATCGCCACGCGAGCCGGCATTTCCGCGACACCGGACACCGGCTCGTCCGCTCGATCGAGCCCGGCGAGCGCTGGATCTGGTGCTACGAGGACGAAGTCGTCGCCGGCGAGGTGCCGTCGTAACGTGACGCGCGGCGCACTCGGCGCCCGTTCGTCGCCGATTCGCCCCCGGTTCCGGGCCAAGGGTTAACACGGCTGGATCACGGCTTTGCGCCGCGTCGTTTTCGGCCTAGAATTTATCGAACGATAACTTATCCTTCGATAAACAAGAGGTTCGCCATGCCTGTCTCGCGACTCGCGCATTACTCGATCCGCACGCCTGATCTCGAAGCCTCGTGCCGCTTCTACGAACGCGTGCTCGGCTTCAGACGCGGCTACCGCCCGCCGTTCGACTTTCCGGGCGCGTGGCTCTATCTCGGCGACGACGAAGCCGATTACGGCACGGTCCACCTGATCGGCATCGATCCGGCCAACCCCCACGGGCTGGCCGCGTATCTCGGCGACAAGCCCGTGCCGGCCGCGGGCACCGGCACCGTCGACCACATCGCGTTCGTCGCGACCGGCGTCGAGGCGATGTGGCGCACGCTGCGTGACGAGCGCATCGCGTGGCGCGACCGCACCGTGCCGAGCCTCGGGCTGCATCAGGTGTTCATCGAGGATCCGTCGGGCGTGACGATCGAACTGAACTACCCGGCCGCCGAAGTCGCCGGCCTCGACATACGCGGCGCCGCAGCGGCCGCCGCCACCCGTGGAGACTGACATGCGCACCACTTCGACGCATCGCAAGGCCGCCATCGTCGGCGGCTCGCTGGGCGGGCTGTTCGCCGCGAACCTGCTGCTGCGCCACGGCTGGGACGTGGACGTGTTCGAGCGCGTGCCCGACGCGCTGTCCGGCCGCGGCGCCGGCATCGTCACGCATCCGGAGCTGTTCGACGTGCTGCGCGCGGCCGGCGTGCGCATCGACGCATCGATCGGCGTGAACGTCGAATCGCGCATCACGCTGGCGCGGGACGGTACGCTCGCCGCCGAGCGGCAACAGCCGCAGACGCTGACCGCATGGAGCAAGATGTACCACGTGTTGCGCGCCGCGCTGCCCGATCAGCACCATCACGCGGGGGCCGTCGTCGCCGACGTCGCGGACGGGCCCGAGCGCGCGACGCTCACGCTGGCCGACGGATCGGTCGTGCATGCCGACCTCGTCGTCGCGGCCGACGGCTTCCGTTCGGCGATCCGCGAACGGTTGCTGCCGGACGCGCGCCTGCAGTACGCGGGCTATGTCGCGTGGCGCGGCCTCGTCGACGAACGCGAACTGTCCGGGCGCACACATGCGGCGCTGTTCGACAAGTTCGCGTTCGGCCTGCCGCCGCACGAGCAGATCCTCGGCTACCCGGTCGCCGGCCAGCACAACAGCACGCAGCCCGGCGAGCGCCGCTACAACTTCGTGTGGTATCGCGCGACCCGCGAGGACACCGACCTGCCGAACCTGCTCACCGACGCGACGGGCAAGCTGTGGGCGGCCGGCATTCCGCCGACGCTGATCCGCCGCGACGTGCTCGCCGACATGGAAGACGCCGCGCATGCATTGCTCGCGCCGCAGTTCGCGGAAGTCGTGTCGCGCGCCGCGCAGCCGCTGTTCCAGCCGATCTACGATCTCGAGGTGCCGCGCATGGCGTTCGGCCGCATCGCGCTGCTCGGCGATGCCGCATTCGTCGCGCGGCCGCATTGCGGAATGGGCGTCACGAAGGCCGCGGGCGACGCGCTGGCGCTCGTCGGCGCGCTGGCCGCGCATGCCGATCCGCTCGACGCACTGCACGCGTACAGCGACACGCGCACCGCGTTCGGCGCCGCGATCGTCGAACACGCGCGCCATCTCGGCGCATACATGCAGGCGCAACTGAAGAACGACACCGAACGCGAGATGGCCGAGCGTTACCGCACCGCGGAAGTCGTGATGCGCGAAACGGCCGTGCCGCCGTCGCTCTGACCACCGGCGGGCGCATGCACGACGTGTCGCGCCCGCCGCATCGCGCCCCATCCGATACCGACAAGGAGACACCGTGAACCGCTCGATTCCGGCTGCCGCCGGCCCCGCACCCGATCCGGACCTGCCCGCCGCGGCCATGCATCCGCTGCTGCGCGATGCCCGCTTCCGCCATCTCGTCACGCGAAGGAGGCGATTCGCGTGGTCGCTGACCGCGGTCATGCTCGCGCTTTACTTCGCATTCATCCTGTCGCTCGCGTTCTCGCCGGCATGGCTCGGCCGGCCGATCGTGGCGGGCCGCCCGACCACGTGGGGCATCCCGGTCGGTTTCGGCATGTTCGTCGCGACGTTCGCACTCGTCGCGCTGTACGTGTGGCGTGCGAATGCGGTGCACGACGCGCTCGTCGCGTCGATCCGCGACGGAGGCGGCCAATGAAACGCACCGTCGCCATCCTCGTCACCGCGGCCGCGGTCGCCGCGGCGCCGGCGTTCGCGGCCGGCCCCGCCGCGCTCGCGCACGCGCACAATCCGGTCGCCATCGGCATGTTCGTGCTGTTCGTCGCGTCGACGCTCGTCATCACGCGCTGGGCCGCCCGGCAGAACCGCAGCGTCGCCGATCATTACGCGGCCGGCGGGCGCATCACCGCGCTGCAGAACGGCTGGGCGATCGCCGGCGACTACATGTCGGCCGCGTCGCTGCTCGGCATCTCGGCGCTCGTGTTCACGAGCGGTTACGACGGGCTGATCTATTCGGTCGGCTTTCTCGCGAGCTGGCCGATCATCCTGTTCCTGATCGCGGAGCCGTTGCGCAATCTCGGCAAGTACACGCTCGCCGACGTCGTGTCGTATCGGCTGCAGCAACGGCCGATCCGTGCGTTCGCTGCGTCGAGCTCGATCGTCATCGTCCTGCTGTATCTCGTGTCGCAGATGGTCGGCGCCGGCAAGCTCGTCGAGCTGCTGTTCGGGCTCGACTACACGGTCGCGGTGGTGATCGTCGGCGTGCTGATGGTCGTCTACGTATTCTTCGGCGGCATGCTCGCCACCACGTGGATCCAGATCGTCAAGGCCGTGCTATTGCTCGCCGGCGCGGCCTTCATGGCGTTCATGGTGCTGAGCCGCTTCGGCTTCAGCCTCGACGCGCTGTTCGCGCAGGCGTTGCGCGTCCATCCGAAGCACGCGGCCATCATGCGGCCGGGCGGCCTCGTGTCCGATCCGGTGTCCGCGGTATCGCTCGGCCTCGCGCTGATCTTCGGCACGGCCGGCCTGCCGCACATCCTGATGCGCTTCTTCACGGTCGGCGACGTCGGCGCGGCGCGCAAGAGCATCCTCCATGCGACGGGCATCGTCGGGGCCGGCTATGCGCTGATCATCGTGATCGGCTTCGGCACGATCGCGCTCGTCGCGGCGGACCCGCGGTATCACGATGCGTCCGGCGCGGTCGCGGGCGGCGCGAACATGGTGGCGATCCATCTCGCGCATGCGGTCGGCGGCAACTTTTTCCTCGGCTTCATCTGCGCGGTCGCGTTCTCGACGATTCTCGCCGTGGTCGCCGGGCTGACGCTCGCCGGCTCGTCCGCGATCTCGCACGACCTCTATGCGAACGTGCTGCGCCGCGGCCGGGCGACCGACCGCGACGAAATGCGCGTCGCACGCGCGACGACGCTGGTGCTCGGCGTGCTCGCGATCGTGCTGGGCATCGCATTCGAGAAGCAGAACATCGCGTTCATCGTCAGCCTCACGTTCTCGATCGCCGCCAGCTCGAATTTTCCGGTGCTGCTGCTCTCGATCTACTGGCGCGGCCTGACGACGCGCGGCGCGGTGGCCGGCGGCACGATCGGCCTCGTCACGGCGGTCACGCTCACCGTGCTGAGCCCGACCGTCTGGGTCCAGGTACTCGGCCATGCGCACGCGCCCTACCCGTACGAATATCCGGCGCTGTTCTCGATGGCCGCCGCGTTCATCGCGATCGTCGCGGTATCGGCCACCGACGGGTCGGCCCGCGCGCGACGCGAACGCGCGCGCTTCGACGCGCAGCTCGTCGCATGCGAACTCGGCACCCTGCCGCGCCACGGCGCGCGGCAACACGACAATCCCGACCTGGAGACGATTCGATGACCTGCCCCTGCTGTCTGTCCGCCGGGCGCCGCCGCATGCTCGGCGCGTTCGCCGCGCTTGCCGGCGCGGCCGTTGCCGGACGCCCCGCCGCGGCGGCGCAACCGGCGCCCGCGTCGGCCGCTTCGGCCACGCTGGCTGGCCGGCGCCCGCGCGCGATCGACATCCACGCGCATTACTACCCGGAAAGCTTCTGCGACCTCGTCGGCGGCGAAGGCAAGCGCTTCGGCGGCGCATTCGCGTGCGACGGCACGACGTTCACGTTCCGCACGCCGGCCGGCGGCCTCGGGCCGCTGCCGATGAAATTCATCGACGTCGATGCGCGGCTCGCGGACATGGACGCGTCGGGCGTCGACGTGCAGGCGCTGTCGCTGAGCGTGCCGATGGCGTACTGGGGCGACCGGCCGTTCAACGCGAAACTGGCGCGCGCATGGAATACGGCCGCGTCGCGCGTGCACCAGCAGCATCCGGCGCGCTTCGTCGTACTCGCGACGCTGCCGATGCTCGACGCGACCGACGCGATCGACGAGCTCGAGCGCGCGTCGACGCTGCCGGGCGTGCGCGGCGTGTACATGGGCACGAACATCGACAACCGCGACCTCGACGATCCGCGGTTCGCGCCGGTGTTCGCGCGCATCGAACAGCTCGGGCTGCCGGTGTTCCTGCATCCACAGCAAACCGTCGGCGGCGCGCGCCTCGGCGATTTCTACCTGAGCAACCTGCTCGGCAATCCGTTCGATACGGCCATCGCGGCCTCGCACCTGATCCTCGGCGGCGTGCTCGACCGCCATCCGGCGCTGCATGTCACGCTGCCGCATGCGGGCGGCGCGCTGCCGATCCTCGTCGGCCGGCTGGACGCCGGCTGGACCGTCCGGCCGGAAACGCGCCGGCTCGCGCACAAGCCGAGCAGCTATCTGCGGCGCTTCAGCTACGACACGGTGTCCCACTCGGGGCCGGTGCTGAGCTTCCTGATCGAGAACGTCGGCATCGACCGGCTGGTGCTCGGCAGCGACTATTGCTTCGACATGGGCTACGCGCAACCGGTGCGTTTTCTCGATCGGCTGGACCTGCCCGACGACCAGCGCGCGATGGTGCTCGGCGGCAATGCGGGCCGGCTGCTGCGGATCTAGCTGGCGCGCGCGTGCCGGATGTCGCCGAACCGGCCCAGCCCGCCGTTCAGAACGTTTCAGCCGGACTTCAGGAAATGATGCGGGCGTCTGCGTAGACTGGCTGCAAGAGCGACCGCGCTGGCCAGCCCGCGCGCCTTTTCGACTGATGGAGTGACGACGTGAATCCAGTTGCCAATTACCGCCTCGCCGCAACGCGTTCGCGGCCCGGCCGGCCGACGCACGACGGCCCGGGCACGCCGCGCGCGACGTGCGGCGTACCGCTTCGCGCGGAGCGCGCATGAAGCACAAACGACTCTGGTTCGGCGCGGCCGGCATCGCGGTCGCCGGCCTGGCGATCGCGATCGGCATCATGGTGCGGCCGTCGATCGCGCCGATCGACCCGCCCGCCCCCGCTTCGTTCGATCCGCAACTGGTGCGCGCCGGCGCGCGCGTCGTCGCGCTCGGCGACTGCGTCGTGTGCCACACCGCGAAGGACGGCAAGCCGTTCGCGGGCGGGTTGCCGCTCGCGACGCCGTTCGGCACGATCTACGCGACCAACATCACGCCGGATGCCGAAACGGGGATCGGCCGCTGGTCGCGCGACGCGTTCGCCCGCGCGCTGCGCACCGGCATCGGACGCAACGGCCAGCCGCTCTACCCGGCGTTTCCGTACATCCATTTCACGCGGATGTCCGACGACGACATCGCCGCCGCGTATGCGTACCTGATGACCCGCGAGCCGGTGCGCGCGACGACGCCCGCCAACGACCTGATATTCCCGCTGAACTTCCGGCCGCTGGTGGCGTTCTGGAACGTGCTGTTCCTGCACGAAGGCGCATATCAACCCGACCCTGCGCAGTCCGCGCAATGGAACCGCGGCAGGATGCTCGTCGACGGGCTCGGCCACTGCGCATCGTGCCATTCGCCGCTGAACGCGATCGGCGGCGAGCAGCGCGGCCGCGCGTTCGACGGCGGCATCGTCGACGGCTGGGAAGCGCCGCCGCTCAATGCGCTCGGGGATGCCGCGCGGCCGTGGACGCAGGCGCAGCTCGTCACCTACCTGCGCACCGGCCGCGCGAGCGAGCACGGCGCGGCGGCCGGGCCGATGCTGCCTGTCACGCGCGACCTCGCGACGGTGCCGGTGGAGGACGTCGAGGCGATCGCCGCGTACATCCTGTCGATCCAGAAACCGGCGAACGCACGTGCGGCCGCGGCTGCGCATCCGGTCGAACGCGTCGCGACGAC
Source organism: Burkholderia sp. AU18528 (assembly GCF_002223215.2). Lineage (NCBI taxonomy): Bacteria > Pseudomonadati > Pseudomonadota > Betaproteobacteria > Burkholderiales > Burkholderiaceae > Burkholderia > Burkholderia sp. AU18528. The sequence goes on along the minus strand of NZ_NKFC02000009.1, from coordinate 164,569 downwards.
GCCGGCCGCGCAGCGCGGCGCGGTGCTGTTCCAGGCATCGTGCGCGCAGTGCCACGGGCCGGCCGCGCCGATGCAGTCGATCGGCGAACGGCCGACGCTCGCGTTCAGCACGGCGGTCAACGCAGACACGCCGCGCAACGCGATCCAGATGATGTTCAACGGCATCGGCTGGCACGGCGAGGATACGCTCAACTACATGCCGTCGTTCGTCGACCAGTACGACGACGCGCAGATCGCCGATCTCGCCGCGTACGTGCGAGAAACCTATACCGACCGCCCCGCGTGGTCGGGCGTCGACGCGATGGCCGCGAAGCTCAGAAAAGAGGACACCGCACGATGATCACCCTCACCGTCAACGGCGTGCGCCACACGCTGGACATCGACCCGTCCACGCCGCTGCTGTACGCGCTGCGCAACGACCTGCACCTGCACGGCGCGAAGTTCGGCTGCGGCCTCGGGCAGTGCGGCGCGTGCACCGTGATCGTCGACGGCAAGCCGACGTTCTCGTGCCTGATGCCGGTGGCCGCGGTCGGTTCGCGCAGCGTGCGTACCATCGAGAGCCTCGGCACCGCCGAGCGTCCGGGCCCGCTGCAACGCGCGTTCATCGAGCACCAGGCCGCGCAGTGCGGCTACTGCATCGCCGGGATGATCATGCGCGCGCAGGCGCTGCTCGAACGCAACCCGAAACCGACCGAACAGGAACTGCGCACGCACATGGAACCGAACCTGTGCCGCTGCGGCACGCACATGCGGATTCTCGCGGCGGTGCGCTCGGTCGCGGGGCTGCCGGCCCCCGAACCCGCTTCCGCTCCCGTCACGATCAGCAAGGGGCTGTAATGAATTCCCACGACGACATCGACGAAAGCCGCCGGCACTTCATCGTCTCCGGCGCGCTGTTCGTCGCGTTCAGTCTCGCGCCCGCGTCGCGCGCGGCCGCGCAGCTGGTGATCGCCGACGAAGGCGCGGCCGTGCACGTGGCGAAAGCCACGCAGGCGCTCGCCGGCAGCCTGAAGACCAATCCGCTGCTCGACGCGTGGATCAAGATCGCGCCCGACGGCAAGGTCACCGTGTTTACCGGCAAGGTCGAGCTCGGCACCGGCGTGCGCACGGCGCTGCTGCAGGTGGCCGCCGAGGAACTCGACATGAAGCCGTCGCTGATCACGTTCCTGACGGCCGACACCGGCGCGTCGCCCGACGAGGGCCTGACGGCCGGCAGCCACACGATGGCCGACAGCGGCTCCGCGCTGCTGAACGCGGCCGCGCAGGTGCGTGCGCTGCTGGTGGAAGGCGCGGCGAAGCGCTTCGGCGTCGAGCCGCGCGTGCTGACGACCGCCGACGCGGTGATCACGGCGCCCGACGGACGCACGATGACCTACGGCGACGCGATCCGCACGGTCGACCTGCATCGCAATGCGACGCCCACGTCGCCGCTGAAGAACCCGGCGACGTTCGCCGTGATCGGCACGTCGCTGCCGCGCGTCGACATCCCGAACAAGGTCACGGGCGGCGTCAGCTACGTGCAGGACATGCAGTTGCCCGGCATGCTGCACGCGCGCGTCGTGATGCCGCCGGTATATGAAGCGAAGCTGCTGTCGTTCGACGAAACCGCGATCCTGAAGCTGCCGGGCGTCGTGCGGATCGTGCGCAACGGCAGCATGCTCGCGGTCGTCGCGCAGGGCGAATGGCAGGCGGTGGTCGCGCAGCGCGCGCTCGCCGCCGGCTGCCGCTGGTCGCCGGGCCGCACGCTGCCCGAGCGCGGCACCGTGCACGCGGACCTGAAGCGGATCGCGACACAGCGCATCGAGATCGCGAACACGCATGCGGCCGCCGCGCCGGCCGTGAAGACGCTCAATGCGACGTTCCTGAAGAACTACCTGCTGCACGGGTCGATCGGGCCGTCGTGTTCGGTCGCGCATCTCGAGAACGGGATGATGACGGTGTGGACGCACTCGCAGGGCGTCTACCCGCTGCGCGACGCGCTCGCCGAGATGCTGTCGATGCCGAAGTCGAGCATCCGCTGCATTCACACCGAGGGGTCGGGCTGCTACGGGCACAATGCGGCGGACGACGCGGCCGCGCACGCCGCGCTGATCGCCGCCGCGATGCCGGGCAAGCCGATTCGCGTGCAATGGATGCGCGAACAGGAACACACGTGGGACCACTTCACGCCCGCGATGGTGACGGAGGTCAGCGCATCGCTGGACGCGAGCGGGCGCATCGTCGACTGGAACTATGCGTTGTGGAGCAGCTCGCACAACGAGCGGATCGTCAACGCCGGCCGGCTGCTGCCGGCGCGCATGCTGGAGCCGCCGTTCGTGCCCGCGCCGTCGACGCCGATGCTGCAACCGGAAGGCGGCGGCGACCGCAACGCGATTCCGCTGTATGCGCTGCCGAACCAGCACATCGTCAACAACTTCTCGCCGACGATGCCGCTGCAGACCTCCGCGATGCGCTCGCTCGGCGCGCACACCAACGTCTGGGCGATCGAAAGCTTCATGGACGAGCTCGCGCATGCGGCCGGCGTCGATCCGGTCGAATTCCGGCTGCGCCACATGGACGACCATCGCGCGCGGCAGGTGATCAAGCTCGCCGCGACGCACTTCGGCTGGCCGCGGCCGCCGCGTGCGCGCAACCGCGGCGTCGGCTTCGCGTTCGGCAAGTACAAGAACCTGATGGCCTACGTCGCGATCGCGGTCGAGGTGTCGGTCGTGCCGGAAACCGGCCAGGTGACGCTCGAGCGCGCGGAAGCGGCGGTCGACGCGGGCCAGGTCGTGTCGCCGGACGGGATCCGCAACCAGATCGAGGGCGGCATCGTGCAGGCCGCGAGCTGGACGCTGTACGAGGCGCTGAAGTACGACACCGAACGGATTCGCAGCTTCGACTGGAGCAGCTATCCGATCCTGCGTTTCTCGGCGGCGCCGCAAAGCGTGAAGGTTCATCTGATCAATCGTCCCGGCGCGCCGTTTCTCGGCGCGGCCGAGGCGTCGATGGGGCCGACCGCCGGCGCACTGGCCAACGCGATCTTCGACGCGACCGGCCAGCGCATGCGTGAAATGCCGTTTGCCGGCGACGCGCTGAGAAAGCGCATCGACGCATAGCGGCCCGGTCGCCCCCGCTACGCGATACCCGATATCCGATATCCGACCAGACGGCGCCGGCACGCACCGGCGCCGCATGCCGACAGGCTGGAGAACTTCCGACGATGGATACCTTGCTTTCGATGCGCGTGTTCACGCGCATCGTCGAAACCGGCAGCTTCACGCGCGCGTCCGACACGACCGGCCTCACCACGCCGCGCGTGTCGGCGCTGCTGAGCGGTCTCGAGCAGCACCTCGGCTGCCGGCTGCTGAACCGCACCACGCGCCGCATCTCGCTGACCGAGGACGGCCAGGCCTACTACGAACGGTCCGTCGCGGTGCTGCGCGAGATCGACGACATGGAGGCGTCGGTCTCGCAGGCGCGCAACGTGCCGCGCGGCCGGCTGAAGGTGAACCTGCCGCCGGCGATGGCGAAGCAGGTCGTGGTGCCCGCGCTGCCGGCGTTTCTCGACGCCCATCCGGACATCATGCTCGAACTCGGCGTGACCGACCGGCAGATCGACCTCGTCGGCGAAGGGGTCGACTGCGTGGTGCGCATCGGCGCGCTGGACGATTCGGGGATGATCGCGCGGCGGATCGGCAGCCTGACCACCTGCACGTGCGGCTCGCCCGCGTATTTCGCGCGGTTCGGCGAGCCGGAGACCGTCGACGATCTCGCGCGGCACGTCGCGGTCAGTCACATCTCCGCCGATACCGGGCGGCCACGCGCGTGGGACTACGTCGTGGACGGCGAGCCGCGCATCGTGCAGATGTGCGGCACGGTGGCCGTCAACGACGCGGACAACTACATCGAGTGCGGCGTCGCCGGCATCGGGCTGATCAAGACGTCGCTGTACCTCGTCGAGCCGTACCTGAAATCGGGCCGGCTGCGCGAGGTGCTGACCGATTTCAACGCGCCGGCCCGGCCGATCTCGGTGCTGTATCCGCCCAATCGCCACATTCCGGTCAAGCTGAAGGTGTTCGTCGACTGGCTCGCGGGGCTGTTCGAGCAGATTCCGACGCTGCAGGGCAAACGCGGCTGAACCCGCCCGGCGCGGCACCTTTGCGTGCCGCGCAACGCTCGATTGCGCGGCGTTCCGCTTCCGGCTTTATCGATTGATCAATAGTATTGACGGCAATGCGGTGCACCGTATCGCGGCCGGCCTCCATGCCGGCGCGGCGCTCCGGTAGCCGGCCTTTCCCTTTTCCAGGAGTCGACCATGTCAACGGATTCAACACCGCTCGCGCCGCCCGCGCACGGCGCCAAGCTCACGCAGGGGCTGATCCTGCTGTTCGCCTTCAGTTGCGGCGCGATCGTCGCGAACCTGTACTACGCGCAACCGATCACCGAGCTCATCGCGCCGAGCCTGCACATGTCCGGCGACACGGCGAGCCTGATCGTGTCGCTGACGCAGATCGGCTATGCGTTCGGCCTGTTCTTCATCGTGCCGCTCGGCGATCTGCTCGAAAACCGCAAGCTGATGATCGTGACGGCCGTCGTGTCGATCGCGAGCCTCGCGGCGGCGGCGCTCGTGCGCACGCCCGGGCTCTTTCTCGCGGTTTCGCTGCTGATCGGGTTCAGCTCGGTGGCCGTGCAGATTCTCGTGCCGCTCGCCGCGCACCTCGCGCCGGATCATTCGCGCGGCCGCATCGTCGGCACGATCATGAGCGGGCTGCTACTCGGCATCCTGCTGGCCCGCCCGCTGTCGAGCGTGGTGGCCGACGCGTTCGGCTGGCGCTTCGTGTTCGCGGCCGCGGCCGTGCTGATGACGCTCGTCACGGCCGTGCTCGCGCTGACGATTCCGTCGCGCCAGCCCGATCACCGCGCGACCTATTTCGAGCTGATCGGCTCGCTGCTGCACCTCGTTCGCACGATGCCGGTGCTGCGCCACCGCGCGTTCTACCAGGGCCTGATGTTCGCGTCGTTCAGCCTGTTCTGGACGGCCGTGCCGGTCGAACTGACGCGTCACTATGGGCTGTCGCAATCGGCGATCGGCCTGTTCGCGCTGGTCGGTGCGATCGGCGCGACGTCGGCGCCGGTAGCGGGGCGTCTGGCGGATGCCGGCCATACGGTGCGCGCGACGCTGATCGCGCTCGTGGCCGGCGCGCTGTCGTATGCGGTCGGGTTCGTGCACGGCACCGGCCTGTACGGGCTCGTCGTCACCGGCATCGTGCTCGACTTCGCGGTGCAGATGAACATGGTGCTCGGCCAGCGCGAGATCTACGCACTGCACGCGGCGAGCCGCAACCGGCTGAACGCGCTGTACATGACGAGCATCTTCGTCGGCGGCGCCGTCGGCTCCGCGCTCGCGAGCCCGCTGTACGAGCGTGGCGGCTGGCCGCTCGTCGCCGCGGCGGCCGGCGCGTTCCCGATCGTCGCGCTCGCCCACTACCTGCTCGTCGGGCGGCCGCACGCGCAACGTCACGCCGCGGGTTGAGCCGCCCTCGCCCATCGAATCGATCCGTTCGCGGGGCGCGCCGCCGCCCCGCTCCACGTCGAACCACAGGAGTCCATCATGTCTTCCCTGCTCAGTGCCTACGATCTGCGCGGCCTCGCGCTGCCGAACCGCGTCGTGATGGGGCCGATGACGCGCTCACGCGCGCCGTCGCGCGGCCTGCCCACCGAACTGATGGCCGAGTACTACGCGCAGCGCGCGTCGGCCGGCCTGATCGTGACCGAGGCCACCAACGTCAGCGCGGCTTCCGCGGCGTTCGAGCTGACGCCCGGCCTCGTCGACGATGCACAGGCCGCCGGCTGGAAAATCGTCACCGACGCCGTCCACGCGAACGGCGGGCGCATCTTCGCGCAGCTGTGGCACGGCGGCCGCGTCAGCTCGCTGACGCTGCTCGGCGGCGCCGCGCCGCTGTCGCCGTCCGGCGTGAACGACGACCTCGAACAGTTGCAGGTCTGGGCACAGTTGCAGAACGGCTACTACACGAAGATTCATGCGACGCCGTCGCGCGCGATGACGACCGATGAAGTCGTCGCGACCGTCGACGAATTCCGGCAGGCGGCCGCGCGCGCGATGGCCGCGGGCTTCGACGGTGTCGAGATCCATGCGGCCAACGGCTACCTGCCGCACCAGTTCCTGTCGTCGACGCTGAACCGCCGCGACGATCGCTACGGCGGCTCGGTCGCGAACCGCGCGCGCTTTCTCGAGGAAATCGTCGACGCGGTCGGCGGCGTGATGCCGTTGAACCGCGTCGGCGTGCGCATCTCGCCGTACGCGAAATACAACAACGTGCGCGACGCCGACCCCGACGCGACGCTCGCCTACGTCGGCCGGATGCTCGACGCGGCAGGCGTCGCCTATCTGCACGCGGCCGATACCAACGGCTGGAGCGGCGAGCCCGATCTGCCACGCATCGTCGAGCACGCGCGGCGGTCGTTCCGTGGCACGCTGATCGTCAACGGCGGCATTTCACCGGACGCGGCGAACGCGCTGATCGACGCGGGCGACGCCGATCTCGTCGCGTTTGCGCGTGCGTACATCGCGAACCCGGATCTCGTGGAGCGCATCGCGGCCCGCGCACCGCTCGCGGAGCCGAAGACCATCGGCTGGTACGGCGGCGACCGCGCCGGCTACGTCGACTATGCGCGGCACGACGCCGCGCAGTCGCACGCATGATCCGCGCATGCGGCGCGCAGGGCCCGGCATGCCGGGCGCGGTGCCGCGACGCGTCCGGCCGCCGCGTGCCGGAGCGGCGCCGTCACGTATCGTTCCACCGCGCGCCCAGCACGCGCCCGCAGAAATTCGGCCGATGAAAATCCGGATCCGCGCGTTCGAGCACGTCGGCACTCCACGTGCCGAACGTCGATTGCGGCCGATGTTCGACGCCGCGCGCGACCGTCGCGAGGAACGTTTCGCGAAAACCGCTGCCGCGCGGATACGCGGCGAGCAGCGCGTCACGCTCGTCGAGCGTGTATGCGTCGAAGTCGGTCGCCATCAGGTCGGTCGACACGGCGGCCGCCAGCGCGCGCGCAAGCGGCGACGCGCGGGCGGCCACGCCGGGCGTCGTATGCAGCGCGATCGCCTGCCACACGTCGTCGCGCACGCGTCGCGAGCGCCGATGGCGCAACAGCAGCGCGCATGCGGCATCGGCGCCGTCGAGCTCGTAGCGCTCGGTCGAGCGGCAATACGCATGGCTCAACCCCATGTTCGCGTACATCGCGGCGACGTACAGCGCGTCGGCGTCGCATGCGTTGCATGCGTCGCCTGCCCGCCGCGCGGCGAGCGACGCGAACACGAACACGCGCGCCGCGTGATCGACCAGCACGGCGGGCAACGACGCGCGGGCCGCGTCGGCCGCATCGAGCGCAACGGGCGTGCGCGGAATGCGAACGCCGGCCACTTCGTCGCCGATGGCCGGTGCGCGCGGGTGCGCAGCATTCATCCTGTCTCCTTCATGCCCCGCGCACGGGGCGGAAAATCGTTCAATGCCCGGGGGCGTCCGGCGCGCGGCGCGTCGCACACCGGCACGCGCCGCTCAAAACGCGACGCAGCAGCGGCCGAACGCTTCGCAGCGCTCGGCGGCCGCACTTGCCGTCGGATAGCGCGGCCGCGCGAAACGGCGGCCGTGACCGCGCGCCCGGCACGCATCGCTGCCGGGCGCCGCGCATGCGTCGCCCGCCGCCGATGCATGCGGACGGGCGAGCGCCGCGCCGCCGACGCCGCCTTCCGCGACCGGCGACCATGCGGGACTGACGGGCGGCGGCGGCGGCGCCAGCGGCGCGAATTCCTGCTCCGCGTGCACGACCTTGCCGTCGACGACCGTCAGCACCGACGACAACGCGGGGATGCGCCGTGCGTCGATCGTGAAGTAGTCGTCGCTCAGCACCGCGAAGTCGGCGTACCGGCCGGGCACCAGCGCGCCCTTGCGGTGCTCGTCGGCGGAGAACCATGCGCTGCCGACCGTATAGCGGCGCAGCGCCTCCATCCGGCCGAGCCGGTTGCGCGCCGGATACAGCGCGGTGCCGCCGACGGAGCGCCCCGACACCATCCAGTACAGCGCGACGAACGGGTTGTAGCTCGCCGCGCCCGTCGCCCCGGAGCCCGCGCCGACCGGCAGCCCGGCCGCGAGCATCGCGCGGATCGGCGGCGCGCGCGTGGCCGCCGCCGCGCCGTGGCGGGCGATGAAGGCTTCGCCCTGGAACGCCATGCGCGGCTGCACGGTGATGCCGCCGCCCAGCGCCGCGACACGCGCGATATTGGCATCCGAGATCGTCTCGCAGCGGTCGAAGCACCAGCGCAGCCCGTCGAACGGCGTGTCGCGATCGACCGCTTCGAACACGTCGAGGAAGCGGCCGATCGATTCGTCGTAGGTCGCATGCAGCCGGAACGGCCAGCGATGGCGCACGAGCAGCCGGACGACGGCCGCCAGGTCCGCGTCGACCGACGCGGCCATCTCGACGCGCGGTTCGAGAAAATTCCCGAGATCGATCGCCGAGCACAGCAGCCGCTCGCCCGCGCCGCTCACGCGCAGGAACGCGTCGCCGTCGCCGGGCGCCGTCCGCGCGATCCATGTCGCGAAATCGTCGAGTTCGCGGCCGGCGTGCCGCGCGCCCAGCGCATAGGCGATGCGCGTCGTCAGTTCGCCGCGCCGCGCGAGCGTCGCGACCGCCGCATAGTCGTCCGGATACGCGAGGCCGTCGCCGCCGGCGTCGATCGCGCTCGTCACGCCCACGCGGTTCAGCGCGCGCATGAACTGCCGCGTGGAGTTGACCCGGTCGGCCGCATCGAGCATGGGCGCGCGGGCGAGCGCCGCGAACAGCACGGCCGGATCCCGACGCGCGAGCAGCAGCCCGGTCGGCCGCCCGTGGCGATCGCGCCGCAGTTCGCCGCCGGGCGGATCGGGCGTGTCGCGGCCGTAGCCGAGCGCGCGCAGCGCGGCCGCATTCAGCCACGCGCTGTCGCCCAGATGCTGAATGAATACGGGCGTGTCGGGCGCGATCGCGTTGAGCTCGGCCACCGTCGGGCCGCGCTTTTCCGCGAACTGCAGCGCCGTCCAGCCGCCCGCCACGCGCGCCCATTGCGGCGCGGGCGTGCGTCGCACCTGCCGGCCCAGCAGTTCGAGCGCGTCGGCAAGCGACGGCACGCCGTCCCAGCGCACCTCGAGGTTGAAGTTCATGCCGCCGCGGATCGCCTGCAGGTGCGCATCGATCAGGCCCGGAATCACGGTACGGCCGTTCAGATCGATCCGGGTCGTGCCGTCGCGCGCATGGCGCAGCACGTCGCGATCATCGCCGGTCGCGACGATGGTCCCGTCCTTCACGGCGAGCGCGCGGACGAACGAGCGTCGTTCGTCCTGGGTCGCGATCTTGCCGTTGAAGACGACGAGGTCCGCCGAGCGCGCGGGTTCCGTCGCCCTAAGCACCGTCGGGCCTCCCGTGCGCGCCTGCGTGCGACATGCTGCTTGGCGCCGCTGCCTGGCAAGCGGCCGCACCGCGCGCGTCGGCACGCATGCCGCGATCGCGCGGGCGCGCTGCTGCACCGGATTCGCGCATCGCTATGCCGCCTGCTGCGCCGCGTCGGCGGCATCGCGTCGCGCGCGCGTCCGGCACGGCGCGAGCGGCGCCTCCTGACGGACGAAGTTCTGCACGCGCAGCAGGCGGCGCACGTCGTGGGCGCGCGAATCCGGATCGAAGTGCCGCGCGCCCGCGGCGACCAGCGTCGACGCCTGCGCGGTGTGCCCGCGCTCGATCAGGTGATCGGCGAGATCGAGCGAACTGCGCAGCGCCCACATCGCGGCGCCCTGCGCGTTCGCGGTCTGGATCGCCATCTGCAGATGACGATGGCCGTCGGCCTCGTACGCCACCGCGAGATCCGCGCCGACGGTGCGCGCCTGTTCGAGCATCGCGACGCCGTTCACCCGCAGCAATTCGGGGACGAACAGGTGCTCGCCGTGCGCGCGGCAGCGCGCGAGCGTCGCATCGAGCCGGGAGCGCGCTTCGTTCGCGCGACCGGTCCGCACGAGGCCCTCCGCGTACGCAACGGTCAACGGCGCGAGCAGACGCCGGAAACCGCTCGCCTCGACGCGCCGCAGCGCCGGTTCGAGGCGGGCGAGGCCGGCGCCGGGATGGCCGGCCTGGATGTCGAACTGCCCGGTCAGGCATTCCGCGTGACTGCGCCAGATGTCGAAGCCGTGCGCGTCGGCGGTCGCGCGCAGCGTCGCGAGATAGTCGGAGGTGATGTCGTGATCGCCGTAGCGCAGTGCGATCGGCGCGGCGGCCGCACCGAGCACGATGCACAGCGTGAGCGCCGACGGGCCGCGGCGCGCGCACTCGACCGCCTGCGCGGCGACGCGCATCGCATGCTCGGGCTCGCCTTGCATCCAGAGCAGACGGATCAGCATCGTGCGGCCCAGCGTCGCCATGTCGACGCCGAGCGCGGCCTGCGCGCACGCCGGTTCGTCCGCGTCGGCGAGTTCGGCCGTCGCCGCTTCCAGCCGCTCGCGCGCCTGCGCATGCTCGCCGAAGTAATGCAGCGACGTCGCGACCATCGTGTTCGCCAGCAACCGCTGCGACCGGTCCCCGCGCCGCTCGGCCGCGCGCTCGAAGCGCGTCGCGTAGCGCAGCGATTCGTGGATGTCCGACAGCGTCAGCATCGTATGCCACAGCCCGACCAGCGCGCGCGCGTCGAACGCATCGTCGCCGATATGCGCGGCGAGACCGAGCGTGCGGTTCCACATCGCGGCGGCGGCCGGCGCATCGCCATCGGTATGCAGCAGCGCCGACGCGCAGGCCGCCCGCAGCCGCATCTCGCGCGCGGCGTCGACCGGGCCAGCGGCGCCCGTGTCGAGTGCGTCGAGTACCTGGCGCGCGCGCGCCGTGCACGCGCGCATCCGCGCCGGCTCGAGCAGCGCACGCGCCAGCCGGTCGGGCTCGGGCACGACTGCGGCCACGGCGGCCTCCGCCGGTTCGTCCGCGGCCGGCGCGGGTGCATCCGCGGGCAGCGCGTCGGCGAGCGTCGCGGGACGCGCGGGCGCATGCTCGCGCTCGTACGCCGCGTGGCGCGCGACGATCCGCTCGAATTCGCCTTCGTTGTGCAGTTTTTCGAGCGCGTACGCGCGCGTCGATTCGGTCAGCCGGTAGCGCGCATACGCGCCATGGAACTCGACGGTCACCAGCGATTTCGCCACCAGCTCGCCGAGCACCGCGATCATGTCCGCGGCCGACGTGCCGGGCTCGGTCGCGACCGCGCGCGCGGCATCGAACGAAAACGGCCCGATGAAGCATCCCATCCGGCGAAACAGCGCGCGCGCGGCCGGATCGAGCAGCACGTAGCTCCAGTCGAACGTCGCCCGCAGCGTCTGATGACGCGGCAGCGCCGAGCGCAGCCCGCCCGTCAGCAGGTTCAGCCGGTCGTCGAGACGCGACGCGACGACCGCGAGCCCGAGCGTCGCCACGCGCGCCGCGGCCAGCTCGATCGCGAGCGGCAGCCCGTCGAGGCGCCGGCAGATGTCCGCGATCACCCGCACGCCGGCTTCGTCGACCGGGCAATCCGGCGCGGCCGTGCGCACGCGCTCCAGGAACAGTTCGACGGCCGAACAGCGGACCATTTCCGGGACGGACGCGCCGCCGTCCGGCACCGCGAGCGGGCTCATCCGCAGCACCGCTTCGGCCGAAATGTGCAGCGGCTCGCGGCTCGTCACGAGCACGCGCGGCGAGCCCGCGCGCGACGTCAGCGTTTCGACGAGGCTCGCCACCAGATCGACGATGTGCTCCGCGTTGTCGAGCACGAGCAGGCAGCGCGACGTCGCGAACGCGTCGCCGATGCGCTCGATGGCAGGCACGCCCTGCGTGTCGAGGCCGAGCTCGGCGGCCAGCGCGATCAGCATGTCGTCGCGCGTCGACGCGCGCGCCAGCTCGACGAACAGCACGCGCTCGCGCGAGCGGCTGCGCACGCCGTGCGCGACGCGCACGGCAAGACTCGTCTTGCCGATGCCGCCCGCGCCGACGAGCGTGACGACCGGCGTACGCTCGAGCATGTCGACGATCTGCGCGATTTCGGCGTCGCGCCCGACGAGCGGCGCGAGCAGCGACGACGCGGGGGCGTCGGGCGGCGCCGCGACGGCCGGCGCGTCGGCCGCGGGCACGAGGTCCGGGCCGGGCGACGGGCTCGCGACCAGCAGATAGCCGCGCCCGGGCACCGTCTTGATCAGATCGCGGCTCGCGCCGAGCGCCTTGCGCAGCGTCGCCACATGCACCTGCAGCCGGTTTTCCTCGACGATCAGGCCCGGCCAGACCGCATCCATGATGTCGTCTTTCGACACGACCGAACCGCTCGCGCGGTGCAGGACCTCGAGAATGTCGAGCGCGCGCGCGCCGATGCGCAGCGACGCGCCGTGACGGCGAATGTCCCGCTGCTCGAAATCCACCGACAAAGTTCCGATCTGGACCATGGCCGCCTCCGGGTACCTCGGGATGAGCGCCGGGTGAACGCGGCAGTTCGCCCGGCGGAGAGTCCAAGTCCGGCGTGCTGCCGCGCCGGACGATAAATGTCGAAATACGGGTCGAGTGTAGAGGGGCATGCCGTGAAAATCTTGAAGGAAAATGCGCTGTCCGCGCATGCCGCGCACGCGCGGCCGGCACGATCGCTTGCGTGTAAAAGTGGGGCGCTATACTCTGCCGGGCCGCTCGCGCAGGCGTCGCGCCGGGGCACGCACTCACCGCGCGCACGCATTGAAAGCAATTTGTCAGGATGAAGAGCGGACGTTTATGCAAATTCATTTTGAACGTTCGCGCGCGCATCTAAACTGGACTCGTCATTTCACGCTCCGAGTCCCTCGCTGGGGAATTCCATGTCAGACTCCGTCATCGCAGCCCCGACGGCATCGCCTCCGCCACGGCCGAAAGACACGCTCGGGTGCGTGTCGAGCCTGCTGGCGAAGGATGTCGAGACGGCATCCGGCGGCCTGAAGCTCCACCGCAAATGCATGCGCGAAGCGCACGTCGAGCGAATCGACATGCCCGCGTGCGACCGCGGCTTCCTGGTCGGCGTGTCGCTGAACGGCGGCCACCGCCGCACGCTCTATGGGCGCGCCGGCGCGAGCGAACGCCGGTTCCAGCATCACTCGATCTACATTCGCGACTTCTCGCGCCATTTCCACGCGGACCTGTACGGCAATTTCGACTTCGTGCTGGTCGAGCTGCCGCACCCGTATCTGGCGCGCATCGGCCCCGAACACGGCGGCAGCCCGGTCGACGGCCTCACGTGCCGCGTCGATGCGCGCGACCCGGTGCTCGGGCATCTCGCGCACGCGGTGGCCGACAGCCTCGACGCGCCCGGCCCGCTGAACGCGCTGTTCATCGAGCAGGTCGGGCTCGCGATGGGCACGCATCTCGTGCGCCGCTACGGCAACGTGCGCGCGCGCGAACTCGAGCACAAGGGCGCGCTGTCTCCCGCGAAGGTGGCGCTCGCCAAGGAGCTGTTGATGGAAAAGGCGGACCTCGGCGTGTCGATCGAGGAAGTCGCGAACGAATGCGACCTGTCGCGCGGCTATTTCATCCGCGCGTTCTCGCGCACCACCGGCCGCACGCCGCACCAGTGGCTGCTCGAACAGCGCGTGATGCGCGCGCGCGAACTGATCGAGACGTCCGACATGACGCTGGCCGACATCGCGGTCGCGTGCGGCTTCGCCGACCAGAGCCACCTGAACCGCGTATTCGCGCGGATCGTCGGGCACCCGCCCGGCGCGTGGCGGCGCGCACGGGCGCGCTGACCGGCGGCATGGCGCACGCCGGGACGTCACCGCACCGGCGTCGCGTCGTAGTTGACCGGCACCCAGTCGTATTGCGCACCGTCCCGGCGCAGGTGGCCGAGCCCGGGAAACGCGATATGCGCGGCCCCGACGAGATAGCGCCGCTCGGCGACGCGCTTAAGCGTATCCCGCCGCGTGCGGCGGGCGGCCTCGGCATCGCTGTCGTACTGGACCGTCGCGTCGACGTCGCGCAACTGGATCGCCGCCACGTGCACGATGTCGCCCCACGCGAGCAGGCCCGCGCGGCCGCTCTCGATCAGGTAAGCCGTATGGCCCGGCGTATGGCCGGGCATCGGCACCGCGCGAATGCCGGGCGCGAGCGTCGCGTCGCCGCGAAACGTCTTGAAGCGGCCGGCCGCGACGTACGGCGCGACCGCCGCGGCGGCCGCATCGAAGAACGACGCGAGAAACGCCGGCGCGTGCGCCTTGTTCGCCGGATCGAGCCAGTACGCGGCCTCGACGGCGTTCACCCGCACGACGGCATTCGGAAACGTCATCGCGCCATTCGACGCAATGCCGCCGACATGGTCCTTGTGCAGGTGCGTGAGCAGCACTTCGTCGATCTGCGCGGGCGCGTAGCCGGCCGCGCGCAGGTCGTCGAGCAGCTTGCCGCAGCAGTCGCCGTACAGCGTGCCGGCGCCCGCGTCGACGAGGATCCGCTTCGCTCCGGTATCGACGAGGAACGCGTTGATCGACCCTTGCACGGGCGGCTCGAGGAATGCGCGGTCGAGGTCGCGCCGGATCTCGTCCTTCGAGATGTCGCGAAACACCGAATCGACCGGAAACGGATGCGTGCCGTCGGACAGCGCGATCACCGTGAAGTCGCCGATCTTCAGCCGATAGAAGCCGGGCGGCTGCCGGCCCGCGGCGGGCACCGGCGCGTCGGGCTGCACGCCGGACGGCGCATCGGCCCGCACGCCGGCCTGCGCATGCGCGGCGGGCGCCAACAGGCCCGCGCACCCGGCCACGATCAACCAACGGGCCGCCTGCGCGACGCACGCGTGCCGAAACAGGTTCTTCATCGGATCTCCGTGACGAATCGTGCGCGTGGCCCGTCACGAACGGAACGGCCAGCGCAACACGCGATGTCGCGCAGCTTATCGGCCGCCGCGGCGAAAATCCTGAGCGACGCCTGAATTGTCCTGAAGACACGGCGCACGCGATCCGGCCGCCGCGCCGCCCGACGCTAGAATGCGAACCGCATGCAACGCGACGTTGCCACCCGCCCAAGGACGATCTCATGGACAAATTCTCCGCGCTGCGCGCGTTCGTCGAAGTCGCGGAAGCCGGCGGCTTCTCGAGCGCGGGGCGCCGGCTCGATCTCGCCGCTTCGTCGGTCGTGCGCGCGGTGGGCGCGCTGGAGGCGTCGCTCGGTACCGTGCTGCTGAACCGCACGACGCGGCAAGTCACGCTGTCCGACGCGGGCGCCGTCTACTATGCGCGGGCGAAACGCGTGCTCGGCGAGCTCGCCGATGCCGACGCGCTGGTGGCCGACCGCGGCGACGCGCCGTCCGGCCCGCTGCGCGTATCGGTCCCCGTCGCCTACGGGCTGCGCCGCATCGCGCCGCACGTCGCCGCGTTCGTCGCGCGCCATCCGAAGCTCGACCTCGATCTGCAACTGACCGACGAACGCGTCGATCTCGTGTCCGCGCGGATCGACGTCGCGATCCGGCTCGGCGACGCGGCCCCGACCGCGGACGTCGTCGCGCGTCCGCTCGGCACGTTCCGGCGCTACGTGGTCGCGAGCCGCGGCTACCTCGACGCGCACGGCACGCCGGCGACACCCGGCGAACTCGTCGATCACGCGTGCCTGCGCTTTCATTTCGGCGTCGACCAGCAGGCGTGGACGTTCGCCGGCGCGCCACGAACGACGCAGGTCGTCGTCACCGGGCGGCTGAAATCGAATCACAGCGAGGTGCTGCGCGAGGCCGCGCTCGACGGCGCCGGCATCGCGCTGCTGCCCGACTGGCTGGTCGGGGCGGATATCGAAGCCGGCCGCCTGCAGCGGCTGTTCGACCAGTACGACGTGACGCCGGGCTCGGCGCGCGCGGTGATCACGGCCCTGTACCTGCCGAACCAGCGCGGGTCGAAGCGAGTAACGGCGTTCATCGATTTCGTCGAATCGCTCGCCCGCGCGCAGCCCTGATACGCGAGAGCCCGGCGCGGCGCGTCACCAGCCGAACTTCGCTTCCATCCCGACATAGTCGGCATTGCGCGCGCCGAGCGCGCGAATCGACGAGCCGAGCTGGAAGTGCACGGCTTCGAGCGCGAGCGCGACGTTCGCGTTCACGAGCCAGTCGACGCGCGCCTGCGCGTACATCCCCGTCCACGCGCCGCCCTTGCCCGACGTGCCCGGCACCGCCGACATCCCCTGCCCGTAGATCGCGTCGGCCGTCGTCTGCCGCCACTGGAAGCCGACGGCGGTGAGCACCGTCACCGAGCTCGCCGGCTTGAAGGTCAGCGACGGCTTCACGTGGATCAGGTTGCTGTATCCGGTATACCCGGCGAGCGTGAAGTAATAGCCGTTCGGAAACATCGGGTTGAACGTGCCGACGCGCCGGTCGCCCGGATGCGCGTCGCCCGATGCGCCGTCGACCTGGATGCCGACGCGCGGCGTGCCGGCCGTCTTCGCGAACGTGTAGCCGCCCAGCGCGCCGAACGCCCACGCGCCGATCGTGTCCTGCCCGACGTGGCCCGTCTGCAGCATCGCCTCGACGTCCCAGTCGAACCCGTCGGTCTTGCCCGCGTAGCGCATGTCGAACACGTCGCGCCGCTCGGTGCCGGATGCATCCGGATAGCGCGCGTTGTCGCGCGTGTAGCGCGACCAGTACGCGGACAGATCGCCGGGCCCCGTGCCCGTGCGCTCGACGCGCACGCCGTCGAATCGCAGGTGCCGGTTCGACACGTCGTCGAACGCGGCCGCGTTGCGATACTGCACCGGACGCGTCACATAGCCGATCACGCGCCATTTGCCGATTTCGTAATCGGTCCACAGTCCGTCGTATGCCTGGCGCACGTTCGGGCCGTCGCGGACCGACACGAAGCGCTGCAAGTCGAACGCCATCTCCTGCCGGCCGATCCGCGTCTTGAACGTGCCGGGCCCCAGTTGATCGACGTACGCGACGAACGCCTGCTGGAGGTCGAGCTGGTCCTTGTCGACCGGGCCGACCGTATCCTTGCCGAACGGCCGCGCATCGACGAACTGCACGAACGCCTGCAGGTGCCCGCGATAGCGCAGGTCCGCATGCACGTTCGCGCGCTGGATCACGTAGTTGTCGTCGTGCGCGGCGCCGAGGCCGAACAGCGGCGCGTTGTTCAGCTCGAAGCGCTCGCGCAGGTTCGCGCCGAGCGACAGATAGGTCGACGGGTCGTCGCCGAGCGGCACGTATTTCAGCGCGTCGAACGGCTTGCGCGGCACGCACGGATTCGCGAGCGCCGACCAGTCTTCCTGCCAGCGGTTGAACAGCACCGTCGGGCGTTTCGCGGTGCACGACGCGGCGGCGGCAGCCGGCGACGCGGCCGCGCCGGCCGACGCCGCCTCGGCCTCGGCGCCGACGGCGGTACCCGCGTGCGACGCGGCACCGCCCGCGAGCACGACGCACGACAGCGCGCCGCGCCACGATCGCTTCATCGGCCGGCGCACCGTCATTTCGACCGCGCGTGGATCTCGGCGACGTAGCCGCCCGGGAACTGCACGAGCGCCGCGTCGCGCCCGTCCGACTTGAACGGCGGCACGAGCACCGTCACGCCCGCGGCTTCGGCCTGCTTCAGCGTCGCGGCGAGATCGGCCACTTCGTAGCCCGTCATTTCACGCCCGAACGGGTACGGCAGATGACCGTCGGTCGCGAGCACGGTCATCTTGCCGAAGCCCGATTCGATGCGAATGCGGCGATACGTGTCGTTCGGCCGCCCGATTTCGATGCCCGGCGCATGGCGCACGTCCGACACGATCTTGCCGTGCGAGAACGCGGCGAAGTCGCGCGCGAGCTTGCCCGCGCTTTCCGGCGACACGTATACGCGATTCTCCGGCACCGTCTGCAGCGGGTCGTAGTTCGGCGCCTGCGTATGCCAGTACAGCTGCATGTTCACGCCGCCCGGCCAGCGGACGATCGCGTCGCGGCCGATCGGGTCGGGGAACGTCGCCACGACGATGTCCGCGCCATGCGCGCGCGCCGACTTCACCGCGACGTCCATGTCGGTGACGAGATAGCCGGTGCGCTCCTCGCAGAACGGATACGGAATCGGCGTCTTGAAACCGAACACCGAGATCGTGCCGACCGGCGTCAGCACGAGCTGCGACATCGTCTGGCTCGGCGTCGGCGTGACCTGGAACACGCCCTGCTTCGACTTCTTGCCGCCGAACGTCGCGACGAAGCTGTCGGTGAAGCGGTCGAAGTCCTCAGGCGCGACGCACACGTGGGTCGTGTCGTACTGCGGGCCGACCGCAACGGCGGGGAACCGCGCCGCGGCGGCCGGCGACGCGATGTCGTCGAGGTGGGTTTCGTCGGCGAGCGCCGGCGTGCCGGCCAGCAGCGCGGCGAGCACGGCCGACGACGCGGCGGTCATGCGCAGCATGTTGCGCAGGTTCAATAAACTCATCGGTTTTCTCCTTGATGGTGATGCACGCGGCCAGCGCCACGCGCGGATTCGGATTCAGCGGGATACGGGCCACGCGTCCGGGCGGCCGGACGACCGGCGAGAAACACGAGCGGCGCGCGCGGCTTCCCGCCCGGCGGGAGACGGCGCAGACTCGTCGTTTCAGCGCGGTCGCCGCAACGTCACCGAATGGCGGGAACGCTGCCGGTCTGGCGTCGTATATCGTCGAGCACGGTGACGCGCTGCTGGATTTCCCATGGCCGCGACGGCAGCGCGCGGACCTGCGCCGCGGTGTCGCAAGTGGCACGCATCGCCCTGTCAGACCGCCCAGCACGAACAGCCGAACGCGCCCCAGAAACCCTTCGCGTCCGACGTCGGCAATGCGTTCGCCCATGCGCTCGCGTGCGCATGCTGGTGAACGTTGCATTCATTCGCGCAGCCACACATCGCGGCGGCCGCCGCGCGCTGCAACGGCGCGCCGGCGCGCTGCGTCGCGCCCCAGCCGCCATAGCCGCCGAACTCGCGCACCGGCGACCAGTCCGGCATCGCCGGCGGGATCGGCGCGTCGTGCGACGCGAACGGCCCCGCGCCCCACACGATCTTCCCGTCGACCACCGTCAGCAACGCGGTCGTGCCGGCGATATCGTCTTCCGCGCACGCGAAGAAATCGCGATCGGGGACCATCAGGTCGGCAAGCTGTCCCACCGCGATGCGCCCTTTCTTGCCTTCCTCGTTCGAGAACCACGTCACGTACTCGGTCCACATCCGCAGCGCGGTTTCGCGATCGAGCAGGTTGCGCTGCGGATACAGGCGCATGCCGCCGACCGTCTTGCCCGTCACGAGCCATGCAAGCGATACCCACGGGTTGTACGATGCGACGCGCGTCGCGTCGGTGCCGGCCGACACCTTGAGCCCCTTGCCGAGCATCTTCGCGACAGGCGGCGTCGCCTCGGCGGCCTGCGCGCCGTAGCGCTCCACGAAGTATTCGCCCTGGTACGCCATCCGGTGCTGCACCGCGATGCCGCCGCCGAGCGCGGCGATCCGGTCCATCGATTTCTCGGAGATGGTTTCCGCATGATCGAAGAACCAGTTCAGCCCGTCGAGCGGGATGTCTTCGTTGACCTTCTCGAACACGTCCAGCGCGCGGCTGATCGTTTCGTCATAGGTCGCGTGCATGCGCCACGGCCAGCGGTTTTCCGCGAGCACGCGCACGACGCCTTCGAGATCGTCCTCCATCTGCGCGGGCAAATCCGGCCGCGCGACGCGGAAATCCTCGAAGTCGGCCGCGGAAAACGCCAGCATCTCGCCGGCGCCGTTATTGCGGAAGTAGTCGGTGCCGTCGTGGTACTTGACGCTCTTCGTCCAGTTCACGAAGTCTTCCTTCTCCGCGTTCGGCTTCTGCGTGAACAGGTTGTACGCGATCCGGATCGTCATCTCGCCCGCGTCGTGCAGCTTGCGGATCACTTCGTAATCGTCGGGATAATTCTGCGAGCCGCCGCCCGCGTCGATCACGCCCGTCACGCCGAGCCGGTTCAGCTCGCGCATGAAATGGCGCGTCGAGTTGTACTGATACTCGAACGGCAGCTTCGGCCCCTTCGCGAGCGTCGCGTAGAGGATCGTCGCGTTCGGGTTCGCGAGCAGCAGGCCGGTCGGATTGCCCGCGGCATCGCGCAGGATCGTGCCGCCCGGCGGCTCCGGCGTGTCCTTCGTATAGCCGACGACACGCAGCGCGGCCGCGTTCAGCAACGCGCGGTCGTACAGGTGCAGGATGAACACGGGCGTGTCCGGTGCAACCGCGTTGAGCTCATCGATCGTCGGCAGCCGTTTCTCGACGAACTGATGTTCGGTGAAGCCGCCGACGACGCGCACCCACTGCGGCGCGGGTGTCACGGCGACCTGACGCTTGAGCATCTCCATCGCGACCGCGAGCGACGGCACGCCGTCCCAGCGCAGCTCCATGTTGTAGTTCAGGCCGCCACGAATCACGTGGCAGTGGTTGTCGATCAGGCCCGGCAGCACGCCGCGGCCGCCGAGATCGACCACCTTCGTCGCACGGCCCGCGAGCGGCATGACGTCCGCGTCGCTGCCGACGGCGACGAAGCGGCCGGCGGCAATCGCGACGGCCGTCGCGACGGGGTTCGCGCGGTCGAGCGTCGTGAATCGTCCGTTATGCAGGATCAGATCCGGTTGGGTCACGGTTGCGGTCATGTGCATCACCTCTTGTTGATCAGAAGCCAAACAGCTGTTTCACGGTGGGTAACGCTTGCACGCCGATCAGCATGCCGAGCAACCCGACCAGCGCAATCAGCGGCGGTGCGGGAGAGCGAACCTTGATGGCGCTGTAAATCACACCGATCAGCAGGCCCGCACCAAGGGAAACCAGATAAGGTTTCATGCGATCAATCTCCCGGACAATTTCAAATGCAGGCGCGGCGTGCCGAACAGCATGCCGCGGGCGGCATTCGTGTTTTCGGTCACGTCCGCCGCCCGCGGCAATGGAGCCGATGCGGCGCGTTCGCATCGAACCCGTCGCACCGGCATCCGCCGTTGCAGGCCGTCCGCGCTTACTTCGCCGGAACGGGCGCAATCGACTCGTGCGGCGTCGCGGTACGCTGCGGCGCCTTGTGGAGCATCGTGTACGCGTAGTCCACGCCCATCCCGTATGCGCCCGAATGCTCCTTCGCGATCGCCATCACCGCGTCGTACGTCTCGCGGTGCGCCCAGTCGCGCTGCCATTCGAGCAGCACCTGCTGCCACGTGACCGGCACCACGCCGGCCTGCACCATGCGCTGCATCGCGATGTCGTGCGCGGCCTGGGTCGTGCCGCCCGAAGCGTCGGCGACCATGTAGATCTCGTAGTCGCCTTCGAGCATCGCGCACAGCGCGAACGTCGTATTGCAGACTTCGGTCCACAGCCCCGACACGACCACCTTCTTGCGGCCGTTCGCGGCGAGCGCGTCGCGCACCTTCTGGTCGTCCCACGAGTTCATCGACGTGCGTTCGAGCGTCTTCTGGTTCGGGAACACGTCGAGCAGCTCGGGATAGGTGTGGCCGGAGAAGCTCTCGCTTTCGACCGTCGTGATCGTGGTGGGAATGTTGAAGACCTTCGCGGCCTTCGCGAGCCCGACGACGTTGTTCTTCAGCGTCTGCCGATCGATCGACTGCACGCCGAAGGCCATCTGCGGCTGCTGGTCGATGAAGATCAGCTGGCTGTTGTGCGGGGTAAGTACTTCAAGCTTGGGGTTGCTCATGGTGATGATGTCCTTTGACGCGGAGAAAAATGAGACTCGCCTGGC
This sequence comes from Burkholderia sp. AU18528, assembly GCF_002223215.2. Lineage (NCBI taxonomy): Bacteria > Pseudomonadati > Pseudomonadota > Betaproteobacteria > Burkholderiales > Burkholderiaceae > Burkholderia > Burkholderia sp. AU18528. The sequence continues at coordinate 142,839 of NZ_NKFC02000009.1, read as the reverse complement.
CGACGAATCCGCGAGGCGTCCAATGCGCGGTGTCGGAAGCGTCGGCAGCCGGCCTGCGTCATTCAATACGCGAATGTGCGGCCGCACCAGTTAATTGTTCTGATTCTCGCCACGCTCGACATTCAGACTGAAAAGTTCTGAATTTCGTTGAATGCGCTAACGACGAGCGCGCCGACCTGATAGGCTGGCCCAAGACTTTCGGATCGACGCCAGACCGGTAGGTATCCGTATTTTTAACGGCTGTCATTTCATTCCAGAACGATGAAACCGTACACTGCTTCGCTTTTCGCCGGCATCCTCGCCGGCGTCGTCTACGCGCTGATCGGCGTGCAATCGCCGGCGCCGCCCGCCGTCGCCCTCGCCGGCCTGCTTGGCATTCTGGCCGGCGAACAGATTCTTCCCGTGGTGCGACGGATGCTCGACGGCATCCGACCGGGAACCGCGTGGCGCGACGCGAAGTGCAGCCAGCACATGTTCGGCCCGTTACCTGGCGCTCACACCTCCGACGCTTCCGTGAAGCACCGAGAATCGACACCGACGTGACAGGCACACGTCGAGCGAAGCTCACGCGCATGGGCCGCGTCGTCGTCGACGAAGGCCGTCATCTTCTTGATGCTGCCGAACAGCTTGAACGGAAGGCGCAGCGCGCGAAGTCGCGCGTTGTGCGTGATTTGCGCATCCGCCGCCCCGAGTGTCGGTTTCCGGGAGATCAGCCGTGAACGGTCGAGGCGTCTGGCGCTTGCCGACCTGAATCAAGCCATTCTCGAAGCCAGCGTTGACGGAATGAAGAAACGGGAGCGGCTTCGCCGCCCCCGATGCCGCGCACAGCCGACGCCGCGCGCGGTATCGGCGCTCAGCGCGCCGCGGACGTCTCGCCGGTCCGGCCGGCGCGCCAGGTGAGGAAAACGAGCATCGCGAGCGGCAGCGCCAGCGCCCAGAACGCGGCGTACAGGTAGGCGCTCGCGCCGGCGCCCGCACCGAGCGCGAACCCGGCGACCGGCGGCAGCGTGCGTCGCAGCCGCGCGCGCGCGGCTTCCCGTTCGGCCGGCGCGGCGATCGGCACGAGCCAGTCAAATGCATCGATGACCGCCTGCGTGACGTTGCCGGTCATCACGGTATTCGCGACGACGGTGCGCGCGGTCAGCCGGCCGTGCGCGTTCTGCACGCCCATTGCCGCCGCACCCAGCAGCCCGCAGACGATCGTCGCGGGCGCATCGGCGCTGCCGATCGGCGACGCCGCGACGCCCGCGAGCATGAAGCCGGCCAGCAGGATCGTCTGCAGCGCGTACAGCGAGCGCGCCCGCGGGCCATGCCCGCGCACGCGCATCCGGTGATCGAGCAGGCGGGCGGCCACGATGCCCGCGATGAATGCCGGAAACGCGAGCCACTTGATCATCAGGCCCTGGCCGACACCGGCGAGGCCCGAGCCGATCAGGATGAAGTTGCCGGTAACGTGCGCGGTGAAGAGCCCGAACAGCGCGACGAAGCCGAGCGTGTCGACGTAGCCGGCGATCGAGGCGAGAAACACATCCTCGCCGCGCAGGCGATCGGGGGCCGCCGCGCCCGCTGCCGTTACTTGCGCGGGCTGCATGTCGTGGCTTCCGCGGTTGGGTCGACGGTGCCCGCATCGCGGACCTGCGCGGCGCGCGCGCGCCATTGCGCTCGCGCGAGCGGGACCGCATGCTCGCGCAAGACGAGGCCGAGCCGGCCCGCCAGGGCGATCGGCGGCGGCGCGGGCGATTGCACGCGCACGAGGGGGTGCGGGAGGCCGACTGCGATGCCGGCTCCCGGCGAGATCAGGTAAGGCATGGTCCGTTCCGGTTGCGCCGCCGGCCGGGCCGGCCGAAGGGATTCGGCCGCGTGCGGCGGCTCGGGAGCAAGACTACGGAATGCGGGCCTGAAAGTCATGGCGGCGAACTGAATCGTTCTGAACGCGCGGGGCGGCGACGCCCGCGCCGCGTGGCCGGCTTCGCGGTGGCCGCCTTGCTATTTTTCGATCGATAAGTGCAGAATGGCCGCATTCAGGAGCCGACGCATGACCGACACCAAGCGCAAGGCAGCGCCCCGCACGCGCGGGGCGACTGCCGACGACACCGCCGCCACATCGGGCCGCCGCCTCACGCCGGAAGCGCGCGAGCGGCAGATCGTCGAAAAGGCGGTCGAACACTTCGCGACCCACGGTTTTTCCGGCAGCACGCGCGAGCTCGCGCGGCAGATCGGCGTGACCCAGCCGCTGCTCTACCGGTATTTCCCGAGCAAGGAAGCGCTGATCGATCGCGTATACGACGAGGTCTACACGTGGGATCCCGAGTGGGAAAAACTGATCGCCGACCGCTCGGTTCCACTGCAGCAGCGGCTCGTCGCGTTCTACCGGTCGTATGCGCAGACGATCCTGCGGCGCGAATGGATTCGCACGTTCATCTTCGCGGGGCTCAGCCGCGAGGGCTTCAACACGCGCTATCTGTCGCGGCTGCGCGAACGCGTGTTCCTGCCGGTGCTGCGCGAGCTGCGGCACGCGTACGACATCGCGACGCCGGCGTCGGAAGCGCAGCGCAATGCGGAAATCGAACTGGTGTGGAGCCTGCACGCGAGCATCTTCTATCTCGGCGTGCGCAAGTGGGTATACGGGCTGCCGGTACCCGACGATCTCGACGCGGAAATCGAACGGCAGATCGACGCGTTCCTGAACGGCACGCCGGCCGCGCTGAAGCGTGTCGCGTCCGACGCAGCGGCGAAGCGCGCCCGCCGCTCGTGATGCCGCGGCGCGGCGTGGCGTTGCACCGCGCCCTGGCCGATTCAGAACGATTCAGCCGCGACGTTCGCTGCTTGCCCTATGCTCGGACAGCATTGGACGCGTGCCGTACCGCGCACCGTCCGCATCGAACCGGGGCTCCCACATGACGACCGACACGCTCGTACTCACCCATCACACCATTACCGCGAACGGCATCCGCCAGCACGTCATCGATGCCGGCGCCGGGCCCGTCGTCGTGCTGCTGCATGGCTTTCCTGAAACCAGCTTCGCGTGGCGCTACCAGATCCCGGTGCTCGCGCGGCACTACCGCGTGATCGCGCCCGACCTGCGCGGCTACGGCGAAACCGACAAGCCCGCGGCCGGCTACGACAAGCGCAACATGGCGCGCGATCTCGCCGCGCTGCTCGATGCGCTCGGCATCGACCGCATCGCGCTCGTCGGCCACGATCGTGGCGCACGCGTCGCGACGCGCTTCGCGAAGGACTTCCCCGCGCGCGTCGAGCGGCTCGTCGTGATGGACAACGTGCCGACGCGCATCGTCGCGCAGAACATGACCGCGCAAACGGCGCGCGCGTACTGGTTCTTCCTGTTCCACCAGGTGCCCGACCTGCCGGAGGCGCTGATCGCGGGCAAGGAAGCCGAATGGCTCAGCTATTTCTTCGCCGACTGGTGCTACAACCCGCATGCGATCTCGGGCGATGCATTCGACACGTACGTGCGCGCGTATCGGCGCCCGGGGGCCGTGCGCGGCGCGTTGGCCGACTATCGCGCGAACGCGGAAGACGTGCAGCAGGATCTCGTCGATGCGGATGTCAGGATCGCGTGCCCGACCATGGCGATCTGGGGCGAGGATTTCTACGCGGTCGGCAAGATGTTCGACATGAAGGCCGTATGGGAGAGCATGGCGGCGAACCTGCGGGCCGAGCCGATCGCGCAGTGCGGACACCTGCCGCACGAGGAGCAGCCCGAGCGCGTGAACATGCTGCTGCTCGATTTCCTGCGCGGCTGGGCCGGCTGACGCACCGCCGCTGCACGCGGCATCATCGGAGGACCATCGGATGGGACACGGATCGGGCCGCAAGGCCGTCATCGCCGGCGGATCGGTCGGCGGGCTGTTCGCGGCGACCGCGTTGCGCGCGGCCGGCTGGGACGTCCGCGTATTCGAGCAATCGCCGCACGAACTCGACAGCCGCGGCGGCGGCATCGTGCTGCAGCCGCCGATCGAGCGCGCGTTCGCGTTCGGCGGCGTGCCGCTGCCGCGCGCGGCCGGCGTCGATTCGATCGACCGGATCTACGTCGACGCACAGGACCGGATCGTGCAACGCTTCGCGATGCCGCAGACGCAGACCGCGTGGAACGTGATCTACACGGCGCTCAAGCGTGCGTTGCCGGCCGGCATCCTCCACGCCGGCGACGCGTTCGAGCGGTTCGAGCAGGACGGCGAGCGCATCGTCGCGCACTTCGCGAGCGGCCATGCCGAGACGGGCGACCTGCTGATCGGCGCGGACGGCGGCCGCTCCACCGTGCGCGCGCAGTTGCTGCCGGACGTGCGGCCGACGTATGCGGGCTATGTCGCGTGGCGCGGGCTCGTCGACGAACGCGCGCTGCCCGAGCAGGTGCTGGTTCTGCTGCGCGAACGCTTCACGTTCCAGCAAGGCGACCGGCACCTGTTCCTCACCTATCTGGTGCCCGGCGCCGACGGCGCACTCGAACCGGGCGGGCGGCGCGTGAACTGGGTGTGGTACCGGCGTCTCGCGTCCGACCGGCTGGCATCGCTGTTCCTTGCACGCGACGGCACGCAGCGCGACGGGTCGCTGCCGCCCGGCGCGATGCGCGACGACAACCGCGCGGAACTCGTCGACGCCGCCGACCGGATGCTCGCGCCGACGCTCGCCGCGCTCGTCGACGCGACGCCCGCGCCATTCGCGCAGGCGATCCTCGATCTCGCCGTCGAGCGGATGGCGTTCGGGCGCGCGGTGCTGCTCGGCGACGCCGCCTGCATGGTGCGCCCGCACACGGCGGCGGGCGTCGCGAAAGCGGCCGACGATGCGGTCGGTCTCGCGCAGGCGTTGCGCGACGTCGCGCCAGGCAGCAGGTTCGACGCCGGGCTGGCCGGCTGGGACGCCCGTCAGCGCGCCGCCAGCGCATCGATCGCCGCGCGCGGAATCGCGCTCGGCGCACGTTTGATGGGCGCGGCCTGAGCGTTCGCGGGCCGCGTGTCATGCGCCCGGCGCGGCGCATCGGACTCCGGGTCGAGCGCGTGCAGCACGCTCGCGCGCCCGCCGTCGTCATCCGGCAGTTGCGGCTGGCCGCGCGCGAAGGCCGGCGTGGCGGCGGCCGTGCCGACGCAAAGAGCGAGCAACGCAGCGGCGACAAGCTTGCGATTCATGATGACACTCCCGAGAACGATTCGATGGGGACGCGCCGCCGGCACGACCGCGCGAGCGAAAGCGATTCGTTGCGTGACGGGTGCGTTGCCGGCGTCGAATGACCCGACGCCGGCGGCGGACGGCGGCTGAAAAAGCCGCGTTCAGTGGTGCTCGAACAACTGCTGCGTGTCGAGCGACGCGAGCGACGGCACGCCCGTCGCGGCGGCGGCATCCGGCCGTGCAGCGACCGACTGCGGATGCTGGGCGGCGACCTTCGCCTCCGCTGCCTGGATGTCCTCGGGATAGTAAGGATCGCTGCCGACCGGCCGATAACCGGCCTTTTCGACACGGACGAGATCGGCGCGCACGTCGGCCCGTGTGAGCGCATGGTCGGCGGTTTGCGCAAATGCGACGATCGGTGCGCTCAGCGCACAGGAAAGCAGGACTGCACGAATCAGGTTGTTCATGATGTTCACCTCTCAAAGATGGCGTGTTCGCGTCCGCAGATCAGGCCGGACATCCGCTCCCCATCGATGTGATGAAGAGTTGGGATCATTCTGCGATTCGCGCGCTTTCCTGAAGGTGAGGCTTCGATTACGGTTTTGTTATCCGGGCGCGGGCGCCCGTCGTGCAGGGGCGCCCGGCTCGCCGGGCACCGCGCAGGCGCGCACGTCGGACGACCGTCGCGTTCATGCGGACGCGTCGAGCGGCCGCACTTCCGGAATCATCGCGGCCTGGCCGCGCACGATTCCGTCTGCGTCCGTGAGCTGCCACACGGTCGCGCGCTCGATCCAGAACCGCTTGCCGGATTTCGTGACCCGCACGCCGCGGTATCCGGACACGAAGCCGTCCCGCATCACCTTGTCGAGGAATATCTGCCGTTCGCGCCGCTCCATCGGCTCCGCCGACAGGCGCGACGGCAACGCCGTCAGTTCGTCCCAGTCGTATTCGAAAATCGCCTGCGCGCGCCGGTTGCCGTACACGAACACCGGATCGGCCGACGTGTCGTGCGCCAGCACGCCGAACGGCGCCGTCTCGTACAGCCACGCGGCGCCGTCGGACGCGCTCATCCCGTCGGGAACGAGCGGATGGTGCAACAGCCGGCGGTAGGAATCGGCGAGAAGGAGGAAGAAATCTGCATCGGTGCGCAACGACATCGGTCAGGCTCCTGAAAGCGGCGGGATACGGGAACGCGTGAAGGTTCACGGCCGGACATTATAGGGACGAAGCGGCGCGGCCGGCGCCGCCGCATCCGCACAGATAACGACTTCGTAATCTTCGGGTCAGGGTCGGGTCAACGCCGCGCCGGCAGACTGCATGCTCGTCGCATCGAATGCGCATCCGAGCCCTGCTTCGAGGAGCACCATCATGTGGATCGTCCGGCTGGCGTTACGCAGGCCCTACACGTTCGTCGTACTCGCGCTGCTGATCTTCATCGCGGGGCCGCTTGCCCTGCTGCGCACGCCGACCGACATTTTTCCGAGCATCGACATTCCGGTCGTCAGCATCGTCTGGTCGTACAACGGCTTCTCCGCGGAGGACATGGCCAAGCGGATCACGTCGAACTACGAACGCGCGCTCACGTCCGACGTCGACGACATCGAGCACATCGAGTCGCAGTCGCTGAACGGCGTGTCCGTCGTGAAGATCTTCTTCCATCCGGGCGCCGACATCAATCGCGCGATCGCGGAAGCCGCGAGCAACGCCGCGTCGATCCTGCGCATCCTGCCGCCCGGCACGCTGCCGCCGAACATCATCACGTACAACGCGTCGACGGTGCCGATCCTGCAGCTCGGGCTGTCGAGCGGCACGCTCGCCGAGCAGCAGCTGTACGACCTCGGCAACAGCTTCATCCGCACGCAGCTCGCGACCGTCCAGGGCGCGGCCGTGCCGCTGCCGTTCGGCGGCAAGATCCGCCAGATCGTCGTCGATCTCGATACGCGCGCGCTGCAGGCGAAGGGGCTCGCGCCGATCGACGTCGTGAACGCGATCAACGCGCAGAACCTGATCCTGCCGGGCGGCACCGCGAAGATCGGCACGCACGAATACAACGTGCAGATGAACGGCAGCACGCAGACGGTCGCCGCGCTGAACGACCTGCCGGTGAAGACGATCGGCGGCAATGTCGTGTACGTGCGCGACGTCGCGCACGTTCGCGACGGCTACGCGCCGCAGACCAACATCGTGCGCGTGGACGGCAAGCGCGCGGCGCTGCTGACGGTCGAGAAGACCGGCAGCGCGTCGACGCTGACGATCATCGACCAGGTGAAGGCGATGCTGCCGAAGATCGCGGCCGGCCTGCCGAAGGCGCTGCACATTTCGCCGCTCGACGATCAGTCCGTGTTCGTGAAGGCGGCGGTCCAGGGCGTCGTGCGCGAGGCGCTGATCGCCGCGTGCCTGACCGCGCTGATGATCCTGCTGTTTCTCGGCAGCTGGCGCGCGACGCTGATCATCGCGGTATCGATTCCGCTCGCGGTGCTCACGTCGCTGCTCGCGCTGTCCGTGCTCGGCCAGACCATCAACATCATGACGCTCGGCGGGCTCGCGCTCGCGGTCGGGATCCTCGTCGACGACGCGACCGTCGCGATCGAGAACATCACGCATCATCTGGAGCTCGGCGCGCCGCTAGAGGAAGCCATTCTGACCGGCGCGGGCGAAATCGCGGTGCCGACCTTCGTGTCGACGCTGTCGATCTGCATCGTGTTCGTGCCGATGTTCCTGCTCACGGGCGTCGCGCGCTATCTGTTCGTGCCGCTGGCCGAGGCCGTGATCTTCGCGATGATCGCGTCGTACTTCTTCTCGCGCACGCTGGTGCCGACGCTCGCGATGGCGCTGATGCGCGCGAAGGGGCAAGGCCGGCCGCCGCGCGGCGTATTCGCGTGCGTCGCGCGTTTCCAGGCCGCGTTCGAGCATCGCTTCGAGGCCGTGCGGCTGCGCTATCGCGCGGTGCTCTCGGCGGCGATCGCGCGGCGCCGCCGCTTCGCGGCCGCGTTCCTGCTCGCGTGCGTCGCGTCGACGGGCCTCTACGCGTTCGCCGGTCAAGACTTCTTCCCGTCGGTCGACACCGGCGAAATCCGCCTGCACCTGCGCGCGCCGACCGGCACGCGAATCGAGGAAACCGCGCGGCTGACCGACGAAGTCGAAGCGAAGATCCGCGGCGTGATCCCGGCCAACGAACTCGCGGGCGTGCTCGACAACATCGGCGTGCCGGTGAGCGGGATCAACCTCACGTACGACTCGTCGGACCCGATCGGCACCGAGGACGCCGACGTGCTCGTCACGCTGAAACCGAATCACGCGTCGACGGCCGCGTACGTCGCGAAGCTGCGCAACGTGCTCGCGCAGTCGTTCCCCGGCGTGACGTTCGCGTTCCTGCCGGCCGACATCGTCAGCCAGATCCTGAACTTCGGGCTGCCCGCGCCGATCGACATCCAGATCGTCGGCAACAAGCTCGACCAGAACCGCGCGGTCGCGAATGCGCTGCTCGCGAAACTGCGCGGCGTGCGCGGGCTCGTCGACGCGCGCATCCAGCAGCCTGGCGACGAACCGGCGATCAACGTGAACGTCGACCGCACGAAGGCGATCCAGGCCGGCCTCGAGCAGCGCGACGTCGCGCAGAACCTGCTGATCGCGCTGTCCGGCAGTTCGCAGACCACGCCGAACTTCTGGCTCGATCCGCGCAACGGCGTCAGCTACCCGGTGCTCGTGCAGACGCCGCAATACACGGTGAATTCGCTGCAGTCGCTCGCGAACGTGCCGCTGCCCGCCGGCACCGCGCGCGCGCCGCAGACGCCGGCCGGCGGCCCGGCCGCGGGCGCGCCCGCGCAGAACCTGCTCGGCTCGCTCGGCACGTTCTCGCGCTCGACGCAGCAGGCCGTGGTGTCGCACTACAACGTGCAGCCGGTGCTCGACATCTTCGCGTCGGTGCAGGGGCGCGACCTCGGCGGCGTCACGGCCGACGTGACGAAGCTCGTCGACGCCGCACGCGCGCAACTGCCTCCCGGCTCGTCGATCGTGCTGCGCGGCCAGGTGCAGGCGATGCACGAGTCGTTCACGGGCCTGCTCGGCGGCCTCGCGCTCGCGATCGCGCTCGTCTACCTGCTGATGGTCGTGAACTTCCAGTCGTGGCTCGATCCGCTCGTGATCGTCGGCGGGCTGCCGGCGTCGCTCGCCGGCATCGCATGGATGCTGTTCGTCACGCGCACCACGCTGTCGGTGCCCGCGCTGACCGGCACGATCCTGTGCATCGGCATCGCGACCGCGAACAGCATTCTCGTCGTGAACGCGGCGCGCGAACTGCTCGCGGGCGGCGCGTCGCCGTGGCAAGCGGCGCTCGATGCCGGTTTCAACCGCTTCCGCCCCGTCGTAATGACCGCGCTCGCGATGCTGATCGGCATGCTGCCGATGGCGCTCGGGCTCGGCGACGGCGGCGAACAGAATGCGCCGCTCGGCCGCGCGGTGATTGGCGGCCTCGCGTTCGGCACGGTGTCGACGCTGCTGTTCGTGCCGGTGGTGTTCGGCTTCGTCCACGCGTGGCTCGCGCGGCGCCGCGACGCCGCGGCCGCCCGGCGCGCGCAGCCCGCGCCCGATACGCCGGCACTGCGTTGAGCGCGCACGGCCGCCCCTTCCCATCCTTCGATTCGCCCGACCCCGGACCCATCATGAACGACTCGATCGAACCCGTCGCCCCGCCGCCGGCCGCCGAAACGGCCACCGCGGCCCCCGCTGCCGCAGCCGTGCCGCCCGCCGCGCGCGGCGCCGCCTCCGACACCCCGCCGGCTCGCCGCGGCCGCAAGCTGACCGTGCCGCTCGCGGCCGCCGCGCTCGCCGCCGCGCTGCTCGCGCTCGGCATCGTGCCGCGTATCGACGCGCGCGCCGCGCAGCGTGCGCAGGTGGCCGCGCAGCAGGCGCTGCCAGTGTCGGTCGTCGTGCCCGGCACGGCGCCGGCCGACCAGACGCTGACCCTGCCCGGCGCGGTGACGCCGTATGCGGACGCATCGATCTATGCGCGCACGAGCGGCTATATCGCGCACTGGAGCGCCGATCTCGGCACGCACGTGAAGGCCGGCCAGACGCTCGCGCAAATCTCGGCGCCCGATCTCGACGCGCAGTTGCGCCAGGCGCGCGCGGACGAAGCGAGCGCGCAGGCGAACTACGACTATGCGAAATCGACCGCGCAGCGCTGGCAGGACATGCTGAAGACGCAATCGGTGTCGCAGCAGGACACCGACACGAAGGTCGCGGACATGAACGCGAAGCGCGCGATGCTCGCCGCTGCGCAGGCGAACGTCGCGCATCTTGCCGAACTCGTGTCGTACGAATCCGTCACCGCGCCGTTCGACGGCGTGATCACCGCACGCAACGTCGACGTCGGCACGCTCGTCACCGCGGGCGGCACGCCGGGCAGCCCGGGCCTGTCTGGCGAACTGTTCCACCTCGAACAGACGGACACGCTGCGCGTGTTCGTCGATGTGCCGCAGGACAGCGCGACGGGCGTGTCGACCGGCACACCGGTCTACCTGACGACGCCGCAGTATCCGGGGCGGCGCATCGCCGCGCGCGTCGCGCGCAGCGCGGGCGCGATCGATCCCGTCACGCGCACGCTGCGCGTCGAGATCGACGTCGACAATCGCGACGGCACGCTGATGCCCGGCGCGTACGCGCAGGCGCATCTCGTCGTGCCGAGCGCGGCGCCGGCGCTCGAGCTGCCGGTCAGCGCGCTGCTGTTCCGTCCGAACGGCGTGACGGTGGCCACCGTCGGCGCGAACGGGCGCACCGCGCTGAAGACCGTGCAGATCGGGCGAGATTTCGGCACGCGGGTGGAGATCGTCGCGGGGCTCGCGGCAACCGATCGCGTGATCGACAACCCGGGCGATGCGATCACGGCAGGGGAGACCGTGAAGATCGTGTCGACCGCGCACGATGCGGCGCCGGTCGCTGCTTCGCCGGCTTCGGCCGCTTCGGCCGCTTCCGCCGCGCAGGCCACGCAGGCCGCGCAACCGGCGTCTGCGGCCGATGCACGCAACGTGCCGCCGCCGCGCGCGGCCGGCGCCGCACCGGCTACGTCAACGCCCGCTGCCGCGCCCGCCCGCGGCTGACCCATCGACGACGAATCACGAGATACCTGCCATGCGCCTCCGTCATCCGCTTCCGTTCGCACGCCGCATCGTCACGCTCGCCGCCACCGCCGCACTGACCGCCTGCTCGACGCTGCCGCCCTACTCGCCGCCCGCCGTCGCGGTGCCCGCGCACTACGCGGGCGCGCCGGCCGCACCTGCCGCGCAGGCCGGCTGGCACGTCGCGATGCCGGCCGACGCCGCCGCGCGCGGCGCGTGGTGGACGGTGTTCGGCGACGCCGACCTGAACGCGCTCGAAGCGCGCGTCGACGTGTCGAACCAGACCGTGAAGAAAGCCGTCGCCGATCTGCAGCAGGCACGCGCGATGGTCGACTATCAGCACGCCGGATTCCTGCCGACGATCACCGCGGGCGTCGCGCAAAGCCGCGCGCGCGTGTCGCGGAACCGGCTCGGCTCGTCGCTCGCCGGCAAGACGACGCCCGACTACCAGGCCGGCGTGGCCGCGAGTTGGGAGCCCGACGTGTTCGGCCGCGTGCGCGATGCGGTGACGGGCGCGCAGGCGAACGCGGCCGCGAGCGCGGCCGACCTGCAGGCCGTGAAGCTATCGGTCACGGCCGAACTCGCGACCGATTATTTCGCGCTGCGCTCGCTCGACACGCAGAAGCAACTGCTCGACGACACGGTTAGCGCGTACGCGGACGCGCTGACGCTGCTCAGGCAGCAACTCGCGGCCGGTGCGATCGACGCGTCGGCCGTCGCCCAAGCTCAGACGCAACTCGAATCGACGCGCACGCAGGACACCGACATCGACGCGTCGCGTGCGCAGTTGCAGCATGCGATCGCGACGCTCGTCGGCGAAAGCGCATCGACGTTCGCGCTGCCGCCCCGCGTGCAGGCGTTCCACGTGCCGGCCATTCCGGCCGGCGTGCCGTCGCAACTGCTGGAGCGGCGGCCCGACATCGCGGCGGCCGAGCGTCGCGTCGCGGCCGCGAACGCGCAGATCGGAGAGGCACGTGCCGCGTTCTTTCCCGATCTGGTGCTGTCGGCGAGCGCGGGGCTCGAGAGTTCGTTCTTCGCGCCGTGGCTCGCCGCGCCGAGCCTGTTCTGGTCGATCGGCCCGCAGCTCGCCGGCACGCTGTTCGACGGCGGCCGCCGCAGCGCATCGCTGCGCGGCGCGCATGCGCAATACGACGGCGCGGTCGCCGATTACCGGCAAACCGTGCTCGTCGCGTTCCAGCAGGTGGAGGATCAGTTGTCCGCGCTCGATGCGCTCGCTTCCGAAGCCGGCAGCCAGCAACGCGCGACCGACGCGGCCGATCTGTCGCTGCGGCTGACGACGAATCGTTTCAACGCCGGCGCCGTCAGCTATCTCGATGTGGTTACCGCGCAGACGATCGCGCTGACGAACCGGCGCACCGCCGATCAGATCGACGCGCGCCGGATGGAGGCGGCGGTCGGCCTGCTGAAGGCGTTGGGCGGCGGCTGGCAGGCGGGCGCGGGCGCGGAATCAGGCGCGGAATCGAACGCCGGCGCGAAGGAACACGCGGCGGCCGTGCGGCCCGAACCCGCCGTCACACAGCCGGCGGCCGGTTGAACGTGAGAGGCGCGCAGCCGTAGCACCATTTCAACTCTTCGATCGGCGGACGAAAGGTTGCACGTCGGTAATACGGCTCGTTGACGTCACACTGCGACATATCACCGTCAGTCATGCGAACCATGTCTTCCCCATCACTTGCGCCCGGGTCGATTGCCTCGCGGTAGTTGGGTGCCACTCTCCGGTCTCGTACGTCCGGTTGACCTGCCGCTGGCAAGCGAATGGTCCCCGGCCTCGTTCTGGATCAAGCTCCAATAGTGCTGGGGCGTGCTCGCGTAATTGTCCATCTGCGAGCAGGGCTTCGACCAATTCGCCGGCAATGACGTCGCCGAGACGCTCCGCATCGAACAGCCGCCCACGGTTGCACGCGCCAACGCCGTGCGCGCCGCATTTGAGGCAGCGAACCGACGCGTTGATCGCACTGTCGATTGGCGATGTCACTTACCGGCGAGGCCGGCGTTTCCCGTCATTCCAAAATGGTTTGCAGGCGAGCGAGCGCATCTTCGACAACTTCAATGGGGGCACGCTCGACCTTGCGTGCGCCGCGCGCCTCGAGGTCGAGCGTGCGGACCATGTTCACCAGCGCCACGCCCTGCGTCTCCGTCCCCGAACCCGAGAGCGGCACAGCGAATCCCGCGTATCGCGCGAATTCGCCGCCCTGCGTAATTGGCGCGACGAGCGCCACGCCAAGCGTGTTGAACGCGGCGGGTGACAGAACCAGCGCGGGACGGAAATCCCCTTGCTGTTCTTTGCCCACTGTCGGATTCAGGCTAACCCGCACGATATCGCCACGGTCGAACTTGACGCGCCTCACCATGCCTCACGTCCCACGGGCTTGACTTCACCCCACGCGACGAGGTCTGCCGGTTGCGGAGCCTTCGGATCGCATTGCGCAACGAGTTCATCCAGCGAATATTTGCGCCGCGCGGGCGAAAGCAACAAGCCATCCGGCCGTACATCGGCGTGCAGAGAACTGCCAGCCGACGCGCCGATCTGCTCCAACAACACAGCAGGAAGCCGCACGGCCGCACTGTTGCCCCACTTCTGAATTTTGAGTTCCATATCACGCTCCGAATGTTTATCCATTGTAGACACGCGCCGCAGAAATGGCAAGCCGTTTGTATCTACATTGATTCTACATTCGGTTCGTTTGAAGACCCCGCAAACGGCTGCCCTGTTTCGAACGCCGGCGCGAAGGAACACGCGGCGGCCGCGCAGCCCGAGCCCGCCGTCACACAGCCGGCGGCCGATTGAACGTGAGCACGAAGCGCGTGCCGCGCGCGTCGCTTTCGACCTGCGCGGTGCCGCCGTGCAGTTCCATCACCGAGCGCACGATCGCGAGGCCGAGCCCTGCCGTGCCGCCCGGCGCGCCGCCGCTGCGCGCGGGGTCGCCGCGCACGAAGCGGTCGAAGATCCGCGGCAACAGCGCGGGATCGATCGGCTCGCCCGGATTCGCGACGACGACGCGCACCGCGTCGGCGGTTTCATCGACACTCAGCGTGATGACGCCGCCGGCGGGCGTGTAACGCAGCGCGTTCGCGAGCAGGTTGCCGACCGCGCGGCGGAACAGCTCGACGTCGGCGGTCAACTGCCCGTGCCCGTCGACGCGCAGCGCCGAGCCCGCCTCGTCGGCGAGCCCCTCGAAATACTCGGCGATGCGCTCGAGTTCGTCGCGCACGTCGAATGCGCGCTGCCGCGTGACGAAGCTCGGATGCTCGGCGCGCGCGAGAAACAGCACGTTCTCGATCATCCGTGCGAGGCGATCGTATTCCTCGAGATTCGATTCGAGCAGCGTCTGGTACTCGTCGGCCGAACGCGGCCGCGCGAGCGCGACTTCGGTGGCGCCGCGCATGTTGTTCAGCGGCGTGCGCAAGTCGTGCGCGAGATCGGCGCTGAATTGCGACAGATGCGCGAACGCCTGCTGCAGGCGGCCGAGCATCGCATTCTGCGCATCGACGAGCGCGCGCAGCTCCGGCGGCGCGCGCGACGCGTCGAGCCGCGTGTCGAGCTTGTCGACCGTGATCCGGCCGGTGTCGTCGACGATCTCGCGCAGCGGCGCGAGCGCCTTGCGGATCAGCCAGTAGCCGAGCAGCAGCGCGAACAGCGCGCCGACGCCGCCGGCAAGCATGAGCCGGTTGCGGTAGCCGTCGAGCAGTTCGGCCCGGTCGCGCATGTTGCGCGCGATCGCGATGCGGATAGGCGTGCGGTCGCCGAGCGCGGCCTCGATCGCGACGCCGCGCATCGGCGTGCCGCCGGCGGCGGTCCATGTGACGAGCCGGTCGGCCGTGATCCGGTCGTTCGCGGGAACCGGCGCCGCGTGCGGCGCGAACAGTTGCGCGTCGGCCAGCGGAACCGATGCGGCCGCGGGTGCATCGTCGAGCGCGACGAGCCGGACGTTGTGGCGCGCGAGCACGTCGCCCTGCGCATCGACGACGACCATCGACAGCGCCTCGTTGCCCAGCACCTGGCTCGTCAGCCGCTCCGCGTGCGCGCGAACCGCATCGAGCGACTCGAGCTCGCCCGCGAGCCGGCGCGTGTGGCGCGCGGCCAGCACGATGTCGAGATCGTCCTGCGTGTTCACCTGCCGCTCGAGGCCCGCATACACATACGCGCCGACGAGCGCGAACGCGGCCAGCGTGGTCGCGGCGAAAGCGAGCGCGAGTGTCGCCGCGAGCGAGCGCGCGCGCGTCATGCGCCGTCCTTCGGCTCGAGCACGTAGCCGACGCCGCGCACGGTATGGATCAGCTTGACCGGAAACGCGTCGTCGATCTTCGCGCGCAGGCGCCGGATCGCGACCTCGACGACATTGGTGTCGCTGTCGAAATTCATGTCCCACACGTACGATGCGATCTGCGTGCGGCTCAGCACCTCGCCCTGCCGGCGCGCGAGCAGTTGCAGCAGCGAGAATTCGCGCGGCGTCAGGTCGATTCGCGTGGCGCCGCGCTTCACGCGGCGGCGCACCACGTCGATTTCCAGATCGCCGACCGCCAGGTGCTCGGTCTCGCGCGGCGGCCCGCGACGCGCGAGCGTGCGGATGCGGGCCAGCAGCTCGACGAACGCGAACGGCTTCACGAGGTAATCGTCGGCGCCGAGTTCGAGGCCGTGCACGCGGTCCTGCACGTCGTCGCGCGCGGTCAGGAACAGCACGGGCGTCGTATGCGTCTCGCGCAGCCGCTTGAGCACGCCCCAGCCGTCGAGCACGGGCAGCATCACGTCGAGCACGATCACGTCGTAACGCTCTTCCTGCGCGAGCATCAGCCCTTCGGCGCCGTCCTTCGCGAGATCGACGCTGAAGCCCGATTCCTCGAGCCCTTTCTTCAGGTACGCGCCCGTTTTCGGTTCGTCTTCGACTATCAGGATGCGCATGGCCGGCTCCGTCGCATTCGTGGTGACATACGGCGATGTTACCCGGAAACGGCGACACGGCCGCGCTCCGTGCAGGCCCGAGCGGCGTAGATGACAAAACGGTAATCGGCCCGTCAGCCTGGCGTGCGGTCGCGGCGCCAGGCGGCGGATTCCCGTCCCGTCGGTCCAGCGCGATCGCGGCGCGTATGCCTAAACACGCCGGCTCTACGGCGCTTCACCGCGTCCAAGGCGAAAAACCGAGATGACCTCCACCCGTTCCCGTGACTGCTGGCGCAGACTGACCGCCGCCGCCGCCGTTTGCTCGACCAACGCAGCGTTTTGCTGCGTGGCGCGCTCCATCTGGCCGACGGCTTCGCCGATCTGGGCCACGCCGAGCGATTGTTCGGCGCTCGCGGCACTGATTTCACGCATCGTCTCGGTGACGCGACGAATGGAGTTCACGACTTCGGTCATCGCCACCCATGCGCGCTCGACTTCGGTCGAACCTTGAGCAACGCGCCCCACGCTCGAGCCGATGAGCTTCTTGATCTCCCTGGCCGCATCGGCGGAACGTCCGGCCAGGCTGCGCACTTCGCTGGCGACCACCGCGAAGCCCCTGCCCTGCTCGCCGGCGCGCGCGGCCTCGACCGCCGCATTCAAGGCCAGAATGTTCGTCTGAAAGGCAATGCTGTCGATGACACCCGTGATGTCCGAGATTTGGCGGGAGCTGTCGTTGATGCCCTTCATGGTTTCCACGACGTGACCGCGACACCGATTTGCCGGGACTAGTCATTGACCAGCCGCTCGGTCTGCAACGGCCGGGCAAAGCGATTTTCATCGCCTCAATGGATCAACATGTTCTCGGCGATCGCGTGCTTCAACTCCTTCAGCACAAGCGCGAGCAGACGAGATACCTGCATTTCGACCTCGTCGCCGTCGAAAGTAACGAGGGCACGCACCCTGTTGCCTTCGATGCCGCCGAGCCAGTCGAGGTGTTGCGGGCGTGTCGACCACATCAGCAACGGCACGCCTCGCGGCAATCGACTCAATCGGCAATCCGCGCTCGTCTTCGCCGCATCCGGGACGTTACCCGGCATGAGCGACTCGCTCCATGCACGATGCGCATCGACGGGATCGTCAATCTGGAGAAGCGCGACTTCCGGCATCGCCGCGAAGCGGGCTACGGCCGCTGAAACCGCGGCCGAGCCCGGGCTCGGATCCATGACGACACACACGCGAGCCCGCTCCGAAGGCGGTAACAGCCAGTTCCACGTCGAAGCCCCCGACGATACCGCGCCCAGTTTCCTTGCACTCATGCCGATCACCTCGCATGTCGTCGAAACAAGTCTCGCGCCGCACCCGGCGAAGCCATCGCCCGGCCGTGCGGCGTTCTCTCGATGCGCTGCCTTATCGGAGATTCAACATCGATCGACAGCCGCGCAATGCAATCAGACTCAGCACGCCGAGCAGCATCAGATAAAACGCCGGCGATGCCAGATTGCCCGTCTGATGGATCAGCGACGCGACGATCAGCGGCGCGAAACCGCCAAACAGCGTGACGCCGATGTTGTAGCTGATCGCCATGCCCGTCGCTCGCGTTTCGGTCGGAAATACTTCCGCCATCAGCGCTGGCAGCGCGCCAAAATAGACCGCCTTCAGCGTCCCCATCCAGGCCATCATCGCAATGAGTCTTCCCAGATCGGGATGCGCGCCAAGCAATTTGAAAACCGGGTAAATGGTCAGAATGAAGGCTACTCCGGCCCAGATCATCAGCCTGATGCGGCCGATCCTGTCCGAGAGATGACCGACGAACGGCGTAACGAACGTCAGGATGGCGCCGGTCAACGTCGTTGCAATGAAACCGAAACTGGCAGGCAGATGAAGTTCACGTACCGCGTAGGTCGGAATATAAAGAATGACGTAACTGGCGCCGGTAGAAAGAACGAGCGTACCGATCGCCAGCAACATTCTGGCTTTCTGATTGACGAACACTTCCCTCACCGGGAACGATGCGGGCCTTTCACGCCTCGCGCCGTCGGCCTCATGCACGTGCTTTCGCAAGTACAGGCCGACCGGGCCGATCAGCACACCAAAGAGAAACGGGATGCGCCAACCCCATGCGTCGATGGCGTCTCCATCGAGGATCAACGTGAGGAGAACGCCGAAACCGGCCGCAAGCATATAGCTCAATCCTTGACTCGCGAACTGGAAGCTGGCGAACAATCCCTTGCGCTCGGGACACTGCTCCACCAGAAACGCGGTCGTGCTGCCGAACTCGCCGCCCGCGGAAAATCCCTGAAGCAGCCGAGCGCAGATGACCAGAATCGGTGCGATCACGCCGATCGACGCGTAACTCGGCATCAGTGCGATCGTCGTCGTGCCGATCATCATCGTCACGATCGACACCATCATCGACGCCTTGCGGCCGCGACGATCCGCATACGAACCCAGTACCAGCGCTCCGATCGGTCTGGCCAAATACGAGATCGCGAACGTCCCGAACGTCAGAAGAAGGGATACCCCGCTGCTCGACGCAGGAAAGAAAGCCTTTGAAATCGAGATTGCGAAGAATCCGTAAATCAGTATGTCGAACCATTCCAAGGCATTGCCGACGGTTGCGGCGGACACCAGTCGCAACACGTTTGGAGCTTGTTCTCTCGTCGGCGCGGCATCCACCATTTCCATAGTACGCATCTCATTCTCCGTTCACTTACGATGACAAGTGCATTAAAAAATTGGCGTCTTATGCGTGGACGACAAGCGCTCCTTCCTTGCGCCGATCCCGGACGGCGGATGCCGACTCCCCGAGATCCCAAAATATGCCGGCCATGATCTGCAGCGCCTCACGCGCGACACTTCCAAGGAGGTGTTCGTTCGGTGCGTGCTGGGAGCAGGCTCCGTATGAGTGCGGAATCCAGATCGTCGGAAGGCCCAGAACCTCGGAAAAGACGTCGTTGGGCAGCGACCCGCCAAGATTGGGAAGCAAATCCGGCTGCTTTCCGGTCGTCCGCTCGATCGAATCGAGCGCCCATGCGACCCACGGATCTTCCGGCGGCAGACGCGTGGCGCCCATTCGCTCGCCGATCGAAACCTCGACCCTGTCGAACCCGCATTCGTCGAGGCGATGCCGTAGAACTTCTTCGATACGCTCGCAATCCGTACCGACGACGTATCTGAGTTGGCAATGCGCGTGCGCGACGGGCGGAATCGCGCCGATCGGGCTGGTCGGGTTACCGGTGGTAAAGGCCAGTACTTCGAGCGCGTTCCATGCATAGACGCGCTCCTGGGCCGTCAAATCGGGTTCGCCCCAATTGCCGTCGACGTGAGGATCGTCGGGCCCGCCACCGACGGCAATATGCTTCAGCGCCGTGCGTACCGAAGCCGGAATATGCGTCGGCAACAGCGCGTCGACGAGGATCCGCCCGCGCCCGTCGACGAGCGACGAAATCGCGTTC
This sequence comes from Burkholderia sp. AU18528, assembly GCF_002223215.2. NCBI lineage: Bacteria > Pseudomonadati > Pseudomonadota > Betaproteobacteria > Burkholderiales > Burkholderiaceae > Burkholderia > Burkholderia sp. AU18528. The sequence continues at coordinate 123,244 of NZ_NKFC02000009.1, read as the reverse complement.
GCGAGCACGGTTCCGGCATTGCCGAGCGCTCCACCCCAATTTCCGGAATGATGGGCGCCCGACCGGAGCCGGACGGAAAGCGTGAAGTTCACGAATCCACGCGACCCGAGAAAAACGCAGGGGACGTTCGACCTGGCCCGAGGGCCATCCGAAGCGATCAGAACGTCGGCGGCGAGAAGGTCCTTGTTCTGCTCGCAGACCGCGCGCAGCCCGGGCGATCCGGTTTCTTCCCCCATCTCGAGCAGCAGCGTCGCATTGAAGCCCAGGCGTCGATTCCTGGCCTCGATGACTTGCTCCAGCGCGGCCAGGTTGATCGTGTGTTGCCCTTTGTTGTCGGCGGTGCCCCGCCCGAACCATCGGTCCCCTTCAACCGTGACGTTCCATGGCGACATCTGGTCCTTCCACTGTCCGTCATGGCCACGGACGACGTCACCGTGCCCGTACATCAGGATCGTCGGAAGCGAGGGGTCCTCGATACGCGTCGCGATCAAAAACGGCGCGCTCCCCGCCACCGGGTTCTCGACGATACGAGACTCAAAGCCGATACGGTCGATCGATGGGACGATCTCGTCGACGAGGTATGCTCGAAGCTCGCCGTCCCGTCCGGAATCCTGACTTTCCGTCGTCATGGAGACGCGTCGCGCGAGATCTTTCAGAAAGCCCCCCGAATCGAAATATGTTGTGGCAGAGTCGATTGCTTGATGGCGCGTCATGGTGATCCTCGCGTGTATCGTGGAAGAGCGGCTTGTTCGACCTTGATGGATCAAGCGTACGGAGCCAAAACGCGCACCACAATTGACTTTTTTGCGTGCCCTGCTTTCGAATAACGCAAACTTGGCGGCCCGTCATGCACAACGCTGCACTCCGATACTTCCTTGCCGTTGCCAATACAGGTTCGCTGAGCGAGGCGTCCGAGAAGCTGCACGTTTCGATCTCGGCGATCAGCCGTCAGATCACGAAGCTGGAGGAGGAGGTTGGCTGCCCGTTGTTCGAGCGTCAGGCGCGCGGCATGGTCCCCAACAAGGCCGGGGAGCTGCTGGCTGCCCATGTTCGTAGAACCCTGCTCGAAGGTCAGCAGGTGATCGAGGAGATCAAGGCGCTGAACTCGTTCGATCGGAGCACGATCCGCGTCTCGACGTCGGAAGCGTTTGCCCGGGATGTTCTCCCTCGGGCCATCACGCAATTTCTGGAGAAGTCGCCCGGTACCCGTTTCGAGGTGGCGGTGACGGCGCCGAAGGAGGTGACGGCACACGTACGGAGCGGCGAAGCGGATATCGGACTGACTTTCGGTGTTGTACGAGAGCCGGAGATCAACGTCGAGTACACGCAGAGCGCGCCCATTTGCGCCGTCATGCCGCGTTCTCACGCGCTGGCTGGTCGCGCGACGGTATCGATGGCCGAGTTGCGGAATTTCCCGATTGCGCTGCTTGACCGTGGCACGACGATCCGTCAGCTTTTCGATACGACGGCGAGCCTCGAGAATCTTCTTTTCGAGCCTGTCCTGACCTGCAACAACTCCGGCACGCTGTATGCATTCACTCAAATGTCTGGGGTCGTGTCGCTGACCAGCCGCCTGACGGTACAGGCGCGTCTGGCGACGGACGGCCTGGTGGCGATACCGATCGACCATCCGGGCATGTCGTTGCGTGCGATCCAGATCCAGACCTTGTCGGGCCGCGAGTTGTCGACTGTACTGATCGACTTCATTGGCGAACTGGTGAAGCAACTGCATACGGCCGACTAGACACGTGGCGACCGTACCCGTGTCCCCACCGAGCCCCGACATCCCGCGAACTACGGTGGTCAAATAAACCACGAACCTGAGCAGAACCACCTTTGCCGTCCGCCCAAGGACGCGCCTTTCTTTTGGTTACTTTTCTTTGGAAGACAAAGAAAAGTGACCGCCGCCCCGCGCAGGGGCGACGCTGATAGACCGATAGCAAGACAAGTTCAACGACAAAGGCGCGGAGAACCACTTAAAACAACGACCCACGCACATATTCGACAGAAACCACACGTTAGTACGCCACCACCCCGACGACATCAGACGCCCCCGACAGTTGGCGGGCCTCATTCCCCACCACCGGCCCCTCGAGGGCCTTCAACCCGGCCTGCACGATGGCCTGAGCATCCACCTCAAAATACCGCCGCAACTGCGCGCGCGAATCGCTTCGACCGAACCCGTCGGTCCCAAGCGTGACATATCGCCGTCCTTCAGGAATATATGCACGAACCATTTCCGGAAGCGCTTTCACATAGTCCGACGCGGCGACGATCGGCCCAACGGTCGCGCGCAGCTGGGTGGAAATCCACGATTCCCCGATGTCTCCGGAACCGAGCCGCCATTCCCGCTCGCATCGCGCGCCATCCCGCCCCAGCTCGACATAGCTGGTAATACTCCAGACGTCCGCGGACACCTCATGCAACCGCTCGAATTCGTCCGCCGCCTTGAGAACCTCCCCCATGATCGCGCCGCTGCCGAACAACTGAACCCGCCTCTGAAAGCGGCCGCCCCGTCGAAACAGATACATGCCTTTCACGATACCTTCATGCGACGCATCGGCAATACTTGGTTGCGCGACGTTTTCATTGGTCACGGTGACGTAAAAGAACTCGTCGTACGCGTCACTCAGCATACGCCGCAACCCGTAATCGACCAGGACCGCCAGTTCACCGGCAAAGGACGGATCGTACGCCCGACACGTCGGTATCGTCGACGCGAGAAGATGGCTCGAGCCATCCTGATGCTGCAATCCTTCACCTCCCAGCGTCGTGCGGCCTGACGTGGCGCCGACGAGAAAGCCTCGGGCTCGCTGGTCGGCAGCCGCCCAGATCAAGTCGCCGATACGCTGAAAGCCGAACATGCTGTAGTAGATATAGAACGGCATCATCGGAATACCGTGCACGGCGTAACTCGTCGCGGCGGCCGTCCACGACGAGATGGCCCCCGCCTCCGTGATGCCTTCCTCGAGAATTTGACCATCGGACGCTTCACGATACGAGAGCATCGATGAATTGTCTTCCGGATCGTACAACTGACCGAACGGCGCGTAGATTCCGACCTGACGGAAAAGATTCGCCATGCCGAACGTTCTGGCCTCGTCCGCCACGATCGGAACCAATCGCGGGCCGAGGCTGGCGTCCTTGAGCAGCGCACCAAGTTGCCTGACGAAGGCGGTCGTCGAACTCATGACCTTGCCGTCCGCATTCAGCGAGAAGCCCGCGACGCTCGCCAGTTCGGGCACCGCCAGTCGCTCGGATGCCGCACGTCGCTGAGGGAGATAGCCGCCAAGCGTCTCGCGACGCTTGCGCAAGTACCGCAGTTCATCGCTATCGTGCGGCGGCCGATAGAACCGCGCTTCCGATGCCTCTTCGTCGGAAAGCGGGAGCGCGAATCGATCCCGAAAGGCAAGCAGGTCGTCCCGCTCCAGCTTTTTCTGCTGATGCGTCGTCATGCGCCCTTGCGCGATCGTGCCCATGCCATAGCCCTTCATGGTCTTGGCAAGCACAACCGACGGCCGACCATTCCTGACCGTCGCCGCGGCAAAGGCGGCATGGATTTTCACGGGATCGTGTCCGCCGCGCCGAAGCATCGCGATGTCGTCGTCGGACAACGAATCCACCAGCGCTCGCAGTTCCGGCGTCCGGCTGAAGAACGTCTCGCGATTGAATGCGCCGTCATTGGCCGACAACGTCTGGAAATCACCATCGACGGTGTTCGCGAAAGCGCGTTCGAGCACACCGCCATGATCGCGGCCGAGCAACGCATCCCACTCGGAGCCCCAGATGCATTTGACGATGTTCCATCCGGCGCCGGCGAACAATGCCTCGAGTTCGTCGATGACCCGGCCGTTGCCGCGAACGGGGCCATCCAGTCGCTGGAGATTGCAGTTGATGACGAATATGCAGTTGTCGAGCCGCTCGCGAGCCGCGAGTGTCAACGCGGCGATCGACTCGGGCTCGTCCATTTCTCCATCGCCGAAAAAACCCCACACGCGACGATCGCCGTGCGCCTTCAAGCCACGATTTTCCATGTACCGCATGAACCGCGCCTGATAAATGGCGTTGAGCGGCCCCAGCCCCATCGATCCGGTTGGAAACTGCCAGAAGTCCGGCATCAAAAAGGGATGAGGATATGAGCTCAATCCCCGGATGCCGCCGGCCTCCGCCACGATCTCCTGGCGATAATGGGACAGCGATTCTTCCGACAGTCGCCCCTCGAGAAATGCCCGCGCGTAGACACCCGGCGCCGAGTGCGCCTGGAAAAACACCAGATCGCCGCCGTGCACCGCATCCGGGCCGCGGAAAAAATGCTGGAAACCGACCTCGAACAGGTCCGCGGCCGAAGCATAGCTCGCGATGTGTCCGCCCAGTTCGCCCTGCGCCCGGTTGGCGCGGACCACCATCGCGAGCGCGTTCCACCGTATCAACGCCGCGATCCGCCGCTCGATTTGCAGATCGCCCGGATAGGCAGGCTGCTCGTCGGGCGCCACGGTATTGACGTACGGCGTGATCAGAGGCGGCCTCCACGCGACGCGACGGGCGTGTGCATGCGCCAACAACGAGTCGAGAAGATGGCGTGCACGTTCCTTGCCTTGATCGCCGCCCCACGCATGCAACACGCCATCGAGCGCGTCGCACCATTCCCGGAGCTCTTCCGGGTCGGGATCGGTCGTCGTGGTCGGAAGTCGATTCTGCATGTCCATACTTTGCACCCCGAATTGACGATATACACGCCGCGTTCCGACTCCACTTGCAGTCGGAACGCGGCCAAGCCTCAACCGTTCTTGAACAGGAAGCTGTATGCGTTCAATGCGGGGACGCCGCCGAGGTGTGCATACAAGACACGGGACCCTTCCGGAAACTCGCCCCGGCGCACCCTGTCGATCATGCCATGCATCGACTTGCCTTCATAAACCGGGTCGGTCAACATCCCCTCGGTCTTCGCGCACAGTCGAATCGCTTCGAGCGTACCTTCCGACGGAAGGCCGTATTCAGGGCCCCCGTAGCGCGTATCCAGCACCACGTCCGCGTCCCCGATCGGCCGATCGAGTTCCACGAGATCGGCGGTGTGGCGTGCGATGCGAAGAATCTGCTCGCGCGTCTGCGCGGGTTTGGCCGACGCATCGATACCGATCACGCGATCCGCGCGCCCGTCTGCCGCGAAGCCGACGACCATGCCGGCCTGCGTGCTTCCCGTCACCGAACACACGACGATGTAGTCGAACTTGAATCCGAGTTCAGCTTCCTGGGCGCGCACTTCCTCCGCGAAACCGACGAACCCCAGGCCGCCAAGCCGATGCTCTGAACAACCGGCTGGGATCGGATACGGATTCCCTCCCGCGTCGCGAACGCTCTCCATCGCCTGCTCCCAGCTCGGGCGAATGCCGATGTCGAAGCCATCGCTGACCAGCCGAACGTCGGCGCCCATCATGCGCGACATCTGAATGTTCCCGACGCGGTCATACACGGCGTCCGAGTAGTTGACCCAGTTTTCTTGAACCAGCACGCATTTCAGGCCAAGATGAGCCGCGACCGCCGCGACCTGACGCGTCTGGTTCGACTGGATGCCGCCGATCGATACCAGCGTGTCGGCTCCGCTCGCCAGAACGTCCGGCACGATGTACTCGAGCTTCCGGGTCTTGTTCCCGCCGAACGCCAGGCCGCTGTTGCAGTCTTCGCGTTTTGCATAGAGATGAACTTTTCCACCCAGCGCCTTGCCGAGGCGGGGCAACTCGTGGATGGGGGTGGGTCCGAAGGTCAGCTTGTGGCGAGGAAAGCGATCGAGGTTCACGGAGGTTCTCCGAAAGGTGGGCGGTGGATTCCGACGCCCGATGTCGTCAGGGCGACCGGGCACGAAGAAATTCTAGTGAAATACCCACGAAACGTGGTTGCAAACATCCGCCGATCGCCGCGCTTTGAAATACAATTTCCCCCATCCCCACGAATGTATATTTTTTAGAATCAATGAAATCGACAACAAAATTTCCTGGCAAATCGCGCCCCGACGACGCGAGCCACGTCGAACTTGACCGTACGGACAAAGCGATCCTGCGAGCCCTTCAGAAAGACGCATCGATCTCGAACGTCGCTCTGGCGGCGAAGGTGAATTTGAGCGCGCCGGCGTGTTTGCGCCGCGTCGAACGGCTCAAGAGCCTGGGTTTGATCCGAGGAATCGTCGCGTTGCTCAACGCGCCTGCCCTCGATGCGGGCATGGTCGTCATCATCGGCGTCGTACTGGATCGATCGACTCCCGAATCCTTTGCCGCGTTTGAAAAAGCGGCGCAGAACGTATCCGGCTGCATGGAATGCCACGTGGTGACCGGCGAGTTCGACTACTTCATGATGCTGCGCACCCGCGATAGCGAAAGCTTCAACCGACTCCATGCCGAACAACTGCTTTATCTGCCCGGCGTGCGTCAGATTCGGACTTTCATGGTGCTCAAACAGGTTTTTTCCTCGACGCAGATCGCCATATAGCGGCTGGGCAAGGCAGCCGTTTGCGGCTTACGCCGGAACTCGCCGACGGCAATCACATGGAAAGCCGCGAAGCGGCTCGGCTTCCGCTCGCGTCGACTTCCCGCGGAGCACCGGGGCCGCGCCCGTCAGTGCGCGAGCGCGCGACCGATCCTGAATACCCCGACCACGTCGCGCAGCGTGGTTGCCTGCTGCGCCATCGCCTGGGCGGCAGCCGATGCCTGCTCCACGAGCGCCGCATTCTGCTGCGTGACCGAGTCCATCTGCCCCACGGCGACGTTGACCTGCTCGATACCCGTTCCCTGTTCGTCCGAAGCCGACGCAATTTCACTCATGATGTCGGTCACCCGCCGCACGGACTGCACGATATCCGACATCGTCGTGCCCGCGCGTTCGACGTGCTGCGACCCCTGCGCCACGCTCTCCACCGAACCCGTGATGAGATCCTTGATTTCCTTGGCCGCGTTCGCGCTGCGTTGCGCCAACGTGCGCACTTCGCCGGCCACGACCGCGAAGCCGCGCCCCTGCTCGCCCGCACGCGCGGCCTCGACTGCCGCGTTCAGCGCGAGGATGTTCGTCTGGAACGCGATCCCCTCGATCACGGCAATGATTTCGGCCACCTTGCCCGAACTGCTCGAAATCGCACGCATGGAATCGACCACCTGGTTCACCACTTCGCCGCCGCGCATCGCGACCTCGCACGCGCTGCCCGCAAGCGCATTCGCCTGCCTGGCGTTTTCCGTATTCTGACGAACCGTCGCGGTCAACTGCTCCATGCTCGCCGCCGTTTCCTCGAGCGAAGCCGCCTGCTCTTCCGTTCGCTGCGAGAGATCCAGGTTACCCTGCGCGATTTCGCCGGCCGAAGTCGTGATCGATTCCGCGGTCGACTGGATTTCCGACACGATGCCGCTCAGTTGCCGTCGCATCGATTCGAGCGACGCCATCAGGCTGCCGCGATCGTTCGGCGCGACCGGCACGGGTGCTTCGAGGTTGCCTTCGGCAATACGCCCGGCCACGACCGCGGCGTCGGCGGGCTCGCCGCCCAGCGACCGCATGATTCCGCGCGTGATGACTGTCCCCAGCACGATTGCGAGGATGACGGTGACGACGCCTGCAGCCGCGAGCGTCAACTTGGTCAGCGCCGTCAAGCTGGCCACGTCTCCTGAACGCTGATCGAGCAGCGACTGCTCGGCGTCGTTCAGCTCGGCGGCCACGGCTCGATAGCGGTCCATGAACTGCTTGTCGTCGCCCTGCTTGAAGTAGTCGATCAGCACATTGGCAGGCTGCGTACCGGCATTGACGTCACGCCGCATCGCGATCAGCTTGTCGTCGACCTCCGCCACCTTCTGATGCATGTCGCGCAGCGTCTCGAGACGGCGCTGTTGCGCTGCATTGTCCGAAGTGAGGCTGCGCACGACATCGAACGACGTGGCGAACTGCTTGAGGCCCGCCTTGTAGGGCTCCAGAAACCGGTCATCCCCCGCGGCCACGTAGCCACGCACGCCCGTCTCCATGTTGATCATGCTCGTCAGCATGTCGTCGTTCGCTCGCAGGACCTGGTAGCTATGAACGTTCCAGCCGTTCGCCTGGTTCAGCTTCAGAAAATTGACGATCGAGATCGCGCTGCCGATCAACGAAATAAGTACGACGATACCGAATGCTACGCCCAGCTTCCTGCCGACCGTCATGGAGCCCATGCTTTCTTCCCCGCGTGTGTTGTTGTTCTTGATGTCGGCACGCAAGCAAACTTACTGTAATGTGCGCATCCCCGCCTGAAGAGACATTTCGCAAGATGGCCGGCCATGTCGGTCGGCTTGCCCCGACATGCAGCCGCATCGGGTGACTATCCGTCCTCGCAAACGATCAACGGCGAATTATCTTTTTATCGGTTGCCACGAAAAATGGTGCGCCGGCCGCGATGAAAACGCGGGACGTTCTCGTCACCGGGAAAACGGGAACCGGCAACGAGGGCCGGCCGGCGCTGCCGACTCACGCGTCACGGTTCGCTCGAGCCGACGCGATCGACCCACCCCCGGTAGAACGCGCGGTACTTGAGCACGAGCTTGTCGTACTTGCTGTACGCGCCGCCGCCGTCCGGCTTCATCCCGTTCCAGATCTTGACGTCGTACCCCGCGGCCTGCCGGGTCTGGAGCCCGAACAGCACGTAGTCGGTCGCGCGGCGCAGGAGGCCGCCCACCTTCCTGATCGAGATCAGCATGTGCATGACGTTCTTGCCGTCGCTTATCGGCGTCACGCACTGGAGCAGTTTGTATTTGGCGTCTCCGTCCAGCGCGACGGTCATCACGCACCCGCCGGGATAGCCGTCGAAGTGCAGGTTCATCTGCGACATGTTCAGGCCCAGCGCGCGCGACAGCATGCCGAGCGGCCCGAAGTACCGGTCCACCGTGAAGTCGATCCCGGCGCCGAACCACGCGCCCGCCCGCGCCATCGGCTCGACCTCCGGCCATTCGCGCCAATCGTCGAACAGCTTGAGCTCGAAGGCCGAGACCGGGAGCGCGTGGACGGGCGTCGCGTGCTGCGCGTCGTAGAAGTTCTCGACGATCCGCAAGACCGCCGTCGTCGTCTCGAACGCGAAGTGCAGATGCATGAAATCGTCGTTGTCGACGTCGGCCGCGGCGATGTCGGGCAGCGGGTGCAGCGGCTGCGCGGAACCGTACCAGACCCACACGTAACCATACCGCTCGGCGGTAACCCACGTCGGCTGGCGCGCGCCGCGCGGAACGGGCTCCAGCCGGTGCACCGCCGGGCTATGGCCCGGAATGTGCACGCACTGGCCGCGCTCGTCGTATCGCCAATGGTGAAACGGGCACTGGATGCACCCGTCCCTGATCTGCCCGTCGGCCAGGTTCGCGCCAAGGTGCGCGCAGTGGCGGTCCATCACCACGGCCCGTCCCGACGCGCCGCGCCACGCGACGCACGGCCGGCCGAAGAGCGTCAGCGCCGTCGGTTTGTCCTTGAGGTCGGCCGAGCGCATCGCGACGTACCAGCTCGCGGCCACGCGCGTGGTCGCGTCGTACGCTCCCGCGGGACGCTCCCTGGCCCCCGCCTCGTTCAATTGAATGTCTTCGATCATTTTCATTCCGGAGGTCGGCCGACTACTTCAGCGCCAGGCCGATGCGGGTCGTGATGTACGCCCTGAGCAGCGCGAACATCGGGTTGTAGTCGAAATACCTTTTCACCTCCGCCGGCGCGCTGGTCTGCGTCCAGTGCAGCAGCTTCATCGCCGGCAGCAGGCTGTACTTCGAGTTGTTGAGCTGCGGTTTGGCTCCGGTGATGCAGTACCCGAAACCGAACATCGGCTTCGCGAACTCCCGTTCGTCGATGAGGGCGTGAATGCGCGCCGCGGCCTCCTCGGCCGGCTTGCGCCCGGCGCTCACGGCTTCGACCTCGGCTTTGGCGTCGTTGAACAACTGGTAGTACCCCTCCATGTCCGCGCACAGGTACCCGAGGTACGGGGGGTTGTCGTCGAGGTGATCGAGGTCGCGCTCGTCGCGCGACGCACGGAACCGCGCGTGCGCCTGCACCAGCCGGAACTGCCCGAGGATCGTGCCGACCGCCCACAGCCGGTGGAACGCGTCCCACAGGCGGAAGTCCGAGAACGCCGTGTAGCAGCAACTGACGAAGTCGTCGTTGTGGTCCAGAAGCTTCTGCTGCAGACGCTCGATGTACTCGAAGCGCTCGGGGGAGAAATCGTCGTCGCGCAGCGCCTTGATCAGGCGCGCCGCGAGCGCGTGGATGGTCACCGCGGTGTTCTCGAGCCCGCGGGAAAAAAGCGGATCGATGAACCCGTTCGCGTGCAGCATCAGGCAGTATCGGTCGCCGACGCAGGCGCTCGACGAGAACTGCAGGCGATCGGTCCTGACCCAGTCGCGCACCGGCACGGCGTCCCGGAACTGCGCCGCGATGCTCGGGAACCGCGCGAGGAATGCGTCGAATTCCTGCTGCGCGGAGATGTCCGTTTTCGGATGGATACGCGGGTCGAGCTGCAGGCCGACGCTCACCAGGTTGTTGGTCGAACGCGGATGATTGTTGAACGGAATCACCCAGAGCCAGCCGCCCTCGAACATGTGGTGCAAGGTGCCCTCGTGCCAACGCCAGCGCTGCCCCTTGACCTTGAAGATGTCGTCGAACGGCTTGACGCCGAGCATGTGCGTATAGAGGCTGCGCGAGTGCGTCTTGAAGCGGCACGGCTCTTCGCGGAGATTGAACTTGGTCGCGAGCGGCGCGCGGGGCCCGCCGCAGTCGATCATGTAGCGGCCGGTGAACCGTTCGCCCTGGGCGGTCGCGACCGCGACGCCATCCTTGTCGGCGTGGTATTCGGTCACGCTCGTCTTCTGGCGAACCGTGCAGCCGTACTTGATGGCGGCTTGCAACAGGTACGCGTCGACGTCCTGCCGGTAATAGTGGCTCTCCGGCCCCCACGGCAGCTCGGGAATCACGCACTGCGTGAACTCCTTCGGGTCGTGTTCCTCGCCGGGCCTGTGGAACACGAAGCCGAAGTTGCGCTTGATGCCGGTGCTCGACGCGACGTAACGCTGCGTCGCATAGAAGGACGTGATGTGGTCGAGCTCGGGAATGCCGTAGCGATCGGCGATGATGCGATTCATCAGCGACGTCTCGGGGATCGACGATTCGCCGATCGTGAAGCGCGGGTGCGACGATTCCTCGATGATCAGCACGCGAAACCGCTGCTTGGCCAGGATGGCTCCCATCTGGGTGCCCGACATGCCCGAACCGAGGATGATCACATCGAAGTGGTTGCTGTCGCGCCCGTTCGCGGGGCTCTGTTGAGTCATGAGGGCACACTCTCCTGTTGAGATGGAACACATGGCCGCGCGCGTCGCGCGTCAGGATTCGTCGAGCGCGGCGCGAACGCGCGACCGTGCCGCACGCGTGAGTGCGAGCAGATCGCCGAGCATGCTGGGCGCGTACCCGCCGCTGCCGATCGTGGGGCCGCTTCGCCCGACTTCGTACGCGCGCTCCGCCAATTTGACGTGAGGCGCGCGAAAGCGCAGCAGAATCTCGAATACCCGGTCGAGGGCCGCCAGTCCGGCCTCGACGGGCTCGCCCCGCGCGCGTGCCGCCTGCGCTTCGCCGAGCACGCGGTCGATGAGCGCCGGACGCCCGGCGAACCGCGCGTAGATCGCCCTGAACGCGGGAAGCACGTAAGGCAGGTACGTCTCCTTGAATTCCCGGTAAGCGGCGTGATCCGACTGCGAACCCCACAGCACGTGCTCCAGCACGAAGAGGGGCATTTCGACCGCACCGGGGCCCAGGTAGTGCTGGCCGCCGACTCGAATCGGTTCGTAGAACGGACGAAGCTCGTCGTAGAACACCTGCAACGAGATGAACCGGTACGCGTAGACGATCGAGTCGACCATTTTCTGCAGATGGACCGCGAGCGCGTCGCACCCTTTCGCGAACGCGGGCGACCTCAGCGGCACGTCGGTCAGCTCGACGGTCAACGCGATGGCCGCCTCGAGAGCCGCCATCGAGATGCGCACGCTCTCGAGCAGGTGCGCCTCGTCGCGCAGCCCGGTGTAGCTGCGCTGCGCGTCGGCCGCGGCGGGGTTCCAGACCGTCACGTGCAGCAGCGTCTCGCGTGGCGGCAGGCCGGTCGCGCGCGCCAGGTCGAGCAGCACCGGCTCGAGCCCGGGCACCACGTCCACGGGCTCGTGTCCGTGCCGCTTGAGCGACCCGAGGAAGAACCCGATGTCCCGCATCGCGGCGGCGGCTTCGACGAAGCCCCAGCCCGAAGGCACGCCGCGTGCCGGCAGGAACGCGCGCAACAGGCCGACGATGCCGGGCACGTCCCGTTGACGGTTCAGGCCCGGCAGCCGCAGGACGAGCGCGCGCGCCTGCAGCGGATCGCAGGCCGCCACCGCGGCGTGCGTGGCCGCGATCGTGCGTACGCGGTCCGGGGCGCGGTCCACTACAGGATCTCCGGCGTCGCGAGCGTCGGCCCGGGCTCGCTGCGAGACAGCGCCGCATCGCCCTCGCGCAGCGAGCGCAGGTAATCATGGTTCGTCGGCAGCGTCGTGCGCAGACGCTCGGCCTCGCGCCGGATCCGCGCGAACATCTCCTCGGCCTTGTCGATCGACTCGGGCCGGTGCCGCAAGAGCGGCAGCGACCGGTCGGGCAGCAGCCCCAGGCCGGCAAAAATGCAGTAGTAGTTTCCGTTCAACCAGAAGTTCTTGAATTCGTAGTCGAAGGTGTCGTAGTACGTGGAATCGTCGAACGACGTGGTGGTCAACGGCAGCCCCGCCTTGTAGCGTTCGACCTTCTCCTTGATCGCGTCCGACAGCCGCAGGTCGTGCCGGTTCGCGCGCCAGAACGGCGTGTCGTCGCGCGACGTGGTGAAATAGTGCGCCTGCACGAAATCCCGGCAGTCGTCGAACATGTAGACGATTTCAGCGTTGAACGCGTCGATCAAGCGCGGATCGAACGACGTGTCGGGGAAGTGCTTCACGAGCTGGTACAGCGCCGCGTAGATGAAGTAGATGCCGGTCGATTCCAGCGGCTCCAGAAAGCACGACGACAGCCCGACAGAAACGCAGTTGTTGACCCACGCGCGCCGGTTGCGCCCGACCCGGAACTTGATCTGGTTGAGCGGCTGCTTGTCCGAAAGCCCCCAGAGGTCGAGGAAATCGGCGGTGGCCCGGTCGCGCGACGTGAACTTGCTCGAGAATACATAGCCGCTGCCGAACCGGCCCAGCATCGGGATCTTCCAGGTCCACCCCGAGTTCATCGCGATCGCCGACGTGTACGGCTCGATCCCGTCGCGCGCGTCGTCGGCGGGCACGGCGCTGGCGACCGCGCTGTCGCACAGCAGGTAATCGGACATGTCGATGAAGGGCTCCTTCAGCGCCTGGTTGATCAGGAGCCCGCGCATGCCCGAGCAGTCGATGAACAGGTCGGCTTCGAGCGTGCGCCCTTCCTTGGTGGACAGGCGGGAGATGTAGCCGCGGTCGTCCAGGTGAACCTGCTCGACCTCGTCCACCACGCGCTTCACCCCGCGTTCGGTGGCCCAGCGCTTCAGGAAGTCGGCCACGAGATGCGCGTCGAAGTGCCACGCGTGGGACATCTGGCGGGTGCCGTCGGCCAGGCACGGCGCGAGCTTGCCGTCGAGCGCCTCCGTCTGCGGGTAGCACGCGTACTCCATCGGTTGCTGGAAGCCCTGTTCGCGCTTGCGCAGCCAGTAGTGGGTCAGCGGCACGCCGTCGCAGTTCGGCACGTTGCCGAACAAATGGTAGAAGTGGTCGCTGCGCGAACCGTCGGGCGACTTCCTCCAGTTCACGAACCGGATGGCAGCCTTGAACGCGCCGTTCACCTGCGGCATCCATTCCCGCTCCGGTATCCCGAGGAAGTCGAAGAACACCTTCTGCAAGCTCGGGATGGTCGCCTCGCCCACGCCGATCCGCGGAATCGCCGCGGATTCGACGAGCGTGATGTTCGCCTGCTGCTGGAGCGCGCGGACGAGATACGACGCGGACATCCAGCCCGCCGTGCCGCCGCCCACGATGACAATATTCCTGATCGGATTGCTCATGACACGCTTCCCATGGGATTTGAAACCTGAATGGATAGTGCCGCCTCGTCGAGTTGAACCGGAAAATCGTTCGTCAATACGTCATGACGTGTTTCGTCCATCATGACGAATGGCGTCGAAAAGGCGCGTGAACCGCAGCGAAGTCAGGCAACAATGCGAAGCCCCATTTCACGCGGCGGCACACCGCGCAATGGATTCCACGTCGACAAATTGGCTTGCCGACACGTCGATCGCCATTAGCGCATGGATTTGATCAGTTTCCCTAATTGCAGTCAGGATTGTCACACCGTGCACTTGACCTCCGGGACACACCATAGCAGCGTTCACGATGGTCTATCTCGAAAAATTTCATATCAATCCAGGGTTGTTCAGAGAAATTCTAAATCCCGAAGAATTTCGACGAAATATCCCGCATCAACCGATTTAATTTTATCGAACTAATAAATTCACTTTTTCATTTAATGTCCATCATCAAATGTCCTTGTTTTACAAAAAAACGATAAATGGCCAACCGAATTCAAGGGAAAGAAATAAAACCTTCGCCATTACCAAAACAAAGATGACGATCTTTTCTCATTTCGGCAGCTTCGATCTCGACCCCAAAAATAATTCAACGCGCCTGCGGAGAAATTCGTCATGATGTGTCCGGGCGAACATGAGCGATGCTCGCCAGACGCATCGGACAGGAAGCGCCGAGTAAGCAGATCGAACGGTTGCGCGTACCGGGCCACCGCCAGTTCAACGGTGCACCCCGCCTGGACCGGACGCAAACCGCGACACTGACGAATCGAGGAGGCCGCATGCCCATCCAGGAAGCGTTGCTGAAGATGTCGATGTACGTATCGCTGGTGCTGATCGTGCCGGGGCCGACCAATACGCTGCTGCTGTCGTCCGGGTTGAAGGTCGGCCTGCGCGGCACCTGGCCGCTCGTGATCGCCGAAGCGCTCGGCTACGCGATCGCGATTTCCGTATGGGGATTCTTCCTCGCCGCGTTCGCTGCCGGCCGGCCCTGGCTTTATGACGTGGTCAAGCTCGCGAGTTCCGTCTAAATTCTTTTCCTCGCGCTCAAGATGTGGACGCACAGCCGCGTGCTGCAGGACGTATCGAGCACGCCGGTGAGCTTTCGCGACGTGTTCGTCGCGACGATGATGAATCCGAAGGCGCTGCTGTTCTCGAGCACGCTGTTTCCGCTGGAGGCGTTCCGGTCGGCGCACTATTTCGCATGGACGCTCGTCGTATTTCTGCTCGTGCTCGCGCCGATCGGCGTGGGCTGGTCGTCCCTCGGCGGCCTCGTCACTTCGCAACGCGCATGGGCCGCCCGCACGTCGACGCTGCTGCGCGGCGCCTCGCTCGTGCTGTTGATGTTCTCCGGCACGCTCGTGTACTCGGTCGTGAATCGCTGAGCGCGCTGCCGATCGTTGCGACGCGCGGGCATGCATCGCGCCACGATTGGTCTCTGCCCGGGCAGGCCGTAGCGGCCTTGATTCGCGCACCGGCGGATCGTTTTCGTACGTGGTTCGGATAGTCCTTAACGTCGATCTCGTCGAGCACGGCTTGCGCATCGCGCTCCCACGGATGGCCGTAACCAGCACCGCCTGCCGCGATGTGACACACCGCATCTCCCGAATCGGTGACGAAGCCATAGTCGGAGATGTTCAGCGGCAGACGCGCCTCGATCAACTCGACCGGCTGGTTCGACAGATTGCCGGGCGGATTCGCAATGCCTTCGTGCCGTCATTGCGACCGCCGCCGCCCCAACTGCCGAGAATACCGTCGATGATCAGCCAGTTCCCGCCCGCGCCGAGCGCCGGAATCGCGTCGGGCACGACCTGCGCAAACGCCGCTTGCAGCACGTCGAACATCCGGTACGCCATGATCCGCGCGCCGCGCACGCGGCCGGCTCAACGCCATCATCACACTAGAGGAACCAAGGTGGCGCGAATGGTTCGGCAATACAGCCTTCGACCGCAGGCCGAAGGCTCATGGGTAACGGAACGCTCACGCTCGACACGGCCAAGCAATCCGATCGGCTTGCTCCGAATGTTCGCGAACATCGATGTAGTGGGGATTTCCGGCAGCGACACTGCAACGAGTTGCCGCCCCCCCGCATTCACGGCTTCACCAACAGCGATCCCGCGCCAGTCCTCACGCCGCCACGTTAATGACCTTCGTTTCCAGGTAGTCCTCAAAACCAAACGCGCCCCATTCGCGTCCATTGCCGGATTGCTTATAGCCGCCGAACGGCGCTTCGAAAGACTGATCGGCGCCGTTGAGGCTTACCATACCGGCACGTAGCTCCCCGGCCACGGATTGCGCCAACTCCGCATCTCCCTGCAAATATGCAGCAAGCCCGTACGGCGTGTCATTTGCAATGGCGATCGCCTCATCGAGACTGCGATACGGGATCATCGTCAACACGGGGCCGAAAATCTCCTCGCGCGCGATACGCATCTCGTTATGCACATCGGCGAACACCGTCGGTTTCACATAGTAGCCGCGCTCGAGACCAGCCGGCGCATCCGGCCCGCCAGCGACGAGCGTCGCGCCTTCGTCGATGCCGGCCCGGATGAGCGCGCGGACTTTTTCGAACTGAACGCGCGACGCCACGGGGCCGATATGGTTGCCGCGATGATCAGGTCGACCGACGCGAATTTCGTTGGCCGCGTCACGGGCGATTTCGACCGCGGCAGCGTATTCGTTCTGGGGTACGAGCATGCGCGTCGGCGCATTGCATGACTGTCCGCTGTTCGCCATGCAATGACGCACACCTCTCTCCACTGCCGCGTGCAGGTCGGCACCCTCGAGAATGATGTTCGGCGATTTTCCGCCCAGCTCCTGCGTGACGCGTTTGATCATTTGCGCGCCCACCGCGCCAATCGTGCTGCCGGCGCGCGTTGAACCCGTAAACGAAATCATATCGATGTCCGGATGCGCCACGAGCGTCGCGCCCGCGGCCGCCCCGTCGCCGTTGATCAGGTTGAACACGCCCGGCGGCAAATCCAGCTCGTCGATCATTTCGGCCCATAACAGCGCGCTCAACGGCGTGACTTCGCTCGGCTTGAGCACCATCGTGCATCCGGTTGCGAGGGCGGGCACCACCTTGCACGCGATCTGGTTGATCGGCCAGTTCCACGGCGTAATCAATGCACATACGCCGATAGGCTCCCGAACCACGGTCCCGCCAGTGACCGAATGCCGGAAGCGGAACGTCCGCAGGGCGTTGATGCCGGCTTCGATGTGTCCCTGTCCGGTGCGCGCCTGCGCCGCGACTGCGAAATCGATCGGCGCGCCCATTTCAAGCGAGATGACGCGTGCCATCTCGTCATAGCGACGGTTGTAGATCGACAGCAGCTTGACGAGCCAGCGCTCCCGCTGTTCGACGGTGGTCCGCGAAAATTCGCCGAACGCCGCTTTCGCGGCCGCCACCGCACGATCGACGTCGGACGCGGAGGCGGCGGCAATCGTCTCGATGACCGCTTCGTCCGCCGGATTTTCCACTTCGATGTGAGCGCTTGAATCGGGCGCTTGCCATTCGCCCGCAATGTAGAACCGCTTCGCATGGGTCATTCGAGTCTCCAGTTGTTGAATTGAGAACGTGGTTCGCTCTTGCCGTCATCGTCATCGCACCATCTGCATGGCCTTCGGAAAGGCTCGTGACTCTCCGCCTCCGTTGCCACGATCGAGCCGTACGCTTGTGCGCGTCACGATCAAAGAATATGATGCATCATATATTCAATTTCCACAGGAGGAAAGTCCATGACGAAAGTTGCAGTAGTAACGGGCGGAGGCACCGGTATCGGGCGCGCTATCGCGGAAGAGTTCCGGCGCGCCGGTCTGTACCCCGTGTCAGTCGGCAAGGATGCGGACGAGGATCTCGATCCCGCCATCGAGTTCCGGCGGGTCGACGTGACATCGGCTGCTGCCGTGCGTGACGCATTCGGCGATCTGGCGCGGATTGACGTGCTCGTCAATGCTGCCGGAATCATCCTTCACGATCGCGCCGAATTCGATTCGGCGGGATTTCGGAAAGTGGTCGATGTCAACCTGAACGCCTGCCAGCTCACGACCGAAGTCGCGCTCGAGAAGCTGTCCGCGGTGCGCGGCTGCATCGTCAATATCGCGTCGATGTGGAGCTTTTTTGGCTCGGCCCGGAATCCTGCCTATACGGCAAGCAAGGCCGGCGTGGTGGGCCTGACGCGCGCGCACGCCGCAGCTTTCGCAGATCGCGGAGTGCGCGTCAACGCGGTAGCGCCGGGCTGGATCGAAACGCGGCTGTCGGCCGGAGCGCTCAACGACCCGGAACGCAGTGGTTCCATTCGCGCGCGTGTGCCGCTTGGGCGCTGGGGGCACCCTTCGGATGTCGCCAGAGGCGTGAGATTCCTTTGCTCGGCCGATGCAGATTACATCACGGGGGTGGTCCTGCCGATCGACGGCGGCTTCAGCATCGCGTGATGACGCAATGAGTATTCACGGCGGCGCGAGGCCGCCGTGCGCCATTACCACCAACGCATGCGGTAACGCAATCGGAGCGTGCGGCTGCTTACGTCGCCGCCACTTCGTCACGCTCACGCTCGGCCATCCATTCGAGCAGCACGCGCTGGCCCCATTCGATGTCTTCCTGGATCGCCTGGGATGCGCCTTCCGCATCGCCCTTGCGCAGCGCGGCAAGCACGCGATAGTGAGGATGCGATCGGTTCGATATCTCGCGGGGCGGCAGATGTGAATGGAACGTGTGCAACAGCGGCCCCATCCTGACCCACATGGTTTCCACGGTCGCGCTGAGCGTGGGCATTCCGGCGGCTGCCATCAATTCGAAATGGAAATCGCGGTTGCGCTCCGCTGCCTCCGACGGACTCACGGCAACTGCCTCGATGAACTCGTCGTGCGTCAGGCTCAGATGGCGGATTTCCTTCGGGGTAATGCGCTGCGCGGCCTGCTTGGCCGCCGCGCCCTCCAGAAGGCGTCGCATCAATTGGATCTCTCCAACGGTATCGGCATCCAGCGCCGGCACCATGATCGACGTGGCCGCAGTCATCTCGAGTGCCTGTTCACTGACCAGACGGAAAATCGCTTCGCGCACGGGCGTGATGCTCGTGCCCAGTTTTTCGGCGAGATCGTTGATGCGGAGTCGGTCGCCAGGCGCGTACTGACCATTCATGAGTCGGGAGCGAATCTCTTCATAGATGCGTGACGAGAGATTGCTCTTTTCCACACGGGCGAGGGGCTTCATTCTGATAACGGGACGAAAAAGAATGTTGTCATGCATGATACATCACGCTTCCTCGCTGCAACAGGCGGCGACCTCATCGGCACGCCGCGGCAACCGTGCGCGGTCAGTCGAATACGGCGACGGGCCGGCCTTGCCCGGTATGAGCCTTCAGCGATTCCAGCGCCTCGGGCAAGCGCGATACCGACGTCGGCTCGATCGGCAGCGGCGCCAGCGCACGATGCAGCACATCCGTGAGCAGACGCTCGCCCGCGTCGACCAGCGTGCGCCACTGCGCGGCCGACCCGTGTACGTGCAGTGCATTGAGGGCCACCTCGTGCAGCGAGATTGCAGTCGTGAACGGCGCGACCGGCGACGTGTCCAGACGATCCTGGATACAGACGAGATGGCCGTTCGCGCCCACGGAAGCGGCCAGCCGGACGGCATGCTGACCGCTCACCGTGTCGAACACTGCATCGAACGGCCGACGCGATGAAAAGGCACTGCTTCCGATATCGGGCGACAGGCAGGTCGAAGCGCCAAGACGCGCCATCCGCTCGAAATGACGGGCGTTGCACATGACGGAGACGCGCCAGCGCGCACGTACGGCAAGTTGGACCAACAGCGTGCCGACCGCGCCACCGGCCCCGCTCACGAGCGCCTCGGCGCCAGGATGGTGCGGCACTTTTTGCATCGCTTGCCACGCGGTCAGCATGGGGCACGGCAATGTCGCGGCCTCGGCAAAGCCCAGGCCCGGTGGCAAGCGCAACACTGCGCGGGCCGGCACCACGGTGTACTGCGCGAAACTACCGTCGCGCGCGAGCGACTGATGGTAGGCCACGCGCACACCCAGCCATTCCCGTTGTATCCCCGCGCCGACGGAAACGACCTCTCCCGCGCCGTCGACACCGGGCACGTGACCCGGCCGCCAGTCGGGCGCACCCCAATCGATGAACTTCCAGTCGACCGGATTGAGCCCTGCGGCGCGGTTGCGTACGAGCACCTCCCCGGGCCCCGGCGCCGGCCTCGGAACCCGCTGCCACACGAGCGCGGAAGGGGCGCCGGCGATCTGCCAGGTCCACGCGCCCATCGTCTCCACCGTGCTGTTCATGTCCATCGTCACGTCGTGTTCCACCATCGCTACACCACCGCGTCGAGCGCTGCGCTGTTCAGCAGCGATTTGCCGAGCACGTAGTCCGCCCCCTTCTCGCCTATCATGATCGATGCGGCGTTCGTATTGCCCGACACGAGATTCGGCATGATGGATGCATCGATCACCCGCAATCCGTCGATGCCGCGCACGCGCAATTCCGGATCGACCACTGCGCGCTCGTCCACGCCCATCCTGCACGTGCCGACCGGGTGATAGACGGTCTTGGCGCGCTTGCGAATGTAGTCCATCAGCCCGGCGTCGGTCGCGACGCCAGCACCCGGCAGCGCTTCTTCCCCCGTATAGGCGCGCAGAGCGGGCTGCGCGAGAATTTCGCGCGCTTTTTTCAGGCCGGCAACGGCGACGCGCCGATCTTCGGCATGCTGGAAGTACTTCGGATCGATCCACAGCGCAGCGGCCGGGTCCGCGCTGCGCAGGCGAATCTCGCCACGGCTTTGAGGGCGTAGCACGCACGGATTGATCGTCGCGCCTGCCGACTTCACGTGGTCCTGGTCGAGGTCCAGAAACACGATAGGCACGAAGTGCATCTGGATGTTGGGCCGCTCTTGCGGCGCGTCGACGTTGACGAACGCGCAGGCTTCGGTCACGTTCGACGTGACAGGACCGCTCTTGAACAGCAAGTACTGCAGTCCGTTTTTCAGCGTATTGGCGAAGCTGTCCTGACCGTAGTAGCCGTAGTTTCCGGTGCAATACGAAACCGCGGGAAACTCGATATGGTCCTGCAGGTTCGCGCCGACGCCCGGCAGATCGTACACCGTCTCAATACCGTGCCGGGCGAGTTCGGCGGCCGCGCCGATTCCCGAAAGCAACAGCAAGCGGGGCGACTGCACGGCTCCGGCCGACACGATCACCTCCTTGCAGCCCTTCTCCTGGACGACCTCGCCATTGCTGACGTATTCCACCCCGACGGCCCGGCCTGCGTCGATCAGGATCCGGTCCACGCGGACATCGGTGCGGATCGTCAAGCGGCCGCTCGCCTCGGCCTTGCGCAGATAGGCCACGGCGGCGCTGCAACGACGCTTGTTGCGTGTCGTGATCTGATTGAAACCGACGCCGTTCTGCGTGGCACCGTTGAAGTCGTGGGTAAAAGGAATGCCAGCCTGCTGCGCGGCACGCACGAATGCTGTCGACAATTCACAGCGCTGCGTGAGATCGGATACACCAAGCGGCCCGCCTACGCCGTGATAGCGATCGTTGAGTCGCTCGTTGTCCTCGGCGCGCTTGAAGTACGGCAACACCTCGTCGTAAGACCATCCGGAATTGCCTAGACGATCCCATTCGTCGTAGTCCTCGCGTTGGCCGCGGATATAGATGAGCGCGTTCACGGAACTGCCGCCGCCCAGCACGCGCCCTTGCGGCACGATGCGCGGACGGGCATCGAGTCCCGTTTGCGGTTCGGTTTCGTAGTGATACAGCAGGTCCGTGGACAGCAGCCTCGTGAAACCCGCCGGAATGTGCACCAGCGGATTCCTGTCACGCGGCCCCGCCTCCAGCAACAAGACGTTCGCGCCGGCCTCGATCAGCCGACCGGTGACGGCACTGCCCGCCGAACCGCCCCCAATCACGATGTAGTCGTATTTCAATGATGTCTCCTGTGTCCGGTTCTGGTGTCAATTCAACGGGACAGCCTCGCGAGGGCCTCGGCGCCGCTTCCCGTCACGATAGATATATGATGCATCATCATAGAGCAATGGCCGGCGCTCCGGTAGAGCCAACTTGTTAGGGCAAATACCCATCTAACACGAAGCCATGCGGATATATGATGCATCATGCATGTCGCATCAGCCACATGGCACCGCAGGTTCGCTCAGGCACCCGCGATGAAGTTCGCAGAATGCAAAACACGATCACAGAGGAGACGATGAGCAACCATCTGGTCATGCGCAACATCAGCAAGCACTTCGGCGGCGTACACGCGCTGCGTAACGTCAGCCTCGATGCATACGGCGGCCAGGTGCACGCGCTGATGGGCGAAAACGGCGCGGGTAAATCGACGCTCATGAAAATACTGGCGGGCGCCCACACGCCCGACGAAGGCGAGATCCTTCTGGATGGTCGCCAGCTTGCGATCGACAGTCCCCACACTGCGCGGGCACACGGGATCTCGGTCATTCACCAGGAGTTTTCGCTCGCAAAGCATCTTTCCATCGCGGAGAACATCTTCCTGCACGACATCGGCGCGGGAACGTCGATCATTCGTTGGTCGAAACTTTATGCGCGCGCCCGCGAACAGCTTGCCGCGCTCGGCTTCGGCGAACTGGACGTATCGCGCCCCGTATCGACGTTGTCGGTCGCCGAACAGCAGATCGTCGAGATCTGCAAGGCGCTTTCCCGGACGTCGCGCGTTCTCGTATTCGACGAGCCGACCGCGGTGCTGACCGCGCGCGAAACCGAGCGTCTGTTCGCCCTGCTGGAACGGTTGAAGCGCGACGGCGTCTGCATCATTTACATCTCGCATCGACTCGAAGAAATCTTCGGACTGTGCGACAGCGCCACCGTGCTCAAGGACGGCACCTTCGTCAGCACGGTGCGCATTGCCGACATCGACGAGAGCCGTCTCGTTCAACTGATGGTGGGCCGCGAGCTCCAGGATCTGTTCCCCAGACGCGACGCGTGCATCGGCGACAAACGGCTCGAAGTCCGCGAGCTGTGCGCGGGCGAAAACGTGCGCGATGTGTCGTTCCATGTGCGCGCGGGCGAAGTGTTGGGATTCAGCGGTCTCGTCGGCGCCGGGCGCACGGAAACGATGCGCGCGATCTTCGGCGCAGACCGCAAGAGCAGCGGCCAAATCCTCGTCGATGGCCGGCCAATTCCAAAACTCAAACGTCCCCGTCACGGCATCGAAAGCGGCATCGGCATGCTGCCCGAGGATCGCAAGCAGCAAGGCGTGCTGCTCGACATGCCAATCCGCGTCAACGCGATGATGACGCCGCGCAACGGGCTCGCGCGCCTGCGCTGCATTCTCGATCATCGTGCCGAGCGCGTGCGCACACGCGAATTGATCAAGCAGCTCCGGGTGAAGGCGCGCGACACCGAGGTCGACGTGTCGACGCTCTCCGGCGGCAACCAGCAGAAAGTCGCGCTGATGAAGTGGCTCTCGAACGGATGCCGCGTATTGATTCTTGACGAGCCGACCCGGGGCGTCGATATCGGCGCCAAGATCGAGATCTATCAGGTAATCAACGAACTCGCGCGCACCGGCGCCGCCATCATCGTGGTTTCCTCCGACATGCCGGAGATCATCGGCTTGTGCGACCGTGTGGTCGTCATGCGCGCAGGCCGTATCGCGGGCGAACTCAGCGGCCCCGCCATCAATGAAAAGTCGCTGATATCGCTGGCCATGGGAGTGAAGTAATGGAAGGAATCATGCAAACGCAGCGCGCCGACGTACCGCTGCTTCGCAGCGTGGCGCGCTACAACGCGCTGATCATGCTCATCGTGCTATTCGCCGTATCGAGCATCATGTCACCGGCGTTTCTGAGCGAGGAAAACCTCTATAACCTGCTGCGGCAGTTGACACCGCTGTTGCTCGTCAGCCTGGGCATGCTGCTCGTGATCAATACCGGCGGCATCGACCTGTCGGTGGGGTCGATCGCGGCCGCGGGCGGCCTGCTGGCAGCCATGCTGGTGCCGGTGATGCCGTTCGGCGCCACGCCGGGGCTCCTCCTCGCAGTCGTGCTGTCCGTCACGCTTGGCGCGCTTTTCGGCGCATTCAACGGAATATTGGTGACCGCCTTCGGCCTCGCGCCATTCATCGTCACGCTCGCCATGATGACCATCGCGCGCGGCGTCACGTACATGATGTCGAACGGCCAGCCGACGATGCTGCCACTCGATCTGCCCGCAGCGGAGTTGCTCAACGAATTCGGCAGCGGCAGCGTACCGTCGCTCAACGTACCTTGGCCCGTCGTACTCGCCGCGGGCGTCGCGCTCCTGTTCTACTTCTTGATGAACTACACCACATTCGGACGCATGGTCGTCGCCACCGGCAGCAACGAAATGGCGGTGCGGCTTGCAGGTATTTCCGAGCGCCGCTACAAGTTCTGCGTCTACGTGATTTCCGGCGCACTGAGCGCCGTCGCCGGCATCATTTACACGGCCCGAACGGGTGTCGGCACACCGATCACTGGCGTCGGCCTGGAGCTCGACGGGATCGCCACGTGCGTGATCGGTGGTGCACTACTCTCCGGCGGAAGGGGCTCAGTTCTCAACACCGTGATTGGGGTGCTCGTGCTGGGGCTCATCGGCAACGTGATGAATCTGCTGAGCGTACCGGTGTATCCGCAGCAGATCATCAAGGGCGCCATCATCATTCTCGCCGTTCTGGTTCAGCGCATCGGCCAACGCTGAACAGCGCGTCCGTGCAAGAGGCCGCCGCGCGGCCTTCCGCTCCACGCCTTACTTCGTCAAACAATATCGTTCAGGAGACTCAAATGCGCGTTGCTCGCAAGGCACTCGCCGCAGCCGGCATGCTGGCGTTCGGCATCACCGCCCCGATCCATAGCGAGGCCAAGGCCAGGATCTACACGCTGCTACCCAACACCGCCCTGTCGGGCGTAGTCGATCCCTCGCTGCCGGATCGGACTGCGATTCGCAAGGCGTGGCCGAAACAGCCTGCCAATCCAAAGGAGATCAGAATCGGCTGGACAGAGATCACGCTCGGTAATCCATGGTTCGTGGAGCTTATCAAGGGCGCGCGGGCGAGCGCCGCAAAGTACGGCTATTCGATCGACGTGCAGGTCGCCGACGGTGATCTCCAACGCCAATGTGCGCAGATCGACAATTTCGTCACGCGCAAGCTGGATGTCATCGTGGTCGATCCGACCGATACACTGGGCGTATCCGCGTGCGTCAATCGCGCCGTCGATGCCGGCATTCCAGTCGTCACCGTCGGCACGACGCCGGACGCAAGCGCCCGCGTCCTTACCACGCTGCTCGGCAATCCGTATGCAAGCGGCTTCGAGGTCGGCCAATATGTGGCGAAAACAGCCGGCAAGGACACGCCGATCGACGCAGCCGTCATCATCGGCGTGCTCGGAAACTCGACGTCGGAAAGCCGAATCAACGGTCTGATCACGGGCATCGTCTATCAGCGCATGCGCGACCAGGCCCCCGGGGCGAGCCGCGATGACGCCATGCTGCGCGGCTTCGAACTGTTCCAGACGCTGAAGAAGACCGGGAAGTTGAGCGCACCGGACATCAAGTTCAATGTGCTCGCGCTTGGCGTTGGCAAGTGGACCGAGGAAGGCAGTCTCGCGGCAACCGAAGACATTTTGTCCGCGCACGGGAGCAAACTGAATTTCATCCTCTCGGAAAATGACTTCATGGGGCTCGGCGCATTACGTGCCGTACGCAACATGGGCAAGCAGGGGAAGATCCGCATTGCCGATGCAGCCGGCGGCTATCGCGGCGAACTCGATCAGATCAAGAAGGGCAACATCCTCGTGTCCGGCGAGAATTCCGGCGAGCAGACGGGCGTCGCGGCCATTGAATTCATCCACAACGCATTCACGCGGCGCGTCGATGCCAACAACCTGCCGCTAGGTTCCGGCTTCCCGCCCGCAATCATCACGCAAGGCAACGTTGATCAGAAGATCGACCCGAACCCGGCCAACCTGTTCTACAAGTACACGATCCCGCCCGTCCGGTCGATTCCGGAAATCCGCGGGCAAGGCAAGAGCGACTGAGTCGTTTCAACTGCCCCTTTCCAATGCAACGGCGCGCATACACTCATTGTTTCCGCCGCGCCGCGTTAAAGGAGTTTCACTTCATGAGCTTTGACAATGGCACATTTTGCGCCGATCTTTTCGCGGGAAAACACGTGGTCGTTTCCGGCGGCACAAGTGGCATCGGGCTGGCCATCGCGCGCACGTTTCACCGACTCGGCGCGCATACCACCGCCACGGGATCGTCGATGAAGAAGCTCGACGCGCTTCGCGACGACGCATCCCTGTCGGGGCTGCGTTTCGCCGCGCTGAACGTGCGCGACCAACGAGAAATAAATGCATTCTTCGGCAGCCTCGCGCGCGTCGATGTGCTGATCAATGCGGCCGGCGTGGCTCGTCCGCGCGACGAATACACGGACGACGTCTTCACCGATGTGCTCGATGTCAACCTGCGTAGCGTGATGCGCGTTTCGCAAGCCGCGCGCCCGCTGCTCGAACAGTACCGGGGCTCGATCGTCAACATTGCCTCGATGCTGAGCTACCTCGCCGACGCCGACGTACCGGCCTACTGCGCAAGCAAAACCGGAGTCGTCGGCCTGACTCGCTCGCTGGCACACGAATATGGGCGCAGCGGCGTGCGCGTCAACGCCATCGCGCCGGGTTATCACCGAACCGAGATGACCCGGATATTCTGGGAGTCGGAAGCGTTGTCGAACAAGATCGTGGCGCGGTCTGCGCTCGGACGCTGGGGCGAGGCAGACGACCTGGCGGGTGCCGCGGTGTTTCTTGCCTCCCCTGCGGCCGCATTCGTGACTGGCGTGACGCTGCCCGTCGATGGTGGTTATGTATCAGGCTTTTAAGCCGATTTGGGACCCGGTTCGAAGTCGATTTGATGAAATGGCCGCGGGTGCCGGCCATTTCATCTTTCAATCGGACCTCGATCGGACGGCGTTCAGACGATGCCGCCGAAGCACAAGTACTTTATTTCTAGATAGTCGTCGAGACCATGGCGGGATCCTTCCCTGCCGAGGCCGCTTTCCTTCACGCCGCCAAACGGCGCGACTTCCGTCGATACGATCCCGTCGTTGATGCCGACCATGCCGTATTCGAGCGCCTCCGCGACCCGCCAGACGCGCGCGATATCGCGCCCGTAGAAATACGAAGCCAGGCCAAACGGTGTATCGTTCGCCAGTGCGACAGCTTCGGATTCCGTGTTGAACCGGAAAACCGGCGCAACGGGTCCGAACGTCTCTTCGTCGAAGATTCGCATGTCTCGTGTCGCATCGGCCAGGATAGTCGGTTCGAAGAAGTTTCCGCCGAGTGCTGCGCGCTGGCCGCCCGTCACGATGCGCGCGCCCTTCGCGAGCGCATCCTGCACATGCTCTTCGACTTTCGAAACGGCGCTGCCGTCAATCAGCGGGCCGATTGTGACGCGTTCATCAAGACCGTTTCCAACCACGAGCTCGGCGACTGCCTTCTCGAGTCGCGTGACGAAGTGATCGTAGATTCCATCCTGCACGAGCAGGCGGTTCGCACATACGCAGGTCTGCCCGGCGTTGCGATATTTTGACGCGATCGCGCCGCGCACGGCAGCGTCGACATCGGCATCGTCGAATACGATGAACGGTGCGTTGCCGCCCAGTTCCATTGACGTCTTCTTGACCGTCGCCGCACATTGGGCAAGCAGTTGTTTGCCGATTTCGGTCGAGCCGGTGAATGAAAGCTTGCGCACGGCCGGATTCGACGTGAGCTCGGCGCCAATCTGGCTCGCGTTGCCCGTCACGCACGAAATCACGCCGTCGGGAATGCCTGCACGAACGGCCAGCACACAGAGTGCCAATGCGCTGAACGGAGTTTGACTCGCCGGTTTGAGCACCATCGTACAACCGGCTGCCAACGCTGGCGCAAGCTTGCGCGTGAGCATCGCCGCCGGGAAATTCCATGGCGTGATGGCCGCGCATACTCCGATGGGCTGCTTCAGCACGACGATCCGCTTGTCGGCCGCAGTCGACGGAATCGTGTCGCCGTACGCGCGCTTGCCCTCCTCGGCGAACCACTCGACGAACGACGCGGCATAGTTGATTTCGCCGCGGCTCTCGTTCAGCGGCTTTCCTTGCTCGAGCGTCATGATTTTCGCCAGATCTTCGCGATGCGCGAGCATCAGATCGTGCCACCGTCGCAGCAGCGCCGCGCGCTCCTTCGCGGTTTTGGCCCGCCAGAGCGGCAGGGCCCGGGACGCCGCGTCGATCGCGCGTCGCGTTTCGGCGGCACCCGCCCGAGGTACGCTACCGAGCACTGAGCCAGTCGCAGGGTTGAATACGTCGATCGTAGCCCCGTCGTCTGCCGCAGTCCATTCACCGCCGATCAGGCATACATCTTTCAGAAGGTCCGTATCGCGCAGCTCGGCGCCACGCCAGCTTTCGTCATTCAACATCGCTATTCCCACTTTTGTCAAAACCGGCGCGAAATGGTGGCGCCCGGGTCTCGATATCCGGGACGGATGGACGAACGAGACCCGATGCACCCTTCGCGAACCATTAACATCGACACGCCTGCACCGCCCGCGATATGGATGTTCATTTAGCGGGCGGCCGATCGATCAGGTTGCCTTCGCAAGCGCGGCGCGTGCGACGCGCGCGATGCCAGGACCGTCGAGTTCGTAGTGCGCATACAGATGCGTCGGCGGCGCGATCAGGCTGTACTCGTCGTAGATGCCATGCCGCACGAGCCGCACGCCGAGCCCCTCGTCGGCCAGGACCTCCGCCACTGCCGCACCGAGGCCGCCAATCACGTTGTGCTCCTCCACCGTGACGAGCACGCTCGACTGCCTGGCCGCCGCGATAATGGCGTCGCGGTCGAGCGGCTTGATGGTCGGCATGTCGATCACACCGGCAGAAATGCCTTCCGCTCCGAGCTTGGTCGCGGCCTCGAGCGCACCTGCGACGGGCAAGCCGCAGCCGATGATCGTGACGTCGTGCCCGACCGAGTGAACGATCGCCTTGCCGATCGTGAACTCGACACCGTCTTCGTAGACTTTCGGATCGCGCCCGCGTCCGATGCGGAAGTAGATCGGGTCCGGCCACGTGGCTGACGCGCGAATCGCCGCGGCCAGTTGCGCACCGTCAGCCGGCGAGATGACGGTCAGGTTAGCGATCGCGCGCATCGTCGAGATGTCTTCCGTCGCATGATGCGAGGTACCGTAGAAGCCGAGCGAGATGCCGGTATGGTGACCGACCAGCCGCACCGGTAGCTTGCAGTACGCGACATCCATGCGGATCTGCTCGCAGCACAACAGGCCGAGAAACGATGCGAAAGTCGCGACGAAGGGCATCAGGCCGGTGGTCGCCATGCCGGCGGCCGCGGAAACCATGTTCTGCTCGGAGATGCCGAATTGCACGTAGCGCTCCGGAAACTCGCTGGCAAACTTGTTCAAGCCATTCGAATACTGGAGATCGGCGGAGCCGGCGACGACGGGATGGCCTTCGCGCACGAGGTCGATCAGCGCATCGGACAAATAGTCGAGCCCAGGATTGCGCGCGTTGAGCGCCCGGTATTGCCACGAATCGGGATTTTGCGGAGTAGACATGCTTAGATCACCTTGCTCTTGATTTCTTCGATCGCACGTTGCGCGTCGTCGGGTGCCAGATAGCCGAGATGCCAGCCCGGCTCGGTTTCCATGTACGACACGCCCTTGCCCTTGATCGTCTTCGCAATGATGCAGGCCGGCTTGCTGCGTGCCGTGTCCGCCTTGACCCGACGCAACAACGGCACGAGGGCCGCCAAGTCGTGGCCGTCGACTTCATGCGTCTCCCAGCCGAACGCGCGCCATTTATCTGCGAGTGATTCGATGCCGATGACGTCGTCGACCTTGCCGTCGAGTTGATAACCATTGCGATCGACAATCGCGATGAGGTTCGAAAGGCGGTGGTGCGCCGCGAACAACGCGGCTTCCCATACCTGCCCTTCCTGCATTTCGCCATCACCCAGTAACGTGAAAACCTTGAAGGGACTGCCTGCCAGCTGCGCCGCCTTCGCCATGCCGGCCCCATTCGACAGCGCATGGCCGATCGACCCCGAGCTGAAATCGACACCGGGGACCTTCGTCATGTCCGGGTGGTCGCCAAGCGGGTTGCCGAGCCGCGTGTAGCCATCGAGGGTCTCGCGCTCGATGAACCCGTACTCGGCGAGAATGGGAAAGAGGCCGACGGCAGCGTGTCCCTTGCCCATCGTGAACCGGTCGCGGTCCTTCCAGCGCGGCTCGCCGGCTCGCACCGACATGACGTCGTAGTACAACGCCGCAAAGATTTCGGCTGCTGAAAACACCGATGTGTAATGACCCGTCTTCGCGATTTCGATCAGACGGATCGTCTCGAGGCGGACGAATTGGGCCTTTTCGCGCAACCGCGCGAGCGTCTCCGTGGAAAGCGCATGATCGCTCTCCTGCAATGCTGTCGACATAGAGTCTCCTGTTGGAACCTGAAAAGAACGAGGCAAGCACGCCATTTTTGCCCGCCGCATTGATGCATGATGCATCATATATTTTTCGAATGCAACGACGAAGCCATCAGCGGGCAAATAGCAGTTGCGGGGCACTCGAATAATGATGCATCATATATCATCAAGAACACGGAGACGCGTATGCTCACCACCCCACCCTCCTCGCCGATCGTCAATGGCGAAACACAGCTCATCGTCCTGATGGCATGGCCTGCCACTCATGTCCGCACGCCGACGCTGTTCAATACGCTCTGCGCCAGCCGGAACGTCAACGCCATCATGGTCCCGTGGGCCGTGCGTCCCGAACATCTCGTGCAGGCATGCGACGGTTTGCGGCACATCGCCAATCTGGCCGGCATCGTCCTCACGATTCCGCACAAGCAGGCTGCGGCCGAACTGTGCAACGAGCTCGAGGGGGACGCATCGCTGCTGAGCGTCGTCAATGTGCTGCGCCGCAACGCTGATGGCAGCTACACGGGACGCATGTACGACGGCTCCGGATTCGTCACCGGCATGCGGCGGGAGGGTATTGCGCTTGCGGGCAAGCGCGTGCTTCTACTGGGTGCCGGCGGGGCGGCAACCGCCCTTGCGCTGGCATTGGCGCGCGAAGGGATTGCGCGGTTGACCATTGCGAACCGGAATCGGGAAAAGGCGAACGATCTGGCCGCACTCGTCGGAAAGGCGGTGCCGGACTGCGCGGTAACCGCAGACAGCGGCGAACCCGACCGCCACGACATCGTGATCAACGCGACGTCACTCGGGCTCAAGCCTGACGACGCCCTGCCGTGCGACACCTCGCGGCTCACGGCGGGCATGGTCGTCGCGGAGGTCGTCATGCAACCTGCCGTCACGCGGTTTCTGATGGAAGCCGAAGCGCGGGGCGCTCGCATTCACCGCGGCGAGCACATGGTTACATCGCAACTTGACCAGTTTGTCCAATTCTTGCTTCCGGCCGCAGGCCGCACGGATTGATGCATCCATGCTGCCGGGCGTGTTGGCAAATACGCCATCCAAGCCGTGCTTCATGGGGCCGAGCCGCCCGGCCATTCTGGAATGCGTATTACATCGGTGGTCATCGGCGCGTCAGTTTGATTGCATCCGGTTTAGACCCCGCATCGATCCATCTTCTCTGTTACTCGAAATCATGACTGCACTCATTTTTGGATCTCCAGGGCGATACATTCAGGGAGATGGCGTCCTCGACGAGATCGGTCAATACATCCGCGATTGCTCGGAGCGTGCATTGGTTCTTTGCGACATTTTCGTGAAAAGGCAGTTCGGCGCGCGCATCGCGGCATCATGTGACGCACACGGAATCGACGTCCTCTGGCTGGCGTTCGACGGTGAACTCACGGATCGCAAAGTGCGCGAACTGGAGCGTGCCACGCAATCGTTCGACTATGGCGTCGTGGTCGCAATCGGTGGTGGCAAGACGCTGGACGCCGGAAAGGCCCTCGTCGACACTGCTGGTTGCGCTTTGATCACGGTGCCTACCGTGGCATCGAACGACTCGCCGACTTCCAAGAACTATGTGCTTTACGACGACAACCATCAACTCGCATCGGTCAGGCACCTGCCGCGCAGCGCCGCGTACGTGCTGGTCGATACCGCGGTGATCGCGAAGGCGCCGACACATTTTCTGCTGGCCGGAATTGGCGATGCGATCAGCAAATACTTCGAGGCAGAGCAGTGCTTGCGCAGTGGCGGAAAAAACATGTTCGGCGCCAGGTCGTCGTACTCCGCGTACATTCTCGCGCGTGAATGCTTCTCGCTGATCCGCTCCGACGCCGAAACGGTGCTGGACGAACTCGCGCACGGCCGCACCGGCCATGGGTTCGACCGACTCGTCGAAGCGGTCATTCTGATGAGTGGCCTGGGCTTCGAGAGCGCGGGGCTCTCGATCGCACATTCAATGACGCGCGGCCTCTCCCGAATCGAAACGGCGGCCGCAGCGCCACACGGGTTGCAGGTCGCATATGCGCTGCTCGTACAGCTACAGCTCGAAGGTCGAGCACCGGACTTCATGCGCGATCTGACCGGCTTGTATGAACGCATCGGCCTGCCTGTCCGGCTGAGCGACCTGGGCCCCGGGGCCGTTACGCGGGACCACTACGAGACCGTCGCCAGATTCACGTTACAGGCGCCTCATTCGGCGAATTTCGAGCGTCCGCTCCGCGTCGAGGACCTCGTCGCGGCGATGGATGCAATCGACCACGCAACCGCCTGAGCCTCGGCATTGCGCGAATCGGGCGCGCATCCAACCCCGCATCAAAAACAACTGGAGACGTCATGACTTACCTTTCCCATCTTTCTACGTCGCGACCCGCGGCGTTACGATCGTCCTCTCATCGGCGATCGCTGATCGCATCTAGTCTAGGCAATTTGCTTGAATGGTTCGACTGGACGATCTATACGGTGGCATCCGTCTATATCGCCGGCGCGCTGTTCGACAACACGGACAAGACATCGTCGCTGCTCGGTACACTGGCCGTGTTCGCCGCGGGCTTCTTCGCTCGCCCGTTGGGCGGCATGGTGTTCGGCGCGATAGCGAACCGGGTCGGGCGCCGTTCGGTACTCTTGAGCACGATGCTGCTCATGGCGTTTGCCAGCCTCCTGATCGCCATCATCCCGTCATACGACGCGATCGGCAGCTGGGCTTCGGCTGCCTTGTTACTCGCGCGACTCGTGCAGGGCGCGGCACACGGCGGCGAGACGACGGCGTCCTATGCGTATGTTGCCGAGATCGCCCCCGCGTCCCAGCGAGGCTTGTGGTCGAGTGCCGTATT
Organism: Burkholderia sp. AU18528; assembly: GCF_002223215.2. Classification (NCBI taxonomy): domain Bacteria; kingdom Pseudomonadati; phylum Pseudomonadota; class Betaproteobacteria; order Burkholderiales; family Burkholderiaceae; genus Burkholderia; species Burkholderia sp. AU18528. Next base: position 89,871 of record NZ_NKFC02000009.1, on the reverse strand, counting down.
CATTTCGGTCGGCGCCGGCTCGTTGATTGCCACGTTTTTTCTCGCGTCGTTGACGGCGTTCCTTTCACCGGATGCCATGCAGGCGTGGGGATGGCGAGTGCCGTTCGCGACGGGCGGCTTCCTCGCGATATTCGCGCTCTGGCTGCGCCGCAACATGGTGGAAAGCATCGACATCGATACATCGGCCAACACACGTCATGCGCCGTGGCCCCGGGCCAAGGTCATCCGCGAAGGCCTCAAGCTGTTCGTGTACGAAGCCGGATCGACGCTGACCTACTATACGTGGGTAACGTCCGCCGCCATCTATGCAATCACGGTCAAGCACATGGATCCGCACCGTGCGTTCACCATGAGCTGCATCGCGCAGGTGATCTATCTGATCGTGCTTCCGCTCATTGGGCGCCTTTCCGATTACACCGGGCGCAAGGTGACCACGCTCATTTCGTTGCTCGGCATCTCGATCACCATCTTTCCGCTATGGAGCCTGATTTCCAGCGAGCCATGGACTTTGCTGGCCACGCAATCAATCGGGCTCGTTCTCGTTGCGTTCATTACCGGCAGCAAGCCTGCCGCCATTTCGGAACAAGTACCGACGCGTTACCGCACTCGTCTGTTCGGCTTCTTCATTTCGCTCGCGGTGGCGCTCTTCGGTGGCACGGCATCCTATCTGAACGCGTGGCTGTATTCGATTCAAAAGGGACAGCTATTCAACGTCTATCTGATCGTGGTGGCAATCATCGCGAGTTGTGCCGTCGTGACCTGGAAGAACAACACCGGGGTAAAGCTCGACGATATCGAATGATGCCGCCGAGTGCCGGCCGATTGAGCCGAGGCGGAGCCATGCCGGGGCCCCGCCTCGGCCGCGTGCGGTCGCTCCGAGCTTACCCGTGAGCCCCTGCGCGGCTTCGACCGTCATCGTGATCCGGTCGTACGGTCCGTCCCCCTTCAGCACGATCCGGAAGATTCCCGACGCCCATTGCGGCAACGATTCGACGGCCACGCGAACCGCGCTCGGGAACACGTTGATGCCGCGCACGTTGAACATGTCGTCGGTGCGGCCGGTGACGCGGAATCGCCATGCCGTGCGACCGTCCGGCCCGCGATCGACGCCGGTCACGGTGACGACGTCTCGCGTGCGGTAGCGAACGAGCGGCTGGCACTCCTTCTGCAAGTGCGTGCAGACGAGTTCGCCGACGGTCCCCGTCTCGATCGGCAAGCGTTGCAGCGTGGCGGGATCGACGATTTCGGCAAAGACCACGTCGCTCGCGTGATACAGCAAGTCGTTGGTCCAGTCGGTTTGCCCGCCGAGAATGCTCAGCACTTCCGACAAACCGAAGTTGGCGTTACGGATCCGGAAGCCCCACTTCTCTTCCATCGCGCTGCGCAGATCCAGATTGTCGAGCCCGGCCTCGCCGCCGAACAGGTCCAGCGTCAGCTTCAGGTCGCGAGGACGAAGGTCGGTCGATTCGCGCAGGATCTGTTCGATGAGCCCCGGATACGAAGGCGTGCACGAAATCGCGTTGATGCCGAGATTGACGATCGAATCGATCAGCAGACGCGTATTGCCCACGCCGAACGGTACGACCGTCGCGCCGGTCGCCTCCAGAATCGTGTGATCGGTAAAGCCGCCGGTCCACATGCAGTAGTTCAGGCAGTGCACCACGCGATCCGTCGGCCGCAATCCAGCGGCCCACATCGACCGCGCGCCGACCCGTGCGACCCGGTACGCATCGGCCGCGCTGTTCGCAAGAATCAGCGGGCGTCCGGTCGTCCCGGAGGTGCGATGCAGCCGGGACACGCCCGCCTCGCCGCACGCCACGTAATCGCCGAATGGAGAGGCCGCCTCCTGGCTGATCCGGAGTTCGTCCTTCTCGGTAAAAGGCAGCTCCTGTAGCGCATCCAGCGTCACTTCTCGGTCGATCCAGCGCGACAGCTTCCCGCGATAGAACGTCGACATCGAACGGATGTAGTCCCACTGCGACGGCCATAGCGCGTCTTGATGCCGGCGCACCTGCCCGGGAGGCAGGGTTTCGAATGCTTCGTCGAAAAGCGCGTTGCCTGCGTTGACTGACGACTCCACTTTCATGTTCCCGTTTCCTTTAGCATGACGAACCCATATCGCCGACACGGCCGCGACGGCTTGCGCACTGAAACGCGAGTGCGGAACGCTCCACGATCGAGCGCGCGTGACTCGCGCTCGCCACCGAACTGGCCGCATCGGTCGCCACGACATCGAACCAGTACCGTTCGCCATCGAACGCCCGGAACGTCGCGGTGACGACAACCGGGACATCCAATGGCGTCCGCGCCAGATGCGTGACATGCGTCATGCGGCCGATCGATCATTCGTCGCGCCGCATTCGCTGGCACATCGCGTCGACGCAAGCGGCTTCCATGAGGCCCATCAACGCGGACATCGACAGCACGTCGGGACCGCATGCCGCTGCGTCGCTGGAGCGACGCTCGCCCGGCTCGGGTATCCCGATCACTTTCGGGATCGACGTACGTACCGCTGGCATCGGGCGCCTCCTCCGGTTCGTTACGCTCCAGTACTGCAAAGCCCGTGCCAATATCGAATCGACCGGGAAGCGTTGTCTGGTGGGCGGGTGCGGTCGACGCGACCATCCGCCGTATTCGATCTGAACGGAAAGAATCTTTACGATCGGAAGGAAAATCGACAGTGACCGACGAGCAGGCCAGACGCGATCCGGCCAGAAAACGCGGCCTTCAGAAGGCAGGGCTGCGCCAGTGCCGCGCGCGGGTTCGATGTGGTCTGCGCGAGCCGACGTTGCAGCGCGTGCTGCTGGTCGAAACGACAGCAAAGGCTTGCTCGCTCGCCTCAAGCTCGTGCGCGGCTTCGACCAATGCCATCTCGGTATCACGCGGCAACGCGCGGCGGCATCCGGCAGGACCATCTGATACGCTGCCGCGAGTATCTTGTTCGGTAGGTCGTCGAGCACATAATGCGCGTCCGTCGCGCCGTTTTCAGCGCACGGAATCAAGCCAACCGGCCTGAATTTGAACCAACCGGCCTTCTCGAAAGCCGGGTTGGTTCATACGATGTCAATTAGTAGCGCCGGAAAGATTGGATTGTCTCAATACCAGCCGGTATCTCGACGCTCGCAGTCTGCGAACGCATTAAATTCGACAAGCGATGGCGCTCCGTGTCGAAGACATCGATATCATTGCCGTCCGCCCGATCGCTGCCAGCCTCGATCGTGCTGCTAAGCGACCTCAATTTTTCGTAACGCTTGTGGTTCTTCTGCTTTGCGTAAAAGCTTTTCCCGGTATGGAGTTGAACCTCGAAATCTTTGCCGTCAGCGGTCCGCAGCCCGACGTTAATTCCGCGATATGTACCGTCATCTTCCACGAAAGCATTGCGAACCCGCATCACCTCAAAGCCGTTCTTAGGGAAGTCCTCGAGTAATCGCTTTGCGGACGCAGTAAACGACTCGGGTTTCAGTTTCACCGTATAGCGAAGCGCGTCGCGCACGTGCTGGGCCGCTTCGTCCAAAGTCAGGCCCCGCTCGCGTCTAATCACGTCGATTTTGCGCGCGATGGATGCCTCCTTCTTCAGCAATGACGCACGCCATTTTTCCCCCTCGGCCCATTCGCCGCCGACGCCTTTTATCAATTTCTCGACAGTCGGTGTGCACACCTTCTCCAGTTGCAAGGCCGAGCTCGCCAACGCCCCAGCTCTCTGATTCGCCGGCCCCCACGCAACCATTCCACTCAAACGCGGCGCCTTCGGCTTGATATCCTTTGGACGGGCCACCTCTCGAGTCCAGTCATCGATCTCGAGCCATCCTTCCGGCTTTGGCATCGCCTTCGTCTTCTCAAGGGTACCCGCGAGCAACTTCGCTCGGTCCTCGTGCCGGCCTTCCAGCTCAAGCGCATGTGATAACTTGTACTGGTCGTGGTTGGCTTCCTTGAGCTCAAAGCTTTCAGCGGTATGGAATTGAATCTCGACGAGTCGGCGTTCTTCATTACCTTGATCGTTTGGCACGTTCAGTTCGCAGGTGACCGACACTGCGTTGAATGCCTCCGACGGCTTTCTGAAATGGTTGACCACCTTCACGCGCTCCATTCCGCTCTTCGCCAGCTCAGCGATCGCCAGGTCATACGATTTGGCAAACGTAGCCGAATCCAGCACCACGGAATATCGCACGGCGTCGTTCACGCCGGCACTCGCGTCAGCGAGCGATAGCTTGCGCACTCCGATGAAGCGCCTCAACTTCTCCTGCAGCGAACCTACGGATTTGAGCCGATGGTCCATATTCTTCAAACTGCCGCCCTCGATCTTGCCCACGACATTGGTCACTAAAGGCGTCGCGACTTTCTCGACATGCGCAGCGGTCGCTCGGATGCGCTTTGCTTCCGCCTCGATCTCCGCCTGTGACGCAGTTTGCGCGATGCGCTCACGCGGAGTGAGCGATCGCGCCAACAGACCGAAGCGCTGCTGCTGCTCGATCGAGGTTTCCATGACGGCTGCAGCCATGGAAGGCATCTTACGCAATTGTTCCAACGCGCTATCGGCATCGAAGCGGTCATCTCGCAACAGGCGCGCTGTCTCTTTTCCGTAGGGAACCGTCCTGACACGTTCGTCGTATTGCTTCTCGACACGTTCGAACAACGCCATGACCGACATGAAGGTCTCCGTCCCGGTGTTCGATTTGAGCGCATCAGTACCCACTTTGACTGCCAGCGTCAGCAGATTGCGCGCCGTAAGTTCGACTTCTCCTTTCACATAGCCAGGTTGCCCTTGCGGGAATTTCGATGCCGGCAGGCGACACACGGGATAGTGATCGAGGATTGCGGCGATTCGATCGACGGGCGCTTGTGCCTTGCCGTAGCTCTCCGCCAATTCCGGAAACCGCTTTTGAAGTTCAGCACCGGTCGAAACGGCTGGCGTTGCCTTCTCGCCGTCCAGCGTCCGCCGCCAATCGGCGATGGCCCCGTGCAATAGTTCAGCGACCTCCTTGGCGACAGGATGATGAGCCGCCTCGACGGCCTGCTGCGCCGCCTCGAACTGCTCGTCGAGCATCGCGCGATTCGGGCTGCTGTCCGAAATCAGATCCTGCAACGTATTGCGAAGATCGCGATCGACACCGTCGTAGGTACCGAACATCCAGTCCTCCGCCATTTTGTGACGCAATGCCTCAGGTTGCGCCATAAAGCGGACGGCCGCCATGCTGGCCTTGCCTACGAGCGCATCTCCCTGTTGGGCGTCGATGATGTTTCGCGCACGCCCCGCGTGGTAGTGACGATCCGAATCAAAGGCCGTCTGTGCCGTCTTCGGCGGCTTAAACGAGCGATGTACGCCCTTGCGACTTGCGCGATCCGTTACAACTTTCGCGATGTGTTCGGTGAGTTTGGGATAACCGGCAAATACATATGCGTCATCTCCATCGGTGTCCATGTCCCGCTTGCGCAACTCTCTGATCGGCACCGCGCCTAGTTCGCCAGGCAACAGCAGATCCTTCACACGAAGGCTGCCCGTTGTCGTCATCGACGTGGGCGATTGCGCGCGGTTTCGAGATTCCGTCCAAGTAGACAGCGTCTTCATGTCTTCCGTGGAACATGCTAGATCAAGGTGCTGGTACGCCTCTGGCCAGGATCCTTTCGGCGGAATAATCAGCATTCCTTTGCTATGGAGAATGTCTGCATCCGACTGCTTGGCGTCATCGAAGCCCGCATAACTATATTGGATCGCAAAGCAGTCGTTACTCAGGAACTTCGCCGTGACATCGCCAGACCCTATCGTCTTCACACGGTCTTCCTCAATAGGCAACAAGTTTTCCTTGTCGTACGGCGGCTTCCCCAGCAGGACGGCACCGCCCTTTTTGTCGAACGTCTCGCCCTTTTGCCTGGGTAGGTGGAGGTTGTCGTCGGCAGACGGCACCGCCCGGATCTTGCGCCCTTCGTAGCCGCCGTTGACGAGCAATCGATACTGCTCGAGCTTTGTGACGTTGTCCGGATCCAGAGGACCAGGCCGGCGCGCGTCGAGCCCCGGTGCCTTGCCGACAACCGTCGTTGCCTTGACCAGTTCATTCAGCTTTTCCTCGATAAGATCGCTCGCCTCCTTGACCGCTGCTTCGTCGCGAGGGAAGTGCTGTAGCGCCTGGGGAGCCATGTAACTGGGCTCTTGCTTGAACGACTCGATTAGCTTGCGCTGTGCTTGGTCGGCGTGGCCATATCGACAAGCGGTCCACGCATTGATGAGCTCAGCCACGACCGGAATCTGCATGGCGGCCTCGTAGCGCAAGAACCCGCAACCGTCGTTCGGACATAGCTTTATTTCCTTGCCGGAGGCGGGATCCACAGGCTTGAACGGATGTTCCGGTCCGGGCACGTCCGGGAACCAGCCAATCCTCACCGTCCCTTCCACGGCGTGGTCGGCGGGCACGATCTCGAGTAGAGAGCGCTGAATTCGCGACCAATCCTCTCGCTGCGGCCCCAGCTTTGAGACCAGCTTCATAAATGGGCTCGTCGGCGCGCTGTCCGAGTACCGAATCGCCGGAAGCCGGCCGTATCCACGCTTTGAACCCGCCAGGATGGCTTGCGGACGCATACTCGGCACCTTCAAATGGCTGCCGCCGAACATATCGAAGCGCCACTGCTCGCCGTTGTGGTTGATCGTGCGCGCCAGCATGAAGGGGCTCAAGGGACCAGGTAGCTTGACTTCTGTCACAGGCTGGCCCGTCAAGCGTGAATAGAAGGAATACTGGGGTCCACCTTCGGACTCTTCGCTCCGCAACGTCTTGCCGGTCATATCAATGAGCGTGTAGTGCGGCGATCCTTCTCCTGGCCGAACCGGACGCAGCGTGCCTGGCTTCGTCTTCATGCTCGCCTGCAGCTTATCGAGGTCGAGCGGAATGGGTTTGCTCTTTGCCGTCAACAAAGCTTCATCTCTGCGCATACGAACATCCAGCGCATTGAGAATGTCGTCGCCGACTTCGATCTGCGCAATGAGATTCCAACTCATCTCCTGCAGATCGGTGGTGACCGTGTCGCGCGTGCGCTCGAGCAGGCTTTCGACCCAACCTTTTAGCTCCGCACGCTGCTGTGCCACCTCGGTACGTGGCGCGTCTACCCAGCGCGTTTTCCACAAGCTTTGCGTGATCGCAAACGACTTCAGGATGTGCACGAAAGTCAGGGCGGGGCGACGCGTATCGAACTGTTCTGCCGGCTCGCCAGTAGCAGACTGATCCTCTCGACTATTTCCGGGTGTGGAATCTGCCTGATCCAACAACAATTGAATCTTACGATCCGCAATCGGCTTTAGCCGATCCATCAGCTTTAGTGCGGCTTTGCGATGACGCACGAGTTCCGGGCTTCGCTGTACCGGCACGAGGCCCATGCACAGTGTTCCCAGCGACTCCAGGTTTTCGCCGCGCAGGGCGTCCGTGTCGATCAACGCATGGACGCGTCCAAGGGCAGTCGGGACGAGCGGCTTCATCGCCTTCTGCATGTTGGCCGAACCTAGCGCCTTGAAGATAACGCCGATATGTTTGGCGGAAGCTGTTCCGAGCAGCTCGCTCTTGTGCGTGTCGAGATGGGCCGCAAGCATGTGCAGACATGTCTGCGAAAGAGCTTGTAGGTCGTCGGCACTATCGTCCGCCGAATGGAGGCGTGACATCGCATTCGCGAGTTGCGCGAGCGACACCATGTTGAACTCGCTCCATTGCCGCTTGCCCTCGGATAGCGTTTCGGCGATGGCCTGCAAAGCGGTGGTGCATGCCGGCTCACGAGGCCAGCGACTCAACGCGTTGGCGATCGTGGCAAGCGAACGCGCTTCAAATTTCTCCGGATAGGCAAATTCAGCACGGCGCTCGATGAGCGCCTCGGCAAGCGCCCGTCCACCTGCAACACACTGCTCATCGTCAGGCCATTTACTCAGTGCGACGAGCGTGTTCGACAGTCCCTGATCGTTGAACGTCGCGCAAAGACCATCGTCCTCATGGATCCGCTGACCAAGCGCACCGGCGACCTTTAGGGCGGCCGGCTCGGCGGTCCAATGGGACAAGGCGTTAAGCGTGTTGCTGACGTCCTCGCTGTTCATCGCGTTGAGCTTGGACCTGTCTTGATCAAGTTGCCTTGCCAACTCCCGAGCAGCTTCTGCACTACCTGGAAGATCCGGCATCTTGCTGAGCGCGTTCAGCGTCCCACTCATTTGATGAGCAGAAAAGCCTTTGCGTAACTCTGCATCGCCGACGAGGCGTGCGGCTAATGCGGCAGCAAGTTCTGTACAGGAGTCGTACTGCGGGAATTTGCACAGCGCGACGAGCATGCCTGAAATTTCCTGTGCACCGGCAGTAGCGATTGCCTCCTCGTCACTGCGCAAGCGTTGGGCGATCTCGCGGGCCCCGTCGGGGAATTCCAGGACATGTGCAAGCCGCGCCATTGCAGATAGCGCATTGAGGGAATCCAACGGGTGCTTCACCAGGTCGCCTTCTGCACGCAAGCGACGAATCAGAGTAAGTGCCGCATCGCGGCACTGGTCGTCTTCCGGCCAATAACTGAGCGCATTCGCTGTCAAACTGACGTGGCCCCCAGTGAGGCGACGGGCTAACGGACCTTGATCGTTTTCACTCGGCACGAGAACGCCCGCCAGTGCGCGAGCCGCCTGCATACATCCGGGGTGCTTCGCCCACGTCCGCAATGCATTGAGCGTTTGAACCGCCTCCTGCTGGTTGAAAGAGCGTACGACGCTCGGATCGGTCGCGATGCGCGGAATGAGCGTGAGCGCGGCTTCCTTGCAATAGGGCAAATCCGGCCATTTCGACAGCGCGCCTAATACGTTGCTGATCTCCTGTTCATTGAAGCCGACCTGAAGGTCGCGTTCAGAAACGATACGCTCAGCAAGCGTGCTCGCGACCGCCTTGCAGACAGCCTGCTCCGGCCATTTCGATAGGGCGGTCAACGCATTCGCAAGGGACTGCTCTTGCAGCTTTTCCCGCAATGCCGGCTCGTTTTTGAGGCGATCAGTAAGCGCTTGCGCGACTTCGATACAGGGGCGCGCCGAAGGCCATTTGCTGACGATATTAAGTACGCTGGCGACTTCCTGTGCGCTCAGCTGACTGCGCAGCGCGGACTCGTTTTGCAGACGCTCGACAAGAAGCCGTAACCCCGTTTGCGATGGGTCTTTGAGTCCGTCTCGCGCCAGCGACGCGAGCGCGTTGCTAACACCCTGCGGCGACAGATCGGCAAGGATCGTACTGCTGTTGTTCAAGCGTGCGGCGACATTTTCGGTTGCCGCCGCGCACAAAGGATCTCCCGGCCACTTGGCAAGCGCGCCGAGCACGTTGCTTACGCCTTGCGCGTCCAGCGTCGTCGCCAACGTCGGCGTGCTCGCGAGACGCTGAGCAAGATTCGCTGCCGCTTGCGCACATTGGGAGACATCAGCACTTTGCGAAAATGCATTGAGTGCCATACTGAGGCCCTGTCCTTCCAGTCTGGCGAGGCAGTCCCCGTCTTCCAGCAGAACATTTGCGACATGGGATAGCGCCGCATTACGCGGTTCGCTCGGGAGCTTCGAAAACGCGTTGAGCAGAAGTGCCGTCACCTTTAGATCCCTAAAGTCCGCGTCTCCCCCACGTCCCATCACCTCGCGAGCGATTTTCTCGATTGCACCCAGAGCTGCGGGAAGACGTTCGAACTTGCTCAGCCGGTTCGACAAGTGGGCCAGGTGATAGACGGACCCGCCATTCAACCACTCCGCCTTGACCAAGTAGTGCGCCACATCCTCTATGCGCTGCTCGACCTGCGGGTCTTGCAGAGGCTCTTGCCGGCCGTCCCCCGAGCGCAGCGTGCATTTGTCGAGCGCGTCCACATACCGGCCAAGCAAAAACAGCGACACATCTGTCTTGGCCTCCGGATCCAGAAAGGCGAGCGCCCTCGGATGCCCCTTTTTCCCTGCAAGCACGTTGGCGGTCGCAAGGTCCAGCACGTCCGCGCGTGAATATCTGGCGGTATGTTGCAAATAGAGCTGTTGCCGCTTGCGCTGTTCGAGCAGGACCTTCGCATCGAGGCCACCAACAGGACGGTAGGCGATTGCCTCCCGAGATGGCCCTTTCCTCGCAAAGTCGTAATCAACCGTGCGAACTCCCCGCTGCGACCCGGCGAGGCGCTGAGGCCGCGCTGGCACCGGTTGGGTAGCATGTTCACCAAGCGTACCTGTTCCGGTCCCTGAGAATACAGAGGGCCTGCGGGGCGTACGGGAAAGGTTTATGAAATTGCCCGACTGCCGAATGGAGCCGGAACCTATGGACGCCGTGTTCTCGGATCGGGTATTTGCTCGCGACTGGAAATTCCCCGGCATCCCTGCTGGCCGAAACACGGCTCGCGGTTGCGAAGCAACTGAAGACGATGGCGACAAATTTTCCGGCGTTGTATCTGCTTCCCTCGAAATGCTGGGGGAGTTCGAAACCTTTGGTCTCATGGCATTGGCCTCCGTAGGCATCGCGGTCTAAAGACGCTACAGTAATGAGGTCGTGCGCATCGTCAGGTACTGGCGCGAAGAAATGTGCCACCAGGCGCAACGAAGCCGCCGCATCTTGTGTCATGCAGCACGTCTTCCGGAAAGCGAAAACCGGGTCGCGTGGCTCGCGCTGCGGGAGGCGGCTCGCAGTGCGTATGTTGTGGCGTCCAACTCGTCACTGTCATGCCGGGGCACTTCGCCGCTTGCCTATCCAGCGGATCTGTAATCCGCTCGGTTCCTGAGAGACGGTTTCATCAAGACGGCTCGACGCGCCGGAGGGTATTCCAGCAGATCAGGCAGCGACCGAGTTTGAGGAACGCGCCGTGAACGTCCGTACGTCGCTCGAAACGAATACGGAGGCGACGGAAGCGATGCAGCCAAGCATGCGTGCGTTCAACGACCCAGCGCTATTTGCCAGGGCCACAGCCATGTCCGGTACTGCGCATGGCGATCACCGGTTCGATACCCTGCTCGCACTGAGTGGATTTCCGGCCTAGGTCTTTTTGCACATTGCCTCTCTTCATCCAAGTGCGACCTTTTTCGTATGCCGACACCAGGATGGGGTTTTCACCCGCCTGCCCGTCGACCAAAAAGTGACCCCACTAACATCACAGGATTGCATTTTCACACTTCATGTGATTTTATTATCATATTTCGTGAACCGCCGACCACGCGCGCGGTCGCCCCCCTATACCAAGGAAGAGACAACAGATGGAGACAATCGCCGTCATCGGCAGCAACATGGTCGACCTCGTGACCTATGTCGCGCGCATGCCCGTTCGGGGCGAAACGCTCGAAGCGCCGAACTTCGAACTCGGCTGCGGCGGCAAGGGCGCGAACCAGGCCGTCGCGGCCGCGCGGCTCGGTGCGCGCGTCGTGATGGTCACGAAGGTCGGCGACGACGTGTTCGCCGACAACACGATCCGCAACTTCGAGCGCGAAGGCATCGACACCACGCACGTGCGCAAGGTCGCCGGCGTGTCGAGCGGCGTCGCGCCGATCTTCGTCGAGCCCGATTCGAGCAACAGCATCCTGATCGTCAAGGGCGCGAACCGCCACCTGCGGCCGGCCGACATCGACGCGGCCGCGCCGATGCTCGCCGAATGCGCGCTGATCGTGCTTCAGCTCGAAATCGAGCTCGACACCGTCTATTACGCAATCGAATTCGGCGCGCGGCACGGCATTCCGGTGTTGCTGAACCCCGCGCCCGCCGTGGCCGACCTCGATTTCGAACGCATCCGTTCCGTCGAATTCTTCGTGCCGAACGAAACCGAGCTCGCGATCGTGTCGGGCATGCCGGTCGATTCGCGCGAGCGCGCCACCCGTGCCGCCGAAGCGCTGGTCGCGCGCGGGCTCAAGCACGTGCTCGTCACGCTCGGCAGCAACGGCTCGCTGCTGGTGTCGCGCGACGGCGCGCGGCACGTGCCGGGCGTCCCGGTCGACGCGCGCGACACGACGGGCGCCGGCGACGCGTATATCGGCTGCTTCGCGCGCTGCTATGCCGCGTCGCGCGACGCGCTCGACGCGATGCGCCACGCGTCCGCGTACGCCGCGCATTCGGTCACGGGCCTCGGCACGCAGAAGTCGTACGCCGACGCCGCGACGTTCGAACGCTTCCTCCGCGACGCCGGCCTCTGACCGGCGCCTTCATCGACGAGACATTGGGAAGGAGACACCCATGAGCCGAGCCCGGATCGAACACGCCCCCGACGGCTATTACCTGAACCGCACGCCGCTTTTCGCGTTCACGCTGCTGTGCTGCCTGTTCGCGCTGTGGGGCACCGCCGCGAACCTGAACGACGTGCTGATCGCGCAGTTCAAGAAATCGTTCTTCCTGTCCGATTTCGAATCGGCGTTCGTGCAGTCCGCGTTCTATCTCGGCTACTTCTTCCTCGCGATTCCGGCCGCGACCGTCGTGAAGAAGTTCAGCTACAAGACGACGATCCTCGTCGGCCTGCTGCTCTACACGACCGGCTGCCTGCTGTTCTTCCCTGCCGCGTCGATGGCGAAGTACGGGATGTTCCTCGTCGCGCTGTTCGTGATCGCCGCGGGCCTGTCGTTTCTCGAAACGGCATCGAATTCGTATTCGACGCTGATGGGCCCGCGCGACACCAGCACGCGGCGCCTGAACATCTCGCAGACGTTCTATCCGTTCGGCGCGATGGCCGGCGTCTACATGGGCAGCTTCCTGATCTTCAAGGAAGGCGACGCGTCGCATGCGCAGCTCGCGGCGATGTCGGCCGCCGACGCGCACACGCACCAGCTCGCGATGATCCAGGCCACGCTCGAACCGTACAAGTGGCTGATCGTCGTGCTCGTCGCCGTGTTCATCGTGTTCGCGCTCACGCCGTACCCGGCGTGCAAGGGCCACGGCCCGGGTGCGGTCACGCACCGGATCGACGCGCGCGGCACGCTCGCGCGCCTGTTCGGCAACCGGCGCTTCGTCGCGGGCGTGGTCGCGCAATTCCTGTATGTGGGCGCGCAGGTCGGCGTGTGGAGCTTCACGATCCGGCTCGCGATGCAGATCGGCGGCCTCACCGAGCGCGGCGCATCGCGCTACCTGCTCGCGACGTTCTTCGCGTTCTTCGTCGGCAAGCTGGTCGCGACGCTCGTGATGAAACGCGTCGGCCCGGCCAAGGTGCTGATCGTCTACGGCATCCTGTGCATCGCGCTGCTCGCGTACACGATCGGCGTGCACGACATCACCGCCGTGTATGCGGCCGTGTGCGTGAGCATGTTCCTCGGCCCGTGCTGGCCGACGATCTACGGACTCACGATCGACGGCCTCGGCAAGGACACCGAATACGGCGGCTCGATCCTCGTGATGAGCATCGTCGGCGGCGCGGTCGTGCCGCTGATCCAGGGGCTGATCTCCGATCACACCGGCGGCAACATGCAGCTCGCGTTCGTCGTGCCGCTCGCATGCTTCGTCGTGATCGTCTACTACGGCTTCTACTGCCTGCGCCACCTGCCGGCGGCCACGCCCGACGCGGCGGCCGACGGCCATGCGCCCGCGCGCTACGCCGCGACGCGCAACACGTCGGGAGCGTGACCATGCGGGGCGAGATCGAACTGCGGCGCGACGACTTCCGCGAAGCGCCGCGCACGCTGTACCGCACCGACGGCCTCACCGTCACCGCGTTCGCGTACCCGTCCGGCGTCGAGGCGCTGAAGCTCGACAACCGCCGCGGGTACCTCGTCGTGCTGCCGTATCTCGGCCAGATGATCTGGGCCGCCGAATTCGACGGCCGCGACCTGACGATGAAGCACATGTTCCGGCAGCCGAAGCGCGCGGCGTCGATCATCGATACCTACGGCTGCTTCATGTTCCACAGCGGGCTGCTGCGCAACGGCTGCCCGGGGCCGGACGATACGCACGCGCTGCACGGCGAGATGCCGTGCGCGCCGATGGACCGCGCGAGCCTCGTTGTCGGCTCGGATGCGCGCGGCGCGACGGTCGAAGTGACCGGCGAATACGAATACGTGCAGGGCTTCGGCAGTCACTACGTCGCGCGTCCGTCGGTGCGGCTGGGCGAGCACGATGCGCGGATGACGATCGCGATGGACGTGACGAACCTCGGCGGCACGCCGATGGACCTGATGTACATGGCCCATCTGAACTACGCGTACGTGCCAGGCGGGCGCTTCGTGCAAGCGTTGCGTCCAGGCGGGCTGCGGCTGCGCGACAGCGTGCCGGCTCACGTGAAGCCGACCGCCGCGTGGCGCGACTACACGGCCACGCTCGCGCGCGATCCGGCGCGGCTCGCGACGCTCGATGCGCCCGCGCTGTACGACCCCGAAATCGTGTTCTTCATGAACGACGTTGAAACGGACGCCGACGGCGTCGCGCATTTCCGGCTCGTGCATCCGGACGGCGGCGCGTTCCACACCTCATACCGCCCCGAGCAATTTCCGCATGCGACGCGCTGGATCCTGCACAACGCGGACCAGCAGGTCGCTGCGTTCGCGCTGCCGTCGACCTGCGAGCCGGAGGGTTACGAAGCCGAACGCCGCAAGGGCCACGTCGCGGCGCTGGCGGCGGGCGCATCGCGCCGCTTCGAAGTGCTGACGGGCTACCTCGGCCCGGCGGAAGCCCGCGATGCGTGATGCGATGAGAGGCGCGATGAGAGGCGCGCCGCCCGCCCGCGCCGCATCAGGTCACGAGCGCGATCCCGTGCTCGCGGATCGCCGTTTCGTAGCGACGGCTCAGCTCCCCGTCCGAGATCACGTAGTTGAAATCGGTCAGTTCGGCGAAATAGGCCGCGCGCACTTCGTCGAATTTCGTGTGATCGACCAGCAGGAAGCGGTTCTGCGCGCGCGCCATCACTTTCTTCTTCGCGTCGACTTCGTGGAAGTTGAAGCACGTGACGCCGCAGCGCTCGCTCACCCCGGCCGCCGAAATGAACGCCTTCGACACGCGCACCGAATCGAGGATGCCCGTTTCGGCGACCGATTCGAACACCATGTTCTGGCGGTGATACGCGCCGCCGCACAGGATCACGTTGCAATGCGGCTTCTGCTGCAGCTTCGCGAACACGTTCAGCGAATTGCACACCGCGGTGAATTCGAGGTCGTCCGGAATGAAGTCGACGATGAACGGCGTGGTCGACCCGCAGTCGACGAAGATCGTGTCGCCGGTCGTCACGAATTGCGCGGCCAGCTTGCCGATGCGGCGCTTTTCCTCCGTCTGCCGGTTGTTCTCGGCGCTGATCAGGTATTCGCCGATGTCGCTGCGCTGCGCGGCGAAATGGCGCGTCACGTAGCCGCCGATCAGGCTCAAGCCGTGCGGGTTGTCCGCGAGATCGCGACGGATCGTCATTTCGGACACGCCGAACAGTTCGGCGACTTCCCTCAGATGAATCGCGTTCTGCCCTTGCAGCACGTTCATCAAGGTCTTGATCCGTTCGCCCTTCTTTGTTTCCATGCCGGTATCCTGCGTGCCCGCCGCGTGAGTCGTTCGTCGTGCCGGGCGCGCGGGCCCGGCCGGAATGTCGTATTTGTAACAAACCGATGTGAAAACATCAACTTTCCGTGTGCCGTTTCCGCACACGATCCGTGGAGTCCTGACACATGCCGCTTTCCAACGCCCAGCTCGCCCAAACCATCGATCACACGCTGCTCGCGCCCGACGCGAGCGACGCGCAGATCCGCGAACTCTGCCGCCAGGCGGCCGAGCATCGTTTTTACTCGGTCTGCGTGAATTCGGCGAACGTGCCGCTCGCCGCGCGCGAGCTGGCTGAAACCGGCGTGCTCGTCTGCGCCGTGGTCGGCTTTCCGCTCGGCGCGGGGTTGTCCGCCGCGAAGGCATTCGAAGCCACCGCCGCGATCGCGGCGGGCGCCGGCGAGATCGACATGGTGATCAACATCGGCGCGCTGAAAAGCGGCCGCGCCGACGACGTGAAGGCCGACATCGACGCCGTGCATCGCGCGTGCGGCACGGTGCCGTTGAAGGTGATCCTCGAAACGGGGCTGCTGACCGACGACGAGAAGGTGCGCGTGTGCGAGATGTGCCGCGATCTCGGCGTCGCGTTCGTGAAGACGTCGACCGGGTTCGGCCACGGCGGCGCGACGCTCGCCGATGTCGCGCTGATGCGCCGCACCGTCGGGCCGACGCTCGGCGTGAAGGCGTCGGGCGGCGTGCGCGATCGCGCGGCCGCGCTGGCGATGCTCGAAGCCGGCGCGACGCGGCTCGGCACGAGTTCGGGCGTGGCAATCGTGACCGACCAGGGCGACGGCGGGTCGGGGTACTGACGCGCGAACGGCGGGCCTTCGCGCGCGTACGTCATGCGTCGGGCTCGGCCGTCGGAATCCATTGCACAAGCGGCAGCACGCGGCGCGCCAATGGCAAAATACGCGCGCCGTTCGTCTCAAGCCGCGCCGCCTCTTCCGGGCATGCGACAACCCCGGCACAATGCCGCCCATGCGCAACGACAACGCCTTCATTTACCCGTCCACCGGCCTCGCCGGGCGGCTCGCCAACCGGATCGTCGCGAGCCGTCCCTTGCTGCGCGCACGCCGCGCGCTGCTGTCGCGGCTGCCGTTCCTGCAGCTCGCGAGCGACGTCGAGCATGTCGTGTATTGCACGTGGGTCGTCGACGTCGCGGCCGTCGCGCATCTCGTGCCGCGCGGCGTCACACTCGCGAGCCGAGGCGGCCGCACGCTGTTCACGACGCTCACCTACCGGCATCGCCACTTCGGCCCGCGTCTCGCCGGCCCGCTGCGCCGCGTGTTTCCGTCGCCGCTGCAAAGCAACTGGCGGCTCTACGTCGACGCGCTGCCGGACGGCGTGCCGGCCGAGCGCACCGTGCTGTTCGTGAAGAACGTGTTCGACCACCCGCTCTATGCGCTCGGCAGCCGGCTGTTCAGCGACGCGCTGCCGTCGCATCTCGCGCGGCCCTTCACGCATGCGGCGCACGACGGACGGTACGACACGCGGCTGGCGGCAAGCGGTGGCAGCGCACCCGACTTCCGCTGCACGGCCGAAGCGTCGCACGACCGGACGCTGCCCGCCGCCTTCGCACCGATCTTCGACGACTGGCGCGCGGCCGTGGCCGCGCTGTCGCTGCAGCACGCGGCCGTCGCCCACGTCGAGGACTGCGACCGCCTCGCGTATGCGTCGATCGACCTGCCGATCGACGTCGACGCGGTGCGGCCGCTGAAGACGGTCGGCCCCGTCGGCGGCGGCGACTTTCTCGCCCGCATCGGCGCGACCGGCGAACCGCTGTGCTTCGTCGTGCCCGACGTCGCATTTCGCGTTCTGTCCGAGCGGCTGCTGTAGCGCGACCTGTCGGTACACGACGCGTCATCACGCCGCGCGCGCCATACAAAGCACGCGGCCGCCCGAAGGCGGCCGCACGAAACACCATGGGACAACCGGCTTACTTGCCGTAGTCGTACACGCCGCGCCCGGTCTTCCTCCCGAGCCGCCCTGCCGACACCATCTCGCGCAGCAGCGGGCACGCGCGATACTTCGGATCGCCGAAGTCCTTCGCGAACACGTCCATCACCGCGAGGCACACGTCGAGGCCCACGAGGTCGGCCAGCGCGAGCGGCCCGATCGGGTAGTTCGCGCCGAGCTTCATCCCCGCGTCGATCTCCTCGGCCGACGCGATGCCTTCGGCCAGCACGAAGAACGCTTCGTTGATCATCGGCACGAGGATCCGGTTCACGACGAAGCCCGGCGAATTGCGCACGCCGATCGGCGACTTGTCGAAACGCTCGGTCAGCGCGCGCACGGCCGACGCGGTCGCGTCGCTCGTCTGCAGCCCGCGAATGATCTCCACGAGCGGCATCAGCGGCACCGGGTTGAAGAAATGCATGCCGAGGAAACGCGACGGATCGGCGAGCGGCGCCGCGAGCGCGGTGATCGAGATCGACGACGTGTTGGTCGCGATGATCGCGTCCGGGCGCGCGACGGCCTCGATCTGCTTCAGGATGCGGCCCTTCAGCTCGACGTTCTCGGTCGCGGCCTCGATCACGATGTCGACCGCGGCGAGCGTCGCGTAGTCGGTCGACGTCGTGATGCGCGCGAGCGCCGCGTCACGCGTGGCCGCGTCGAGCTTGTCCTTCGACACGAGCCGCTCGAGGCTGCCCTTCAGCGTCGCGAGGCCCTTGTCGAGCGCGGCGTCGCTGACGTCGATCATCACGACGTTCAGTCCTGCAACGGCGGCGGTTTGCGCAATGCCGTTACCCATGGTTCCGGCGCCCACGACGCCGACGGTTTCGATGGCCATGACGATTCCTGTGTATTCGGAGGCTGAGCGGTCGATTATCAGATGTTCTCGAAGATCGCCGCAATCCCCTGGCCGCCGCCGATACACATCGTCACGAGCGCGTAACGCCCGCCGATGCGCTTCAGTTCGTACAGCGCCTTCACGGTGATCAGCGCGCCGGTCGCGCCGATCGGGTGACCGAGCGAGATGCCCGAGCCGTTCGGGTTGACCTTGGCCGGATCGAGGCCGAGTTCCTGCGTGACCGCGCACGCCTGCGCGGCGAACGCCTCGTTGGCTTCGATCACGTCGAGATCGCCGATCTTGAGGCCGGCGCGTTCGAGCGCCTTCTGCGTGGCCGGCACCGGGCCGATGCCCATGTACGCCGGATCGACACCCGCGTGCGCATACGCGACGAGACGGGCGAGCGGCTTCACGCCCTGCGCGCGCGCGGCGTCCGCGCTCATCATCAGCACGGCGGCGGCCGCATCGTTGATGCCCGACGCGTTGCCGGCCGTCACGGTGCCGTTCTCCTTCGCGAACACCGGCTTGAGCTTCGTGAAATCGTCCGCGCTCGCGTCGTGACGCACGTGCTCGTCGGTGTCGAACGCGACCTCGCCCTTCTTCGTGCGGATCGAGATCGGCAGGATCTGGTCCTTGAAGCGCCCTTCGGCGATCGCGCGCGCCGCGCGACGATGCGATTCGAGCGCCAGCGCGTCCTGCGCTTCACGCGAGATGTCGTATTTCCTCGCGACGTTCTCGGCCGTCACGCCCATGTGGATCGTCTGGAACGGATCGTGCAGCGCGCCGAGCATCATGTCGACGAGCTTCGCGTCGCCCATGCGCTGGCCGAAGCGCGCGGCCGGCACGGTGTACGGCGCGCGGCTCATGCTTTCCGAGCCGCCGCCGATCGCGACGTCGGCGTCGCCGAGCATGATCGTCTGCGCGGCCGACACGATCGCCTGCAGGCCGGAGCCGCACAGGCGGTTCACGGTCAGCGCCGGCGTGTGCTGCGCGACGCCGCCGTTGATCGCCGCGACGCGCGCGAGATACATGTCCTTCGGCTCGGTGTTGACGACGTGGCCGAATACGACATGGCCGACCGCATCGCCGGGCACGTTCGCGCGCGACAGCACTTCGGCAACCACCTTCGCGCCGAGGTCGGTCGGCGAGAAATCCTTCAGGCTCCCGCCGAAATCGCCGATCGCGGTACGGACACCGCTCACCACCACGACTTCCTTCGCTGCATTGCTCATCGTCTCACTCCGGTTCGTTCGCGCCCGCGGGCGCGGGGATGCGTTTGCGTTACATGTTCGGGTAATTCGGCCCGCCGCCGCCTTCGGGCGTGACCCACACGATGTTCTGCGTCGGGTCTTTGATGTCGCAAGTCTTGCAGTGCACGCAGTTCTGCGCGTTGATCACGAGCCGATCGCCGCCGTCGTCGTTCTTCACGAACTCGTACACTGCCGCCGGGCAGAAACGCGCCTCCGGCCCTGCGTACGTACGCAGGTTCACGTTCACCGGCACGCTCGCGTCCTTCAGCGTCAGGTGCGCCGGCTGGTTTTCCTCGTGGTTCGTGTTCGAGATGAACACCGACGAAAGGCGATCGAACGTCAGCTTGCCGTCCGGCTTCGGATATTCGATCGGCTCGCACTGCGACGCCAGCTTCAGCATCTCGTGGTCCGCGTGCTGGTGATGCAGCGTCCACGGCACGTTGCCGCCCATCACCTTCTGCTCGAGCCCGACCATCAGCGTGCCCAGATACAGGCCCTTGGCCATCCACTGCTTGAAGTTGCGCGCGCGGTACAGCTCCGTGTACAGCCACGATTGCTTGAACGCGTCCGGGTACGCGTTCAGCTCGTCCGACTGACGCCCGGCCTGCACCGCGTCGAATGCCGCATCGGCCGCCAGCATCCCGGTCTTGATCGCCGCATGGCTGCCCTTGATCCGCGATGCGTTCAAAAAGCCCGCGTCGTCGCCGATCAGCGCGCCGCCCGGGAACACCGTCTTCGGCAGCGACAGCAGGCCGCCGGCCGTGATCGCGCGCGCGCCGTACGACACGCGCTTGCCGCCTTCGAGGAATGCGCGGATCGACGGATGCGTCTTGTAGCGCTGGAATTCCTCGAACGGCGACAGGTACGGGTTCGTGTAGCCGAGGCCCACGACGAAGCCGACCACCACCTGATTGTTGTCCATGTGATACAGGAACGAGCCGCCGTACGTATCGGACTTCAGCGGCCAGCCGGCCGTGTGGATCACGAGGCCCGGCTTGTGCTTGGCCGGATCGATTTCCCACAGTTCCTTGATGCCGATCCCGTACGCCTGCGGATCCGCATTCGCGTCGAGCTTGAACTTCGCGATCAACTGGCGGCCGAGGTGGCCGCGGCAGCCTTCGGCGAACAGCGTGTACTTCGCGTGCAGCTCCATGCCGAGCTGGAAGTTCTCGGTCGGCTCGCCGTCCTTGCCCACGCCCATGTTGCCGGTGGCGACGCCTTTGACCGAACCGTCGTCGTTGTAGAGGATCTCCGCGGCGGGGAAGCCCGGGAAGATTTCCACGCCCAGCGCCTCGGCCTGCTGGCCGAGCCAGCGCGTGACGTTGCCCAGCGAGATCACGTAGTTGCCGTGATTCTTGAAGTTGTCGGGCAGCGCCCAGTTCGGCGTCGTGACCGCGCTCTTCTCGGACAGGAACAGGAAGCGGTCTTCCGTCACCTCGACGTCGAGCGGCGCGCCGCGTTCTTTCCAGTCGGGAAACAGCTCGGTGATCGCCCGCGGGTCCATCACCGCGCCCGACAGGATGTGCGCGCCGATCTCGGAACCTTTCTCGAGCACGCACACGCCGATCTCGGCGCCTTTCTCGGCGGCCAGCTGCTTGAGCCGGATCGCCGCCGACAGCCCGGCGGGGCCGCCGCCGACGATCACGACGTCGTATTCCATCGATTCGCGCGGGCCGTACTGCGCGAGCAAGTCCTGTGTGGTCAAAATCCTGTCTCCTGCTGCGTCCCGACCGTCAGCGGTCAGAACTGGTCTTCCGTCAACGCGAGCACGCTCTCGTTGCCCTTCGCGCCGACGATCGACGCCTCGAGCGCACCCGCCTGCACGAGCACGTGCTCCGCATAGCATTGCGCGATCGCGATCTTCGCGTCGAAGAACGCCGTGTCGCTCGCACGGTTCGCGTGCGCGGCCAGCAGCGCACGCGCCATCTGCCAGCCGCACAGCACGACGCCCGCGAGCTTCAGATACGGCACGCTGCCCGCGAACACCGCGTTCGGGTCCTGCTTCGCGTTCGCGAGCACGTAGTCGACCACCGTCGACAACGCGCGCGCGCCCTTCTCCAGTTGCGCCTTCATCGACGCGGCCGCCGCGCCGTCGATCTTGTCGAGCGCCGCGACGGTCTCGCCGATCTCCGCGATCAGCGCCTTCGCGACCGCGCCGCCGTCGCGCAGCGTCTTGCGGCCGACGAGGTCGTTCGCCTGGATCGCGGTCGTGCCTTCGTAGATCGCCAGGATCCGCGCATCGCGGTAGTACTGCGCGGCGCCGGTTTCCTCGATGAAGCCCATCCCGCCATGCACCTGCACGCCGAGGCTCGCCACGTCGTTCACCATCTCCGTGCTCCAGCCCTTCACGACCGGCACCAGATATTCGTAGATCGCCTGATGACGCGCGCGCGTCGCGTCGTCCGAATGGCGGTGGGCAATGTCGCTGTGCGCGGCGGCCACATAGGCCAGCGCCCGCGCGCCTTCGGTCAGCGCACGCATCGTGCCCAGCATCCGGCGCACGTCCGGGTGATGGATGATCGTCACCGACTGCTTCGCCGAGCCATCCACCGGCCGGCTCTGCACGCGTTCCTTCGCGAATGCGGCCGCCTTCTGATACGCGCGATCGGCCACGCCGATCCCCTGCATCCCGACCCCGAAGCGCGCCGCGTTCATCATGATGAACATGTATTCGAGGCCGCGGTTCTCCTCGCCCACCAGATAGCCGATCGCGCCGCCGTGATCGCCGTATTGCAGCACCGCCGTCGGGCTCGCCTTGATCCCGAGCTTGTGCTCGATCGACACGCAGTGCACGTCGTTGCGCGCACCGAGCGAGCCGTCGTCGTTGACCAGGAACTTCGGCACGATGAACAGCGAAATGCCCTTCACGCCTTCCGGCGCATTCGGCGTGCGCGCCAGCACCAGGTGGACGATGTTGTCCGCCATGTCGTGCTCGCCCCACGTGATGAAGATCTTCGTGCCGAACACCTTGTACGTGCCGTCGCCCTGCGGCTCCGCGCGCGAGCGCACCAGTGCGAGGTCGGAGCCTGCCTGCGGCTCGGTCAGGTTCATCGTGCCCGTCCATTCGCCGGAGATCAGCTTCGGCACGTAGCGCTGCTTCTGCGCGTCGGTGCCGGCCGTCAGCAGCGCCTCGATCGCGCCGTCGGTGAGCAGCGGGCACAGCGCGAACGACAGGTTCGATGCGTTCAGCATCTCGATGCACGGCGTCGCGATCAGCTTCGGCAGCCCCTGGCCGTCGTATTCGGCCGGATGCTGCAGCCCCTGCCAGCCGCCCTCGACGAACTGGCGGAACGCTTCGCCGAAGCCCGGCGTCGCGGTCACGACGCCGTCCTTCCAGCTGCTCGGATTGCGATCGCCTTCGACGTTCAGCGGCGCCAGTACCTCGCCGCAGAATTTCGCGGACTCGTCGAGCACGGCCTGCGCCGTGTCGTAACCCGCATCCTCGAAACCCGGCAACTGCGCGACGGCGTCGATGCCCGCGAGTTCCTTCAGCACGAACAGCATGTCCTTGACGGGGGCGTTATAGCTCATGGTCGATGTTCCAATCAGGCGGTGAATTGGGGGCGCCACGGGGTCCGATACGGCAGAACCGGCCAGAACCGGGCGACGTGATGGGCCATCCTAACGCCGGGGGTCCGGATTTTCATTGTCATATCCGGCCCACATGGTGACAAAATCGGCCACGCCGCGCACCGGCGGCGACCCTGCCGCCCGGCGGAGAAGCCCGTCGGGCGGGCGCCGGCGCCCGATCCGCCCGTATCGGAGATTGCGGTGAAGCGCGCCAAAAAAACGGCCACGCGTACGCGCGGCGGCCCCGCTCGGCGCAGCAAAGGGAGCCGGTTATGGGAGTGTCCTCTGAAGAACCGGCCATGAAAACCGCCAAGGTGTCCGGTTATGGGATTCCATACGCGGCCCCGCGAATCGGTGATACCCGGCGCCGCGCCCGCGTCACGCCCGGCGCCGATACGTCCCCGGCGTACTGCCCGTCCAGTGCCGGAACGCGCGATGAAACGCGCTCGGATCGTCGAAGCCGATATCGGCGCCGATCGCCGCGATCGTGTCGGGCGTGTCGGTCAGCCGCTGGATCGCGATATCGCGCCGCAGCTCGTCCTTCAGCACCTGGAACGTCGTCCCTTCGGCGGCCAGATGGCGGCTCAGCGTGCGCACCGAACAATGCAGGTGCTCGGCCGCCTGGTCGATCGCGGGCAGGTCGGGCAGCGCCGCCGACAGGTACTGCCGCACGCGATGGCACACGAGCTGTTCGCTGAACGATTCGAAGATCCAGTCGCCGGG
The DNA here is from genome assembly GCF_002223215.2 of Burkholderia sp. AU18528. NCBI lineage: Bacteria > Pseudomonadati > Pseudomonadota > Betaproteobacteria > Burkholderiales > Burkholderiaceae > Burkholderia > Burkholderia sp. AU18528. Next base: position 66,115 of record NZ_NKFC02000009.1, on the reverse strand, counting down.
CGCGCGCGCGAGAAACTTGCGCAGGTTGCGCTTGCTCTGGCGGATCGGCGCGTCGAGGTAATCGGCGCTGAAGCGCATCAGCGTACGCGTGCAGTCGAACTGCACGGCGCCGGTGAAGAAGTACAGGTGGTCGACCGCATGGCGCGGCCGCGGGCACGCGAACTCGATCTGCAGCAGCGGAATTTTCTGCCCGATCAGCCAGGAGCATACGCCGTGCACGAGCTTGAGCATCAGCTCCTGGCCGAGCGCGCCGATCGGGCCGATGGCGTCGTTCGGGCGCAGCAGCACCTGCGCGACGAGCTCGTCGCGCTTCGATTCGACGAAGAAGTCGTCGAGCAGGATATGGAAGAATTGCCCGAAACGATGCAGCGCCGTTTCGAGGTTGCGCGCATCGAGCAGGCTCAGGCACAGGTACTTCAGCGTGCCGCCGCGCAGCGGACGCGAGAAGATGCCGGGCATCTCGTCGTCGAGGTCGATCGCGAGCGTGCGGTACAGCGTCGAGAACTGCTCCTCCGTCACGCGCGCATGCGGCTCGCCGAGCAGCTCGATCGGAATGCCGGCGCCGCGCAGGTAGCGCTCGACCACGTCGCGCCGCGCGCCCGCGCTCGCGAGAAAGCCGTTGACGAGCGAGATCGGCACCGTCGCGCTCGGCGACGGCAGCGCACGCCCGGGCCGGGCGGAAAGTGAATCTGAGCCGGTCATCGCGTCCCCGTCGATCGAACCGACCGCATTGTACTTGAGCGGCCCGCGCGCGACCTTCGGGCTTGGACGCGCACCGGGCCGCACCGGGCCGTGCCGTGCCGGGCGGCCGCGGCCGCGCGGCGCGTGGCCGCCATCAGTCGGTGCGGCTGAGTTCCCGGCGCAGGATCTTGCCGACCGTCGACTTCGGCAGCCGGTCGACGAAGCGCACCAGCTTCGGCACCTTGTACGCGGCCAGGCTCGCGCGGCAGTGCGCGACGAGCTGCGCCTCCGTCACGTCGGCGTCCGGCGCGCACACCACGAACAGCTTGACGGCCTCGCCCGTGCGCGGGTCCGGCACGCCGATGCACGCGCATTCGGCGACGCCCGGCAGCGCGGTCGCGACCGCCTCGATCTCGTTCGGGTACACGTTGAAGCCCGATACGATGATCATGTCCTTCTTGCGATCGACGATCCGCAGGAAGCCGGCCGCGTCGAACACGCCGACGTCGCCGGTGCGGAAATAGCCGTCCGCGGTGAACGCGGCCGCGTTCGCGTCCGGCTTCCGCCAGTAGCCGCTCATCACCTGCGGCCCCTTCACGCAGATCTCGCCCGCTTCGCCGATCGCCACCTCGCGATCCTGGTCGTCGAGCAGCTTCACGTCGGTCGACGGCAGCGGCACGCCCGTGGTGCCCGTGAAGCGGTCGATCGACTGCGGGTTGAACGACACGACCGGCGACGTTTCCGACAGCCCGTAGCCCTCGCGGATGAAATTGCCCGTCACCGCTTTCCAGCGCGACGAGATCACGTCGATCACCGCCGCGCCGCCGCCGGCCGACAGCTTCAGCCGCGACCAGTCGACCTCCTTCAGGCGCGGATGGCCGGCGAGCCCCGCGTACAGCGTGTTCACGCCGACGAACACCGTCGGCCGCGCGGCCTTCAGCACGTCGATGAACCCGTCCATGTCGCGCGGGTTCGCGACGAGCCAGTTCTGCGCGCCGATCGCGAAGTAGGACAGGAAGTTCACCGTCAGCGCGAAGATGTGATACAGCGGGATCGCCGTGACGACGACTTCCTCGCCCGGCCGGCGCGCATCCGGCACGATCGCCGCGAACTGCGCGATGTTCGCGACGAGGTTGCGATGCGACAGCGCCGCGCCCTTCGACAGGCCGGTCGTGCCGCCCGTGTATTGCAGCAGCAACAGGTCCGCGCCGCTCAACGCAACCGGCTCGCACGCGAGCGATTCCCCGGCGGCGATGGCGTGCGCGAGCGCGGTCGAACCGGGCGGCAGCGTGTCGCACGTGCCGGCCGGCGCATCGACGACGCCGAGGTCCTCCCGGCCCACGCTGAGCACGGTGCGCACGCGCGTGCGGCTGACCACGTCCGCGAACGTGCCCATCGACCCGCCGCAGACGATCGCCACCTCGACCCCGGCGTCGTCGAGCTGATGCTCGAGCTCGCGCGCGGTGTAGTGCGGATTCACGTTGACCTGCACCGCGCCGATCTTCGCGACGGCGACGAACACGACCGGGAACGCGAGCACGTTGGGCAGCATCACGGCCACGCGGTCGCCCTTGCGCACGCCGACGACCTGCTGCAGATACGCGGCCAGCGCGGTCGACAGGCGCTCGACGTCGGCATAGGTGAGCGTGCGGCCGAATGCATGGAACGCCGGACGATCGGCGAAGCGGCGCATCGCGTCGTCCAGCAGCGCGCTTACGGAAGGATGGCGATCGGCGTCGATCTCGGCGGGGATCGAGCCATACGACCCGATCCAGTGTCTCTTCGTCATGTCTCACTCCTCTGGGCGCGGCACGCCAGCGTGCGTACCGCTCTCACGGCGGCCTGCACGCCGAAAGGACGCGGGACGCCGCCTGACCGGCGACTATCGCCCGTGCGATGCGCGTTGCAAATGATCCGCGCGGCCGAAAACATGATCGAAACGGACACGCGAACGTACGCGCCTGCGCCACTCACATCGCGAACACCCGTCCGGCCGGCCTGTTCCATCGCTGCATCAGGGTGAACCCTGTGGCGGACGGGACCGTTCCCGAGCAGAATTGCGGGCCGTCAACGATATCGATTCGGACGCAGGATCCCGCCATGCCGCGCAGCGCGCTGTTGAAACCGACCGACGCCCGTCCCGCCCGGCTGCCCGACGCCGAGGCCGCCCACGCGTTGCGCGCGCAGCGCTTCACGCCGGCCAAGCTGGCCGTGCTGGTCGACGTGGCCGCGCACGCCGGCCTCGATCCGGCCACGGTGCTCGCCGGCACCGGGCTCACGCCGGCCGACGTCGTCGATCCGTTCACGCTCACGTCGCCGCTGCAGTTCCTGACGGCCGCGCGCAATGCGGTCGGCCGGTACGACGGCACCGACCTCGGCGTGCGCGTCGGCCGCCGGCTGCACGCGTCGAGCTACGGGATGTACGGCTACGCGATGCTGTGCTCGGAATCGCTCGCGCGCGCGTTCGATTCGGCCGTCAAGTATCACCGGCTCGCGAACGGCATGCTGCCGATCCGCTGGGTCGAACAGGGCGATACCGCGTCGTGGCTGTTTCCGGCCCGGCACGAGGTCACGCTGCCCGATCTCGACGCGCCGCTGTACCGTTTCCTGATCGACATGCAGTTCGCGCTGCACGTGACGGTCATCAAGGACGTGATGGGCGGATGGTGCGTGCCGGCGCGCGCGCAGTTCGCGCAGCCGCGGCCGCCGCACGCGGCGCTGCTGGCCGACGCGCTCGAATGCCCGATCGCGTTCGACCAGCCGCATCACGTGCTCAGCTATCCGGCGGCATGGCTCGCGCGCGCGCCGCAGCTCGCGAACCCGATCACCGCCGCGCAGATGTCGTCGCACTGCGCCCGGTTGCTCGACGAATTACGCAGCCAGTCCGGCATCACGCGACGCGTATACGAGGAGCTCACCCGCACGCCGGGTCAATTCCCGGACATCGACGCGATCGCCGAAATCCTCTGCATGACCTCGCGCACGCTGCGCCGCAAGCTCGAAGCCGAAGGCACGTCGTACAGCGAACTGCTGACGAGCGTGCGCAAGGCGCTCGCGATCGACTACCTCGGCACGACCACGCTCAGCATCGAGGACATCGCGTTGACGCTCGGCTTCAGCGATGCGGTGGGATTCCGCCACGCGTTCAAGCGCTGGACCGGCACGACGCCGAGCGACGTGCGGCGCAAGCGCGGCGGCTGACGCCGCCGCCGGCGGTCAGCGCGCGTCGCCGGCGGCCGGCGACGCGACCGCCAGCGCAAACTCGAACACCGCGCCGTGCCCGGCCCGGTCGACGAGCCGGATGCTGCTGCCGTTGAGCGCCAGCATCCGGTGCACGATCAACAGGCCGAGCCCGCCGCTCGTCGCCGTGCCGCCGCTGATCGGCCGCTGCGGCCGCTGGAACAGCCCTTCGCGCCGCGCCGCCGGAATCCCTTCCCCGGTATCCGACACCGTCACGACCACACGGTCTTCCCGAGGCTCGAGCGCGATCTCGACCTCGCCCTGCGAAGGCGTGTGCCGCAGCGCGTTGTCGAGCAGGTTGGTCAGCACGCGCTCGATCATCCCGAGATCGGCCGACACGACCGGCACGCGCGGCGGGATCCGCGCATGCAGCGCGACGCCGCGCGATTGCGCGGTCAGCTCGAACTTCTGGAACACGTCCTGCACGAGATCGACGAGCGAGAACGGCTCGCGCTCGGCCTGCACCCCGCCCGATTCGAGCCGCGCGAGCTCGAACAGCGCCTGCGCGAGCCGCCCGACCTTCGCGCTCTGCGCGAGCGCGATCGACAGGTAGCGCCGCCGTTCGGGCTCGGCCAGCGTGTCGGCCTTCAGCGACAGCGTCTCCAGATAGCCATGCAGCGACGTGAGCGGCGTGCGCAGGTCGTGCGAGATGTTCGTGATCAGTTCGCGCCGCTGCTGGTCCTGGCGCGTCAATGCGCGCCACTGTTCGCCGATCCGGTCGGCCATCTGCGCGAACGCGGATTCGAGCACCGCGATGTCGTCGCCGCGGCGGCCCGGCGGCAAGCGCAGCACCGGCGGCTGCGTATCGGGCATGGCGGGCATGGCCGGCGCGCCAGGCGCGCCGCTCGCGTCGAAGCCGCGCATCGCGGCCGTCAGCCGGCGCAGCGGGCGCGTGATGAAGCTGAAGGCGACGAGGCCCGCGAGCAGGCCGAGCAGCGCGACGATCGCCATCGACCACAGCGTCGTGCGCAGCACGTTGCCGGCGTCGACGCGCGCGGCGAGCCGGTCATGCGCCTCGCCGAGCAACACCACGTAGATGTAGCCCGACGGCGGCTGCCCCGCGCGCTGCAGCGGCGCGGCGCTGAACACCTTGCGCGCGTCCGGGCTGCGCGGGTCGTCGCCGAGAATCGGCAGCGGCTGGCCCGCGATGAAGCGCTGCACGGGCGCGAGATCGACGCGGTCGCGCTTCACGTGGCCGGGCGGCGCGTCGTCGCCCTTGATGCGCCCCGCGTTGTCGAGCAGGTACACCTCGACGCTCGGGTTCACGCCCATCAACTGGCCGAACAGCGTGCGCACGGCGTCGGGGCGCAGCCCGTTCGCGTCCATCAGCGGCGCGCTGCCCGCGATGTTGGCGGCCAGATCGCGCGACAGCGCCTGCACGACTTCCTTCTCGCGCATGTCGTTCGCGCGGATCTGCAGCCACGCCGACGCGCCCGAGCACGCGAGCAGCAGGATCGAGAACACGAGCGACAGCCGCCGCGTGAGTGTGAGTTTCATCATGCGTCCCGCTGCCCCGGCGCGGCGAGCTTGTAGCCGCGGCCCCACACGGTGAGGATCCGCACGGGCTCGGCCGGATCGGCCTCGATCTTCGCGCGCAGCCGGTTGATGTGGGTATTGACCGTGTGTTCGTAGCCTTCGTGCTGGTAGCCCCACACCGCATTGAGCAGGTCCATCCGCGAAAACACCTTGCCCGGGTGCCGCGCGAAGAAATACAGCAGGTCGAATTCGCGCGGCGTGAGGTCGATGCGTACGCCGTCGACGCTCGCCTCGCGCGCGATCGGGTCGATCGCGAGCCCGGCGACGTCGAGCGTGCCCGCGTCGATCCGCGAATCGCGCGCGAGCGCATCGACGCGCCGCAGCAGCGCCTTCACGCGCGCGACGAGTTCGAGCACCGAGAACGGCTTCGCGAGGTAGTCGTCGGCGCCGAGTTCGAGGCCGAGGATCCGGTGCACCTCGCTTGAGCGCGCGCTCGTGATGATGATCGGCGTGTAGCGCGTCATCGCCCGCGCGCGCCGGCAGATTTCGAGGCCGTCGACGCCCGGCAGCATCAGGTCGAGGATCAGCGCGTCCCAGTTGCCCTGTTCGAGCAGGCGCAGCCCTTCGGCGCCGTCCGCGCTGTGCACGACCTCGTAGCGCTCGTCGCGCAGGTGCAGGCTCAGCACGTCGGCGATGTCGGCGTCGTCCTCGACGATCAGGATGCGTTTCGGTTGGTCCATGGCGGTGGGCGGCGGCACGTCGGCGCGACGCTCGGTGAGGGTTGTCGGGCGGTCGCCGGGCGGCGCTCGGTCGCCCGGAACGCCGCCCGGCGAAAGGCCGCGCTGCCGTCATTGTGCAAAATTTTGCGGCGGAGAGTGATCACAAATCGTTTAAATCTGGATCGTACTCGTGATGTGAGCCAATCTCGGCGAGGCTTCCCGCTCCGGCCCCTCGAACCCGATTCGACACGCTCCGGCGCAAACGCCAAAAGGCCGGTTCGAAAAGACGGCACGGTTTCGCCATCTCGGCTCCCGTGCGGTCAGAACCGGGTATTGACGCGCACATATGCGGACTGCGCCGACACGTGGCTCGTATCGATCGTCGCATCCAGCCCGAGCGATACCGTGGTCGTCTTGGCGGCCTGCAGCGTGACGCTGGCGCCCGTGGTCAGGAACGCGCGCGGAAGATCGGTACCCGGCGCCGCGAACACGGTCCCGTCCTGGCTCTGCACCTGGACGACGCGGCTGCCGCGCAGCACCTCGTGCGCGTAGCCGACGCGAAGCTGGACGCCGACCGGGCGCACGGCGTCGCCGAACGCCTTGTCGAGCGACACGCCCGCGTAAGGCTGAAGGCTTCTCGCACTGTCGGGCCCGACGTTCAGGTTCTGGCCGTTGGCGCCGTTCTCGCCGAAGCCGCTGCCGCGCACGTACGCATACCGCAGCCCGATGTGCGGCGTGAACCGGAAACCGCCGGCTTCCATCGGCAGACTGGCCTGCGTGGCGGCAGTGAATTCGTGGCCGAGATGGTCGCCTTCGGCGGTACCCACGCTGCCGAACGGCCGCTTCTGCGACAGGAAATCGAGACCGTAGCCGAGCGCCGCCGACAGGTTGACGGCGCCGATCGGCCGCGCGCCGTACAGCGCGACGCGCAGCGTGTCGATGGCGCCTGATGCGCCTGTCGTGTCTTCCGCCAGCGTGGTGTGCGTGTAGCCGCCGGCCGCACCGACCGTCGCGTCGCCGAGCCGCCCCTGTGCGCCCGCCAGGAACCCGTACGCGTGCGTGAGGAAGCCCGGCGCGCCGCCCGTGCCGCCCACCTTGGTGCTGGAACCATTGGCCACGGCCCACACGTTGCTGGCACCCGCCGCGTCATCCTGCCGGCCGGCGAGACGCCCGAGCAGCGTCGAACTGGCGTCTTGCGCCTGCAGCAAGGCCGTCGTGCCGAGCGCCGTGTAGATCGACGTCCTGGTCGGCGCGATGACCGTTGGGCCGGCCGGCGTGCCTGGACCGGCCGGCGTGCCGGGCCCGGCCGGCTCGGCGAGCAGCAGGTCGACCGCATTGGCGCCGTAGTCCACCGACGATTGCAACGCGCCGAGATTCGCGCCGGCCGTGCTGGTGCCGACGTTCGAGAAACGGCCCGTCACGCCGTTGGCCGCGCTCAGCACGGTGTAGCGGCGGGCGGTATAGGTGCCGGGATCGAACAGAACGGCCAACGAACCGCCGAGCGTCGCGGCGCCGCCCACGCGCAATTGCGATGCTTCCGTCGGGCTGACCTCGATCGACAGCGTGCCGCCCGCCGCCTGCGTGTAGTTGCCGCCCACGGTCAGCGTTCCGATCGAACCGCCCGGCGCGACCACCCCGCTGCTGCTGACGGCGCCCGCTACCGTGCCATGGCCGCGCAACGTGCCGAGCGCATCGACCACGACATTGCCCCCCAGCACTGCACCGGCATTCGCCGCGTCGCCAACGGCCAACGTGCCGCCCGCCACCGTCGTCGTTCCGGAGAACGCGTTGCTGATACCGTTCAGCGTCAGCATGCCCGCGCCTCGTTTGACCAGGCCGCCGGTGCCGACGAGGCTGCCGCTGAAGGTTTGCGACGAGTCGTCGGCCAGCGTGAGCGCGCTGCCGCCCAGCACCACGCGGCTGCCTGCCACGCCGGACAGATGCGCGACCGTCTGGCTGCCGGCCGCGGACAGGTCGAGCGCGGCCGCCTGGCCGGCGAGCGTGACCGACGTGGACGACGCCAGCCGGCCGGCGCCCGACAACGCGAGCGTGCCCGCGTCGACCGTCGTCGCCCCGGTGTATGTGTTCACGCCGGACAGCGTTTGCGTGCCGCCCGCCACGATCAGCCCGCCGCTGCCGTCAATCACACCGCCGAACGTGCCGACCGCATTGGCGAGCGTCAACGTGCGACCGCCCAGCGCGACCGTGCCCGTACCCGTGAGCGCATTGATCGTCGCCCCGGCGGTCGTCCCCGAGATATCGAACGTCCCGTTGTCGACGACCGCGCTGGAGGCCGCAATGCTGCCCGAACCGGTCAGCGCCAGCGTTCCGGCATTGACGGTGGTAGCGCCCGTGTAGGCGTTCGCCGCCGACAGTGTTTGCGTACCGCCGCCGACGGTCAGTGCGCCCGTCCCGTTGATGGTTCCGCCGAACGTGCCGGCCGCATTGGCCAGCGTCAGCGTGCGGCTGCCCAGCGCCACCGTGCCCGTACCGGTCAGCGCATTGATCGTCGCCCCGGCGGCGGTCGCCGAGATGTCGAACGTGCCGTTGTTGGCGATTGCGCTGGAGGCGGCCAGGCTGCCCGAACCGGTCAATGCCAGCGTGCCGGCGTTGATCGACGTTGCACCGGTAAAGCCGTTCGTACCGGACAGCGCCTGCGTACCGCCCGCAACCGTCAGGCCGCCGGTGCCGCCGATCACGCCGCTGAACGTGCCGGCCGCATTCGCGAGCGTCAGCGTGCGACCGCCCAGCGCCACCGTGCCCGCGCCGGTGAGCGTATTGATCGTCGCCCCGGCGGTCGTCCCCGAGATATCGAACGTGCCGTTGTTGGCGATTCCGCTGGAGGCGGCGAGGCTGCCCGAACCGGTTAATGCGAGCGTGCCGGTGTTGATCGACGTTGCACCGGTAAAGGCGTGGGCGCCCGACAGCGTTTGCGTGCCGCCCGCCACGTTGAGCCCGCCGGTACCGCCGATCACACCGCTGAACGTGCCGGCCGCATTGGCGAGCGTCAGCGTCCGGCTGCCCAACGCGACCGTGCCCGTACCCGTGAGCGCATTGATCGTGGCGCCCGAAGTCGTCCCCGAGATGTCGAACGTGCCGTTGTTGGCGATTCCGCTGGAAGCGGCGAGGCTGCCCGTGCCGATCAGCGCGAGCGTGCCGCCGTTGATCGCGGTGCTCCCCGTATAGCTGGCGGCGCCGGATATCGCGAGCGTGCCGGTACCCGCCTGCACGAGGCTGCCCGCCCCGCTGACGGTGCCGCCATACGACACCGTGTCGCTGCGGTTGAACGCCAACGTGCCATTGTTGACGATGTTGCCGACGACCGAGCCCGTGGTCCCGCCGCTGCCGATCTGCAGCGTGCCGGCGCTGATGGTGGTGCCGCCGGTATAGGTGTTGTCTCCCGTCAGCGTGATCGTTCGGCCGCCGCTCACGGCCACACTGCCCGCCCCGGATACCACGCCTGAAACCACGAGACCGGTCGCGCCGGAATTGAAGGTCACCCGGGACGCGGCATCGCCGAGCGTCACCTGGTTGGACAGCGTGAGCCCGGCGGAACCCGCGGCGATGGTGGCCGCCGCCGCAGCAGCCACCTCGAGGTTTCCGACGATGTTGGACCCGGTCACCAACTGCAGCGTATTGTTCGCGCCGTTGAACCGGACGGCTGCCGCGCGCGTCACGCCGTCCGCGTACAAGCCGCCCGAGATCGTACCGCCGTTGACGACGAAATCGCCGCCATTGACGATGACGCCGGCCCCGGCGGTCGCGCCGTTGCCGGCGCCGCCGGCGATCGTGCCGACGTTGGTCAGCACGGTGAAGCCGCCGGCCAGGTTGACACCGGCGCCGCTGGCTCCGGCCGTGCTTGCGCCACCGCCGCTGACGCCGCCCACACCGCCGGTGATGGTTCCGAGGTTGGTCACCTGCGAACCGGGCCCCAACGTCAGCAGCCCGTCGCCGCCCCCGCCGCCGCCGCCCGGGTTTCCGCCACTGCCCCCGTTGCCGCCGTTTCCGCCGACGAGCGCTCCCTGGTTCGTCACGTCGGCCGCCGGCGTCACCATGACGAGCGCAGCGCCCCCGCCGCCTCCACCGCCGCCGTTCGACGCAGGCCCCGACGTGCCGGCTCCGCCATTCCCGCCGGTGCCGCCCTGCACCGTCACGCCGTTGTTGACGGTCACGCTGGTGCCGGTCGAATACACGCCCGCGCCGCCGCCACCGGCACCGCCGGCGAAATTGAATCCATCGAAGGCCTGACCGGCGCCGCCTTGCGCGTTCGCGTTGACCACCGCATCGCCGGCGAGCACCACGGCTGGCGCTCCGCCGGGGCCGCCCTGGCCGCTGTCGTTCGTCGCACCGGTGCCGCCTGTCCCGCCTGACGTGGCCCCGCCGGGGACCTGGACCGTGGCCGAGCCTCCGCCCAACGTAGACGAACCCCCGCCACCGCCGTTACCGCTGCCGCCGTTGCCGCTTCGGTCCGGGATGCCGTCGCCGCCGGGCGCGCTGCAATTCGCGATGGTGGCGGACGAACACGTGGCGGCCCAACCCGGGACGGCCGCGCCGGCCAGACCGAGCGACACGCCGATCGAAACGAGGCAGGCGCGGCGGCGCGCGGGCGTGGCGCCATGGCCGGCGTCGACTCCGCCGTGCGACGCCCTCGTGCGTTCGGATACCACTTGCGGAGCATGCAAGCTGCGGCTCCAGACCAGCCGATAGACCCGGTTCATGTCGATCCCCTCGGTGCATAGACCCATGGGCCTGGCGCCGGTCACGGAGAGGCTGCCCCGATGGCGCGACGGACCCGTTCTAGTTGTCTTTCTATGGCGCGCCGGTCCGCGGATACTGGTTGTGTTGGTTCATCGGTCGGGGCGCATGCGCGCGCAATATAACACCTACGTCGGCAGCCCATCCAGGTTGTCGTGGCCCCGTCACGCTCCGGCGGCGAGCGGAAGACACGACGCGGTCGACCACGCCTCGTGGTCGACCCCGGCTACCCGACGTCTTCCGTCCGTACGCCTGACACACGGTGTCTTTCAATGCGCGACCGCCCCTCGGTCTCCACTTGCCCGCCGGCCTGCCAGCCGGTTCGGGACCGACACGGAAGACAACGCCAACACGCCCGTCACGCGCCTTGACGACCACACCGGCTTTCGTCCGACTCGTCTCGAAACGAGAACGATCCATTCTCGGCAGCGGGGATTCTGCCGCAGCCGACGAGTTTCTAGACTTACCGCAAGCGATGAGACCTGCTCGTCGCACCTGCCCCAAAGGACACCGTCATGAAGCTCTACGTTCACCCGCTTTCCGGTCATTCGCACCGCGCACGCCTGCTCATCTCGCTGCTCGGCATCGAGCACGAACTGATTGAAGTCGACCTCGCCGCCGGCGCGCACAAGTCGCCTGAATTTCTGGCGCTGAACCGCTTCGGTCAGGTGCCGGTGCTGGTCGACGGGGACACCGTGATCGCCGATTCGAACGCCATTCTCGTGTATCTCGCCCGCACGTCGGGCAACCGCGACTTCCTCCCGCCATCGCCCGTACAGGAAGCCGCCGTGCAGCGCTGGTTGTCCGTCGCGGCCGGCGAGATCGCATTCGGCCCGGCCGCCGCGCGGCTCATCACGGTGTTCGGCGCGAAGTTCAACGCCGACGAAGTGATCGCCCGTGCGCATCGCATCCTCGCGCTCATCGACGCCGAACTCGCGGCGCGCGACTTCATCGTCGGGCCGAAGCCGACCATCGCCGACGTCGCGTTGTACAGCTACGTCGCGCGCGCGCCGGAAGGCAACGTGGATCTGTCGGGCTATTCGAACGTCGCGGCGTGGCTGCGCCGCATCGAAGCGTTGCCGGGCTTCGTCGAGTTCGTGAAGACGCCGGTCGGGCTCGCGGCGGCTGCGTGAGCGAAGTCGGCCCGTCGCCCGTGCAGGCCGACGGGCGACGCCGGCGCATCCAACGCGTCATGTGCAAATTCCGTCGAGGAGACACATCGTGAGCACGGTATCGAATGAAGCGAACTCGCCGTGGCATCGGGGCGAACTCGAGCTGCAGGAAAAGACAGGCGTGATGCAGAAGATGGACAGCGTGGGACGGCGCTTCGTCAGGAACCACATGCCCGACCAGCATCGAGCGTTCTTCGCGCAGTTGCCTTTCGTCGTCGTCGGCGCGGTGGCGGACGACGGCGACGTATGGGCGACGTTCGCGTTCGGCCGGCCCGGCTTCATGCAGTCGCCGAACGACAAGCGTCTGCGCATCGACACCGTGTTCGATCCGAACGATCCGGCTGCCGGCGGCACGCGCGACGGCGCGGCGATCGGCCTGCTCGGCATCGAACTGCATACGCGGCGTCGCAATCGGCTGAACGGCGTGATCCGCCGCGGCGAGACGCGCGCATTCGATCTCGACGTCGTGCAGAGCTTCGGCAACTGCCCGCAATACATCCAGTTGCGCGATTTCGCGTTCGTACGCGAACCCGATACGTTCTCCGCAATCGCACCTGAGCAGAGCGATCATCTCGACGATCGCGCCCGCGCGGTCATCGCGGCTGCCGACACGCTGTTCGTTGCGTCCTACGTCGGCGACGGCGCCGAGCGTCAGGTCGACGTTTCGCATCGCGGCGGCAAGGCGGGGTTCGTGCGCATCGGCGACGACGGCGTGCTGACGATTCCCGATTTCGCCGGCAACCTGTTCTTCGCGACACTCGGCAATTTTCTGGTCAATCCGCGCGCGGGCATCGTGTTCGCCGACTTCGAAACCGGCGACGTGTTGCAGATGACCGGTGAAGCCGAAGTCGACCTCGATTCGCCCGAGATCGCCGCATTTCAGGGCGCGGAGCGACTGTGGCGCTTCAAGCCGCGCCGCGTCGTTTATCGCGCCGGCGCATTGCCGTTGCGCTGGACGTTCCGGGCGGAAGGCTGGTCGCCCAACTCGCTGATGACGGGGAGCTGGGACGAGGCCGCGCGCCGCCTGAAAGCGGCCGAACTGGCACGGGCATGGCGTCCGTTCAGGGTCGCGAAAATCACCGACGAGAGCATGCTGATCCGCTCGTTCCAGCTCGATCCCGAGGACGGCGCCGGATTGGTGCCGCATCTGGCGGGCCAGCACGTGCCGATTCGCGTGAACCTGTCGGAGAACGGCGCTCCGCTCATCCGCACTTATACGTTGTCGAGCGCGCCGTCAGACGGCGTGTATCGCATCAGCGTCAAGCGCGAAGGACGCGTGTCGTCGCATCTGCATGACATGGTGCAGATCGGTGACCGCATCGACGTCCGGGCGCCCGCCGGGCAATTCACGATCGATGCGCTCGAGCGCCGTCCCGCCGTATTACTGGCGGCCGGTGTCGGGATCACGCCGATGCTGGCGATGTTGCGTCACATCGTCTACGAAGGCGCGCGCAAGCGCAGCACGCGCAAGACCTGGTTCTTTCACGCCGCACGCTCCGTGAAGGAACGCGCGTTCAGCGACGAGATCGCCCAGCTCGCATCGGCGGCGAACGGCGCGGTGAACGTGGTGCGCGTCCTGTCGGACGCGAGCGGCGCGCGCGAGGGCGACGAGTTCGACGTCGTCGGCCGCATCGATGCGAACCTGTTGCGCGCCACGCTGCCGTTCGACGACTACGACTTCTATCTGTGCGGACCGTCGGGCTTCATGCAGGCGGTCTATGACGGGCTGCGCGACCTGAACGTGGCGGACGACCGAATCCACGCGGAGTCGTTCGGCCCTTCCGGGCTCGAGCGTCGCGCCGATCCGGGCGCACGTGCCCCACTGCGTGCGCCGGCGGATACGCCGACACCCGTTGCATTCGTCAAGTCGGGCAAGGAAGCGCGCTGGCAACCGGGCAGCGGCTCGCTGCTGGAGCTGGCCGAGGCCCGCGGCCTGACGCCCGAATACGGGTGCCGGGGAGGCAGTTGCGGCACCTGCCGCACCCGGATCGTCGAAGGCGCGGTGACGTATCCGGTCGCGCCGGCATTCAAGGTATCGGACGACGAAGCGCTGATCTGCTGCGCGGTGCCCGCGCATCGCGAATCGGGCGGCGGCGACCGTCTGCTGCTCGACGTGTAATTCAGAACCCGCGTCACGCGGCGGCGGTTGCCAACGAAAGGCGTTGGATCCGGAAAGACGTCAACGTCGTGCTCGGGCGCGGGCCCGACGATCATCCCGGCCTGAGCGATCTCGGCCTGCAGGGCCTGCTTGCAGACCGAATGCGATGCTTGATACGCGCGCCGTTCGGGATGGTTCCGCCGCGCGCGCCGTGCCGACTCGCCGCTGTCGGCTATGCAGACCACATCGGCGCCTTGGCTCTCAGCTTTTCGACGCAGAGATCGATGAAGGCGCGCGCCTTCCGGTTCGCGTGCCTGCCCTCCCGATGCACGACATGAACCGGAAGCGGGGCAAGTTCGTGCTCGGCCAGCAGCACGCACAGCGTGCCTTGCGCGAGCTCGTCGACCACCTGATAGGACAGCAGGCGCACGATTCCGAGGCCGGCCGTCGCCGCGGCGATCGCGGAATCGTTCGTCGTGGTCACCAGGCGCGGCTGGATAGGGACGGTGAGCGTCTTGTCCCGCGCGCGCAAGCGCCATTCCGGCGCCGGCGTGATGCCCGTCGCCTGGATCGTGACGTGAGCCGCGAGATCGTCCGGATGCCGCGGCGTGCCGTGCGCACTGAGATAAGCGGGAGAAGCGCACAGCACGCGCCGCACCTTGCCGACCGGGATCGCCTGCAGCGACGAATTCGGAAGCTCGCCGATGCGCACGGCCACGTCGGCGCCTTCATCGACGAGATTCACGACGCGGTCCAGAAACCAGCAGTTGAGATTGACGAAAGGATGCTGCTCCAGATACTCGAGCGCGATAGGCGTCACGTAGGTCTTGCCGAACAGCACCGGCGCGGTGACGGTGAGCTGGCCGCGTGGCGTATTGCCGGTGCCGGTGGCGGAAAGCTCCGCCGCGTCGATGTCCGCCAGGATTCGCCGGCAGTCTTCGTAAAACGACGCGCCCGCATCGGTGATGCGGACCACGCGCGTCGTCCGCGTCAAGAGCCGCACGCCCAGATGCTCCTCGAGCTCCGTCATCACGCGGCTGATTACCGACGGCGATACGTTCAGCTTGCGCGCCGCCGATGCGAATCCTTCCGTCTCGACCACCGCGACGAAGGTGGTCATGGCCTGGAGCCTGTCCATGTCTGAAAGATATCCGGGTGAAGTGAACGTGTCCTCACGCGCAGCGTGCGTATCGTGCGCATCCATGTCGCCGCATGGCGGCGGCCAGCATAGCAAAGTTTCGAACCCGCTCCGCGTGCGACATCGATGCGCGACGATCATGGCCCGTGCATGCACGAGCGTCGTCGACGGATGCGTGGTCGCCGGCCGGCAGCGATCGAGCGGCAACATGGCGCGGCCGATCCGCATCCACGCGATTGCGCGAACGCCGTGCCCGGACGGAACCGACGGGCGAACGCAGCGTGCGCATCGTCCGTCACGCTGAACGCGCCTGCGGCTCCGCGGTTTGCGACGACCGCATGCGCCACTTCGCCGGCGTCATGCCTACCTGCCGTTTGAACACCCGTTGGAATGCGGCCTCCGATCGATATCCGACCGATTCGCCGATCTCCGCGACGGACATCGTCGTTTGCGCCAGCTTGCGCCCGGCCAGCGCCATGCGGATTTCCGTCAGCACATCGCTTGCCGAGCGGCTGATCGCCTCTTCAAAGTGGCGTGCGAACGTGGCACGCGACATGTGACAGAGCGCGGCCAGTTGCGGAAGCGTCCACGGCTTATCAGGTTCATCGAACATGGCCGCGAGCGCCGGCTGCAGCCGCTGACGCTGCGCAAGCGCCAGCAGGCCGCGCGGCGCGTGGCCGGTATCGGACGCGCATCGCAGGGTCAACGCAAACAGCGCGCCCGACAACTGGTTCACGACCGTCGCGCTGCCCGGTCGTTGCTCGAACGCTTCCTCGCGCATCAATTCGATGACGCGGGCCAGCCTGGTGGCCGCGAATGCGGCGTCGCGCGCCGGTCCGTCGCCCTCGCTCACGCTGCTTACCAGCAAACGCCCCGGCAGATGGTCGCGCAGCAACTGCTGCGGCACCGCCGGGAGGATGAAGCGGCCGCAGAGCACATCGGCGCCATCGCGTGTGCGGCCGTTCGTGACAATGGTCAGGCCGTCCTGATGCCGCTCGCGTGCCGGGCGGGGCGGCTTGCCGCTGCCGTCGCGCAGGCTGTGCGCGCTGCCGGAAGGAAACAGCACGATATCGCCGGCTTTCATTCGAAGCGCGGGTTCGCCTTTCGCGCCGGCGTCGCCTTCCACCACGGCCTCGCCGCGCAACAGCACGTGATAGGGAAATTCCCACTCGTTCGACTCGGGATGGTCGATGCGCCACGGCGAGCCGAAGTGGCATCGCACATCGAGCCGTCCGGTGACCGGCATCAGCGCGAGCAGTCGGTCCAGCAGTTCCATATGAGACGTTTGGGCATGAAGTTGCGGAATTATGGCATTAAAGAACTCGCCGTGCACCCCTACACTGACTCCCATGCCATACGACATGGCTAAGCGGTTCAACCCTCAATCCGAACGAAGGAGTCGATCATGTCCCGTCTCACCACCATTCGCCCCGAAGACGCAACCGGCCCGGCCGCCGAAGTATTCGCGAAGATCAAGAAGGCCGTCGGCAAGGTGCCCAATGCGTACGCAACCATCGGAACGCACAGCCCCGAAGCACTCGGCGCGGCGCTGGCATTCGACGCCGCTGTCGCGTCGAGCACGCTCGGCAAGGCAGACATCGAAGTCATCAAGCTGGCGGTCAGCGAATACGCGGGCTGTGACTACTGCGTCGCGGCTCACACGCTGATGGGCAAGCTGGCCGGCCTGACGAGCGATCAGATGAAGCAGGTGCGCGCGGGCGAGGCAACCGGCGACGCCGCGCGGGATGCGCTGGTCACGTATGTCCGTACGCTCGTCGGCACGCACGGCACGGTCCCCGGTGCAGTCGTCGATGCAGTACGTGCAGCTGGCTATACGGAACGTCAGCTGATCGAGATCAATCTTGCCATCGCGTCGATCACGTTCACGAATCTCGTGAACCGCGTGAACGACACGACGCTCGATTTTCCCGCCGTGGAGTAACGGCGCGTCCGTGCGCGGCGTCGGCAACCGAATCCGGATGATTCAACCGTCGGCCTTCATCGGAACGGATACTCGCCGACGCGCCCGGAACACGGGCGCCGGCGTGCGCTGCCGCCACGCCGGGTGCACACGTACGGCAAGCTCGAATGACCCGTTCCGAAGTCGTCGATCGACATGCGCAGCCGCGCCGGCACCGCGTATCAGCGCGCGGCCGCCTCCGGGTTCCGGACGCTGCCCAGAAACCGCGTCAACTCCACCGTCTGCGGCCGCTCGAAGATCTCGTCGGCCGTTCCGCTCTCCCACACGCGGCCCTGGTGCATGAACACGATCCTGTCGCTCACCGCACGCGCGAAGTTCATCTCGTGCGTGACCATGATCAGCGTCATGTCCTCGCGCGCGAGCTGCTCGACGACGCCCAGCACCTCGCCGACGAGCTCGGGATCGAGCGCGGACGTGATTTCGTCGCACAGCAGCACGCTCGGCTTCATCGCGAGCGCACGCGCGATCGCGACGCGCTGCTGCTGGCCGCCCGACAGTTGTTCCGGAAACGCGTCGAACTTGTCGCCGAGGCCCACACGCTCGAGCATCAGTTCCGCGATCGCGCGCGCCTGCTGGCGATGCACCTTCTTCACCACCGACTGCGCGAGCATCACGTTTTGCCCGGCGCTCAGGTGCGGAAACAGGTTGTATTGCTGGAACACCATGCCGACCTTGAGCCGCAGCGCACGCAGGTCCGCATGCCGCGCATCCACGCGTTCGCCGTCGACCGAGATCGAGCCCGCGTCGATGCTCTCGAGCCCGTTGAGCGTGCGCAACAGCGTGCTCTTGCCCGAGCCGCTGCGGCCGATGATCGAGACGACCTGCCCGCGCTCGACGGAAAAATCGATGCCCTTGAGCACATGATGGGTGCCGAAGTTCTTTTCGAGACCACGGGTTTCAACGAGCGGCATGCCATCTCCTTTGCAACGTGCGCGCGTAACGGGTAAGCGGATAACAGAGCGCGAAATAGATCAGTGCGACGAGGCCGTACACGACGAACGGCCGGAACGTCGCGTTCGAGATCGCGATGCCGACCTTCGTCAGCTCGGTGAAGCCGATGATCGACACCAGCGCCGTATCCTTCACGGCCTGCACGCCGAAGCCGACCGTCGGCGCGATCGCGATGCGCGCGGCCTGCGGCAGGATCACGTGACGCAGTTGCTCGACGTAGCTCATCGCCAGGCTCGCCGATGCCTCCCATTGCCCCTTCGGCACGGCCTCGACGCAGCCGCGCCAGATTTCCGCGAGATACGCGCTGGTGAAGAACGTGAGCCCTGCCGTGGCCGCGACCCACGGCGGCACGTCGAGCCCGACGAGCGGCAGGCCGAAGAATACGATGAACAGTTGCATCAGCAACGGGGTGCCCTGGAACACTTCGATATACAGCTTCGCGACGCCGCGCAGCAGCGTCGAACTCGATACGCGCATCACGAGCAGCCCGAGGCCGACGAGGCCGCCCGTCACGAACGACACGATCGACAGCACGATCGTCCAGCGCGCGGCCAGCAGCAGGTTGGCGAGAATCTGCCCGAACGTGAAATCGGTCATCGCGCACCTCGCAGGCGACGGGAAAACAGGCGGCGGCCCATCGCGCCGAGCGTGGCGCGCAGCAGCAGCGCCATCGCCAGATACGCGAGCGTGATCACGAAGTACGTCTCGAACGCGCGGAAGTTGCGCGACTGAATGTAGCCGGCCGCATAGGTCAGGTCGGCCACCGAGATCTGCGACACGACCGCCGAACCGAGCATCGTGATCACGATCTGGCTCGACAGCGCGGGAAACACCTTGGCGAGCGCCTGCGGCAGCACGACGTGGCGCAGCATCTGCGCGCGCGACATCGCCAGCGCCGACGCGGCCTCCAGATGCCCTTTCGGCACGGCGGCCACGCCCGCGCGCACGATCTCGACCGAGTACGCACCGAGATTGAGCGTCATCGCGAGAATCGCGGCCGTGTATTCGTCGATGTGCACGCCGAGCGCCGGCAAGCCGAAGAAGATGAAGAAAAGCTGGACGACGAACGGCGTATTGCGGATCGCCTCGACGTACGCGCCGATCAGCGGGCGCAATCGTACGGCCGCGCGCGCGTCGGCGCTGTACGCGGCCGCGCCGAGCACGCCGACCGCCACGCCGAGCACGGTCGCGACCGCGGTCAGCGCGAGCGTGATCGCCGCGCCGCTCGCGAACACGCCGACGTATTCGGCGAGCTCGCCGAATTGAAGCTGGTAGCTCATGGGAACGGAATGAATTCGGGTTCGGACAACGACACGCGCCGCGCCCGGCATGCCGGCAGCGGCGACGTATCAGGCGACACGACGATTCGTCACAGTCCGGCCGGCAGCGGCTGGCCGAGCCACTTCCGCGACATCTCGCCCAGCGTGCCGTCCTGCTTCGCATGCGCGATCGCATCGTCGATCTTCGCGAGCAGGCGCGGTTCGTTCTTGTTGACGCCGACGAAGCATGGCGAATTCTTGATCACGAACTTGACCTCGGGGCGGCGCGGCGGATTCTTCGCGAGAATCGCCGCCGCGACGATGTTGCCGGCCGCGATCAGTTGCACTTGCCCCGACAGGAACGCCTGGATCGTCGCGTTGTTGTCCTCGAAGCGCTTGATCGTCGCGTTCGGCGCGAGCTGCGACAGCGCGATCTCCTCGAGCGCGCCGCGCGTGGCGCCGACCGTCTTGCCGGTCAGGTCGGCGGGCGCGCTCACCTTCACGTCGGACGGGCCGAACACGCCCTGGAAATACGGTGCGTACGCGCTCGAGAAATCGATGACCTTCTCGCGCTCCGGCGTCTTGCCGAGCGACGAGATCACCATGTCGACCTTGTTGGTCGTCAGGTACGGAATCCGGTTCGCGCTGTTCACGGGCACCAGCTTCAGCTTGACGCCGAGCGCCTTGGCGAGCAGGCCGGCCATGTCGATGTCGTAGCCCTGCGGCTGCATGTCCGTGCCGACCGAGCCGAAAGGCGGATAGTCCTCGGGCACCGCGACGCGCAGCGTGCCGTTTTTCGCGATGGTGTCGAGCGCATCGGCATGGGCCGGCGCGGCGGCGAACAGCGCCATCACGGGTGCGGCGATCAACGCAGCCAGCCAGGTGCGTCGGGGGAACGGTCGGGTCGTCGGGCTCACGGTGAATCTTCCTTGTCTGGTATGTCGTCGGGGCGCGCGCAACCGTTGCGCGGCCCGACACGACTCCAGCAAGAACCGGGCCACGCCCCGTGCAACGCTTGCCGCACCGACCCAGCCGGGCGACCCGTCGATCCGCATTCCTCATTTCGGTGCATGAGCCGGCGCCGGCGGCGGCGGTTGCCCTCACAGGGCGCGCCGGCGCACCAAATTAACTGACCGGTTCACCCGCCGCCCGGCCCCTATGCACGGATTCGAACAGGCCCAGTCGAAATTTGCATTCCGTTTGTGACGGGAATTACGGCTGAATACGTTCGCGACGTACCGTGCCGTTCGCCACGCCCGGCGAATCGCAATCAGGACAGGTGCGCTTGATTCCGCGCCCTCGTCCGCCGGTACCGGTGGTCCCGATCGCCTCGCGATCGGGATGAATTCAATCCCATCCGTGCGCGAGGATACCGTCATGGCATCGATTCCCGAACCGTCGACAACCGGCGAAACCGACAAACGCAGCTGGCTCGAATCGCACGAAGCCGGCTATCACAAGACCCTCGGCAATCGACAGGTGCAGATGATCGCGATTGGCGGGGCCATCGGCACCGGGCTGTTTCTCGGGGCGGGCGGCCGGCTGCAGGCCGCCGGCCCGTCGCTCGCGATCGTCTATCTGGTATGCGGCGCGTTTTCGTTCCTGATCCTGCGCGCGCTCGGCGAGCTCGTGATGCATCGCCCCAGCAGCGGCAGCTTCGTGTCGTACGCGCGCGAATTCCTCGGCGAGAAGGCATCGTTCGTCGCCGGCTGGATGTACTTCCTGAACTGGGCGATGACCGGCATCGTCGACATCACCGCCGTCGCGCTCTACATGCATTACTGGGCGCCGTTCGCGGCCGTGCCGCAGTGGATCTTCGCGCTCGTCGCGCTCTGCATCGTCGCGACGATGAACCTGATCGGCGTGAAGTGGTTCGCCGAGATGGAGTTCTGGTTCGCGCTGATCAAGGTCGCCGCGATCGTGCTGTTTCTCGTGATCGGTTCGGTCATCCTCGGCACGGGCATGCCGGTCGCCGGCCATGACACCGGCATGCATCTGATCACCGACAACGGCGGGTTCTTTCCGCACGGACTGATGCCGGCGCTGGTGCTGGTACAGGGCGTGGTGTTCGCGTTCGCGGGCGTCGAACTCGTCGGCACGGCCGCCGGCGAATGCAAGGATGCGCGCAAGGTGCTGCCGCGCGCGATCAACAACGTGATCTGGCGCATCGCGATTTTCTACGTCGCGTCGGTGGTGCTGCTGGTGTGCCTGCTGCCGTGGAGCGCGTACAAGGCGGGCCAGAGCCCGTTCGTCACGTTCTTCGGCGCGCTCGGCGTGCCGGGCATCGGCTCGGTGATGAACCTCGTCGTGCTGACCGCCGCGCTGTCGAGCCTCAACTCCGGCCTGTATTCGACGGGGCGCGTGTTGCGTTCGCTGTCGATGGGCGGCTCGGCTCCCGCGTTCCTCGCGCGAATGAGCGCGCAATCCGTGCCGTACGCGGGCATTCTGGTGACGGTCGCGATCTATGTGGTCGGCGTGCTGCTCAACTATCTCGTGCCGTCGAGCGTGTTCGAGATCGTGCTGAACATCGCGTCGCTCGGCATCGTCAGCACATGGGGCTTCATCGTCGTGTGCCAGATGAAGTTCCGCGCCGCGGTCAGGCGCGGCGAGGTGGACGACGTATCGTTCAGGATGCCGGGCGCACCCGTGACGTCGTGGCTCACGCTGCTGTTCCTGCTCGGCGTGCTGGTGTTGATGGCGTTCGACTACCCGAACGGCACGTGGACGATCGCATCGATCCCGCTGGTCGCGCTGCTGCTCGTGGCCGGCTGGAAGTGGCTGAGCCGTCGCGCGCGCCGCGCGTTGCTCAAGCCGACGATTCCGTCGGTCACGCTCACGCAGAACGTACTGGAGAAAGGAGACGACTGAGCCACGGCCCGGCGCGACTCGGCGACCGTTCCCGCCGAGTCGTGCCGGGTGTCCGACGACGCCGTGTGGCAACGATCGGGGACGAGCACCCGGGACGCCACGTCGCACGGCATGGCTCACCGACCGGCAAGGCGCTCGCAATGAGTGGGGCGCACGCGACAAGCGGCCGGCGGCATCCCGCCGGCCCCGTCGGCGTCAGTTGACCTGAAGCTGGCCACCGCGGCCCAGCCCGCCCTTCACGTCCTGCGCCTTGTAGCTGCGCAGCGCGACGACCATCTTGTTCCACGCGTCGATGAACGCGACGACCGTCGCCTTGCCTTCCGGCGTCGTCGAAAAACCGGCCAGCCCGCCGCCCACCCCGCCGCCGAGGCCGCCCAGCGCCGCGCCGTAGTTCGTCGCCGTCGAGCTGCCTTCCGACGCCGCGATCTGCACCGCCGAGCGCACGTCGAACAGCGTCAGCGTCACCACCGACGCCTTCGTCTGCAGGTGCCCCGCCACTGCCGCCACCGCGCTGTTGCCGATCAGCCCGCCGATCATGCTGCCGATCCCGCCGATCGGCGAATCGTTGATCACGATCTGCGGCTCCATGTAGTAGTCGGCCGCCACACGCTGGCCCTTCTGCTGCTTCGAGCCCGCGCGATATTCGCCCGAGTTGCGTTGCAGTTGCGTGATGCGCGACAGGCGCGCGTCGCTCTTCTGGTTGCCGATCGACGTGATCACGAAGCAGTTCGACTGCTGCACGGCCAGCCGCAGCAGCGGGTCGATGCTCGTCACCTTCGTCGCGCTGCCGAACGGGCCCCACCAGTCGGCGTTGCGGCCGTCGTCGACCGCGATCGTGCCCAGCGGCGACGCGCAGCGCTGCAACTGCGAATCGGCGCCGGCGCTCGCGCCGCCGGCCGCCGCGCCCGTCACCCCGGCGTTCTGCCCGCCGGGCGTCACCATGCCGCCGCACCCCGCGACGGACGCGCCAAGCGCTGCAACCAGCGCACCTTGAATCAGACGTTGGGAAAGGTTGGTCTTCATGTCGTTGTCGATCGATTAGAGTCGTTGTTCGGCTTATGGGTCCGTGCGAACTTCGATAAGCCCCCCCGGCTTGGCGCGCGATGGTGGTCTCCCCGCGGCTGCCCCCGTTGCTTCAGGCCCGATGCCCGGTCAGTAGTACCAGTACGTCTGCTGCCAGACGCCGTAGTACGGATAGCCCGAGTACCAGTAGCCGTAATAGACGTCACGCCACTGCGTGCGCCATTTCCAGTCTTCTTCGTCTTCCTTCTTCGCCTTGCGCGCGAGATCGAGCAGCTTTTTCGATTCCTTGTCGCCGCGGCCGGCCGCGATCGACAGCCACTTCTCCGCTTCGCGCGCATCCGAGCCCATTTCCTCGAGGCCGAACAGGTAGAAACTGCCGAGCGCCTTCTGCGCGTTCAGGTCGCCACGTTCGGCGGCCTCGCGCATCCACTTGAGGGCCTGGTAGCTGTCCTGGCGCACGCCGTCGCCGCGGAAATAGCGCAGGCCGAGATCGTAGGCGGCCTTCGGCTGGGTCTTCGCGGTTTGCTTGAGCGCGGCGATGCGCGGATCTTCCCGGTCGTCCGCATCGTCCCTTTTTTGATAGGAGACCTGATCTTTAGGGCGATCGGAACACCCCGTGTCGTCGCAGATCCGTACCGTGCTGCTGGTGATGGACGGATCCTGCGCGCAGGCGGCCAACAGCAACAGCAGCCCCGGTGCGAGTAAACGGCGATACATGGGTACTATCCTCAAGTTTTATTGGCGCCGTATTGCTTTGCGCGCTCGCCCCGCGAGCATGCCCCCGGCCGGTGCGGGGCGCGGTGAAGATCGTCCGCGGGCCCCATGCCAAGGCTCTCTCAGGTTCTCTTTTCGGCTTGACGCATCGTTGCAGCGTGGGATCGGGCGGAAAGCGCAAACGGAAATCCACCCCGGTTCCGTCTCTTCGATCCACGCAATATCGACCACGGCTCACTCGGTTCAAATGATACATATCGGTCTATCCAATAGTCAAGACGACTCGATAACCGGTTTGCCGCGTGAAGCATACCGAGCCGGAAGTACCGTCAGACAGGAGCGGGAGGCGATTTCATCGAGCAGCATGATGCTAGAATAATCGGTCTATGCTGCTGAAACATCGAGGAGGAAGCCGTTCGTGCGAGCCAACAAACGCCAGCTGGTGGTAGACAAAGCGACCGAACTGTTCTCGAGGCACGGATTCCACCCAGTGGGCGTCGACTGGATCATCGACGATTCCGGTGTCGCCCGCATGACGCTGTACCGGCATTTCGCGAGCAAGGACGAGCTCATCCGCGAAGTGCTGGTCCAGCGCTACGACCTGATCGTCGGCAGCATCGACGCGCAGTTGCAGCACGTCGTCGATCCGGTCGAACGCGTCAAGACCATCTTCGACTGGTACGCGGCGTGGTTCAGGACGCCCGAATTCGCCGGCTGCCTGTTCGAGCGGGCGCTGGCCGAATTCGGCACCGCTTACGCGCCGATCTCGGACGTCGCGATTCGCTATCGCCGCAAGATGGTCGAATGGATCGGAGAACTGATCGCCGCGCTCGTGCCGCCCGAAACGGCCAACCGGCTCGCGACCGTCTTCATGATGCTGCTGGACGGCGCCACGGTCGAAGCCCGGGCGTTCAACGATTCCGCGGCGGCCGGCCGCGCGTGGCAGGCCGCGCATGCCCTTCTCGAACAGGCGATGCACGCGGCCGGCTCGTCCGCGGACGGTGCGGGCAGCCCGACGTAACGCCCGCCGCACACCGCCGTGTGGCGCGCCAACCGCGGTCGGGGGCGCCGGGGCACGACGTGCATGACCGGATGCGCTGACCGGTTTCGCGCGAGTGCGGCAATCGCATGCGCCGAATGCAAACCGGGTGCATGTCGATCGATATGACATCCGGCAGCGGAATCGGAACGGCCTCACGGGCAGCGGGCAGCGGGCAGCGGGCAGCGGGCAGCGGGCAGCGGGCAGCGGGCAGCGGGCAGCGGGCAGCGGGCAGCGGAAACATAAACGGCCAGGCGGCTGCGCGTTCGCGTCCCGATCGATGCGTCGCCCGCTTTTCGTTTCACCGGAACGTCATTGTCGCTGCCCTACCATCCACCTCGGTTCGCGGAACGCACCGCCTCCCATCGCTCGCGCGCGGGAACGAATCGTGCTCGCACGCCGGCCACCCGGATCCAATTTATTTTCTTTGACGGATACCGTATTACCAGCGAATATTCGCGTCGATCAAGCAGTTAGTACCGCTCAAAAACAACACGAGACGATGCTCGCTCATGCAGTCGGGGACGTTACGCTGTTTCGCCAACGGATACGTGATCGAAGGGGAAGAAATGACGCCGTTTTCCCAGGATGTGAGCATCAAGCAAACCGCCGCCGTCTCCAAGGCAGCCGCCCCGTCGCCCGTGTTCTGGAAAGCGGGGCCGCTCGTCGAAGCCCCGCCGCCCGAGCCGAAATCCGCGATGCCGGAACTGCGCGATTTCTTCGCGGCCGCCGCACTGCAAGGATTGCTGTCGCGCGACGCCGGGCGCAACGTGTCGACGATCGCCGACTACGAATCGAAGCGCGCGGTGAGCGCCTATCGGCTCGCCGACGAAATGCTGAAAGCGCGATGACCCCGCACGCCGGCCAGCGCCAGCCGGCCCGCGCGC
Organism: Burkholderia sp. AU18528; assembly: GCF_002223215.2. Lineage (NCBI taxonomy): Bacteria > Pseudomonadati > Pseudomonadota > Betaproteobacteria > Burkholderiales > Burkholderiaceae > Burkholderia > Burkholderia sp. AU18528. The sequence goes on along the minus strand of NZ_NKFC02000009.1, from coordinate 40,114 downwards.
CTGTCGCCCTTCGGCACGCGCGGCATCGCGCGAAACACGGGCCGCCATGTCCGTCCGGACGCTGACGCACCCGGCCATTCAGTTGCCGCCCAATCGCGAAACCATTGCGCCGATCGGCTGCGCCAGCAAAACGGCGTTCAGCCCGACGACGACGGCAGTCGCGCCGAGCGCCGCGCGGCGCGCGATGCGTCCGCTCGCAAAGGCGCCCATGACGTCACGGCGGCCGCAGAAGTAAACCAGCGCGAGCATCGGCACCGGCAATACGACGGACAGCACGACCTGGCTGATCACGAGCGCCTGCATCGAATCGACGCCCATCCCGACGACGACGAACGCGGGCGCCATCGTGACCAGCCTGCGCAGCCAGACCGGAATCCGAAACCCCACGAAGCCCTGCATGATCATCTGCCCGGCCATCGTGCCGACGACGGAACTCGAGATGCCGGCGCTCATCAGCGACACGAGGAAGCAGGCCGCCGCCGCCTGGCCGAGCAACGGCGTGAGCATCCGGTACGCCGATTCGATCTGCGCGACATCGCGATGGCCGGCGTGAAACGCCGCGCTCGCCATCACGATCATGGCCATGTTGATCGCGCCGGCGGCGGACAGCGCGACGAGCACTTCTCGGTTCGAGAAACGCATCATCATCCGGCGCTGCGCGTGGTCGAGCCCCGACGCGCGTCGCTGCGTGAGCCCGGAGTGCAGATACAGCGCATGCGGCATGATCGTCGCGCCGACGATGCCGACCGATACCGTCAACGCCTCGCCGCGCGGCCATTCCGGCACGACGATATGGCGCCCGACTTCGGCCCAGTCGACCGGCGCAATAAACAGTTCCGCGAGATAGCAAAGACCGGTCACGCCGACGAATGCGCCCACCGCGATTTCCATCGGCCGGAACCCGTTCCGGTCGGCCAGCAGGATGCCGTAGGTCGCGAGCGCCATCACGAACATCCCGGCGAAGGTCGGCAGGCCGAACAGCAACGACAGCGCGATCGCGCCGCCGAGGAATTCGGCCGGCTCGGTGGCCATCGCGGCCAGCTCGCTCGCGACCCACATGCCGAAGACCACCGGCCGCGGGAAATGCACGCGGCACAGTTCGGCGAGATTGCTGCCGGTGACGATGCCGAGCTTCGCCGACAACGACTGGAACAACATCGCGATGCCGTTCGCCATCAGCACGACCCAGAGCAGCGCGTAACCGAATTGCGCGCCGGCCCGGATGTTCGTCGCAAAATTGCCAGGATCCATATAGGCGACCGACGCGACGATCGCCGGTCCAGCGAACGGCAGCGCCGCCAGCGGCCCGCGTCGCCGGCCGGCAAAAACCGCGCGCATGTCCGCCGCGGTGCGCTCCGTCGCCGCGTTCCTGTCGAGCGTGGCCATCTGCACTCCTTTACGAAACCGGCATCGCGCGCCGCCGACGCGGTTCGCCCCGCCCGCCGCCGACACGCCGCGCCGCATCCGCGCCGGCATGGCATGGCCCATGCGGCCGAAATGACAACCGTTTGAAAATCCCGCAACGACGATTGCAGGTCACAACGATGCGCTCGCGTCGCCCCCGCTTCCGCTCTTGCGCATGCCGCGCGCTTGCGGCGGCAACCGGCCACTTCGCCGCGAGAAGTCGGCCCTCCCGAACCGCTCGCCCGCGGCGCCAGACGCCACCCGCGCCGCGCCGCCATTGCCGGTTGGATCGATGCATACACGTTGTACAACCCACGCCTCGGCATTCGCGACAACACCACGTCCACCGTAGCCGGCAGCGGCCAGCATCGCGCATGCCCGGGATCGTCGGCCAGCCCGCGGGATCGGTTCGTGCTGTTTCGACACCGCGAATCCCGCGCAATCCTTTCCACGGAGATGCCATGTTCATCCACAACACACGGCTTCAGTACACGGTGCGCGTCGGCGCGCCGAATCCCGGCCTCGCCAATCTGCTGCTCGAGCAGTTCGGCGGCCCGCAGGGCGAACTCGCCGCCGCGATGCGTTATTTCACGCAGGCGATCACCGAGGAAGACCCGGGCCGCAAGGACATGCTGCTCGACATCGCCACCGAGGAGCTGAGCCACCTCGAAGTGATCGGCTCGATGGCCGCGATGCTGAACCGCGGCGCCAAGGGCGAACTCGCCGAAGCGGTCGACGAACAGGCCGAGCTGTACCGCAAGCTGCACGGCGCGGGCAACGACAGCCACGTGACGCAGGTGCTGTACGGCGCGGGCGCGCCGCTGACCAATTCGGGCGGCGTGCCATGGTCGGCCGCGTACATCGACACGATCGGCGAACCGACGGCCGACCTGCGCTCGAACATCGCGGCCGAAGCACGCGCGAAGATCATCTACGAGCGGCTGATCAACGTGACCGACGATCCGGACATTCGCGACGCGCTGGGCTTCCTGATGACACGCGAGGTGTCGCACCAGATGTCGTTCGAGAAGGCGCTGTATGCGATCACCGCGAATTTCCCGCCGGGCAAGCTGCCGCCGAAGGCGCCGTACGATCACGTGTACTTCCGGATGCAGCCGGATGCCGCGCCGCTGGTCGGCCCGTGGAACCACGGCGGCGAACTGGAAATCCGTCCCGCGGAACCGGCGGTCGACGGCGGCAGCGGAATTGCCGAGGGCATGCTCGACGCGCAGCAAGCGGAGGCCATCGAGGCGATGGCGCAGCGGCTCGCGTCCGATCCGGACAGCGACCCGGTGACGGGCGCCGAGCTCGGCGCGGGGCAGCCGGCTCCTCAGGGCCGCAAGCCGGGCAAGCCGGACAGTGCCTGAACGGATGTGTCCGGCCGTACGACGAGGACGCCGACGCGCCGGCGAAGCGGCAGGAACAACGGCGCGCCCGACGCCTCGCCGAACGGGCGGGCGCGTTCGGCGCGCATCACGCGCCCGTTTCGCCCGACCGGTTCTGGTCGCCCTGGTCCGCCATCAGATACTGGATGACCAGCGTCGGATCGGCGATGTCGAGAATCAGGCGGCGCATCACACGCTTGCGCATATGGTCGTCGTCGAGCGTCCACGGCCCCGCCGCGTCGCCGAGGTAGCGGCCGATCGCGCCGCGATGGTCGCCGTCCGGAGGCAGGCCGAGCCGCGCGGCGAGCAGGCCCGCGATCACGTCGTCGATCTCGACGTTCAGCGGCCTGGAATCGATCGAAAGTTCGAGCTTCATCGTCGGTCTCGCAAACATGAAAAAACGGCGCGACGCGCCCCCGCTGTCGCGCGCGCCGGCAAAAGCCGCTCCGGCCAGCGGCTGTTCGACCATCGCAGGCGGGCCTGCGACGCAGGTCAGTAGCCGAGTTCGGGCGCGGAGGCCGGCTCGGCGCTGTCCTCTTTCGGTGCTTGCGCGACGGTCGCATCGGTCGTCAGCACGAGGCTTGCGATCGACGCGGCGTTCTGCAGCGCGGTACGCGTGACCTTGGTCGGATCGACCACGCCTGCCTCGACCAGATCGCCGTACTCGCCGGTCGCCGCGTTGTAGCCGAAGTTCCCCTTGCCCTCGAGCACCTTCGAGATCACGACCGACGGTTCGTCGCCCGCATTGGCCGCGATGACGCGCAGCGGCGCCTCCAGCGCGCGCAGCACGATCCGGATGCCGGCGTCCTGGTCCGCATTCGCGCCGCGGATGTCCGACAGCGCCGCACGCGCGCGCAGCAGCGCGACGCCGCCGCCCGGCACGATGCCCTCCTCGACCGCGGCGCGCGTCGCATGCAGCGCATCGTCGACGCGATCCTTCTTCTCCTTCATCTCGACCTCGGTGACCGCGCCGACCTTGATCACCGCCACGCCGCCCGCGAGCTTCGCGACGCGCTCCTGCAGCTTCTCGCGATCGTAGTCGCTCGTCGCTTCGTCGATCTGCACGCGAATCGACTTCACGCGCGCCTCGATGCGCGCCGCATCACCCGCGCCGTCGATGATGATCGTATCGTCCTTGCGCACCTCGACACGCTTCGCACTGCCAAGATCCTCGAGCGTGGCCTTGTCGAGCTGCTTGCCGGTTTCCTCCGAGATCACCGTCGCACCGGTCAGGATCGCGAGATCCTCGAGCATCGCCTTGCGTCGGTCGCCGAAACCGGGCGCCTTGACGGCGGCGACCTTCAGAATGCCGCGCATCGAATTCACGACGAGCGTCGCGAGCGCTTCGGCCTCGACATCCTCGGCCACGATCAGCAGCGGCTTGCCGGCCTTGGACGCCGCTTCGAGGATCGGCAGGAGGTCGCGGACGCTGGAGATCTTCTTGTCGTGCAGCAGAATCAGCGCGTCGTCGAGATAGGCCGCCTGCTTCGCCGGGTCGTTGATGAAATACGGGCTCACGTAGCCGCGATCGAACTGCATGCCTTCGACCACGTCGAGTTCGTTCTCCAGCGACTTGCCGTCCTCGACGGTGATCACGCCGTCCTTGCCGACTTTCTCCATCGCATCGGCGATGATCCTGCCGATCGCGTCGTCGGAGTTCGCGGAAATCGCGCCGACCTGCGCGATTTCCTTGTGGGTCGAAATCGGCCGCGACAGCTTGCGCAACTCGTCGAGCACCGCGCCGACGGCCTTGTCGATGCCGCGCTTCAGATCCATCGGATTCATGCCGGCCGCGACGTGCTTCATGCCTTCCTGCACGATCGCCTGCGCGAGCACGGTGGCGGTGGTCGTCCCGTCGCCGGCCACGTCGGCCGTCTTGGACGCGACCTGCTTGACGATCTGCGCGCCCATGTTCTCGAAGCGGTCCTTCAGCTCGATTTCCTTCGCGACCGACACGCCGTCCTTCGTGATCACGGGCGCGCCGAAGCCGCGTTCGATCACGACGTTGCGGCCCTTCGGGCCCAGCGTCACCTTCACCGCGTCGGCCAGCACGTTCACGCCCTTGACGATCTGCTGGCGGGCGCCGTCGCGGAATTTCACGTCTTTTGCACTCATTTTCTTGCTCCGGATACAGTCGTTGAACGGGATGCCGCGCGCATCGGGCAGACACCCGTGCGACGCGGTCGAATCGGCATTCAGGCCGCTTTCCTGGCGGCCTGCGATTCGGGTTCGAGTACGCCCATGACGTCCTCTTCGCGCATCACGAGCAGTTCCTCGCCGTTCACCTTCACGGTCTGGCCTGCGTACTTGCCGAAGAGAACCTGGTCGCCGACCTGGAGCTGCAGCGGGCGCTGCGAGCCGTCCTGGAGCAGCCTGCCGCTGCCGACCGCAATCACTTCACCCTGCTCGGGCCGTTCGGCGGCCGAATCGGGAATCACGATGCCCGAGGCCGTCGTCCGCTGCTGTTCGATTCGCTTGACGATAACCCGGTCGTAGAGGGGACGAATCTGCATTTTCATCTCCTGAGCGATGAGATCACCTGAAAAAGGGAATCCGCCGGCGCCCGCACGCGCAAAGGCTGCGCTGCGCCGGCGTGCCGTCGATTGGCGAAAAGCGAAATAGTGGCGTGGGAAGCGCGCTTCAAGAGGGCGATGAATGCGCATATGTAACAAAATGTTTCATGGCGAAAGCGACGTTCGCGCAACGGTCGGTGTTCCCGCGACGCCCCCGTCACGAGCGTCGACACGGCGTCGACGGTCGGCGCTCCGGGCCACGCGAATCGTCGCGCGACGACGCTTGAAATCCGCGCGTCCCATCCTATTTTGGTATCGCTCAAGCAGCCGCGGCTTACGCGCTGCGTGTTTCGATTTGTTTGTCAGCGAGACCGCTCGCGGATCGACGAACTGGAGCGCGTGGTCCGGTTCGTCCTCCGTGCGGGGTCCAACCGGGAGCGAATCATGAACGATCCTTTCTTCATCTTCGATCGGCTGCCGGGGGTCGGCCGCCGACCACGACGCGCCGCCCGCGTCGTCACGGGTCTGCCGGCCGGCCTGCGGATAGCGCGCAACGGCACCGGTCGCTTCGCGCCGACCGGCGCCCGGATACGTTTGACACGCAAGCCATTCGTGTTGCGCGGCGCGGGCCAACCCGCCGCGATCGGCCGGCCGAAGCCGCCGCGCCGTCGGGTCGCCGCGCCCGGACGCCTGCTGCACCCTGTTTCGTTTTTCCGCGTCACGCTCGCCGGGGGCGGCTCCGCGCGCGACGGGGGGCGGCCATGCTGAGCCCGCACGAATTCGCGACGCTGATGCTGGTGTGCCAGGCGCCGGATCAGCTCGACATGAATCGCGCCGAACTCGATGCGTTGCTCGAACGGCAACTCGTCATGCTCGAGCACGGCGCCCCCGGCCGCCGACGCGCGCATCTGACGAAGAAAGGCCGATCGATTCTCCACGCGCTCGGGGCCGACATCCAGTCGCGCCGGGGCCACGGGCCCGCCGCGCAGCGCGGCGGTCAAGGCGAAACGCCTGTCGCACTATCGGACGAGGCCGGATGATGCGGTGCCCGGATGGCGGACGGGTAGCATGGCAGCGCCCGAACGCGGTTCCGGTCGACACGTGCCGCTCGACACGAGCGGCACGCGATCCGGCAACCGGCCGCCCCCACGCTACTTCGCTCGAAGCAAACCCGCGCTGCCGTTCAGTTCAGCCACGGATCGTGCACCGCTTGCTTCACTCCGCGGCAGAGATCGCGTCCAGACGAAAGCCGCTCTTTACGATCGGCGACGCAATGATCACGTAGCTGAAATACTTTTCGATACCGATATCGCGTTTCACCAGCCCTTCCATCAGGTCGCGGAAGTGGTCGATGTCGCGTGTGACGAACTTGAGCAGATAATCGTAGCCGCCCGTCGCGTGATGGCACTCCATGATCTCGTCGATGTCGCTGATGGCGTCGATAAAACGCACGAAGTCTTCGCGACGATGGTCGGTGAGGGTGATCTTGGCAAACACGATCTGAAACGCGCCGATCTTCTCGATCCGCACCGTTGCGCCGTAGCCCGTAATGAATCCCGCGTTCTCGAGCCGCTTGATGCGCGTCAGGCACGGGCTGGGCGAAAGCCCGACGGCGTCGGCCAGCTCGACGTTGGTCATGCGACCGTGATCCTGCAACTCGGCCAGAATACGCAGGTCCAGCCGGTCAAGTGTGCAATCCGCTTTCATCTCCGCCCTGCGTTCGTTCAGTCGGGGGCCTCCGGACGAGTGCCTTCGCACTCGCTCCAAGACGGATAGTAGCCCACCGGCCGGCGTGACGAAATTACGATCTTGCGTTCTGTCCCCGGCACCCGGCAGCGCGCCGTTTCACACCGCAGAAGCTGCCGTCGATCGCGTCGAAAACGCGTGGAATCTTGTTTTTCTCGCCGCGCAATTCGGCTGAATAGCGCAGTCGCCCCCGTTTAAATTTCACGTATCGACGTTGCCACCGACGCTTGCCCGAAGCGGCTCGCGGCAATCCTCTTCACTCAAGAATTCCTCATGGGGATTCGCCACTCATCGAGATTGACGACATGATCGACTTCGAGCCGAAGTTCATAACTTTCGATTGCTACGGCACCCTCGTCAACTTCCGAATGGCCGACACGGCTCGGGAAATCTATGGCGATCGTCTGCACGGCGACGCCATGGAAAACTTCGTCAAGCTGTTCGCCGCCTATCGTCGCGACGAAGTGCTCGGCGCATGGAAACCCTTTCGCGACGTCGTCGTCAATTCGGTGCGCCGCACGTGCGAGCGCACCGGCGTCGCCTTCGTCGAACGGGAGGCCGAGCAGTTCTATCTGGCCGTGCCATCCTGGGGACCGCATCCGGACGTGCCCGAAGGGCTCGCGCGCCTCGCGAAGAAATACAGGCTGGTCGGTCTGAGCAACGCGGACAACTCGCAGATCATGAGCAACATCGAGAAGCTCGGGGCGCCGTTTCATGCGGTCATCACGGCGGAAGACGCCGGCGCTTACAAACCGCGAATGCAAGGATTCGAATACATGTTCAGGAAGCTCGACGTGCAGCCTCACGAAATCCTGCATGTCTCGTCCAGCCCGCGCTACGACCTGATGACCGCGCACGATCTCGGTATCGTCCACAAGGCCCATGTGCTGCGCGGGCATGAGCCGGAAGCGCCGGAATACGGTTACACGCCCGTCAAAAGCATCATTGAACTGGCCGAGCATCTCGGCCTGTGAGCAAGTCGCACCGCCCCGGCGCCGTCTCCGACGGTTGCCGCGGGCTCGCCTCGCGCGTTTCCAATGATGCCGTTCCCCAGGCCGATCGCTCGTCAAAAATGTCCCGCACCAGTGTCGTCCACTTCTCTCGCACGGAGCCGCCGTTGTCCACGTCCCCTGCTTCCGGCGGCACGCACCGCGCTGCTTCGGCTGCCGCCGACACACTGCCGGGCAGCGGCCTGTCGGTGGGCTTTACCCGTCTGGACGAATCGGACGCGGTCGCGATCACACGCCGCATTTATGGCATCGACGGATCGGCCGCACGGTTCTCGACCGAGAAGGACGACACTTTTCGCATCGATGCCCGCGACGGCGCGCGGTACGTACTGAAGGTCTCCAATCCGGGCGAGACAGCTGAAGAGCTGGATTTGCAGGTCGCCGCGATGCGGCACGTCGGCACGGTCGCGCCGCGGTTGCCGGTGCCGCGCGTGATACCCGGTACGGCGGGGCGGCTTGTCGTCCCGCTCGCGTTACCGGCCCATCCGCATCGGACGGCGAGGCTCTACAGCTACCTCGAGGGTATGCCGCTCGACAAGCTGCATGCCGACACGGTCGATCATTACGAGATCGGTGAAGTGCTGGCGCAGTTGCAACGGGCGCTCGCCAGTTTCCGTCATCCAAACGAGCATCGGGTACTGGCGTGGGACGTCAAGCACTTGTCGAGCCTGAAAGGGCTGCAAACCCATATCGCCGACCCGTTGCATCGCTCGCTGATCGAGCAGGCATTCGCCCGCTTCGCGATGATCGAGCCTGCCCTTCGGGGTTGTCGCACGCAGGTCGTACATAACGACTTCAACCGCTCGAACATCGTCGCAAACCCGGGCGGCCCGCAATTCGTCAACGGGATCATCGACTTCGGCGACACCGTGCACACCGCGGTCGCCATCGACGTCGCCACCGCGGTCATGAACCAGTTTCCGCTCGACTTCGACGCCGACGCCCCGCACGACCTGTTCATTCAGGCGCGCGAGCTTCTGCGTGGCTATCTCGCGCATGCTCAACTGAGTGCCGAAGAACTGGCTCTGATTCCACACCTGGCCATGGCGCGCGTCGCGGCGCGCGCGTTGCTCACTTCATGGCGTGCGATGCTGTTTCCGGAAAACGAAGCGTACATCCTGCGTTTCACTCGTCCCGGATGGGAGCATCTGCGCTGGTTCATGCAGCGCGACCACGAAACCGTTTCGCGTGCGTTGCTCTAGTTTTTCCTTCGCCCGCTCACCTCACCCGCCCTGATCGACCTATGAACACGACATCGACACCGACCACGCCGGCCGAAGCCGCCGATACGAGCAAAGCCCCCGACGCGCTGCGCGGCGACATGCCGAACGGCTTCAATCCGTCGGCGATCTCCCACCTCGACGCCGCCACGCAGGCGCACATCGCTCGCCGGCTACAGCTGCTCAGCCCGTCGTATCGACTGTTCTACGCCGAGCCGGTGAAGATCGTGCGCGGCGAGAAGGTCTATCTGTACGACGATCGAGGCAACGACTATCTCGATGCCTACAACAACGTCGTCTGCGTCGGGCATGCCAATCCGCGCATCGTCGACGCCATTGCCCGTCAGCTCTCGACGCTCTGCACGCATACCCGCTACATGCAGGAGCCGATCCTCGACTACGCCGAGGCCCTGCGCGCGACGTTCAATACGTCGATTCGCGACGGCCAGATGATGTTCACCTGCACGGGCTCCGAAGCCAACGATCTGGCCATGCGCATCGCGATGCACTACACCGGCAAGACGGGCGTCATCGTGACCAGCGAGGCGTATCACGGCAACTCGCATCTCACCTCGGGCTTTTCGCCGTCGCTGGGTCGCAAGGCCCTGCTCGGCCCCTATGTGCGAACGGTGCCTGCTCCGGATTCCTACCGTGTGCCGCTGCCCGAGATCGGCCGGCGCATGGCCGAGCAGGTCGCGTTGCAGATCGAGGACATCCGCCGCCACGGCGGCGGTCTGGCAGCGTTCATCGCCGACTCGTTCTTCTCGTCGGATGGCGTATTCGCGTACCCGACCGACGTGCTGGCGCCGGTGGCAGAAGTCGTCCGCCGCGCGGGCGGCCTGTTCATCGCGGACGAGGTGCAGTCGGGTTTCGGGCGCAGCGGTACGCATATGTGGGGGCACGAGCGTCACGCGGTCGAGCCCGACATCGTCACGCTGGGCAAACCGATGGGCAACGGCTATCCGGTGGCCGGGCTGGTGGTGCGCCCCGAGATCGTCGCGGGATTCGGCCAGGACATGCGCTACTTCAACACGTTCGGCGGCAATTCGGTGGCCATCGCCGCCGCGCAGGCCACGCTCGACGTGCTGCGCGACGAACGGGTGCTGGACAACGTGCAGCGGGTCGGTGCGATCCTGCTGGAGGGGTTGAACGCGCTGGCACGGAAATACGAATGTATCGGCGACGTGCGCGGCACGGGCCTGTATTTCGGCGTCGAAATCGTACGCGACCGCACGAAAAAGGACACCGACATCGCGACCGCACTCGAGATCGTCAATGGCTTGCGCCAGCGGCGCGTGCTGATTTCGGCAACCGGACCGGACGCGAGCGTGCTGAAGATCCGGCCGCCGCTGGTATTTGGCGCCAACGACGCCGACCGTCTGCTGACGGAGCTGGACGCGGTGCTCTCCGCGCTGTAGTCGGTCGTATTCGGCACTCGATGCACGGGGCCGCGCCGGGCGGCGCATGAAATCGCTCAGGCGCCTGCCTGGCCGTCCGCCACCGGCGAGACATCACGAATCATTTAACTTTGAATCGTGGCTGTGCTGTGAGCAAGTGAGGAACCGCGACGGGCGGCTCAAGTTCTGTGCGAAGCCAGTGAGTCGGGTGTTGAGATGATCCGCAAGCGGACCTCCATCGAGGCGCTATGACTGCCCGGCTGGTGGCATGATAAAGAGGCGTTCGTCCCACACCACGGGTTGAGGATCTGTCACGACGATTCGCGCCGCGTCAGGATGCGCCGGATTCACCAGCACGTTGAATTCTGCCCGGACGACGACTGAAGGGATGATCAGGAGCGCTGTCCTCGATTCGGTCAGCCATGCGTCGCCGAAGTGCCGTGCTACCTGCAGTGCCGCCGCATCCCATGCTCTCGGCAACGTTTCTGCCGTGTGGCGTTCGACGCTGACATCGTCGGGTACAGTTGCTTCCACCCAACCGTGTGTTTTCGGCACCTTCCCGATTCGCGCATGCACGAGTACCTCGAGCATTGCACCTGCGAAGGTCGACGCCGCGTAGATGACGGGCCGCCCCGGACTATTAAAGCGGCCACCGACAAGCATCGCGCCGGTGCCGCTCCAGATCGTGTGTCGCGTATCAGCAATGCGAAACAACTTCATGCCGGCAGCCCGTAGAACAGCTTCCAGAGCAGTTCTTCGACCCGGCGCGCACCGAGTTCGGTCAGCGCGACATCGAGCGGTGCCCGTCCCTCCAGCTCAGGGTGGGGCGTCGACAGAAATTCCCGTGCATCCTCTTCGTCGTTCCAGACGTAGGTGGTCGTCGCAACGATCCGGGCCAGGCGCTCGGTTTTCTCCGATTCGTCTTGCGTCAGCCGATCGCGGCGCCGCTTGTAGGTCGCCTCGGGGATGATGCGTGCAAGCAGTGCGCGGCGGGCGTCGGCACCTTGCGTCGCATGTTCGACGCCGGCACGCAGCGCAGACTTCGGGAGGCCGTCGCGCACGAGCGCCTCTAATTCCGCCAGTGTGTGCGGGACCGGTCGCAGTCCCATGACCGCAGCCACGGCTTCAGGGGTAACGAGTGACATGGCAGCTCCCAATCCGGTATCAGATGATACGTGATTATAGTCCATTTGATACCAGACCGAGGCGAATTCCCCGACGGTGGGTTGAATTGAGGCACTTGAAGCCCAGTGCGACCCTGCTGTAGTGGCCTCTCGCTATGGATTTTGCACGGAGGCATGGTTCGCGCGCCGGCTGCACGCGGACTACGGACACACGGTCAACGGCTCCCGCCTGATCACCCTCCTTTGATATCGCAACTAGGTCGGCCCGCACCTTCGTACGCAGAGCCTACCCCACATCGCGAACACTAAAAAGTTGCGGCTCGTGGCGGATTTCCGTGGAACTTGGCGAACCGCCAGCTCTCGGCAAACCCTTGTCAGACAGGGCTTGGACGGATTTCATCGGATCTTCCCGGATCACCCGGGAAACAATCACGATTCATTTAACTTTCCGTGAGGACTTCGACACCGGCCGCCGCCTACGATGGGCGCATGTTTTCAGGACCTGCTTCCAGGAGCCCATCATGCCCACCCGCAGACATCTGCTGTTCGCCGGCGCCACCGGCCTCGCCGCGCTCGCGGCGCTGTCGTCCGCCGGCCGCCGCGCGCTGGTCGGCCGCGCGTTCGCCGCGTCGCCGGTCGGCTCGCCGAAGGCCGCCCCGTTCGAGATCACGCACAGCGACGCCGAATGGCATCGCCGCCTCACACCGGCCCAATACACGGTCCTGCGCGAGGCCGGCACCGAGCGGCCATTCACCAGCCCGCTGAACGACGAGCACCGGCACGGCACGTTCGCGTGCGCCGGCTGCGGCCTCGCGCTGTTCTCGTCGGCCACCAAGTTCGACAGCCATACGGGCTGGCCGAGCTTCTGGAAACCGCTCGACCACGCGGTCGGCACCGACACCGACGCGTCGTTCGGGATGGTCCGCACCGAAGTGCACTGCCGCCGCTGCGGCGGCCATCTCGGCCACGTGTTCGACGACGGCCCGGCGCCCACCGGGCTGCGCTACTGCATGAACGGCGTCGCGCTCGTCTTCCACCCGGCCGCCGCCTGATCCGGCCCCATTCCGTCCGACTGGAGAACGCATCATGCTGCTCATCGTCCTTGCCTATCTCGGCGGCGTGCTCACGATCCTGAGCCCGTGCATCCTGCCCGTGCTGCCGTTCGTGTTCGCGCGCGCCGACCAGCCGTTCGTGCGCACCGGCCTGCCGCTGCTCGCCGGCATGGCGCTCACGTTCGCCGTCGTCGCGACGCTCGCCGCCGTCGGCGGCGGCTGGGTCGCGCAAGCCAACCAGGCCGGCCGCTGGATCGCGATCGTGCTGCTCGCGGTGTTCGGCCTGACGCTGCTGATGCCGCGTTTCGCGGAACACCTGACGCGCCCGCTCGTCGCAGCCGGCAACCGGCTCACCGGGTTCGCACAACGCGACGGCCGCCCGGCCGGCCCGGCGTCGTCGCTGCTGCTCGGCGTCGCGACGGGCCTGCTGTGGGCGCCGTGCGCCGGCCCGATCCTCGGCCTCGTGCTGACCGGCGCGGCGCTGCGCGGCGCGAGCGTCGGCACGACGCTGCTGCTCGTCGCGTATGCGGCCGGCGCGGCGACCTCGCTCGGCGTCGCGCTCGTGATCGGCGGCAAGGTGTTCGCCGCGATGAAGCGCTCGCTCGGCGCCGGCGAATGGATCCGGCGCGGGATCGGCGCGACGCTCCTGGCCGGCGTCGGCGCGATCGCGCTCGGCCTCGACACGGGCGCCCTCGCGCAGTTGTCGACCGTCACCACGGGCGGGCTCGAAACGAAGCTCGTCGACCGTCTCGGCGGGCGCGCGAACGGCGCGCCGGCGGCAATGGCCGCGACCGACGCCACCGACAACGACAACGCGACGAGCGGCGCGATGATGGCCGCGGCAGCCAATGGCGCGCAGACCGGCGGCGGTGCGCTGGCCGGCGGCGCGATGATGCGGACGGCCGGCGCCACCGCGGCCGCACTGCCGGTCGAAGGCACGCTGCCGTCGCTCGACGGCGCGGTGCAGTGGCTGAACTCGCCGCCGCTGACGGCGGCCGGGCTGCGCGGCAAGGTCGTGCTGGTCGATTTCTGGACGTATTCATGCATCAACTGCCTGCGCACGCTGCCGTACACGACCGCCTGGGCGCGCAAGTACGCGCCGTACGGGCTCGTCGTGATCGGCGTGCACGCGCCGGAGTTCGCGTTCGAGCGCGACATCGGCAACGTCAGGAAGGCCGTGCACGACCTCGGCATCGACTACCCGGTCGCGATCGACAACGGCTATTCGATCTGGCGCGCCTTCGACAACCAATACTGGCCCGCGCACTACTTCATCGATGCGCAAGGGCGGATCCGCCATCACCACTTCGGCGAAGGCGAATACGCGCAATCCGAACGCGCGATCCAGTCGCTGTTGGCCGAAGCCGGCCATCCGGACGCGCTGAACGTGCCGCTCGGGCTCGCCGGCGCGCCCGCGAACGGCGCGCTCGCGGCGGCCGACAGCGCGGACGTCCGTTCGCCCGAAACCTATGTCGGCTATGCACGCGCGGAGAGCTTCGCGTCGCCGGGCGGCGCCGTGCGCGATGCGGCCCACCGTTACGACGCACCGGCCCGCCCGGATCTCAACGACTGGGGCCTCGCGGGCACGTGGAACGTCGGCGCCGAGCGCGCGTCGCTCGCCGCGCCGGACGGCCGGATCGTCTACCGCTTCCATGCGCGCGATCTGCACCTCGTGCTCGGCCCGGGCGCGAACGGCCGGCCCGTGCGCTTTCGCGTGACGCTCGACGGCGCGGCGCCCGGTGCCGCGCATGGCGCCGACGTCGACGCGCAGGGCTACGGCACCGTCACCGGCCAGCGCCTGTACCAGCTCGTCCGGCAGCCCGGCGCGATCGCCGACCGCACGTTCTCGATCGAGTTTCTCGATCCGGGCGTCGATGCGTATGCATTCACTTTCGGTTGATCGCGCACGCCGCCCCCATTCGGCCGCCGTGTTTTCTCACCCATTGAACAGGAGCAAAAGATGAACCCGATCTCCACCCGCGAAGCCGCGGCGCGACGGCGCGCGACCTTGCTGCGCCGCATCGGCGCCGTCGCCGTCGCGGCGGCTGCCGTGTTCGGCTACCAGCGCATCGTCAATTCCGCCGAACCGATGCGCACCGCGCCTGCCCCCACGCTCGACGAAACGCCCGGCGCGTCGCACGACGAGACGGCCGTGCTCGCCGGCGGCTGCTTCTGGGGCGTGCAGGGCGTGTTCGAGCACGTGAAAGGCGTGAAGCAGGTCACCGCCGGCTATGCGGGCGGCGCGTCCGAAACCGCGCACTACGCGCTCGTCGGCTCGGGGCTGACGGGGCACGCGGAATCGGTGCGCATCGTCTACGATCCGACGCAGATCACCTACGGCCGGCTGCTGCAGGTGTTCTTCTCGGTCGCGCACGACCCGACCGAGTTGAACCGCCAGGGCCCCGACGAAGGGTCGCAGTACCGGTCCGCGATCTTCCCGACCACCGCGCAGCAACGCGCGGTCGCGACCGCGTACATCGCGCAGCTCGGCAGCGCGCATGTGTTTCCGGCGCCCGTGGTCACGCGTGTCGAAGCCTACAAGGGGTTCTATCCGGCCGAGGCCTATCACCAGAACTACCTCGAACTGCATCCTGATGCGCCGTATATCGCATTCAACGACCTGCCGAAGGTCGCCGGGCTGAAGCAGCGCTTCCCGGCGCTGTACCGTACCGACGCGGTGCTGTGGCGCGAAGCGCGCTCGTGAGCCGCTTGCCGACCCGCGCGGCTGCGTGTGACGCGGCGCCGCCCGCCGCACGGCGGCGCCCCGGCCGCCATGCATCGGCGGCGGCTGCCTTGCGCCACGTCAACGAATCGGCGAGCCCGATGCCGGGGCAAACCCGCATCGCGTCCGCGGCGGCCGGCAACTTCGCGTAGACTTCTCCTGATCCTCGCCGCATGATGCGGCATCCGGACCAACCGCCCAGCCAGGAGGCGTCACGCATGCGCGCAGTGCCTTTGCCTGACAGCAATACCCTCGAAGAACCGTCCACCGGCGCGCTCGTGCGCGATCTGCGCCGCGTGCCCATTCATCCGGATCACTGGTACCCGCTCGCGTGGTCGCGTGAGCTCAAGCGCGGCAAGACGCTCGGCGTGCGCTTCGCCGGCGATCCGATCGTGCTCGTGCGCACCGAATCGGGCGCCGTGTATGCGCTCGAAGATCGTTGCGCGCACCGCCAGGTGCCGCTGCACGCGGGCGTCGTGAGCGGCGAAACGCTGCGCTGCTGCTATCACGGCTGGACCTACGCGTGCGACAGCGGCCGCTGCGTCGACGTGCCCTACCTCGGCCGCGAGCGCTTGCCCAACGGCGTGCGTGCGTATCCGTGCCGCGAGGCGCACGGGCTGATCTTCGTGTTCCCGGGCGACGCCACGCTCGCCGACGAACGCCCGTTCCCCGCGCTCGAATCGGCGGACCACCCCGCGTACAAGACGCGCCGCTTCGGCCGCGAGGTCAAGTGTCACTACTCGTTCATGCACGAGAACCTGATGGACATGAACCATCAGTTCCTGCATCGCAAGCAGATGGGCCAGATGCGCGCGCGCTCGGTGGGCCGGCGCCGCGGCGACGACTGGGTCGAGGTCGATTACACGTTCGCGCGGATGGAAGGCAAGCAGCCGGTCGGCGAGGCGCTCGTGTTCGGTTCGAGCAAGAAGCCCGGCGACCAGGCCAACAAGAGCGTGATGACGGTGCGCACCGAGTATCCGTACCAGACGCTGCAGATCCGCTCGAGCGAAGGCACGCTCGTGATGGACCTCTGGATCGTCTACGTGCCGCTCGACGCCGAGCAGCGCACCAACCGCACGTTCGGGCTGCTGTCGATCCACAAGCCCGGTATCCCGTTCGCGCTCGATCTCGCGTGGCCGCTGCTCGTGTGGTTCACCGAACGCATCTTCCGCGAGGATCGCTGGATCGTCGAGCGCGAGCAGGAAGCGCACGACGCCCAAGGCGCCGACTGGAACCACGAGGTGTTTCCGGTCATCAACGAGCTGCGCGACCTGCTGCGCCAGTGCGGCGCGCGCACCGTGATCCCGATCCGCGACGCGCGCGACGGCGCGTGAGGCGACGCATGGTCTCGCCGCGGCGCGCGCACCGTTAAAGCGTGAACGCGCCCGGCAGCAACGCGCGGGCCGTCGTGATCTCGACGGCGCCTCTCAGGTTGGCGAGGATCACCTCGATGTCGGGCTTGCCGATCTCGACGATTACCTGACGGCATGCGCCGCACGGCGCGATCGGGCCGTCGGTGTCGCCGACGACCGCGAGCCGCGCGAAATCCCCCGGCCGATAGCCGGCGGCGATCGCGGCGAACATCGCCGTGCGTTCCGCGCAATTGCACAGGCCGTACGACGCGTTCTCGACGTTGCAGCCGTGGAAAACCGTTCCGTCTTGCGCCAGCAGCGCCGCGCCGACCTTGAAGCGCGAATACGGCGCATACGCACGTTCGCGCGCCGCCTTCGCCTGTTCGATCAGTTCGTCTCGTTCCATCGTGTGATGTCTCCCGGAGCAGAGGTCAGCCGATCTGCTGGTAAAGGGTCGGCGGCGCTTCGCCGGTCTCGCCGAGCACATAGCTGCGGCGAATCGCGTCCGCCGCATGGGCCGCCGTTGCTTCGTCGCGGGCGTGCACGAAGCCGAGCGGCTCGCCGGCCTCGATGCGCTGCCCGATCTCCGCGAGCGCCGTCAGGCCGACGCTGACGTCGATCGCGTCCTCCGCGCGGGTGCGGCCGCCGCCGAGCGCGACCACCGCCAGCCCGAGCGCGCGGCAATCGACGCGCCGCACCACGCCGCTCGCAGGCGCCGGAACCGGCACGATCACCGCCGCCCGCGCCAGATGCCGCGCGGGCGCGTCGAGCAGGTCGGCGGGACCGCCGAGCGCGACGACCATCCGTGCGAAACGCTCGGCCGCCGTGCCGGAATCGAGCGCGTGCTGCAACTTCTCGCGCGCATGGGCGGCATCGCGCGCCAACCCGCCGGTCACGAGCAGTTCAGCCGACAGCGCCATCGTCACGTCATGCAACCGTGCGGGACGCGACTTGCCCGTCAGGTAATCGATCGCGCATGCGACCTCGAGCGCATTGCCCGCGCATGGCGCGAGCGACTGGTTCATGTCGGTGAGGATCGCGGTCGTCTTCATGCCGGCGCCGTTGCCGACGTCGACGATGCTGCGAGCCAGCTCCGCCGATTTCTCCGCCGTCGGCATGAATGCGCCGGAGCCGACCTTGACGTCCATCACGAGCCCGTCGAGCCCCGCCGCGAGCTTCTTCGACAGGATCGACGCGGTGATCATCGCGACCGATTCGACGGTCGCCGTCACGTCGCGGATCGCGTAGATGCGCTTGTCGGCCGGCGCGAGCCGCGCGGTCTGCCCGATGATCGCGACGCCGACCTCGCGCACCGTGCGGCGAAACGCGTCCGTCTCGGGCATCACGTCGTAACCGGGAATCGCGCTGAGCTTGTCGAGCGTGCCGCCGGTATGGCCGAGCCCGCGCCCCGAGATCATCGGCACGTAGCCGCCGCACGCGGCCACCATCGGCCCGAGCATCAGCGACACGACATCGCCGACGCCGCCCGTCGAATGCTTGTCGATCACCGGCCCGCCGAGATCGAGCGCGCGCCAGTCGAGCACGTCGCCGGAATCGCGCTGCGCGAGCGTCAGCGCGACGCGCTCGTCCGTGCTCAGGTCGTTGAAATACACGGCCATCGCGAACGCGGCCACCTGGCCTTCCGTCACGCTGCCGTCGGTCACGCCGCGCACGAACGCGGCCATCCCGTCGCGATCGAGCGGCTGCCCGTCGCGCTTCCTGCGAATGAATTCCTGCGGTAGAAACATCGTTGCCTCGCTTCGATCGGTCGGAGTCGGCTGCACGGCTCAATGCAGCGAAAAGAACAGGCCGGCAATCGCCGCGCTCATCAGGTTCGACAGCGTCGCGGCCGTCAGCGCGCGCAAGCCGAGCCGCGCGACGTCCGAGCGGCGCTCGGGTGCGACCGCGCTGAAGCCGCCCGCGAGAATCGCGATCGACGAGAAGTTCGCGAAGCCGCACAGCGCGAACGACACGATCGCGAGCGTCTTCGGGTCGAGCACCTGCAGGCCGGCCGCCGCCGCGTGCGCGCCGCCTTTCAGGTACGGCGACAGGTCGCCGTACGCGACGAATTCGTTGAAGATCAGCTTCTCGCCGATGAAGTTGCCGGCCAGCGTCGCATCGTGCCACGGCACGCCGATGATCCACGCGAGCGGCGCGAACAGATGGCCGATGATGCCGACCAGCGTGACCTGCGGAAAGCCCGCGAACGCGGCCGCGCCGCCGACGATCAGGTTCATCAGCGCGATGAGCCCGACGAACGCGATCAGCATCGCGCCGACGTTGATCGCGATGCGCAGCCCGACCGATGCGCCGGACGCGGCCGCCTCGATCACGTTGGCGGCCCGCTTGTCGTCGAAGTCGAGCCCGTCGACCACCACGCGGCTCGGCTCGACGGTCGGAAACAGCAGCTTGCCGAACAGCAGCCCGCCCGGCACCGCCATGAACGACGCGGCGAGCAGGTACTCCATCTTCACGCCGAGGCCGGCATAGCCGACCAGCACCGAGCCCGCGACCGACGCCATGCCGCTCGCCATCACCGTGAAGATCTCGGCGCTCGTCATGTTGCGCACGAACGGCTTCACGAGCGCGGGCATCTCGCTCTGCCCGAGGAAGATCGTCGCGACGGCCGAGCACGCCTCGATGCGGCTCACGCCGAGCACTTTCGCCAATCCCGCGCCGAGGATCGCGACGATCCATTTCATCACGCCGATGTAGTACAGCACCGAAATCAGCGCGGTGACGAAGATGATCATCGGCAGCACGCGCAGGCCGAATACGAACCCGCCGTCGCCGAACAACTGGAACATGCGCGCATCGACGAGCCCGCCGAACACGAACGCGATGCCGTGATTGCCCATGTCGAGCACGCGATTGACGCCGTTCGCGGCCGCGGCCAGCGCCGCGCGGCCCGACGGCACGAACAGCACCAGCGCGCCGATCGCGAACTGCGTGAAGAGCGCGGCGATCATGGTCCGGCCGCTGACCGCGCGGCGATTGTTCGACAGCAGATACGCGACCAGCAACAGAAACAGCATACCGAGGAGACTGCGCAGAATATCCACCTTGTGCTCCTTTCTCACTATTTGAACTGTCCGGCGGGCGGCCCGTGCCCGCGACCCGCGTGATCGGGTGGGTGGATGTTACTCGGTCGACATGCGCGCAGGCAACGTCGCCAAAATCGCCGCGATCAATGCCATCGATCGTTTCTCTTTTGCCCTTCGCCGGCTTGATCAGTCGTTCTACCTACTCTTCGAAAACACGCGCGGGGCGCGCCGCTCGAACGGACACGCCCCGCCTGACACGCGCCGTTCAACCCGCGCGTTCGACCGGATGCGGCTCGCGCAGCCGGTTCGCGATCCGCGCGGCCTCGTAGTAGCCGGCCGCCGGCGGGCGCTTCAGGTAGCGGCCCGCGCCGCGCACCGCGCGCAACTCGCCGTCGGCCCACGCGAGTGCGCCGCGCGTGAGCGTATGCGTCGCGACACCCTGCACCGTCATCCCCTCGAACACGTTGAAGTCGACCTGCTGGTAATGCGTCTTCACCGAGATCGTCTTCGTCGCGGCCGGGTCCCACACGACGAGGTCGGCATCGGCGCCGACCTGCACGGCGCCCTTGCGCGGATACAGGTTGAAGATCTGCGCGGCGTTCGTCGACGTGATCCGCACGAACTCGTTCGGCGTGATGCGGCCATGATTCACGCCGTGATGCCACAGCACCGACATGCGGTCCTCGACGCCGCCGCAGCCGTTCGGGATCTTCGTGAAATCGTCGCGGCCCATCGCCTTCTGCGATGCGCAGAATACGCAGTGATCGGTCGCCGTCGTATGCAACTGCCCCGACTGCAGCCCGCGCCACAGCGCCTCGCGATGCTCGGCCGAGCGGAACGGCGGGCTCATCACGTGGGCCGCCGCGCGCGTCCAGTCGGGATCGCGATAGACGGCCTCGTCGATCACGAGATGGCCCGGCAACACTTCGCCGAACACGCGCAGCCCCTCGCTGCGCGCGCGCGTGATCACGTCCACCGCGTCCTTCGCCGACACGTGCACAATATACACGGGCACGCCGAGCACCTGCGCGATGCGGATCGCGCGGTTCGCGGCCTCCCCCTCCACTTCCGGCGGCCGCGACAGCGGATGCGCCTCCGGCCCCGTAATCCCGCGCGCGAGCAGCGCCTTTTGCAGCTGGAACACGAGTTCGCCGTTCTCCGCGTGCACGGTCGGCAGCGCGCCGAGCTCGAGCGAACGCGTGAAGCTGTTCACGAGAATCTCGTCGTCGGCCATGATCGCGTTCTTGTACGCCATGAAATGCTTGAAGCTCGACACGCCATGCTCGCGCACGAGCGTGCCCATGTCGCGGTGCACGCTGTCGTCCCACCACGTCACGGCCACGTGGAAGCCGTAGTCGGAAGCCGACTTCTCGGCCCAGCCGCGCCATTCCCGGAACGCATCCATCAGCGGCTGCTTCGGGCTCGGAATCACGAAATCGATGATGCTCGTCGTGCCGCCCGACAGCCCGGCAGCGGTGCCCGAGTAGAAATCGTCGCTCGCGGTCGTGCCCATGAACGGCAGTTCCATGTGCGTATGCGGGTCGATCCCGCCCGGCATCACGTACTGGTCGTGCGCATCGACGACGGTTGCGCCGGCCGGCGCGTCGATCTGCTCCGCGATCTGCAGGATCGTGCCGCCGTCCTGCGGGTCCGCGCAGAGCACGTCCGCGCGATAGGAGCGGTCCGCATCGACCACGGTGCCGCCACGAATCAGGATTGCCATTTCGTTGCCTCCTCGTTGACTGTCGGGTGCCGCATGCCGCGCGGGTCGCATCCGGCTCGCGCGTCATGCGCTCGCGATCTGCGCGCGCTGTCCGGCGCGCCACTTCATCCAGGTGCCGTACACGCCGGACGCCAGCACGAGGCCGACGAACCACGCGTACGTGTAAAGCGTGTTGAAGAACGCCGGCACGTTCGGGAACGACGCCGGAAACGCCGTATGCAGGAAGCCCGGCAGGTTCGGCAGCACGCCGATCGCGAGCGCGGCCAGCGCGGCCGGGTTCCAGCCGCGCGCGTAGCTGAAGCCGCCGCGCTCGTCGAACAGCGCGCGCGTGTCGAGCCGCGTGCCGCGAATCAGGAAATAGTCGACCATCAGGATGCCCGCGACGGGCCCGAGCAGCGCCGAATAGCCGACGAGCCAGGTGAAGATATAGCCGTCCGTCGTCGCGAGGATCTTCCACGGCATCATCACGATCGCGATCGTCGCGGTGATCATCCCGCCCGCCCGGTACGAGATCGCCTTCGGCCAAAGGCTCGAAAAATCGTAGGCAGGCCCGACGAGATTCGCGGCGAGGTTGCAGCACATCGTGTCGAGCGTGAGGATCACGAGCGCGATGCCCACGCCGATGCCCGTCATCCGGCTTGTCAGGTCGATCGGATCCCAGATCGCGTTGCCGTAGATCACGACGGTCGCCGACGTCACGACGACCGACACCACCGACAGCAGCGCCATCGGCAGCGGCAGCCCGATCGACTGGCCGATCATCTGGTCGCGCTGCGAATGCGCGAAGCGCGTGAAGTCGGGAATGTTCAGCGCGAGCGTCGCCCAGAAGCCGACCATCGCGGTCAGGCCCGGCCAGAACGTCGCCCAGAAGAGCCCCGCCTTCTTGCCGCCCGCGACGAACTGCGACGGCGCCGACAGCATCGAGCCGACACCGCCCGCCCGCGACGTCGCCCACCACACGAGCGCCACGCACATCACGACCTTGATCGGCGCGGACCAGCTTTCGAGCCAGCGGATCGAATCGGTGCCGTGCAGGATGAAGTACAGCTGCAGCGCCCAGAACACGAGAAAGCACGCGAGCTGCCCGAACGAGATGCCGACGAGCGGCAGCGCCGCGCCGTGCAGCGCGTTGCCGGTCAGGATGTTCAGCAGCGTGTAGATCGCGCTGCCGCCGAGCCAGGTCTGGATGCCGTACCAGCCGCACGCGACGATCGCGCGCAGCAGCGCCGGCAGCTTCGCGCCCTGCGTGCCGAACGACGCGCGCACCAGCACCGCGTACGGAATCCCGTGCTTCGCGCCCGCATGGCCGATCAGCAGCATCGGCACGAGCACGATCAGGTTGCCGAGCAGCACCGTCATCACCGCCTGCCACGGCGACATGCCTTCCTGGATCAGCCCGGCCGCAAGCATGTACGACGCGATGTTCATCACCATCCCGACCCACAGCGCCGCGAAGTGGTACCACTTCCACGTGCGCTGCGCCGGCGTCGTCGGCGCGAGGTCGTCGTTGTACAGGCTGCCGCCGTGCGCCGAGGCGCTGTCGGCATCGGCGGGAATCGCTGCTGGTTTCATTGAACGCGCTCCACGAAAACGTCGGCGCCGGCATCGTACGATGCCGGCCCGGTGAAACGAAAAGCGGCGGCGCAACGTCTGCCGCGCCGCCGGACGCCGGTCAGGCCGCCTTCGCGTGCTTCTCGGGCGCGGCGGCCGGGCCGCCGCTCGCACCGGCATCCGCGCTCGCCGGATTGTTCGGATGCGTGGTCCAGTTCGCGTAGTCGCCCGAATCGACGCGCTCCATCGTGATGCATTGCTCGACCGGACACACATGCATGCAAAGATTGCACCCGACGCATTCCGAATCGATCACTTCGAAATGCCGCACGCCGTCCTTCGTCGCCGTGATCGCCTGATGCGACGTATCCTCGCACGCGATGTGGCACAGCCCGCACTGGACGCAGCGGTCCTGGTCGATGCGCGCCTTGATGTCGTATTTCAGGTTCAGGTATTTCCAATCGGTCACGTTCGGCACCGCGCGGCCGCGGATGTCGTCGAGCGTCGCGTAGCCCTTCTCGTCCATCCAGTTCGACAGCCCGTCGGCGAGATCCGACACGATCCGGAATCCGTAATGCATCGCGGCGGTGCACACCTGCACGCTGCCGGCGCCGAGCACCATGAATTCGGCCGCGTCGCGCCACGACGAGATGCCGCCGATGCCGGAAATCGGCAGGTTCGGCGTTTCCGGGTCGCGCGCGATCTCCGCGACCATGTTCAGCGCGATCGGCTTGACCGCCGGCCCACAATAACCGCCGTGCGTGCCCTTGCCGTCGACGGTCGGCATCGGGGCCATCTGGTCGAGATCCACCGCGACGATCGAGTTGATCGTGTTGATCAGCGACACGCCGTCCGCGCCGCCCTTGTACGCGGCGCGCGACCCCATCCGGATGTCGCTGATGTTCGGCGTGAGCTTCACGAGGCACGGCAGCTTCGTGCCCTCCTTCACCCAGCGCGTGACCATCTCGACGTATTCGGGCACCTGCCCGACCGCCGCGCCCATCCCGCGCTCGCTCATCCCGTGCGGACAGCCGAAGTTGAGTTCGACCGCATCGGCGCCGGTATCCTCGACGAGCGGGAGAATCCATTTCCAGTCTCGCTCGTTGCACGGCACCATCAGCGACACGATCAGCGCGCGGTCCGGCCAGTCGCGCTTCACCTGCGCGATCTCTGTCAGGTTCACGTCGAGCGGGCGGTCGGTGATCAGCTCGATGTTGTTCAGCCCCGCGATGCGCTGGCCGTTCCACTGCACCGCGCCGTAGCGCGAACTGACGTTGACGACGTGCGGATCGAGCCCGAGCGTCTTCCAGACGACGCCGCCCCAGCCTGCCTCGAACGCGCGATTGACGTTGTAGGCCTTGTCGGTGGGCGGCGCGGACGCCAGCCAGAACGGATTCGGCGAGGTGATGCCTGCGATGGTGCAGCGAAGATCGGCCATGTTCGGCTCCGTGAGAAGGGTCGTGTTCGGTGTGCTGACGATGCGACGCGCGTTCAGGCCGCCTTCGCGTCGCGCGCGGCGAGCGTCGCGTCGATCGACGCGGCCGCGCGCTTGCCGTCCTGCACGGCCTGCACCGTGAGGTCGATGCCGTCGGTCGCCGCGCAGTCGCCGCCGGCCCATACGTCGGGCAGCGCCGTACGCCCGTCCGCATCCACCGCGATACGCGTGCCGTCCGCGGTCAGCAATTCGGCCGCGACGCCGTCAGGCACGAGCGTCTGGCCGATCGCCTTCAGCACCATGTCCGCATCGACGATGAAGCGCTCACCCGATGCGGCCTCGAATTCGACGCCCGTCGCCTGCCCGTTCACGCCCGCGATGCGCACCGGCGTCGCGTGCGTAACGAGCGCGACGCCGCACTTCTGCGCGAACTCGCGCTCGGCCCACGTCGCGCTCATCGCGTCCACGCCGCGCCGGTACACCATCGTCACGCGCTCAGCGCCGAGCTTGCGGCTCTGCACGGCCGCATCGATCGCCGTATTGCCGCCGCCGATCACGACCACGCGTCGCCCGACCGGCACGTTCTCCAGTGTGTCCGCCTGCCGCACCTGCTCGATGAAGTCGACTGCATTCATCACGCCGCCCAGTTGCTCGCCGTCGATCTCGAGCGCACGCACGCCACCGAGCCCCATCGCGAGAAATACCGCGTCGTGCTGCTCGCGCAATGCGTCGAGCGTCACGTCGCGCCCGAGCGCCACGCCCGTTTCCAGCGTGATGCCGCCCACCGACAGCAGCCACTCGACTTCACGCTGCGCGAAATCGTCGACGGTCTTGTACGCGGCGATCCCGTATTCGTTGAGGCCGCCGGCCTTCGGGCGCGCGTCGAACAGCGTGACGCGATGCCCGGCGAGCGCGAGCCGGTGCGCGCATGCGAGCCCGGCCGGCCCCGCACCCACCACCGCGACATGGCGGCCCGTGTCGGGCGCGCGCCGGAACTGCACCGCACCGGTCTGCATCGCCCAGTCGGTTGCATGCCGCTGCAGCGCGCCGATCGCGACCGGTTGCGCATCCTGATGGTTGCGCACGCACGCGCCTTCGCACAGGATCTCGGTCGGGCACACGCGTGCGCACATCCCGCCGAGCGGATTCGCGGACAGGATGTCGGTCGCGGCGCCTTTCAGGTTGCCGTTGCCGATCTTGCGGATGAAACTCGGGATGTCGATCTGCGTCGGACACGCGTGCACGCACGGCGCGTCGTAGCAGTAGTGGCAGCGACTTGCGGCGGCGGCCGCCGCGGTCGGATCGAGCAGCGGCGCGATATCGGCGAATTCGCACGAGAGTTGCGTGGACGACAGGCGATGCGCGGCGATATCGCCGGTTGGCTGAGTGGTCATACGCGTTCCTTCGACTGGGTGGAGACAAAGCCGTCCCCGCCGGCTGCGAATGCTCAGTCGGGGCGGTCATGCGTCGGCGTGCTACGGTCAAGCGGTGCGCGGCCTGCCTGTCGCGCTATGTCCGGTCGGTCATGAAGCCGGCTCGCACGCACGCGACAGCATCGCGTGCAGCAATACGTTCGCGCCGGCCTCGATCCATGCGGGCGTCGCGTCCTCGATCTCGTTGTGGCTGATGCCGTCGATACAGGGCACGAATACCATCGACGTCGGCGCGACCTGCGCCAGATAACACGCGTCATGCCCCGCGCCCGACACGATGTCGCGATGCGAGTAGCCGAAGCGATCGGCCGCGTTGCGCACGGCCGCCACGCATGCCGGGTCGAACGCGACCGGCTTGTAATAGAAAATCTGCTCGAGTTCGGTGTCGAGCCCGATGTCGCCCGCGATGCGCGCGACGCCGTCGCGCAGCGCCGCGTCCATCTTCGCGAGCACAGCGTCGTCCGGATGACGGAAATCGACCGTGAAGAACACGCGGCCGGGAATCACGTTGCGCGAGTTCGGGTAGACCTGCATCATGCCCACCGTCGCGCAGCCGAACGGCGCATGATCGAGGCCGATC
Source organism: Burkholderia sp. AU18528 (assembly GCF_002223215.2). Taxonomy (NCBI): domain Bacteria; kingdom Pseudomonadati; phylum Pseudomonadota; class Betaproteobacteria; order Burkholderiales; family Burkholderiaceae; genus Burkholderia; species Burkholderia sp. AU18528. The sequence continues at coordinate 13,423 of NZ_NKFC02000009.1, read as the reverse complement.
CGGTTGACGAGATCGACCACGCGCGCCGCGCCGAGCAGCGCGTCGCGGCGGCGCGGCATCGGCGTCGGTCCCGCGTGCGCTTCCTGGCCGGTGAACGTGATCTCGTACCAGCGCTGCCCCTGCGCGTCGGTCACGACGCCGATCGTCTTGCATTCCGCTTCGAGAATCGGCCCCTGCTCGATATGCAGTTCGAACGCCGCGTGCAGCTTGCGCCCGCCGCACGGTACGTCGCCCGCGTAGCCGATGCGCGCGAGTTCCTCGCCGATCGTCTTGCCGTCCACATCCTTGCGCGACAGCCCGTAGTCGAGCGTGAACACGCCCGCGAATACGCCCGACGCGACCATCGCCGGCGCGAAGCGCGAGCCCTCCTCGTTGGTCCAGATCACGACCTCGACCGGATGCTCGGTCTCGATGCCGTGATCGTTCAGACTGCGAATCACTTCGAGACCGCCGAGCACGCCGTAGATGCCGTCGAAGCGCCCGCCGGTGGGCTGCGAATCCGCATGCGAGCCGGTGACGACCGGCGCCGCGTCGGCCACGCGGCCCGCACGGCGCATGAACACGTTGCCCATCGTATCGACCGTCACCGTACAGCCGGCGGCCTTCGCCCAGCCGACGATCAGGTCGCGGCCGGCCTTGTCGAGATCGGTCAACGCGAGCCGACACACGCCGCCTTTCGGCGTCGCGCCGATTTTCGCGACTTCCATCAGGCTGTCCCACAACCGCTTGCCGTCGACCTTGATCGACGTGTCGAAAGCTGCCCGCTTCACTGTTTCCGATACCGCGTTCATTCGTATCGCTCCTGTGGGGTCGGTGATGTCGTCGGCCCGGTCTGTGCCGGTGCGTGCGAGACCTCTTTCGGGGCACGCCGCACGGATGCGGTGCAGGTGCCCGCCGGTTCGCGAAACACGTCAAATCCTGTCCGATTGGACAGGTTTTAGACGATCAAAATGACCAGCGCAACGTCTTTCTTGCGTGACGCGGCAGAGCGAGAACCGTGCCACCGCAACGCAGCATCGCCGTGGCATCACGACATTCCTGTCTGTGCGTGCGACGCGAATCAGCGGCTAGAATGAAGCCCAACGCGGCATGACCGCCGCGCGAGGGTAACGATGAGACATGACGAGGCGACGATCGAAGCCACCGACCGGGACGAAACGCCGGCGCCTTTGCGGCGACGCAAGGCGCACATACGCGAGTCCAACGAAGCACATCTGCTCGCGTGCGCGGAAGCCGTATTCGCGGAACGCGGGCTCGCCGGCGCCAGCACCGCGATGATCGCGGAGCGCGCCGGCCTGCCGAAGGCGAACGTGCACTACTACTTCCCGACCAAGCTCGCGTTGTACCGACGCGTGCTCGACGACCTGTTCGAAGATTGGCATCGCGCGGCCGGTTCGTTCGAGGCCGGCGACGATCCGGTGGACGCGATCGGCAGCTACGTGCGCGCGAAGATGGCGCTGTCGCGGCGGCGCCCGCTCGGCTCGAAGGTCTGGGCCAACGAGATCATCCACGGCGCGGAGCACATGCAGGACATCCTGTCGCAACGTGTGAAGCCGTGGTTCGACACGCGCGTCGAGGTGATCGAAGGCTGGATCGCGCGCGGGCTGCTCGCGCCGATCGACCCGCATGCGCTGATGTACCTGATCTGGTCGACCACGCAACACTATGCGGATTTCGATGCGCAGATTCGCGCGCTGAGCGGCGAGCGCGCGTTCACGAAGAAGGCGTTCGACGAAAAGACCGAGCAGGTCGTGCAACTCGTGATTCGTGCGTGCGGCGCGGTGTCGCCGAACGCGAAGCCGTAGCGCGACACGGCGAGCCGCCGAATAAAAAGACGGGCGGCGCGCATCACCCGGGGATGTCCCGTGCGATACGCGCCGCCTGTGTTGCCACTTGCGTGCGCGGGTACGACGCGACGCGTCGTGCGTCGTGTCAAGCGATCCGCTCGATTGCAACCGCGGTCGCTTCGCCGCCGCCGATGCACAGCGAGGCGATGCCGCGCGTCAACCCGTGCGTCTCGAGCGCGGCCAGCAGCGTCACCATCACGCGCGCACCCGATGCGCCGATCGGATGCCCGAGCGCGCACGCGCCGCCGTGCACGTTCACCTTCTCGTGCGGCAGGTCGAGGTCGCGCATCGCGGCCATCGGCACCACCGCGAACGCTTCGTTGATCTCGAACAGGTCGACGTCGCGCAGGTTCCAGCCGGTTTTCTCCGACAGCTTGCGCAGTGCGCCGATCGGCGCGGTCGCGAACAGGCCGGGCTTGTCCGCATAAGTCGAATGCCCGACGATCACGGCCTTCGGCGTGAGGCCGAGGCGCTCGGCTTCCGAGCGGCGCATCATCACGAGCGCGGCCGCGCCGTCCGAGATCGACGATGCGTTCGCGGCCGTCACCGTGCCGCCGTCGCGAAACGCCGGCTTCAGCGTCGGGATCTTGTCGAGTTTCGCCTTGCCCGGCTGCTCGTCGATCGACACGACGCTTTCCGTCTTGCCGGCCTTCACGGTCACCGGCGCGATCTCCGATGCGAAACGCCCATCCGCGATCGCGCGCTGCGCCCGCGTCAGCGACGCAATCGCGAACGCATCCTGCGCTTCGCGCGTGAACTGGTAGGCCTGCGCGCAATCCTCCGCGAACGTGCCCATCAGGCGGCCTTTTTCATATGCGTCCTCGAGCCCGTCGAGGAACATGTGGTCGAGCACCTGCCCGTGCCCCATGCGCATGCCCGCGCGCGCCTTCGGCAGCAGGTACGGCGCATTCGTCATGCTCTCCATCCCGCCCGCGACGGCCACGCCCGCGGACCCCGCCAGCAGCAGGTCGTGCGCGAACATCGCCGCCTTCATCCCCGAACCGCACATCTTGTTGACCGTGGTCGCGCCCGCCGCGAGCGGCAGCCCGGCCTTCAGCGCGGCCTGCCGCGCGGGCGCCTGCCCTTGGCCGGCCGGCAGCACGCAGCCGAACACGATTTCGTCGATACGTTCGGCCGGCACGTTCGCGCGCTCGAGCGCCGCACGAATCGCCACCGCGCCAAGCTCGCTCGCGCTGGCCGCCGCCAGGTCGCCCTGAAAACCGCCCATCGGCGTACGGGCCGCACCCACGATTACGATCGGATCCTGAGTCGTCATGATTCGCTTCCTCCAGTGTCAGCGCGGTGCCATGCGCAACGCGCCATCGAGACGGATGACTTCGCCGTTCAGCATCGTGTTCTCGGCGATGTGGCGCACCAGCGCCGCAAATTCTTCCGGGCGGCCGAGCCGCGGCGGGAACGGCACGCTCTTGCCGAGCGCGTCCTGCACGTCCTGCGGCATGCCGGCCATCATCGGCGTCGCGAAGATGCCGGGCGCGACCGTCACGACGCGAATGCCGAAGCGCGCGAGCTCGCGCGCGATCGGCAGCGTCATGCCCACCACGCCGCTTTTCGACGCCGCATACGCGGCCTGGCCGATCTGCCCGTCGAACGCCGCGACCGACGCGGTGTTGACGATCACGCCGCGCTCGCCTTCCGCGTTCGCGTCCTGCTTCGACATCGCTTCGGCGGCCAGCCGGATCATGTTGAACGTGCCGACGAGGTTGATCGACACCGCGCGCGCGAAGCGGTCGAGCGAATGCGGGCCGTCGCGGCCGACGACCTTCTCGCCCGGCGCGACGCCCGCGCAGTTCACGAGCGCGTCGACGCGACCGAACGCATCGCGCGCGGCGGCGACGGCCGCCTGGCCGTCGGCCTCGCTCGTCACGTCGGTCTTCACGAAGCGCGCGGCCGCGCCGAGTTCGTTGGCGAGACTCGCACCCGCCTCCTCGTTGACGTCCAGCAGCACGGCCTTGCCGCCTTGCGCGACGACCATGCGCGCCACCGCGGCACCCAGGCCGGAACCTGCGCCCGTAATCAGAAAAACGCGATCCTCGATATTCATTCGCAGTCCATATTCAGGGTTGAACGGCCTTCTCGGCTTCCATCTTGCGCAACACGAAGCGCTGGATCTTGCCGCTCGGGGTTTTCGGCAGCGCGTCGACGAAATCGATCGCGCGCGGATAGGCGTGAGCGGACAGCCGCCGCTTCACGTGCAGACTCAATTCCTCGGCCAGTTCCGGTGTGCCGTCGAACCCTTTCGACAACACGACGAACGCCTTCACGATCTCCGTGCGCTCCGGATCGGGCACGCCGATCACGGCGGCCTCGCTGACGGCCGGATGCTCGATCAGCGCGCTCTCCACGTCGAACGGGCCGATCCGGTAGCCGGACGACGTGATCACGTCGTCCGCGCGGCCGATGAAGCTCACGGCGCCGTCCGGCTCCAGCTCGACGTTGTCGCCGGTCCGGTAGTAGCCACCCGCGATCGCCGGCGTGTCCTGCTGCCAATAGCCGCGGAACCACAGCAGCGGCGAGCGCGCGATGTCGATCGCGAGGTTGCCGGGCTCGCCGGGGCCGAGCTCGCGGCCCGCTTCGTCGAGCACCGCGACACGGTAGCCCGGCATCGCGAAGCCGGCGGAACCGATGTGCACCACGTGCGCGAGGCCGTGATGGTTGTTCACGACCATCCCGAGTTCGGTCTGGCCGTAGTGATCGTGGATCGGCGCGCCGAGCGCCGCGTGGAACCAGCGCACCACTTCCGGGTTCAGCGGTTCGCCCGCGCTGCTCACCACGCGCAGCCGGCCCTTCGCGCGCGCGGCCGCTTCCGGCCCGGCCGCCATCAGCATCCGGAACGCAGTCGGCGAGCCGGCGAGGCTCGTGATGCCGAGCCGTTCGATCACGTCATACGTGCTGTCGACCGTGAAGCCGCCCTCGTACAGCGTCGTCGCCTGGCCGAGCAGCAGCGGGCCGGTGATCGCGTAATAGAGCCCGTACGCCCAGCCCGGATCGGCGATGTTCCAGAACCGGTCGCCGGCGCGCAGATCGATCGCTTCGCGCATGTACGCGCCGAACGCGAGCAGCGCGTACAGCGGCACCGGCACCCCCTTCGGCAAACCCGTCGTGCCCGACGTCGACATCATCATGAACAGGTCCGACCCCTTGCGCAGCACGGGCTCGAACGTATCGGACTGCGCGTCGAGCGCCGCGCGGAAATCGATGTCGTGCGCCGACAGCGTCTCGCCTGCTTCGCGCACCGTCGCCACCGGCGGGCAATCGGCGACCTCGTCGAGCTTCGCGCGATTCGCGACGTTCGTCACGACGAGCCGCGCGTCGCTCATGCGCAGCCGGTGCTCGATCGCCTTCGGGCCGAATGCGGTGAACAGCGGCTGGTACACGGCGCCTGCACGCCACGTGCCGAGGATCGTCGCGACGAGCTCGGGCGTACGCGGAAGCAGCCCGGCCACCACGTCGCCCGGCTTCACGCCCTGCGCGACGAGCAGGTTCGCGACCCGGGCCGAGAGCGCCTGCATCTGCGCGAACGTGAAGCTGTGGTGCCGGCCGCCGGCATCGATCCAGTCGAGCGCGATCGCGTCGGCCTTCGCGTGCCGGTCGCAGCACTCGACGCACGCGTTCAGGCCGCGCTCCAGGTCGCCGGCCAATTGCGCGGCGGCGGTCTCGATACTGAACCGGGCCACGGCGTCGGCGTAGGCCGGCACCGCCCGGGCGGTAGCTCCTTCAGGCATGCGTGTCTCCTGTACGTTATGGCCGCCGGCGAGCCAGGGGCGCGACGGGGATACATCGATAGTAGACAGCCGCTACATTGCAATCAATGACAAACCGAATCTAGAATTGTGATCGCTTTTGCCATGTCGGAGGACGCCGGAAAATGGGGCCGCAGATGATTTCGCCGGATTTCGTCGACGATGCGCTCGCGTGCCTGCGCCGGCGCGACCTGCCGACCGCGCCCGTGCTGCGTGCCGCCGGGCTGCCGGCCGCGGTGCGCGAGCCCGTCACGCCGCAGCAGTACGGCCGGCTGTGGCTCGCGATCGCCGGCGCGCTCGACGACGAATTCTTCGGGCTCGCCGCGCGTCCGATGCGGCGCGGCAGCTTCACGCTGCTGTGCCACGCGGTGCTGCATGCCGGCACGCTCGACAAGGCGCTGCGACGCGCGCTGAAGTTCCTGCGGGTGGTGCTCGACGAGCCGCACGGCGAACTCGTCGTGGCCGACGGGCAGGCGCAGATCGTGCTGACGCAATCGGGCGCGCCGTACCCGGCATTCGCGTACCGGACGTTCTGGCTGATCCTGCTCGGCGTCGCGTGCTGGCTGATTGGCCGGCGCATCCCGCTGCAGCGCATCGACTTCGCGTGCCCGAGCCCCGGCCAGCGCGGCGACTATCACCAGTTCTTCGGCGTCCCCGTGCATTTCGACCGGCCCGACAGCCGGCTCGCATTCAACGCCGCGTACCTCGCGCTACCGACGATCCGTTCGGAACAGGCGCTGAAGACCTTCCTGCGCGGTGCGCCCGGTAACCTGCTCGTGCGCTACCGGCACGACACGGGCTGGGTCGCGAAGACACGCGCACACCTGAAGGCGCTGCCGGCCGCCGAGTGGCCCGACTTCGACACGCTGGCCGTGCGGCTCGACACGACGCCCGCGACGCTGCGGCGGCGTTTGCGCAGCGAAGGGCAAAGCTTCGCCGCGATCAAGGACGAGTTGCGCGGCGCGCTGGCGCAGTCGCTGTTGCGCGGGCATGCGCTCGGCGTCGCGGAGATCGCGGCCGAGCTCGGCTTCACCGAGCCGAGCGCGTTTCATCGCGCGTTCCGGAAATGGACCGGCACGAGCCCCGGCGCGTTTCGGCGCGACGTCCATGCGGCGGAGGCGGAGTCTTGAATGACCGGTGGATTCGAAGCGTCTCGTCAGGTGCCGCCGATACGATGCGACCATCCGCGGGGCGTCCATCGCCGATGAACCGCGGCACACATCCGATCAACCCTTACCGCTGACGCTCGATGCAAGCCACCTTCTTTTCCGATACCGAACTGGCTGATCTGCGCGCGCACGGCATCGTACTGTTTGCCGGCCGCGTGATCTTCGATGCGCAACCGCCGATGCCGGCCGACCAGATCGCGGCCGTACGGGCCTGCTGTCACGGCGACATTCCGCTCCCGTTGCTCGAGCTGTGGCGTATCACGGCCGGCGGCAGCCTCGACTACGACCTGACGCTGGAGATGAACGGCAATGTCGAAGCGATCGGCTGGAGCGAACTGTTCTACAACGGCAGCGACGGTTATCGCGACCTGCAAGGCTGGATCGACCACGAACTCGAACTGGCCGAAGAAGCCGCGGAGGAGAGCGCCCGCACGTGGAACGGCAAAATCGGCGCGCTGCCGTTCGGCGGCTTCGAATATTGCGACCGCATCTACGTCGTGACGGAGCCGGGCGCCCGCGACTATGGTCATGTGCTCGCCTGGAAACAAGGGTTGCCGCCTGCGTGGCGCGGGGCGATGCACGAGGACGGCCTCGCGACGGTCGCCCCCGATCTGTACACGGCATTCGGCGCGCTGCAGCTTCATGCGGATCCACTGGAGCCCGGCAGCGAACCCGGCACCGGCGTCACGCTGCTCGAATACGTCGATGAACGCCGCGACGATCATGGCCTGTCCGCATCGCTGGCCGACAAGCTGATCGCGTTCTATCGGCAAGCGGTGATCGACTGGCGCACGCCGCTCGCCGACGGCACGCTCGGCTCGCAGCCGGTGCTTGCGCGTCACGCATTACGTCATGCGATCGATCACGACGATGCGGCACTCATCGCGCGACTGGCGCCGCTGGTCGCCGATCTCGGCATGGCACTCGCCGGCAGTTCGATCCCGACGGATTACGCACTGCGGTGCCGGAAGTTTTCCGCAGCCGCCGCGTTGCTCGAATCGGGCGCACCGGTTGCACCCGATTCGCTCGCGTCCGTGTCCGGCGACGTGCCGGTCGCATTGATGCGTGCGCTGCTCGACGCCGGCGTGCAGCCGGATGCCGACGCGATGGCGCGTTGCGTCGCGGGCGGCGGCGCCGATAGCGCTCGGCTGATCGGCGCGGCCCTGTCGGCCCATGGCGCCGATGCAGCAACAGCCTATCGCGCGGCGAGCGGGAAACTGCTGGACAAGCTGAAGGACGACATTAGCAAGGTTCGCGCCGGCAAGCTCAGCCACTATCTCGGGCTCGACGGGCTCGAAGCACACGCAGCGCGCCTGCGGACGTTCGAGTACTGACGCCACCCAGGCATCGACGCGCGGTGGGTTTTCCGGCGGCATCGCATTCCCAGTGCCGTTTGTTTTGGGCCGGGTTGCTTCCGCGTTCCGGTGCGAATCTGCATGACGCTCACCGCACCGCAGCGCACGCATGACGTTGCACTCCGATCCGTCACGGCACATACTGGTCGGCCGATCCGAACAAGGTTGCGTCGATGGTGAGCGTCGATCAGGGAGCCGCTTCGATCTTTGGCGCGATCGGGACGGCCGTGTCGTTGCTGGCCGCCATTCCTTACGCGCTCGCGATCTACCGGCGCATCGTTCGCCCGCATCTGTTCACGTGGCTCGTGTGGTCGATCGTCACGGCGATCGCGGCCGCTGGCCAGTTCGTCGCGGGCGCCGGGCCGTCCGCATGGTGCACGGCAGCGATTGCCGTCACGTGCTTTTTGACGCTGATCGCCAGTCTGTTTCGCGGCGAGCGCGGCTGGACGGGCCTCGACTGGTTGTTCCTGTGCGCGGCCCTGTCGGCCATTCCGCTGTGGCTACTGACCGACGATCCGACGGTATCGATCTGTCTCGTTACGCTGATCGAGCTCGCCGGCCTCGGCCCAACCGTGCGCAAGGCGATCCGCGATCCGTGGAGCGAGAGCCTCGCCTACTTTGCGCTGTGCGTGCTCAAGTACACGCTGGCGTTGCTGGCGCTGAGCACCTGGAGCGTCGCGGTCGCGTTCTATCCGGCCGCCAACCTCATCGCGTCGACCGGTATCTGCATGGTGATGCTGGTCCGGCGTCAGTCGTTGTCGAACGCGCGGTAGGCTGCGTCTGTCGCCGCCGTGCCGCTTCCCCTTCCGAAATGATGCGAGGCCCGACATGGATGCAATCCGTACCGTCATCGAACCCGCCGAAGCCGAGCTCCGTGCGGCGATGTTGGCCAATGATATCGAAGCGCTCGATGCGCTGCTGGACGATGATCTGGTGTTCACGGTCCCGACCGGTCAGATCATCTCGAAAACGGACGACCTGGCCGCACATCGCGCGAGGCTTCTGCGTCTCGACACGCTCGACGTCCTCGACATGCGTGCATGCGCGATCGACGAGATGATCCTGACCACGACGCGAGCGACCCTCGCCGGCCATTTCGATGGCACGGCATTCTGCGGCAAGTTTGCCTATACGCGGCTCTGGCGTCGAGCAGGCGCCAGTTGGCGCGTCGTCGCCGGACATGCTTCGCAGGTCTGGTAGCTGCACCGGCGCATGCATTTGACGCGTGTCGCGCAATACTGCGGCGAGCGAGCAGGCTGTCGGTCGAGCGGTGAGACACTGCGATCCGGACAAGGCACCGATAAAAGCGCTGCGCGAGGGGATGCCGGCAGCCGGCAATGACGAGAGACGAAATGCATACGCTATTTACCGTGCGTGCTGCGCGTGGCGCGGATTCGGACGAGCTCACGCAACTGGCGCGCCTGTCGAAGGCGCACTGGGGCTACCCGAAGGAATGGCTCGACTTGTGGCAAAGCGATCTCACGATTTCGCCGGAGACGATCGAAGGGTCTGACGTGCCTGATTTCTTCGGACCAGTTCAGTCTTGGAGAACGGCCTCGATTGCTTCAGTTGAACAATACCGCTGCTTAAACTCGTTGGGCGTCAGATAGGCCAGGCTCGAATGCGGCCGAATGGCATTGTAGTGACGCCGCCACTGCTCAATTACGACTTTCGCTTCCACCCGCGTCCTGAACCATTCCAGGCTGAGGCATTCGTCCCGGAACTTGCCGTTGAAGCTCTCGTCCGCACCGTTCTGCCACGGCTTGCCAGGATCACTGAGCGCCATGTCCATGCCGTTCTGCGCAGCCCATTTCAGAATCGCCCGCGATACGAACTCCGGACCATAGTACATGCAGAATGTCAGCCATCAGGGGTAACGGGCATCCTTTGGATTGCCCGTTCACCGCCCGCCGGAGGAAACCGAAATGGCCGACTTGCTGGAAGGTACGCTGCCCCTGAACCTGGTTGCAATCGACATCGCCCGTTATTCGAACGCTGTGTTGATCGAGTTGTCGGACGGGAAGCGTCAGCGCTTCCGGATGACCAACAGCGCTCCTGACTTCGACCGGCTGTTGAGTTACCTTCAAGCGCTACCCGGCAATTGCCGGGTAGCGCTTGAGCCGACCGGCGACTACCATCGCCCGCTGGCTCACCGCCTGCTCACAGCTGGGCACGAGGTGGTCAGCATCAATTCCGTGGCACAGGCGCGGTATCGCGAAGCGATGTTCAACTCTTGGGACAAGAACGATCCCAAGGACGCGCAGGTCATCCTGGAAATGCTCAGGCGTGGCACATATCAGCGCTACGTGGACCCGCAGATCGCCGGCCATCATGACCTGCAGGAACTTGCAAAGACCTACTACCAAGTTTCCCGCGCACGCACCAAGGTGCAGCACTCTCTGATCAACCACAGCCTGCCGCTGTACTTCCCGGAGATGCACCGCTACTGGTGCACCACCCGCAACGAATGGTTCGTGCGTTTTCTGCTCGAGTTTCCGACGCCGACGCATGTACGCGCCCTGGATCGCGAGAGCTTTGTGGCTGCTGCATGGGATCTGGTCGGCCGCAAGGTGAACAAACGCGCCAAACTCGAAGAGATATGGGAAACAGCTGCACACACCGCTGCCTTGCCTCACGCGCCGGATTGCCTGGCTGTCGAGACATTCCGTATTACCCTTCGCCGGTACCAGGAGCTCAACGTACTGCGAGCGGCAATCGAGGCGCGCGCCGAGGCGGAGCTTCACGACAATATCGACTTCGCCCATCTGAAGACGCTGCCTGGCATTGGCTCGGTGATCGCCATGACTATCCTCGCCGAGGCCGGCGACCTGCGCCGCTTCGGTCACCACCGTCAGTTCCTGAAGTACTGTGGATTCGACCTGGCGAAGATACAGTCGGGTACCCAGCGGGGGCGCGAGCAACTCTCCAAGCGCGGCAATGCACGATTGCGGCTGGCCTTCTGGATGGCAGGCATGGCTGCCGTGCGCATGAAGGAGAACTCATTCCGCTCGAAATATGAACGTTACGTCCATGCAGATCCGGACGACGCTGACCTCAAGCGCAAGGCGCTTACCGCCGTGGCAGCGAAGATGGCTCGCGTGGCTTACAGCATGATCAAGAAGAACCAGCCTTACAGGCAGTTCTTCGAACTCGGTTTACCCAGTGGATCGATCCCTCTCTCGGCTGCCGTTGGGGCGCAGGCGACCCCGTAGATAATGCTCGGACCTTCCGCTGGGGCTTCTATGCTGTTTTAGGTACGGTGAAGATCACGCCGTGTGCGATGAATCTTGTGTCCACTATGGTCAGCAAGTCTCCCCGATGCCGCGGAAGACCACTGGTTGGTTGTCGTTCGCTCTTTGACAGCTCGCGCACTGCATCTCGCCGTGTGCGCGGCACCGTTTTACCTTGCGTTGCACATTCCGCTTGCATTTAGAACGTTGTCCGACCGCAGGTAACGCGGCGCTCCGTGCGGGCTGATCAGTTGTGACAGCACCTCAATCACCCGCCCCGAGCGAATCGACCCGGCTACATCGATCGATAGGCATTGCCGCGTGTATTCATCGATCACCGTCAAGCACTTCAGTTGCTGGCCGTTGGCGCACGCATCGAACACTAAGTCGTAGGCCCAGACATGCCCTGCCGCCGTGGCTGGTTGTGGCCGGGGACGATGCACCGAAATACGCCGGCGCGGACGTTTGCGCGGCACCTGCAAACCGGCCAGCCGCCACAGCCGCCAAGCCCGATCAGCGCTCATCGGATGGCCTTGCCGATCCAGAAAGATCTGGATGCGATGGTAGCCATAGCGCGGATATTGCGCCGACAGAACGCACATCGCTGCCAGTACAGGCGCATCACGCTCCGCCAGCTTCGACTGGTAATGCAGCGCCGACCTCGCGACCGACATCAGCGCGCACGCACGCCGTTCCGACAGGCCCCGCGCCTTCGCGTAGGCAACCTGCTGGCGGCGAGCGGGCGCGCTCACCACTTTTTTGCGTTGATCTCCTTCATCACGTCCAGCTCGAGATCACGTTCGGCCAGCATCTTCTTCAGCCGGGCGTTCTCCTGCTCGAGCTGCTTCAACCGCTTGACGTCGGTCGCCTCCAGGCCCCCGAAGTGTTGGCGCCAGTTGTAGATCGTCTGCTCGCTGATCCCGTGCTGCTTCGCCACCTCCGCGACCGGTGCTTTGTCCGCCTCGCGCAGGATCGTGACCATCTGCTCTTCCGTGAATCGGCTCTTCTTCATGATTTCCAGTTCTCCGTTGGAAGCCATTCTCTCAAGTTTCAGCTGGTCCGAAAATCGCCCGGCAGGTCAGGTCGATCGGTTATCTCGCGCAATCGGGCGAGACAATCATCGGATTCTGGGTCCGAGCATCATCGGAATTGGATCGACCAACGCCCGGATGGCTGTTCGTCCATCCTGATTACATGGGGCGAATCTCGCGCAATCGGGCGAGACAATCATCGGATTCTGGGTCCGAGCATCATCGGAATTGGATCGACCAACGCCCGGATGGCTGTTCGTCCATCCTGATTACATGGGGCGAGGCGTCGCCCGTGCGCTGTGGGAAGCGGTTCGGGCTGAAGCCGCTGCGAGAGGCATCCAAAGCTTTGTGATCGAAGCGGATCCGAATGCCGCGTCGTTCTATCTGGCGCTGGGAGCTGAAAAGATCGGCGAAAAGGAATCGAGAGCGATCCCGGGCCGATTTTTTCCGATCTTGCGGATCACGGTCTGATGGATGAACGGATGGCAGCAAGACGGCTCGCTGCATCATGCTTTTCGGGATGCCGAAATGCAAAAACCCCCGCCTTGTCGGGCGGGGGTTCCTGGCTTAGGGAGCCTGACGATTACCTACTTTCACACGGGAATCCGCACTATCATCGGCGTGGAGTCGTTTCACGGTCCTGTTCGGGATGGGAAGGGGTGGGACCGACTCGCTATGGTCATCAGGCAAAGGGGGTTGTTGCGTTGCTTCGCAGCGCAACCAATCTTGGAAGAAGCAGTAATTTTGAGTTGTGTGTATCGCACACGAGAATCCAACATGTCTCGTCTTGCTACGCAGGTCACCGGTACTTCAACCGGCGCGCCGCATCGATCAGCTTCGCTGCTCGACGCTCTGCGTGGGATGCTCGTAAGTGCTGAAGCACTAACGATCATCGACACAAGGCAGACTTGTTATAGGATCAAGCCTTACGGGCAATTAGTATCGGTTAGCTGAACGCATTACTGCGCTTACACACCCGACCTATCAACGTCCTGGTCTCGAACGACCCTTCAAGGAGGTCTAGCCTCCA